>OZ245943.1:0-679933 GCA_965230145.1 Phototrophicaceae bacterium
AGCTACTTCACTTGGGAATTAAGGTCAGCAAAAGAACGATTTTGAAATACATGCGAGCAGTCCGAGAACCGCGACCAAGTGGGCAAAATTGGACAACCTTCATGCAAAATCATGGGCGACATATCTGGGCTTGTGATTTCCTCCAGACTTACAAAGTATTCTTCAAAGCGATATTTGTTTTTGTCATCATCGAACTCGGCTCACGTCGCGTCGTTCATGTCGGGATAACAGGACACCCTAATGATGTTTGGGTGTCTCGACAAATTTTGGCAGCAGGTAGTTGGGATGACCAGCCAAAGTATCTTGTCACAGACAATGACTGTAAATTTGGGCAGGAGTTTGAGAAAGCTGTAGCGTACAGAGGGATTGAGTTACTAAAAACGCCATTTAAAGCCCCAAAAGCTAATGCGACTTGCGAACGATTTTTAGGCAGTCTCCAACGCGAATGTTCAGACCACATGATTATTCTGGATGAAAGTCAATTGTGTCGAGTGACTCGTGAATATGTGACTTACTACAACGAGAACCGACCTCATCAAGGCATTGAGCAACTGCGCCCAAATGGAACTGCCCCACCTGAATTTGATGAGGCAGTGATTGATATTGAAGTAAAGTCTGTTCTTGGTGGTTTGCATCATACTTACGCCCGAAAACGAGCTTCATAGTGCGACAGATGTGTTAAGTATCTACCACACCCATTCACCTAGAGGATTTTCTGGCGTATCCATGCCAGAAACAGACTCACATGTAAGTTGCACTTTATTCATATTATTCAATTTTGCCTAAAAGAACAACAACCTGATGCTCTTTATTGTCATCTGTCAACGCAACAGTTAAATCAGATTGAGACTGTTCATCAACAGTAATCTTTATTACACCATGACTCACCTTATCAGGGTTCTGGATTTCAATATGATAGCGAGCCTTGCCATATTTATAAATTAAGCGATAGGTATCCCAATGCGATGGAATAGATGGGTTAATAAGGAGTTTATCGCCTTCACGAACTATACCTAAAATTGCCTCAATCCCTAGGCGATACATCCAACCTGAGGAGCCTGTATACCATGTCCAACCGCCCATACCAACATAGGGTTTAGCACTATAAACATCTGCCGCAATAACGTAAGGTTCTACACGATACAATTGTGCATCTGCCTGTGTTGCACTATGCAAAATTGGGTTCAACAGGCGGAAGAATGATTCTGCACGCTCACCGTCACCCAACTTCGCAAACGCCCAAACTGTCCAGATAGCGGCATGAGTATATTGTCCCCCGTTTTCGCGTACTCCCGGAGGATAGCCTTTAATGTAACCGGGGTCTTTTTCTGTTTGATTAAATGGTGGGGTAAACAGCAAAAGTAGGTCATCTTCAGGTTTCCATAAATATTTTAGAACAGACTGCATAGCTTCGATACTTCTATCGTTTACAGTTTGCTGTGCCAGAATACTCCAACTTTGAGATAGTGAATCAATCATACATTCTTCATTTTGTGATGAGCCTAAAGGCGTGCCATCATCGTAATACGCACGCCGATACCAGTTACCATCCCAAGCATTAGCTTCAATAGCATTTAGGTAGTGTTCTATTTCTTCATGATAATGAGCAATTAAATCATCATCATTCATGTATTCACAAAGCGGAATGAAGTCACGCATAGTTTTAATTAAGAACCAAGCGACCCATACACTTTCACCTTCGCCCTCAATGCCAACACGACTCATACCATCGTTCCAGTCACCACTACCCATCAGTGGCAAACCATGTCTACCACGAGTTTTAGCCCGCTCTAATGCACGCCGACAATGCTCATAAATTGTGAATGTCTCATCCCCCGCCTTATAGTAGTCATAACGTTCTTCTTCATCAGGTTGTAGAGGTGAACCGCTTAAGAAAGGTTCACGCTCTTCTAGAATAGATGTATCACCCGTTGATGTGACATAATATGCTGTGACAAAAGGCAACCAGATTAAATCATCTGAGAAACGGGTACGTACTCCGCGCCCTGATGGTGGATGCCACCAATGCAATACATCCCCTTCTGCAAATTGATGGCGTGTTGCTTTCCGAATATGCTCACGAGCAACATCGGGATGAGAATGAATCACGGACATTACATCCTGCAATTGGTCACGGAAGCCATACGCCCCACCGGATTGATATAGCGCAGAACGCCCCCAAATGCGACAGGATAATGCCTGATAATGCAACCAGGGCAATAGCAAATTCATAGATGGTTCTGGCGTATCAATTTGGATTGAAGCCATTGTTTCATCCCAGAATCGCTTTGTATTGTGCCATGCTCTTTTAGCCTCATCATGTTGCTGATATTTCTGTGAAAGTGCCAATGCTTTTTCACGCGATATACCTCCACCTATCACAAAATAAACGTCATCAGTTTTGCCCGGTGCGAGATTTAAATGCAACTGAACAGCTACACAGGTATCATCTCCGGCATTAACCGCTCCTCCAAGACCAAGACGTTGTAATCCTGCTGGTTCAGCACGGTCATTTAATCGACCCAAAAATTCTCGTCGGTCAGTTGTCATGCCATGAAATTCCTGCCCTGCTGTAACAAACATATACGAGTCACCAAAGTCAAGGGTATAAGGATTATGAGCGAGGAGTGTACGCTTATCAGCATCGTATTCAGGGATGATATATTGCTGTGTAATATCTTTCAGTGTTCCCAATACCCATTCAGCATAATAGGTAATAGTTAATCGGCGAGTATGATTCCAGTGATTTTTAAACTGAATCCGCATTATTTTAACGGGGTCTTCAGGGTCTACAAATAGAGTTAACTCTTGCTCAAGACCATAGGTATTATTCTTGAACTGTGTGTAGCCCTTACTATGTCGTATCAGATATGGGGTATCTGAAGTTGCTGGGAGTGGCGTAGGCGACCATATAGCTCCGGTTTCTTCATCTCGAACATAGAGATTTTCAGACGGCATATTTTTTACCGGGTCATTTTGCCATGCCGTCAGCCGATTTTCACTGCTATTCACCGCCCATGTAAAACCACCACCGGATTCTGAAATCGAAAAACCAAAGTCAGCATTAGCAATAACATTAATCCAAGGTGCAGGCGGAATCCGATCGTGGGTACGGAAAATAATGTAATCCTCTGTGTGTGAGTCAAAGCCACCATATCCGTTATCAAAGAGTAAATCATTCGGACGCTTCAATTCAGGTGTCGGTTCTCGGATAGCTTCAACTGAATCTGTTGGGATAAATTGGGGCAAATAGATTATATCTTCTGCTAGCCCATCGAGTTGTTCTTGTAGCGAACCTTTAGAAGCATCCAGATAGACACGGGCTGAGGCAAATAGTAAGGTTCTAGAACCTTCATCCATCTGGTCAGCACGCAGGATAAAAATTCCATCGTGGCGATTGAGCCATGTTTCGCTATCCAAACGTTGTACAAGACGTTTTACGTGATTATAAAGTTCTTGTGTGTAGCCAGTATCTCGCTGATTAAGGATGATGAGTGTTACTTGAATATTGCGTTTGCGCCAATAGAGATGAGCTTCTAACAAATCTTGCACAAGGGGCAAATCAACTTTATCACTCAAGCGTACCAGACAAATAGGATAGTCGCCGGATACACCATATGCCCATAAATCAGATTGAGTACGTTCATTTTGAGCGAGAACATCGCTCTCTGCACGAAGTTGCGGTTGTGGGTAAAGCAATGCTGAGAACAATGTCTGGAAATGTTCAATTTTGGGTGTATCAATCTCAAGCTGTTGAAGTTCAAGTTCACTGTGGTAACGTGCTTTAGAAAAAGCATAATCAATTGTTGACCATGAGCGATATTTTTGTGCCGTACGGATAAGTGACGCACGCGTTTCACCTGCCATTGTTATATAAGCGAATTCAATTGCTTCATGAGCTTGCAAATCAATACGATGTCCAAGCGCCATAATAGGGTCAATCGTCGTTTCAGATACACCATCAAATTCACGATTTTGTTGTATTATGGAGATAGGACGCGAATTGGTATGGTTGCGTCCGATGAAATCACGTCTGTCACTTTCAACATGGGTCGATCTTATGTCATCAGAAGTTGTAAACAACATATGCAACAGATAGGGTTTTTTATCGTGTTCGGCACGTTTGCGCCGAAAGTACAACAATGCCGATATATCTTCAACGTACTCTGTTTCAATAAATAGCTTACTGAATGCTGGGTGGCGTTGGTCACTCATACGCGGTGCGAGGACAACTTCACCATAACTTGTATAATAGAGTTGTCGTATCTCATCTGTATTGTTGGTCAGGCGTACACGGCGAATTTCCACATCATCATCGGGGGCAACTGTTATCTGCATTTGAGCAACAATACCATTTACTTCACTTCTAAATTCCGCTTGATGAGGGTGAAACCAGACACGGTAACTCCCCTGTGGCGCAGGTTGGTGCGTGATTGACCATAAGTCCTGCGTTGCTTCGTCCAGCAAGTAAATCCACATGCCCCAATCTTCAAGCGTTGTATCTGCATACCAGCGAGTAAGCTCCAAATTTTTCCACTGACTAAACCCTGCTCCCGTACTCGTCAGAAGCACTCCATAACGCCCATTGGATAAGAAATGAACCTGAGGAACAGATGCTTCAACGTCTGGTTGCCACGGGGCTGTATTGATTTTTTCTGTCTCAGTGCGTTGTATTTTAATATCATCATGCTGATCATCAGCCAATTGCAACTGTGTCGGCATGTGTTCTTGCAATAGCAATTCGACACTTTCAATATAAGGATTTGCATGGAAACGTGAAATCATGACATTGCCTTGCAAAAAGTTGAGGAGTGACAGCATTATCATCCCCTGATGATGTGCCATGTATTCTTGGACAATGGCATGGGTTTTCCCAAGTGGCAATCGGTGTTTTGTGTAATCAATTGCCTCGTAATAGCCATATGTGCCATAAGCACCCACAGTATTGAGGTTAGCTACATTTTCCATCACAGTTTGAGGTCTAATTGCCAGTGCTAAAAAAGTAGAGTAAGGTGAAATAACCCTATCCGCCCCAATGCCACGTTTAAAAGCTAATTCTGGCGCACCAAAAGCATGATACTGATAATTCATGTTGCTATCAAAGGCATAAAATCCTGATTCAGATATACCCCAGGGCATGTTATGGCGTTGCCCATAACTAATGTGATTATCAACGGCGGCTCTATACGCATAGTCTATCAATGTTGCGGGGTACGTGTGCATCAGTAAGGCTGGCATAAGATACTCAAACATCGTGCCACTCCACGATTTTAACGTCGGGATTCCGTTTATATTGATGAGTGGACGGGAGAGATGAAGCCAGTGCTCTTGCGGCACTTGATTTGTAGCAATGGCGACAAGGCTTGCAATACGCGCTTCTGATGCCAGCAAGTCATAAAAGCTATTGTCCAATTCTTGCATTTCCATACTGTATCCGATATGGAAAACTTTGCGTGTATCATTGAATAGGAAGGTGAAATCCATTTCTTCAATATAGGTGTCAATTTGCGCCATTAATTCATTTAAATTTGTATTCATCGCTTTGTTCTGTTGTAAGGCATCTTTGAGCGCAATCGCCAAATCATCACACCATTGCATCCAGTCTGGTTTCTGCCCTACTAAAGGTCTTAGTGTCTCTAACTCCATTAGTGCTGTGTGATAGGTCGTTGGAGCATCCTTTAAGCTGGGTATAGAATCTAGTAAGCCTGTAATGCGTTGCCAAATAATATCTTGTTCTGAATTTTCTGCCAGATAATCTTCTGGCACATCACGCATGACGATACGCCATGGTAGTAAGAGTTGTCCATCGCGTTTAATCGTTTCAATGTGGTGATTTACACGGTCGTAGTAAATACGAAATTTATTTGAGGTCTGGCTGTTCCATAAGATGTTTGTAGATTCTAGAAGCTCAATGACAAAATCTTTCGCCTGTTCCCACATCGCATGTAAGGTCGCATCAGGGTTTGCAAACTGCGGAGATTCCGATTGAACGAAACTGCGAATTTCATGAAGCTGTTGCAATAATTTATCCACTTCTGGCGATTCTCGAAGTCCTTCAACCAGTTCCAACATTTCAGTCAACATACTGACAGTATCAGCCAGACCTGACCAGTATTTTTCAGTCATGATTGGTTGCTTGCTAACTTCCTGCAATCCTGCTTTAAGGGCAATCAATAAACCAACGAGATTACCGCTATCCACTGTAGAAACATAACGAGGTGACAAGATAACCAAGCGACGTGTATCATACCAATTGAGGAAATGACCACGATAACGCTCAAGTTTGTCCAGAGTTTCAAATGTGAGTTTGATGCGGGTCAACAAGCCCGGTAGCCCAATGTAGCCAAAATCGTATGCCGCCAGTGTTGAGAGTAAGAGCAAGCCGATATTTGTCGGTGAGGTGTGATGCGCTATAACTTCGCGCGGTGCTTCTTGATAATGGTCAGGTGGTAGCCAATTATCTTCTGGTCCAGCATACTTTTCAAAAAATAACCATGTTCGCCGTGCTATGCGGTATAATTGTTGCTGTTGAGCCTCGTTTAATTGTTCAGCCTCTTTAAAAATAGGCTTACTTAGATAACTAGCAACAGGTAACGATAATAGCCACGCTAACACAAATGGAAACGCCACGAATAAAGCCATGGGTCGCATCAAGGCAACAAAGAACGTTGTGAAACCGGCAATAACCAATGTTGTGTGCATTTGGTGCATGACATTTTCAATGCCTATATCACCACCAAATAGGCGGATGGTGTGTGAAGCCGAGACCCATTTCAAAAGCCTTTTACGACGAATCAAACGCCATAGCGTAGTCATAATCGCATCAATATGAATCAAAGCATCATGCGGTAAAAATACCAGATACAACACCCAGCGTAACAGCGCAGATCGCAAATTATGAGATATGGATTGCCAATTCGGACGTTCCGGTAAGGTTAAAAGTTGATTTAATAGCGTTGTAATAAATGGGAAGCCACTGGCTATGAGTACCAAACCAGTCCACAATATAGGCGAACCCGGCAATACTGTCCATGCAAGAATGAGCAAAAACAGCATGGTAGGCGAGAGAAGTGAACGTCGTAAATTATCGAAAACTTTCCAGTATCCAAGCCCTGAAAATTGTGTCTTACGGCTGAGCAACCATGGGAATAACTGCCAATCTCCGCGTATCCAGCGATGTAACCGTAAATTATATGCCAGATAATGTGGCGGATAATCCTCTAGCAATACAATGTCCGTAACTAGTGCTGTTCGTGCATAGTTACTTTCAAACAAGTCATGACTCAGTAGCCGATTTTCTGGCACACGATTTTTGAGAACTTCCTCAAAAGCGCGGATATCATATATACCTTTTCCAATATATATTCCTTCTTTAAAACAATCTTGGTAAACATCAGAAACAGCTAGGGTATATAAATCAAGATTTGTATCTCCAGCAAAGATTCTCGTGAAACGTGATTGATTGGCAATATGAGGCATAATCTGTACACGTGGTTGCATGATAGCATAACCTGCTGTTATCTTCTTATTTTCCTCATTAAAAACAGGTTGGTTGAGCGGATGCGCCATTGTCGCAATTAAGCGAGCTGCCTCGCCTTTGGGTAGAATAGTATCAGCATCCAGCGTAATTACATAACGACTTTGCCGCAAATCATCTATATTGCCTTCTGTGACGACAAAATTTGTGTGAGATGAGGGATCCAAAATAAAGCGATTGAATTCCGATAACTTGCCACGTTTGCGCTCCCACGCCATCCAAGTTTGCTCAGACTCATTCCAGAGACGTTCTCGAATAAAAAGATAAAATGGCTTCTTTATTTTAGACCCGTACTTTTGATTAAGCGCGCGGATGTTCTGTATAGCATAATCTCTCAAAGAATTATCATCTGCCATGTGTTGGTCAGACGCATCAGCATAATCTAAAAGTAGAGCGAAGACCAGTTGCTCATCATAATTGCGAATGTAGTGTTGCTCAATTTGATGCACGAGGTCTTCGATTTCAGCATTGTCCGTAAGCATCGCAGGAATAGCGACAATCGTTTGATATTGCGGTGCAATTTGTCGGCTGTAATCCATACGAGGTAGCTGACATGGGGGAAAGATTTGTGTAATAAACCAATTGACTGTTTCTACTGCAATGACGCTCACAGGGAAAACAAGTACAGATACGAGCAATAATAACGGAAAGGTGGCAAGTGATAATCCAAGTGGAATCAGTAAAGCAAGAATTGTTACTGTAATCAACATAATGCTACTGATATACCAAAAAAAACTGTGTGATTGCATCAAGCGTGTAATGCGTTGCCCCAACGAGGGCTGATAGCTAATCGCATCTTCAAGTTGCTTAATTCCACCATCAATTAAGTAGTAGCCAATATGTGCAGTACGAGAATTTGCATTAGGATTTTGTGTTTGTTGGGCGAGTTCAATGACTATTTGTGCAATCTCTTCCTCACGCTGACCATCCATTGGGGTGTATGTTTCAATCTGTTTTCGATAGCGATTCCGTGTCTCGAAATCCATTGCGACATAAACGCCTGCGGGGTCAAGGTTTAAAATATCATTGACACGGCTAACAGACTCGAAAAATACATTCCAGTTTTCTGTCGCTAAGGTTCGTAAACTCGTGATAGCATTGGCGACAATTGTATCGCTGTCTAAGTTGTCCAGCGCAATAGGTGAATCATAAAAGGATTCTTGGAGTGGGTTATCAGCTATTTTACAGACAGCCCAAATCAAATTTTCAAGGCTGACGATACGAAGCATGGTCGGTAATGCCCAGATTTCACCCATTGAAAGTGGCTGTTGCGTTTGGTACTCGTGCAAAAACGTTTGAATGTTATCAATGCTAAGAGCATGATTCGAAGTCGCAAAAATTGCTCTGGCAATAGCAAAAACTCTCGGATAACCCGCAAGTTGAGTTGTGTTTAGCTTTGGCAATTGTCGATAGTAACTTTGAGGCATATCTGCCTCGATTTGCCGCATCGCTTCCTGTACTATATAGAAATTGTCTAATAACCATTCACCCGCCAAATGAATAGTAAAATCAGATTCTGCACGTTGAGTCACATATTGATATGTTTGATTGAGTTGGTCAGTATAATATGCGGAATGTTTAAGGAATGCCGTTTCTTTGCCTGTTACATTGGGTTCAGCATCATGGGTTTTTGCCAATTGAATAGCCCTTGTTTGTTGTAGTACGTTATCCTTATGTTCATATTCCGCATTAATCACATTGACCTTCTCAGAATCTTGCATGAACTCCCCTGACTTTTGTTTAAACTGATTAACTACAATTTTTGAGACTTATTTTCAGACGGCAGTTCGTCCTGTTTTACGTCTTTGCCCTGCTACTGAATTTGTAGTATCAAATTTAATTAGATTAGGCAAATCCTGCATAACGAGTACGGAAACCGTTGCGTAGGAGATGAGATTATGTGTGATGCTCCCGAATGGAATTTTAGGGTCGCCACTTTCACCATGTGCGCTCAAAACAACAAGGTCAATTTCTTCATCGTCGATAATTTGGTGGATGCCTGAAGCAATATTGGTGTTGACCAACACCTTCATTTCTGTGGGAGCGTATATTCGTGAAGAGTAATCTTGCAAATACTGGCTTGCCCTCTCTGTTCCTGTTCTAATAACTTGTGCTACCAACTCATCCCCACCAGCATCCTTTGAGTAAATACCTGCGGGAGGTTGTACTATATGAGCAAGTACAAGCTGGTTACTACTTGATTTGCATAAATTTTGGATGAGGGGCAATGTGCATTCTGCTCTTTGCGAGCCATCAAGTGGGACTAAGATTTTCTGGTGAGATGTTTTGAAATTGCCTGAAACAGGAACATGCAGAATCGGAATTGTTGTACTTTTCATTAAATCATAAAATTTGTTTCGGGCATTGCTGGCAGGTTTTGCCACAATAATCAAATCAACATTCCTTACATCCATCTGCTGGAGTATCGATTCAATCGGTTGATTACTGACAAGCATATTTAAGACATTGTATGTTTGTGATGTTGACTTCGTTACCAACTGTTCCAGCTTAGCTTGAGCTTCTGACTTCGTAAAACTCCAAGTTATGGGATCGGTGATCGCTTTACTTTCGTCTTCCCCGTTGTCCATCAAGTAAACAAAACTTATTTTTGCATCTGAGAATCTAGCAAAATCCAGCGCATATTGAACCATATGTTCCGTACAACCCTCTTCCAAAAGAACCAGAATACTTTTGAACATAGCATTATCCTTCTACTATTAGATATTAGACTGCTATCGAGTGGTGTATTAAAAAAGCTTACCGTAATCTATATAAGATGGATGTTTAAAAATCGCTTACTAGATTAAAGGAGTATGTGTATTTGTAACATTTACTGTAAGAATCTAAAGAATTATAAGTTCATGCCTTACTTGGTTGAAGTGACCAAAAGCACCATATTGTATAGGTAAGTGGAACAAAAAATGTTGGTGTGGTAAGCAAACAGGTAGTTCAGATGGGAGAGTAATAGGTCTACTTACCCGTACATTGTAGACTGATGTGTCATGCTTAAATATGCACTTCTTTTTAAGATAACGAATGATACTCATGTGCCTAAAGCAAAGGAATGTAGCGATGTATGAAGCAAGAGACGCTAAACAGACAATGACCCGACGCACATTTCTGCGTTTATTTGGCATACTTGGCGCAGGTACAGTCATACAGGCATGTGATGTTCTGCCAGAGAATGAACGTGTGACTATCTCATTGGAAGAGGTCGCTAGCCCTTACCCTGCTTCTGATATGACAGCAAGTGATGTTAATCGCTTTCTTCAGCTTTCTGCCCTCTTAACAGGTTTCAGTGATTTGAATCCTGAACTTGCCTCTACCTATATGCAAAATCTCAGTGGAGAAGTTTCGCTACCAGAGTTATATGAGCGGGCTAATTTCCCCGAACAAGCTCAGGAATTTACCTTAGAACAATTGCAACAGACAGGTGTTTTCGAGGACGAAGAGATGAGAAGCGTTGTCAATAATATTGTCAATTACTGGTATACGGGAACCTATCAGAATGGAGATAGTACCGTTGTGGCAACCTATACTGACGCACTTGCATGGAAATCGCTTGATTTTACCAAACCACGAACGATTTGTGGCGCACCCGGCTTCTGGCAAACCAATCCCTACTTACAACGATAATTTTTCTCTGAAGGAGCAATCTCAATGGCAGATTATGAGGCAGATGTGGTAATTGTTGGCGCAGGTGTCGCAGGCTTGCACGTTGCTCATCATCTGAGTAAAGCAGGATTTAGTGTCGTAGTTTTAGAATCGGGACCTCGCGTCAATCGTGTCGAAGCTGTTGCCAACTATCGCAGTGCTGTAGCTAAAGTACCCTCCTCGCCTTATCCTGATGTTGATCATGCCCCACGCCCTAAAGTCACTGCTTTAGACGACTATTATATTCAAGAAGGTCCCGTATTTTTTAAGAGCAACTATGAGAGACGGGTCGGCGGAACAACGTGGCATTGGCTCGGAACTTGCTTAAGGCATCTACCCGCTGATTTTGAACTTCAGAGTCGTTATGGACATGGAATGGATTGGGCGGTTAGTTATGACGATTTACGCCCATGGTATTGGGAAGCCGAAAAGTCCATGGGGGTCGCAGGACATACCAATGTCGATTTAGGCTCACCGCGTGACCATACTGAATATCCTCAACTAGGGTTGCCCCTCACCTACCTTGATACACAGGTGCAAATTGCAGTGCGCTCTCTTGGTCTAGATGTCTTACCAACTCCTCAAGCACGCAATAGCGCCACTTATGATGAACGTCCACCTTGCTGTGGTAATGCAACCTGTGTACCCATTTGTCCGATTGGGGCGAAATATGATGCCTCGGTACACGCTAGCAAAGCTGAAGCATTGGGTACACAAATTATTGAAAACGCGGTTGTTCATTTTGTAGAAGTCGGTGATGACGAGCGCATTACACAAGTGAACTTCAAACGTCCGGATGGTAGCGAAGAAACAGCAACAGGTCGCATCTTTGTCCTCGCCGCTCATGCCATCGAAACTCCGAAAATTTTACTCATGTCACGCACAGAATCACGCCCTAATGGCGTTGCTAATTCTAGTGATATGGTGGGACGTAATTTGATGGATCATCCCGTCCAATTAAGTTGGGCATTAGCCGAAAATCCTGTTTTCCCGTATCGCTCTCCCTTAGAAAATGCTGGTATCGAAAATTTCCGCGATGGCGATTTCCGTAGAGACTACGCCGCTTTTCGTATGGCAATTGGTGAAGATGGCTGGTCTTTTCCGGGAACGACACCTGTCAGTTTAGCTGGTACTCTTATTGAAGAAGGGTTTATTGGTGAAGAACTACGAAACGAACTTAACAACCGCGTCTCACGACAATTTCGTTTTGCCTCACTAATTGAGCAATTACCAGACCCGAATAATCGCATTGAACCTGCTTTTGATCAATTAGATGCAATTGGTATTCCACGCCCACGCATTCATTATAGCCTTGGTGATTATGTTACGACAGCTATGGGTGAAGCACGTCGAGTTGCAGAAGATGTTTTTAATGCGATGAATTGCACAGACATCAACCATTCCGAAGAGCATTTCGGGGCAGGACACGTCATGGGAACTTATCGTATGGGAACCGACCCTACAAATTCGGTGGTGGATGCTTACCAGCGCACACACGATCATCCAAATTTATTCCTTGTAGGCAGTGGCACATTTCCAACAGTTGGTACAGCTAACCCAACATTGACCTTGGTTGCTCTGGCATTACGCACAGCAGACTACATCGAAAGTAACTTCCAGACGATGTGAAGCATCCCTTAGCGCGAATAGAAATAGGCAATTATGTCACGTGCTTCTTCGAGGCTAAGCCCTAAATTGGGCATGGCAGTATCAGGATTAATTGATTTAGGGTCGCGTATCCATTGGATGAGATTATTGGCATTATTAGGCAGTTCCCCTGCGACATAAAGCCGTTCTTCGTAATCAACCAGTGGTGGACCTACTACCCCATTTGCGCTTGCGATGCCCTCAATCCTATGGCAAGCTCCGCAACCATAATCAATCAAATGTTGGCGACCTGCTTCGGCATCCGCATTTGGAAATTCTCGCTCAATGATGGTCTGTTGAGGCACTCCACAACCTATAACGATGCCCATAAATACAATCAAAATTATTATGATAAGCACTCGTTTGTTCATTGCTCTCTTTCCTTCAAGCCGATATACCAAAATGAGCGCAGGACGATAACCACATGGCATGAATCGCTGTAGCTATTATAACGACACTAAAAATCGCATTCATTACCCAACCCGATTCCGCCATGAAGTGTTGGAACTCAATAGAAAGTATATTGTCCTCAAGGTTTTCAGGGTTACGAAGTTGATACGCGAGAAACGTGGCAATTACAGTAAATGCAAGGGCAATTACACTGGTTATAATCACTGCAATCACGATGCCATTTTGTCCTGCAAACATCAGTGTGCTGAAGCGCGTCGCACATCCGAATTCAGCAAAGATATAAACCAGCGTAAAATGTGTTATCCATACAATAGGACCACTTAGAAAAACAAACCACAAGCGCACACTATTGATAAGATCATGTCGCACATTTGTTGTTTGTGTCATAGTATAGTGCCTCCTTCCCTGAAAATTACGATGAGTATGGCACGAGATACAGAACGCTGTAATTGAACAACAAAGCAAAAGCCGTAAAATACCAATACAGAGCGATATAGCGCGTCGATACGTGTAGAGCTATGTCATCATCACTGCGCCATAACCAAAAGGCTGTTGCTAAGGTCATCAAAACACCCATTGCAATGAGTCCATATTGAAGGGTGTTGTTCAAGAAGAAAATCGAGCCATACGCATTTGTATTAAAGCTGAAACTACGTGTTCCCAGATAAAACGCCATGATGACCATATAGAGGATGGCTAAACCACTTGCGCCTAACAAACCCGTTAACATTTTTGATTTGTTGTCTTCTTTTTCACCCTCTTCTGCCCACCACATCGCTAATACACTGATTAGAAATACGACTGTGCCAATAATCGGCAGGAGCAATTGAGGGTCAGGAATATTGGCAGGAGGCCATTCGAGCGAGTTCAAACGCAGGTAGAAGTAACTAAATGTCAATGTTGCAATCGAAATACACAGTGTCATTACCGTGAGGCTCATCCCCCACCACGATACATGATGGCTTCCCTGCGCTCGAACAGGAATCCCCGTTTTTGCCTCAAAATCCTCATCAAGTGTTGAGTCGCGAGTAGGTTGTGCATAATCTGTATTATGCCATCCGAGCAAGCCAATAATCATGAGAACTATTGACCCCACTGCTAGTAAATACCATTTAAAGATGAGAACAAATGAAAATCCCATTACGCCAATAGCGGCAATAAAGGGCCATATCGACGGACCTGCAACGCGAAATAACTCCTGTGGCTCACCATCAACAACCGAAGTTACGAGTTGTGCGCGCCATTTATTGGGCCAACGTTCCAAAAGTTCAAGTAACTTTACAGTTTTCTCATCGCCTTCACTCAATTCATAATCGTCCCATAGCGGATGACGACTATGAACAATCGGTATGCGACGGAAACCATATTGATAAGCCGGTGTTGGTGTTGCCCATTCTAGCGTGTCTGCATTCCACGGGTTTCCGAGGACATCATTATTTTTACGACTATATACATAATTTACGATGAAACTGAGGACACCTGCCGCCAGAATAAAAGCACCAACGGTTGAGATGAGATTCAAAATACTGAGTGGCGTTCCGGCAGGATAGGTGTAAACCCGACGCGACATGCCCAAAATACCGCTAATGTGCATGGGAAAGAAAGTAACATTAAAGCCGATGAATACAAGCCAGAAATTAATTTGCCCCAATCTCTCATCCAACATGCGGTTAGCAAATTTAGGCACCCAGTAATATAAACCTGCAAAAATCGGAAATAACATACCACCAATCAAGACATAATGAAGATGGGCGACGATGAAGTAGGTATCATGCACCTGAACATTGAAGGGAATGATAGCAATCATCACACCCGTTAAACCACCAATGATGAAATTGAAGAAAAAACCGACTGTAAACAACATCGGCGTTTTCCAGACAATTTTCCCTTTATATAGGGTGGCTAGCCAGCATGATATTTGAATCGCAGTTGGGAAAGTAATCATGACACTTGCTGCCGAAAATATAGAAAGCGTCACAATACCTAAGCCCGTAGCAAACATATGATGCACCCATAAGCCGAAACTCAAAAATCCCGTGACAAGCATAGAGAGCACAACGAGCGTATATCCAACCAGGCGTTTCTGTGCAAATACAGGCACAATCGTCGAAATCATGCCAGCCGCAGGAATGAACTGTATATACACCTCTGGATGCCCGAATATCCAAAAAATGTGTTGCCAGAGTAATGCATCGCCCCCTGTTTCCGGATTAAAAAAATCAGTCCCTATCATACGATCAAGCTCAAGCATTGCACTACCGAAAACAAGCGGCGTAAAAGCAAAAACCATCATAAAAGCAGTGACAAGCATCGCCCACGCGAATACAGGAATACGATTGAGACTCATTCCCGGCGCACGCATTTTGAAAACCGCCACAATAATCTCAAATGCGCCTGCAATTGCACCAATCTCTGCTACACCGAGACCAAGTAACCAGAAATCCATGCCTAAGCCACGCGAGTATGTTTCCCCACTCAGCGGAACGTAAGCAAACCAACCAGCATCGGGCACAGCATTAAAGAAAAAACTCGAATAAAAAATTAAACCACCAATTAGAAATGTCCAATAAGCAAAAGCGGTTAATCTTGGAAATGGTAATTCGCGTGAGCCAAGTATCTGTGGTAAAACGAGCGTTGCTATACCTTCCACCAAGGGTACGGTAAATAAAAACATCATGGTAGAACCGTGCATAGTAAAAAGGCGATTGTAGGTTTCAGGATCAACCAGCGTGTTATCGGGTATAGCTAGTTGCATCCGCATTACCAGTGCCGCAATCCCCGCTAGTATAAAAAACAAAAATGATGTCATAATAAAGCGAACGCCAATGGGTCCATTCTGAACAGTGGAAATAAATCCATATAATCCAGGTAGAGGTCTCCAGACTTTCTCAAATTCTTCATCTGATATCATGGGGACGGATTCTACTGATTCATAAGGGGAGGCTGACATTCGCTGTCATGTCCTTTCATCATTCAAGACTTTGTAAATAGGCAACTAGAGCTTCTAAATGCTGACCTGAGAGTTCAATAGGAGGCATCAGACTACCGGGTTTAATTGATTGAGAATCAATAATCCAACCGGATAGATGTCCTGCAGTGTTAGGGATTGTTCCTGCACCTATAGTTAAGCGTGATGCGAAATGGGTTAAATCAGGACCCAATGCCCCTGTTGCATTCGTTCCCCTGATAGCGTGGCATTCAGCACAATTGCCTTCATTCTGAAAGACTTGCCAACCCTGTTCAATAAGGTCGTTTTGAGGGGCAACAGCCGATTGTTGTTGCTGTGCAACCCAGGATTCAAAGTCATCCCGATTTTCTGCAAACACATGGAATCGCATATTAGCATGTTGTAAGCCACAAAATTCTGTGCAAATCCCTTCATACTGCCCTACTTCAGACGCTTCAATCCATGTTTCATTGATTTGTCCGGGAATCATATCCATCTTGCCCTGAATCTCAGGGATCCAAAAACTATGTATAACATCCTCTGTATGTAAGATAATCCTCACAGGTTCATCGACAGGGATATGCAATTCATTAGCCGTGGTAACGTCATAATCACGATAATAGAATTCCCACCAATATTGGTGTCCGGTTACTTCAATGGTAAAAGTAAAAGCATCTTGAGGCAGAGACAAAGTTTGGATAGCAGTCAGTGACATAATCACGATACCTGCAAGGACGACAGCTGGCATGACTACTCCATTAATCACCACAAAGGTCAAATTGCCCATAAAGACACCCGTATCAGGATTGTCATCGCTTTCATCTGCTTCAGGAGACTTAAAGAGGGAAATTGCGAGGAGAGACATGGTAAACACAAAGATAAGGGTCGCTACGATGAGCAAAACCCACCAGATGTTATTGATACGACTGGCAGCAGGACCGGCTGGTGTCATGATAGAGGTTTCTACTTGACCACAAGCACTAACCATGAATAGCAAGCCAGTACAAAATCCTAAAAATTTTGCTCGGTATGCAGAAAATTCACAACTCAATGGGAATCCCTTTTTATATCAGGATTAATATCATCACATATTTTAAGAGGAGGCAAACTTGGTGCCATGATAGGACTGGCTTATATAGCTATAGGTCACATGACCTGAAATAATAGGTATCTAGCACATTCACAAAAGCATAGTCATTGCGGTATAAAATATTTTTTACCTTCCTTCCCAGCATATGAGTCTCCTATTTTTAGCCTTTTGGCGGATAGGGATCATTACCATAAGTCCGTCTATCCCGAATGGTGCCATCCTCGCCCTGAATAAAAAGTTCAGCTTTATGTTTTTTAGAATAATCAACGCCCTCATTAATTGCTTCGGACTGCGTATCAGTGATGATAATTGTCTTATCAGGACTGGCAAGATGCACGCGCCATTGCCCTTTATCATAGGGAGATACCCAAACTTGCAGATTATCTTGCGACTTATCATAGTCTGGTTTTTCCATGTCACCTGTCTTAAGATTGATTTCCACACTCGGGAAAACAACTTCCACATCGTCCGCATATCGTTTACCATTTTCAGGGTCATGACGTGGAAAGTTCGGTGCAGGAATTTGTACACGCATAGTATATAAACCCGATGCCTCTACCTGCCAGTTCCGTCCATAGTGATACAACCAGGGATGCCAGACAAAAGGCTGTTCATGAGTACCCACATCATTGCCATCCGCATCAATCAAGGTCACAATAATGTTCAGATTGGGGATAAAGCGATGGTCTGAAGCATCACGCACCGATACTTCAATATGGATATTAGCATCAGGTTCTTGCCATTGTAGCTCACCATCTTGCATCCAATACATCCCTTCCGCATCTTCAATAGCATAAGCAACAATGTAGTCGCCAACGGTTTTTTCGCCACCGTCATTAGCAACCTCATTCACCATATGTTTAAGGGCTTGAATGTATACATTGCCCTGCTCTTTCGCCATATCAAGTTGTTTCTGATCAGCTTCTTCGCTAATTTTCATTGGCGGTTTGGTACTCATAAACTCATCCCTTCTTCTTTAAAATAAGGTAAAATTTCTTGTTCATAGAATGTGAAAAATGCTTCTTGATCAGGTCCTACCTGATGAATGTAGACATGGTCAAATCCAGCATTAATGAAGTCTTGGATTTTTTCCTGATGTTGCTTCGGATCATTTCCGCAGATAACTGCTTCTGCTACAGCATCTTCGGTCACGAGTTTTATTGCCTGTTCAAAATGTTCAGGGGTGGGCAGTATTTGACCAAGTTCACCGGGGAGAGCCGCATTAGGCCACCACTCATAAGCTATTTTTCTGGCTTCTGCGCTGTCTTCATGGCAACATACCGTCATCATTCCGTAACGTGGACGATCATCAGTTTGCGACTTACGAAAATTCTCGACTAGCTCTGCTTTGGGCGCAGTACTAATGAAGCCATCTCCAATATCACTGGCTAACTCAGCGGATTCTTCGCCAGAAGCTGCAATATAAATAGGTGGCAAATTTTCGGGTAGCGTATAAATACGCGCATTTTCTAAGGTATAGAAAAAGCCATAATAAGTAATGCTATCACCTGTCCATAATAGTCGAATCACTTCAACCGCCTCTTCAAGCATCGCTGAACGAATTTCATAAGCGGGCCAAGGATCTCCTAAAATATGTTCATTTAATGCTTCGCCTGTTCCTAAGCCAAGGAAAAAACGTTCGGGCATCAGTGTGGCGCTAGTTGCAGCTGCCTGTGCAATGATAGCAGGATGAATGCGGATTGTCGGACAAGTTACACCGGTTCCCAGCCGAATTTTGTTCGTAGCTTGAGCAATAGCTCCAATCACATTCCAGACAAAGGGGCTATGTCCTTGGCGATTTATCCATGGGTGAAAATGATCCGAGATAAGTGCAAAAGGAAAACCAATTTCCTCCGCTCGCTGGGCATTCTTTACCAGCTTTGATGGAGGATGTTCTTCACTAGAAATCCCATATCCAATTTGTACCATATGTTTGTTCCTGTCTTTATCAATAAAGCGGTGTCTAAAGCTTCATTCAAAAAGCATATCAGGCAGTCACTAGAATGTAATGAGACAGGTTATATATTTCCGTTACTCCCTAATAACCATAATGTATTGTTTCTAGTTCATAGGTGGAGATAGGTCAGGAGTACTACACAACATAAGACACATGGCTTGATTAAGCAATTCGAGGGATAAATATCGAACGGGCTTGACCGTTACGTTAACTGGTGTTGTCATATTTGGATGTTCAGCAAAATTATTGATAAAAAAACCCTTGATATAGTCCACCTTGCCTATATCTAATGGGGTCATAAAGCCGTTTGGTCATTGATCTAAATCTGCTAACTTTTAAATGAAGGAGCGATGAGGACTCAGTTCGTGGACACAGATTAGTTACAGCATGAAGGATTAGAATGACTATTTTAAGGAAGCCCATCCCCTACTTGATACCGCTTTCTGTAGGTATTCTAATAATTACAAGTTCCTGTACTGAGTATTCTCCTATAGTGGTAGCCAACACGGATGATACTATGATGGGCAACAACTTCCCTTGGTTGGTATTTGCTATCATAGGCATCATCTTTGTTGCTGTCACTTTTATACTCTCATGGGCTATATGGCGCAATCGCAGTGATGATGACATTACGTTATCTGCTGAACCTGAAAACGAACAAGAAGTAACACGCCTAATCGTTATCTTTGGTAGCATCATTCCGGCAACAGCCCTTCTGATATTAATGGGAATTAGCCTTTTCCTCGTCTCAGATTATTCAGAGTTTATGGCATTAACACCCGATGATGAAAATACCCTCCATGTTCAAGTCATAGGACACCAATGGTGGTGGGAAGTACGCTATCCAGAGCATGATGTGGTCACAGCCAATGAAATCGTCATTCCTATAGAGCAACCTATACAATTTCATCTCACTTCCGATGACATCATCCACAGCCTATGGCTACCTGAGCTAAATGCCATGCTGGATATGTCACCTGGCGAAACGAGCCTAATGTATCTAGATATTGATGAAGTAGGTATCTATGAAGGATTTTGTGGCGAATATTGTGGATTGCAACATGCCAATATGCGCTTTGAGATGATAGGCGTTACAGAAGATGAATTTTCACAGTGGATTGATCAACAAGCACAACCAGCCCCACTTCCAGACACCTCTGATTCACTGGTATTAGAAGGGTATCAGGCATTTATGGGGTCTGCCTGTGTCTATTGCCATACCATTCGTGGCACACCAGCAACAGGCGTAATAGGACCTGATTTAACCCATATCGCCAGCCGTAACACCCTCGGCGCAGGTATTTTGCCCAACAATCATGGCAGTCTCATGGGTTGGATTCTTAATTCGCAGACGATTAAACCAGGCAATTATATGCCACCAATGTATCTTGATGCAGAACAGGTGGATGCACTGATTGCGTATCTTGAAACACTGGACTGATAAAAGGAATTCTGAATGATGATACAGGCTGATTACATTAATGAAAAGCTCGCGCTACACTGGGATGAACCTGCGGGATGGTCGCGCCTGTTGACAACAGGAGATCACAAAATCGTTGGTCTTCGCTATATTGCCACGGCTTTTCTCTTTTTCAGCTTTGCAGGCATCGAGTCCCTTCTGATTCGTATTCAACTAGCTATCCCCGATAATACCTTCATCAATCCTGAAGTATATAATCAGTGGTTCACCATGCACGGCACGCTCATGGTCTTTTTCTTTGCCGCCCCAATTTTGTTTGGTCTGGGGAGTTATTTCATCCCTCTGATGATTGGTACTCGTGACATGGCATTTCCGCGCTTGAATGCGTTAGGATATTGGATATTTCTCTTTTCGGGCTTATTCATTTATATCAGTTCCTTATTTGGTCTTGCGCCCTATGGTGGGTGGATCGCATATCCCCCGCTCACAGGACTGGAACACGCCCCTGACCTTAATATGGATTTCTGGATATTAGGTCTTTCACTTCTCAGTATCGGAACAACATCCGTTGCAATCAATTTCATTGTGACGATTTTTAAGATGCGTGCGCCAGACATGACACTAATGCGAACCCCCATTTTCGTCTGGACAATTCTCACAGTTTCCTTTGCCATCATAATAGCCATTCCCGCACTTAATACCGCCAATATTCTACTTTTCCTTGAACGTCGTTTGGGTTTTCTCATCTACGATAGAGCACATGGTGGCACACTCTTTCTATGGCAACATCTCTTCTGGTTTTTTGGCTATGCCTATCTCCTTATCATTTTATTGCCCGCGCTAGGAATTGTCTCCGAAATTGTTCAAACATTCTCACGCCGTAGACTATTCGGCTACCGCTTAATCATCGCTGGAACGATTGTTTCAGGTATTTTTGGCTTCATGCTCTGGCTCAGTTATCTCTTTGTTGGCTCACTATCCTTACTGACAAATATCTTTGTGGTGCTAGCAGTCATTGTCGTCGGCATTCCTCTCACGATTCAAATATCTCTCTGGATAGCCACCTTAGCATTCGGCAATGTTCAACTGAAAACACCCTTGCTATGGGTATTTGCATTCCTCATATTTTTCCTATTTGGTGCGATGAGTAGTGTCTTGCTGCCAATTGCACCGCAACTCAGTGGAACTTATTTCAGCGTTGCTCAACTTCACTATCTATTGCTTGGTGGAGCAGTCTTTCCTGCATTTGCAGCGGTTTATTACTGGGGACCCAAAATGATGGGGCGTTGCCTCAATGAGCGCTTGGGGCAACTTCACATTGCTAGCTCACTTATCGGTGGTTTTCTGACCTTTTTCCCCATGCAAATCCTAGGTTTGTTGGGGATGCCAAATCGTATCTATACCTATAGTTCAGGATTTGGGTGGGATTTGTATAATCTGATTGCAACTATCGGTGGCGGAATCCTCGCCCTCAGCATTGTTATCTTTGTTATCAATGTCATTTATAGTGCCTTTATGGGCGAAGATGCTGATGCTAATCCATGGGGAGGCGCAACCTTAGAATGGGCAACTCCGACCCCACCACCGGGCTATAACTTCGAGATTATTCCGCATGTCACCAGTGCCACACCGTTATGGGACACAGCACAAATTGACCCAGATGACACAGAAAAATATGTAGCAGTCCCCTCTCATGATTTATCTGACCCCTATAAACACGAAACACTGAGTACATCGGTCATCAATGCACGACCGCAGGCGATCATCCATCTGCCACAGGATAGCTTACAACCCTTTGTATTGGCACTGATGCTCTTGCTCCTATTTATCGGCGTTTTACTGACACTATGGTGGTTATCAATCCTCAGCACGATGGGTGTTATCGCAAGCCTTATCTGGTGGTTCTTACCCCATCCAAAATTAAGCAGGAGCATCACCTCATGAGCGAAATGTCTATTACCGTAGAAAAACTTGCCCAGCCCAACGAAGTGTCAGGCTCTGCGTCAATTGGCTGGTGGGGAACAATCTTGCTGATTGCGAACGAAACAATCTTGTTTATTGTTCTTCTATCTGTTTACTTTTACCTGCGTGCCAATTCTCTTCAATGGCTTCCTGTTGACGCATCCATACCGGATGTCATTCTACCAATCATAGCAACAACAATCTTACTCATTAGTAGTGTCTTCGCGCAGATGTCTTTGCAGACACTCCAAAACACCTTACAGGGACGTAGCACATTATTCCTTCTTTCATCATTAGCATGTGGCGCAGTATTCATAGCAATTCAAATCTACGCTACTTCAAGCTTATCGTTATTCCCTCCTGAAAATGCCTACGAGTCATTATTTTTATTAATCATAGCGATTCATCTAGTACACGTGTTGATTGGATTAATCGCCATGACTTTTGTCAATATGTGGGTTGCGACGGGTTCCGTTACATCTAATTATCGTGGTTATCTTCAGAATGTTGTTTTGTATTGGCATTTTGTTGTCTTTATCTGGCTCATTATTTTTG
This sequence comes from Phototrophicaceae bacterium, assembly GCA_965230145.1. GTDB lineage: Bacteria > Chloroflexota > Anaerolineae > Aggregatilineales > Phototrophicaceae > JAUZRW01. The sequence continues at coordinate 23,181 of OZ245943.1, forward strand.
CTGTTCTCTATCTTTCTATTAGATTTTAGAAGGTGCAATATGTATTCACAACCGTCCTATGCCCGATACACGCTTCATTCTTTGGCTGGTTTTTTCGTCTGGATTGCCTTACACATCATCATTAGTGCTGTAACACCCATTTTATGTGTCGTATCGCCACTTCTCATGGCAATCCCTGTTGGGGTAGCAACTCTGCTAACATTGAGCTTTGTTATTCATAGTTATCTATTGGGACGCGGTGATAGCTTGAACAAAATATATCCAGTTGCTGAAATAGAGCGTTTTGCTGGTATCGCTGGAAGCACCATGAATCTGATTGCATTAATGCTCATTCTAACCACAGCTTTCAGCCTCATCACCTCAAATCCCTGCACAGCAATGTTGATGGAACAACTATGATTGTTTTACTCGCACATGGGGATAGCATTATCACACTCGCTGATGCGTGGATGTCGTGGCATTTTTTCCATCCCTTAACGATTTTGCTGATGATTACGGCATGGTGGTATCAACGCGGTGTTATCCGCCTCTGGCAACGTGCAGGACGAGAACATGGTATACAGAGTCATCAAGTCGCTTTGTTTTACACGGCGTTACTAACTCTTTTCATCGCCTTGCAATCACCCATTGAGGCACTTGCGGAGATGTTCTTTGCTGTTCACATGGTGCAACACATGCTTTTACTCTTTATTGTGGCACCCTTCATCGCATTAAGTGGCTCACCCATTGCCCTATTTTGGGCATTACCTCGACCCCATGCCCGCCATATTGCACAACAATTCCAAAAATTTTCTATTCTACGAAAAATTTGGCACGTCATAACCGAATTATCTATTGCAACGCCTTTATTCATCTTCATTTTCTGGTTATGGCATCATCCTCTACTCTATGAGCTTGCCTTAGTATCAGAATTGGTTCACATCATAGAGCATTCGAGTTTCATTCTGTCAGGGATTATTTTCTGGTGGGCATTATTGCGCCCGAACCACTTATCTGTACCCTATGGTCGCAATGTACTCATCCTTTTCATAACGGCATTACAGGGAACCTTACTGGGTGTGCTGATGGTTTTTAGCAAACAGGCATGGTACGAACCTTACCTTCTGACGGGTGAAGCCTATCAATTCAACGCCCTCGTAGACCAGCAACTTGCTGGCGCAATTATGTGGTTACCCGGCGGATTCATCTACACCTTACTCGCCGCTTTCTATTTCATGAAGTGGATGGATCAGCTAGATCAACCCTCATATCTAGTGGGAAGGAGTCGCTAACATCATGCTTAATCTCGTGAATCGTTATTTCGGATTTATCGCGCTCATTATCATTTTTAGTTTCATCGGTATCGGAGAACTTGTCATGGCAAAGTGGAATATGTCTGTCGCTCCTGACCGCGAGGTCATTGGGGCAAATATTGCACAGGGACGCATCCTGATACAAGACTATGGTTGCGGAACATGCCACACCATTCCGGGCATAGGGGGTGCGAATGCCATGGTGGGACCCTCTCTAGTTGATTTTGGTGCCCGTACATTCATCGCAGGCGAACTGCCCAATCAACCTGACAATCTCATTTTCTTCTTGCAATACCCCCAGCAAGTAAACCCTGATACCGATATGCCTGATTTAAATATTACGCTAGAAGATGCTACGGATATAGCCGCTTACCTGTACACCTTACAGAATTGAGGAATTTAATCATGTCTGATAATGAACATCAACAAAACCCTCCTGTGCGTGAGGAGATTGATAGTCCAAGTACACAAACAGACCCGAAAGTATCCCGAAGACACTTTTTGCAGTTGTTGGGATTTGCCGCTGTGACAGGCAGTACCTTAGCCGGTGGAGTCGCCATTGGTACACAAATACAACAAACACGCGAATCACCTCCTATACCAGATGAACTACCTCAAGAACTTCAGTATTCGGAAGTGCCACCTGCGCCAGATACACCTCCAGAACCTGATCAACTACGCTTTTTCACCTTACAGGAGGCTCTCGTTGTTGATGCCCTCTGCGGTCGTATATTACCCGGCACAGCTGAGGACCCAGGCGCACAGGAAGCGACGGTCGTTATCTATATTGATAATCTCTTATCTTGGCAGGATGGTTATGCCGAAGCTACCTATCGGATGCCACCTTATGTTCATCTCTATGAAGGTGACAGCCCACCCGAGGCAATAAGTCGTTATAAAGTCATTCCCGTAAAGGCTAGCGAAATCCAACGCTACGGCTATCAATCACAATTGAATCCTCGTGAAGTTTATCGTAGTGCTATTGCAGCAATTGAAAGTTATGTACGACGCGAATATGACCAAACTAGCTTTGCTGATCTTGGCGAAGAAGACCAGAATAGCATCATACAGGCAATGCTTGATGGCGAAATCGACACGTTCCAGCAAATGAGTTCGACATCATTTTTCCATGTGCTACGTCGGCATGTCGCAGAAGGCATGTTCAGTGACCCTGCCTATGGGGGTAATCGTGATATGGTCGGCTGGAAATTAATTGGCTATCCCGGCGCACAACGCTCATACAGCGAACAGGATATTCGCACAATACAAGCACCGCGACAACCTCAAAGCCTTGCTGAAATGAATCATTTTCATGCGGGTGAAGATGCTAATGATCATGTGCATTTACCTGTCAGTGGTTCCGATATTGATAACCTTGTCAACCCAAACAGAGATTAGTTCTGAGAAAGGAGTAACAGATGAGCGTATTTCCGAAAGTTGATGTTGTGACTGTCGGCGCAGGTTGGACAGCGGGTATCCTCGCCCAACAATTAACCGATGCAGGACTTGAAATTGTTTCACTAGAAGCGGGTCCTGCTCGCTGGGCAAATGATGACTTTGAACACAATCATGATAGTTTACGCTATACCATTCGCAAAGCAATGATGTTTAATCTCCGTCGTGAAACATGGACATGGCGACCTAATACCAGCAGTCCTGCTTTACCCATGCGACAATATGGCTCTTTTCATCCCGGGCAGGGTATTGGCGGTGCAGGAATTCACTGGGCAGCACAACACTGGCGTTTTTACCCCCATGTTTTTAACTGGCGCACGCGCATCACTGAACGCTATGGCGAAGATAAAATCCCCGAAGAAATGACGCTCCAAGACTGGGCCGTCACCTATGATGAACTGGAAAAGTATTACGATCAAGCAGATTATGACATCGGCATTTCGGGTCAAACAGGCAACTTAAACGGTCAAATTATGGAGGGTGGCAATCCATACGAAGGCTACCGCTCTCGCCCCTACCCTCTGCCACCTTTAGTCCGTAGTTTACATGCTGATATGTTCTCCCATGCCTGTCATGATTTGGGTTATACCCCCTTCCCACAACCAGCCGCGATTCTATCCGAAGCCTACCGCGACATTTCCGGACGTGAACGCTCAGGGTGTATTTATTGTGGATTCTGTACGCGCTTTGGATGTGAAGTCGATGCCAAGGCAAGCTCAGTTGTCTCACATATTCCGCTGGCACTCAGTACAGGACGGTATGAAATCCGCACCAATTCCAAAGTGACTCGTGTCAACCTTAATGATGATGGTCTAGCAACAGGTGTGACTTATATTGATCTCCTCACAGGCGAAGAACATCAACAACCTGCTGATATTGTCATTCTATCTGCCTATACACTAAGTAACGTTCGTCTCATGCTCCTGTCCAGTAATCAAGCACATCCTAATGGGCTTGGAAATGACCGAGGACAGGTAGGCAAAAATTACACCTACCAAATTGTAGGCGGAAACGCAGTCGGCTTATTTGAAGGACAACGCTTCAATCAATATATGGGCAATAGTTGCCTTCAAGATTTAATTCAGGATTTCAATGACGATAACTTTGACCATAGCGACCTCGATTTTATTGGTGGCGCAGGCATTGGTTGCGGTGGTGGTGAACGCGAACCTGTCTCCTCAGTGCTAACGATGCCTGTCACGGATATGTCAGCCAATGGCAGTGAAAATGATGAAGATAGCGATGGTAATTTTGGAAGTCGCATCCGTCCACCTGTTGCCAATGAACTCGGCTCTAATGCTGGAACAGGTACTGAGTGGGGTCAGCAATGGAAAGAGAACCTTCGTAATAATTGGGACAGCTTCGTAGGCATAGGCATCCAAGGCAGTAGTATGCCTTATGGCGATCATAGACTCGACCTTGACCCCAACTATACAGATGAACTTGGCAAGCCGCTACTTCGGATTACCTTTGATTGGCGTGAAAATGACTACAATATGTATCGTTTTATTGCTGAAAAATCACGCGAAATTATGGAAACGATGAACCCTACTCGCGCATGGTACACCAACGAACTCAGCCCTTATAACATCCATAGTTATGGCTCAACCCATTGCACTGGGGGCGCAATCATGGGGTCAAGCCCTGATAACTCCGCAACCAATAAGTATGGTCAGGTCTGGGACACACCCAACGTATTTGTTACGGGTGCGGCACTCTTTCCACAAAATCCCGGTATGAACCCTACAGGAACGGTGATTGCATTAGCGTACTGGCAAGCGGCGATAATTCGTGACTCATACATTCGCAATCGTGGTCACTTAATTTAGGAGCATCGCATGACAAAATCCGCACAACACATCACTCGACGCAGATTTCTTCATCGTATGGGGCAAATTGTGTTCGGCTGTGCGACCCTACCCTTATTGCAAGCCTGTTCGCAGTTTGATAACGATGCGGTAGTGATCAACATTCACTCTCGACAACCCCAGTCGTATTTTGACCCATCGTCTGTGAGCATTCTACAGGGTACACAGGTCGTCTGGCATAACATAGGGGTATTAGTACATTCCGTCACCTGCGACCCGGAACTCGTTGATGATGTAACCATAGTCCGCTTGCCCGATGGTGCTGAAGCCTGGACTTCAGAAGATTTATACACAGGCGATACCTACGCTCGAACCTTTAATACCCCCGGCAACTACATCTACACCAGCCGTTTTCGTCGCAACTCAGAAATGATAGGGACTATTCGCGTCTTAGAAAGGGCAACCTAAACAATGCTCAGTTATTACCAGCAAAGCCAGTGGATGACAATCATCAATGAGTATTTGGAATTAACAAAACCACGCATTGTTCTCTTGCTCTTGTTTACAACGTTCACGGCAATGGTCGTTGCTTCAGATGGGCGTGGTTTCTCGCTGGCTACTGCCTTCTTCACGCTCTTAGGAGGGGCAATGTCTGCTGGTGGCGCAAGCGCACTGAACCAATACTTTGACCGAGCAATGGACGCTCAAATGTCTCGCACCAAAAATCGCCCTTTGCCCGCAGGTCGTATTAAGGCAATCAACGCGCTTTTGTTTGGATGTGGCTTATTAGCATGGAGCGTACTTATACTTGCTATGTGGGTCAATCTGTTGACGGCAATTCTGGCAAGCATCGGCGCAATGTATTATCTTGTGATTTATACATTGATGCTCAAACGTAACACAGCATTGAATATCATCATTGGCGGTGGCGCAGGCGCAATGCCTGTCTTAGTTGGCTGGTCAGCAGTCACAGGCACACTTGCTCCAGAAGCAATTTTGCTCTTTGCTATCATATTTTTCTGGACACCCCCACACAGCTGGGCATTAGCTCTACTCGTCAATGCAGATTACCAGCGCGTTAATGTCCCGATGCTTCCAGCAAAACATGGCACATCTATAGCACGTCTACAGATTGTCTGGTATTCGCTCCTTCTAGTGCTACTAACCTTACTGCCCTATCCATTAGGGATGCTGGATATAATTTATTTTATAGGTGCGTGCATCCTCGGCTGTAGCTTGATCTACCATGCGTTACAGTTATTAAATAAGGATACAGGCAAATTAGCACGCCGAATGTTTCGCTTCTCTTCCTATTACTTACTTCTGCTGTTTTTGCTCATGATTCTCGACCGTATAATCTTAAGACTTTAATCTACCTTTCGGCAGGATGTCAGCAATTTTTACCCATCTTCACTAGGTTAGTAGAGCTAGTTATTTCCTATTTACATGTCTACCACAAAACCCACCTATAGTCTGCTGATAAAGCATGAAATTTATTATAAGCTTGTGATGCTCGCCTTTCCTTGCTAGCCGCAATGCAATTTATCAAATAGTATGTAAAGAATAATTTATGAAATACAAACAGCTTTCTTTATTTCGGTTGGTAAAATTCAATAAAGGAGAATAAATAGTGTCCATTCAAACTACACATGATGCAGTAAAACATGCTAAAAATCTCATTGAAAGTGGAGATTATTTGACTGATACAGATTGGAGCGAAGTACAACCTTCATCGGATGAGGAAAACAAGTTTCTAGAAGAAAATGGCTATGATGCGTACTCAAAATGGTACTTAGCCAAAGAGACAGACGAAAACCACGAAACAAAAGGAAGACATATGTTCCCATACGGTGACTTTAAAAAAGTGCATCGCTCGGGTGTGATTGCGGCTAAACAACGAGCCGCACAAAATAAATATAAAACTGTCGTTAAAGCCGCAGACGAAATTCTCAATATGATCAATGAAAAAGAAGGTAAAAACTGAGGCAACAATATCAATAGAATGTACACTCAAAAGTATGGGAATAAACAACTATGCAAGCCAATGAAATGCAGAGAGAAGAAATCCATAGCCGCGCCACAATTGCCGGTCACCCTATTTACTCGATGCTTGTCGTATTTCCGCTTGCCTTTTTGGTTGGGACATTAATTACGGATATAACCTTCATGTTTACACGTAATCTGTTCTGGCACAGGCTTCTTACTGGTTGATCATTGCATCAATCATTGGCGGTATTTTAGCCGCTGTCTTTGGTATCGTTGATTTTGTATTGGTGAGTAGAGTTTGTCGATTACGATCGGCATGGATACACGGGGTCGGGAATATCATTCTCACAGTCTTCAACTTACTTATTAGAGATAACGATGCGTCTGAGGCTATATTCCCTTGGGGTATATTACTGTCCGCTTTTATTGTAGTGCTTCTCACTATTATAGGTTGGTATGGAGGCGACTTAGTTTATAAACATGCGGTTGGAATTAACACTAACCTTTGAACGAATTGATAACTAAATCTCTAAGTCACAGATGGAGTTAGTTGGATGATTGTCAACGAACTCGAAAATACATGGGAAATCATATATCAGCGTTCTCATGCCAATCTTGCGGCAATATTAGTCGCCGCATGGCAAAAAAAAGATCATGTACCTCGTTGGACTGAACTCATCATTGCAACAGCACAACATGACGACCAAGAGATGTTCTGGTCCGACACACAACACCTCACAGATGCAGGCATCCCTTTAGATTTTACGGATGGTGAATTGAATACCCGACGCATACAAGCTAATTCGGTTATCCAAAATGCCTACCGTCAGGGTGTGTGGATAGCCCTGCTTATTTCACGGCACAACAGCTATCTTTATGAACCTTATCGCGGAGAAGATAAGCATTTAGATGAATTTCTCGATCAGCAGAAGAAAAATCAAGAGATTTGGCGCAAGTCACTGAGCTACTCTCAGAAAACCGTAGATAGTGCATATTCCTTTGTTCAATGGGCAGATGCACTTTCTTTGATTTTGTGTCGTCGTGAATTGCCTGAGTATGGTGATTGTGTAGACGTTACCACAGATAAATACGGTAATATGATTCAACTTATACAACGATCAGATGATACTCTAAGCCTTAAGCCCTGGATACTCGAAGATTATAAATTAGAAGTTTCCGTTGAAGCCCGCTACCTCGAAAAGCGCAATTTTAGTAATGAAATCGCTTTCCAGAAAGCTCTATCTGAAGCAACCATTAAAGACCGTGTATGGCGTTTCAAAAAATAATCTACATTTACTATAAAAGGAATGAAAATGAACATATTTTTCAAATCTTGGGAAAGCCTTCTTAGAGTTCTCATTACAGTTGTTACTGCCTATCCCGGATTGATTTTGCTTCTCCGCATTTACGGCAAACGTTCGCTCTCGAAACTCAATATGTTCGATTTCATCATTACCGTTGCTTTCGGCTCAACGCTGGCATCTGTTGTCATTCAAGAGAATGTTACTGTTATTGATGGCTTGGTTACCTTTGCTTTGCTCTTGACAGCACAATACATCGTAACAAAGACATCTCAAAGATCGGATTGGCTGAACAAAATCATCAAATCAGAGCCGACTATTATATTCTATGAAGGAGAATTTGTAGAAAAAGGCATGGATACAGCCCGAGTATCCGAAGCTGAAATTCTTGCTACGATTCGCCAGCAAGGTATAGCTTGCTTAAATGATGTTCATGCGGTTGTACTTGAGACCAACGGTGAATTAAGTGTGATAAATGCTCAAGAAAAGATCGACAGACCCACCCTGAGAACGGTAAAGAATTACGAAAAAGTTATTTAACCTGAATACTACTTTTGACCATCGATTTAACGCGATAATCCTTTAACCAACCATAGCGAAGAGGTTCCTCAATAAGAAGATTATCTAAGGCATCTGTATTATAAGATATACGTTCGCCCTCGGAAATAATACGTGCATAACCAGAGTCATCACTCCAATTTTCACCATATTGCTCTAATTGGTCGCGTAGTTTCTCTTTTAAATCACGAACACAGGCTTCCAGATTTTCAATATCGGCTTTGCATTCTCGAATTTCTGACACGATTCTCTCAATATTTTCTTTTATCTCTACTTTTGGAATATTGCTTTTATCCATGATGCTTCCTCTATGCTTTATACATTTTTTCTTACTCGCTTAAGTCCTGATTTGCTAATCACTTGATATTATAATCTTCATTTTTCAAATAAATAACTTACACACTATTTGACTGATTGATATCTATCTCGCGAACACTTAAATGCTGGGGGTCATACTTTTGAAAAATTTGTATAGCTTTAGCCAGCCCACAATCCACAATAATAAGGGATAGTTGAGTATGCCCTGTTGCAGAACAAACTATCCAATTAATAAAATCAGCCGTATAGCCATATTCAAATAACCCATCCATCGCTTGTTTGGCAGTTCCGAAATCCATGTATTGAGCTACTATTGTCCAACTTCTCATTACACAACTCACAAGGCTGACTTGAGTTCCATAAAATAAAACCTCTATTCTCTAAATTAATACATTTTCACTACCTAACTAAGTTCCTCAATACCTCTTTTTCTATAGGTCAAATAGGCTATTACAACAGACATTTTGGTCTATTGTTATGATATACATTTAGACACAATAATGAGGAAAAGGTTATGTATTGTTGTTATCAGCTAGGTATGGGATATGACTGATAAACTACTGATGAAATCAGTCGAAAGCTCCACATGGGTCAGTAGTCCTCAAACAAGTGGTAAATAGGTCGAACAAAAAGTGGAAGTTTACAAGGGATATAGAGTCTGTTCTGATAAATCGCAAGATGAAGTCAGAATTTAGTGTCTTATGTACGAATCATTCTCATTAGCAAGCTCTCTTTAATAACTAAATGCAAGGTCATAAATTGGATAAACAAAACGATCTACACAAAACGACACATAACATTGAAGAGGAAGCCTCATCTCTATTTTCGAAGCGTCTACTAGCATATGTTGCTGTAGTAATTGTTGCTATCTCCCTTATCCTACTCATAATCTTTGCTACCCATTTATGGCTTATGTTATTCGCGTCAGTGTTATTCGCGGTTATGCTTAAAAGTATTGGCAACTTTATTATGTATCTTCTTCCAATTGAATCCGAAAAAATTAGCAATGTCTGGGAAGTGGTTGCCGCGACAGCATTAATAGTGGTGGTTACGATAGGGGCTATGTTCTTTTTGGGACCCCGCCTAGAAACACAACTCAATGATTTATCATCTCGTTTGCCAGAGGGTATTAGCTCTTTGCAATCTGCCATTAGAAACGTGCCAAGTATAAGCACGTTCCTTGATGCTTTACCGAGTTCGGAACAAATCGCTAGCCGATTAACAAACAGTAGCAATTTAGGTACGAATATTATCAATGGCTTTACTGGGATTGTTTCCACTACATTTGGCTTTTTACTGGAAACCTTTATTATCATCGTCGTGGGGTTTTATTTTGCCTTAAGTCCATCTCTTTATATTGATAACTTTATTCGTTTATTTCCGCAGACATCACGCTCACGAATAAGAGAGGTTTTGAGTGAAATAAGTGACACACTCCGAAATTGGTTACTAGCCCGTTTAATATCAGTCATAGTTGTTATTATTCTAACTATGATCGGTTTGATGATACTCGGTATGCCACTCGTATTAACACTGGCGATTATCGCAGGTGTTCTTTCCTTTATTCCCAATTTAGGACCTGTATTAGGAGCTATCCCAGCCATCATTATTGCATTTACAATTAGTCCGACGATGGTGTTGGCAGTCATAGTGCTTTATACAATAATCCAAACCATTGAAAGCTACTTTGTCACCCCCAGCATTGAGCAATATACCCTATCTCTGCCACCTGCCCTCGTTGTGATGACGCAAGTATTTTCCGCCCTATTTTTAGGTTTCTTGGGAGTTTTTCTTGCCGCACCTTTGTTAGCAATGACAATTGTTTTAGTTAAAGAGCTTTATGTTGAGGATGTGTTGGGTGATCCAGCTGATACTCTGGTTTAAATCTAAGAGTCTATATAATGACCAAGCTGTTGGCTTCATCTCAACTTAGCACTTTAATCCTGAACCAACGATAACCATAGGGTTTGAGTTGAATTTCATGATGATTACCATCAATTCTGCTTTCGTAGCCACCAAATAAATCAATAATATAGGTTGTATCGCCTTCTACACCCAAATCAATATGGACTTCAGTAGATTCACTCGAAAAGTTGTGTATCGCCATAACCATACTTTCATCTCCCTGACAACGATGGCTGAAAACATTCGGATTGCCCGTTTCAATTAGTGTAAAATCACCAAATCCAAATTCCGGACACTGCCTACGTATACGAATGGCTTTGTGCATCCAGTTCAGTAAGGAGTTATCGTCAATGCGTTGTTTTGCGACATTTACCTTTTCAAAACCATAATCACCCTTATCAATCATCTCGCGGATTAAGCCCTCATCTGTCGACGAGAAGCCACCATTTTTCTCATCAGACCACTGCATAGGTGTTCGTACACTGTTACGCTCATCGAGTGAGAGATCTTCGCCCATGCCGATTTCTTGCCCGTAACGGATGATCGGCGTGCCCGGTAAGGTCAGCATAAGGCTATTTGCAAGTTCAATTTGCTTTCGGTCATTACCCAAGATGGGAGCTAAACGTCTACGAATTCCACGATTATAAATACGCATATTTTCTTCAGGTGCGAATACTTCAAATACTTTGTTACGGGTTTCTTTATCAAGCTTATCCAGCGAAAGCTCATCATGATTACGTAAAAATTGTCCCCATTGTGCCTTATCTGGAATGTCCGAAAGTAAGTCCTGATAGGCTTTTTTTAGTGGTTCAGCCGACTTTATAGCTAAAGATGCAAATAGATACTGATTCACCATGAAGTTAAAGAGCATGTGCATTCTATCCCCTTCTCCAAAATACAAGGGAATCTTATCCATTGCAACATTGGCTTCGGCAATCATGATGGCATTCCCTTTACGCCATTGCAAAAAATGACGGAAAAACTGGAGATAGTCAATTTGGTCTTCTACCGTGACATTTTCCAAGCCCTTTAATTCCACTACAAAGGGGGCTGCATCAATGCGAAAGCCATTAACACCTAATTCTAGCCAAAAGCCCATAACCTTTCTAAACTCTTCTTGCACACGGGGATTAGTGATGTTAATGTCAGGCTGGTGTTTATAAAAACGGTGAAAATAATATTGTTCTGCCACTTCATCATATGTCCATGTACTTTCCTGATGCCCCGGAAATATGACTCCCTCATCAGCATCTTCAGGTTTCTCATCACGCCAGATATAGTAATCTCTGTATTTAGAATTTTTATCCTGCCTTGCCGCCTGAAACCACGGGTGGTCAATAGAAGTGTGATTTAGCACTAAATCAATGATGATCCGTATACCATGGTCTCTTGCGCGATGGCTAAATTCGACAAAATCGCCTAGAGTTCCTAGACGCGAGTCTACACTATAATAGTCTTTAACATCATAGCCATTATCCCGATTAAGTGTCGGGAAAAAAGGCAATAGCCATAGCGTATTCACACCCAAACCACTGATATAGTTTAAAGTATGAGTCAAACCCTCAAAGTCACCAATGCCATCGCCGTTTGAGTCCATATAGGTTTCAACATCAAGACAATAGACGATGGCATCTTTGTACCACAGTTCACTATGACGCATTAAAAATGTATCCTTTCTCAATCTGGGTACAGAGAATTAGTATTTATTTGTTTGCAAGGAAAACAACTACAGAATTCACAGCTGTAATCCTGTAGTTGCAAGGAAAGGGATTGTTTATTAATTTACGTTCGGGTCTACAACTGAAAGAGTATTCATTTCCGTTATAACTAGAACAGTGTAATTGTCAAAGTTATCTGATAAACGCCCATTATAGTAAAGGCTGGTTGTATCCACATTGAAGGTGCCGAAGTTACTATTCATATCCATATTCGCATCCGTCATATCTTCAGTTGCTTCAGCGTCTACATTCATATTCATATCGTCACGGATATCGCCCCAGTTGTCGTTAGTTCCAACTTCGCTATCAATCTCAAAAGCGTCAATAGCATCACCGTTTTCCCACGCATCACGCGATGGTTGGATAACACCGCTTACAGTAACACGCGCTTCTTCATAAATGTTAGGTCCGAAAACCTGTCCGGAACGGTTAATTACTAGAACTTGATCGTTATCAAGGAAGGTATCTTCGCCCAATACGAAAACGTGCGGGCTGAGAAAATTCTGAACGACACCTTCAAGAGTGACTTGCTGCCCATAATAGCTGGCAGAATCATCGGTAACATCTTCAAGGGTTTGAGCGTTTAATAGCAAAACAGTTGATGCTAATACGGTAAGTAAGGTTGCTAAACGTAAGACCTTTTTCATATTGTTGTACTCCTTGTAAATCATTTATTCATAGATAGTGGCAACTTGTGCCGACTACACTCTTATCCTAAGTGAGAATAGAAAGTATCTAAACAACCACCTTAACAGTTTTCTGTAGGAAGCTAGTGCTATATCAAGTACCACATTCTTCCTAAGAATGAATTATCAATTGAAGTTTTGAGAGGTGTTCTTTTGGTAATAGGATATGTTTAGAGAGAATAGCAAAGTGGCGGAACAACATTATTAATGGGGGATTTGACTTCGATTATATTGTCTGCAATTGAAAGGAACTAGTATGCAGACAATATAAAGATTAACGGACACACGCTATGCGTACCCTTGGGCTATGACCGATTCTACTAGATTATTTTCAAGGGCGATGGTTACAGCTTCCACACGGTTAGAGGCTTCTAGCTTAGACAATATTTTACTGACATGGTTTTTAACAGTGGAATAACTAATATATAGTACATCTGCAATTTCCCGATTGCTCAATCCCTGAGCTAACCAGCTTAAAACTTCCTGTTCACGTTCAGTAAGATCATAGCCAACCTGATGCGATGCCACAAGAGTGCGTAAAATTGAATGAAGAACTTCAGGTGCTAAACTAGGTTGATTCTCTCTTACTGAACGAATAGCCTTTACTAAGTCACCAAGACTGGCATGTTTAAACCAATAGCCCAGAACACCCATTTTTAATGCCTCATTGATAATTTGCTTATTTTGCTGGTTAGTTAAAATAAATAGTTGGATGTGAGGAAATTCTTTTTGTATCTTTCTTAATGGATCAATACAAACTTTGTGTACATCCAAAAAATCGGTGATGAGTACATCTGGCTTATTGACTGAACAAATGTATCTCGCAGTTTCAATATCTTTCCCTTGCCCAACAATGGTAAAATCTTCATAACTATTGAGCAAAACTCCTAAACCTTCTCTTACAACCTCTTGTGGATCAACGATGCCAATGCGCGTATGTGTGTTCATGTCTTCCCCTTCCTTGTTTATTACTCAAAGTATAACAAGTGATATTAATGAAGCATGAAAACAAAGCTAGAAAATCGTATTATGGAGGCTCACATCACAAAGAGTCTTCATTTGGGTATCAAGTGAGGGGTCATAAGGCTATAGTTAGGTGGGACTTTTGGACTATAAGAGTATTTGAGGGTGTTTTACGAACCATTTTTGCGATAGAAGTACTGCATTTTATATAATATGTGAAAGAACCAAAACTGGTTATAAAATCAAGGGAACTACGTATCCATTCGTAGAATAATATTCGAGTATCTAACAATAACTGAGGCTTCCCTCTTTATTTGATAGGCATGCATACTAAAAACAATTATATTCTTGACTTTTGTCTGAGCCACTATTCTTCCTGAAGGGCTAATAAAAATAGAGAGAGTTGAAAAGTTTCAATCCCACTCTATTAGGCTTAGAATAGTAGTACTTAAAGTGAGTTTTGGATAAGGGGACAATCTTTACAAGAAGCGTTAAGCTTCAAGGTAACCAAACCAAAAAGTAAGGAGAGTCCCCTCATATGTGTAGTTTACTTGAATTATTCTGTGAAATCGACGATTTTTGCCAAAGTTATGAGCCAATGATGTATCAATTAGGTTTGAGTAATGGTTTAGTGCGTCGCCGACGAGCCACACGGATGAGTTTAAGTGAGATGATGACGCTAGTAGTGCATTTTCATCAGAAACAATTTCGGAACTTCAAGACGTATTATACCGAGTATGTGGTTAAGCATTTAGAAGCAGAATTTCCAAGTTTACTGAACTATAGTCGCTTTATTCAATTGATGCCACGCATACTAGTGGCTCTATGTGCCTATATGCAATGCTGTTATGGGAGTTGTACAGGTCTGTCCTTTGTGGATTCAAGTGCTCTCAAGGTGTGTCATAACCGTCGAATTAAGCAACATCGTGTATTTGAAGGAGTTGCCCAACGTGGACATACCTCAGTGGGTTGGTTTTTTGGGTTTAAACTCCATTTAGTAGTCAATGATTGTGGGCACATCTTGTCTTGCTCGGTTACTGCTGGCAATACAGATGATCGCAAGCCTGTTCCAAGGCTCATGAGCCAAATCCGAAATCTTTTTGGTAAGCTATTTGGCGATAAAGGCTATCTCTCGCAAACCCTTACTCAAAAATTACTGGAGGACTACATGGTGCAACTAGTAACTAAGGTACGCAAAAATATGAAAGCGCAACTGATGGATGAGATGGACAAGTATTTCCTGCGTAAACGTGCCATTATTGAATCTATTTATGACCAACTCAAGAATATTTCACAGATTGAACACTCTCGACACCGCAGTTTAGCTGGGTTTATGACTAATTTGATGGCTGGGCTGATTGCTTATTCTCTTCAGCCCAAGAAACCATCTTTGAACCTAAAATTCATCCCACAACTTGCTGTACTTAAACAAAACTGACGTTATCATACCAATATTTATTATTAATTTCGCATAATACAGTAGCAAACAATCACCACTGGATAAGCATACCCTCTATCGTTAGCCCTGGACCAAAAGCCAGTAATACCCCATAAGCACCTCGCGGTGGTTGCTGTGTTTGTTGAATATGTTGTAACACAAAGAGAACTGTTGCCGAAGACATATTGCCATAATTCTCTAAAACCGCATGTGAACTACTCACACTATCAACAGGAAGACTCAGTTGCTCTTGTACGAAATCCACGATTTTTTTACTTCCCGGATGAATTGCCCAAGCATATACATCTTCTCGGCGTATATGACACTCCTGCAACAAGTCATCCACAAATGCCTCAATATTGCTTGCCAGAATCTGTGGCACATAGCTAGACAGATACATACGAAAACCGTGGTCTGTCAGCGTGAATGACATCTCATCAAGGGTATTATAATCGCATCGCGTTTTGAAATTCAGTAATTTTGGTGTGGATTGGGATTCTGTTGAAAGACTTGATGCCTCTCGTGTAATCAGCGTCGCCGCCGCACCATCGGAAAACAAAGCCGCGGAGACAATGCTCTCAGACTTAAGGTCGAATTGTAGGTGTAAGGAACATAATTCAAGGGCGAGAACCAATGCGACTTGATTATGCCCTGTACTAATCGCATCGTAGGCATTTCGCATTCCGGGTATCGCACCATAACAGCCCATACCGAGGATGCAAGTACGGCGTAAATCGGAGCGCATTCCCAGTTGTTGTGCGAGATGTAAATCCAGCCCAGGAACGTTATATCCAGTACAAGAAACGACACTAAAGCTATCCACATCTTGAGGAGTATAATTGGATTCAGCAAACAATTTCTCTAATGTACGACTGCCTAAAGGAATAGCAGTTTCCATATAACGATTGTTGCGCTCGTAAGTCCCTCTTGGCTCAGAGAAAAATATTTCATCTGCTACTGCATGGCGCGTTTGCACCCCTGTACTCTCAAAAATTTTCCGAGTTGCACGTTGTCGAGATTGATTCGGTAAACGTTGCAGGTACTGTTCGAGAATGTCAGATTGGTGATACTGATTATCGGGAACATCAGTCGCCAAATTGCTTATTCTTGGTGTATTCATAGAAGATTCTTCTTAATTTTGTTTACAAATTTTTTAACTCTCAACTGCGAGTATGATGAATGAAAAACTCATCCAGTTTTGGCACTGCCTTAAAGATACGCAAACCCCATTTCAGCCATGCTGGACGCAACATAAAAAACTGGGAGATGCGTCCGAATTGAATACGTGTATCAAAGGTTTGGTGCCATGCTTTGCAATAATCGGATGTGAGTTTTTCGCCATCACGATGCGTGTCAAAATAGCTGACGAGTTGATTTGCGACAATTTCGCCACTCTGTAAGGCGATTTCCATACCATCCCCCGTGAGCGGTGTAATCATGCCCGACGCATCTCCCGTCATCAGCATGTCTTTTTCAACGAGAGTTTTTGACATAAAAGGAATTTGAGCAATACTCAACCAACGCTCTTCAAAGAAATCTGCTCTTCTAAACCGCTCGGCAAGTGTGGCATTTTGGATCAGCATCCAATCAATAAACTTTTCAACACTGCCTTGCTCACGAAAGATTTCTTGGCGAACTAATAAACAGATGTTAGTAAGTCCATTTTCAATTTCTGCCATACCACAATAACCACCCTGAAAAGTATGTAACTCAACACAGCCCGAAAGCGGTAGTTGACGCACATGCTGTTTCAAGCCAATAAAGGCTGGCTTACGTTTTATAAAGCGACGATTGAGTTTGTTATCAAGAAGCGAACGCTTACCGTAAGCTCCAATTACAGTCTCAGCACGGACGATTTGTCTGTCTTGTGTACAAAGCGTGAATCCAGTTTCTAAATTTCCTTTAACCTCGACGACCTTTGTGCTTGTAAGCAAATCGACCCCACATAATTGAGCTTTATCTGCCAGCAGTGCATCTAGCTGATAACGGCTTAAACCAATGCCGTTCTCTGGTAAATCACTTTGCCATATGAGATTATCGGGGGTACTCAGCAACAAGGAGCTAATGTTTATTGCGCCCATTTTCCAAATCGCATTTTCTACACCAAGTGTGGCTAACTGGTAACGACATCCAGAGGACATAAACTCGCCACACACCTTATGATGAGGATAATCGGATGCCTCACATAACACGACTGTGAAACCCTTCTCCACAAGCCGAATTGCGGCACTACAACCCGCTAATCCACCACCGACAACCGCAACATCGTATTTCATTTGTCTACTACCAAAGTCATGCGAAACATGGGATGCCGATGTATTGTTGCAGAAGCTA
Source organism: Phototrophicaceae bacterium (assembly GCA_965230145.1). GTDB lineage: Bacteria > Chloroflexota > Anaerolineae > Aggregatilineales > Phototrophicaceae > JAUZRW01. Next base: position 40,943 of record OZ245943.1, read on the forward strand.
AATTAGCATTACTCGCTATTTCTTTTAGTTCTTGAACTGTAAATGCTCTCAAGATCGATTTTTCGCCATCATGACGGGTAATGGGATGCAAATTAAATAGGGGCTGAATGAGTTTGTAACAAATATAGGGTAACCAGCCTCGAACCAGATCACTGATGATGATTGCCTTTTTCGCACAACGATACGCTTCTTTCAGCAATTGGCTCACTTGTGATGGTGCCAGATGGTGTATAAGCAAAGAGCAAATGACGAAATCCACACTCTTGTCTGCAAGTGGCAACTGCATAGCATTTGCTTGTGTAAGATGAATATGCTTATCAGCATGAGTTTTTTGTTGTGCGATATTAAGATGCCGTGCCATGATGTCCAAACCAATCAAGTTTGTAGCACACTCTTGTTTATTGATTAATCGAGAAATCGCTTTTAAGAGCGACGCATCGCCTGTCCCAATATCAAGAATGCTGATTCGACCAGACTGAGCTTTAATGCGCGGAGATAAATGTTTTAAAACAGCACGCAACCCACCAAGATACTGGTTGAGTCGCTTTAAATCATTCAGACTATGGCGGACATCATCCTGCGTGCCAAGTCCTAAATCCAATAATTCTGATGTATTTTGTCGCGATGGTGTTAAAAGTCTATTCAATACATCAATCTTCCTCTAATTAAACACAGCATACTCAACAACACTTAGGAGACAGTGATTGTTACATAGGATTTGCGATAAATAATTTTGAAAATAATTACATGACATCAACGTCTACTTGCGTTGCCAAAAACGCAGAACGACAAAAACTATACATGCCAACAAAAAAAATACGCTACCTGCTAGAGCAATTAATTGACCACTCACAAAATTAGATATGATGTAGAAGATCGCTGAGACAATGAACAAAACCCAGCCACCGAGTTCAATTTTTTTACTTTTTGACATACGCCCTCCCTAACCTATCATTGAGAGATTAAACTATATCAACAGTTCGCGGGTTTCACGCTGAATAATGAGTTCTTCGCGATTATGAATGACTAAGATACGAATCTTCGAATCTTGAGTTGCTATATCCCTATCCACATCTGTGTTGACATTTCGCCCGTCATTTAGGCTTATTCCTAACCAATCTAAAGATGCTGTCACATTTGAGCGTACTTCAGCCGAATTTTCACCGACACCATCCGTGAAGACGAGAGCATCAATGCCACCTGTACTCATTATCATCTGTCCAATGCCTTCCCGAATACTATGTATATAAACCTCATAAGCAATCTTTGCTTTTTCATCTCCGCCTTTCATAGCAGGCAGAATATCCCGTAAATCGCTGGTTATTTCCGAGAGACCTTTTAATCCGGATTGTTCATTGAGGATTTTCTCTAACTGACTCACGGATATATTTTTGTGCTTCAAAAGAAAGAACAAAAGACCCGGATCAATTGAGCCTGATCGACTCGCCATCATGATACCTGCCAATGGCGTATAGCTCATGGTTGTAGCCACAGACTGTCCATTCTTAACAGCAGTAATTGAGCATCCGCTTCCTAAATGGCAGATAATCAAGTTTGTTTTGTGTATTGCTTTATCAAGCATATACGCCGCTTGCTCAACACAATATGTGAGGTTCAACCCATGGAAACCAAAGCGACGAATATCCCATTCTTCGTACCATTTATAGGGTAGTGGGAGCATATAAGCATTCATGGGCAGGGTATTGTGGAAGCTAGTATCAAAGGTTGCCACATGGGGAATTTCCGGAAATCTTTTTTGGGCTTTATCGATCAATTTTAAAGCTATCGGGTTGTGAAGTGGGGCTATAACACAAAGCTCGGTTAGAGTCTCAATTACAGCAGGGGCAATTTTAACAGCATGACGAAATTCATTGCCTCCATGTACAATACGGTGTCCTACTGCATAGATTGAAGTTAAGTCAAGATTGTTGAGAATAAAATCGAAAGCATCACTGTGATTATTGATGCCTTGTCTACCTTCTTGACTCCAATCCATATATTCATCTGCGAGTTGTTCTTCTGTTTCCCAATCAAATATACCGATTTTTAGGCTCGTTCCGCCAGCATTCACGGTTAAGATTTGTCTCATAGATAATTTCTAGACCTTAGCTCCAACGCCAATTTTGAATTTCAGGTGGATCTTCTTGATGCTCGTCAATATAAGCCCGATGAGCTTTCAATTTCTGTTCATATTTTTTGATGATGCTGTTTTTGCGGTCTTTGCTTAAGTGAGGAGCCACACCAACCGCTTGCAATACAAGATGATAGCGACTTGTCCCATTCCGAATCATCATATCCAGTGGTGTGGTAGTAGACCCTTCTTCTCGATAACCATTAATAATAAAGCGTTCTAAGTTTGGTCGTTCAAATAATAAAGCTTGTACCGCATGAGGATAACCATGGAAGTTGAATATCACTGGCTTATCGAGCGAGAAAATAGCTTCAAACTCGTTTTCTGTTAAACCATGTGGATGATCTAGTTGACTATCCAAAACCATTAGGTCCGTTACATTGATAGCTCTAATGCGTAATTCAGGCACGTCTTGTTTAAGCAACCAAATTGCGGCTATCAGTTCTAAAGTCATTAGGTCACCTGCCGCACACATCACAATGTCGGCATTACCTTGCCCTTCTTCTTCTGTGCTTGCCCATCGCCAAATTGATATGCCACGTTCACAATGTTCAATGGCTTGTTGCGGTGTGAGCCATTGCAATTCTTCCTGTTTAGATGCAATCACCAAATTGATACAGTCTTTGCTATGTAAGACGTGATCCATTATATATAAAAGAGAATTGGCATCAGGTGGTAAATAGATTCGTACAATCGATGCTTTTTTAGTCATCACTTCATTGATAAAGCCCGGCATCTGATGAGAGTACCCATTGTGATCTTGGCGCCAGCTTGTAGATGTCAGCAGATAATTCAAGGAGGAAATAGGCTCGCGCCACGGGACTTCTTTTGAGCGTTTGAGGAATTTAGCAAACTGATTCATCATAGAGCTAATAATCGAAATGAAAGCTTCATAGCAAGGAAATAAACCATGTCGCCCCGTCAGTAAATAGCCTTCTAACCATCCTTGACAGGTATGCTCACTTAAGATTTCCATTACTAATCCATCAGGTGCTAGATGAATGTCTTTAGCTTCGCTTGACCAAACGAAAGCCCGATTAGTTACTTCCAGTACTGCATCCAGCCGATTAGACTCTAATTCATCCGGGCAGACAATTCTAAAATTGCGCTTCTCCTTGCTATGAGCCACTATATCGCGTAGATAGTTACTGAAGGGAATAACATTTCGCTCTTTGATATTACCCGGTTCAGGTACCTCAACAGCATATTTTTCCCATGTAAAAGGAAGTTCTAGCTCATCACGTATGTTTCCACCTATTGCATGAGGATTCTTACCCATGCGACGATCACCTCTGGGAATTGCTTCTAAAATCACGTGGGTTGGATGAGCATTTTCGTTAAATAATTCATGAACAGAGTAAGACCGTAACCACTCTTCGAGTAAAGCGAGATGTTCAGGATTGCTTTTTACATCCTCAATAGGCACTTGATGTGCGCGAAAGGTCCCTTCCACCGGCTTTCCATCAACTTCTTCGACACCTGTCCACCCTTTAGGGCTTCTTATCAGTAACACTGGCCATCGGGGTAACCCTTCTGGCGTTCCGTTTCGATAGTGATTTTGAATATCGCGAATGCGAAAATACGCTTCGTCCATCGCTTCGTACAGATTTCGATTAAGTTTGGGGCCCTCAACTATAAAGGGGTGATAACCATAGCCTCCAAACAAAATCATCAACTCTTGATTGGACATACTTCCATAAATTGTACGCGAGGCAATCTTATACTCATTGAGATGGATGATCGGCAATACAGCCCCCGACGTTACAGGATCAAGATATTTGGTACTATGCCATGCCGTCGCTGTAGGTCCTGTTTCGGCTTCTCCATCACCGACAATACATGCCACAATCAAGTCTGGGTTATCAAAGACTGCACCAAAAGATTTCGACAAGGCATAACCCAGTTCACCACCTTCATGAATAGTACCCGGAACCATCGGTGCCGTATGGCTTGGGAAGCCTGTAGGCCAAGAAAATGAACGGATTAGATTGCCGAAACCCTCTTTATCAAGACTATATTCAGGAAAGTACTCTACCAACGTTTGTTCGAGATATAAATTTGCTAGAATCGCAGCGGCACCATGACCAGGTCCCGTTACCAGTAAAATAGTTGCATCATCATTATCCAGAATTAAGCGGTTGAGATGAGCATAAATTAGATTAATCCCCGGTGCCGTCCCCCAATGTCCCAGTAGGCGTGCTTTGATATGGTCAGGATGAAGAGGCTGACTCAAAAAGAAATTATCTTGCAAATAGATTTGAGCCACTGCCAGATAATTTGTCACTCTCTGGTAAGCGATAATATTGTCGAGATATTTCTGTTTATCCTGTTGATTCTCCACAGATGAAATGTCCTCATTGTGCTTACTTGGTCAGTAGAATACCTAATTCATCCAATAATTTGCTTGACTTCAACTTTTCCATTGTTGATACGAACAGCATATTGTGGTTGTGGTGTGGTTGCAGGACTATGAACAATAACTCCCGTTCTCATATCAAAAACAGATTGATGCCATGGACACTCAATGCAAACGCTATCCATAACTTTTCCTTGCTCTAAGGGTCCTCCTGCATGGCTACACACAGCACTAATTGCACTTATCACATCGCCTTGACGAAATAGAAGTATCGGTTCATCATTTGCCTCAACACGCATAGGCTCATTTTCAGATAGATCATCTACAGTAATAGTTGCAGTCCACTCATTAAGATTTGATTCAGGAGCATGATTCACACCTATTTTGTGCCGATAAACCAGTTCACCGCCTAACCATGCACCAGACATGGCAAACGATAATCCTAAAATCGAAAATATAGTTGCACTAAACTTGTTGCCTCCAAGACGTGATTTCAATGAACGTAAATACCAGAACATAGCAATACCATTCAGGATTCCATGTGTTGCTCCATACTGAGAAGATTTCTTTTTGATAGTGGAATAATCGAGGATACCTGCTAGTGCCGTTGGAATGGCACTCATTGTCCCGATGCCAGTTAGATAATCCCCTGTTTTTTCAAACATTTTAATGCGGGTAGTAAAACTCAAAATATCAAAAAGTAAACCGAGAGTCCAACTGGTAACCGTAATGTCTGTCAAAATGGGATGTAAGGGATGTCCAATTTGTTTTCCATGAACTATATCTGTGAGATTACGAAAATTTTCCCCCTGGTTAAGCACAAAGTTATGCAACACCTGTGCCAAATCATGGCTAAGCTGTTGGAAAACATCCGCTCTATCCAACATATCTGTAAACGGCTCTTGCCATTGCTGAGGGTTCGCACCTAAATTGGGAGTAACGTTATCGGTTGCTTCATCGGTAGTTTGCTCAATTTCAGCGACCATAACCTAAAATCCTCCTTTACCTGTATCCTATAGTGTAGTTTAAGCTATTAATCCCAAGGAAGCATGTCACCCTATACCAAAATGACTTTAACCTAATCACCTATGTCAAAATAGGTAAGCTTACTTTTTGCAGAGGGGATAAGGACAGCCTGAATGAATGCGAAATGGATTTGAATCTTTCATTTCTAGCAATTCGGCAAATTCAAATAGACGGTCTGCAATCTTCCTATTCTCTTTGGCATAAACTACATCCCTTTTCTATCCTATTGACTTGTAAAAGCCTATTGCCCAAATGGATAAGTATCGGGAATTTCCTTGCTTTCTTGCCAGATATTCGATATATCAAGTGGTTGTAACGCTGTTGTTTCATCTATGTGGATAAGCATGTCGAATTGATTTCGTAAACGAGCATAGTAGTAATGGCTCTGGCGTTCTTTTTCAGGACGGTAAATTACACCAATAGCCCGTTGTAAATAAGCACGATCCAGAACGCTGTTTCCCACCTCCTTCAGGTAAAGTGAAAATTGAGGTACATCCAAATCATGGAATAATCGTTCATAACTCTCTGGCAAACTCGGACGCAGAAACTTCCATTCGGCTTCTGCTTCCCACTCTGATGCGGCTGTTACCGTTCCTGTATAGGTACTAAAACCAATACTGAAACAATTAACGCCGAAATATTGACGTGCAAGTTGCCCCAAATTATGTTCACCGCGATGCGACATTTGAGTGGCACGGGCATCTCCAAGGTGGGAATTATGTGCCCAGATAACAACTTTGGCTCGTCCCCTAATCTTTTGTAAATGCTTGCGAAGTTGTATAAGTGTTTCCATCATATGGGAATCGCGCAGATTCCATGAGGTTGCGCGTCCACGGTACATAGCACGGTAATAAGCTTCGGCGTTTTTTGCAAGACGGGCATTTTGCTCAGCATAGAAATAGGCATCCTCAAGAGCGCAACCATCATGCAGGGTATAATCAGTGGACTTATGGTGTAGCTCAAGCAGCTGATAGGAGTTTTCTGGATTGGTTTTATAAAAAATTTATTCTGCGTTATATGTCCTTATTTCTATTTCTTATCCGTGCGTTCTACAGCTGTAAAGTCTTCAGCATTAGGGTGTAAATCTTTAAAATTATTACCTTGTCGCCAACCCGTCTGGCGTGCAACAATGGTATTAGGGTCATTTTCTTTCATCTTATGCATCGTATCATCCAGATTATCCGTATTCACCGTCACTGCTAAAAGGGCTTCTTCCGTCTTTGGATCAACCGCCAATCCTATATCTTCACGAGCATGGTCGTTACTCGTCAATTCATCAATGACTGACTCTGCTACTGCTTGGTCTTTATAAGTCGCTATAATCGTCATATTAGACATATGATATTTTCCTCTTATTGTTTATTGTGTATTTAAACGCTTACTTGTTGCCGTTTTTTCTCTATAAAACCTATCAACGAACGATAAGATGCTAAGAATTTATCAACACCTTCACGTTGCAATTCTTCGCAGACATGATGCAAATTAATGTCAAGTTCCTCTAATCGAGCTATGTTTTGTTTTGCTTCCTCAAGCCGCTGCGAAACAGTATTAGCTTTAACTGTACCCTCTTGTTCAAATGCTTCCAGCGTTGCCATCGGCATTGTATTTACCGTATGCTCACCAATCAGATTATCGATATACATCGTTTCAGGATAGTCCTCGCTCTTGACACTCGTACTTGCCCAGAGCAAGTGTTGGCAATGAGCACCTTGTTCTTTCAAGGATTGCCAATGCACATTATCAAATAAGTCATAAAAACGTTGATAGACCCATTTTGCATTTGCCATGCCTATTTTGCCTTTGAGGGACTCTTCGCCCAATTTATCGAACCACTCATCCAACTTAGCATCAATACGACTGATGAAAAACGATGCGACCGAGCTAACTTTCGCAAGATCATCATTCTGTAAAGCATAGCGATTCAGCCCTGAAATATAAGCATTCACCACAGATTCGTAATGTGACATCGAGAACATGAGCGTGATATTGATGTTGATGCCTTCAGATATTAACTGCTCAATCGCAGGGATGCCTTCTCGTGTAGCAGGGATTTTGAACATAACATTTGGGCGATTGACCTGTTTGTGCAAGCGTCTCACAGAATCAATCGTTGCGTCTGTTTCGTAAGCTAACTCTGGGCTGACCTCTAAACTTACGAAACCGTCACGACGACTAGTTTGAGTATAAACTTGCTCCAGCACATCGGCGGCATCCTGCACATCTTGAATAATGAGTGCCTCGTAAAGGTCTTCAGTAGAATATGAACCATCGGCGACTAACGTAGACAACTGGGCATCATAAGCGTCTCCCTTTTTGAGTGCTTTATGAAAAATTGTCGGATTTGATGTGACACCACAGACACCACTGCCAACAAGTGAATGCAATTCGCCACTTTTGATGAGGTCACGATCAAGATAATCTAACCAGACTGATTGACCCTGTTTCCGCAATTGATTCAGCTTCGTCATAATTATTACATCCAAGTCTTACACGATGATCAGAATATAAGCATAGCAGTCGTCATGCCATTTTGTTAGCTTATGGATGAACCATTTTCATATAGCACGATTGACCACAAAAATCTGGTCAATAAGTTCAATTTTTTTCTTACTATGTAAGGGGAAAGATATTATGGATGCTCTAGCGCGTGATGTTCGCATTAATGTTGAAAACTGTTGATGTTAATAGTGAAGGATAAACATGTAAAGCTATTGGGCGCATTAGATACGATGGAAGAATATCGTGTTGTTGATAAGATAACACGCTTCACATTTGATGTGGTTGATGTCGATAATCTGATGACAATTGACTCAGACGATAGAAATAAAATAAGGAGAAATTATGGTTGACCAATATGTTGTTCCCCTACCACAGGGCTGGGGTGTTCGCGGTGCAATTTCGCGGGACGTATCACAGATTTTTGAAACGAAAAAGCAAGCTATTGCATTTGCACGTAGTAAGGCAGAAGAACAACATGGTGCTTTAATGGTTCAACAGAAAGATGGAGAAATTATCAAGGTAGCAGATTATCACAGACAATCTAATCCTGTTGAAATCAAATCAGTCATGGTTGGTAATAAATATACTCCTCGACTAGATGAGGAATGATCTACTTCCAAAAGGTACCTAGACTTCTGCCATCAACGGCTATGTTGGCTTAGAGACTACAATGTCTCTAAGCAGATTTCATAATTATTTGCATATAAGGCGTATAAAACGGTGGATCATGACAGGCTTTCTTCAAAGGCATGGTCGGGTAAGTCGCGAAGAGTATCTGAAGGGACTCCGAGCTGGACTTTTTCTTCTTCTGTCTTGGTTACCCAGAACATAGGAATGAGCTTATAATCTTCAAAGAGTAGTCCACGCGAAATGACAAAGTGCGTAATGCGATTTTCTTCATCAGTGGTATAAACACTTTCAATTTCGCCGACATGCTCGCCATCATAGCTATAGACCTCCGCACCTTCATTCAGCGCGATAGCGTCATCGGGCACATTGCGCTCACTCGCTTCGGTTGTTCGCGTGCCAAAAAGTGGGTCATAAAACCAGCCCGTGCCCCAGCTTGCCGTTGTACCAATGGCAGGATATGAGTAATACGGACGGCGATATGTCGCAACATCACGATCTTCCGTGCCGTCGAGAGTTTCTATAGGAATGAATTCTGTTTCGATGAAGGGTTCTAAATTAAGGTTTTCATTCGTCTTACTAAGTAGCACCTGCTCTTCGGTTGCTTCTGCAACCAGAGAAACGGGGATAACCTTATCTTCGGGGAAGAAAAACCCTTTTTCGACAACGAGATGTGACACTTCCCAGGAAGATGGGTCAATCACCACACGGTCAATCTGCCCAATTTTTTCTTCGTCTGCTGTAAATACAGGTGTTTCGTCAGCGAACTTCACAAAATATCCTTTCTTTATAATGTAACAAAATAGCATCTACTATCTACCATAGATGCTTTTTCATTTACTTTCTATCCAACCTTCGGTTGCAATTAGGGTGCGGTTCGTGTAGGAGAAAAATTGGTCGAATGGCTAGGTCATAACATCATCATCTTGCCATTCAGTGTGGAATGTGCCAGATTGGTCGATGCGTTCATAAGTATGTGCTCCGAAGTAATCCCGTTGCGCTTGAATGAGATTTGCTGGAAGTCGTTCACTACGGTAGCTGTCGTAATACGCCAGAGCCGAGCTTATAGCTGGAATTGGGATGCCATAACGCACCGCTATTAGGCTAATGCCACGCCACCCCCCTTGGCTATCTGCCAATAAATCTGTGAAATGCTTGGCAAGCATCAGATTCGGTAGCTGTGTATCTTCTGTAAAGGCATTTTGAATATCATCGAGCATATCAGACCGGATGATACAACCATTGCGCCAGATGCGTGCAACTTCGGCTAACGGCAGGTCATATCCATACTCGCGATTGGCAAATTGTAACGCAGAAAAGCCTTGTGCATAACAGCAAATCATTGTGGCGAGCAAAGCAGATTCAAGCATATCAACAAACTTATAGACATCCTCTTTTTCGTCATCGGCTAATTCAGGACCTGCTAAAATAGACGAAGCCTTTTCACGCTCTTGCTTGAGCGCAGAAATCAAACGGGCTTCAGTAGCGGCGCTAATCGTTGGCACAGAAACACCCATATCGAGGGCATCCTGTGTTGTCCATTTGCCTGTACCTTTTTGTTTAGCACTGTCTAATATCTGATTGATAAGGGCTTGACCTGTGTCATGCTCGACATAGGAGAAAATGTGTGTAGTAATATCAACCAAGTAGGAGGCTAATTGTCCCTCATTCCATTCCCTAAAAATCTGACTAATAGCTGTCGCTTCCTTTTTTGCAACAGTCTTGAGCAAATCATAAATTTCAGCGATAGCTTGCATAATGCCATACTCAATGCCATTATGTACCATTTTGACATAATGCCCTGCACTACCTTCGCCAAGATAGGCTACGCAAGGTTTACCATTGGCTTTTGCGGCAATCGCCTCAACTATAGCTTGAACACGCTCATATGCGTCCTTAGAGCCACCGGGCATCAAACTGGGTCCATAACGAGCACCCTCCTCTCCGCCCGAAATACCCATACCGATATAACGAATATTATCTTGCGCGAGCGTTTCTAGGCGACGGTTGGTGTCTTCGTAATGTGAATTGCCACCATCTATCAGGATGTCACCTGCTTCAAGATAGGGTTTAAGTTTTTCTATAACTGCATCGACAGCCTCTCCTGCCTTGACCATCAATAGAATTGCGCGAGGCTTCTTCAAACTCCCAATAAAATCCTCAATATCATACGTTGCCTTAATCGGCTTATCGTGGATTCGATCCTTTTCAAAATCTTCCGTTTTAGAAGGGGTACGATTATATACTGCAATACGAAAGTTATTGTCCGCGATATTGAGCGCAAGATTCTGCCCCATCACTGCTAAACCGTATAGTCCTATGTCATAGTCAGTCACTAATTTTCTCCATTTCATTGGCTGGGAATGAGGTTAATGATGATCTAAGAAAGATTGCTCATTGTGCATATTAATCATCTGCATAAGGTCGGAGTGCATCAAACAGGTATAACACCAGCATATAGCCAGAAGTATACCAAAGAACCCCTCATATCAACCCATACCCTCGATTATCTTATTATATATAATAGTTTATTGCGTAATGTAACAACAGTCTGTTCGCCAACTCCCATTGTTTTCTTTAATTGAACAAAAGATGTATATTATTCTGGGGCGAAACACCTAACCAAAGATGGCTTAAAAAGTGTATTGTATATAAGAAATAACATTTTATTGTAATCAGTACAAAATCTTATAGCAGAGACTGTAATTATTATGAAACAACCGATTGGAACACAAGTTTATATTGATGGTACTTCGATAGGCAAAGTCATCTATCTTATCGTAGACCCACGGTCGCGTGAGCTTACGCACATCATCGTCAAGCGAGCCAATTTCGCGAACGCCAAAATTATATCCCTGACTGCAATCGAAATTAATACGAAGCGAGCGATTATCTTGTATGACGATACAAGATGGGATGATTTACCAAATTTTCAAGCAGAATATTATGAACCAGCTGATGGTGATTCATATGTGTTAATGCCCAAAGTGGTTCTGCATCCTCTTTATTATTATCCCCATATTGAGCAACACCGCCTGACTGACACCGCGCAATCAATAGCCTATGTGTTGAGTAAAGAGATAGTACATAAAGGTATGTACGTTTTCGATAAGAATGAACAACAATTTGCAGAAGTTATCTCTCGTGGAGAAAATGCAGATGGTCAGCTAACACATGTTATAATAAAGATTAATAATGGTGATAAACGCGAAATTCATGTGCCTATTAGCTGGATTTCGCATTTAAAAGAAAAGAATTTATATTTGAAAATTAATCAAAATAAATTTGCAAGCTAACAATTTCATATAGCGATTTCTCGCATCATACGATGATTTAATATTGTCAAACAATATCTATGTCCAGATACCTTACTCTTTCCGCAAAAGTACTCTTAAAACGATTAGAACAGGGTGCTCATCTATGCTACATCTTTCAACTGAATTTTTTGAACACACCCCAATGTCCCACGTTGTAATCGACAAAAATGGCAAAATCACCGATGCTAACCCAGCAACGGAAAAGATACTGGGACATTCCCGTTTAGATTTAATTGATCAAGCTTTGATAGACTTTGTTTATGAGTCCGATCGGTCTCAATTTTACGCATGGCTACAGCATGACCCTCTCCTGTTATCACAGCTAGTTGTGCGGTTTATTAAACCCAATCATCGCTGGATATATATCCAATTGCAGGCTCGAAAAATACATGAACAAATCATTATCAGTCTGACCCTACTGTCTTCTGAATTTATTCAGCCACAAAAGGCGGATGAGCAATCGACCTTAGAATTATTTCCTGAAACTGATGTTAGATACAAACTTGATACGTCCGAAATGCAAGAATTAGTGGTCACGAATGCCTTGCACAATTCAATGCTTGCTATTGTTAGGAGCTTAGAATTAGATGATGTACTGGATGAAATTTTAGAAAATATTCGCTTGGTTATCGCCTACGATGTAGCTGATATTATGCTTATAGACGAAAAAACAGCCTACGTTGCCCACAGTAGGGGATATAAGGCGCGAAATATGGAGCAGGTTATAACCTCATTGCGCTTCCCGATTGACACAACCCCTTCGCTGAGAGAAATGTATTACGAAAAAAAATCTATCATCATTGATGATATGCGTGATAATGAGGAATGGGTCGAACATCCACAGCAAGAATGGATGCGAGCTTATGCTGGTATACCAATTCAAATGGGAAATGACGTTCTTGGCTTTCTCAATCTTGTCAGCAGTAACTCAGGCACATTTTTCGAAGAACATCTGACTTGGCTAGAAGCCTTTGCGATACAAGCGGCAATTGCCATTAATAACGCACAAATACGCAAAAGAACACGAAAAATAGTCTTAGCAGAGGAACGCCAGCGAATGGCACGGGAAATTCATGATACGGTCAGTCAGATGTTATTTTCATCTAGTATGATTGCCGAGTCACTTGCGACGGATAATCAATTCACGGATGCAACAATACAAAATCAATTGCGCCATATATTCCGCCTCAATCGCGGCGCATTAGCAGAGATGCGGATGTTGCTAATGGAATACAAACCGGAAAATTTGGTAAAAGCGGAATTACCCCTCCTATTAGAACGGCTCAAGCAAGCTGTTGAAGGACGCACTGAAATTGAAGTCGATATCGAGATTGATAATGGTCATCCCGCCCCGCCTGAAACACGCCTCGCACTGTACCGCATCGCACAGGAAGCCCTCAATAATGTGAGCAAACATGCTACTGCTACTCACGCTCGTATTCGTTTCATCAGCACAAAAAAAGATGTTGTTCTTGAAATTACAGATGGCGGTGTGGGCTTTGACCCTGATACTTTGAATGGTGGGGACGGTCTACACAACATGCGCGCACGAGCAGAGTCAATCGGCGCAACCCTGACTTTGAATAGCATTATTGGAGAAGGCACAAGCATTAGAGTTCACTGGTTACGTGATTCTGATACTTAAATGATATATATGAATAAGGACATAGCTTGAGCAATATCCACTGGGGAGAGATTGATGAATAAGCTACGAGGTAAAGAAATTAATGTTATGATTGTGGACGATCACGACATGGTTCGTTTAGGCTTAAAGTTGTCCATTGAGAAAAGTGAGAAACTCAACGTCATCATACAAGCGAGGGACGGTAATGAAGCATTAGAGTTGTATCAAAAATATGAGCCTGATGTTGTCCTGATGGATTTACTCATGCCAGATGTTGGTGGAGTTGAAGCCACTCAAAGAATTATGGAAGTTGACCCACATGCTAAAATTATTGCTCTCACCAGTTACGATGATGATTCACGTATTCATGCTGCTATTGAAGCTGGCGTAATCAGTTATTTACTGAAAGATGTTTCGATGAATGAGCTAGCCGAAGCAATTTATGCCGCATATCGAGGCGAATCCGTTCTTGCACAAGAAGCAACACAAGCCCTCATGCGTGCCACACAAGGTAAGTTACCCGGTCATGATCTCACGCCATCGGAATTAAGGGTTCTAAAGCTCGTTACCGATGGCTTGAGCAATGCTGAAATTGCACAAGAACTCGTCATCAGCAAATCAACCGTCAAAAAACACGTCAGCAAGATCCTCACAAAGTTAGATGTCAGTAACCGCGCTGAAGCCGCCGTTATCGCCGTCAAACATGGTCTTATCAACATGGATACCGAAACCTAAATCTACAAGCTCCCAATCACGACATTCCCAATCTCCTTAATTCTGCCTACGTGAGCCATCAGGCTCACTTAAATATTCTCATTCCGACCCATTCTAACTCTATGTAAAACCTCATACCATGTGAGTGAGAATAAATATTAAGGTAATCACGCATGAAAATAATTATTTTCGCCATCATCCTGTAAATGAGCGCTACCGTAACAAATTCGCAGATTGATGGTCATGAACCATTTTATGAATCGTGTCATAGTCAAATAATGGGAAATCACCTGCCACACTGTATTTATAAGCAGCAGAAGCCGTCCCCCATTTTAGAGCATCAGCGAGATTAGGGCTTTTGATATATGAATGCAAAAATCCAGCGACAAAGGCATCGCCTCCACCCAAGCGACCCACCTCTTCGGCTGGAAACGCCTCTTGTTTGATAATTTCGTCGTCTTTTTTGGAGATAGCACCTTTAGCACTAAGGGTCATTACGATACTCGCCTGAGCATATTTCTCTGACATTGCAGTTACTGCTTCTTGTGGCGTGTCGCTTGTACCATACAACAATTCTGCATCACGTAAGGGCAAAAAGATAATATCTGCCATTGATGCAAGGGCATGACAGGCTTCTACAGCCTCTTGAGGCGACGAAAGCAACGAGCGATAGTTAATATCAAAACTGAGTAAATGACCAGCTTCCTTGGCGAGTTCAGCAGCTTTGTAAGTAGTTTCGGCAGCGTTTTCACCGATAGCTAAGGTAATCCCTGAAAGATGCAATAACTTAGCTTGATTATTCTGAAATAATTGCTGAGGAAGTTCTGAGGGAGTCATCTTCGAGATAGCACTATTGGCTCTATCATAGATGACCGTTCCTCCACGCGGGGCTTTACCTTCTTCATAGAAATACAATCCAACACGGTCTTCTTTTGTCCAGACAACCTGCGATGTATCCACCCCATGAGCGCGAATCCCATTAACGATACTGTGTCCAAGCGCGTTATCTGTCATCCGAGAAATCCATGTAACAGATGTGCCTAATCGTGCTAAGCCGATTGCCACGTTTGATTCACTACCACCAATGTGTGATTCATAGTGCGTCGCTTGCTCAATCCGCAATAAATTCGGCGGACTCAAGCGGAGCATGGTTTCGCCTAGTGTAATGACATCGTAGCTCACGAAATTGCCTCACAGAATTGTCTAGCAGTGTTTGCGACGGTATCCCAATCTTTTCTAGCGATGACCTGTTTATCGCACAATGCACCACCTACCCCAACAACAAATGCACCCATTTCTAGAAACTCAGCAATATTAGAAACCTTTACGCCACCTGTGGGCATCAGACGCAAATGAGGCAACGGGGCTAAAACATCCTTAATATACTTTGCGCCTAAACCTCCTGCTGGAAATACCTTAACAGCTGCAACATCCATCTCCCATGCCATTTGAATTTCAGTCGGTGTATACGCACCTGGCATTGTGGGTAAATTATGTTGATGACAAGCTTCAATTACATCCGCTTTGGTTACAGGGGATACAACAAACTGTGCGCCAGCATCCGCAACTTGCTTAACTTGTTCCACATTGATGACTGACCCTGCGCCAATCAGTGCCTTATCACCAACAGCATCACGCACCTCTGACATGGCGCGGGTAGCGTCAGGATTAGTCAACGTAAATTCTAAAGTGTTGATGCCACCAGCAATAAGTGCTTGCGTTAAGTCCACCGCATCCGATAAATCATCCAAACGAATAATTGCAACGATTTTATTCTTATTAAAATGGTCTAGTACAGTCAATTTTGGCTATCCCTCATCATATAATTTTGAGCTTAATACTATCATTCCAACTTCTCAAAAACAGCCCTAAATAGCCTTATCTCAGCCAATCCAACAAAATCTTAGCAACTTCAATCCGATTAGACGAATACGAATGGTCAGATGCGATAAGTGAGCTAATAAGGTCATTTGCATCAGCGTCTTTTAATGCCTTAACGAATGGCATATGGTGGTCAAATACCGATACAACCTCATCACGTTTTGCGCCTAGAACCAGCAATTTCCTATTCTTGAGCGCATCAACTTGTTGCAGTAAGTCCCATTTTTCGTGATTTGCTTCGGTTTCAAGGATAATATCCTCAGACGATGCACCATGTAACGGCGCGAGGGTACTCTCGATAAATGACGTGAACATCGGACGGACAAAATCGGGACTATCTAGCAATTGTTGTCCCCATAAACCCACATTCGCGCCTGAGAGTGAGCCTGCCCTATCGACATACCCTGCCGAAGCGGTCATCAAGGAAGCCCAACCACCCAAGCTATGCCCAATCGTGATAATGTTATCGGTATCTATTTGATATTTTTCGGAAATATCGCCTTGTCGGAAATAGTCGATAACCGCTTTGACATCATCCAAGACATTCGCAAACCGATACTCACCACCACTGCCCCACGACCCACGATAATGAAAGACACACACCGCATACCCTGCCCGACGCAAAATCTGCGCGAAATCAAGATTACGTTCATGCCCAGGAATCCCATGCAAGAGTAAAATCAATGGGTGTAGACCCTCCCCCACAGGATGATAAATCACGCCATTGAGAGTAGCCTCTTGGTAGCGCATTTCAAAATCAGACATATGGGCAGGAAAATCAGGATTATGGGGTGGGTCTTGTGAGATAGGGTCGTACATGGTGTAGATTTGCTCCTAAAGAAAGAGTGCTGAGTACTGAGGATAAAAAGTAAGTACAGTAAACAAGGTAAAAACAGTAAAAGCGAGTTTTGAGTGCTGAGAATTGCAGATTAATTATTTGTTTCTTCATCTTCTAATAAGGGCCATCTGAGTATTTGTATTACCCAATCTTCGTCATTCGCTCCCACCATCAGTTCTCGATGAATGGAATCAGGAAAATTTTCTTTCAGTTCATTATATTGTTTTTCACTCACATATACTTGGATACCGAGTCTTTTAGATTTTATGCCAAAATTCTCTAACAATAAGGCTTTTACGTCACTATGTATCTCATGCAACGTCGCTGGTTCGATTTTGGCAATGCCCTTATCTTTTTTGTTGTTTTCGTCAGCCATAGTTTGCGCCTTAGATTACTTATTTTCATCATGGCATTTTAGCACAAACAACGAAGTCTCCCAGCATATTCTCTGAGAGACTTTTTAATTCCTTTTATTTATAAAATACTTTTCTAAGTACAAGTATAAAAGTTTTTGTCGTAATTTTAAGCGGTTGAGATATGTCTCAACCCTACATGAATGCCTAAAAATGAGGTCTTATGTAGGGATGGCATAATGCAACTTAAGAATTAACTACGGAGAATAATACCCTTCATTATCCTCAACCTAAATCTCTCTTTCATCTAGCGAGAGCGACTTGCTTGCCCCATCGTATTCCCCTTCTCCACTGGTGGGAGAAGGGGTTAGGGGATGAGGGGGAAAGGCATCTATCAACCTAAATTTCCCTCTGTTGCTCTGCTTCTCTGCGTTACGATTTTCGTTTTATTTTTACCTAACACCCAATAGCAACTCGATAGTCAACTGGTCGAGTTTTTCATAGGGCAAGTTGCGTGCGCCGAGTGCTTGGCGGTCAAATTCGACTGCTTTTATCTTGCTGGCATTATCCGCACTATAGGAACTCACGTAGTCATATTCGCCACTGTCAGCATTAATCTCAGCAATCAGGTCTTGGATTTCACTATCTTGAGCGAATTGTTCGGCTTTGTCTTTGAGGATGAGGTAAGTTCGCATACAACCTTTTGCAAATTCTTTCACATCTTCATAATTCGAGCTACGGTAAGCGTGGGCATCAAAATGACGACTGCCTTCATAACCGACTTCTTCAAGGAAGCGCACCAAGTGGAAATTCTGCTTAATCATCTCAGCACCGAAACGGAAATCTTGGTCATAACGCCCGAAAAGTTGGTCATTAAGGTCAATATGGAAGAGTTTTCCTGCATCCCATGCTTGGGCGATGGCATGTACGAAGTTCAAACCAGCCATGTGTTCATGCGCCACTTCTGGGTTCACGCCCACCATATCAGGATGGTCAAGCGTTTCAATGAAAGCAAGCGCATGTCCGACTGTCGGCAAAAACATGTTGCTTCGCGGTTCATTCGGTTTTGGTTCAAGCGCAAACTTGAGATTGTAGCCTTGGTCAATAGCATATTCACTGAAGAAATTCATCGCCTCTCGCATCCACTTAATCGCATCAAGCGGATTTTTCGCGCTATCAGATTCTGTACCTTCGCGCCCACCCCAGAACACGTAGACTTCTGCGCCCAATTCAACACCAAGGTCAATCGCATTCAGTGTTTTTTGAATAGCATAAGCACGAACATTGGGGTCATTACTGGTGAATGCACCATCTTTAAAGGCAGGGTCAGTGAAGAGATTGGTGGTTGCCATCGGTACAACCAGCCCTGTATCGGCTAATGCTTGTTTGAAATCCGCTACGATTTGGTCGCGTTCGCTAGGAGTTGCATCGATTGGTACGAGGTCATTATCATGAAAATTTACACCCCATGCCCCAACTTCTGCCAGCATATGCACAATTTCAACAGGTGAGATGGTTTTGCGTGTTGGTTCGCCGAAGGGGTCGCGCCCAGGATTACCGACTGTCCATAGTCCAAAAGTAAATTTATGTTCGGGTTTTATTTCATAATTACTCATGCTCTGCCCTCTTGATAATTTTATTTAAATATTTATTTAAAGTGGGGCATAG
This sequence comes from Phototrophicaceae bacterium, assembly GCA_965230145.1. Taxonomy (GTDB): domain Bacteria; phylum Chloroflexota; class Anaerolineae; order Aggregatilineales; family Phototrophicaceae; genus JAUZRW01. The sequence goes on from OZ245943.1 coordinate 59,977, forward strand.
CGTGCTATGCCCCTACAATAGCATTTTCAAAAACTGAGTGATAATGGAAGCTACAATGAAATTTTTGAAAACGTTTGCATAATTATAGTTTAGAAATATTTTGTTCGCTTGTCAACTGTTTCATTATTTGAGCGCATTCTAGCCAACGTTAATATTTAGCAATAACAGATATTGCAAGCGTTTGCGTTGTAAATAATAGGGGAATACAGCTATAATAATGAGCAATGTCATGTGTAGCTCTGGCATTAAGTAGCAACATTATGCAAGTCGATGTGGTTTCTAGTGCATCTCAGCTGAAAATATTGCTACCTAGCTGAACTACCGCTCGCCTTTGAAATTTCAGATACAAGCTAACACCGATAGGTGCTTAAATATGGTCAACCAGAAAAAGAATCAGAATATAACAATTGTTGATGTCGCAAAAGATTCAGGCGTATCTTATAGCACAGTATCCCGTGTATTGAATGGTTATGAATTTGTCAAAGAATCTACCCGTGAAAAGGTCTTAGCCAGTGCAAAAGCCTTGGGTTATGTGGCAAATCAACAAGCGCGAAGTCTCGCTGGCGGACGCACTAATATTATTGGTTTACTTGTCCCTACCCTTGATATGGGATATGTTGCCACGATTGCACGAGGCGTCGAAGAAGCATTAGGGTCTACAGATTACGACATTATGCTTTATACGACACAACGCCAACGTGAAAAAGAAGCGCGATACGCCAAAATGATTGCCAATGGTATGAGTGATGGCTTGTTATTACTTGCCCCTGCCTATATGGATGATTATGTCGATAATTTCATTGACAATGTATTTCCCTATGTCATGGTAGACCAAGAAGACCCAGAGTACCGTAGTTCAACAATTTCTGTTACCAATTGGCAAGGGGCATATCAGGCGACGGAACATCTAATTAATTTGGGGCATCAACGCATTGCTCATATTGCTGGCATCATGTCTATGAGTAGCGCCCAACAACGTTTAGAAGGATACCGTGAGGCTTTAGCACGATACGATATTCCATTTGATGACAATCTAGTTATCGTAGGCAATTATCTGCAAGAAAATGGTGTACGCGCGACACATCAATTAATGGAGTTAGATAATCCGCCTACAGCTATTTTTGCAGCAAATGATATGATGGCATTCGGGGCAATTGAAGTGGCAATGAGCCGAGATTTACGAATACCTGAACAATTATCTGTTATTGGCTTTGATGATGTTCCACAAGCCATGTATTCATATCCTAAATTGACAAGTGTTCGGCAACCACTGACTCAAATGGGACATACGGCAACTCGCTTATTATTGAGTATCATAGACAACCCTGAGCAAAAGGCACAACATATTACTCTCAGCACAGAATTAATTGAACGCGATACCTGTGCGCCACCAACAGCTAACTAACATTTAGAAATTTGCCAATTGCCTCTGGAGAAATTGCATAGGCTAGCTCAATATCCGATTTCCCTTTCAGAGTAATTTCATATTTATCAGCTACATCTGGCTGTCCAATAGCCAAATAGGTCAGTTCATCCATCAAAACACCTCCTAAGGGAGCTTCTGATTGTAAACGGGCAGCAGTGTTTACTCGATCACCAATTAAGGTATGTTCGAGGCGTTCATCAAAGCCAAAAATTGCCTGTAAAATTGCTCCTGTTGCAAGTCCTATACGTGTTAGGAATTGATTATTACCTTTTTCTTGTTGATGATAGTTGAAGTTGGTCAAAGCATTTTGTATTTCAAACGCAGCGTGTTTTGCATCACTTGCCTCTTTAAAGAAGGCAAATAGACCATCTCCCAAAAATTTATCTACTTGTCCATGATGTTTGTGAATGATTGTTGTCAGCAATTCCATGTAACTCGTCAAATCCTCAATCAATAATTGTGGCTCAACTTTTTCCGAAATTGCGGTGAAATCGGCTATATCCGTGAACATCAGTGTCATGATGTCATATTCACGGATAATATCCCTATCATTTTCTTGAATGTTTAGCCAAGTATTTTTTGAAATATACTTGCGAATGGTTTGTTGCAATTGCTCAATTTCGGCATATTGAGATTGTAGTTGTTGATGTTGTTGCCTGAGAGTAATATGTGTTTTTACACGGGCGAGAACTTCAGAAATATTGAAGGGTTTACTAATATAATCGACACCACCCGCCTGAAAGCCATCCACAATAAATTTGGTATCGGTCAAAGAACTCATAAACACAATCGGAATATCTCTCGTATCCGCATTGGCTTTTAAGTGACGGCAAACCTCTAAGCCATCCATATCAGGCATCATGATGTCTAAAATAATCAGGTCAATGTTTACCGTATCGCTAACTACAGCTAATGCCTGTTTTCCACTCGTTGCGGTCAAAGTTGAGTATCCGAAGGCTTCTAAAGTTTCTGAAACAATGATTGTGTTGTCGAGAATATCATCCACAACTAATATGAGAGATTTGCTCATATGCACTAACCCACACTTCTATAATCTTAGCTTAGTTATATTCTAAAGCCTATTTCTCGTAAAATTGTTAAGACATGGTTCTTTCACCTCAGCTTATTTATTTGCTACATTCGTGTAGAATAAGATAGATGACAATTTCTAAGGGCTATGTATGATTCCAGGTCCAGCGCTGACCTTTGGGGGTCTCGGCGTTTATTCACATTTGGTTGAATTTTTTCGCAATCCTATCAGCACAATGATAGATTACGAGCAACGCTTCGGACAACTTAGCGGGGTTTTATCGACTGTGCCAGACGGCAAGAAAGGCTTTGTCTTTGCCTTTGGTGCAGATTACAATCGTGAGGTTTTTAGTAATCCAAAACACTATCACTCCTCAGTCATGCTCAATATCAGAGATAAATCCGTGCAGAATTTATCCAGAGGTCTCACCTTCATGAATGGTGATGAGCATCTCAGTAAACGTCGCCTAATTATGCCTGCCTTCCATAAACACTACATCGAGAATTATCGTCATGATATGGTCACCATTACCCAAGAGATGCTATCTCAGTGGCATATTGGCGCTACACTAGATATAAGCAAAACTTGCCATAATCTAACAGCAAAAATCGCCATCAAGACTTTATTCGGCTTAGATTCTGAAGGCGAAGGACATGAGATGAGCGCCTTAATCGCTGAATGGATGAGCCTTGCCACCTCTCCCCTGTTGCGCGTTATTCCGCTAGATTTACCCTTTTCGCCGATGCGTCGTTTACGGAATGTTTCCCATAAACTCGAAGCCCTGATGCTTGACCTCATTCAACGCAAACGCGAAACCGCGCTCCATGATAAAGATATTTTAGCCACCCTTATTAATACAGTTGATGAAGACGGCAATAGACTCACGGATGATGAAATTCTTGGGCAGGTAAATGTTCTCTTCTTAGCAGGTCATGAAACGAGTGGTAATGCGCTAACGTGGACACTCTTTTTACTGTCACAATTTCCAGAGATTTTGCAAGATGCTCTCGATGAAATAGATAGCGTCCTAGTTGGTAATACACCGAGCATAGAGCAACTCGGGCAATTGACATTTTTAGAGCATATCATCCAAGAGAGTATGCGAATCTTGCCTCCTGTCGTTTGGATTCAGCGGATTGTTGCCGAACCTGTTGTCTTACAGGGTCATCAACTTGGCAAAGGCTCGACTCTGATACTCAGCCATTATATGACCCACCAAAATCCAGATGTGTATTCCAACCCACATCAATTTAATCCATATCGTTGGCAAACACTCAAACCTGCCCCCTATGAATATATGGCATTCAGTGCAGGTCCGCGTATGTGTATCGGTGCTGGCTTTGCGATGATGGAAATGAAAATCGTGCTTGCTATGATTTTACAAAAATATCAGCTTGAATTAGCGCCACAGGCACAGGTTGACCGTCATGTGACGGTGACGCTATCGCCGAAAAATGGTATTCCAATGGTGGTTAAGTCGCGTAAGCAGTCTCTCAAAGTCAATCGCCCATTAGGTGACATTCATGAGTTAGTGACGTTGAATTAGCCCCTAATCCATATACGGATAAGCGATTTTGCTGAGTCGGTCTAAATACCAATCACTACGTTTGAGGTAGTTTGCAGATTCTTGTGCCTCTTGGACTTGTTGCTTGAGTGATGGCACGTTGAGCAATAAGCGATACGCCCAGCGCAACCATGACGGAACATCGACCATAGCGGAAATAAGGTCATAACGCGCACGGCAAATCCAGTAAAATTGGTCTTGTTTACGATAGTAATCGAGGATTTGTTTAGCAAAGCGAAGCCCAACAAACTTTGCCCATAAGCCATCGCGTTCACGCCAGTATTCTAGTTCAGCATCAAAGGATAAATCGAGCCACTTTGCGCCACGCCAATCCAATTCACGCATTTGATAACGCACCACATCAGCACTGCCCCAATCTTGTTGATGGGCGAAAATCGCGGCTTGCACTGTTAAGGCGGCACGTTGAAAATCAGTAAAATTATTCGCTATCGCCACATCATGAGCAAGTCGGGCATTACCAAAGGCATCCTCGTATTGTTGCAAAATCATATGCGCTTGCGCCAGATATAAATGTGCGTTAATCGTATCAGGCGGATAATCATCACTAAATTGCAATAGAGAACTCGCCGCAGCCAACACAATTTCAGGTTCTTGGAGTTCATAATGCAAGCGCGACTGTGCAAGCATCATCCGTTGATAAGTATTTTTCTCAATCGGGATATTTTCGAGCGTGTAATCAATCGCCTGCCGAATTTCTGTCGCATAGCTAATCGGGTCGTCCCAAACATACGCATCAATCATAGCCGCGTAAATTCGACCTAATATCGGACACTCACGATACTTTGCTTGATTCGCCTTCATGAACAAGCGCACTGCCACATCAACATCACCAATCGGAGGGGATGTTAGTGTGTAATGCCAATACTCGAACATCAATTCCCAATACGGGTGTCCATTTTCACCCTGTGCTAGACGAAGCCCCTGCTCCAAATATCCCAAGGCACGCAGTTTATCTAGCCGTTGATTTTGTGCAAACAAATCAAATAGCTCGGCTACTTCTTTACGGTCAGCATCATCACGTAAACGCGCCTGAAAATAATCATCACGATACCATTGGAGGCTATCTACAAAGGTTGGAATGGTCATTACTATAATCCCATTTTTATCTCACACTTTTATCAAGGACGTTGAACTCTTATCCCTGTAAAATCAATACTTTCTGCTTCCAATGCTGATACAGCATCAGCATCATCGTAGAATTGTGCGCGTAAAAAAGCTGTCGTGACGTGGTTTGTTATATCATGGGTACGCCCTAAATCCCAAACAGGGTCACTACACGCCTCAAAAGCATCAAAACTGATGAGCAATGGCGGGCAGTGGTCTATGAAGACACTATGGTCACCCAATACAAACTCAACTAACATTTTATCATCACTACCTAGCCACTCGTAAAAATTCTGCGCGTCGCGTTCTGGTTTAGTCGAATTATCGTTGCCCCCGACCATAATCAGTGTAGGCAAGGTGATTTCTGATAGACTCTCCTCGCCAAAAATCGGGGCATTCCAAGGAGCAAAAGCAATCATCGCGCCAATACGCTCATCACCAAAGCTCTCCCAAGCGCCTGAAGGCACTGTATCTAGTCCATTAATCTCGGCAAGACGTGCTTGCTCATTCAATAAATAGCATACACCATCACCTAAAAGCACATCACGATTTGTGGAAGTAAGAGTATCCTCTGAACGCAAATCACCAAGTGTCACGCCTTCGTTTTCATCACACCATGTTTGCAAGGCATCAAAATTAAGTCTCGCACCACCAACCGCAAAAGTTGTATATCCACCGAATGAATGACCAGAAACAGCAATTTTCTCGGCATCTATCATACCAGACAATGCGCCTGTATTGAGAACATCCAAAGCATAGTCAATCGCTCGACTAACATCGCGTGGGCGGTAAATATAATTATCCACGATCCCGTTATCATAGGTTTCGCGGGGTAGCAGACGGTCTACCATCGTATTGGCAGGATGTTCTGTTGCGACTACTACAAAACCCTGTGAGGCTAAGTGTTCAACATAAAAAAGACTTAATAAGGGCGTTGCACCACTCCCATGTGAAAACACGACTAAGGGATAGGGTGCATTAGCATTCAAAGGCACAGCATCCCAATTTGCACGTCCGCTAGTCTCGAAAACGCCGTTGAACTCGCTATAATTTGCCAGTTCTTGCTCACCACTTGCTGGATACCAAACCCACCCATTCAGCGGTCGACTGTCACCCGTAATCGTAAAACTCTGTACACCAACAGTATACTCACCGTGTTGGGCAAATTGTGGCGCATCAGGTCGGAAAGGTTCAACATAGGGTTGGCGTGTAGTCACTAAAAATGCCAATGCCACGCCTAAAGCAATCACTAAAACTAACAATACAATACTTGTGACACCCAGAAAAATCCGCATTAATATCTCATTCTACGATAGCAAAACCAATAAAAACATCAGTCCAAATATAAGCCACACACATCGTATCATATCTTCTTAAAAATTGTGTTGTTAAAAACTCCAAACGAAAACTAAAATATTTACTTATATAACTCGCTAGCGCGTCCTTTGTCGTTAGACTAAAATAAGAAATAAATCTTGCTCTTTTGAGGAATCATAATGTTCAAACGCCTGTCCTCTATTATATTTTTTATCGGTCTTATTGCGGTATTTACATTATCTCTAGCCAGCTTCGCACAAGATTCCACTGACCGAAGTGAGCTTATACCTGAACTCATCAATGAATTTAACCTCTGGCGTATAAGCGAAGGCTTAGAACCTGTTGTCTATAATGAAACACTCGAAGCAATGGCAGTCTCTCAGGCAGACTATGTTGTATCCTTACCATCCATTCCCGATAGTTTCCATACAGGTCAGCAAGGCGAAAATGCGCGACAACGCTCACAATTTCCTGAATTTCAGTGGGCAAATTATGGCAATCCCGTCCGCTTCGCCCTTTCGGAAATTGCTGCTCTAGGGAGTGTTCGCTCTGCGATGGGCTTCTGGACAAACTCTGATCTCCATACTCGCAGTTCCTTAAACCCAACGTATCGTGAAGTAGGTATTGCGGCGCGCCAACTAGGGAGTGATGTGCTATTCATCGTTGTTCTTGGCGGACAGCCCGATGTATTACCTGCTCTAGCTGACGTTGAATCAGGTACGTTATATTTAACAACTGAACGCAATGAATGGAGCAATGATGCCGATTGGATGGGACTAGCGACACAGTATCGTATACTAGATGCCGACGAAACCCCCATCACTGATTGGGCAGAATGGCAAGCACAAGTCGCTTTACCTCAAGTTGACGGCAGTTTTTTCGTCCAATATGAAGATGCCAATGGCAAACAAGTGACTTCAGAAGTGTTTGTCTATCCGCGTTGGTATACAGGCAATGAGCCAATTGTCCCAACAGCAACACAACCAGACATAGTGGATGGTGAGGATGATACCTCGGCACAGACTGGCTTATTCGCAACTAATACACCTGTTGGCGTTGCAGTTGCATCAACCGAAATACCAACAGAAGTTCCAACATTGATTCCACCGACGATGATACCGCCAACCCCTACACCTATCGTTCGGTATGCGGTACAACTCTTATATTCTGATGCCTACTTTACCTTACTCAATATCAGTTCTGAACCCACCAATTTATTTGACTTGAGTTTCCGCAATGGCGAAACTGTTTACAATGCCGCCCGTTGGGAAGCGCCTATGGCAGACCTAGATATAAGTATATTTCCTGCGAACCATTGTTTACAAATTGGTGGCACAAACAATAGCACATCAGTTAATCCAGTCGATAGCTGTAACTGGATAAGAAGTTTTGTCACAATTAACGAAGCCAATTTTTTCTGGACAGAAGGGGAGTTTGAAGTCATCAATCAAGGGAATGTGATTGGTACTTGCACTGCGAGTACAGGAATGTGTGAGCTAGATTTACAGAATTAGTCCTGAGCTAGTGGTAAATCATTGTCAGGGGCATCCCAAGCATTGAGGATAGCATACGCATTTTCAGTAGCGATTGCTTCCAGTGCTTTGCGGATGTCTCTATTAAGCCTCGTACCGTTTATCTGAGCGATGATGTAGGGTAGAGCGCGCTCATCCCCGAAGCGCCCCAGTGCGTTCAAGGCAGCAGAACGCTGAATTTTATTGGAGCTTAATAGACTAATAAGAATATACAGTGCGCCATCTGCCCCTTTAGATAGCGCATTAATTGCCCTTACCTGAATCCGTGTATTATTATGATTAATCAGCGGATCAATGAGATGAAGCGCATGGTCTGTTCCACGATACAGTTCGGTATATGCCTCCAAAAATTCTATCCGTAAGGTACTATCTTCATGAGGCAAGTAATGTTCAATAATTTGTTTACAGTCTGCCCCACCGATTTCTGCCAGAGCTTTGAATAAAACGATAGGTTTGTTAGCTAACAATGACGACCCCTGTAGCAGTCGCTCAATAATTGATATCGCTTCTGGAACGCGCCTTTTTGCTAATAAATTTAGCAGTTGCATTTGTCGCCATTCATCCGCGTAATAATCAATCATCTTCAAGGCGTAGTCATCAATTTTAGGATTATCAAAATGAGCAATGACATCAAAGAATGAGGGTGAAAAGATACTATGCTCAGAACGCTCAAACTCAGTGAGGACAAAATCAAGTATTCTGACTTCTGCAGACCTCGGTATCATCTCAGGATATTTTGCTAAACCCATAAAAATCTGATTGATAGCTCGCTTAAATGTTTTACCTTGATGCAGTGAAATAGTATTCACAACATCAATCGCATGATAACCTAAGCGCAACAAATCCTCATTATGTTGCCAGCGAACATAATTATTATCCTCAACGAGCTTAATAAATTTTTCCGCCCGAACCTGAGCGCGTTCATCATATTTTGCTTCCCATGTTTGGATAGCACTTTTGGCAATGTCCGTATTAATTAGCTTGAGAGCTTGTAAAGCATATTGTGACAAAGCAATATTCTTGGGTATCCATACTCTCTCAAACCCTACAAAAGTTCTGTCTTCACCCAGTGCATTCACAAGCGCTGGAACTGCCCGTTCATCCCCAATTTTCCCTAGAGCAATAGCGGCAGTAATACGCTCTCCTGCATACAATGCCTTTGTATTCAGTGCTTTTATCAACAGTGGAACAGCCCGTTTTTCTCGTGTATTCCCTAATAATTCCATGATTGGCATTGCAGGTGGAAAATCTTCGCTGGCATGTTTCCATATGATGTCTGCTACACGTGGGTCATTAGTATGTGGCAACACGCACAAAATACGAACCATATTAGAAGAATTTGCTTGTGTCTCATTCAGCAAATTAATTAGAAATTCTGTTGCTTGCGGATCTTGTAAACGAGCTATCTTTTGCAAAGCATCCGCTTTAATTTCATAATTTTTGTATCGTTTTAACTGTGCTGTGAGGTAGCGCAAGGTCTCTTGCATAGTAATTTAACCACGCTCATAAGTCGGACGTAAATAGATGTCTATCATATATTGTGGGTAACCAATTGCTTGCAAGTTTTGCTCACAAAATTCGATTGTTGCACCATTATCACGCCAATAGGGTACTCGTTTAATCAATGTTTCAACCTTCTCGCGCGGTGTGATAATCCATGTATCTTTTGGCACATGCCCATAATACAAAACATCCATATTCTCCATAACTGCCGTCGTTTTAAGATACGGGGCAATCAGTACAACTTTACGCGCTTTCTTCTCCTGTGTGAGATACTGATGCACAAAATTCGCTGTACCGCCTAAATCCACCAAATCTTCGACAACCCCAACCACTTTATCAGCTACATCAATCGAAAGTGGGCGATTAATATAAGGCTTATCAAGTGGCTCACCAGGTCCAGCATAGAACTTAACCCCCAGAGTCCCGAAATCAATCACGGGGATATTCTTATTGAGTGTCCATGCTAAGTGGTCATGCAAAAGCACACCTGGTAATAACGCGCCCATCGTAATCATGACAGCTGTTGTAATCTGCATCTGTGTACTGAGATTATCAATCTGATAGCGATAAACAGACCGCGCAATCTGTGTCATGATATAGGTTTCAATATGGTCAGGGATATACAAAAATTTTAAGCTATCATGCTCAACCTCTACTCCCTGCGGATTTTTCCAAAAATCATTATCTATTTTGCCAGTAAATTCTTTTATTTGTCGTGAATAAGTCAAAATTAAGTACCTTTAAGTCATTGAAATATATTACTGAATTTTAGCATACTGTAGGTTATATTCGCTTATGAATAGTGATAGATATTTTAGCGACTTTGCTTGACTATTCACAAGCGATTAGGTGATAATCTGCTTAAGCTGTCTATAAATAGAGGCAAACTGTAACAATGGATGACGTACCTCAAGATGACGCACAATCTGGATTAGAACATTTTAATTCTGATGATGCACAAGAGACCCAGGATATATCCGCAGATTTTGATATGGAGGATATACTCAATCTTTCAACGATAGAAACACATCCCGCCTTACCCGGTGAAAGACGCATCATGCGCTTATACATCCCACAAGAGACTGAGCCGCTCATCTTCTTTAATCCTGAACATCTATATATTGGTCGTGGTGGCAAAGATATTCAATTAGACATCAATTTATCCGACCAATATGGATGGATGCTTGGTGTCTCACGCAAACACGCTGAAATTGTCTATGATATGGGCAACTATTATCTTGCCGATTTAAATAGCACCAATGGAACATTCCTCAATAGCACACGCTTAAACCCGAATGAACGCTACCCTCTTGAATCAGCAGATCAAATTCGCTTGGGTCATTTTTTGATGATTGTTGCCATCCCCTAAACCCCATAAGAAACATTTCAATAATATTTACATTATTTTTGCATATAACCTCAGCAAATATACTGTTCTCACCGTATTCTACAGATAACATTTGAATGATGAGGTAAAATAAAATCTCTGACTCAAGTGATACAAAAGGAAGATTTAAGTGGCACAGGAGTGGGATATGTCTGACGATAAAGGCAAAATTGGTGTAGCAATTGTGCATGGCATCGGGCAACAAAAACCTGATTTTTGTGATGACCTCATTGAGCGTATCAAAAAAGAATTACCAGATACAATCGTAAAAGACATCATTTTCAAGCCAATTCATTGGTCACCTGTCTTGAATGAGCGTGAAATCGAACTCAGAGATCGCATTATGCCCAAAGGCATGTGGAATGACCTGCATAAATTCATTATTGAGTTCTTAGCAGACGCTGTCGCTTACCCGCCATACTATGCTTGGGTCTACAAAGAAGTTCACAAAATCTTCGCTACTCGCCTCATGGAATTAGAAGAAGAAACTGTTCAAGATGCCCCACTCTGCATCATTTCACACAGCCTTGGCACAATTATCGCCAGCAATTTTGTGTGGGATATTCAGCATGGGAATTTCTCTGCGTATAAAATCGAACCCACTGAGCAACAAACCTTAGCGCGTGGTCAGACAATGAACCTCTTTTATACAATGGGGTCGCCTCTTGGATTATGGTCATTGCTACACGGTGATTCAGACGATCCCGTAGAAAACCCAATCTTTGGGACACCGATTGCTGTACCGCCACCGAATTGGGAGCATCGTGGCAAAAATATGATTAGTGAGTGGGTCAATTTCTATGAACGCGATGATGTTATCTCATACCCAATCAATAATCTCAATCACAAATATCGTCGGGTTGTACAAGACCGTGAGGTGCATACCAGTGGTCGGCTAGGCTTAGATAATATGTTGCCCCATAAAGCGCACTCAGGTTATTGGAAAGATAGCGAAGTCATCAAACCTGTTGCCAAATCACTCGAAAAAACATGGGAATGTCTACACGGCTTTGCATAGTCTAAGCTAACTTTCACTTCCTTGATTACACTGTAAATCAATTTTCGTTAATTCAATCTCGAAACATTTCAAGTAAAATAAATAAGTTAAAGGTAAAACTCGGAGTATATTTTACCTTTTACCTTTAAATTTTTACCTCCCAATACACTGCACAGGACGCACGTCATTCGTATCAGCATTTAAGTCCATCCCAAAATAAGGGGATGGGTCAAGTGTATTCTCTAAAATAGCTTCATTACGGAAACTACCATCAGGATTACTGGTCACAATACTCATGTGCAGATGAGTCGCTACAGGAAATTGTGGGCTATATGCCCCTTGATACCCGATGATTGTGCCTTGTGTTATGGGCATATTGTAAGTACCTTGTGGAAAATCTGACGGGATGAAACTCTCGCCACCATTGCGTAATGCCATATGGGTATAATATGTCCAGATAGTTCGCCCTGCTTGCAAAGGGTCATCATGTCGAATAATCACCGTGCTTTGCCAATCTTCAAGGCGGGTTAGCCAACCATCATAGACCGCAACAATCGGCACCGTTCCTTCTGCTCGACCACCAAAAATATCAATGCCTGTATGCCGACGCAAAGCAGTATACGGTGCGGCACTATCACGCCATAATAAGCCTATGAATCCCTCACTCGGCACAATAAACGGAGCATCTGGGCAATGCGTAAAAGCCGATGTTTCCAGATGACTATTGGCTTGTGGATTATTCAAATAACGACTAATCGTGATGTTACTATCACTATTTCCCCGATACCATTGCAAAGCAAGCCAAGCAATTAATAGTGTTATTGCTGCTAAAATCACTACACTTATGAGGACACGACCCCAATTGATTGTCATGAATGAGTCTCGTTACTTGTGTTTACAGATAGCCCTTGGCATTATATAGCAATCTATCCCTATCAGTAGACTTATCAGCATAACGCAGGATAAGCCACACATGGAGCATAATAATGTCTCATCCAACTCCAATTCCGACACTCAACGCTCTATTAGACGAACTTGTAAAGCGCATAAAATCAATCCTAAAAGACAATTTTTTAGCCTGTTATCTACAAGGCTCTTTCGCTGTCGGCGATTGGGACGAGGATAGTGATGTCGATATTTTAATGGTCATTTATAACGAATTATCTGATGAAGATGTAATTCAGCTTAACGCCATGCACGCCAAACTATTTGAGGAATTTTTGCCTTGGTCACATCATTTAGAAGGCTCTTATTTTCCTAAAGATTTGCTCAAGCAACAAGACCCTCATCACAGTCCAATCTGGTATCTCGATAATACGGCAACTGAGCTAGAACGGTCTGCCCATGATAACGAACTGGTGGTGCGCTGGGTCACACGCAAACATGGCATCACACTCTATGGAGACAATCCACAAACCTATATCGACCCTATCAATATCCCAGCCATGAAAGCTGAAATTAAGCGAACAATGCACAATTGGGGAAACGAAATTCTCACAGGTGAGTATGAAATCAAGAGTATTTGGGCGCAATCCTTCGCTGTTATTAGCTATTGTCGGATGCTTCAATCTTTAGAAACTGGCACTATTGAATCCAAATTAGCAGGGGTCAACTGGGGGAAGTTCAATTTAGATGCACAGTGGCATGACCTCATTCAGACAGCATGGGATAATCGTCCAAATCCGTCCGAAAAAGTAAGGCAACCTGCCCTTGAACAATCTGTCAAAGACACGCATGACTTCATTCGCTACGCCTTAGCTATTTCATGATAAAATAAACTAGGACATAGCACAGGAGTTGGAATATGGTTCTAAAAGAGCAATTATTTACTGCAAAAATGATGACACGCTTACAGGCGGAACAGTTCTACCAGACTTCACACTCAAATTAAGCGATTTATTCTCAGAGTGAACCCTTCTCATATACATTCAATAAACAATCAACGCCGAGTTCAATCTTATCTAGGCTCGTAAATGTCTCCGAAGCCTCTGCGGACATCGTCCAATAATAGGGTGTCATCTTAATCAGGTTAAAAATATTCTCAGTACCTTCTATGAGAATCCTGTATTTCGCGCGCACTTGCTCACATAAATTAAAATACGGCTCTATGTCAGCATCATGCTCCTCAGAATGTCTGGTTGGAATATCATAAAGAATATCCTTTAATCCCATCAAATGGTCTGCACCAGGCACGACTGAAATAAACAGTCCCTCTGGCTTCAGCACACGCGCAAATTCGGCATAAGACTTCGGTGCAAATATCCGCGTCAGACAATCAGCCGACTCATCTTCTATCGGCAGGTGATATAAACTCGCCACAGAAAAATGACTATTTTTATCGCGTTTCGAGGCAGACTTTATCGCCCATTTAGAAATGTCTGTACCATAAAAATCGATATTTGATGGTGTAGACTTACCCTCAAGAGATTGCCGTAAATTCCACAAGAAAAATCCTTCGCCACAGCCGACATCTAATAGCGTAAATTCATTCTCAGTTTGCACTATCAATGGCATAACAAGCGCATTGAGTGCCTCCGAAATAAGGTCATAATGCCCGAGATTGAAAAACTCTCGTCGACTTGCAATCATTTGTTTGTTGTCACCGGGGTCATTGCTATTTTTCTGGTTTGCAAGCAAAAGATTCACATAACCTTCTTTAGCAACATCAAAGCTATGATTTGATTCACATTGATAACTTCTTGCCTTTAATGAGAGTTCTTGCTCACAAACAGGACAGCGATAAATTGACATAGTCAGATTTCCATTCCAAAAATTTTGAGTATCTCCCTTAAATTAGGCATAGAACCTTAAGCTGTTTCTGTTACACTACGCCGAGATACCCGTTAATGAAGGATATTTTGATGAAATTCAATCGTATTATACTGGGACTTTTATTGTTATTGGCAATGCCTGCCTTAGCGCAAGACGACCCCGTTAGCCCCAGTGAATTAGACCTCAGTGGGACACCATCCGCAATTTGCGAAAGTGCAACCCCTGCGGTAGAACCTGAAAACCGTAGCTACACAGCCCCAGAAACTGTATTAGAAGCAGATGTGGACTATCGTGCGATTATTTGTACTTCTGCTGGTGCAATTTACCTCGATTTACTTGAAGATTTTACCCCTGAAACAGTCAATAATTTTGTATTCTTAGCCGAGCAAAATTATTATAACAACACAATTTTCCACCGTGTAATGGAAGATTTCATGGCACAGGGTGGCGACCCCACTGGCACAGGCACAGGTGGACCCGGTTATCAATTTGCTGATGAGTTTGTCAGCTTCATCGCCTTTGACCGTCCGGGCTTATTAGCAATGGCAAATTCAGGACCAGCCACCAATGGTAGCCAATTCTTTATTACTACCGCCGAAACTCCTTGGCTCAATGGCGCACATACCATTTTTGGCGAAGTGCTAGAAGGTCAAGAAGAAGTCGTTAATAACATCCTCATCCGCGACCCTCAAGCAGGCGGCGATGCCACAACGCTTGATGCAGTTGTTATCATTCGTGACCCTGAGCTAGTCGAAAGCACATACGAAAATACAGTAGAAGTGGCGACTCAAGAAACTTTCGTTGATGGATTAAATCTGATTACTGAGGGTCTGCCAGAAGATATTAGTTTCAGTGGTGCAGAATCCTTAACGACTGACGATGTTGCTAACCTCGCGCCAGATGATTTGGTAGAAAGCTACACTGAGTTTCTCGAAACCTATGGACACGAATACCGCGTTAGTGGCAACTTGCAAAATGTAAATTGCAACACAGACTATTTCTTTGGACTTATATCCTACGCGGTTGATACCTTTGCTGATGCTGAGTCAGCAAGTTCCGCATTAGAAGATAGCTTCCTAGCTGAGTATTATGAAGCAATCGGGTACACGCCTATCGAACTTGAGGATGGAAATGGAAACGCCTATCGTGCTGATGTAGAAGAATGTGCAGAAGGCGATGTCGCTGTAACGCTTGATTTACAACGTGGACGCTATATCGCTAATATTAGCGTCGTCTTTCCTGAAGATATGGTTGCTCAATTTGGTGAAGCAGGATTAGTAAACGCTATCACGACAAATATCGCATCTCTATTTGAGGCAAATCTTGCGGATGCCTACCGCTCCGAATTACGCTAAATCTCAATTCTTTCAGGTCATGCTCAAATGTGTGACCTGATTTCTCCTCTACCAGTTCAAAATCTCTCTAATTTAACTTGAATTCTGTTGAAGTTATCTATCAGATAGGATTGCCTTTCTGAGTATTGTTGAAGCAACAGTTGCAAGAAAAGGCACAAGATAAAATGTGTTTAGAGATTTACCTTTCACCTTTTAATTTTTACCTTTTGGAGCATTAGCTTCTTTTAGAGACGTTTTATGCGCCGACCACTTATTATTCAAAATTGACGTTAATTTAACATCCTGTTAAGAGAACCAATTCACCGTTTTTCTCTATAGATTATCAGGCATAATCATCCAAAAAGTCACTAGCTCTCAGGACAATTCCTATGGAACAAGCAATCATTTTTGGTGATATTCATGGTAACTTACCTGCTTTAGAAGCAGTTTTCGATGATATGGCAAAACGCGGACTAACAGAAAATCTATATTGCTTAGGCGATTTAGTCGGCTATGGCACTTTCCCCAATGAAGTTATCTCTGCCATACACTCACGAAATATCCCGACAATTATGGGCAATTATGACCAAGGGGTCGGCAATAGCAGTGACGATTGTGGCTGTGCTTATAAAACCGATAGTGCTAAAAAACTCGGGGAACAATCCATTGCATGGTCAAATGCAGAGGTAACCGACGAGAACAAAGCCTATCTAAGAGAGTTACCCGCACATATGCCATTGAAATTAGGCGATTTAGATATATTGCTCGTGCATGGTAGCCCACGCAAAATTAACGAGTACCTCTATCAAGACCGTTCAGACGAAAGTCTAGAGCGCATCATGAATGGGATTGATGCCCATGTCATGGTCTGCGGACATACACATCTGCCCTATCACCGTATTCTACCCAGTGGACAACAGGTCATCAATGCGGGCAGTGTCGGCAAGCCTAAGGACGATAATCCTGATGCTTGTTATATCCTTTTATCAGCTGAGGGAAAAGAACTGACTGTAGAGTTCATCCGTGTAGCCTATGATGTCGAAAAAATGGCACAAGCAATCGAATCAACTCCTATGCCAAATGAATTTGCCCAGATGCTTCGTGATGGAAGAGGTTAAAAACTTATATTTGCTTTATGGGCAACAAAATATTAAATTGTGAGCCATTATCTAGCTGACTCATCAATTGAATCTGACCATCGTGCAACTCAACAATACGTTTAACCATACTCAAGCCAACACCTGCTCCACTCCCATCTGATGTACGGGCTGTACTGACTTTAAATAATGGCTCGAAAATCTGTTGCTGATGCTCACGCCCAATACCAATCCCTGTATCACGGACAGTTAAAAGTACATATAAATCATCAGCTTGAGACAACTGCACAAGTATCTCATCTCCACTTGATGAGTAGCGAATAGCATTAGCGAGTAGTTCCCCAATCACCGTATTTAACATTTCAGAATTGCCCTCTATTTGTGGCAAACTCATATCAATATTACGATTCAGGGATATGTTTTTCTCATCTAGCTCTTCTTCACTTGCAGATAAATGTTGATAGACCATCTCCGACAAATTAACCTCTTCCATCTCAATTGCATCACTCACAGATAAGCTCGTGAATTGATACAACTGATTGATGATATTATCAACTTCTTTAACTTTTTTCTCGGCTAACTTAACCCGTTCCAATTGCTTTTCATCATTTGATAATCGCTTGATAAAGTAAAGTTGTTGACCAATCACTGATAGAGGTGTACGAAGTTCATGCGATGAATTACGGATGAAATTTGATAAAACTGCATTGCGTTGGCTATCCATCGACATCAGCAAAGCTTGTTTTTCTGCAAGACGTTGGTCGGTTAAATCACGAAAGATACCCCGTGTATAAAAACCATCTTGATTTTGATAGGAGCTAATATTTCCCTGTACGAAAATCTCACGCCCATCTTTGCTAATAAACACAGTGTCGATAAAATCTACCTCTTTTGTCTCTCCATAAAGCGACTCAAAAACTGCCATACATTTATCGAGATAATCGGGATGAATGACATCCGCAAAATTCATATTTTGCACTTCATCTTCTGAATAACCCAGTAAATGGTGCCATTGTGGATTAACATAGATGAAATTTCCTTGCTCATCCACACTCTGAATAATTTCATGAGCATTATCAAATAAATCACGATAACGTGCTTCGCTTTGACTAATCTCTATCAAACGTTCTTGGTCACGTTCCCGAAAACTTATAAGCAGTTTTTGTTGTAAAGAAATAGTCAGGTGAGTTTGTACGCGGGCATCAACCTCAGCAAATTGAAACGGTTTCGAGATGTAATCAACTCCCCCATGCTCAAACGCCGTCACAATACTTTCTGTATCGTCTAAAGCACTGATGAAAATAATCGGAATTTCGTTTGTACGCTCATCTTGTTTCAGGTGGTGCGCCACCTCATATCCATCCATCACCGGCATGTTAATATCCAATAAGATAAGGTCAGGGGGCGATTCCTTAACGGAAATGAGGGCTGTCTCGCCATCTATCGCCGCGCGAACACTATAACCATGCTCGCGTAACATTTGCGCCAGCAATTTTAAATTATTCGGATTATCATCCACAATGAGAATTTTTGCGTCTTGATACTGTAACATGACATTACTCAATTTCTTCTAATTTTCGGCGTATAACATCAAAGCGAAAATTATCGACCAACACTTGCAATTCGTTAGCAATCGTTTCATGTGTAAGAACAACCTCAGCCAAAATCGCTTCAACACCTTCTGTATCCAATAAGCGCACCGTGTCCATCAAGCGCGCGCGAATATCAGGGTCTAGGTCACCCAAATTAACTAACTCACCATCACTGACTCTTGGTGTTTCTGTCGTCGCTAGTTTTGAATCATAAGTATATTGCACCCCTAAATGCTTGCGAATCGTCTCAAAAATGACATCAATACGATAGGGTTTTGCCACAAAATCATCACAACCGCTATCCAAAATTGTTTGGCGTTCATGCTCAAAGGCACTCGCCGTCACTGCAATGATAATCGGCTGACGCGGTAATTTCTTATTCTTACGGATAGTCTGAGTTGCTTCAAAACCATCCATTTCTGGCATCCGAATATCCATCAGAATTAAATCGGGTTGCCATTCCTCTGTCACCTCAACCGCTTCGCTCCCATTCGTCGCTGTGCGAATCTCAAAACCAATCGGTTCTAGCAGTTGCATTAGCAGGTTACGACTATGCGGTTTATCATCAACCACCAAAATTTGGAACGTCTTTACGGGTTCATGCAAGCCTGTGATACGTCGTGTATCGCTCTGTTCGACATCCTCAGCCGAGACAGGTTTATAAGCAATATTGAAGCGAACGAGTGTCCCACCATCCACAACACTATCCACCTCAATTGTGCCATCCATCATCTCTACAAAGCGTTTACTAATCGGTAATCCTAATCCTGTACCTTCTAAAGATTGCTGACCACTCTTTGATTGGGTGAACATCTCAAACAGATTTGGCAAGGCTTCTTCTTCAATGCCCATACCAGAATCCTCAATTTCAAAATAGAGACGTTGCTCATTATGCTGAACGCGGAATGCCACCCCACCTTGCTCGGTGAATTTGATGGCATTACCAATGATATTAATCAATATTTGGCGTAATTTTTGGGCATCAGTCTGGATATATTGTGGCACGTCCGATGTATATTCACTCAGGAATCTAATCCCTTTCGCCTCCGCCCGCAAATTCATCACAGGATATAGATTATTCAGTAAAAGGTGCAAATCAAATGGACGTGAATTGATTTTTGTCTGGTTCGCCTCAATCCGTGACATCTCAAGCACATCATTAATCAATTCTAGTAGGTGTTCACCACTGTGCGATATAATCTGGATTTGTTCCTGATGTTCAGCTTTTAGCGAGACATCTTGCCGTAATATTTGCGTGAAACCAATAATCGCGTTAAGCGGTGTTCGCAATTCGTGGCTCATATTCGCTAAGAAAACACTCTTTGCTTGGTTGGCAGCTTCAGCGGCTTCTTTCGCCTCTTGCAGGCTCTCTTTCGCTTCTTTACTAGCAGTAATATCAATCAATGAGCCAATGAATTCCACCACATTCCCATCACTATCCAATAGTGGGATAGAGCGACTATGAATCCAAAGCACGTCATCATCTAAGCTCATAACACGATATTCCATATCAAATGGAAGCCCTTTGCCTAAAGTTTGTTGCCGCTCATAAACAACTTGCTCAATATCATCAGGATGAATACGATTTGTCCAACCTTGTGCCATGAGGTCATCAACAGATGTTTCTAACAAGTCCGCACAATAGCGATTCATGAAGACAATATCCGTATTCGGGTTTGCACGGAAGATGCCCAAAGGTGCATTAAGTGCTAGGCGTTCAAACTCTTGATACCCCTCTTCTAATTTCCTCTGTGCTTTGTTTCGCGCTGTTACATCGGTTAAAGTACCGATATATTCCTCAAACTCTCTATTCTCAGAAACTAAAGGCACAGTTTTACTATGAACATGAATCGTTTGTCCGTCAGGATGGATGAAGCGGTACTCAATATCGAGTGGATTACCCTGTAAAAGAACCTCTTGCCGCGTTTGGATAACTCTGTCGCGGTCATCAGGGTGCAACTGCATCGACCATTGCCCGATTGCAACTTGTTCATCGGTCATACCTAACAATTCCATACAATGCGGGTTCATATAGATAATTTCGCCTGTTTTCAACCCTCTAAAAATACCAAGTGGCGCATTATCCGCTACCCGACGAAACGCCTGTGCGCTTTCTTCTAACTTGTGTTGGGCTTCATATTGCTTAGACGTATCATGAATAACGACAATGCCACCTTCAATGTCACCATTCATCCGCAAAGGAAGTATATTCGCTTCATAATGAATATCATTGCCAATATCATTACGCCCAAAAGCAATTTCTTCACCAGCAAGGGCTTGCTTGTACAAAGGTTCTAAGCGTTCAATTTGTTCGGAATTCAAAATCTCATAGATTGTTTTACCTAACATCTTGTCCGCAGCATAGCCTGCTTTTTCTAGGAAAGGACCAGCAAGTAATTCATATCGAAGATCCCTATCAAAATATATCACTGCGGCATCAGGCAAATTGTCAATAATAGTGCGTTTTAACAATCTTGCATGTTGAATTTCTTCATCTAATTTATGGCGCTCTGTTAAATCTTGAAAAACGCCAAATAGGCGCGTGGCTTCTCCATCAACAATATCTGCCCCTCCAATTGCCCTAACCCACTTACGATTACCCTTTGCAGTAATCAGTGGCAATTCAAAATCCCAGCCTTCGCCTGTTTGTGATGCGTGTGTAACCGATTCTTCAACAAGAGAGCGTGCTTCTGGTGCGTAAAAGTTAATCGCAGTTTCAAGGTCAGGTTCATAATCAGACGGGACTTCGTGAATGCGCTTGGTCTCCGCTGACCAATTAGGCATCATCGTATCCATCGGCACTTCCCAAACACCGATACTCGCTAATTTAGACGCATCTTCTAGTAATGAGGCTTGTTTCTTTAGCTCTGCTTGTTGTTCTTTGAGTGTTTCTTGCGATTGGCTCAAATCATCAACTAACTTCGCTGTATAGCGCAAAGATGGGCGTAATAAGAGCAAGCCAACCCCTAAGAAACCAATAAGTTCAATCAATAATAAAATCAAAGAATTACGTTGATACCCTATACGCCGATTAGCAAATAACACCTGCATATCAGCAACAATATCATCCATCTGGAACAGAAATTCATTTTGTTGCGTTAATAATTGCGCCTGTAAACTCTCAACAGACTGCGGACACTCACTCTCGTTCACTAACTGTGCCAAACAGCGTGAAGCCAAAATCATCTCATCCATAATCGGTGAGAGGTCTAACAAATCTTGGTGGATTGTCTCATTACCGATAGGTGCAACATCCAGAGACTCATCTCCATCAAGAAAGAGTTGATGAGCGGCTTGCCACTCTTGAAGATGGGTTTCCAAAATCGCTTGATTATCTACTTGGGAGTTCTCATCAACACCGATGGTTAGCAGTGTAATTCGTTGACTCAACATCCGTTGCCGCCCTGCCAGATTGATAATCAATTCTGAGTCGGCATTTTTCTGTTGTAGCCAATTAATCGCCAAGTACCCCACTACAAAGATGAGAAACATCACCGCGAAGGAGATAAAATACAATTGAATAATTCTAAGGGGGTTTCTTTGCCAATTCAGCATAGGTATACCAATAAATTCAAGTAAACATTAGTTATTTATCCTACATTTAATTAATTTTAGGAGGAAAGTATAACAAAAAATAGTTAAGATTTGTGATATTGAGGCATAACTAGTTTGAATTTTGCAACATTCGCTTATAAATTGACCATTAGAGACAGTGAAGCATTAAACTGAATGAAAAATTCAAAAAGCATAGTTAATTTTCTGTAATATTACAATGAAGGGAAACTGCCTTCAAAATCAGATGAAAGCAGTCTAAATTTTATTCATCAGGAGAGCCAATATGTGAAACGATAATAAAACCTAATGTACTGAGGGCGAGGATATAAAACCCATTTTCATACAGCCAGATTTGCCAAGGTTGTAGCATACCCAAAATACCAACCATCATCCCAACGACAGTCATCCGCTCAATAATACGCGCCAAATAATTCTTCCGCATAACTTGGCTATACAAAGTGCCAATTGTTCCCAATCCAATCAAGAGCAACCCTATCCAATAAAGGCTAGCTATCCCCCATTGGAAGATAGCCAGAACCCCTAAAATTAGAGCCAGTGTCGAGAATTGTTCAATGCGTTCGACATCAAAAAATCCCGAATTTGCCTCAGTCTTCATAGCGAATGTCCACTCGGCTACCACTGCTTGCTGATTCCAAAATCGCATCGCAAATCACCGAATTGCGGTATCCATCAATAAAGGTCGCACCATAGGGTGAAATATCTGTATCATTCACAATCGCGCGGAAGAAGTGGTCAAATTCATGGATGAAACTATGTTCCCAGCCAATAATATGACCATGAGGCCACCAATTTTCCCAATATGGGTGATGTGCCTCTGTCACAAGGACATTATGGAAACCTTGTGTCGTATTCGGTTCATCATCTGCCCAATAAACATTCAGTTCATTCAAGCGTTCCATATTAAATTGGATACTGCCATTTTCGCCGTTAATCTCAAAGCTATTGTAATTCTTGCGTCCTTTAGCGAAACGGGTCGCTTCAACCGTACCGAGTGCGCCATTTTCAAATTCCATTGCGGCGACAAATCCATCATCAACATCCGCTTTCGCCATGCCACCAGACCCATCTGGGCGTTCGGTCATCCATGTTTGAGCATACCCCATCACTGATTTCGGCTCACCGACTAAGAATCGTGCAAGGTCAATAATGTGTGCGCCGAGGTCACCCAATGCACCACTGCCAGCGATGTCTTTCTGGAAACGCCAGCTAATCGGCATCTGTGCATCCATACCCCACTCTTGCAGATACACCGCCCGCCAATGATAAATGCGACCAAGTTTGCCACTCTCAATTAATTTCTTAGCTTGCACAATCGCAGGCACAAAACGGTAGTTGAACGCCACCATGTGCTTGACCCCTGCCTTACGCACAGCCTCTAACATACGCATTGATTCTTCAGCAGTCCGTCCGAGAGGTTTCTCACAAAAAACGTGTTTTCCTGCTTCGGCGGCAGCAATCGTCGGTTCAGCATGAGCATCATTCGGACCCCCATTATCGAAAACCTGAATATCGTCATTTTCGAGCATATCGCGCCAGTCAGTGTAGGCATGTTCGTAGCCATAGCGTTCTGCCGCAGCAGTCACAGCCGATTCATTCCGTCCTGCAATGCCCACCATACGCGGAATAGCCGCAGGAGGATACATCATATAAGGAATTTTACGGAAGGCATTGCTATGGGCTTTCCCCATGAAAGCATAACCCAACATCCCAACGCCAATTTCAGGCGCATCACCATCAGCCGCTTTACCTGCCATACTGGTGAAACTACTACTTTGTTGTTCATCAGCCATTGCCTTGCTCCTTCATCTTATCTGCGAAAGCTGCATCAAACGCGATACCTGATGTACCAAAGTCATTTTGCTTGACCCACTCTGCCGCTTCAGTTGCACCAAATTCTCTATCCATCCCAACATCTTCCCATTCAACCGACAAAGGACCTGTATAACCTGCGCGATTTAAGGCGCGAATCATTTCATCCATGTCAAGGTCGCCATGTCCCGGTGAGACAAATTCCCAACCACGACGGTTATCACCAAAGTTCAAGTGTGAGCCTAAAATACTACGTTGACCATCCAAGCGCACCTTACTATCTTTTACATGCACATGATAGATTTTCTCAGGGAAGGCATCAATGAATTTTGCAGGGTCGAATAACTGGTGGATGAAGTGTGAGGGGTCGAAGTTAAAGCCGAATGCCTCACGGTGATTCAATACATCAAGCGTTTTTTGTGCTGTATAGATGTCGTAAGCAATTTCTCCCGGATGTGCTTCAAGTGCAAAGCGTATCCCCTCTTCATCATATACATCTAAAATTGGATTCCATCGGTCAGCAAACTCTTGAAAGCCTGCATCAATCATCTCGTCCGATGTAGGTGGAAAGCGATAAATCAAATGCCATACAGGACTACCCGTAAAGCCATTGACGACTGACACACCGAATTGCTTCGCGGCGCGTGCAGTATTCATGACCTCTTCTGTACAGCGTTGACGCACACCATCGGGGTCTCCATCGCCCCATAGCTTATCTGTCAAAATGTCTTTATGACGCTCATCAATGAAGGCATCCGCCACACATTGTCCCGCAAGATGCGTACTAATCGCATAGCACTGTAAGCCATTCTTCTCTAAAATATCCCAGCGCGATTGCACATAGCTATCATCTGAGAGTGCCTTATCTATTTCAAAATGGTCGCCCCAACACGCTAATTCAAGACCATCATAG
The DNA here is from genome assembly GCA_965230145.1 of Phototrophicaceae bacterium. Taxonomy (GTDB): domain Bacteria; phylum Chloroflexota; class Anaerolineae; order Aggregatilineales; family Phototrophicaceae; genus JAUZRW01. The sequence goes on from OZ245943.1 coordinate 84,951, forward strand.
CCAAAACTCGCCGCTTTTTCGGCAAGCACTTCCAAAGGTAAATCTGCCCATTGTCCTGTAAATAAAGTTACGGGTCTGCCCATAATAAAAATCCTTTCCTTTAAAAAATGGTTAATTCACTTTCCGCATCAAATAAATGAATACGGTCAATATCAAATGAGAGATACACATCAGTACCAACCTCGGCATCGAAGTCGGCATCAGCACGTACTTTGAGGATATGCTCCCCAATTTCTACATCAACATAGATTCTATCACCCAATGGCTCAAGCACATAAATCGTTCCTGCAATACTATCAGCCCCTGCGGAAGAACGAATGCTAATGTCCTCCGAGCGCACGCCTAAAATCAAATTATGCGATTGTCCCTTCAACGCCGCTTCCTGAGATGGCTTTAGTTGAACCCCTAATAAACCATCATCACTGCGTAGCATACCATCCGCAACCGTACAATGAATGGTATTAATGCGCGGACTGCCCACGAATTGCGCCACAAATAAATTCGCTGGATGGTCATAGATTTGCTCAGGCGTATCGACCTGTTGCAACACCCCTTCATTGAGGACAGCAATCCTATCCGCCATCGACATCGCCTCAACTTGGTCATTCGTGACGTAGAAAAAAGTTGTATCGAGTTCACGTTGCAGGCGTTTGAGTTCAGCCCGCATTTCAACACGCAGTTTGAAATCAAGATTGGTCAGAGGTTCATCCATCAAGAACATACGCGGTTGACGCACCATCGCACGCCCTAATGCCACCCGTTGCTGTTGCCCACCAGACATTGCCGCAGGTCGACGATTGAGTAACTCCGTAATTTGGAGCAATTCCGCCACCTCACGGATACGCGCATCCATAGCTTGCTTCGGCATATCACGCGCCTCTAGTGGAAAAGCCATATTTTCGTAAGCTGTCTTACGCGGATACAAGGCATAAGTCTGGAAAACGAAAGCAACATCACGCTCGGCTGGGCTAAGGTCATTGATGATGTCTCCATCCATCATGACTGTTCCCTTATCGAGTTTTTCCATCCCTGCTACACAACGTAATGTAGTCGTTTTTCCTGCGGCAGTCGGACCCAATAGCACCATAAATTCGCCATCGTTCACATCAAGGTTAATATCGCTCAGGGCTTTCACCTGTCCAAAACTTTTGCTGAGATTTTCCACCTTCAAATTAGACATGCGCGACCTCACCTTGTATCAGTGATTGTTCTGTTTGTGTATCAAATAAATGAATGCGATTCGGGTTAATTTTAAGCGCGACTGTCTCACCTGTTTGTAAAATAACTTTCGGCGGGGCTTTAACGGATAAAGTCATTCCGCCAACACCAATCCGATAAATCGTTTCATCGCCCAATGGTTCACGAAGTAAGATTTCACCACTAAAATCAGGATCATCATCCTCACCAATCAGAATATGAATATCTTCGGCACGTACCCCAAAATGAACGCTATTTTTGCCAGCAAGAGCATCATGAGCGTAGTCAGGCAAAAGATAGTGGAAGGCATTATCCTCACTATGAACAGTATTATTTTGCACTTGTCCTGTGATGATATTCATCGGCGGCGAACCAATAAAAGTCGCTACAAAGAGTGTCTGCGGATGCCGATAAATATTCAGAGGTGTATCAACCTGTTGCAAAAGTCCCCGATTCATCACCGCAATCCGATGACTCATTGACATCGCTTCAATTTGGTCATGAGTGACGTATACCATCGTTGTGCCGAGTTCTTGTTGCAAATGCTTGAGTTCTGTCCGCATATCGGCGCGTAATGCCGCATCTAAATTCGTGAGAGGTTCATCCATCAAGAAAACTTGTGGCTGACGCACCATCGCACGCCCCAAAGCCACACGTTGTTGTTCACCACCGGGTAAACGTCCCGGACGTTGCTTCAGCAAATGCGTGATGCGTAAACTCTGCGCGACATCATGCACGCGTTGTTCGATTTCAGCTTTTGGTAATTTCTGCGCCCGTAATGGGAAGGAGATGTTATCTTTCACTGTCAGATGCGGATACAGCGCATAAAATTGGAAAACAAAGGCAATATCTCTATCCCCTGCCCGTAAATCATTGACCAATCGTTCGCCTATATAAATATCGCCACTGGTCTGATTTTCGAGTCCTGCAATCATGCGTAGAGTCGTCGTCTTACCGCAACCACTCGGACCCAACAGCACGAGAAATTCGCCATCTTCTATGTATAGGTCTAAATCTTTCACGGCGACTACATCGCTACCGAATATTTTACTGACATTCTTGAGTGTAATATCTGCCATAGTTTGCTCCTTAGCGTCTTACTGCGCCAAATGTTACGCCACGCAATAAGTGATTACGGACTAAGAAAGTAAAGATGATGACGGGTATCACATAAATAACCGATGCCGCCGCTAATCGTCCCCATTCAACTGCCCCCACGCCAATGATACTATTCAAAAACGGTGGCACTGTCGAAGCCGCATCACGGTTCAAGAAATTGACCAGCACAAATTCATTCCACGAGACAATAATCGAGAAAACAGCCGTTGCCGCCATCGCAGGAATTGCTTCTGGCAATACAATTTTGTAAATCGCCTGAAAACGTGAATAGCCATCGACCATCGCCGCGTCTTCATATTCTTTGGGGATTTCGTCAAAAAAGCCCTTCATAATCCAGACGACAAATGGCAGATTGAACGCTGTGTATAAGATAATCAGTCCAAAGTAACTATCACGTAGACCAAAATCGCTGAACAATACAAAAATGGGTATCAGCACCACAATCGGTGGCAACATCTTCGTACTGAGGACAAAAAACATGAAGTCATCTTCTAGTGGAATCGTAAAACGCGATACTGCATAAGCGGTCAACGTCCCAACCAATACAGCCAGTGCCGTTGATGCACCCGTGATGATGATGCTATTGATGAGCCTGTCTCGAAATTCACTCACATCCGCCGAAGATGTTACCGTACTGCCCTCGCCTGATGCAGTTGCCCCGCCAAACAAAACATCCCGATAATTGTTCATTGTTGGTTCAAATTCAACATAAGGTAAGTAGGTCGGTGTCGTACTAACGATGTCTGCGCGAGTTTTAAAAGACGAAATCAAAATCCAGTAAAGCGGGAACATGAAAAATAAAAATACAATGCCCAATGCCAGCCAGAACAAAATTTGATTGAGTAACTTATTGGACTCCGATTGCATCATTGCCCTCCCTTAAAGCTGTTCAATTGTCGGATGAGCAAATTCGCCAGTGCAATAATCACAATCAGCATGATATAGCCATATGCCGACCCTAATCCAGTTTCAAAGCCTTTGAAAGCAATATCATATACATAAAGACCAGCCGTCTGCGCCGCACGTCCAGACCCACCTCTATCACCAACCAACACGAAAATAATATCAATCATCTTATAGGCATCCATCACCCTAAAAATAATGCCTATCATCAAGAGGGGTGCGACAATTGGTAAAGTGATATGCCGAAAGCGAAACCATGCCCCTGCGCGGTCAACTTCTGCCGCTTCATACAGATATTTCGGCACAGCAGATAAACCAGCCAGCGAAATCAGCATCATGAAAGGTGTCCACATCCAAACATCCACCAAGACAACTGACCAAGGGATGATGTTACGGTCTGATAGCCACAGAACGGGCGCGAAACCTAAAATATCGCTAATGTAATAATTCAGTACCCCGTCGCCCTGCATCATGAAGCGCCAGAATAAAGCAACAACAACAGGCGAAAGCATCATCGGAATCAGCATCATCGTCATGACGACACTGCGCCCAGCAAATTTCCGATTGAGGAGCATCGCAATCCCAAAGCCAAGTACCAATTGAATCAGCACAGAGGGTACAACAATCCGCCCTGTTGTCACAAAGCGTTCCCAAGGACGGTCTTCCGTCAGCAATTCACCATAATTCTCAGTCCCAACCCACTCAATCTGTTCAGGATTACTGAGAAGTGTTCGGTTAGTAAAACTCGCTGATAATGACCAAATTAAAGGATAAATTGCAATAAATAATAAAATGAGCAAGGTAGGTGTTACAAACAAGAAAGACATTCGCCCATCAGTCAACCAGCTGAAAGCAGGCTTCGCACTCTGTGAGGATATATTCTTCGATTTTTCTTGCCCAATCAATTCACTTGACATAATTCGTTTCTCAAATTCATGATATTCGTAACAATTGTCTGTAGGGGCATATCACCCTCTCTTTAAATCTCTCCCTTCAAGAGAGAGACTTTCACACCTGTTTAGTTCCCCTTCTCCACTGGTGGGAGAAGGGGCTAGGGGTAGAGGGGGAAAAAGCAACTCATGCCCCTACATTAGGGTGAAATTTATTCGTCTGAATAATTCTCATCTAATATTTCTTGATGTTCCAAAGCAATTTCATCCAATGCTTCTTGAGCATCCATCTGACCAGTAATCGCCAAATTGATATACTCTTGTTGGATACCAAGCATGGTTTGATACTCTGGCAAATTCCAGAAATCTTTCACCAATTGGAAGGCTTCTGCAAAGGATGGAGCATAAGGCGCTGAGTCCAAGAACGCATCACTATTCAGAATAGATGTACGTCCAGGGAAACCACCTTCGCTTGCCCAACGGGTTTGGATTTCGTCAGATTGCAACCAAGCAACGAGGTCAAGAGCTGCCTCTTGATTTTCACTATATGCACTCACGCTAATGCCCATACCACCGAGGCTGATGAAGTGTTCTTCTTCACCCGGAATAACAGCAAAGCCAATGTTGTCCGCTTCAGCACAGCTATCTGAATCAGTGAACGCGCCACCAAAACCATACCAAATTTCGACCATTGCTGTTGAACCATTACACATCGCGCCAACAACTTCATCAAAACCGAAGCTACCAGCACCATCAGGAGCAGTCTGCCAGAGTTGATTAGCAAAATTAATTGCTTCTACGCCAACTTCTGTATTCAGAATACCTTCAACTTGGTACGTTTCGGAATCCCAAAGTTCGCCACCAAATGACCAGAAAATGTGATTCCATGTGGTTGCCACGAGGTCGCCATCAGGAGACCAATGGGTTGCGAAACCATTTTCAATCAAGTCGCCTTCTTTGAGGGCTTGTGCTTGTTCGAGTAATTCTGACCATGTACCAGCAGGTTCAAAACCAGCTTCTTCAAAAACATCTGTGCGATATACCAACATACGGGTATCGGTCATCATAGGAACAGAGAAATATTCACCACTACCAGGCACAACTTCACCATAAGCAGACAGTGCCGCAGGAACGTAATCGTCAATTGGTAAGTTCTCATTCATCCATTCAGATAAATTGATAACATGTCCACCTTCGACTGCCGCACCCATAAATTGACTATCGAGAATTGGGAGGTCTGCCCCACCACCAGAAGCGAAATCAAGGAAGATTTGGTCGAACCATTGACCAATCGGCACACAACTAACAGTCACTGTTGCATCTGGGTAATCATCCGTGATGGTATCGAGAAGATCACATGGAGGCCATGCAAACCAAACGATAGAGAGTTCCGTATCTTGGGCGTTGGTCGGTACAAGTACCGAGAGCATCAACACCAAGATAGCAATGAGCGAAACTTTACGAAAATGTTTCATAGAAAAAAACTCCTTGACTAAAAAAACTAAATAAACTTACTTTCACCCGTCATAAATACGGGATTGGTAACAAAAATAATTTGAGGTTGTAACCTTTGAAAGGTTTTAGGATTTATTTCGTATGCCTCTCCCTTATACAAGCAATCTTTTTTCTAAAGGCTTCCAAGAAGCTACGATTTTTACCTTTTACCTTTCAATTTTACCTCTTTCATCTTACTTAACTCGCTGGCACAAAAATACGTTCTGCTGTTAAAGCTGTCATGCCAATTAAACTAGCATCTTTTAGGGGAGCTAATTCCACCTGCAAATGCTGAGTCGAGATAGATTGTGAATAATTAAATATACTACGACGAATAGCCGCTAAAAATGGATGCCCCAATGCGCTTGCTCGTCCACCAATTAATATTAACTGTGGGTCAAGCAAAGTAATCATCGTCGATAAAACCCGCCCAATATATTGCCCTGCTTGCTCAATGATAGCCAATGCGTCATCGTTACCCTCTAAAGCAATAGCACTCAAGTCGCGCTCATTTGTTAGAGGTAAATCTTCCAACAAAGCATTTAACGATTGTAAATCTGTATCTTTCAACACCAATACTTCGCCGATATTTCCTGCCCGTCCACTCGCACCACGACAAATTGACCCATTGATGATCAATCCTGAGCGAACCGTCTGCTCAATAGTGAGGTAGATAATATGGTGATACCCTTTGCCACGCCCTTTACGCATTTCAGCAAACGCCATCGCATTCGCATCTTTTTCAATCTGCACGACAGAATGAGGAAAGGTTTCCCGTAAGAAACTCATAATCTGGTAGCCACCCCACCCAACCAAACCACTCGAATTAAAAGGCGTGTTTTCTTTCAGGTTAATATTACTCGATAGCGATACACCTATACCCAGAACCTTATTTAGCGGTATCTCAAACTTTTTCAGGCGTTCTAATACAAAGTTAGTCATAGATTGCAGAATCTGGCTTGGCTTTTGCTTATCTTCAATTGGGAGCATCCGCCTAATACGAACTTGCTCTGAAAAATCGACTAGGGCAATGTCAAGTTTATCGTTGCTGATACTGATGCTGAGAAGGTAGCCATACTGTGGATTAAAAAATAAGTCTTTCGCAGGTCGTCCACCTGTATAGGTAGACACATCTTGCTGTTGAACGATGCCTTCTTTCAAGAGATTATTGACAACACCTGTAATTTTTGAGGGGGAATACCCAATTTGCTCGGCAATTGCAATCCGAGATAACTGTCCCTGTTGCCGTAATAACTGCACCGTATGGTAATCCACAGGTGATAAGACGACAGGTGTGGTGGGTATGCTATTGGACTGAAACGGATTTGTAAGTGACATCAAATTTAAATTCAATAATTTGATTATTAGATTATCTAAAGTATTAATTTTTGTCAAGAAATCACTTATTTTATTTTGTGAAATAATTAGCTTATTGAACTGCATTGATAGTACCTATACTTAAAAAGGTTTCTCTAAAGAAACCTTCTACAAAATAGTCTCAAAGTAAGTTAAGACACGATTCTATTGCCCCATTTTTCATTAAAGTCCTTCCCTGAATTCGGGGAAGGATTTAGGATGGGGTTTAGGTTTTTGAACAATAATTAAGCTACATATTCATTCTAAATGACTGTACAAACCCTTGCATGAAATGTATTTAATAAAGTCTACTGCTTGCGTTCACGCCACAGTTGTCGGAAGGGTTTCTTCGCAAAGTCAGGAAAATCACGGTATTTCTGCCAATTGCCCAAAACACCCGGCAAATGATTTCCCGTAATTTGTTGCCCCAACTTAGCCGTTTTACCGCCTAATTCAAACAAAGTAGGGTTACTATTGCCAATAGCCCATGCTTGCAGACCCTGTTGCCATCCAAACGTGCCGATACCTTCTGTGACAAGGTCATGACGTAAATCCAGCAACATGCGAGGTAAATCAATATCGACGGGGCAAACTTGCTTACAAGAGCCACAAAGACTACTTGCATGAGGTAACGGACTAGCGTTCTCTAATCCCGTGAGTAGTGGTGTAATGACTGCGCCAATCGGTCCTGCATATACCGCACCATAAGCATGTCCACCTACATTACGGTAAACAGGGCAAGCATTCTGGCACGCACCACAGCGAATACAAGCGAGTGCCTCAGCATATTTACCAGCATAAATATCGCTACGACCATTATCCACAAAAATAACGTAGACCTGTTCTGCGCCATCAGCTTCGTCATCACGACGTGCGCCATTAATAATATTCGTATAGACTGTCAGGTTTTGCCCCGTACCACTGCGCGGTAAAACCTGCGTTAATGTCGCATAATCCTCTAAATTCGCAATCACTTTTTCAATGCCAATCAGAGCAATATGTACCTTTGGCATCGTCGTGACCATACGTCCGTTGCCTTCATTCATGACCAAAGCCATACTACCTGTTTCGGCAATGACGAAATTACCACCTGTGATACCCATATCCGCCCCGACAAAATCAGCACGGAGTTTTTGGCGTGCGAAAGCCACCATTTCACCAGCATCATCGGTAGGGGTCATGCCCAGTTCACGCACAAAAATATCGCGGATTTCAGCTTTCGTCTTATGGATAACAGGCGCAACAATATGACTCGGTGGTTCATCATTCAGCTGGATAATATATTCGCCCAAATCAGTCTCGACGACCCGTAAGCCAGCTTCTTCTAAGGCATTGTTGAGATGCAATTCTTCTGTGAGCATACTCTTACTTTTGGTCACTGTCCGAACAGCATTTTCTTGGGCAATCCGCACCACATGCTGATTCGCTTCCTCGGCTGTCTCTGCCCAAAGGACATTAAACCCATTTGAGATGAGATTCTGTTCAGCTTGTTCGAGCAAATCGGGCAAATTACGCAAAGCACGTCGTTTGGCTTCCGCCGCCTGCTGACGCATTGCTTCGCCATGTTCTAAACTTTCACCAAACATCGCATTCTGGCGATTGTAATAAGCGTTAGCTGTCCCCTTGCTCACAGCCTCTTGTAACTCAGGTTGATGAATAGAAATTTCAGCTAAACTGACAAAATTATTTGCGCGTTGCTCGACCATGTGCTTGTCCTCTATCGTCATTCTTTATAGATTATAGCGTGCGAGGTCATATTTAAACACACACCAATAATCAATACACAGTCTATCTCATTGCTATTATAATGAAGCTCTCTCATCATCAAAATAATGAGGTCAAAATGCGAACACTCGGCGCAAGACAACTCTCTGATAATACCTATCGTTTCACCGTCTGGGGCTTAAATGCCAGCACAATTGAGTTACATCTGCTCAAGTCAGATACTTATATCCCGATGAAAAAAGATGAGCGTGGTTATTTCACTTGCACAGTTGATAACATCGCTGTCGGTGATACGTACCTCTACCGTATTGATAGTGAGAAAGAACGCCCTGACCCTGCCTCACGTTCTCAGCCAGACGGTGTGCATGGAGCATCTGCGATTGTAGCTGAGGACTTCGCTTGGACAGATGCGGGTTACAATCCGCCGACCTTACGCAATACCATATTCTATGAATTACACGTTGGGACATTCACCCCAGAAGGCACATTTACAGCGATTATCCCCTACCTGCCCTATCTCATAGACTTAGGCATTAGCTCGATTACTCTGATGCCGATTGCAGAATTTCCGGGTGCACGGAATTGGGGCTATGACGGGGTACAACTCTATGCCGCACATCACGCCTATGGTGGTGTAGACGGACTCAGAACATTGGTCAACCAAGCGCATGAGATAGGCATAGCGGTCTATCTTGATTTGGTCTATAACCATCTGGGACCCGAAGGCAATTATCTTTGGGATTATGCCCCCTATTTCAGCCAACGTTACAAAGGCGATTGGGGTGATAGTCTCAATTTTGATGGCGCACATAGCACCGAAGTCCGCAACTTTTTTATCCAGAATGCCCTTTATTGGCTAGAAGATTGCCATATTGATGGTTTCCGCTTAGATGCCACACACGCCTTATTCGATTTTTCTGGTGTGCCAATTTTAGAAGAACTCACCTCAGCCATCCATGAATGGGGCGATAGACACAGTAAGCGCGTGCATGTTATCGCTGAGAATGACCAATCGAACCGTAAGCATCTGCTTCCCCCAGAACTCAACGGCACAGGCTTGGATGCTCAATGGCTTGATGATTTGCACCATTGCATCCACACCCAATTAACAGGTGAACTTGATGGCTACTATGCTGATTTTGGTGATTTCACTGACCTCGTAAAATGTCTGCGCGAAGGCTTTGTGCGCTCTGGTGAATGGTCACAATCACGCCAACGCCGAGTCGGGACATATTCGGGCGATATTCCAGCAGACCGTTTTGTGGTTGCCTCACAAACGCATGACCAAGTCGGCAACCGTATGAAAGGCGAACGCTTGGAGCATCTAACAGATTGGGAGGGTGCAAAACTGGCAGGTGGCGCGTATCTACTATCCCCTTATGTACCAATGCTCTTTATGGGCGAAGAATATGCTGAGAGCAATCCTTTTCTGTATTTCACTTCACACGGCGACCCTGCCCTGATTGAAGGGGTACGGCAAGGGCGTTTAGACGAATTTGCCTACTTTGCTGACCAAGGCACACCTCCTGACCCTCAAGCAGAATCAACTTTTGAGAGTAGCAAACTCAATCATGACTTGCGTGAGACTGGCAAGCACAAGCGCATGCTGACCTTCTACAAAGATTTAATTGCGTTGCGTAAACACTATCCTGCCCTTACTAATCCGAACCGACATGATACCTCTGTCTTGGTTGATGCCATACAGAAAGTGATTTGGTTAGTGCGTCGCTACCAAGATTCTGTTGTAGCGATTGCCTATAATTGGCATCATACCCAACCTGCCATGACCCTGATTCCAGATATAGGTCAACCCGTGCGCGAGGTCTTTAATTCGACTGCGATTCAGTATGCCGAACGCCCTGTCCTCAAGCCCAAAGCCTTGGATGTGGTCACGGGCAATGGCATTCAAGTCGCTCCGAAATCTTTTGTGGTGTATAGCCAGTGATTTTGAACTGTTGGTGTAAATTCTATGAAAATGTCTCTTGAGGTGCTAGAAAGTAAGTCATATTTCTTGCTTTTCTTTGTGTCCTTCGTGTCTTCGTGGTTCAATACTTTTTTATACTTATTAACCCCGAGCAAACAGGCACTTCAAATACGCCCCTTCACGAAATGAAATAGGGTGGTCAAGCGCATGTTGACTACGTTCAAACTCATACAATGGACGACCTGCGCGCATGGCGGTGTTGTGAACTAGCGCGAAAAATTCGTCGGCTGGCACACGACTACTACAGGATGCCATCACGAAAGTGCCATTCGGTGCTAAGACATCCAACGCCAAAATGACCAACTTTTCATAGGCTTGCAATGCCCCTTCCACCTGCGCCTGACTACTCGCAAAAGTTGGTGGGTCAACAATCACCATCTCAAATTGTCGTTTTTGCTCTGCCAATGCTTTCAAGCCTTCAAAAGCATCTGCCACCATTATCTCATGCTCAAAATTCGCCACAGCAGAGTCATCCGCATTAAGAGCCATATTCGCTTTTGCATCCGCTAATGCAGGCGCACTAATATCCAAGCTGAGGACACTTCTCGCACCACCCTTCGCTGAATTAACAGAAAATCCGCCATTATAGGAAAACACATCCAGCACCGATTTCCCCTCAGCCAATTCACGCACATGCAGACGATTATCGCGCTGATCAAAGAAAAACCCCGTCTTATGCCCGTCGACCACATCCGCCTGAAAATTCAGACCATTTTCCCTGAATATCACTGTGTTTTGAGCTACTTCGCCTTGTAAAATCATACCATCTGTTAAGCCAAACGTCTCGCTCTCTTGCACTAATCGGCTCAACCGTAAAATGATTGTTTTATTGGGTATTAGCTCATTAAGACAATCTATGAGGGTTCTCAGATGCGGAAACCATGCCCGGCTATAGAGTTTCATCACCAAAACATCGGCATAACGGTCAATAATTAAACTCGGCAAGCCATCGCCTTCCCCATAAACCAGACGATAGCCTGTTGTGTCTGTCGCTAAGAGAGGCTCGCGTAGCGCAATTGCATCAGCTAATTTCTGCTGGAAAAATTCGCGATTTATCTTGGCTGGCGAGTTGTGGTGCAATACCTTCACCCGAATTGTGGAATCAGGGTCATAAAGCCCGACTGCGAGGAAACGGTCTTTTTTATCAAAAATGACAGCAATATCTCCTGCTTCCCCTTCTCGACTCTGCTTTTTTATAGATTGGTCATAGACCCAAGGATGCCCATCATGCAAGGCACGTTCACCCGCAGGTTTGAGGTGGATAGCGATGTTACGTTGGGAAACTTCTGGTAATGTGTCGAGGATGCTCATGGTTTGCTTTCTACTAAATACTTGGGGCGCAGTATACGCAATTTGATGAGCATTGGTAAGTCATAGCTTGCATTTTGTCCACTAGACGCAATCAATGACTATGCTAGAATATCGTTCGATTATATGACCGAATGAGAACCTTCTATGTCCTTCATTTCACCTGAATATGTGGTGTTTTTCTGTGTGGTTTTGCCCTTATTTTTTGCCATCAAACACCGTTTTCGCTGGATACTCTTACTCGTTGTAAGCTACTTCTTTTATGCGTATGGCAATATTCAATATGTGCCTCTAATTGCCTTTAGCACGGTGGTTGATTACATCTCCGCACGCATGATTTTTCGTCATGATGACAATGAATTTCAGCGCAAGCTGTGGCTAACCGCTAGTATTTTAGTCAATTTAGGGGTGCTATTCACCTTTAAATATTTCAACTTTTTCAATGAATCTGCCGCAGGTGCATTCGGTTATACCCCCCTAACGCATAGTTTCGTCTTACCGATTGGTATTTCCTTTTATACCTTCCAGTCGATGTCCTATACGATTGATGTCTATCGACGTAAGATGCAACCTGAAAATAACTTCGGCATTATGGCGACCTTCGTGGCATTTTTCCCCCAATTGGTAGCAGGTCCAATTGAACGCGCAACAAATTTACTGCCTCAATTTCACGTTGAGCATAAATTTGATGAAAATCGCGCAGTAGAAGGCTTACAATTGATTTTATGGGGCTTCTTCAAAAAAGTCGTCATCGCAGACCGTTTGGCAATTTATGTAAATACGGTCTATAACAATGTCGATGAGTATACGGGTTTGCCTCTCATCATTGCCACTTTCTTCTTCACATTCCAGATTTATTGTGATTTTTCTGCCTATTCCGATATTGCGATTGGCACAGCGAAAATTATGGGCTTTGACCTGATGGAGAATTTTCGTCAGCCCTATTTCTCGCAGAGTATCCGTGAGTTTTGGGGACGTTGGCATATCTCACTCTCCACATGGTTTCGGGATTATCTCTATATCCCATTAGGGGGCAATCGCGTCGGCTTATGGCGTAATCTACTGAATTTATTCATTGTCTTTTTAGTCAGTGGTCTATGGCATGGCGCAGGTTGGACATTCGTTATTTGGGGCGTATTGCACGGTATAGCAATTGTTCTGGTCGCATTATTACGACACTACAATATCAATCTCTTACCCGGTAAAAATGTGGCGATGGTCTTACTGAGGGTGGGGATTACCTTCGTGTTTGTCAGCTTTGCGTGGATCTACTTCCGCGCTAATTCGCTGGCAGATGCCAATTATGTTGTCTCGCATCTGCTGGTATTTGATAGCACACAAGACCTGATGTTACCATTTTCTGAAGCATTGCTCTCAGTACAAACAGAGTTTTATCTCTCGTTTGTACTGATTGCCCTACTCATTGGCTTTGATATGCTGGATGCCAAATTAACCTTACCGCGTATGCTAGCAAAAACACCTCTGGTCATCCGTTGGGGTGCGTATTATGCCCTGATTGCTGCGGTGCTATTTTCAGGCTTATATGGCGCAGGCGCACAACAATTCATCTATTTCCAATTCTAATCGGACACCTTTATGAAATTTTTGGTAAAACTCGCGTTGTTCATGCTTCCCGTTGTTATTCCCTTTCTGCTTGTGACAGGTGGATTGGTATACATCGGCGAGTCCATGCCATTGCAGGAAGTGATCCGATTACAAGAAGGCACATTACCTGTGTTGTTTCGTCCTGCCTATGGTAATCGTGACCAAGATTACAAACTCTTAGCGACCAATACCCGAGACCCCGAAATTTTGATTATTGGCTCATCGAGAGTGCTTCAATTTAGAGCGCAATTCGCCAATCTTAACCCCGACGCGATTTTCAATGCCTCTGCCCCTGCATGGGAATTAGAGGAAGTCAGTCGCTTATTGTTCAATATGAATGTGACTCCCGAGGTCATTGTGCTAGGGATAGATTACCCTTGGTTTAATGATGATTACCCCGGTGACCCTATCGTAGAACCCCCGACAAATTGGTGGAGTCGCTTATTTGTGGTCAATCGCTCCTACTTGCAAGAGGTCATTGATGGCGATGAATTTGATTACGAGCAAATCCTGCGCCGTGATGAACCCGGTGGCAGTGGTGGATTAGCACTCGGCTTACGCGCAATCCGCGATGGGCATGGCTTCCGCAATGATGGCAGTGAACAATATGGCGATTTTCTGGTCGCAGGTCATCTCTGGCAACCGAATTTGCGTGGGCATCATATGGGCTTATTTGAGGATGGCGAGGAGATGTATTTTGAGGGCGCTATCACCTCAGAAACAGCACTCAAAGATTTTGAAGCCATTCTACAATTCGCTGAGGATAATGATATTCTCGTAGTGGGGATGCTTCCCCCCTATATGCCGAGCTTGTGGGCAGAGTTATCAGTTAGTGAACAGCACCAATATATCCCACAAACGCATGAAGCTATTGAAACCTTATTCACAGATTATAACTTCCCTTTATTCGATTTCTCGGATGTGAGTGATTTAGGATTTACTGATGAGGATTTTTTCGATGGCTGGCATCATTCCGAAAAAGTGGCGATTCAACTCTATATCGAAATGGCAAGCCAAGCCCCTGAACTTGCCCAATATAGCGATTTAGATGCCCTGCAAACTATCGTCGATACCGCACCTGATACCTTTAGCGTCTTGCCCTTTGTTTCACCACATACACTTGAGAGTTCTAGCGTAAGGACAGAGCCTCTGTCCACAGAAGAAAACACGGAATGACTCAACTTTTGCTAATTGCTATTAACACTTATTGTCATTGGCAAAACATACAAATTATCCACATGCTCACTATCAATCACCTCTAAACGAGGAAACGAATCCCCTATAACACGATACCAGCCAATGCGGATTTCATAGTCGCCAGCCTCTATATCTGGGGATAATGGTAGTGTGCGCGTATCATTGAATAGCACACCCTCTGCCCATGCCGTTGTCGGATACCACCATAGCGCACCATCGTCCTGTGTGATGAAATTGCCCTCAGCATCGAATAGTTGGATGGTAAGTATTGCCTCTGTATCGTTTGCTAGCTGTGCTGTCGCATCCCAAACAAAATCTAAAGAAACGCTCTCCCCTGCTACTGCTGTTTCAGGCAGACTATAACTCTGCAAGTTGATTTCATCCCCAAAATTGACATTGACCTGATTTTCTAATTCGCTAACTTCATAGCGAGTATCAACAAAAGTAGCACTCGGCACTTCTAACAAGGTCAAGCCACTGTCAAAGACGATTTCCTCATTCGTATCCAAATCCACCCACTCGAGCAATACATGCACCAGACGAGGCGCTAAGACGGCATCAGGCTCAGGAATATTGAGGTAAGCGGTATATCTGAAAATCTGCTCATCGGGCAACACGCGCATATCCGCCATACCGGGGTAAACTTCGACATGGTCGAAACGTTCCACGCGCACCGTATCGACTGCCGTCATAGTCAAAGCAGGATTATCGTGATGATTACCACGAAAATAGAGGTCGACCACTAGCTCATCCCCTGCATTGACCGTATTATGAGGCATATCAATCGCTAAAATTTCTAAATTGTCGGCTTGCCAATTCACAGGGATAGCTGTTTCTGGAATAACATCCACCGCTTGCAAAGTAGGATACGCACTCGGAATGAGGACTATCGGAATGAGTATCGTCGTCACCATCAATGGCAGAATGAGCAAGACAGCAAAACGCCTAAAAATTTGTAGCCAGCCTATCACCAACAAAGGCGCAAACGAGGCAATCGCTGGCAAGAGCAAACGCCCATAAGAAATATCGACACTGAGCGTGCCATACAGCAACATCCCAAACACAACAAAACAAGCCAAGAGCATCAATTTCAGCAAGTCCGTGTTACCCTGACGAAACCGAGCAAAGAGTCCGATAATCCCCAAAATCGTAATCAGCGTCGCATAGATATAGAAGGCATCAGGCGCGAAAACAGGATAATGCAAATAACCAACCAACATCCAGAATGATTTGCCAATACGCAGGAGTTCATCGGGGAGCATGGCAAGTGTAAACGGTGCTTCACGCCCCCAGATAGAAGCAGTCGCATCAATCGCCAGTAAATCACCGTAGAGCGACAAATTCCGCAGATACCACCATCCAGCAAGAGCAGAGGCTGTTATTCCTGTAATTAAAATAACTTGCGCGACCTTTTGCCAAGTCCAATACTTACGCCAAAATCCGACTAGCAAGCCCACATAAACGACCCCAAACAGCGTCACACCAGTGAGTTTCGTCAACGCAATCCCACTGAGGATGAGGCTAATCACAGCAATATCATCGAAAGAAATTTCTTGTTGACGCAATGCCTTGATTATCCAGTAAGTCCCAGCACTATAGAGAAAAATCACTAGCGCATCATTCGTCACACTGCTATTAACCACAATAAAGGTCGGGATACTTGCCGTAAAGAGCATCGCTAATAAAGGTAGCAGAAGATTATCGCTGACCTGCTTACCTGCCAGATAAACCATCCACAACGTGCCTAATCCAACCAGCATATTGACTACACGCAGAAAGTAGACCGCAATATGTGTATCGCTAGTGAGTTCAGTATAGCGATGTAGCCATTTATTAGGATTATCCTCAACAGTATTGCGGAGAAAAATCAGTTCATTCGGCTGTAGATAATCGGCAATATCCCCACGCTCTGACCATGAAATTAGCACAGAAGACAGCAAATAATAGAGTGGCGCATGATGGCTCTGATTATTCCAGCGCAAAATGGGGTCATCTTGGTTTGCCATTTGCTCACGGCTCTGAATAATTGGTAAGTCGCCTGTATCTAAAATTTGATGGATGTAGATAAAATGCTCGGCTTCATCCGATGCTTCAAAAATTGGCACAGTATAAATAAATAGGCTGGCACTCAGCAAATAAAAAATGAGGATAATCGCAAAATAAATTTGTTGACGACGCATTCAACTCTCCAATGGCAATGAAGGCTCTATTGTAAGCTATTCGATGTGATATGTAATAGTCGCTTGAGATGGTATACTCACTGAAAAACGGATTTTAGAGGGAAACCATGTCTGATAAGCAAGAAAATCTCAAACACGGCGTTGAAGACCATGATGGCGTCGTGACCATTCGTGGCGGTGGCGACCTCAAGCGCGAGTGGAACAACATTCGATATAAGCAAGGCATGTCCGCGAAAAATGTTGGCGCAGAAAAACTCTCGATGAATGTCGCAACCATCCCTGTCGGTGGCGTTGCTTATGCCCATATCCATGTCGATTTTGAGGTGATGCTCTATATTTTGCAGGGCAAAGTTCGGCATGAATTTGGCGACCATTGCAAAGAGGTCTTAGACAACTCGGCTGGTGATTTTATCTTCATCAAACCCGGTGTACCGCATGAAGTCTTTAATATTGGTGAGGATGAAGTGGTGGCTGTGGTAGCACGCTCGGATGCGGGTGAATGGGCGAATATCGTCAATTATGACCGTGAGACGGGTGAGTTAAAAGAATAAACTAACAAGTCATCACATTTACAAAGCGAAAACAAAAATCGTATAAATAAGCAATTGACGCACATAATCCGAAGATAAGCATAAAAACTAAAAGAATTTTGACTAAATCCTCTTCAAACTCATTGGCTTCTTGTTTCACTTCCGATACAGGAATTTGAACAACTTTGACTAATGTATTTTTACTTTCTTTACGAATTATGCTTAGTCGTTTTCCGAGTGCTTCAATATCTTTGTACACTGTGGATAAATTATGAAGTGACACGCTATCACGGCGTACAATTTCCCTTAAATTCTCAGGAAAATACTCTACAGGTGGCATTTTCGCATCATCAGTTAGAAGAGTAGAAATCCACATCTCCTCTTTTTCGAGAGCAGCTAACATCTCATTATAGAGATAATCATACACATTATCTAACAATGGGCGACCATAGTCGTCAACAAATGTGGTAAATCGTTGCCCAATCAGAACTAGCAAAGCATCATGCTCCTGTACTAACTTGTACAAAGCAAAAATATCAGCATTCGCGTCAGCCTCACTAACAGTGACATTGTCTCGACCAAAAACCTGTTTAAGTCGTTCTACAATAATAGGCAGTTCATCTTGCGTTGTATCGTTAGCTCGATAAGTTATATATATTTTTGCCATAGGGAATTTATATCAATTAATTTAACTACAATTCCATAATTATATAGCAAATGTTTGTCAATCTATCTAATATCCCTAATTTTTGGGGGTATAGTCCTCTTCAGCTAACAATAGCAAAAAATTAATCTATTTAGCGTTTTGATGGTTGGGGTTTAGCTCTCGAAATTTTATTTAAAAACACATCCTAAAAAGTGTGCTTTAGCACCCGAAAATACTTAGCCATCATGCTTTAGCATATGGCTTTCCTCTGTGCCAATTCCTCAATCCTCAGCACTCAGAACTCAGCACTTTTCTTGCTATTCTCCGTGCCTTTGTGACTTTGTGGTTCATATTTTGACAGTTCATATGGAATAATTTTCCTCAATCCACAGCACTTTTTCACTAACTTACCTCTAACCAAAAAGCGCAATAAACGTTTTTTGACTATCCAAACAAATGACAAACAAAACCAACCCTATCCCAACCCTATTACCGTTAGTATCAACGGGGATATGAACGGTCATATCAACGGGACTATCCCCAACATTTCTATGTCCTATAACTTTACAATCTTTCCAAGAGCTAATATAGCAAAAACCATCGCACTGCTCACCGATATATAAATCTCTTTAGAGTGATTCCTCCCCTTGAATTCGGGGGGAGGTGTCGCGCCAGCGACGGAGGGGGGTTATTGCTACAACATCACGACTAAGCGTTGAAATCAACCAAACTATCAAAATATAAGAGGAAATCATGCCACAAAAATACACAGACCAACAAAAACTCAATGCCCTACGCCTGTTAGCTGAAACCTTCGGCGATACAACCTATGTTGCCTCACAAACAGGCATCTCACCCCGTACTCTACAATATTGGAAGGAACACTATCGCCTACAAGCCAGCATTCACGCCAGTGAAATCGAAAACCCTGCCGATAGATTCTTTCAAGAGCAATACCAGCATCTTAAAGTCAAATTATTCAAGCAAGCAAGCCATATTGTGGAATATTTGGAACATGCACGCTCTCCAAAAACTATCGCAGAACTCACACCATCTCTTGCCCGCCTCGTAGACCGCATCGCCAAATTAGAGCAAATGACAGCCGATAAAGACTTCACACTCAAAATCAAATGGGTTAATCCTGACCTATCCAATAACCTGAAACCAGAGGACGACCAAAAACAGAGTTAAAAAAACCAAAAAAATTTTCCTGTTTTGTTGCGCCCTCGCGCAATAAAAATCGCCCGTTTGTTTAAAAATACAAACATTATCATAGGAGATATTATGTACTTGAGAATGAAATTTCTCATATATCTACAAATTTATTCAGGCATAAAAGCAGTTCCTCCTCTTGAATTCGGGGGGAGGTGTCGCGTCAGCCTGCGACTCGGGAGCGACGGAGGGGGGTTGATTAACTACACTTAATCTACAACAAAATAATGTAATCAGTTGCTATGTCATTCAAATCATTTAAAATAGTTTTTAAACGCTATTTTTAAGGAAACATAATGACTGAATTACATGGTTTTGAGTTGGTTGAGGAGCGCAACATCACGGAGGTGAACTCCTATGCGAAGCTCTATAAGCACAGTAAAACGGGCGCGGAGTTGCTCTCGTTAGAAAATGACGACGAGAACAAATCCTTCATGGTGACCTTCGTCACGCCCCCATCAGATGATACGGGTATCGCGCATATCCTCGAACATTCGGTGCTGGCTGGCTCACAAAAGTACCCTGTCAAAGAACCTTTTGTGCAATTGCTGAAAACATCGGTTAATACATTTCTGAATGCGATGACCAGTTCTGATATGACAATGTATCCTGTGGCATCCACCAATTTGCAAGATTTCTATAATTTAGTGGATGTCTATATGGATGCGGTCTTCTTCCCACTGATTAACGAGCAGACCTTCATGCAGGAAGGCTGGCATCTGGAAGCGGAAAGTGAAGAGTCGCCCTTATCGTATAAAGGCGTGGTCTTTAATGAGATGAAAGCCGCCTACTCTGCTCCTGATAGTTACATGCGCTATATTGTCGAACGGGCGTTATGGACAGATAGCCCCTATAAATACAGTTCAGGAGGTTTACCCGCCGCTATTCCTGATTTGACCTATGAGCAATTCAAGCATTTTCACGAAACGTATTACCATCCCTCGAATGCTCGCTTTGTTTTCAGTGGAGATGACGACCCTGAAACACGCTTACGTCTGGTGGATGAGATAATCAGCCAGTTTGATGCACTGGATGTCGATAGCGAAATTGCCCTGCAAACCCCTTTCTCCGAACCGATTACGGTTGTAGAAGGCTATGATGCTGGCGAAAGCCCACAAAACGGGGGCAGTACGATGGTTAGCGTGAATTGGCTATTGCCTGAACAGAGTGATAGTGACCTCATTTATGATTTGTCGCTTTTATCACACGCCTTGGTTTCCACCTCAGCATCACCACTTCGCAAAGCCTTGATTGATAGTGGGCTTGGTGAAGGATTAACAGGGAGTGGACTCGGCACAAGTTCGCGTCAGGCAACCTTTTCAGTGGGATTAAAAGGAGTCAAAGAAGAGGATGCCCAGAAAGTATCCGCACTCATCACGGAAACGCTCGGCAAAATTGCAGAAGAAGGCATCGACAAAGAGACAGTCAAAGCCTCATTAAATACGATTGAATTTAACATGCGCGAACGCAATTACGGCAGTTTCCCAAGAGGATTAGCCAATGCCATGATTGCGATGCGTCCTTGGATTTACGGAGGCAATCCACTCGATACGCTCTCATTCGATGCTGATTTTGACGCACTCAAGGGACGTTTGGCAGATGATGAAGAATTACTCGAAGGCTTGATTGGCAAATATTTGCTGGATAACTCACATCGGGCGACGGTGATTCTGCATCCTGATGACAATGTGGGTAAAGAACGCGACCAAGCCGAACGCAATCGTCTGGATAAAACCAGAGATGCCCTCAATGCAGAAGATATTCAGAAGTTGATTGAAGTCCAAAACGAGTTACTGACTCTGCAACAAACGCCTGATGACCCTGAGCAACTCGCTAAAATTCCGACCTTAAAATTGGCAGATATTGAGCGTGACATCAGCACAACTGAGCAAGACATCACCGAATATGATGGCACAACTATCTACTTCCATAATCAGCCAACAGGGGGCATTGTTTACTTCCAAGCGGGCTTGAACTTGCGTGTTATCCCAGAAAATCTGTTGCCGTATGTTGAATTATTCGGCGAAGCATTAACGCGGATGGGAACACAGAATGAAGATTTTGTCCGTTTGACGCAACGTATCGGCAGTAAAACAGGGGGCGTAGGGGCAAGTACGAGCTTATCCACCAAACGAGACGGCAAAGATTATATCGCCTATTTGATTATTACTGGTAAGACGATGCAAAACCAAGATACGGATTTATTGAGCATCATTCAAGATATTTTGCTCACGGTCAATTTGGATAATCAGGCGCGTTTCAAGCAGATTTTGTTAGAGCGTAAAGTCCGTGCGGAACAATTTGTCAATTACGCCGGTCATGCTGTAGCAAGTGGACGGGTTCGGGCGCAATTGACCAAACCAGCATGGGCAAGCGACATCATGTCGGGTACAGAGCATCTCTTCTTCTTGCGTGATTTGGTAGATAAAGTCGATTCAGAGTGGGATAGTATCCTTGCATCCTTAGAAGCTGTGCGTGATTTACTGGTCAATCGAAACGGCATGGTCATCAATGTCACAACAGAAGCAAGCCATTGGGAGACATTTAAGCCCCAGTTAGATGCTTTTCTATCTGCCCTCCCCAATAAAGACAATGCTTTAGCGCAATGGTCTACCGCAGAGAAAAACCCTTACGAAGCCTTGACCTTACCAGCACAGGTCAACTTCAATGCGAAGGTCGCTAATCTCTATGACCTCGGCTATGAACTCGATGGTTCAGTAAGCGTCATCATGAAGCATCTCTCACGCGAATATATCTGGCAGAATGTCCGTGTGATGGGTGGCGCGTATGGGGGTAATATCAGTTTTAGCAATAGTTCAGGAATTGTGAGTTACCTCTCATGGCGTGACCCGAATATCACGAAGACTCTAGCGACATTCGATAGTGCATCCGATTACTTGATGAATTTACAAATGAGTGAAGAAGATGTCGAGAAGGCGATTATCGGGGCTATGGGTGATTTGGATAAATATGATTTACCCGATGCCAAAGGTCGTAAAGCCTTCATGCGTCATTTGCTCGGCTATACGGATGAGATGCGTCAAGACTATCGTAATCAAGTGTTGGATACGACACTCGCTGATTTCCAAGCATTTGGTGAGGTCTTGGCAAAAATTTCCGATGGTCGCTTTGCTACAGTGACATCTCCTGAGAGAGTCAGTGCTGTAGAAGAGGAACTAGGTGCTGATTTCAAGGTGACAAAATTACAGTAGAAAAAATAAGGGCAGACTGAAAGTCTGCCCTTACATAGTTATAAAAGTGATGTCAGTCTAGTTGACTGCGTCTTTGAGACCTTTGCCAGCTTTGAATTTTGGGACGGTGCTTGCCGCAATTTGGATTTCTTCACCCGTTTGTGGGTTACGACCCTTGCGAGCTTTACGCTTTGAGGTTGAGAATGTGCCGAAACCAACTAAGGACACTTTATCACCTTTTTTGAGTGCTGAGGTTACGCTATCGGTGAATGCATCGAGAGCTTTATCAGCATCTGCTTTGGTGATTCCTGCAGCTTCTGCCATTGCACTGACTAAATCTGATTTATTCATTACACTTATCCTTTTGTGTGCTGAAAGTATAGAATACTAATTTCTAGCCTAATTTTACGGAAATTTACAATTTATGCAAACAAATGAGCGAAATTATGGGTAAAAAGCCCATTTTCTGTTGAAATTCCAATGTTTCACTTAGATTTTGGTCAGAAAATCATGCTATTTGAGTGGTTTTAGTAAGCACCAAGGACTGACGTTATCTATCCAAAAAGTTAAGAGACGGTTTGCAAAAATACTAAAGCACGTTAGTATTCAATAGGTAAATAAAACAGACTTACTATCTATAGATTTTAACTAGTTAGGATAACAGTGCTTAAACCTATTACATTGATGTTCGTTATTCTCACATTAGCAGGCTGTGTATCTCAAGCTGATTTCGGTGAACCGATTACTGACGGTGAACCTACCCCAATTCCAACACAGATTATTCCTAGCCGACAACTTTTTGAGG
The DNA here is from genome assembly GCA_965230145.1 of Phototrophicaceae bacterium. Taxonomy (GTDB): domain Bacteria; phylum Chloroflexota; class Anaerolineae; order Aggregatilineales; family Phototrophicaceae; genus JAUZRW01. The sequence goes on from OZ245943.1 coordinate 108,293, forward strand.
TTGCGCGTGGCGATATTGTGTATCAGCAAACGTACTTCGGGCGAATATCAGCAGTCACCACAAATAATCTGATTTTCCCTCATGATGGACGCATTTTAGAAGTACTCGTGGCGCGTGGTGACGATGTAGTCACTGGCGATATTTTAGCTACCTTAGATACAACAGACTTAGAGGCAGAGTTATTAGATGCCCAAGAAGTTCTGGCAGTGGCACAAAGTTTATTAGATAGTGCAGAAAGTCAAGCAACATTCGCCCGTCGCCGTGCAGAATTGAATATTGAATTAGCACAAATATTTCTCGATTCAGCCATGCTCCAAGCACAAGATCCACCTACAGCTGAGAACACCTTGCTCATCAGCCAGCGCGAAATTGAATTACAAGTCGCACAGTTAGCACTTGATGAATTGGATAATGGCATTAACCCAGAATTACAATTTGATGTGAGTCGCGCCCAAGAAGAGGTTGACCGTATCAATGAACAGATTGCCCAATCAGAATTACTTGCACCGATGGATGGGCAGTTAATTACACTTTCTATTGAACCTGGTGACCCCGTGATTGCGTTTGAAACAGTAGGTGTTGTAGCCGATATTTCTACGGTAGAAATTACAGGTGTTTTAGAAAGCTCACAACTGAGTGAACTAAATGAAGGTATGCCTGTTACGATGCAACGAGCGAATACACCGGGCGAAACCTTCACAGGGACGATTGCCCTTCTGCCACAACCCTTTGGCAGTGGCAATGATGAAGCCATTCACATCCGCTTTGACAACCAAGATGATGCAACTGCTTTTAACCTTGGTGATCGTATGTCTTTTGTCGTCACCATCGAGGAACGCGACGATGTTCTTTGGTTACCGCCTGCGGCAATACGCCAATTCAGCGGACGTAATTTCGTGGTGGTTCAAGATGGGACATTACAACAACGGTTTGACGTGACACTTGGATTAGAAAGTGACTCGCGTGTCGAAATTGTGGAAGGGCTTGAAGAAGGTCAAACGGTAATTGCCCCATGATGCAGCAATTATTAAGAGTTCGTGCTATCTTAGTCCTCGCTGTTCGGCGATTATTAGCACAACCGCTACTCACTGCCGCAACCACTATCGGCTTGACGATTGCTGTTGCACTCATCATGACTATTCCTATCTATGCTGAGTCAGTCGCCTTTCGCATTTTGTCTGAACGGTTGATAGAAGAATCAGGCGATTCCAACCGTCCGCCCTTCTCGTATCTCATTAGCTATCTTGGTTCGTTTAATGAACCGATTGACTGGAATGCTACTGAGGATTTACACAATTATCTGCGCGAACAAGCAGGTAATGACCTCGGCATGACTGTTACACAGACAATTAGTCATTTTGAAACACGTGGTGTTCGCCTGTATACAGCCGATGAAACCATTTATGATGAAGACAATGTCCTCGATTTTGTTAGTTTTGGAACAACGGACGACATATTTGACCAAATTGAATTGGTGGATGGTCGCTTTCCTACTCCTGCCGATGCCTCACCTGATAGCACGATTGAGGTCATCATTCACGAAGAATTTGCTAGCGAATTTGGTATCCAAGCAGAAGAAAATTTCCTCGCGTTTAATTGGCGTTTAACAGCAGAAGACATATTACAAACGACACCTGTTCAAGTAGTAGGGATTTGGCGAGCAAGCGATGAAACCTCGCCCTTTTGGTTTTACCGTCCAGTGGTATTTGAAGATATTTTACTTGTCCCACAAGAAACCTTTCTAAACCGTATTAATCCTTATTCAGATGATGAATTATATTTGGCTGTCTGGTACTTGGTCACCGATGGACAAGGAATTAATACCAGTCGGGTTGATGACTTAATTCAACGCGAAGCGGATACTGAAAACACCATTGACCAGTTATTACCCGGAACAACCATTTGGAGTTCACCGGGCGACCAACTCCGTCCGTATCAGCGGATTGTGCGTGTGCTGACCCTGACTTTAACCGTCTTTAGTATTCCGATTGTTGCACTACTGATTGTCTTTCTGATGATGATTGTCGGCTTAATCGTAGACCGTCAACGCAACGAGACGGCAGTCTTACGTAGTCGTGGGACAACGCCTTTACAAGTTATCGGTTTAGCCGCAGTTGAAGGGACACTCATTGGAGGTATTGCCCTAGTTATCGGTGTGGGGTTGGCTAGTATTTTCACGCAACTCATTGGCTCGACCACCAGTTTCTTAGACTTCAACTACAGTAGAGGCTTCATAGTTTCGTTCCCACCCACGATTGGCTGGGTTGCTATACTTGCCTTAGCATTCACCATCGTGATTCGCTTGTTGCCTACTATTCGAGCATCACAACATACGATTATCAGCTATAAATTGGCGACCTCACGGCTATTAGACCGTCCACTTTGGCAACGCTTGGGCTTAGACATTTTGCTCCTAACAATTATCGCTTACTTCTATTATCAAGTCCTACAACAAGGCAGTTTGATAAACGTTGAAGGCGGTGTCTCTAATATTGAAGAAGCTTATAATCAGCCCTTTGTCTTTTTGCTACCGCCACTGACGATTTTTGCTTTCACCCTCTTTATTTTGAGGCTATTACCGCGTATCCTGAGTCTGTTTGCATGGGTCATCCAGTGGACGAATAGCGTCGGTCTCTTGATTGTCACACGTCAATTAGAACGTTCTCCGGGTACGTATAATCTGCCCTTAATTTTGCTGGTCTCGACGATTAGCCTTGGGATTTATACAGCATCCTTTGCGCGCACGATTGACCGTCATCTATTTGAGCAACAATATTATCGTATCCCTGCTGATATTTCCTTGCGGGTCTTTAATATCAACAATACCTTTGGTGGTGGTGGTGAAGATCAAGCGAGTGTGTCTATTCCTATCATGGAATATAACGCCATAGATGGCATTGATGCCGCAACACGCTTTGGCGAATATGTTGCCTCAGCCGAAGTATCTTCTCGGAGAACACAAGGCAAATTCATCGGTATTGACCGTGAGGTTTTCGGGGGAATATCCTTCTGGCGACCTGATTTTGCTGATTATCGCTTAGGCTACTTGCTCAATGCCCTTGCCACACAACCTGATACGGTACTTGTCTCTGCTGATTTTCTCGAATCAAGTTCACTGACAGTCGGTGATTTCGTGGAGATAGAAGTGACCAGTGGTGGCGAAGATGTTTTGCTTAACTTGCAAATTGTCGGCGTGATTGATTACTTCCCAAGTTGGTTCCCTGAAGATGATGGTGCGTTGTTTGTTGGCAATTTAAATTATCTATTCGAGCAAGCACAGGGTGAATTAACCCATCGGATTATTGCGCGTATCAATGATAATTTTGATGAAGTTGAGTTGAGACGCAGTCTAATACGCTTAGGGGCAACAGGTATTTTCATTGATGAGCCTTTCACACGGATTGAGCGCGAACAAGCTCGTCCAGAACGGCAAGGCTTATTTGGCTTACTCTCGATTGGTTTTGTTGCCTCATCCCTAGCCACCATGATTGGCTTCTTGCTTTATAGCATCTTCTCTTACCAAAAACGTTATGTCGAACTCGGCATCTTACGTGCAATGGGACTCTCACAAAATTCGATGATGTTTGCGATAGCGTGGGAATTAGGCTTACTGATTTTGATGGGCTTATCTATCGGACTGTCGATTGGATTGCTCGTGAGTGCGATGTATATCCCCTATATGCAATTTGTGAGTGATTTATCGGGTGTTGTTCCGCCCTATTTGGTGGTTATTGCTTGGGAGCAAATTACACAAATTGTGGCACTCTTCTTCATCACCTTCCTGATCATCATGCTAATTTTAATCGCTATTTTGAGACGGATGCGTATCTTCCAAGCTGTTAAACTAGGAGAAACCTTGTGATAGTGACCAATGAAGCATTCATTATCTGCGAGGGTCTAGTCAAGATTTTCAAGGTCGGCGAAGTCGAAGTGATGGCTCTGCAAGGCTTAGATTTGACAATTAAACAAGGTGAACTCGTTGGCATTGTTGGCGCGAGTGGTAGCGGTAAAAGCACACTGATGAACGTTCTCGGCGGATTGGTGCGCCCTTCTGTCGGGCAAGCGATTGTTGCAGGGCAAAATTTGCTGAAACTCAGCAGTCGTGAACTCGATAATTATCGGCAAGTACAAGTTGGTTTTATCTGGCAACAAGGTAGCCGTAACCTCATTCCCTATCTATCGGCTTTGGAAAATATCAAACTACCGATGACTTTAGCTGGACGTGCAGGGCGCAAAGCTGATGACCGTGCGCGGTATTTGCTGGATTTGGTCGGTTTAGAAGACCGTTATCATCATAAGCCTATCGAATTATCGGGTGGGCAACAGCAACGGGTGGCGATTGCCGTAGCACTAGCCAACGAACCACAATTATTGCTAGCCGATGAACCCACAGGTGACCTTGATTCGGGAACATCAGACCAAGTATATGAATTATTCCAAGACTTAAACCGTGAATTGGGGTTAACGATTATCATTGTGAGTCATGACCCTCTGATTGCTGAACATGTCGGGCGTGTGGTTGCGATTCGTGATGGCAAAATGGCGAGTGAAACAGTGCGTCGCAGAAAAGACGCGAATCAGCAAACAGATGATGAACATTTTGAAGAACTCATTGTTCTCGATTCAGCAGGACGCTTGCAAATCCCCAAAGAATATCGGGAGCAATTGCTCATACAAAATCGTGTGCAGATGGAAGTTTTAGATGACGGGCTACTCATTCGTCCAGCGCAAAACTTAGAAGAAACATCCTCTCAAGGCGAGATTCAACTCAAGCGTGATTACGCTCAACCTGCCGAAAGCAAGGGCATTTTATCAAAATTAAAGTGGTGGGATAAATCCAAATGAGCCAAGAAGTTGCAATTTTAGCCAACAATGTCGGACGTGTTTATGCCACGGATTCAGGCGATGTTCATGCGCTCAAGCAGATTGATTTTTCGATTGCTAAGGGGTCATTTGTCGCGCTCAAAGGACGTTCTGGCAGCGGTAAGACAACCTTGCTCAATTGCCTTGGTGGATTAGATACGCCAACCAGTGGCACGATTGAAATTTTTGGTGTGACTGTCTCCGAGATGAGTGATACCCAACGCACCCGATGGCGACGTGAGCAAGTGGGCTTTATTTTTCAGCAGATGGGACTATTGCCGAGTTTCTCATGCTATGAAAACCTAGATGTGATGGCACGTTTGGGTAATGTCCCGAGGCGCGAAAGGCGTGAAACAATCCTAAAAAACTTAGAACGTGTCGGCTTGATTGATTATGTACATCATCGTCCTTATGAAATGTCTGGTGGACAACAACAGCGGATTGCGATTGCGCGTGCGTTGACTGCTTCGCCGAAACTCATCCTAGCCGATGAACCCACCAGCGAACTTGATAGCGAAACCACCCATGATATTTTGACTCTATTTCGCGAGATTGTCGAAACCGAATCGCTCACAATCCTACTCACTAGCCACGACCCGATTGTCGATGAGTATGTCGATGATATTTTACAATTGCGTGATGGCGAAGTAGAGGAAATGCCTTTGGGGTGAGCGACAGAAAATTTACCGTGTCCAAAAATCTGCCTCTTGTCGAAACTGAAATTCGGGAAACTCTTGAGTAAGAAATGTTACTAATTCGCGATGCTTCGCTTGCATATCTATTAAAAGTTCTATTGTTTTGTCAAATTCTCTTTCTTTAAGTTGTTGAATTTCCCATGTTAAATCTCTTTTATAATCAGGCAGATATGTTCTAACTCCGTGGAAATCAACTAAACCATGAGAATGGTAAAATTGTCTGTCAAATGTAATCAATTTTTCGTCAAACTCTTGTAGCATTTGCTTACGTTTTTTCCCTAGGAAATCATATTCTGGAGCTCTTGTCTATCAAACATGTATCTTTGAAACTGTCTGTAGAAATCTTTACTTAATGTACCAACCTGTAATTCATCAACAAGATTATTGATTTTTTTACTATTAATCACATTCCACACTTCACTTAGAAACTTTAAATCCACTTCCCTGTATGTATCTTGTTCAAATTCGCTTGTTTCTACAGCTATTAACTGCTTCTCAGTCCGTATAACATTAATTATGTCAGCCTTATCTTGTGCTTGGTCTTTCTTATCCTCGCGTGTCTGAAACCATCCAAACAACAATCCTAGCCCGCCTACTACAGCCAATGCAGACTCAGGAGACATCTCAATCAAAAAGAACCATAATATTCCGCCTATAATGGCAACTAAAGATAATCCTCCTAGAACAAAATTAATTATAATTTTCCGCATATTTTCTCTTATAAAACTTTTGTTGTAACTCTAACAATTAGTTTTTTCTGAAGATTAATATTAGTTCTGCTTATAATGAGGCTTTCAACTTTAAGCGAGCTTTTGCCTTAATCAAGGTTAGCAAATGGTCAATCTGACGAAATTCTTCCATCTCAGCACGTTCATCTTCAGATAATGTTCCATTACGATTTTTATCTAATAATAAATGAGCACTTTCTTGTAATTCACTTGGTAAACGATACTCTGCAATCTCTTCTAAAGATGGTGCAGACCCAAGAAAATCAGTCATCACATCAGATACTGTTTTTTCAGGTGCTATAGGCATTTGATTATCCCTCTTAACTCACTACTTTCATTTTATCACATTAGTAATTGAGGCATGTTATCTCTACACCTTGATTTAATGCTAAGTTTTACTATACTTTATGTAGATTTTTGTAGATTTTTGTATGAATTATTAGGCTTCAATAATGACTAAACCTCCGTGGCTAAGACATAAACCCGAAAAACGTCAGCCAACACCAGAAGACCGCGAACGAGCATCACGCTTGACTAAACGGCAATATGTGCGTTTTGCATTTTATACCGTAGACCCTCTGTGGCGACGATTATCAACAGATGAGCAGGCTGACCAAAAACAAGAACTACTCGACACCATTACCAGCTTCAACCGTCGGATGTTGTTGCGTCCTTACAGCACCATGGGGACAAGGGCTGACGCAGAGTTGCTCTTATGGCAAATTGCTGAAACACCTGATGTATTTCAAGATTTAGCGGTGGCGATTATGCGAACCAAAATGGGCGCATACCTCAACCTCGCCTACTCCTACTTCTCACAGACCAAACGCTCACTCTATGAGATTCGCGTCTCTGCAGGTGATGGTGAAGAAGAGGATGAGGACGAACGCTTGGTCATTGACCCGACTGAGGCGAAGTGGTTATTTGTTTACCCGTTCATCAAAACACGCGAATGGTATCAATTATCGCAATCGGCACGTCAAGGGATGATGGATGAACATATCACGATTGGGCGCAAATACCCTTCCGTGCGCTTGAACACGACCTATTCCTTCGGTATTGATGACTACGAGTTCATTGTAGCGTTTGAAACAGATGAACCGAGCGATTTTCTGGATTTGGTACAAGAACTTCGAGAAACAACTGTTAGTATGTATACCTTGCAAGATACGCCCCTATTCACCTGTATGAATATGCGTCTCGACCAAGCATTAGATGCTCTGGGAGGTCCTGCCATTGCCGAAAAAATAGAACCTGGCACAGAGCGTGAAGTTTGGATGGATGTTTGCCCTTTGGATGACCTGGCACCTAGCGAAACGAAAGTTGTTTATCTGGAAGGCAAGCAAGTCGGGGTCTTTAATATTAATGGCAATTTGTACGCGATTAATAATCGTTGTACCCATGCGCGTGGTCCACTGACTGAGGGTGAAATCAACACGGATGATTGTAGTGTGGTGTGTCCTTGGCATTATGGAAAATTTGATATTCGCACAGGGCAAGCGATTGATGGCTTGGTCAATAAACCTGTCGAGACCTATCAAGTTGAAGTTCGGGATGGCGTGATTTGGGTCGGTACGAAAATCGTGGCTCAGTAAGTGATTGTGTTGTTAGTGAAAGTTTGATGTATGTCTATTCAAGGCGCACCTGTAAAAGATTATCCTAAATACGATGAAACATCCCGAACTTATGATGCTGTCTTATTCATGAGTTTTGGCGGACCCGATAAGCCCGAGGATGTTGTGCCATTTTTAGAAAATGTCACACGCGGACGCGGTATCCCCAAAGAACGTCTGGAAGAAGTTGGGGAGCATTATTATCATTTCGGGGGTAAAAGCCCGATTAACGAGCAAAATCTTGCGCTCATCAGTGCCCTAGAAGATGAACTCCGCGAGCATGAGATGGATTTGCCGATTTACTTTGGCAATCGCAATTGGCATCCTCTGATTACCGATACCATGCAGCAGATGAAAGAGGATGGAGTCAAACGCGCGATTTGCTTCGTCACCAGCGGGTTTAGTTGCTGGAGTGGTTGCCGACAATATCGAGAGAATATCATAGCGGCTCAAGAAGCAGTTGGAGAAGGCGCACCCGAGATTGATAAGATTCGCGTCTTTTATAATCATCCTGATTTTATCTACCCGATGGTGGAGAATATACAATCAGCCTTGAATAATTGGTCTGAGACAGAGCGTTCACGGGTGAAAATTGCCTTTACCGCCCATAGTATTCCTATGGGGCAAGCGCGGAATAGTGCTTATGAAGCCCAACTGATGGATACTTGTAAAATCATCGCAGACATTATCGGTACGGATAATTATGATTTGGTCTACCAGAGTCGCAGTGGTCCTCCGCAAGTGCCTTGGCTAGAACCTGATATTATGGATTATATGGTAGACTCCCGTGAACAAGGTATTTGTGATATGGTGATTGCGCCGATTGGTTTCATCAGTGACCATATGGAGGTTTTATTCGACCTCGATACGGAAGCTGTCGAGAAGGCACAAGAACTAGGCATGAAAATGGTACGCGCAAAGACAGTTGGAACAGCGAAGCCTTTCGTGAGTATGATTCGGGAACTCATTCAAGAGCGCATGACGGAAAATCCTGAGCGTAGAGCTTTGGGTGAACGCGGTGCGAATCATGATATTTGCCCGATAGACTGTTGCTTGCCGAGTAAACGACCTGCAAGGAAATAACCTATAGCAAAGTTGGGCGGAACATACCCCGCCGACACACATTGACACTGTAAGAATTTTTACAGAGAGGCTTCTGTGGCACTGTTACTCCTAGGACTGAACCATAAAACTGCGCCTGTCGCTTTACGCGAACGTTTATATATACCATCCCACACGTTGCGATTGGTTCTCAATGAATTGCAAACAGCATCGGATGCTATCTCAGAATTAGCAATTATCTCGACCTGTAACCGCTTTGAAGTATATGCAGAAGTCGAGGATGTGGTGTTAGCACATCAGGATATTCTGGACTTCTTGTGCGCCTATTTTGATTTAGATTCTCCCATATTAACTGAGGCACTCTATACCTATCAAGACGACTCCGTTGTTCAACATTTAATGGCTGTCGCTTGTGGTTTAGAGTCGATGGTGCTGGGTGAGGCACAGATTTTAGGTCAGGTCAGTAAGGCACTTGAAAATGCCTCACTTGCTGGGACAACAGGTGCAATTATTCATCGTTTATTTGAAACAGCGATTCATGCGGGCAAACGTGCACGTACCGAAACAGCTATCAGCCAAAGTACAACGAGCATTAGCCATGCGGCGGCTCAGCTCATGCGCCAAGAGAGCCACGTTATTGACCCTAAAGTTTTGATTTTAGGGGCTGGCGAAATGGCAAAATTAGCCGTATATGCAATACATAAATATGGTTTAAGACATATTAGGGTGCTCAATCGCACTTATCATAAAGCTCTCGACCTTGCTCAGAAATTTGGGGTACAGGCTTACGATTGGTCAGAAATAGAGATGCAATTAGCTGATGCTGATGTTGTTATCTCAGCAACAGGCGCACAAGAGACGATTATCACCTATGAAGTCCTAAACACTATCATGACAAAACGCCAAGCGCATCCCCTATTGTTGATTGATATAGCCCTCCCACGCGATATTCCTGCGGAAGTCGCTTCTATTGAAGGTGTCACGCTTTACGATATTGACGCATTGCAAAATATAGTGGATTCGAGCCTTGTAGCACGTTCAGCTTGTGTACCAGATGTAAAGGCAATTATCAACCAAGAAGCAGACCGCTATCTCATATGGCTGAATGAACGGGCAGTTGTGCCTGTGATAAAAGAATTGCGCCACGAAGTTTCAGCTGTTATTCAGACTGAACTCAACGAAGCACTCAATAAATTGCCTGAAATGTCATCAACAGAGTTAGATATTGTCAAACGGATGGCACACCGCATCACCAATAAAGTGCTTCATGCGCCCACACTCAAGTTACGGTCAACTGCGAGTGACAATGATGCTGAAACCTATGCAACTGTTGTGCGCGAATTATTTGCTCTGAATATTGAAGACAGTAAAGAGCATCTCCCATGAAAATTGTTCGCATCGGCACACGCGCCAGCCAACTTGCGCTCTGGCAATCGAATAAAGTCGCGGATTTATTACGTGCAGAGTATCCCGATACAGAGGTGCAATTGGTAACAATGACCACCAAAGGGGATACGATTCTTGATAAATCATTGCCGTCAATTGGGGGCAAAGGTTTATTCACAGAAGAACTTGAAAGTGCATTGCTCAATGGGGATATTGACTGTGCGGTACATAGCCTCAAAGATTTGCCAACGGACATCACTTTCGGGGTGACCATTGGCGCAGTCACCGAACGTGCGCCCGTCGAAGATGTGCTGATTAGCAAGCATAATTTAGCTCTAGGTGACCTGCCATTCGGCGCGAAAATTGGCACATCTAGCCTACGACGTGCCTCACAAATTCGGCATTTCCGTAATGACCTAAACATCATTGATATTCGGGGCAACGTGCCGACACGCATCGAGAAAGCTCTGGTTATAGATGCCAATTATGATGCGATTATCTTAGCGCGTGCAGGGGTTGAACGCTTAGGATTGATGCACCATGTGACGCAAATTTTACCGCTTGACCGAATGCTTCCTGCGCCCGGACAAGGTGCGATTGCCATACAGTGCCGTGATGAAGATGAGGATTTTTTCGGACGACTTACCCACTTGCCGACATGGCTGTCAGTCAGTGCTGAACGCGCATTCTTGCAACGTCTACAAGGCGGATGTTCTGTACCTGTTGCTACTCATTGTACTTATGAGAATGACATTCTGAGTTTTAAGGGACTTGTCGCTTCTGTAGATGGCTCACAGTGGATTGAAGTCAGTGATACAGCCGTTGCCTTAGAAAATACAAAGCCAATTATTATCGCTGAAGGACTCGGACGTTACTCTGCGGTAGAGGCTATAAAGCAAGGTGCAAAAGATATTTTAGATGAGGTCAAGGCATGAGTGACCTCACAGGCAAACGGATTGTAGTCACCCGTGCGAAGCATCAAGCTAAGGATTTGGTGGATAAGATTGAAGCACTTGGGGGAATTGCTATTGAATATCCCTGTATTGATATTGCGCCTCCCGATGACCTTGAGCTATTGGATAGCGTCCTAGGCAAGGTTGCCGATTATGATTGGGTGTTGTTTACCAGCCGAAATACGGTTCACATGGTTGCCGAACGCTTGCAGGAATTAGGCTTACACATCAATTGGGAGCAAATTAAAGTCGGGGCTGTCGGCACGAAAACAGATGCGCTCATCCAAGAGTTGTTTGGTAAATCGGCGGATTTTATTCCCGATACTTATACAGCGAAGGACTTCGCCTACAATCTACCCGTATACCCTTATGAAAAAGTTCTGCTACCGCAATCATCACTCGCAGATAATAAAATATATGAGATTTTGCTCGGTGAGCGACAAGCAGATGTAACGCTGGTGACAGCTTATCAAACGGTTATTGGTCAAGGTGGCGAGGATGTGCTAACAATGCTTGAGAATAATCAGATTGATGCGATTACCTTCACTAGCCCTAGCACGGTTGAGAATTTTATAGCCCGTATTTCGCCAGAATCAATATGGAATACGCCAGTGGTCTGCATCGGTTCAATTACAGCGAAATCAGCACAAGACAATGATTTTCAGCATGTATATCATCCACAGGAACATACCATTAACCATCTCGTAGACTTATTAGTCCAATTATTTGCTGAGGTAGAACATGACAAAGCCTAAACTCCCTACCTTCCCTCATCAGCGTCCGCGCCGCTTGCGGATGAACCCCAATATCCGACGGATGGTGCGTGAGACGACTTTATCACCTGCTGATTTCATTTATCCGCTATTTGTGCGTTATGGTGAAAATGAAAAACGTCCGATTGCCTCGATGCCTAATCAATATCAATTCTCAGTGGATAAGCTGGCTGATGAAGCCAAATCTCTTGCTGATTTAGGCATCCCTGCGGTGATTTTGTTCGGTATCCCTGAGCATAAAGATTGGTGTGGAACAGATAATTTCAGTGAGGATGGCATCGTACCACAAGCCATTCGGGCGATTAAAAATGCTGTACCTGATTTAGTGGTCATCAGTGATATGTGCTTCTGTGAATATACTGACCACGGTCATTGTGGCATCATCAATTCGCCTGATAATGAGCATTTTCACACAGACCTCCCAGAAGGCTATTTGCTTAATGATGAAACACTTGAACTTTTAGGCAAAGCATCAGTAATGCACGCCTCAGCAGGAGCAGACATCATCGCACCATCAGGTATGGTGGATGGTATGGTTGGGGCGATACGCTCGGCATTAGACGCGAATAATTATCAGCATGTGAGCATCATGAGCTATGCAGCGAAGTATTCGAGTGGCTTCTATGGACCTTTCCGCGATGCTGCCGAAAGTCCGCCGAGTTTTGGAGACCGTAGCCAATACCAGATGGATACCGCTAATCGACGCGAAGCCTTGAAAGAGGTCGCTTTAGATGTTGCCGAAGGGGCTGATTTCCTGATGGTGAAGCCTGCGCTGGCGTATTTAGATATCATCCGCGAGGTAAAAGATAACTACAATTTGCCTCTATCTGCTTATCAGGTCAGTGGGGAATATAGCATGATTCATGCCGCTGCCGAACGGGGTTGGCTCGATTTAGAACGGGTCGCGCTGGAAACCTTGACCAGCATCAAACGGGCGGGTGCAGATATGATTGTGACCTATTTTGCTAAAGATGCTGTGCGGTGGTTATAAAAGCGTAACGCAGAAGTAAATCCATACAAATATTTGGAATTTCGTAGGGGCGAACCCTGTGTGGTCGCCCGTTCGGGAGCGCACATAGGCACTCCCCTACTCAATTTCTTTTTGTGGATTTACCGAGAATCAGAGATAAAGAAAAGGAAATGAGCAATATTCATGACATCCCTTGATGTGACACGATTAAAAAATGCAGACAAAATCAAAAATGAGAGCCGATTTCTACGGGCGGCGTGTGGTGAATCCGTTGATGCTGTGCCGATATGGTTGATGCGCCAAGCAGGTCGCTACATGGCAGAGTATCGGGAATTGCGTAAGACCTATGGCATCCTTGATATCATCAAAACGCCTGAACTCGCTCGGGATGTGACTCTGCAACCGATTAATGCCTTTGACCTCGATGCGGCGATTATCTTTGCGGATATTTTGCCTCCCTTGGAAGGTATGGGCTTAAATTTGGAGTTCATAAAAGGTGAGGGTCCTGTCATTCATAATCCAGTGCGGACTCCTGCTGATGTCGATGCCTTGCGTGTGCCACCAGCCGAAGAAGCCCTATGGTTTACTTTAGAGGCGATTAAGCTGACACGAGAAGCCCTTGATACGCGCGAAGTGCCTCTGATTGGCTTTAGTGGTGCGCCCTTTACTTTAGCAAGTTATGCGATTGAAGGGGGTTCGAGTAAGAATAAAATCCACCTCAAGAGCATGATGTACAACGATAAGGACGCATGGCACAAACTCATGACAAAATTAGCGGATTGCGCAGGTAATTATCTCTTGGCACAAGCGAAGGCTGGCGCACAAGCCCTCCAACTTTTCGATAGCTGGGTTGGGGAACTGAGTCCGCAAGATTATCGCCAATATGTGCAACCTTATAGCAAAAACGCGCTGGATATTGCTAAAGATGCGGGCGTGCCACTGATTCACTTCGGCACGAATACGAACGGCATGTTGACTGACATACGCGATGCAGGGGGCGATGTAATTGGTGTGGATTGGCGCATTGACATTGACAAAGCCGTAGAAATTTTAGGCGATGATGTGAAGGTGCAAGGTAATCTTGACCCTGTTGCGCTCTATGCCCCTTGGGGAGAAGTCGAGGCACGAGCGAAAGATATTCTTGACCGCATGGCAGGACGCAAGGGATTTATCTTTAATTTGGGGCATGGTATCTTACCCACCACGCCTGTTGAGACTGTAAAAAAACTCGTCGATTTCGTGCATGGGTATAGTGCGAAAGAGTAAATTATGTCTGATGAGATGGAGCAAGTAGAACAAGATTTCCTCGTTTCATGGGATAAAACCGAACGAGCTTTTCAATGGATGAATAAAAAACATACACGAGATTGGATTACATCTATACAAAATCTCATCATTAAGCTACGTGTCAAAGGTTATGATAAACAACTACGTGCTGGACAATCATTGTTTAACTTTATTATGTCTCGCTCACGTCACAAAGGGCTAAAAAAAGGTTTTTCGTCTATCTGGATTGATGCCATTAATGACGGCAGTATGAAAGTCACCACACGGTTTGATGATACATCGTCCGAGTATCATTTTAAGACAATAGAACTTCATGATGAGCTACTTGAAATGCTTGATGAACTTGCTTCTCGTCCGATTGATACGTGGCAACCGAACAAATGAAAATTGATGTCACAACTGAGCAAAAGACAGTCATCATTGGGGGAGGGATTGCTGGTTTAGCGTCTGCATGGTATTTGCAACAAGCTGGCATTGACTATGTTTTGCTTGAAGGTTCAGAGCGATTTGGAGGCTTAATCAACACACATCATGAAGATGATTGTGTCATCGAAATGGGACCCGATGCCTTCATCACCCGTAAGCCTTGGGCAATGGATTTGGTGCGTGACCTCAACCTCGAAAAAGACCTCATCCCTGTTAATGAAACGCCCGAACGTATTTATATTTTGTCTGATGGTGATTTAGTGCCACTACCTGATGGCTTGCGTTTACTTGTCCCGACCAATATTCCAGCATTTTTGGCATCCCCCTTACTGAGTTGGGCAGGTAAATTGAGCGTGCTGATGGATAATTTCATCCCAGCAAAAAGTGACTCAACAGATGAATCGTTAGCGAATTTTGTGACGCGACGTATGGGGTCAGAAGCCTTAGACAAACTCGCTGACCCACTCTTGGCAGGGGTCTACAATGCGGAGATGGATAAGCAAAGTATCTTGGCAACTTTTCCGCAATATCGCGCCTTAGAGCAACAATACGGCAGTCTTATTCGTGGGATGAGCGAAACACTCAAGGAGAAATCCTCATCATCTGAGCCTGCTCTAGTATCTTTCAAGCGTGGGATGTCGCAATTGGTGAATACACTTGTAGAAAAACTGACAGGTGAGTTACATCTCAATGTGCCTGTGAGCAAAATCGAGGACAGTTATATAGTTAGCCTTGCAGACGGTACCGCACTTGAAGCTGATAATATCATCATGGCGACATCGGCTAAGGTGGCATCCCAATTACTGGAAAATATTGCACCAGACTCTGTACAAACGCTTGGTGAAATTCGTTATGCAGGCATTGGCAGTATGTCTCTATTGTACGATGTTGATGATATTCCGAGAGATTTAGATGCTTACGGTGTGGTTATCCCTAGCAGTGCAGGACGCATGATAGACGGGATGCAATGGTCAAGTAGCAAATGGCAATCTCGCGCTCCTGATGATAAAGCACTCATTCGAGCTTTCTATGGGGGTCCTCATACACGGGATATGCTGGATAAATCAGACAGTGAACTGATGGCAATTGTGCGTGAAGAACTACGTGCGATTTTAGGAGTCACAGCCAAGCCACAGATGACGCATCTTAGCAAGTGGCGCAATGCTTATCCGCAATACGATGTGGGGCATATTGAGCGCGTTGCAAACATTGAGCAGTCATTACCAGCAAACATTGCACTGGCTGGCAACGCCTATTATGGGGTTGGCATCCCTGATACGATACATTCAGCACAAAAAGCGGTACAAAAAATACAGCAAACAATCATTCTCTAGGTAGGGGCGCACCCTGTGTGGTCGCCCGTTTCGGGAGCGCACTTAGGCACTCCCCTACAATAAAATCAGACGAAACATATAGAGGTATAGTATGTCCAATATCACGACAAATTCAGATACATTATTCGCTAATGCACAAAAACTCATGCCCGGTGGGGTTAATAGTCCTGTACGCGCCTTCAAAAGTGTCGGAGGCACACCGCGCATTATTGAGCGTGGGACTGGCGCACATATGGTGGATGTCGATGGCAATAAGCTGATTGACTATGTTCTCAGTTGGGGACCGCTTGTATTAGGACATGCCTATCCTGCGGTGGTAGATGCCTTACGAGAGGCTTTAGGACGTGGCACAAGCTATGGCGCACCCACCGCTATCGAGAATGAGTTAGCGCAATTGGTGATTGATACCGTGCCGAGTATTGAGATGATTCGCTTTGTAAATAGTGGTACAGAAGCCTGTATGAGTGCTTTACGTCTTGCGCGTGCTTACACGGGACGCGAGAAAATCATCAAATTTGCTGGGAATTATCATGGTCATGCGGATATGTTATTGGTGCAAGCAGGCAGTGGCGTAGCGACTTTGGGCTTGCCTGATTCGCCCGGTGTGCCTCAAGGGACAACAGCCAATACCTTGACTGCCCCTTACAATGATTTAGAGGCAGTCCAGCAACTTTTCGATGACAATCCTGAGCAAATTGCAGGCATAATCATTGAGCCGATTGCCGCGAATATGGGCTTTGTCGTGCCTGATGAGGGGTATCTACAGAATTTGATTGACCTCTGCCATGACAACGGCGCGTTATTTATCTTAGATGAGGTCATGACAGGGTTTCGGGCGAGTGTCGGTGGCGCACAAGAGCTATGGCAACTTGACCCTGACATCACCTGCCTTGGCAAAGTGATTGGGGGTGGTTTACCTGTGGGGGCATATGCTGGTAAACGCGAGATTATGGAGACTGTTGCGCCATCGGGGGCAATGTACCAAGCAGGCACATTGAGTGGTAATCCATTGGCGATGACCGCAGGCTTAGTGACGATTTCCGAGTGGAAAAAAGAGAGTGTTTTTGCTGAAACTGCCCAAAAAGCGACACAATTAATCACGGGTATTCAAGCACTTGCTGATGATTTAGGTATGCCGATGCAATCAGGGCAAATTGGGACGATGTTCGGCTTTTACTTCCTCAAAGAGACTGGCGCAATCATTCGGGATTATGCCTCTGCCAAACAATTTGCGGATACCGAACGCTACGGCAAGTTCTTCCATGAGATGCTGAATCGTGGTGTTTACTTCGCGCCGAGCCAATTTGAAGCAGGTTTTATGAGCTATGTTCATGCGGATGAGGATATTGAGCATACGCTGTTTTCGGCGAAAGAGGTTTTGAGTAGTTTTTAGGGGGACGCTGATGCTTGCCTTGTGCTTGTGATATGCTCAGAGAATATACCCATGTTCAAGTTTGAATAAAGAATCAGACTTTAGAGGATAATCATGATACATAGTTCAGATTATGAAGCGCATATCGCAGAAAAAATTGGCATACCTATGCTAAGAGCTGGCACTTGGGATGTAGAAGACAGTTATATAGTAGTGAAACGGTTGTGGTATGCGAGAGTAAAATATATGGATAAGGACTTCATAATATCAGTCACTGAAACAAATAAGTGGCTCAAAGTATTGATTGGAATTATAGAAGATAATGTGATTATTCGTAGCGTTGTGCAAGACCTTGAACATGACTATGTAAAACCTTACCTAAAGAATCTCGATGTCTATTCGGATAATGAACTAAGTATGGTAGATGTGGAAACCTATTATTATAGGCTTATTACAAGTACGCGGAAAAGTGGAGGAATATTTTCTGCGAAAGAGCCTCCAATAAATAGCAAACAGGGCAAGTTATTTAATGCTTTTATTAGAATGGCACAGGAAATTGCTTCAAATTCTGATGATAAAGATATACAAAATTATCTAAGCCGAATACCAATTTTATTGGACGAGGATGAATTATAGCTACCTAACCCTCAAGTGCGCTCAC
Source organism: Phototrophicaceae bacterium (assembly GCA_965230145.1). Classification (GTDB taxonomy): domain Bacteria; phylum Chloroflexota; class Anaerolineae; order Aggregatilineales; family Phototrophicaceae; genus JAUZRW01. The sequence continues at coordinate 126,416 of OZ245943.1, forward strand.
CAACGCATAGAGTGACGAAAATTCTTGAGAGGTACTATCTTTTGTGAGTTGCCAAGTGGTGTCGGTGATGTGGATTTGGATGTGGGCATTATCGACCACCGTATAACCTGCCCTCTCGATGGCACGTTGTGTCCAAATTTTGCGGATGCCCTCGCCGTGAATCGTAATCTCAAGGCTTGCCTCACGAATCGGGCGGAATGAACCTGTGCGTTTATCAAATTGCACGCCTTCGCTGGCAAATGCGCGTTCAAATGCCCCATTCAGTACCAAATCTTCGGGCGCACCAACTAATAAGTCCGCATTTTTTGGCATCAGCCAGATACGGTCTGCATTGCGTAAGGCGAGGTCTAAATCATGGGTGGAGAGCAAAATGGCACGGTCTGTTTCACGGGCTAAGTTGCGTAAGAGTTGCATCACCTCTACTCGTCGGGGCAAATCCAGAAATGCAGTGGGTTCATCTAAAATCATCACGGCTGGGTCTTGGGCAAGCGCACGGGCAATCATCAATTTCTGCCGTTCACCATCACTGAGTTCATTGACATAACGCGGCGCAATATCTTCTGCACCCACAGCTTCAACTGCCCAACGAATCACTTTTTCATCTGCGCGTGAAAGATTGCCTGTCCAATCAGTATAAGGATGTCTTCCCAAGGCAACTAAAGCATAGCCTGTCAGTAAACCGACATCTGCCCTATCGGTGAGGACGACACTCAGGCGTTGGGATAAGGTGCGCGAGTCTATCTTGCGGACATCATCCCCCAAAAGGTCAACATGCCCTGCTAATGGCGATAACATGCCCGCGAGGGTTCGCATGAGGGTGGTTTTCCCTGCGCCGTTGGGTCCAATTAAGCAGACCAATTCCCCTGTGAATAGGCGTTGGTCAATCTGCTGGCTGACCGTGTGCTTCGGGTAGCCAATGCTGAGGTCATGGGTTTGTAGGACTGTTTTGCTCATAGCGCAAAAGATTTATTCAGATTACGTCGGCGCAAGATAACCCATATCACCACAGGCGCACCTATCAAAGACGTAACGGCATTCAGGGGCAAGGTGATTTGATTGCCCGGCATCTCAGCAATAAGAGAAGCACATAAAGCGACAATCCCACCCATTAAGACCGTTGCTGGAATCAGGGCGCGATGGTCAGACGTGCCCAGTAAGCTACGGCAGAGGTGCGGTACAGCAATCCCAATGAACCCAATAGGTCCACAAAATGCGGTGACTGTCCCTGCTAAAATTGCTGTAAAACCGATAATCGCAATCCGCGCACGATTGACATTCAAACCCATTGTTTTGGCGTAAGTCTCACCGAGCAAGAGTGCATTGAGGGTTTTTGAGAGGGACATTGCCCCGATTAAGCCGATGATGACGAGCGGTGCGAAAATCGTAATCTGATTCCACGTTGTGCCAGAGAATGTGCCGAATGTCCAGCGAATGTAAGATTGAATGCGTTCAGGGACAGCGAAATACAGCAATAGACTGACAATCGCGCTGGTGAAATATCCGAACATCAAGCCGAGAATGAGTAAGGTCATGCTATTGCGGATTTGATGGGCAATCAGCAAGACAATCAGCATAGTTAGTCCAGCCCCTGCTCCTGCTGAAATCGCCAGAGCGAAATCCCCTAACAAGCCAAAACCAGCAATGACAACGCCACCGATTGTCCCTGCGGAGAGGACAACCAAAGCAACACCCAAACTCGCGCCCGAGCTAATCCCCAAGATGAAAGGTCCTGCTAAGGGATTGCGGAAGAAGGTCTGCATCATCAAGCCACTAATGCCCAATGCTGACCCCGCTAGCACGGCTGTGAGGGCTTTAGGGAGGCGCACCTGCAAAATAATGGTTGTCCAAGAGTCTTTGCTGGCTTCACCACCAAGCAAGACCGTAACAATATCTGCTATCGGGATGCGGACTGACCCCATCATCAAAACCAGTAAAAATATGGCAAGCAAGCCCAATGCCATCCCGACAATCGGCAACCAGCGAATACCGAGATTGAGTCGGGGCATGGTGAGTGAATTTGATTGTGAATTGGCAATGTTAAGGCTGTTATTTGCCATGAGATTGTCCTAATTTACTGTATGAACCACAGAGGCACAAAGGCACAGAGAAAAGCATGAAAATAAATCTATTCTGTGATTCATCTAATAGTAACCTTCGATATATTTTTACAATTCATCCGTAAGGGCAGACCGTCGGTCTGCCCTTACATTTCACGCCCAAATTATTTTTATTCTGTGTCCGTCAATTGACGGTATAAGTTAAATTCATGGTCGGGCAGTAAGTCAGGATGCAAGATGGCGATTAAATCTGCCAGAATCAGTTGCGGATTGGTGAAGCCTGTCTCGAAATAATCGTTACCCCCCATCTCATTTTGGGCGAGATTGTTATTCCAGACGTTACCATTTTCAAAGGCTGTGAACTCTGTATAGCGTTCGTCATCAGCGAGCATTTCATCTATCGACAACCACATCTGATTGAGATTCACCCAATACTCAGCAGACGCACCCTGCTCTAAAACCTCTTCCAAGCTGAGATTAACACTCGTACCTTCAAGGTCACTGAAGAGGAAATCTCCGCCAGCATCGGCAATCAACTGGGCGATAGTGCTATCCCCTGCTGGCATGAACCACGCGCCTTGATACGGGGTTGCGGCAATGACGGTTGGGCGTGTCTCTGCCGTTGCGGCGAGTTCGACAAGTTCATTGTATTCTGTTTCGACAGTCTCGAAAGTTTCATTAGCGAGGGCTTCTGTATTGAAGAACAAAGACAAATATTTGCCCCACTCTGCCGCCGCTAAGGGAGATGTATCCGCAAAATCACTATTGAGGACAACCGTTAAGCCTGTTTCAGTGACAGGTTCAAAGGCAGTATCACCTGAGAAAAATTGTTGACCCATAATCAAGTCAGGTTCAATTTCAACTAGAACTTCTAGGTTAAAGCCTGAGAAACCACTACCAACTTCGGCGATGTTCTCGCTATTATCTAAGATTTCTTGTGTAGTGGTAAATGCCAGTGTATCCACGCCGACCAAGTGGTCAACCAAATCTTGTGCGACGATGTGTGGCAAAATTGTGGTGGATAAGGTCACAATACGCTCGACAGGAACAGTGACGACAGCATCGGCTTCAATGTCAGTCGGGGCATCTGTGCCACATTGCACGAGAACATAGGTACGAGTTTCTTCTGCACCAACCCAAGGCACAACAGTCACAACTTTATAATTATCAAAATACTCTACAGTGAAACCCTCAGCGTATTCGATTTCAGCTTTGTCAGGGAAGTAATCGACTGAGTCATCGTACTCCGTGACGCATTCATCCGTGAGGTTCATTGTCATGGTGCTATCCTGTGCGAAAACAGGAAACACGAATAACAATAGTAATAAAATAGGTGAAAATCGTTTAAGCATTGCACATCTCCCTTTGATGTTGGTGTAGGTAGTATGGAAAAGATGGCAATATCAGTGTGGATTGAATGGTATTTGCCCCCACTTGGCAATAAAAAAGCCACTGGGTGGCGGGGTTTGTCGCAATGATTGCGCTTGACCACGCTCGTTATCCTCTTTCCACGAAGGACATTGCACGAACTCATAATTAGGCGGGCATTCGGACTCCAGCTAGCAAGATTGCTCGGCTGTTACCGTTGCGGGACAGTATCGGACTTGAACCGATTTTCCCCATTGTGCGTTGTACCTCCGAGTACATACGCACCTAATTATAGGTTTATGTTAATTACAGATGAGTATAGTACGCGCAGTGGATGCTGTCAAATGGAAAATCATTCACCATGAAGAAGCAACGAACACCTAGAAAAGCAACGAATGCTTACCTCAGATTGCTTACCCTGATACTTATTGGATTTTGCCCATACGATTTACCAGTTAAAATATTAGTTCAGAAAATATTTTGGGCATGTCAACGCCTGCCCTACAATTATTCATTATGTTGAATTGAGAGTATGATGGAACACAGTTTTTACGATAAGCGAAAGTATCCCATTGTGGATGTACAAGAAGGCTATGGCGAGTGGGTACAAACATACGAAAATATCGTCGAAGATGAGATGGATATTCGTTTGCTCAATCGCTTGGAGAATGTAGATTGGTCGAATGCTGAGAGCATCCTTGATTTTGCTTGTGGCACGGGTCGGATTGGGGCATGGTTACGGGAACGCACCGATGCACCGATAGATGGCGTTGACCTCACGGCTGAGATGTTAGCAGTGGCTAAGACGAAAAATATCTACCGTGCCTTGCATCATGCTGATGTGACAAATACAGGTCTGCCAGCAGATAGGTATGATATTTGTACGCAATCCCTCGCTGATGAGCATTTGCCTAACTTAGAACCACTTTACCAAGAGGTTGCGCGAGTCACTAAGACGAACGGGTACTTTGTTTTGGTAGGGTTTCATCCACAATTTTTGATGGCAGGGATGCCCACGCATTATGATAATTCGGCTGGTGAAACGCGGACGATTCGCAGTTATGTGCATTTATTCAGTGACCATGTGAAGTCAGCGCACGCAGCAGGTTGGCAATTGGTGACGCTAGATGAGTGCTTGGTTGATGAGGCATGGCTGGCGAAAAAGCCAAAGTGGGATAAGTATTTGGGCATTCCGATTAGCTTCTTGATGCTCTGGCAAAAGGTAGCTTAGGCAATCTACACAAATGCACTTAGTTAGTGTATACCATTTTACCAATACTCTAGGAAAGTCCGTTTACAAGATAATGATGCCTTGCTATGCTTTGCACATCAAAATAAATTAGGTGACATTAAATGCAACGCAATTTCGTTACAACACTCAAGAAGGCAAAGAAGACCAACCGCACATAAGCGTGGACGTTTTTGCTTTCAGGTAACGAAATCCTGAAAATAATATTAAGCAAACCTGTCCATGTGGCAGGTTTTTTTATTTAAATGACCCAAACTCAAATGAGGTAGACCATCATGATTATCAGTATAGAAAGCAAGAAGAAGAGCAAGACACAGCCAAACTCAGGTTCTGGATAGTTATGCTGTCGGGTCAATTTGCCTAACACACGCCATCTGGAATATCTCAGGTGGCGTTTTTTATTCGCAATCGTAAGGGCAGACCGACGGTCTGCACCCTACACAAAACAAAAATTTGAAATCAATGAGGAGAAATAACAATGACCAACCCAACATGCCCTGCTTGTGAAGCAGATGTAACAATCGCTGACGATGCAATGGAAAATGAACTCATCGCTTGCCCTGATTGCGGTAGCGAACTCGAAATTTTGAGTTTGAATCCTGTAGAACTCGACTTCGCACCAGAAGTTGAAGAAGATTGGGGTGAATAAGATGCGCGTCGGCTTTCTAATTACCCATATCCGAGCAGAAGAAAAATTACTAATTGAAGCCTTCCGTACACAAGGTATTGAACCTGACATTATCTTAGACCGTGACCTCATGTTCAACATTAATCAGGGTGCGGAACAACTCGCCCCAACAGGACTTGCATGGGCAGATTATGATGTTATCGTCGAACGTTGTGTGAGTACCTCACGCGGGATGTATGCGCTGGCAATCTTGAATAGCTGGGGTGTGCGGACTGTGAATACCTTCCAAACAGCATCCATCTGTGCGGACAAATTACAAACGTCATTAGCATTGGCGCAAGCGAATATCCCACAACCAGAAACACGGGTTGGATTCTCAGAACAAAGTGGACTCGAAGCGATAGAAGATGTGAATTACCCTGCTGTCTTAAAACCAGTCACAGGCTCATGGGGACGTTTGCTAGCGCGTGTAAATGACCGTGACAGTGCCGAAGCAATTATTGAGCATCGTCAAACGTTGGGGAATTACACCCATCACACGTACTATGTTCAAGAATATGTGCAAAAACCCGAACGCGATATTCGTGCTTTTGTCATCGGCAATCGGACGATTTGTGCAATTTACCGTAATTCACCGCATTGGATTACCAATACCGCTAAAGGTGGACAAGCCAGCAACTGCCCTGTTACCCATGAATTGAATGACATTTGTGTACGGGCGGCGAACGCTGTCGGGGGTGGCATCTTGGCGATTGATTTACTCGAAGATGAACACGGTAACTTGTTGGTCAATGAGATTAATCACACGATGGAATTCCGCAATAGTAGCGCACCGACGGGGGTCGATATTTCGAGTGAAGTAGTGCAGTACGCGCTGTATGGTGAGGAAGTTCTGGCATGATACGAGCGTCTATCGTCGGTGGGAGTGGCTTTACAGGTGGCGAATTATTGCGCCTCTTGCACTTTCATCCCGAAGTTGAGGTGGCACAAATTACCAGCCGTGAACATGCTGGACGCTACGTTTATACTGTGCATCCCACCATGCGGAATGTGAGCAAATTGCAATTTGTTCATCCTGATGCACTTGAAGAAACTGACGTACTATTCTTGGCTGTTCCACATGGGCATAGTGCTAAAAACATCGAGCATTACGCCTCACTCGCCTCTAAAATTATTGACCTCAGTGCAGATTTTCGTGTCAATTCTACGGAGGCTTATCAGCAATGGTATGGTCAGGAACACGCATCCCCTGAGTGGCTTGAAAAATTTGTCTATGGCTTGCCCGAGTTCAGACGCGAGGCATTACGAGGTGCGAATTACGCATCGGGTGTGGGATGTAATGCAACGACACTCAATCTTGCCCTTGCGCCTTTGGTGCAATCGGGTTGGGTGGATAGCATTCACGCAGAGTTAAAAGTGGGGTCGTCTGAGGGGGGCAATACTGCCAACGCAGGCTCACATCATCCGATTCGTTCGGGTGCAGTACGTGCCTATGCTGCAACTGGTCATCGGCATATGGCAGAAGCGCAGATGATTCTCGGGGAGTATGTTCCTTTGCGCTTTAGTGTCACGGCGATTGAGATGGTGCGTGGGATTCATTTGCTGGCGCACGTTGAACTCAATAAAGAAATTGCCGAAAAAGACCTCTGGAAACTCTATCGTGGCGCATATCGTGATGAACCCTTCATTCGCTTGGTTGCGAGTAAAACAGGCTTGCATCGTCTTCCTGAACCGCGTGTGGTGGCAGGTACAAATTATTGTGATATTGGCTTTGAACTCGATAACGATGGTCGGCATGTGGTGATGATTGCTGCCCTCGATAACTTGGGCAAAGGCGCAGCGGGCAGTGCTGTTCAGAGTATGAATTTGATGTGTAATTTTAACGAATGTGCAGGTTTAGAATTTTCGGGGATTTATCCGTAAAACGATATTCACGACAAAAACACAAAGAAAATGATGAAGAAATTTTAGTGCATTTTGCTCAAGAACTTTGTGGATTGTTGAACAATTAAAATTATCAGGGCGACGGAATACATTGCGTCCCTACAAATCAATAAGGGTCAGGTAGGGACACTATGGATAGTGTCCGTGACGAGAAAATAAATGACCAAGTTATCTTGTCATACCATATCCTTAAGCGAGAGGAGATACAAAAATGGACAATTTATTGGTAGTAAAACTCGGTGGTGGTGAAGGTTTGGATTTACCCCGTGCCTGCCGCGATTTAGCTGAGATTGCAAGAACGCGCCCTTTGGTTATCGTGCATGGGGTCAGCGCACAGATGAACCAGATGTGCCAAGATTTGAATGTGCCTGTTCAGACGCTGATTTCCCCTACTGGGCATAGCTCGCGCTATACAGATGAACGTACCCGTGACATTTTTGTATCAGCAGCACGCGCAGTAAATTATGAAATCTGTGAGTGGCTCTATAGCTATAATGTTAATGCAATCGGTTTAACTGATGACGTTGTTATCAATGGGACACGCAAAAAAGCGATTCGTGCCGTGATAGATGGTCGGGTGCGGATTGTGCGTGATGATTACACGGGCAGTATTACGGGTGTAGATGGTAACCGTGTGCATACGTTGCTCCAGCAAGGTATCATTCCTGTGTTACCGCCTATGGCAATCAGCGAGGATGGTCTGCTGAATATTGATGGTGACAGAGCCAGTGCGGCAATTGCCAGTGAACTCGGAGCAGAAACACTCATTATTTTGAGTAATATACGCGGATTGTATCGTGATTTTGAGGCAGATGATGAACCTGTTACGCATGTGCCGATGAACCAGATTGAACAAGCGATGGATTGGGCGCAAGGACGTATGAAACGCAAAGTGCTTGGCGCACAAGAAGCTCTCGAAGGTGGCGTAGGTCGCGTCATCATCGGGGATGGTCGCATTAGCAATCCTGTATCCGAAGCCCTCGCAGGACGTGGTACGCAATTTCTTAGTGAACATTACACGGTTGAGGCATAAATATGGTCATTGCAAATAGCTTATCCACCGTCGAATTAGAAGATGCTCATACCTCTGGTGCGTACCCCAAACGTCCGCTAACGATTGTGCGTGGGCAAGGCGTTACGGTCTGGGATGATGAAGGCAACACTTACATTGATGCCACCAGTGGACAAGGGGTTGCACTTTTAGGGCATAGTCATCCGAATGTGGTACAGGCAATTACAGAACAAGCCAATACACTCATTACCACGCCCGAAATTTTCTATAACAATCGTCGGGCTGAACTCTATGAGTTGCTGACCTCAGTTCTACCAGCTGAAATTAATCGTTTTTTCTTGTGCAATAGTGGTACAGAAGCGATAGAAGGCGCACTTAAAGTGGCGCGTCTGCTGACTCAACGCAGTGGAATTGTGGCAACAATGCGCGGTTTTCATGGGCGTACTTTAGGGGCATTATCCTTAACGTGGAATCCAAAATATCGGAAACAATTTGCTGAATGGCAACCTGATGTCACTCATATTCGCTATGATGATATTGAATCCGCCCGCGAAACGATTACCGAGCAAACAGCAGCCGTTGTGGTCGAAGCTGTGCAAGGTGAAGGTGGTGTGCATCCTGCAAGCCGTGAATATTTACAAGCCCTGCGCGAAATCTGCGATGACACAGGCGCATTGTTAATCCTAGACGAAATTCAGACAGGTTTTGGTCGGACAGGCGATTGGTTTGCTTTCCAAGATGCAGAGATTGTGCCTGATGTGGTGGCGTTGGCGAAAGGGATTGCTGGTGGGATGCCGATGGGGGCTGTCGCATGGCGTGGCGCATTAGGTCAGTTGCCATCAGGGACACATGGCAGTACATTTGGGGGTAATCCACTGGCTTGTGCGGCGAGTATCGCTACGATTCAAACCTTGCGCGACGAAAATTTACCACAACAAGCACAAGAAAAAGGGATATGGCTGGTTGAGCAATTGCAAGCCCTTGACCTGCAAGCGGTGCGTGAGATACGTGGACGCGGTTTAATCATCGGGATTGAACTCAAAGACCGAGTTACGCCTGTGTTACAAGCCTTACAAGAATGTGGGATTCTTGCCCTGCCTGCTGGCAATACGGTGTTGCGCTTGTTGCCACCTCTGATTATTGGGTATGATGAATTGCAACAGATTGTGGATGCGATTGCGGATATATTGTCGGAATAAAGGGCAAAGTGCTGTGTACTGAGTGCTGAGGATTTTGCCCTATAAACCCCTACAAACAAAAGAGAAACTAAACTAATGAAACGACTAGATTTTCTAGATGCAGAGTTGCCTTATGCCTTGTATACACCCGATACACTTGAGACTGATACGCCCCTACCCATGATTTTATTCTTGCATGGGCGTGGTGAACGAGGAACTGTTTTAGCCTTGGTCAATAAGTGGGGTGTGCCGAAGTATCTCGATTTAGGCAATGATATTCCAGCGATTGTGCTTGCCCCTCAATGCCCTGAGACTGCCGAAAATTGGACATTTGTACTTGACAAAGTAGTGTCAATTTTAGATACAGTTGAATCCGACTATGACATCAGCAAAACACATATTTGTGGTTTTAGTATGGGTGGACACGGTACACAGTACATGGCAGTGACGTATAATGAGCGGTTTACTGCTGTTGCACCTGTTGCGACCTATATGTATCCGACAGCGGATATAACCGATAAGGTCTGTGTCCTTAAAGATAACCCCCTCTGGATTTTCCATAGTGAAGCGGATTTTGTACCTGTGGCGCATTCCGACGATGTGGTGGAAAAATTGCGTGAATGCAATGCCAGCAATTTACAATATACTCGTTACACCGAGCCTGACCATACCGAAACGGCAGATTTAGCCTTTCTCGACGAGGAGTTTTATCAGTGGATTCTAAAATGGTGACACAGTCCATTAGCGACGTAACCGCCGAAGCCCTCATTCATGATTTAGTCGCCATCGAGAGCCAATCGACGCACGAGGCAGAGGCATCCCAATTTTTAGTCAATTGGATGCGAGACAATGGCTATGATGAGGCGTTTGTCGATGAGGCAGGAAATGCCGTTGGCATTATCGGCACAGGCGAACGCGAGATTGTTTTGCTCGGGCATATCGACACCTTTTCAGGCAATCCACCTGTGAAAATTGAGGGGCGTAAGTTGTATGGGCGTGGTTCAGTCGATGCGAAGGGGTCATTATCCACATTTGCAATAGCTGGTCTGAAAGCGACTTTAGCTGAGGATATTCGCCTTGTTGTAGTGGGAGCAGTCGAAGAAGAAGCCGCTTCGAGCAAAGGGGCGCGTTTTGCTGTGACTCAATATCAACCTGAGATGTGCATTATCGGTGAGCCAAGCCAATGGGACAGAATCACGCTTGGATATAAGGGGCGTTTATTGCTGGAATATGAATGGCAAGGCGCATTAGCGCATAGTGCAGGTCAAGCGATGAGCGCACCTGAACACGCCGTTGCCTATTGGCAGAAAGTTTTGGACTATACACGTCAATTCAATGCCGATGAAAGTCGTATTTTTGGGCAATTAGACGCGACATTGCAAGAAATTAATAGTGGCTATGAGGGTGCGTATGGATGGTCACGGGCGTTGATTGGTTTTCGTATTCCGCCAAGCATCACACCGCAAGAAGTCGAGGCAGAATTGCCAGCGAATACAGGCACAGTAAGAGCCTATGGACATGAAATCGCCTGTATTGCGGATAAAAATAGTATCTTGAGCCGTGCTTTTCGGGGGGCGATTCGCGCGAATAAGGGTAATCCCCGTTTTGTGCATAAAACAGGCACAGCCGATATGAACATCGTTGCACCAATATGGAACTGTCCGATTGTTGCTTATGGACCTGGTGACTCATCTTTAGACCATACGCCTGATGAACATCTGGATTTGGATGAATATCTCCGTGCGATTGATGTTTTAGCAGATGTGTTATCACGTTTGTGAGGGATAACAACAATCGAAGACATGTAAGCAGAGTTTTTCAGAGAGAGCTTCAAATACTTTTAAGCCCCGTACACTATGTCCGCGTTCATCAAGCAAAGGCGAAAATACGGCAACCCCCATGCGATTGGGGGCGACAGCGAATATGCCACCGCTGACTCCACTCTTAGCAGGCATCCCAACGCGATATGCCCATTCGCCTGATGAATCATACATACCACATGAATACATCACACTCAAGACATCGCGGACGTAGGTCTCTTCTAATGCGCGTTCGCCTGTACAGGGATTGATGCCTCGATTAGCTAAGGTACTCGCCATTGTTGCAAGGTCTATCGTGTTGATAGTCATAGAGCATTGTTGAATGTAAAAATCTAGCACGGCTTCGATTTCGCCTGTGATTGTGCCTGACGCATAGAGCAAATTAGTGATGGCACGGTTACGATAACTGGTCAGGCGTTCAGAAGTAAAAACAGGGGCATCCATATGAACGTCATGCCCTGTATAGTGTTTGAAGGTTTCGAGTAAACGATTGAGTTTTTCGGTGATGTGTTCGCCATGAATGAGGTCACCAATGACGATTGCCCCTGCATTCATCATCGGGTTTGGTGGACGACCTGTTTTTTCGTCAAGGACAATTGCATTGAAGGTTTTGCCTACAGGTTCAACCGCGACTTTTGATAATACTGCATCGCGCCCGTTATCTTCTAATGCCATACCATAGGTGAAGGGTTTAGAGGCAGATTGAATGGTGAAATTTTGCTGGGCATCCCCTGTTGAATAGACTTTTCCATCAGACGTGACTATTGCAATACTAAACCAGTCAGGATTAGCTTTGGCAAGTTCAGGGATATAGCTTGCAACTGTACCATCATCAATATCTTTGAACTGGCTATGAAGTTCTTCAATTAAGACCTGTAAATCGGTCATAAAATTATTGTGCCTCTGTAAGATTGTCGATTACGGTTGATAACTCATCCTCCCATGTCAGATAATCCGAGAAACTATCATTAAAGTCCACTTCTGAATTATTGCGCTCTGTTTGGCAACGGTTATAGATAAACGCACTAATTGATTTGGCTTCGGTCACAAAGTCGCTGGCATTAGGTAAAATATTGTGTACATCTAAACGCTCGTAAATTTCGACAAATTCAGCACAATCGACAACCGCACTGGCATTGCCTGTCGCACGCAAGGCTTGTATATCATCTAATAATAGGGATAAGGGTTCACGGATGGGCATTGGCATCGCACCTGTATTTTGGGCAGATGACGCTTCCTCACCTAATAAGCTAATTGACAACGAGTTGATTTCCGCTATCTGCACTTCTGCAAGTGGTAACCATAATGCGACCGTTCCTGCTTGGGATTGGTCTAGTGTTTGTTCAACGTTCAGGCTATCTGCACTAACTGTGAGACTATTATCCACCACTGAGAGTGATAATTCATCGGGGACAGATTGGAGACTGTCACTATCAATGAGGATAGTTTCGCCATTTTCAATGCGCTCTAAAGTCCATGTGAGGTCAGCTGGATGAATAGCGAATAAAGAATAGTTCTCATTATCTTGGGTATGAAATGCTATGCCTATATCAGTAATTGTTTGAGGATTAAAGGCAATATTGACTGAAAACTCTTGCACATCATCCCCAAATTGCAATGGCACAAAACCTTCTCCTAATGCTGAAAGATAAGCGATTGCACTATTTAAATCTTCACCATAAGCAAGCGCATTAACCCCTTCCGCAAGCTGATACTCAGCAATAGTTTCTACTGTTTCTGTAGGTGTGGGGGGTATTTCGGTAGCTGTGGGTGATGGTTCAATCGCTACTTCGGTTATTTCAGCTGTCGCTTCCACTGCCACCACTGCTTCGCTCGATTGTATTGCAGTCGGTTCGAGGATATTAATGCCTGCTTGATTATTTGCCCAAATCCCTGCAAATACCAGTATAGCGATAATGGCAATTGCCCCTATTCCTCCCCCAATAACACGGTACGAATTTTCAGGTAACACGTTATCACTGGCTTCAGATTGAGCGATTGCGCTGATATTTTGTGCTTGAATATCGCCGAAGCGTTGTAAATCACTTGAAAGTTGGGGCAACAAGGCTTCATGAACATCTTGCACGAAATCCAGAATATCAAGATAGCGGTCTTGTGGGTTTTTAGCGAGAGCTTGCTCGAAAAATCCATCCATCTCTTTAGGCAGGTCTGGGCGTAATGTGCTAATCGAGGGAATAGGCTTTGCGCGATGCAATTCAACCATCTGTTTACGGGCTTCATTAAAGGATAGTCCAGGAGCGGGAATAAGGGGTTTACGTCCTGTGAACATCTCAAAGAGCAAGATACCAAAAGCATAAATATCGACTGTATGGTCAATATCTCCTTGTGTTTGTTGTTCATAAGGCATATAAGAAGGTGTGCCTGCCCCGCTCAAGAGACGATCATCCATTGCCCCAGCAATACCCAGATCCGTTAAGAATGCACTTTCATCTTCGCCGACAAGCAGTACATTGCCCGGTTTAATATCTCGATGAATGAATCCTTCAGTATGGAGATAACTAATTGCGCGTGCGATTTGCGCCATAATCCGCACAATTTTATCGAGGGAGATGGGTTCGCCTGTATGCCGTGCTTGCTGGATATAATGTGTGAGTGGCTTGCCCTGCACATAATCCATCAAGATATAGGCACTACGTTCTTCAATGACGAATTTATAGAAGCGTACAATATTTGGGTATTGTAAATCACGCATGTAGATGGCTTCGCGCTCGAAAATTTCTAGGAATTGGGTACGCTCTCGATATTGTTCACGTAGTAATTTGAGTGCATAGACATTCGGCGTGCCACGTTCATGAACTTTGTAGACACACGCCATTGCACCCGAACCCACAAATTCATCAATGACATAACGGGGGTCAGAGATGAGTTTGCGTGCCTCATCAACATCAAAACACTTTTTATCTTTCACCATCTATTGCGTTTCCCCGATTCATCATTACATCAGTAACTTTCTCAAAGTTTAGGTGTAAGGGAGAGCTAGCCTCCCCTACAAGTAAATTCTAAAAATATCTTGAAAGTTACAATTTCATAATATTATGTATGGGTCTAATCATACTAAAACATAGATTAATTATCTACATTGACCCATGTAGCAGGCGCAACAGATTGTGCTTGATATAGATTTTGCCATGTAAACATTGGCTCGGTGAGTTCAGGTAAGAGTAGATTACCGAAGAAGTCAGATGTTTGTCTTTGAATATCTGAAATTTGCCCTGAAAGCTCAGGTACAACACTGGGTTGAATGATGACTTCATTAATCTCAGGTGCAACCTCATCAACCATTGGGGCAAAGTCTAAGTCTAGAGGATACAGTGGTACTTCGTCTAGCAATGCCCGCATCGCTTGTAAATTATGATAGAAACCCGTCACATTCGGCATTGGGATTTGTGGCAGAGTCATTATCGATTGGCAAGATTGTAAGGTTGTGCTGGTCTGTAGACTGCGTGCCAGTAAGGCGTCGACTGTTTGTAATTGTGTAAATACAGAACTTGTTTGTCCTATTTCTGGGTTATTTTCAGGCAACCAACCACGTTCGGGGTCAAATAGAGTGAGCAATGCCTGACGATTTTCACCTAATTGTGCTTGTAGTCTCGCTGGAATCGGATTGGCTGAACGTAGGAAAATATCACAGGCACTCTTTGGAATTGCCGTTGCGACATCATTCATGACGTATTCCGCTGTATAGGCAAGGTCAAGAATACGATAATTTTCTCTAGCTTGTGCTTGGCGGACATTCACTACAGTTGGCAATTCAGGTTGAGTCGGTTGGATAACGAAATCCATCGGGTCGAGATTAGCAATATCTGGATTAAGCCCATCAAATGCCGCTTCAGGAGTCATACCAGAGGTATCGGTAAAGTTAGTGGGACTATTATAGGCAAAGGTATATAAATTACCGCGTGGGTCTTGTCGTACCCAATCCCGTTGCATGAAGCGTCCAAGACGGGGATTATAAGCCCGAACGCCCATAATCACTAATTTGGATTGTGGCAGATAGACTTGCTCAACCAATTCATGCTGTGGTAGACGGAAATCATAATTCAGTGTGCCATTGTAAGGGACGATAATCTCACCAAAGGCATTGGTATTAAAGCCCTCGGCATCACGTAATAAATCACCACTTTGTTCTGCAAAATATTGAATATGTCCTAAACCATCATCCAACGTCCAGAAATCCCCATCAGAGGTGCTGATGAGCATGGTTTCATTTGGCACGGGTGAATAATAAGTTTGCTCAATATCACTGCCTATAGCACGGATACCCACTAACCCATAAGCGTCATAGATAAACTCGTAAGCAGTGTCATTCTCAATAACATCCAATACTTCGCCAAGTGAATTATAGCGAATGCGCGTGTTAATCGTATTGATTTCTTCTGAATCAGGAATGGGTGTCGAACCGAAGACTGCCACCAATCGGTTCAAGTCATCATATTGGTACTCAATCTCGTTACCGTCCTGATATGTTTCGCGAATTAAGTTACCGTTTACATCATATTCATAGAGAAGCGTAGGTTCTAATGTTGGCGTTGTTTGGAATAAAGGCACAGTGAATGGCACAATGGCGAGCACTACAGGCAAATAACGCGGACGACGACGCACAAACCATCCGAAAGGCAATGCAAAGACCATCGCAAAAATTAATGGTAATGAGAAACGGTCTTCAATATCGAACGGCGCGTCTTGATATTCGGCAATCAGTTGATTCTGACTGTTGTATTCAAAAATTGTACGAGTTTGATTACCACGACCGATACGTTGGGTTTGCTCGATGCGATTACCTGCATCATCATAAGTATAATTGACAGAATAGGTAATCTGATTGCTTTCGTCCAGCCAACGCTCACTGATGAGTTGACGCGCATCATCGTAGCTGTAGAGGATTGCCCAGTTATCCGCCCGTGTGACACGAATGACATTACCTGTTGCATCGTATTCATAGGCAAAACCGTCAATACGTTGGGTTTCAGCCGAAGCATCGAGATGAGTTACATTGCGAACACGCCCGTTTGCATCATAGGTATAGCGTGTCTCAATACCATTACTTCGCAGAATATTGGTGCGCCAGCTATTGTCATTATATTGAATCTCAACCCATTGGTCGCCCAAATCAATGCGAATGGGTCGGTAGAGTTCATCATAGCTATAGCGCATTGAGCCGAATTGACTAGCATCACGCGATACAATGTTACCCAGTAAATCATAATCATAGGCAATCGAAACATCAGAGGAACGCATCTGAGAGATATGACCGTAGCCATCATAATCGAAGCTGAACGTACCCCCTGTACCTGAAATTCTGCTCAAGCGCCCTGCTGAATCATACGAGCGCGTCATCTCGTATTCTGGGCTGGTAGCAGAAATCAATCGGTCAAAATCATCATAACTAATATCTATTCTGGTGTCTAAAGCAGTGACAACACTAGCAATACGATTTTGCCTATCACGCTCCAACAAAGTCACATCGTCATCATGAGCATAAGACAAAAGATGCCCAACAATATCGAGACTGTAGTTGATTTCCTCACGGGAAGACGTGCTATCAGTTATGGGTAATAAAACAGATGAGAGATTACCATTACTATCATAGGTGAAATTAGTCTGTGCGCCTTCTTCAAATGTGATTTGATTCAAGCGGTTTTCTACATCATATTGGAACGATTGAACATTCCCTAGTGGGTCGCTGATTTGCTCGATATGACCTGTATCATCGTAACTAAACGACCATGTATTATTGAGTGCATCCACATAACGCACCCGTTGCCCCGAACCGTTATAGCTCAGGTTAATACTTTGCCCAGCAGGTAATTGTATGGCGCTCAGGTTATCAATTTCGTCATAACTGTAGCGCGTAATAATTGTTTGTTCTTCACCATCAATGGTGCGATTTTGCTCTATAGCGACTAAGTTACCGAATAAGTCATAGCGATAAATTGTTGCTAATCCATTGGGGTCAAATATACGTGATACACGCCCCAGCGAATTGTATTCAAAAGCAAAGGTGCGTTCAGGTTCATTTGGAGCAAGTTCCGTGAAGAAGGTCAAACGATTGTCACTATCGTAAGTATAATTTCGGCGGATACCTTCTGGCGAAATTGAGGCTGTAAGATTACCAACAGCATCATAGCCAAAAAACTCGACTGTCTCAGAGGGTGTGCCTACAGCTTGAATAATCTGTGCAATATTGCCGAGATTATCATAGGTATATTGGGTTTCTACGCCGACAGCGTCTATCACACTGATTAAGTTGCCGAGAGCATCATATTGGTATTGATATGGATTTTCAGCATCAGGCGGCAAGTAGCTAATGACACGTCCCATAGCATCATAAGTGTAATTAGAAACAGTCGCTATCTCGCTATTCACATTCATACTGTTACCTTGCCGTATCGTAACAATATTCCCAACAGCATCATATTCAAAACGGATATTTTCTGTCGAATTTTCCGACATGCTGAGGTCGATAATTCCCTCTAAACGTCCTAATTCATCATAGAAATATTCGTATCCTACACTATCAGACAAATTATAGCGGGCGATGCGTCCGCTACCGAACCAACTAAATGATTGCACGTTGCCGAGTGGTGTTGTAATACGTCCGATTTCATCAATCGTGTTGTAAGCAAAGACAGTGGTCTGCCCTAGAGGATTTGTCTCGCTGATAATGCGCCCTTCTAAATCACGTCCATACAGTATTTCACGGTCATTAGGTTGCGTCACAGCAGAAACATTATTCGTGACATCATAAGTAATATCAGTTTGTAGGTCATTCGGGGCAATAATCCGCACGAGGTTATCTAGCACATCGTAATTGTAGCGTGTGATGTTTCCTAAAGGGTCTTGCCATTCGATTAGGTGTTGCACTTCGTCATAACGGTAAACTGTGCGGTTTCCTTCGGAACGGGCATCAATGCTGGCTGTTAGATTACCTGCCAAATTATATTCATAGCTCGTCAGGTTGTTATTAGCATCACGCGTCGATGTTAAGCGACTCAGGTTGTCATAGGTAAAGGTTGTATCATTCTCGTTGGCATCAGTAAAGCGGATAAGGTTGTTTGCTGAATTGTAGTTATAGGTTTGTTGCGTGGCATCGGGCAAAATCACTTGCGATGGATTGCCCAAAATATCATAGCTATATTGTGTGATGCGCCCTGCTGAGTCAGTCAAGGTCGTCAATAAACCATCGTCACTATAGGTATAATTTGTGCTAGCAGTTCCATTTATAGTTGTAATCAATGGCAAACCGCGGAAATCATAGGATGCCGTCAAAGTGCGCCCAGAATTGTCAACAATTTCGGTCAGATTGCCGCGTGGATTGTAACTAAAGGTATAGCTATAAGTCGCATTACCATCTCTGTCAAAATCACTGACTTGGCGCAATCGTCCTAGCGGATCATATTGGAATTGGGTGTTACTACCTGATGGATTGGTGATGGTATAAATTGTGCGATTAGATTCTATATTAAGGGCGATATCATAGCGCGTTTCAATACCCCCATCCAAGACTTCTCGCATAAGATTGCCTAATGCGTCATAGCTGTAATCAATGTTTATTCCGTCAGGACGTGTGATTGATAGTAAATTTCCAATTTCATCATAAGCATACGAGGTTGAGCGATTAAGACTATCAGTACGATTGAGTAGTCGATTAGCTGAGTCGTATTCATAAGTTTCGGTGATATGTGGGGCAGTAAGCATGATGAGGTTATCGCGCATGTCATATTCATAACTATAAACAGCCTCATCGACTGTAATTGATGCAATGATTTCTCTGTCAGTATCCCAACGAATGCTGGTCATTAAATCACGGTTATCTGTAACACTTAATAAACGACCTAAACCATCATGGATAATATCCCAGCGTTGCGCGACATTGCCTGTTTCAAGGTCAGATTGAGAGCCAACTTCGATACGATTAGCATAGCCAAAATCATCATAGAAAAATGCAGTTACACGAGGCATATCACTTGCACTCGGTTCGATAATCTGTGCAATGCGGTTTAATGCGTCGTATTGATATTGCGTCGTAAGCGATTGTCGTTCTTCAATCGTACCTGAGATTGCTTGAACCACATTCGAGAGGCGATTTTGTGCATCATAGTCAAAAGTGAGCCAAGATTGAACTTGTGGTGTGCTGACAGATTGCAATAAGTGTTGATACTGACCCCGTGTTTGATAGGTGTAATCATATGTTCCAAATGTACTACCAAATAAAGGGTCAGTGAAACGGGTCAGATAGCCAAACTGGTCATAATTGAAGCGTAGAACAGCACGATTTGGTTGCACAATTTCAGATACCATGCCTGTATCAGGCAGATAACGCCAGCGGTAAACCCAATTGTTGAGGGGTAAATTCCATGCCGTGAGATGAAAACTACTATCGTATTCCCAGCTAGATTCTTGAGATTCATCATTAAATAGCCAAGTTTCGCTTGTTGAGCGTTCATCATAGCTGAGGCGATAGATAGTGGCATTAGAAAGTGAGGAATTAGGCATATATTCCACGACTTGTTGCGTGTCGTTATAGCGTAGTTCCATTTGTTGCTGATAGGGACTATTCACATCATCAATCGACGTTAAAAGTCCATCTCGATAGGTATAATTGGCTGAGTAATTCTCCCCAAAATAAGTAACTGAAACCAGAAGATTATCATCATAATTATAGGTGATAGAGCGTCCCTGAGCATCACGGACTAGAAATATTTGATTGTCGGCATTGGTGTAGACTTCAATCCGACGACCATAACCTTCGGTAACGAAAAAACCAGATTGCGCGTTTTGATTCTCTAAATATTGGCGTGGAATAGGCGAAAATAATAGCACCTGACCATCAACATGCGTGATACGCTGTAAACGTCCTGCCACATCGAATAAGTAACGTGAACCATCCGTGCGATAGGCAATCCAGTCTCCTGAAAAACCGTCTGTTTGCTCAATAACCCATGAAAGCAATGTTTGGGAGCGGTAAACAGTCTGCGTCGCATCAGTTGCGGTAAAAATATGTGCGCTACCATCAGCTAAAATTAATTGCACTTCACCTAATGGGGCGAACTGTGTATCCAGTTCAATCTGATACTGATGTCGCCATTGATTACCTACTTGCCCAAATAAGTATCGACTACCCTGCATATATGTGGGTGTTTGGTTTGCACCAGCCATACTGTTGTAAGTACGTCCCCAATCAAGCGATAGTCCTTGGCTTGGAACATGATATTCCTGAACTGGATAGACGAAATTACCAATAACACGGTTGACGGGGTCTAGAGCAAAACTCATATCCACCTGTGGGTGGTAATCACTGACAGTTGTGCCTAAGTTGTTGAAATTACGCGGACGATGCCCCTCTGCTGTCGGTAAGGCATCAACATCAATTGGGATTTCATCAGGTGTAATGATACGAGTCTCATCAGGCAGAATAGTCGTGAAACTATCATCAGCTTTAGCGAGGCGAATTACTTGATTTTGAATCTCAATAGCTTCTAAATTCAAAAATTCATCGACGATGTTACGTCCATCAAGCGGACGAATAGCAATCACATCATTGCTGATGACAACATCCCCCATCCCATGAGGGTCAATGCTCAAGGCTAAACGGCGGCTTGCGTTAGATGCAATGTTTATATCGAAAATAGTCGACTCAACATCATTACGCTGGAATAGTGTACTCGTAATATTGTCACTAATGAGGCGTAATTCATCACCATATAAAACACGCAATGAGTCGTCCAAGACAGTGAGAATATCCCAACCTGCCAAATCCGTTTCAATAATAGAACCGTCAACTTCAAGTATCACAATCGGTTCGACATTAGGACCTTCGCCATTTATGCCACCGCGTCGGGTGATTTCAATTCGTCTGCCATCAAATATCAGGCGTTGACCACTGAGCAGTTGGACTGCTAAGAATTCATCTACAGCAATAACCGATGCTATAGCGTAAAAATCGGTACGAAAGTTTGTACCATCATCAAGCTCAACCTCTAAAATTGAACCATCTATGGATAAGGTCGATATATTTTTATCGGTGAAGAAAGTATTGCCTGAACGGGTTTCAACAGTAACCCCATCATCAGAAATAGCAATACGGTTCACAATCCGTGAAATGATATTCGTGTTATCAACGTTAATGCTACGTGTGCCCTCTAAGAGAAACCCATTACGTTGCTGATTAGGGTCAATTCTAGAGACTTCGATATCTCCGTAGAGTTCAATATCCGTAAAGGATTCTGTATCTGGCGTTCCGATGAAGTTATCTGATATAGCTTCCATATCGATAGATGGGATAGGGTCTAAGCCCTCGTTTCTATCTGATAATACCTGTCCGTTTTGTGTAAGTGTCAGGCTATATTCGCTTTGGGTCAAAATGCCATCTGATGAAGCATCGGATTGTGTGACAAAAATACGGTATGTACCACCGACCCCTAAGCCATCCTCAAACATCAGGACTTGTCCGAAAGCATCCATTTCATTGGTTGTCGGCGGAATCATTGAACCATCAGGCGCAATGAGTTCAAGACGAGGTGTAAATATGCCACCAATACGTCGCACATTTAATCGTACTCTATCATTCGCCTGTGCTTGGAATTGCCACTCATGAGGAACTGTTTCATCTAAAGCAAAAATATCACCGACTGTTTCGCCATAGTCCAAAGCACGAAGCGAAATCTCTTGGGCAGATAATGGTATCATCAAAGTTAAGCCAAGCAAAAGTAGGCAGATATAGCGTAGCAATTTCATTCAGTTTTGTCCTCTTGTTGCTCGACAACTTCATATTTCAAGCGCAGGCTCGGCGATAGTTGCAAAATATCACCATTTTCAAGTTCGCGTGTCGTCTGTACTAAATGTTCATTCACCAAAATTGGGTTTTGTGTCAGGCGAGTCAGCCAGATACTTCCATCATCACGGGTTGTAAAACGCACATGCTCGCGTGAGATTTGGGTATGACCTACTATTAGGATGTCACTATTGGCTTTACGCCCTAATGTGGAAACGGGACGATGAATTTCATGAATATCCCTTGAGCGTTCATCCGTTAATTTAGCAACGAGCGTATCCCCTGTATGCGACATAATCTCGCGCATGGTGACAATTTCTGTTTGGTCAAATTCGGCTTCATCATCATAACTAAATAGCTCGGTATCATACACCGTTTCATTATCATTAGCAGCTTTGCTCGGTAACCTAAATCCCAATAAAAACATCACGACAATCACCACAACGATTGCCGATGCTACCCCACCACCAAAGATTAAGGCTGAGTTTGAGATAAGGGGTGCATTACTAGATGTATTGGATGGAGAGATAGGCGTTGGTTCAACACTAGCAATCTGTGCAGTTGGTTCTTGTGTTGGCGTAGCAGTTTGACTACTCGCTGATGTCGCCGTTACTGATATTTCAGTTGCTACAGTTGTAGGAGCAATATTGCCAAAGTCACCTTCAATAAGGATTTGCTCGCTTATAACTTCACCGTTGGACAGCGTTAATCTGACTTCAAATGCTTCAAGGCGTTGTGTGACAGGCATAGAAACAGCCATCACTGAGCCTTCCCATGAATTTTGTACCTCACCTAGTCGTGCTTGTAAGCCTAAAATTGCTGTTTGAGAGAGAGTACCCCCTGTTTGCCTTGCAATATCTTGGTAGATTGTGCTGGTCTGGTTGCCAATAATTATCATATCGACAGGAGCATCTACCGAGGCAATCGTGCCTGTACACGCGCTATTCGATTGGGAATCACCTGCTAACACAATCATGCGACGGACAACTCGCGCAGAATAGTCAATTTCACTAAGTTCGTTAAGTGCGTCTACAATACAGCCTTGCGTATTGGGATTTGCCGTGTATCCATCCAGCCAACTCTCTAATTGTGATACACGTGTTGTTGGATTTAATACTTGAAGGTCGTCACCAAAGATGATGCCTCCGATAGCTTGATTATCGTCTTTGCCTTGAATTAAACGGCGAACTTCATCGGCAATAGTCGTATAAGCATTAACCATCGAACCACCCGCATCTAAGATAAACCATAGCTCTGTCGGCAATGATTGCGGTTCTACGGTGAGAGTGTATAAGATTCCAGATGAAATGAGGGACGCACTTGTGACAGAGATACCACGCTCTAAATCCACTTGAATCACAAGATTATTTTGCTCATCATAACTAGCACGCAAAATATCAGCAGAAGCCGTTGTTTGGCTCTGGACAATACTTTGGGTCATTAATAGTACAAGTATTAGGCTAATTAGAGAGCGTGTGAGATGGTAAATCCGCCTCATTAATCCACCCTTTATGGTCTGTTTCTTCATCATGGATTTGATACCAAACTTGGTCATTATCGTCAGTGAATACAGTAAACACGCTATAGACTTTGTCTGGCACAATTAAGAATGCCGATGTATCACTTTCTAATTGCGTAAAGGTGATTGCTACATCCTCAAAAATAATGGTCTGCCCAACAATAGATGCTAGAGTATCAGGTTCGTTCGTTATCGTCACAGCAATATTTTGATTGCTTGGCTCAATTGTCGCTTCAACAGTATTCGATACAGGGACTTGTGTTGATATGCCATCAGCTTGCTGAATAGATTGACTAAACATCAAGCCAGCCACTATAAAAGTCAAAATTATTATTGGAATAATTACCCAAGGCTTTGCACTAAAGGCAGTTGTACTTTGCTTTGGATAATCTAACTCTACCTGTGTTGGCAATTGGTCGATATGAAGTTGTAAGGCATGGCTATCTTCTAAGACATCCTCAACGGCAAGCACAAGGACACTGACATTATCGCGTCCTCCACCCTGATTTGATGATTGAATAATCCTTGTAACAATATCTACAGGACTTTTACTCATCACAGAAAGTAAATCAGTCTCTGAAAAATAAGGCGTTGCCCCATCGGTGAGCAATATAACGGCATTCCCTATTTTAAGTTTTGCCTCCAGCATATCCACTTTTACATCATGCCGATGCCCAATAGCACGAGTTAGTTTATTTTTGCTTCTACTCCCCACAAAAATTGTACTAACATGGTCTTTCGTGTGTTGTTTGACACGTTGCCCATCAAAGATATAGGCACGGCTATCCCCAACGTAAGCTATAGTCATATCATTCTGGCAGATAACAACCGCAACCAGTGTTGTTGCACTTTGTCCCCTAAACTTGCTAAACACTTCCGAATTGACTTGTTCAACGCAGGATTTAAGTGCATGGTAAGGGTCTAAGTCTGACGACGCTAGATAATACAACTCAATCAGACGATTGACCGCATATTGGCTCGCCTGTTCGCCATTTTTAAGTCCACCAACCCCATCCGCAATGACACTTAAAACACCTTTTTCCGTCAACGTATGAATGTTTGAGGGATAATGATAGCCAACAGCATCCTCATTATGCTCACGGATGATACCCTTATGCGTTCCCATTGCCACATTCAATTGAAGATTCGGCATCGTGTCCAAAGTCGCATTGTTTACTTTAAGTTTGATAGACAGCTTAATTATGCTGTATTTTAGCGCATTTGGCGAATTATTATAACAATTTGGTTAGATAAGTTAGAGTATACATTGCTTTGTACCCTCTATGATTATCAATTACTACGTTTGGGCTTAATATGAGTACGGCGTAACTGAAAAATTACGATGCCAACGCTAGCGATGAAAAGCGCAATAATCTCACGGATAGAGAGTGCTTCGCCGAGGAACAACCATGCGAGTAAAGCCGTCTGTATCAGCATAGTGCTATTGATGAGGCTCGATTCTGAGGCAGATAGAACACTGAGGGTCTTGTTCCACAGTGTAAAGGCGAGTGCCGTATGCACGACTGCTAACCACAAGATAATCCCCCATGATGTGAGGCTAATGGTCTGCCAACCTTCAATGGCTAAACCAATTATCAGCAGAATAGATGCCCCAATCCCCATGCTGACCACAGTGACCGTTAAGGCTGTCTGCGTGAGTTGGCGGTTAATTGCGCGTCCTAATAATGAACTACCAGCATTCGCTAACATGCTCAAAACACCTACCACCAGACCGATGAACACAGGTTGCGATGTCGGGAAGAAGTAGAGCAAAATCCCACACAAGAAAATGAGCATTGCCCCAATCTGAATACGATTCGGATACTCATTGAGGAAAATCACCCCGCCTATCATCACCACAATCGAAGTGAAGTTCAAAATCAACGAATAGGTTGCGGCAGGTAGATAACTCAGCGCGAGGAAGAGTAAGCCTTGCGTAGCGGTGTAATAGAGCAAGCCCAAAAGACCGAGTTGAAGTAGATTTTGGCGTGAAAGTTGCCGTAATTGCGTGCGTCGTGCTGGAGATTTTAGCACAACAGTTAGCAATATAATGGAAGCAATGGTATAGCGTAAGCCAGCAAAGGTTAGCGGTGGAATATTGTCTTGAAGTCCGAATTTAATCAGCACCCAAGAGAATGACCAGATAATGGTGACAAAAATTGCTAAGAGTATAGCTTGTACATGGGAAAGTGTATTCATAGAGGAAAGTCCTTTTAGTTAATAGGTAAGCGAAAAATTCACCAACCTACCCCCTCCAGACTTTTATTCCTTAAAGGTGCGAGCCAATCTCAGTTGACCTTCTGTTGCGCTTGGTCACAGCCTACCGTGTAGTAGCGGAACCCTAGCAACCCTTCAGTTGATACACAGGTCGAGTATAACCTGAAATCACCTGAGAACAAAGGGGAGACGAAATTGCGTTGTGTATCTATGTCGGTTGAAATCCTCACACGCCACGTTGCGCTTCACTAAAATGCCGACTGGTAGGGACATCCAACGGGATGTCCCATGCGTGTCAAGTTAAGAGTAAATGAGATGTTAAACTAGGTTGAATCATCACAAACAACCCGAGTAACATCTCATGAGAAGAAGCATAACACGAGTATCAAAAACAATGCAAAGAGTCTTAGTAACCAAAGCGAACCAATTAGCAATAGAAACAGGGTTTATGAGACGCGAACGAGTGTTGACAGGCAGTAGTTTTGTCAGTGGCTTAGTATTCGGATGGCAAAGTAATCCCACCAGTAGTTTAGAAGGACTGAGTCAAGCAATAGGCAATGCAGGCACACCGATTAGTCGTCAAGGCTTAGCCTATCGCTTTGATGAGAAAGCGGTTGTATTTTTGAAAGCGATGCTGGAAGCTAGTCTGGAAGAAATGGTCAGTGCGATGCCCGTATCTAAGGGGCTTTTAGCGCGATTTAGTGGCGTAGATTTGGTGGATAGTAGCATCATCAGCTTGCCGAATGACTTAGAGCATGTGTGGCAAGGCAGTGGTGGGTTTGGTGCGAATGCTCGGGTCTCTAGCTTAAAGTTGAATGTGCGTTTAGATGTGCGAAGTGGACACTTAAAAACCCTCGATTTAAGTGATGGTCGGCAGCATGATCGTCGCAGTGTGGCACATCAGCAGGCTGTTGAGAGGGGGAGTTTACAAATCATGGATTTGGGCTATTTCAAATTGGATGACTTTGAAGCCATTGCCCAACAAGATGCCTATTGGCTCAGTCGCTATAAGCTAGGCACGATGGTCTGTGACCAAAACGGTGACAAGCTAGACCTCGCCACCTACTTGCCCCAACAGATTGGCAAGACCATTAATACACAAATTCTCTTAGGTAAAAGGAAACAATTACCCTGTCGTCTGGTGGCTGAACGTGTGCCTTTATGGGTCGTGAGACAACGTCATGAACGACTTAAAGAAACCGCGCGTGTGAAGCAAAGCCCCGTCTCACAACGCGCCTTAGAGATGGCTCGTTGGACAATTTATGTCACCAACGTGCCTGCTCATCTTTTAGCAACACAAGAGGTCTTTATCTTGGGACGCTATCGCTGGCAAATTGAACTCTTATTTAAACTCTGGAAAAGTGATTTAGGCGTTGATGAGTGGGCTTCTGACAAGCCCGAGCGCATCTTAGCTGAAATTTATGCCAAACTCATTGGCGCGATTGTCACCCACTGGCTTTTATTGGTCGCTTGTTGGCATAATCCACGCGCTTCCTTTCGTCTCGCTATGCCCACTATTCATGCCCTTGCTTGGCAATTTGCTAATTCTTTATCTCACCTTGCCTTGTTACTACATGCTTTTGACTGTCTGTGTCGCTCTCTATCTCGCTCTGCGACTGCCAAGTCTCGCGCTGACCCTCGAGCTTGGCAACTTATTTATGACCAGATACCTTAACTTGACACGCATGGGACATCCAACGGGATGTCCGCCGAAATATAGGATAATTTTGAATTGCAACCATTTTCGATATAGTATCCAAAATTCTATCTCACCTAGCCCTATTTAGTGAGTGTATCGAAATCAATGATATGGGCATCAATATAGGGTCTGCCAATAGACCGTGAGACCGAAACGCGATGATGACCGTCTTCAACATAGTAGGTGTCTTCAATTTTATAGACATCAATCGGCGGAATCGGATCACCCTGCAAATAGCCAATATAAAGCCGTGACCAGCGGTTCTGTGAAACCGTATTGCGTGGGTTAAATTCATCGTCAAAATTACGATTGTTGCTAACTGAACCTTTAATTTGACTGACATCAATCTCATGGATACCCATATCCACACGGTTGTTGTTATGCTGTGCTTTATTAAAATCCGCGAGATTTTGCGCCTGACCAAACTTCAACCATTTCCGTCGGAAGGCACGATTTTTAGCACTTGCAAATTCTGCTCTTACTTCTGATTCGAGATTGTAGTTACTGTAGTAGTTTGCCATGCTCATCACCTTTCGTCACTCACTTGACTCAAGGTTACGGCTAAACTAGGGGTGTTGTCTTCTAACGTTGGGTAGAGATAAAGGGTTTAGATGCCAATCTAAACTAGGTTTAGGTCATGAGCGCGTGCGCTGGCTTCTGTGCGGTTACTCGCATCTAATTTACCGTAGATATTATGGCTATGCGTCTTGACTGTTCCAATAGAAATAGTCAATATTTCGGCAATTTCTCGGTTAGAATGTCCTACTGCAATCAGGCGTAGTATTTCTAACTCACGCTCGGTTAGGGGTTCAATCAAGGTACTTGGTTGTGTTAGGTCTGTGAGCGATTGAGCATTGGTTTTATGTAGATGATGTACTATGTCACTAAGAGACATTGACTGCCCTCGTTGACGTGCTAACTCAAAGGTTGTTCTATCTAGTTGCGTGCGAAGTGCCTCAATTCGAGTATCCAATTTTGTGACTTCAATCTCACGCCAGCCATGTTGCACAAGGGATGTCTGACGTAGCACCGTTAGAATCTCGACTGCTTCGGGTAGTAATTTTTGGGCTAAGCGTAACTTGGCTAAGGTATCCAGCAAATAAGTGAGACTACCTGCGGGTGCGCTTTGAGTTATGGCTGTATCTAGACCTGTTTGGATGATACCGTCCGCCTCTGTGTGATTGGATTGCAATAATGCAAGATATGCCAGCTTATTAATTGTGTCGACAAGACCAGAAATATCTCCCACCTCTCGACATATCTCAATATTCTGCCGATAGTAATTACCTGCCTCAACAAAGCGCCCTTGTTCAGCTAGAGCCACGCCCAGATTGCCATTTGCCCATGTTGCGCCCCAGCTATCGCCAATCTGCTGGAAGCAGTCACTACTTTGCTTGAGGAAATCACTAGCCATTTGGTAGTCACCAGCAATGAATGCAATCTCACCAGACACTTTCAACCACCACGCTTTTTGCCATGTCTCTTGTACTCTTGGCAAGACTTCGTCGACCAAATTAACAATATATTGATAGCGTTCGCCAAGTAATTCAGGATGATTTAGGGCAGGCACTAACGCCATACACGCCCATGCTGGATAATCCTCTCCTAAAATTTGCAACGCTTCCCAAGTCGCTTCAACGCCTTCTTCATTCTGCCAGAGCATAATCAAGAGCCAACCACGCAGGAGTTGAATTTGTCCACGCATATTGTTCGATAAGCTCTTGAATTGGCTATCGCTTGGTGTCAATAACATCAGGGCTTCGGCTGTACGACTCCGCATTTGGTAGTAGAGCATCAACCCTAGTAGATAATCTTTCATCAGGGTTTCATCAGTATGGCTGAGGGCATAAAGCCATCCAGCACGCATATTTTGCAGGTCTTGCTGAACGTCTACCAGCACCGCGATTTGCTCACGATTACGCAAGCCTTCGCCAAACTGTTGAGTACGCTGAGCATAATGCTGGCTATGTGCCTCATAGGTTCGTAAACAGGCTTCATCATCGGCTTCGAGTGCTTCTAGCGCGTATTGGCGAATAAGTTCATGCAGTGTATAACGTCCATCGGTAGTGATATACAAGAGCGATTTATCACGCAAAGCAAATAGCGTTTGCAAACGTGTTTCGGCAACAGCCTCAGCAGAAGCACGGTCAAAACTGCTTTGGAACACACTCAAGCGTTTGAGCGTGCGTTGTTCATCGGCAGTTAAGCGTTCCCAAGAGCCATGAAAAACAGCGCGGATGCTCCGATGGCGGGCTGGCACGTTCCGTAAATCAGTCTCCAAGAAATCCAGACAAGTTCGTATCTCATGGATAATTTCATTAACATCCAAGACTTGTACCCATACTGCCGCTAATTCAATCGCGAGTGGCGTACCATCTACCAGACGACAAATAGTAGCAATTTGCACGAGGTTAGCATTGAAGTCATGACGAACTTGCCGTGCGCGGTCTAAAAATAGGGATATAGCACTTGAGCGACGTAATTCTGGCTCTGTGCTATTCGGTACTGGCACATCCAGACCAGCTAGCATAAAGCGATGTTCTTCTTGTAGACGTAGTGCCTCGCGTGAAGTAGTCAGTAGGGTGAGCTTCGGCGCGGCATCCAGCAATGCAGATAATACCTCAGCCCCATCCAGAACATGCTCAAAGTTATCTAAAAATAGCAGAAGGTCACGCTCTTGTAGATAAAGTAGCACCTGCTCTAATGGATGTGCCTGTTGTGTCATGTTGATTGGCAAGGATTCAGCTATGGCAGATACGAGCAAGTCAGGCGTATTAATCCGTTGCAGGTCAATGATGTATGCCCCATCAGCGAAGTTATCTTCCAATCGCTGAACCAGTTGCAGGGCAAAGCGCGTTTTGCCAATGCCACCTGCACCCAATATCGTCAGTAGACGACAGGTATCCGAGGTCAGGATATTCGTGGCAGTATCAAGTTCACTTTCGCGTCCGATGAAGGAGGTTTGGTTGATAATCGACATGGGCTGGTTGTCTCTAATTCATTGCTTCCATCAACTTTATGATACTTGCCCAATCAAGATGAGTCTACTTCTGCCAAGAAGCATGGGGCAACATATGTTTGCCCCATTATCGTATTTTAGGTAGTTAGTCACCCACAGCCAGTTCTTCGCGCTCGATTTCGTTGACGGGCTTGGCTTCACCGATAGATTGTAGATATTGGCGTACCATCATAGCGGCTGTTGCCCCTTCACCTGCGGCAGAGACGGCTTGTTTCGTACTGCCTTCACGTACATCCCCTGCTACGAACACACCCTGCATCGTGGACTCAAAGTTAAAGGCTGTTTTGATGAAGCCCCATTTATCGAGTTCGATGGTATCAGGCAAGAATTTGCTATTGGGGATTAAGCCGATGAAAACAAACACCCCGTCAGGATTCCACTCTTTAACCTCACCTGTTGCGCGGTCTTCGACTAACATACCATCGAATTTACCATCTTTCATCTTAAATTCTTGCACAGCATGGTTGAGAACAACGGTCATATTGTCTTGTTCGGCAACCTTATTTTGCAAGATTTTGCTGGCTTTGCTCTCAGGCATGAACTCGACAATCTTAACGGACTTGGCGAATTTATCAGCGAGGAAGAGACCTTCTTCAAAGCCACTATTGCCCCCACCAATGACGACCACATCTTTATCCTTGTAGAATGCGCCATCACAGGTCGCGCAGAAGTGAACATTGAGTCCGATGAGTTCAGTTTCATTCGGAATATTGAGGCGTTTGTATTGGCTACCTGTGGCAATGATGACCGAACGCCCCGTAAATTCGCGCCCACTTTTAGAACTGACGATGACATATTGTCCATCACGCACAATATCAGCTATCGGTTCGCCTTGTACAATATCGACATCGAAACGGCGTGCTTGGTCTTCCATGCGTTCAGCAAATTCTGCCCCTGTAACGCCCATCGGGAATCCCGGGAAGTTATCCAGCACTTGGGTGATTGCCACTTGCCCACCGAGACTTGCGGCATCGACAATCAGCGTTTCTAAGCCTTCGCGTGCCGTATAAATTGCAGAGGTTAAGCCAGCAGGTCCACCCCCGACAACAATCACATCGTAGATTTTGCTATCATCATCTTGACTGACACCCGTTTGCTCTGCCATTTCTGCATTGCTCGGTTCGACGTGGATTGTGCCATCAGGATAAATGATGGTCGGGATACTGCGATTGCCCTGATTGACTTTTTCAACGTAGGCAATGGCTTCGTCGTTATCCGTAATATCAATCCATTCATAGGGGATGCGATGTTCGCCGAAAAATTGCTTTGCCCGACGGCAATCAGGACACCAATTTGCACCGTAGATGATAATTTTATCGCTCATTCATGCACCTTTTTTTAAACGCGGATATATATTTCAGACGTATGACTGAGCCTTTTCTTTCGTCAGCCTCTTGGGCTGTAATGAAGTTGTAAGAATTACAGCCTCATTTTTTACGAGATGACATTAACTCGTATTAACTTCACTTTCAGATGGGCTTTTTGCCTTAGTCCATTTGACTATTATGACAATTCCAGTGTTTGTTTTAGGTTAAAAATCGCGTAATTTTATTGCGCGAGAACGCAACAAAAACAAAAAATTTTTGAGCGAAAAATAAAAGCATTTGCACCCAATCTCCCTCTAAATCTCCTCCACTGTGTAGGGGAAACTTGAATGAATTGTATGAGATTAGTGCAATTTGGGCGTGACATGATGTGTATCATTTTCTATTTTATGTTCGATAGTTTGGCTGGTGAACAGAGTATAGCTTAGTTTATCTGGCAGATGTTGTTCATATGACCGTTGATAGTCCCGTTGATATGACTTTTCATATGTACAGGGCATTTTTGGGGTAGTGCGAAAAAGTTTTATTGCGCTTTTTGGTTAGAAATGGGTATTAATGTTTTTGTGAAGCCCTTTATTGCTGGCTTATGTCATATATTTGAATGCAAATGAGCATCATGATGCAAATTCAGTACCTGCTCTAATTTGCTTATCACTACTCTCTGTGGGATTTCTCAGATGATTTCGTAAATACACAAAACAAATAGATGTAGAGAATGCCAGACTCATTGTCGCGACAAATGTTGAGTAAAAGCGTGAAAGATATGGGTATTCTATGCTTAGAATCCATATAGAAATTATTCCCGCAATTACTCCTGAGAACAACCATATCCATCCTCTGCTTGCAAGCCTATTTATTAGTATTGCCTGTAACAGAGCAGGGAGTATCCAGTATAAACCCATAAATAAGTAATAAGTTGAGTCTCGAGGATAGATGCTTTGTGCATACCACAGTATGAATTCTGCAATCATCCAACCAATTGCGCTGAATATTATCCAGTGAGAAACTTCAATATTGGCATATTTACTCATTAACCACTTCTGAGCGATTGCTAACCAAATGCCTGAAATCCCTGTAACAATCAAAGCGTAGATCCATGTATCGAAGCTCTGTGATAACCTGAGATTTTCATACAATGCTGTTGGCGAATAATACACTAGAAAACGCCATATCTCAGGAATAATAATATTGACTACTCTGGCAATATGAAAAGATGCCACCCACATTAAAATAAATGTTACTGTTGATAGATTTTGCCTCGGTAAGTTAGGTACTTGCTTATCACGTTTTGGTGTTACACCCATGCGTGGATTAGACATGCAATACATAACAACAAAGTAAGATGCGATAGCTTGAAAACCTGTAGCCAAGATTAATGTCCAGAACGGTCTACCGTACATAAGATGGGGATATACCATAGGGATAGACGCTATAAAACCTGAGACTAAACCTACAATAATCAATACTACTGCTTTTCGGTTCACAAAGAATAGTGCAATGGTTTGACACAAATTTAAGATAAGAAACCATAACATAAAATCAATCACAAGTTTATCAACGGAGGTAGTATTATTCACCCCCATCCAATTTATACCAATTAAGGCTTCACCTGTTCGCAATCCAACACGGGGATACCATTGTCCAGCTACAATGGAACCAATTAAGGTTAAGGGCAACCAAAATCGAGGAGAGAACCCAAATCTAAATCGAATAATCCATGTCTGCGTGACAGATAGAATTCCACCAAAGAGCAAACCAATTACTGCGCCTTCTCGCCATGTAGATGAGAATTTAAGCCACGATAAAAACCTATCCAAGCGAGGCTCATACCACAATAACTCATATATATATATTACATACCATGCCAGAACAAATGTAGAAGTCCATAGAAATAAGAAAGATATTCGATGTAAACGCAGATTATCATCTTGCATAAGTGCTCCATATATTTTCTTGGACACTGCTTCTATCCGCAAAATCGGGGGAAGATCATCTCGTGTTTTGCTCAAAAATAGTAAACTATTTGT
The DNA here is from genome assembly GCA_965230145.1 of Phototrophicaceae bacterium. GTDB lineage: Bacteria > Chloroflexota > Anaerolineae > Aggregatilineales > Phototrophicaceae > JAUZRW01. The sequence goes on from OZ245943.1 coordinate 160,273, forward strand.
GTATACTAATAATATGGCTATACTTCGATTGAACTCTTACTATACATGATGATGTAAGCTATGGATTATCTAAAAGGCATACATCGTCAGGACAAGGTAAAGAATGGATGAGCAAAAACAATCGAACCCTCGGCGAATAGAAGTAATAAACAATTTCATGGCTCAGTCAACAGAATTCATTGGGCGACAGAATGATATTCTCAAAGTAAAGGAGATGTTAGCTGAACCCAGTTGTCGCCTTGTCTCTCTTGTTGGTCCCGGGGGTATAGGTAAAACACGACTTGGCATAGAAATCACCACGCAACTACAAAATGTTTTGGAAAATGGCGCGTTTTTTGTGCCATTACAAGGCATTACATCTGTAGGACAAATTGTACCAGCTATTGCTAGTGGCGTCTCATGTGAATTGTACGGTAAAGACGATACATTAACTCAATTAAAGCGTTACCTTGAACAAAAAGAGACTCTTATTCTACTTGATAATTTTGAACATTTACTTGATGGAACGAATATTATTGTTGAGCTATTGGACGCCGCGAAGAAAATTAAAATATTAGTAACATCAAGGGAAGTTCTTAATCTTCGTGCGGAATGGGTTTGGTCTGTTACAGGTATGCGATTCCCAGACCATATTGATGGAGAAATAAAAGAGTCTGATAGCGCAGTACAACTATTCGATAATTATGCTAAACGATTGTTACCTGAGTTTTCGCTAGAACTTGAAAAGCCCCATGTTATCCGAATTTGTCAGCTTGTTGGTGGTGTGCCACTTGCTATTGAGTTAGCTACTACGTGGCTGAAATCTCTCACAAGCGCAATGATTGCTGATGAAATTCAACGCAATCTAGAATTCCTCGAAACGAATATGCGCGATATGCCAGAACGACATCGTAGTATGCGTGCTGTAATTGATCAATCATGGAAACTGTTAAGTGAACAAGAAAAAAATGCGTTCAAACAATTGTCGATATTTCGTGGTGGTTTTAAAAGTGAAGCAGGCGATCAGATTGTCGGTGCATCACGGGTAATTTTGAGTTCTTTAGTATATAAATCCCTAGTATCGTATCATACAGAGCGCTATCATCTTCATGAATTACTGCGCCAATATGCGCTACAACATTTAGATATGGAAGGCGATGCGTCTGAGCGCCTTGTGCAAGCTCACGCAAGCTATTATATACAATTTCTCGCAGACCGCTTACAGAGTTACAGGTCTAAACCAAGTGTCTTAGATGAAATACTGATAGAGATAGACAATATTTATCTCGCATGGGAAAGCGTCGTATCCGGTAGTATGGAGTTTGAAGATTTGCCAAGTGCGATTTATTGCCTTGGTGGTATTCTTAATTACTGTGTCTCGCGCCAAGAAGGAATCAAAATCTTTGCTCCTGCCATTGAAATGTATCGAAGACAAGGTAATTTCCCACAAGCCTTACCTGCATATTCGGCACTACTCACAACACAAAGTGTATATCATTACTCGTTGATGCAACTTACAGAGGCTATTGCTTTGCTTGAAGAATGTCAGACTCTTTTGAATAAATATGAGTTTCGTCCACAGGCGTATACGGGATCAGATCCTCTTATTTTATTAGGAACAGTCTATATGTTTCAAGGAAATTTTGACTATGCTCTGGAGTATGGTTACGAAGCCGTAGCAAATGGTGATAAATATGACGACATTCCTAACTCAGCCTTAGCTAATCATTTGCTTGGTATGACATTTTTAGCATTAGGACAACTCGATAAAGCAATGCAATTTGGGCAACTTGCACTCTCACAATCGAAACAATCTGAGAATCTCGCTATTTCTGCCTATTGTAGTGATCATTTAGGTGATACCGCGATTCTCGCAGGTAATCCAGCGATGGGGAAACACTATTACAAAGAAGGGTATCGTTATCGTCAAGAAATTAGTGAATTTACCAATTTACCATTATCTATGTCATTAATTGGCAAAGCAGAGTTGGCACTGGGGAATTATGAAGAAGCCGTTGAATGGCTCAATAAGAGCATATCACTCTACACAACGTATGATGATATTGCCAATCTCATCGTTCCAAAATCACAACTTGCTTTATGTTATGGTTTTATGAATGACATTGAGGATGCACGCGACATATTTCTTGAAGCGATTTATGCGGCTGAGTTGACTCAGGTTATCCCACTCTGGCTCGTCGTGATGGCTCATATTGGCGAATTTCTCATACAACTGGGTGACCAAGAAAAAGGTGTGAAATTACTCAGCACGGTTGTACAGCATCCGATGTTTAATCAAGGTCGTGACATTCCTATTGATATTCATAAAAGACTAGAGGATATTCAAGGAAATATGCCAAAAGCTCAATATTCTATTGCTAAACAAGCTGGCATTGATGCAGATTTTGAAACGACCATAATTACTTTAGAGCATTCTGTGAACAGAGCTATAGCAAATGCCTCTCCTGTAAAAACCACTGTAAGTAACAAGGCTGAATTATATGCAAAAGGACTTGAACCACTATCTGACCGTGAATTAGAAGTGTTAGGTCTTATTGCAACAGGCATGACAAATCAAGACATTGCGGATCAATTAATCGTAACTGTGGGTACAGTTAAATCGCATACCCACAGCATTTATAGCAAACTTGGTGTCAGAAATCGAACGCAGGCACTCAAAATCGCCAACGACCACAACCTACTCTAACGTTTTAACGAACTTTTCGGGCAATCATAATATGCTGGTCAGATTGATCGTTAAGCCACTCGACATCCTCTACGCCTGCTCGGGCTAAACCTAAGCTAATCTCGGCACATCGCCACGCACGATGCTCATGCTGATTGTGTGTAACGGTCGGCAAACTTATATGATCATCAATATGATAGTGAGTTTCTGTATATTCATATCCATTTCCATGCCAATCTCGCACAATAACATGTAAATGACGACCCGTATCATCGTCGGTGATACGAGGTTGTAGGACACGCTTTTTCACGCGCCATAATTCATCGAAATCAGCAGGGGTAACGATTAGTAGTCCATTCGGTCGGATAAGGGTAGAAAGCTTCTCGCAGATTTCTTGTAGCTCTGTATCTGTCCGAAGTTCCGTAAATACCACACCATCTACTAAAACAACATCAAACGCTTGATGCATTTCATGACTTAAATTGAGTAATGCTCGTGTCTTACATTTTAGTGAACCATCAAACATCTTAATATAGGGTTCTAGCTGTTTGGTGGCGATTGGGTCACTATTTACAGCATAGACCTCATATCCCACCAGTGCCATTCCAACAGGGCTAAGGTCACGCCTACAATCATATGTGAGCAAACGTAACGGTAAATGCAACTTCTTTGATGTGATAAGGCTTTTTAGTCTATGGGCTATCCTCAAAACGCTGATTTCCTGACTAGAGGACATATAAGAACTATTTGCAGTTTGTGTCACAGGTACTCCTAAATTCTATGAGTTCAAATTCATCTTACTTTACTCTCCAAAATCTTGTCTATAACTAAAGTTATATTTTTCTCAATCAACCCTTCAATCTAACTTTCGCTAGATGATCGCTCTAATGCATTTTGATACTGTGTTATTCGTTTGATGCAGACAGCAATTAACAACAACTGCATTCTTAAGTAATTAGGGTAATCAGGAAGGAAAGTTAAGAATGGCTCAAAAGCCGAACACTATTGAAGAAAGTGGAATACTAATTCCCAATGAAATAAAGCAAGCCTTTTGGAATCAACTGACCAGTTATGTACCCGAAGGCTACGACAATGTTTTGCCATTAGGTGTCTACACACTCTGTAAACGATTTACTCATATGGAGGATATAGGTGTGAAGACGGTCATAGCTAACCAAATCAGAGGATGCGTTGGACTCAGTAATGATTTTGACAAATCAATTATGCAACGCCAGCAATCTCTTCAAAATTTCTCCGCAAGCGAAGAGTTTTTTCAAACTGCAAATTCAGCAATTACTACATTGCTAAAGATTGAGAATATCTACTTTGTCTTGGGTGGTCAGGATTGTATTCCTATCGCATCCATACATAACCAAGAGCCTATTCAAGCTCACATTATTGAAGTCTTAGAAAATGAAATCTAGCCATTCATGGCAAATAAATTAACAACCACATCAATAGTAGAGAAGAGATGCAGTGCAAATGCCAACAGAAAATCTAGTAAATGCAATGATCGACGAAAGACGACGCGAAGCTAAACGACAAACTACAGTACAAGAAGCAAAACGCCTAGCAAAAATTGCGCGCTGTACTAAATCCAAGAAAGCTGAATCTGAAACGCGGTTTTGGAAAATGTTTATGGTGTATATCTTGCGGATTATGGATTACTTGTGGCAAATGCTACTTGGCTACGCAAGCTATAGAACACAGGGTGCAAACCTGCCATATGACGCACCAAAACCAGTGGAAGACCTTAATCAAGGGAACACTGTCAATATTTCAACCAAAGAGCAAGTTCTTCCAAAACAAAGTCACACAGACGAACGCATCGCTCACCGTAACACACTGGTTGAAGCAACACGCCAGACCAAAAAGATGCAAGGAAAAGAGGTCGCGTGATTCAGTTCATTCTCGCGGGCAACTACCTGCAATGTAATCAAACGGAACGTGTTGATCGAGATTACCAGTTAGCTGTAATGAAAGGTAATTGGAACAAGGTTAGCAGTTGGGCGAAGGCTGAAAACAATACCTTATTATCGCTTGACGAGTATTTAAGTTGCCATCGCATAACAGAAAGTTCGGATGGAGGCGTACAAACAGTGGGCATTGATGCCATTAAAGGTAGCCTCAATCGTAGTCAAGACTTTGATAAGGCTTTCATGCCACTTCAGAAACACACACGGGAAAGATGGATGAATGTCGATTATGCCTATCATCATAACAAGGCATTGCTTCCAGTGACTTTGAGGAAGGTTGGTGAGATTTATTTCGTTGTTGACGGTCACCATCGAATTTCTGTAGCCAGCCTACACGGACAGACCTTCATTGATGCCTACATAACAAACATTGAGGTTGATGAGTAATTCTATAGATATTACGTAGATTATAAGTCTACTGAGAACGTTACAACTAAGAACAAACACACACACACATAATAGGGAGTAAAATCATGCACCATTTATCACACTATGTTATCGAATCAATTACAAAACAACGCCAACTAGACAATCAACGTCGAATGGAGAATATTCGCTTGGTGAAACTAGCACGTCTACAAAATAACGATAGTCTGGTGAGCCGCCTTAAAAAGCTGTTGAAACGTTATTTAGTTAGTTCACCTAAAAGAATGAAGGTCGATCCATCTGAAAATGAGCTAATTAGCGCAGAGATGCTTGGTTTATCAGTAGAACAATTACGCCATTTAGAAGCAAAACGCCTATTCTATGAACGCATCATGAGAGGCAACGCGCTTGTTGAAACCGAATATCATATTAGTAAACTTCAAGGGGGTAGATAGTAAAAATGTTGACTATCTTAAACAGCTATATGAAACGGAATCAATCAATACAAGTTGAAAAGAACTTGCGCGACATACTATCGTGGTTGTTTCTCCTAACCACAGGAGTCATCGTATCCGCTATTGGTGTGGCAGCCTTTCTCGTACCTTCTGGTGTCGCAGGTCCCGGCGTATTAGGGATTGCAACAATTATGAACCATCTATGGGCAACACCAGTAGGTTTATTCACCTTAATTGCGAACATCCCGATTCAGATTCTCGGTTATCGTTATCTAGGAGGTGCTAAAGCAGTATTAGGAACAGTTTACTATATCGTTGTGTTTTCAATCGTAGTTGACTTTCTCATTCCTATTTTTGAGCACGGCTTAATCGATAACATATTAATGGCGGCAATTTTCGGTGGTGTCCTCAATGGGCTTGGTGGTGGTCTCGTCTATCGGGCTGAAGGAACAATGGGTGGAACATCAACCTTGGCACGCATTCTTCAGCTTAAATTGGGTGCGCCACTTGCAACAACAAGTCTCTACACGGATACCTTGATTGCAATTGCGGCTGGCATTGTCTTTGGTTGGGAAGCCGCGCTAGCTGCCATCATCACACTTTTTCTGACAGGACTGGCATCTGATTATGTACTGGAAGGACCGAGTGTTGTCCGTACTGCCATGATTGTGACCGATAAACCTACGATGCTAGAGAAAGCAATCGGACAATCCTTAAAGCGTGGCACAACCAAATGGTATAGCGAGACCGGACTTCATCATCAAGCACATGGTGTACTCTTCGTGACTGTTTCGCGTCCTGAAACACGCCAACTTACCGAAATTGTTTCTACCATCGACCCAGAAGCATTTGTTGTTATCAGTCAAGGACAAACTGCCTTCGGACGTGGTTTCAAACCAATACGACACTAACACATTCCTAGATGGCGCTTGTAATGAGCAGTATCAAGCGCCTCATGCAACGTAGGACAATGAAATAAGGATTAGACACTTATTGGTTCAATCCTTTAACGCTTTAGAAACTAAGACTACCTTGCTAAAGAAATTAAGATGCAGGGTTTTGTAACGAGTGCAAGCTCATAAACAACACAAACAATCGAGACAGATATAGGGAATATCAGATGAAAAATGTAATTGCAAAACAAGCCATTGTTATTGGTGGTAGCATTGCTGGCTTATGTACTGCACAAGCATTAACACCTTATTTTGAAACAGTAATAATGGTAGAGCGAGATAATAATCCAAATTCTTATATACCTCGTAAAACCGTTCCTCAAAGCCATCATGCACATCTCTTGTTGCAAGGTGGTGAAGAAGCACTCAATTCTCTGTTCCCAAGTTTAACTCAGGATTTAATTAAGTGCGGCTCACAACAGATTGATTTCAGCAGAGATGCCCGCTGGTATCATGCTGGTGCTTGGAAGATGCGCTACAAAAGCGGTTTTGAAGTGCTAGTCCAATCGCGCCCTATGCTGGAACAAGTTATCCGTAGACGGGTCAACCAGTTGGATAACATCGAATTCTATTTCGGCTATCAAGTTGAACAGTTTAAGCTCAGTGATGACAACAAAGCCGTGACAGGTGTTGTCCTACAAAGTATGGAAGATCGTTTTGAGAAAATTATGCTGGATGCTGACCTTGTTGTGGATGCTAGTGGACGTGGTTCAAAAACACCACAATGGCTTGAAAAATCTGGCTTTACCGCACCTCAAGAAACTGAATTGAAGATTGACTTATCCTATAGTACCCGCATGTATAAGATGCCCGAAAATCACAAATTTGATTTCAAGGTAATGGTGATTAATCCACTTGCTCCAAATATCTTACGGGCTGGCTATATCCTTCCTGTTGAGAATAATAAGGTGTTAGTGACTTATGCCGCCTATTCTGGTGATAAGACACCGCAGGATAATGAATCCTTCAAAGACTATGCAAAAGGTCTTGCCCAACCGGACCTTTATGAAGCTATTAAAGACCTTGAACCTATGACTGATGTGAAATGCTACACGCTATCAAAAACTTGCCGTCGTCATTACGAAAAACTCGATGATATGCCAAACCGTTTGCTGGTATTGGGCGATGCTGTTGCCTACTTTAATCCTGTTTTTGGTCAAGGGATGAGTGTGGCAGCAATATCGGCACAGACCCTCGCAGAGATGCTAAAAATAGAACAGAAAGCAACCCTTGCAACACTGGGTAAACGCTTCCAAAAAGAAGTTGCCTCTGTTATTGAAGTGCCTTGGATGCTAGGCAGTACAGAAGATTTCCGCTACCCAAATACTATTGGTGAGAAAGCACCGATTGTGTCCTTTATGCACTGGTACTCACAACACATCTATGAGCTATCAGCTACGGATACGAAGGTCTTTAATTCCTTTGCGAAGGTTCTCCATATGCGTATGGGTGCAGAGGCTCTGTTCTCGCCCACTATTGCATGGAAAGTTATCAAGCACGCCTTCACAAATTAAATAATCTATCAATGGTGTATTTTTCCTAATCTGGTGCAAATATTCAATATTTATCCAGATATGCCCAAACTGACTAGACCAAGTAAAGTCAATAACAAGCCCCTTTTCTGGGGCTTTTTTGGCTAAGATGTCAGGAGGTCAAGCCAGCAGGTCCTCCACCGACGATAATCACATCGTAGATTTTGCTATCATCATCTTGGCTGACACCCGTTTGCTCTGCCATTTCAGCATTGCTCGGTTCGACTTGGATTGTGCCATCAGGATAAATGATGGTTGGGATACTGCGATTGCCCTGATTGACTTTTTCATCATAGGCAATGGCTTCATCGTTGTCGGTAATATCAATCCATTCATAGGGGATGCGATGTTCGCCGAAAAATTGCTTTGCCCGAGGCAATCAGGACACTAGTTCGCACCGTAGATGATAATTTTATCGCTCATTCATCCACCTTATTTGTTAATCGCGGGTATATATTCCAGACGTATGACTGCCTTATCTTCCCTCAGCATCTTGGGATGTGCAGTTGTAAGAGTTACAGCCTCACTTTTTACGCTATGACATTAAATCGTATCAGCCTTAGCCATTTGACTATTATGACAATTCCAGTGTTTGTTTTAGGTTAAAAATCGCGTGATTTTATTGCGCGAGAACGCAACAAAATAGAAAAAATTTTGAGCGAAAAATAAAAGCATTTGCACCCAATCTCCCTCTAAATCTCCCCCACTGTGTAGGGGAAACTTGAATGAATTCTATGGGATTAGCGCAATTTGGGCGTGACATGATGTGTATCATTTTCTATTTTATGTTCGATAGTTTGGCTGGTGAACAGAGTATAGCTTAGTTTATCTGGCAGATGTTGTTCATATGACCGTTGATAGTCCCGTTGATATGACTTTTCATATGTACAGGGCATTTTTGGGGTAATGTGAAAAAGTTTTATTGCGCTTTTTGGTTAGGTATGGGTTAGCAAGAACAGTAAAAGTGAGTGCTAATAAGGAACGAACCACAGAGACCCAAAGGCACAAAGAAAAGAAGAATTATTGTTGGGTTGATTGATTCGTAGGCGAGCAATATGTGCTATAAAATCTCTTTAATTACTCAGTAACATCAGAAAAACGAACAATTATCCCACCTACTAATACCAAACCATTTTCAGCCATCTGATTTATTTGCCCGTTGTTGATATTACTATGGGGAACAAGTGACAGTTCGTCAAGCAAGATAAAGTTTTCATTTGTATTTCCATAATAAACGATTTGCTTATTATTATCTCCCTGAGATGATATAGCTATCAAATCGTCAGTTTGTGGTATTGAAATTACAACCGTCGGTACTATTTCATTGTCATTTTCTAAAGTAAATATAAGTGGCTGTACACTTAATTCACGTATTTGAACAGAAAAAATTTGTTGTTTCAAAACTTGATTTTGTTCTGAATCCGATGCCTCTTGAAAGCCAACAGGATTTATCAATATCGTGTCGTTATCATGCCATCTAAGATTTGTAAACTCAGTAAAATGCCATGAATCAACTCCAGTATCTCGCTGTTCATCAAATTGCATTAGCGATATTACTTCACTAAATTCTTGAGTCTCGGTATTGAAAACCCATATAGCATTATTTGAACTGCTACCTTCGACATCTGCGAGTATCATTGCAATTTCGTTTCCATCTGGCGAGAAATCAGCTATACCGAAAAAAATTGTGTGATTAGTTGGTAAACTTTGTACTAATTCGATAGTACTGTCCTGAACAGATGCTTTATAGATACCTTCAACTCTTAAAACCCCGTTATTATCAGGTGTCGCGCGAAAGAAATAAATATGTTGTGAAAGCGCATCCCACATAGGTGTAAAATCAACAACCATATTAGAATCTGGCGCGAGCGGATTATATCTACCGATAACATTATCATCTGTTAAATTCAAAAACTCCTGTGAGTCAATGCTATAGAGCCAAATATCAGTGTCATATGTAGGATTTGTGAACGGATATTTTGCAATCGCGAGGTTCTTCTCGTCATAAGACCATTCAAGCGACATAAATGCTATATTTGAAAAAGTGCTGGCATAGTCATCTTCCCATGGAAGAATAACGCATGAATTTTCTTCATTAGCAAATTCATAGATGCAAAGTTGCTCATCGGTTAGATACCCTAAATAATTTCCTGTTGGCGACAGTGAAAATTTATCGTGGAAAATATCAATGGTGTTCAAATCGGGTAAGGATATTATCTCAGTAGATATGTCCTGTGAATTTGATTCACTTGAAATGAAAAATAAAATGATACAAATAAGTATACTTATATGCCTCAACATTAAAGCCTCACCTTTCATATGTATCTCGAATTAATATGGACAAGGGCTATTTTACACTCATCGTTATAGTGCGCTCCCCAACGTATTTTTTGGTCACGCTGATGCACGTAAGTATGAATATTAATTTTAAGGCATTGTAGGAAGTTCGATTAAAAGACCACCTGACAGAATAGTATTATTTTCTGTGATTTGAATAACTCGGTGACTAAATTGTGAACTTAGATGCGGTAATTCTTCAATTAATTGGAATCCTTCTTGATTACTACCAAAATAAAGTGTTTGAATGTTGTTGTCAGGTTCAGCAACAATCATAAAGTACGGCTCTACTTGAGAGGAAACAAATAAAGAAACTGTGCCAGTTACTAAGTCTGACATCAATAAGTTTTGAGGTTCAATTATTTGAGGTTCGATTTCAAAGTTAAAGAACCAGTCTCGAAAATTGATAAGCCTTGAGTTCGTGTCTATGTCAAAACCCTGTACTGTTATATATAGTTGATTGTCATTTAACCATCTAATATCTGATAGTGGTGTAAAACCGACTTCATCTACTTGTTCTGACAAAAACTCATAAAATGTATCTGGCAAAAGGGTGTATTCAATCGTATTTTCACTAATATTTAGCAACCATATTCCCGTGAATTCAGCATTTATCTCACTGCCACCTACTACCATAGCTATTGTTGTATTATCTGGTGAAAGACTTGCAGAATAGATGGGAGGTTTAAAGTCTGTAGTCAGGTCATATATAAGTTCAACAGAACCATCTACTATGGACACTCGATATAAACCAAACTCATTAAACCATAAACCTGTTTCCGCAGGATAGGCTCTAAAAAAATAGATAAACTGAGACGAAGAATCCCATAGAGGCAAAAAATCGATAGGTACGTGCAATATCTCGGGGTCAGTTGCCGATTCCTCAAATGATACATAATAATCTTGTACATTATCATCTGTTAGGTTTCTGAATTCACGTCCGACTATATCATATAACCAAATATCACTATCCCAAGGTAGGCAACACAATGGGTATCGTGAAAATGCAATAAATTGTTCGCTATTATCCCACTCCAGATAAGTTTGACCTAGATTGTAAACTTCATTAGTGTATGTATCACCCCAAGGCAACGCATTACAATAAGACATCCCATTTTCTACATCATATATACACATATCATCATGGTTAATTACAGCTAATTTGTCTCCTGTTGGGGATAATTCATATCTATCAAGTGATATATCTACATTTGCTATATCAGTCAGTAAATCATATTGAATACCAGTTTCTTCTTGAGGATGAACCATTATTTGTATCAAAAACATCAAGAGGAATAAAATAAAAATATACCTTAGAATATTTTTGAACATAGGAAATCGCTTCCTCCAGAACTCAGCACTTTTCACACCATTGTACATATCACCGTTGATATGAACGGTCATATCCCCAACATCATATCATCAAAAAATGCTAGACTCTGCCTAGCACCTTAACAACTCTATATAATTATGAGGGTCTTTTTCACTAACCAAGCACAAACCGAGTCGGTGAAAATTTCCCTGTTATCTTCGGCTACCTCACGTCCAAAACTTTTTAATGAGAGGACTATCTCGTGTTTTACGAAATTGTCTGAACTCATTATTTTGCTTGTGCAGTCATGAGGCTGTTTTCGCTGTTATGCCCTGATAAACAGGAAAAATGCTTTCCACAGTGTTGCAGTTAATCATTGAATACACTCTGTATAAACGTGTTTGCTTCGGGGAAGAAAATCTCATGCCCTCCTTGCCCAATAAAATAGTCAATGTTTTCTTCTAAGCCACTATAGTATTGAGATTCAATTTCATCTACCACCATAGGTACTGCTTGTGAGCGGGCATCACTTTCACCCGAATCGAAGTAGAGTGGGCGCGGTTGAATTAAGCCTGCCAAGCGGACATCATCAAATACTAACAGGTAATCATCCAGCAAATTGAATTGTCCTGATTTATATAACATCCATAAGGGGTATAACAGCACATTATCCCCTGCCAGTTTTTCATCGCGGTCTTCAACCCATGAACTAACGATTGTCACATCCATATTGGGTTCTGATGCTCCAAGATAATAGGCAAGTTGTCCGCCTAAACTAATGCCATATACGCCGAATTGTGAATGTGTATCGGCAAAATAATTATCAATAGCCATCAGTTGACCTATTTCAATGCCCACCAAAGAGAAGCCTAATACCCTAGCGCGACGGTCTAGCGCGTTTCTATCACGATTAATGAATTCACTATCAATCGGCTGAGTTACAATATAGGGTGCGAATACAGTGAAACCAGCTTCAACCAGTTGTTTCGCAAATTGATGATGATAATCATCGACATTATCTAAACCTAAGATACGTTCTGGCGACCCAGCCGTACCGTGAATGGCAATGATGAGGGGTGCATCGGCATTCGGGACATACAGCCCTCGCAATGTCATTTCGTCTTCACATACGCTTAGACTCAACTCGTAGACTTCAAAATCTACGGATGTATTCGCTAATTGCTGTTCAGAAATTAAGCTAGCACTCTGATTATTGAGGCAAGTGCTTGGAACACCGAGTAATTCCAACAATTCATCTCTTGTCGGTGGTGGGAGACTATCCCGTTGTGCTTCTACTTGGGCTAATTGATACTCTAGGTAAGTTGAAATATCGTGAAAGGCATCTATCGGCTCTGTTTCTGGGTCTGTTTCAAATATAATGTTCAAATCCATGATTGAATCTGGCGTGCCATCAACGGTTATCTCAGTTGGGGTTGGTTGGTTATCTGATTCTGGTGATGGAAGATTTGCTAAATTGGAGAATAGCAACAATGCCAGCATACACACGGCCCCGATGATGAAAACGACAATGTAATGAAATTTTGCTTGCATTATTCTTCTTCCAGATGGCTTAATTACAGTAATCTATAACGTCCGTTTATAAACTTGTCTCATAAATAGAGCAAGAATTAAATAGCGTAGACTAACTCTTCTCACTCTATTAACACCGTTGATATAAACGGATCATATCCTCAACATCATACCATCAAAAAGTGCTAGACTTTGTCTAGCACTTTAGCAATCGAATACTCTCTCAGATGCTCTGCGTTACGCTTTTAGGAACAAACCAAAAACAAACTACCAGTACGAAAAATCCCCTGTTAATTCCTGTTATTTTGTATACTCCACGCCCAAAACTTTTAATGAGATAATTATCTCGGGTTTTATGAACTTGTTTGAACTCATTATTTTGCTTGTGTAGTAATGAACCACGAGAGTGGCTGTTTTCGCTGTTATGCCCTGATAAACAGGAAAATTCATTTAAGCGTGTGATGCAAAGTAATCTCTCGCAGATGTGAAGCGCGATAGCACACGTCCCTCACCCATTGTGCGTACCATCTCGTATAAGTCAGGCGTTTGCGTTTTGCCTGTCAGTGCCACACGGAATGCCATCATAATATCGCCGAACCACCCTTTGTAATCCTCTGGATTTTTCTGGTAGTCTTTGCGCCGTTTGGCATAACCATTCTCTGCGGCGTAATCACGCATCCGTTGTAACCACGCATCTTTATCTTCATTAAATGTCTGTGCTGTGGTATCAATCAGATAAGCCAGCAAATCCAGCAAATCCTCTTTTTTCAGGTCTGGAATATCAGCGTAGCCGTCTGGCACATAGCGTTCAAATAGTTGGTCAAAGAAAACGCCATAATAGGTCTCGAACTCATCCCACTTAGCGAGGTCTTTACGCGGATTTTCGCCACCGCGTTCAATATCAAATACGCGGATGCTGTAGTCTTCATTTGCCTTTAGGATAGGCACAGACTCGGATTGATAATCTTTTGCCCACGCCAATACCTGCTCATAGACCTCTTTCGCAGAGTAATTCGCTATGATTTCCTTCGATACACTAGTCAATTTTTCCATATCGAATAAGGCACTCGCACGCCCCAGACGGTCAATCTCAAAGGGGAAATCCGTATAAGGTGCTTGTGGATTTTCGTTGCGCCATTCCTCAAAAGTCGAATTGGCTAAGTTCAGCAAATATTCGAGAATGGCTGTTTGAGGATAGCCATTCTCATAATAGTAAGACATGGCAGATTCAGCATCTTTGCGCTTCGAGAGTTTACGACGCGAGTTACCTTCCATCTTGGCAATCGGCGCAATATGAGCGTAGGTCGGCAAAGGAATATCCAACAATTCATGAATTTGAACATGCAAAGGAATCGACGGAATCCATTCATCGGCACGCAAAATTAAGTTTATCCGCATCAAGTAATCATCAACCACATGCGCGAAATGATAAGTCGGGAAACGGTCTGACTTGAGCAAGACAGCATCAATATCATTAACAGGAAATTCTAAGCGTTCACGGATTTTATCTTCCACAGCGACTTTATCATCGGATGCCATCGGCGCTTTAATGCGAATCACAAATTCATCACCATTGGCTAGCCGTTGTTTGATGTCTTCTAAGCTGAGATTACGACTCCGCGCCCACACACCGAAAATTCCCGGGCGACCATTCTCTTTTTGTTGTTGTTCACGGATGGCATCCAGTTCTTCGCTGGTCATGAAGCAGGGGTATGCCCCACCACGCGCGACCATGTCTTTAATGAACACTTGATAGAGGTCAAAGCGTTGGCTCTGGATATAAGGTCCGTAATCGCCTTGTTGTGTGATGGGGTCAATCGTGACAGGTCCTTCATCGGGTAGTAAATCCACTTTGGCAAAGGCTTCGATAATTTGCTCTGTACCGCGCTCGATTTCACGATTTTGGTCAGTATCTTCAATCCGCAGGATGTATACCCCACCCGTTGTTTTGGTCAGCATCTTATTGAGTAGCCCTGCAAAAACACCCCCAAGATGAATGAAGCCTGTTGGGCTAGGGGCGAATCGACTGACCCATGCGCGCTCTGGTAAGGTACGTGGTGGATATTGGGCTTCGATTTCGGCTCGGGTTTGGGTGACATCAGGAAACAAGAGGTCTGCTAAAGCATGGAAATCATCTGATGACATAGCGTTAATTGACATAGAGATATAGGTGTCCTTATAAATGACTGTGTGGTCTTTTAAGACCCTAATCTTAACAGGTTTTCAGCATAATCCAACGGTATGCTAAAACAGGCAAAGCCATAGAAAGGCTATCCCTATGACTGGTTTCCGTATATCAAGTAGTAAAAAATATTAGAGATATTTAGTCATCTTTGTCTACATTAACGGAAGGTGTTACTGCGTCCGTTATAGGCAATGTAACTGTAATTTTTGTCCCAACGCCTAGTGTGGATGAAATTTCAAATTCGCCTTCATGCAGACTAATAGCTTCTAAAACTATGCTCAAGCCAAGACCCGTACCGGGAACGATTGATTGGCGCACTCCTTTAGCCCGATAATAGCGTTTTTTCACATGAGGAAGTTCGTCTTCTGCAATACCAATGCCTGTATCTTCGACAATGAGCTTAATCACATCATCTTGGTGAGTGAGGGTAATGCTGATTTTACCTTCAAGCGTGTATTTAATAGCATTTGTCAGGAGATTTTCAAAGAGTTGCTGAAGTCCGAATTTTAATCCTAGCATTGATGGTACAGGCTGAATATCTAATTGCAACTCAATCTCAGCTAATTCAATGGTTGTCCGATGTGCTTCAACGATTGGTAGCAGAATTTCATGGAGTAAGACAGGGTTTAGAGCTTTATCACTTGCAAATGATAGTTCTACATTAGACATCATATTAACGTTTTCCATTAAAACTGTAATTCGTTGTGTTTGTTTTTCAATACGTTCTATATATTGCGTAAAGTTTGAGGGTTTTCGTTTCAGCATGGATGTATTGAGCATGATTGAAGAAAGCGGTGTCCGAATATCGTGTGCTATATCTTCCATAAAACTGGTTTTTATGAGGTCAACTTGCTTTAATTGTTCATTTGCCCATTTAAGTTCGGCAGTCCGTTCAGTAACGAGAATATCTAACTGGGTATAGAAATTACGCAATTCGTAAAGTGTATCTTCAAAAGACTTGGCTAACTCCCCTATTTCATCCTTGCTATTAATGGTTTGGGTTAATCGAAGCGAATTTTGCCAATCACGAATATATAAATTTTTGCTGGCTAAGTATAAGGCTCGTAATGGATTAACGATTTGATAAGCAATCGGTAAACTTATGAATAAAGAGATAAATAAACCTATTAAGCTGATAACACCAATACCTGTTATCGTCTGGTTTACGGGAAGGGTAATACTTTCGATAGGTTCTTCACGAACTAATAACCAATTCCATTGTTGAATGCCTGTATCAATGGCAATGGGTGTATAGACAATTAAACTATGCTGTTCGGCATCAATAAAGTATTGTGGTTGTGTAGGTTGAATAGGAATTGTAGGTATAAGATTCTGAATACGTGTGTCGTGGTTGAGGTCAGATGCGTATAAAAATGATTCAGGAATATTTGAGTTGGTGTACATAATATCCCCTGCCTGATTTGTAATATAGTATACTGAATGGTGATTGTTTTGTGTAGCAATCGAGAAGATTTCATTGGATATTAAATTCAAAACAAGAAGGGCTTGAATATCACCATCATTATTGAATAGGGGGGTAACATAGCGCAGTGCGGGTTGATAAGGGTCTTCGATAACACCATTTTCTTGATTGAGGTTCAAATTAGAGAGATAAACTTCATTTTGAGCTAAGTTCACAGATTGTTGGAAATAGTCGCGTTGTGATTTATCTTGTAAGTCCTCGTCCAACACTACTTCAGCAGATTGGTTCTGGTAATTAATTCTAATTAGCTCCATCCCATCTGGAGATAATAAGCGTACTTGGTCATAGGTTCTTTTGGCGGTTGCAAATGCAGAAAATAATTCGACAACATCGTCCCGATTTTCGTCATTTGGGTTTTGCAAATAATCAATAACGCTTGGAGATTGGCTCAGTAGATTAAGATTAGCAACTACATCATCTAATAAAAGTGATATTTCATTACGCTGAAATTCCAAATTTCTCAGAGATTCTTCGGCGCGTTGTTCAATTAAATCATTGCGGACAGTCGTTTGAACATAAACAAATACCATTATTGGTACTATGCTTAAACAAATGATAAATCCTATAGCAATCTTAAAAAAAATTGAGTGATACCACTTAAAATTATCCAAAGCACATTCCTACATGTTAGTGTTAGTAAATTATAACCGAAACACATTTATTAATAAATTAAGATTCATCTTTCAATATTGTTTATTGCTTTTAGAGGCGATGCAATTGTCAGTAGTGAGGAATTAATCAGAGTAACATGATTACTATTATTATATTGATAGATTTGAATTCAATAAAATTAAGATATTTATAGGGAATTGATAGAAGCAAGTTACAGGAGAGTATTATTAGGAGGCAGGTGATTTCTCCATATTTTTGTTGCTTAGAGTACGTCGAATCGATACGTTTTTAGCGTATTGCTTCAAGGACAGTTACTTACCTTGTGTACTGCCTATACTATCGATGATTTTGTAGGTTCACTAAAGAAAATTAACTGACGTGAATGAGGATAGCTGTTTTATCATCTGAGCGGATATGTTGATTTTGCTGTTCCAACTGTTCGGCTTCTTTTATTAAGGCACTCACTGATTGACCGCTATATTGAAATTGTGACTTATCAATCAGTATATCAAGTCCGTCAGATGCTAGTAGAATACGTATACCTGCTTTTAGTTTAAATTGATGGTATTCCACAAACTTTAGGGCATTTTCCTCGCCATTTATGATGCCATAAGCATAGGGATGTTGAAGGTTGTTTGAGATTTCATCTCTTATCTGGGCTTTGGAGAAGTCATTGGCATGTTCTTCAATGAGTTTTGTTTGCGGTGTGGTTAATTGTTTAGCAGATGAATTCAAGAGGTAGACTGAACAATCTCCTATATGAGCATAATAAAAATGCTCGTCAACAATCATAGACACTATGGCAACGGTGCTAGGAGCAAATTCTGTGTAAGGTCTATTGTGGTCAGCAATGGTGGCATTAGCAGAGGCAATCGACTGTTGGAGACAATCTATTGGTTCGTGGTGGCTATTCTGCTTCAGATACTGATGGACTACATTTACAAATAATTGTGAAACCGCTCTTGCAGGGCTGGGATTCGGATATTGCCCGTTTATGCGGTCTCGTGTAACACCATCTGCGACGATATAGATGTGATTATCTTCATCAACTAAGTAAAAATCTTCATTAGGCTTGCCAACTGACGTATTTGCTACAGAATCAGCAGAAGTTTGTATGGAATATGGTGTATTCATATCCTAATTATTCTTTCAACTAGCTCGAAAAATTTATTTTTGTCTCATTCAAGAACAAAAAAGGATACAGCACAATGACCATATCCTTTGAGTTTCTCTTATTTACGCAGGTTTAACCTTCAATCAATAGAGTTTCAGGGTCTTCGATGAGGTCTTTGATTTTGACGAGGAATTGGACTGCGCTACTACCATCTACAATACGATGGTCGTAAGTAAGTGCCATATACATCCAAGGGCGAATGACGATTTCTCCATCAACCACAACGGGGCGGTCTTTGATGCCGTGTAAGCCTAAAATACCGACTTGGGGATAATTCAGAATTGGGGTACTCATCAATGAACCAAATACACCACCATTAGTTATGGTGAATGACCCACCACGCAGGGCTTCTATCGGAAGAGTATTTTCACGGACTTGGAGTGCATAGCCTTTAATTTGCTTTTCGATTTCAGCAAAACTCATACGGTCGGCATCACGTAGGACAGGCACAACTAAACCTTCTTTGCCCCCAACAGCGATACCAATATCATAGTAATTTTTGTCGATGACATAGTCACCTTCGATTTCTGCATTGAGGCGTGGGTAGGCTTTTAATGCGCCAACGGTTGCCTTGATGAAGAAGGAATTCACGCCTAATCCGACTCCGTACTTTTCGCGGAAGGCATCTTTACGACGACTACGGAGTTCCATAACTGCGCCCATATCTACCTCTTGGAACGTGGTGAGCATGGCAGCAGTGGCTTGAGCATGTACGAGGTTCTTAGCAATTGTCCGACGCAAGCGCGACATCTTTACACGGTCTTCATCATCGCGCAATTCACGTTGTGCGCTATCTGCTGATGGTGCAGGCGTTGGTTTAGATGCGGGCTTCGCTGGTGCTGGTTTGCTCTTATTATCAATGAAGGCTTGTACATCGGCTTTATCAATTTTGCTCCCATTGGCTGGGATGTCATCAAGATTGACACCGTGTTCTTTTGCCATGCGCTGTGCGACAGGTGTTGCTTTCACACCACTATCAGCAACAGAGGATGCCTCAGCTTGTTCTGGCTGTTTTTCTTCTTTAGCTGGTGCTTCTTCGGCTTTGGGTGCTGGTGCGGCTTCTGCTTCTGCGCCTGCGTCTAGTTTGGCAAGTACCTGCCCTGCCACAACATCTTCTTCTTCGGCGGCGACAATCTCAGATAATACGCCTGATTGTTCTGCGGTGACTTCTAAAGATACTTTGTCTGTTTCTAGGACAACTAAAACATCACCAGCAGATACACTATCACCTGCCGCTTTCAGCCATTCGGCTACTGTCGCTTCTACTACGGATTCACTTAATGGTGGGACAACTATATCGACCATTTTTTACTCCCTCTTGTTTACTTCGGTTGGCGTGCCAAATTTTTTGACAATTTTGTTTGTATGTTTTATTGGGCGGAACCTGCTTCGCCTCTATGATTGTTTTTGGTTCATTTTTTCGTTGCGGCTGGCATGGATGCCATCCCTACATCGTACCTGATTTTTTATAGGACAACGCAGGCATTGTCCCTACATGGTTCTTCTTAAGAATGTAGATTTTTCGGACACGATACATCACGTCCCTACAATTACAAGCTACATTGTAAAACTGCGTTGCGATTTTCTACATCATACCTGATTTTGTAAAAGGACAACGCAGTATATTGGGCAGACCAACGGTCAGCCCCTACAATTTTATTTATGGCGTGGTTGCTTAGAATCCGTCTCGAAATCCCAATCAAAGGCGTATTCGGTAATCATGCTCTGATTAATTGCCCACGCGGTTTTACTACCTTCTGCTGGACTAGAGCTACGTCTGCGTCCGACATAATTAACAGGTGTTCCCATGCCGACTAATTTCTTGAGTCGGTAGCCCATATATTCCCATGCCCCCATGTTTTTGGGTTCTTCTTGCGCCCAGACAATCTGCGTAACATTCGGGTAGCGTTCGACAATTTCACGCATTTCTGGCACAGGGAAGGGATACAATTGCTCAATACGCACTAGGGCAACATCAGGATATTGTTCACGGAACTCTGCGCCTGCAAGGTCATAATAGAATTTTCCAGTGCAAAATACGAGGCGCTTTACATCCTCTGGCTTAACGGCTGTATCATCAATGACAGGTAGCCACTTGCCTGTTGTGAGGTCATTCATGTTTGCCATCACATTCGGGCTACGCAAGAGGCTTTTCGGAGCCATGACAATCAGTGGTAAGGGGTCGGATTCAATCAGCAAGGCTTGACGACGCAATAGGTGAAAATACTGCCCTGCCGTGGTCGGGTTCACAATTCGCATATTGGTATTGGCGGCTAAGGTTAAGAAACGCTCTGGACGCGCACTCGAATGGTCGGGACCTGCCCCTTCGTGACCATGAGGTAAGAGCATGACAAGCGATGGTTTTTCACCCCATTTTTCACGCCCTGACGAGATAAATTCATCAATGATATTTTGTGCGCCATTAACGAAATCGCCATATTGAGCTTCCCAGACGACGAGTGTGTCTTTAGCTTCGACGTTATAGCCATATTCAAAACCGAGAACCGCTTCTTCTGAAAGTGGGCTATTGTGTATCTCAAAAGCGGCTTTGGATTGTGGAAATACTTGCAATGGGGAGAGTTCATCTCCGTTACCACTATCATGTAAAACCGCATGGCGATGGCTAAACGTCCCACGTTGGGCTTCTTGCCCTGTAAATCGAATAGGGATACCATCAGCCAGAATGGTTGCGAATGCAAATTCTTCTGCGCCTGCCCAATCAATTCCTCGTTCTTCGGGGTCATTGAGTGCTGTACGTCGACTCAGAATTGTCTTTTTGAAGCGTGTGCTATAGAAATTAAATTCTTCTAATACACCGCGCAAACCGTCGTTAATCGCTACAAGCGTATCCGCATCAACTTTGGTTTCGATTTTCTTAGCTAAACCTTTTTCTGCCTCTACGACATCTAGGTCTGCAATGCCTTCTTGAGATTCTGCCATGGCTTCGTAAATAGATTGTAAGTGTTGCGTAGCATCTTCAACCAGCGTTTGAACCTCATCATCGGTAATTTCTCCGCGCTTCACTAAGGTATCTGCCCACAATTTGCGAACGGTGTCATGCGCGCGAACATCATCATACATGAGCGGTTGGGTAAAACCTGGTTCATCTAATTCATTGTGTCCATAGCGTCGATAGCCTACGAGGTCAACTAAGAAATCTTTCTCAAATTCGGCTGTATAAGCGGCGGCGAGACGCGCTACTTCAAGGCATGCCGCAGGGTCATCCGCATTGACGTGTACAATTGGCACATTAAAGCCTTTAGCAAGGTCACTCGCATAGAGTGTGCTGCGTCCGTCTTCAGGTAGAGTTGTGAAACCAAGTTGGTTATTAGCAATGATATGCAATGTACCGCCAACTGCGAAACCCGGTAATTTACTGAGGTTAAAAGTCTCTGCAACAATGCCTTGCCCGGGGAAGGCAGCATCCCCATGAATGAGGACTTGCATTGTAGCAAAGGGGTCAAATTCAGGCGCACCTGCTTTATGGCGTTTGGTTGCGGCGGCACGTGCCATACCCACAACCACAGGATTCACGGCTTCCAGATGGCTCGGGTTAGGTGCCATTTTTAGCACGAGGTCAGAATCAGGGACTTTGTATTCTGCGCCTTTATGATACTTCACATCATCGACTGTCCAGCCGATGGCTTCGTTTTCTCCTGCACGTTCGCGTGTATCAGCAAATTCAGCGAGAATTTTCTTATAATCGCGTTGCATGATGTGTGCTAGAACGTTTAAGCGTCCGCGATGTGCCATACCGATACCTACTAATGTTGATTGAGTCGATTTGGCATGATTAACCACTTCATCTAGCATAGGAATCATCATATCCAGACCTTCTACCGAAAATCGATATTTAGTCGGAAAGGTGCGTTGGAGGAAATGCTCCATTGCTTCAACTTGTGTGAGACGTTTTAGAAGTGAGATACTCTCTTCGGATGTGCCTTCATAACGGAAGCGTCGTGATTCAATGGCTTCACGTAGCCATGCCCGCTCTTCCGGAATATGAATATGTTCATTATCCCAGCCAATTGATTGTGAATAAATATCACGGAGTTCTTGTACGACTTGATAAGCATTACTGGCTTGTTGGGCTAGAGTGCCGTCTGTAACTAAGCTGGCAGGAATTGATTTCAAATCATCGTCAGTCACATGGTGTGTATCAAGATGTAATGATGGGTCATCAGGTGGTGCATAGCCGAGCGGATTCAATTGTGCGCCGAGATGCCCAAACTGGCGGATGGATTGTACGAGTTCAACTGCGCCAACTACTTTACGCATATCCATAGATGGCGTAGCTGTTACGCCATTGCTTTCAGGCGCGTCTATCACCAGCATGTCGGGCGACCAATTGCTGAAAAATTCGGCTGTTTCAGCATCTACCGATTCGGGTGATTCTAGATAACGGTCATAGAGTTCAAGAACATAACCGAGGTTTTGTCCTGTAAAATATTGTGCGGAAACCATAGGGTTTCTATTGCCCCTCTAAATTTCTGATAATTATTGACTCTAGGGTAGCATACAATTTTCTATCTTATAGACAACAATTCTAACGAATTTGCTTTTATTTTGGTATTGTTTGACTCATTTATTAGGCTATTACTCAGAATTGTTCATTCTATCATTCACAAGATTTATAAATTGTTAAAAGTATCTAAGATTTATCCCCATTTATGATGTTTCATGGTAATATAAACTGACCAGTCAGTCTATTTGTGAAGAAAATCACATGACAGAGAATCCGAAGAATACAAAAGACCGAATTTTAGATGCAGCAATGAGCATTTTCAGCCGTAAGGGCTATTACGATACGCATCTTGATGAAATTGCTGTTGAATCCGAATCATCTAAAGGTTCAATCTACTTTCATTTTCCTAATAAAGAGAAGTTATTCATTTCACTGGTTGACCAATTTGCGGATGTGATTGAGCGCAATGTGACCAGCGCAATTGAAGCTGAACCAAAAGGCATGCGTCGGGTGCAGGTGGCAATAGAAGCTGTGCTGGATACCTTCGGCAAGTATCGTCGCCCTGCCAAGATTTTGCTGGTGCAAGCAGTTGGATTAGGCAATGTTTTCGAGAAAAAACGCATGGAAGTCACTGACCGTTTTGCTGAATTGATTCAGACTTATTTAGAAGAAGCGATTGAAATCGGTGATATTGAGCCTGTCGATACAGAAGTCGTATCGCACGCATGGATGGGTGCAATCTTTAACGTGGTTATTCAGTGGGTATATACAGGCGAACCAAACCCTGAGCGTATCATGGACGCGCTTGTGCCAATGTTATTGAATAGTGTCGAGTATAAGTCTAGCAAAGAGAGCTAAGGCAATGTCTGAAGTTGATAATACAACCTATGCCAGTATCCCTGCTCAATATGGTCGTCTGATTAGCACGCATATCCCCTGCCCTGATGTATCACTCGCACAATTCTTACAATCAGGACGTGGTAGCGAACGCTTTTATTGGGAGAGTGCACGGGATAATGTGGCATTTGCAGGACTCGGGGTTGCGGTTGAGATTATGGGCTATGGTGTAGACCGTTTTGAGACCGTTCGGCATCATGCTACTGAACTCTTTGCCGATGCAATGGTTTTAGATGAACAAGAGGCTCTGGCATCACCACGATTATTTGGTGGGTTCTCATTTCGGGATGATTTCGTACCTGATGTAGCATGGTCAGATTTTCCACCTGCCCATTTTGTCTTACCTCATTATCAGTTGACGCGCGTCGGGGATGTGACGTGGTTGGCAATTAACGCACATATTGCTTATGGTGAACCCCCTTTGAGTTTATTGCGTGATTTGCAAGAAGCACTCAAGGCAAAGGTTGCCGAATTACAAGCGTTTACCGCATCTAATCCCGTAAAAACCAAACAGACTGACATCAATTATCCGATGCCTTTTGACACATGGCAGAAGAATATTCAATCAGCGACGGAGCGCATGAAAGACGGCGAATTTAACAAGGTTGTCTTATCGCGCGTGGCAGAAATTCGCTTTGATAATTATGTCGATACCGATAGCGCCTTGGATTTCCTTGATAAAACCTATCCTGAAACCTATCGTTTCTTATTTGAACCGCGTCCGCATAGTGCCTTCTATGGTGCAACACCTGAATTATTGGCACAGGTAGAGGACAAACACTTCACGACAATGGCGTTGGCTGGAAGTATTCAGCGTGGTAATACGCCCGAAGAAGATAAACGCTATGGCGACGAGCTACTGAATAGTCCGAAAGATAGCTATGAGCATCAGGTGGTGATTGATGGCATTACGGAACGCCTATCCCCCTTAGCTAAGAGCCTCGATATTGGCGAGACAGGCATCATGACACTCAGTAATATTCAGCATATTCATACGCCAATTTCAGCAAATCTTAAGCAAAATGATGGCATTATTCCGATTGTGGAAGCCTTGCATCCGACCCCTGCTCTCGGTGGTGACCCACGTGAAGTTGCGATGTCTGTGATTGGGGAGTATGAGTCTGTGCCACGCGGTTGGTATGCTGCGCCTGTGGGTTGGATAGACCGCAATTTGGATGGTCAATTCGGTGTGGCGATACGCTCGGCGATTGCTCAGGAGAAGCGTGTGTGGTTGTATGCGGGGGCTGGTATTGTGGCAGAGAGTGACCCCAAGAAAGAGTGGGATGAAACGGCATTGAAGTTTAGTCCCATGCTTAATGCTTTGAAGATAAAAACATAAAAAGCATTTAAACCACAGAGGCGCAAAGGCACAGAGAAAAAGAGGATAAAGCAAAATTAATCATGAAAAAAGTTGATGAGGCAACCAATAATCTCTCATATCAGATTATCGGGGCGGCGATGGAAGTTCATCGCACATTAGGGGCTGGATTATTAGAGAGTGTTTATGAAGAGGCATTCTGCATTGAACTAGAAGAAAAGAATCTGCCCTATGAGCGACAAAAAGACATTGGCATCGTGTATAAAGGTCGGTCTATAGGCAACATGCGTGCAGATATTATTGTTGATAACCATATTATTGTAGAACTGAAAGCGGTTGAAAGATTATTAGGCGTGCATGATGCACAGATTCTCACTTACTTAAAAATTACTCAATTACGACTAGGTTTACTCATCAATTTTAATTCCACTATTTTAAAGAATGGTATCAAAAGAGTGATTTTATGAGCTTTTCTCTGTGTCTTTGTGTCTCTGTGGTTCATATTTTTATGGTGAATAATTATGAGTAATCGCAATATTTTATGGGGTCAAATTTTCGTTGATGAATTGGCGCGGAGTGGCTTGAAAGCAGTTTGTGCCGCACCGGGTAGCCGACATACGCCCTTGATGTTGGCATTTGCAAAGCACCCTGATATTCAGGTGTATTCCCATTTGGATGAACGCAGTGCGTCGTTCTTCGCTTTGGGATTGGCTCTGGCGAGTGATGAACCTGTCGCGTTGGTTTGTTCGTCAGGGACGGCTGGGGCGAATATGTACCCTGCTATCATTGAAGCGCATCAAAGCCGTGTGCCGTTGATTGTATTGACAGCCGATAGACCGCATGAATTACGGCATAGTGGCGCGAACCAAACCATCGACCAGATTAAGATGTTCGGGGATTTTGTGCTGTGGTTTGTGGATATGCCCTTGCCCGAAGCGAACCCACCTGCGATTGCGATTCGGAATTTAAGGACAACAGCCAACCGTGCCTATGCCAAAGCGAATGGATTGCGAAAAGGTGTGGTGCATCTCAACTTCCCCTTCCGTAAGCCCTTAGAGCCGACTCCTGTTGAGGGAGATATGGTGGACGTGCCAGAAGATGCTGAGGCGAGAGAAAATAACCAACCATTTACTACTCAATGGCGAGGAACTTTGCGGACAATCGCTTGGCGTGAGAAACATTTGCTGGAACTGGGTAAGATAATTGACCAAATACCTAATGGCATTATTATCTGTGGAAATAATCTACCAAGACACAAGTTATATTCTGAGGATTTAGTACCTTCGGAAAAAAAGCCAAATATAAACTATCCTATAGAATTCTCTCAAAGCATTATAGATTTTTCGATTGCTTGTGGTTATCCGATTATTGCAGATAGCACTTCTGGATTACGTTTCTACTCAGATAAAAGTGCAATATATGTAGAGTTCTCAGCGTTCGATAGTATTTCTCAGCAAGTATTAAATTCTATACAGCCCGAAATGATAATTCGCTTTGGAGATGTGCCAACCTCAAAGAATATTAATCAATTACTAGCAAATACTAAAGCAAAACACCATATTTTAATTCGTTCCGATGGCGAATGGTCTGATGACAATCACAACATCACGCAATTTATCCAAGCTGATGAATTTGACATCATCGAGTTAGAAGATGAAATTTTAGTCAATTCGCGTGGACATGATACAGATTGGAAAAATCTATTCAAGCGTATCGAAAATACAACATGGGAAACAATTGACCATGAGATAGACACGGGAGCGTATTTTGACGGGGCTGTGGTTTACGACGTGGTGGATTTAATCCCCCATGAAAGCACTTTGTTTGTGGGGAATAGTCTGCCTGTGCGTCATCTTGACCAATTCGGGAAGCCCCAAGATAAGCGCATCTACACCTATGCCAATCGGGGTGCATCAGGCATAGATGGTAATATCAGTACTGCACTCGGCGCAGGGTCAGCGCGACCTGATAAGCCTCTGGTGGGCATCTTTGGGGACATCACGTTTTATCATGATATGAATGGCTTGCTGGCGGTGCATCGTTGTGGTGTACCGATTACGATTGTGCTAATTAACAACGATGGAGGTGGTATTTTCAATCGTCTGCCAATTAAAGACTATGAGCCTGAGTTCACCGAGTATTTCATCACGCCACATGGACTCGATTTCTCACATACTGCCAAGCTATATGGGTTAGATTATATTCAGATTGATGCGCGTGAGGGTCAACGGGAAGCACGAACAGCCCTTCGTCAGGCATTTAGTGAGGTGGTTGGGAGCGAGAAAAGTACGATTATTGAAGTACAAACGAATGGCAAATTCGATGATGCGCGTCGGCGAGAGATAGTGAGTGCGGTGCATCGACAACTGGAAGCACTGTAATTCACCACGAAGAAACGAAGGACACGAAGAAATGATGAGAAAAAACATAACCCCCTCCGTCGCTGACGCGACACCTCCCCCGAATTCAGTGGAGGATGAGTAAATTTGGATTTTTGCATAGTTATTGACTTATTTTTTACTAAGTGTAAAAAAAGCATCTTTTTGGCATCATCACAAAAATTTTATTTAAGGTCATTATTTATATACATATTTAGGAGTAAAGTATGGTAACTACAGCCGAAGAACAAGCCCAAATTAAGACCGAAGACCTGATGAAATTGGTCGATTGGCAACAAGTCACTGACTATGAAGATATTACCTTCCACAAAGGTAGTGGAATTGCACGGATTGCCTTCAATCGTCCTGACATTCGCAACGCCTTTCGTCCGACAACGATTGATGAAATGACAGAAGCCTTCCTCAATTCATGGCACGATAGCAGTGTCGGGGTGATTTGGATTACGGCTAATGGACCGAGTAGCAAAGATGGTATTTGGTCATTTTGTGCGGGTGGCGACCAAAGTGTGCGTGGTCATGCTGGCTATGTCGGCGATGATGGTGTGGCACGTCTGAACGTCTTGCAATTACAACGTTACATTCGCAATTGTCCGAAACCTGTGATTGCGGTTGTCCCTGGTTTTGCGATTGGTGGCGGGCATGTGCTTCATGTCTGCTGTGATTTGACCATCAGCAGTGATAATGCGATTTATGGTCAAACAGGTCCGATTGTCGGCAGTTTTGATGCTGGTTATGGTTCTGCTTATCTAGCAAGTCACATCGGGCAAAAGAAAGCGCGTGAAATCTGGTTCTTGTGCCGTCAATACAGTGCTGAGGATGCTGAGAAAATGGGTATGGTCAATACGGTTGTGCCACTGAAAGACCTCGAAGCGGAAGCCTTGCAATGGTCGAAAGAAATCCTCGAAAAATCACCGATTGCCTTACGCTTTATCAAGGCAGGTCTGAATGCTGAATTGGATGGTCAGACAGGCGTGCAGGTGATGGCTGGTGATGCGACGATGCTCTACTACATGACGGAAGAAGGTAGCGAAGGTAAAAATGCTTTCCTAGAAAAACGTAAGCCTGACTTTAGCAAGTTCCCCCGTCGCCCATGACGCAGGCAACAAGTCCCTCAGATGATGAGGGGCTTTTTGTTTTCTGATACAATAGATGTAATCTCAATTGTGGAGATAGGTATCATGGTTGATAAATTTGCAGACGAACATCAGATTTCACTTCCGCGTGATTTGCCGAGTGGTCAAATTATGGCTGTTGATGTGGATGTCGATATTTATATGCGTGACTATGCTGAAAGTTTTTACGAATGGGTCAATGGGGTATTAATAAAGATGTCGCCCGTATCTGGTAAACATGATGGTATCACCAACTACATTCGTAATCTGCTTGATGCTTATTTCTCGCTCAAACAACTAGGGACAACGAGAGGCGCACCTTTCGTCATGCGCTTGGATACCGTCAATTCGCGTCGTGAGCCTGATTTACAAGTTATCCTCAATACAAATTCTGATACATTGAATGATACCTATATGGACGGTGCAAGTGACATCTGCATTGAAGTTGTCTCCCCTTTTAATGAAGGCACAGATTATGGCGATAAATTGCGTGAATATGAATTGGGCGGTGTGCGTGAATATTGGCTGATTGACCCCCGTCGGCAAGAAGTTCGTTTTCATCGCCTAAGCGATACAGGAATTTATAAGTCAATATTACCTGTGGATGGCATCTATAGCACCCCTCTATTACCAGATTTTCAACTAGAGATTGCGATTTTATGGCACGAGGAATTACCCAATTTCTATGCAATCGCTGAGGCTGTTAAGGCGATGGTTGAGTAACCATATTATGGATAGATTAAGGGCGATTTTAGAAGATACATTAAGTAGTTATGCTGGCGAAGCCCTTAATGGTCATCTCTATTTAACAAAAAGCAATGAGGATGCCCTATTTTCAATCATGTCGATTGCAAAAGTACGCAATGAAACAATTATTGAAACAGGCATTGTTGCAAGGATTATCGCTGACACAATCATCATTGAGAAAGATATTAGCAATAAGCCTCTGGTGGATGCGCTGGTGCAAAATGGCATTGACCGTCAGCAGATTGTGCTGGCTTATGCTGGCGAAGCTATCCCAACAACAGGATAAGGTATTTGATGCAAGATTGGTTATTTGCACGCGCTCAAGCAAGCCCAGATAAAATTGCCATTATTGAGCAGGTTACACCCACACGACAGCACGAAATTACCTTTGCACAATTGAATCGTCGGGTTGATGATTATTGTCAGCAATTGCTATTGGCTGGTGCCGAAACTGGTCAGCATGTGGCGATGTTGATGATGAACAGCACGCTAGCGATTGTACCATTTTTCTCTGCTATGCGTCTGGGATTGGTCTTTGTACCTCTCAATACACGGTTGACCGTTGATGAGATAGATTTTCAGCTAACTCAATCAGACTGTGATTGGCTACTACCGTATGGCACAACTGATTTGCTCGGTGCATTGCGTGATAAAGGGCATCGAATCCTAGCATTACCCCAGAAAAAGAAGAAAAAAGTCACATTCTCTCCACAAGAAATCAACTTAGAGACACCTTTTTTTATCGTGCATACGTCTGGCACAAGTGGGCGACCTAAAGGGGCTGTCTTGACCTATGGCAACGTCTTCTATAGTGCGATGGCGAGTGCTTATCGGATTGGGCATATGCCCCATGACCGATGGTTGTGTGTATTGCCTTTGTACCACGTTGGGGGCTTGAGCATTTTGATTCGTGCTGTCTTGTATGGGATTACTGTGGATTTGCGCGAGAGATTCGATGTCGATGACATCAATCATGCACTGACGCACGAGCTAATTACCTTGATTTCACTCGTGCCGACCATGCTCTATCGTTTATTGGAATATCGTAGCGAAAAATGGAACGATAGTCTGCGCTTGGTGCTATTAGGAGGGGCAGCAGCTACTCCTGAATTGATGCAAAGCTGTATTGAACAGAACATTCCCGTTGCCACAACTTACGGATTATCGGAAGCGGCAAGCCAAGTAGCGACAACCTTCCCTGACGATGCTATCCGTAAAGCAGGGACTGTCGGTAAGGCGTTGATGTTCAGCCAAGTTAAGGTTGTCAATGAGGATGGTCAGACTCAGCCAGCCAACCAATATGGGGAAATTTTGGTCAAGGGTCTGACGGTGATGCAGGGCTATTATAATAATCCGTCAGCAACGGCGGAGACGCTTAAAGAAGGATGGTTGCACACAGGCGATATAGGGTATTTGGATGATGAGGGCGATTTATGGCTGGTACAACGTCGGAGCGATTTAATCGTGACAGGGGGCGAAAATGTCTATCCTGCTGAGGTTGAAGCAGTCTTGAGACAACATCACGCCATTAAGGAAGTGGCTGTGGTGGGCATCCCTGACCCTGAATGGGGACAAAAAGTTGCCACAGCAATTGTGCTTCGTGAGGAGCAAACGCTAACAGCAGAAGATATTGAGAGCTATGCGCGTCAACAATTGGCTGGATACAAAATTCCGCGTGTAATTCGATTTGTAGATGCCTTGCCTCTGACGGGAAGCGGAAAAATCCAACGTTCGGCTGTGCGTGACGTGTTCGGAGATAATTGAGTGCCAGATATAGTCTTTCTACACGGGTTTACAGGCAGTCAGGATGATGGGTCTGGTGTGAGTCAGGCGATGGCAGGCTATAGAACACAGGCTTTAGACATCACAGGGCATGGTGAGGCTGTATCCCCTACACTAGACGATTATGATATGGCAATAGTCGCAGAGACGATTGTTAAAAACTGCCCAGAAGACTTTCATCTGGTAGGCTACTCGATGGGTGGACGGTTGGCTCTGTTTATCGCCACACGGTATCCTGACGTTGTACAATCATTGACCTTAATTAGCGCATCCCCCGGCTTGAAAACTGAGGCTGAGCGTGACACACGTCGCCAAGCGGATAATGCGCTAGCTGATAAAATCGAAGCAAATGGCATTGAGTGGTTCGCGGACTATTGGGGGAATCTGTCTCTGTGGGATGGTCAATCGCCTGAGCTTAAAGCCGATTTACGCCAAAAACGCCTGACAAACAACCCCCTCGGACTTGCCAATAGCTTGCGTGGGATGGGGACAGGGGTCATGCCGTCGTTATGGGATGACCTCGCTAATTTGCCGATGCCCGTCCAGTTGATTGTTGGTGAATTGGATACGAAATTTGTAGCCATTAACAAAGAAATGGCAGACCTCATTCCTGATGTTCAACTAGAAATTATCTCGGATGCTGGTCATGCGGTGCATTTAGAAAAGCCCGATGAAGTCAATACCACGCTACAGCGATTCCTCAAACGAAATAAAACCTCATAAGTTGCCCAAACAAGACCTCATAACTTTTGTGCAGACCGAGCATAGGTTTATCTGAGTTTTTAGTTAGAATTACCAACATATCAAAACTAATACTTAAAAGGATAGATGTATGCCAAGCAATCGTATGGCTGAATTACGCTCAGAAATTGATGAAATAAATTTAAAATTACTTGACTTACTGAATCAGCGTGCAAGCATTGCCAGTGAAATCGGCAAGATTCAATCCCAACTCGGGAGTCAGATTTATGACCCGCAACGTGAATCACAGATGTTGACTGATTTGCAGATGGCAAATGAAGGTCCATTCAGCAATGAGACCATCAGCGCGTTATTCAAAGAAGTTTTCAAAGCGACTTTGAACCTTGAAGAAAAAGCCGCACGCGCAAACTTCCTCGTGCAACGTAAGACTGCCGACCAAAAGACGGTTGTCGAATTACCAGACGGTACATCGATTGGTAATGGTAATTTCACAGTTATTGCAGGTCCTTGTGCAATCGAAAGCTACGAGCAATACGATGAAGTTGCCGCCGTTTTAGCCGAAGAAGGCATTAAAGTGATGCGAGCAATGGCGTATAAACCCCGTACTTCGCCATATGATTTCCAAGGTTTGGGCGAACCTGGGTTGAAAATTGCACGGCAAGTTGCTAATAAATATGGGCTGATGCTGGTGAGTGAAGTATTAGACCAATCTCAATTGGCGATGATGGATGATTACATTGATATGTTCTGGATTGGCGCACGCAATATGCAGAATGCTTTCTTACTGCGTGGTGTCGGCAAGATGAACAAGCCTGTTATCCTCAAACGGCATTTTGGGGCAACAATTATGGAATGGTTATCTGCCGCAGAATACATTATGAGCGAAGGCAATAGCCAGATTATCATGATGGAACGTGGTATCCGCACCTTCTCGAAATTGACCCGTAACACACTCGATATTGGTGCTGTTCCCCTACTCAAGCAAGAATCGCATTTGCCTGTGATTGTCGATGTGAGCCATAGTGCTGGTCGTCGTGATTTAGCGATTCCTTTCGGGCGAGTTGCAGTTGCCAGTGGTGCAGATGGTCTGATGGTAGAAGTGCATCCAAATCCATCGGTTGCAATGAGTGATGCCAAGCAACAATTGAGTATTCCTGAGTTCCAAACCTTGATGAAAGAAATTCGTAAGGTTCGCATTGATGTTGAACCTGCACCAGCAGGGGACTAATATAAATTCGCTTTAATCATAAGATGCCTTCATAATTTAGTGAGGGCATTTTTGATTCAGGAGAGGGATACAATGGGATTTTCTGTCGAGCAAGATTTTACAAATGGTATTGAGCGCATCACCTATATACCTGATGAAGTTCGCTATCAAACGCCGTTGATATTTCAGCATGGAGCTTGGCATGGGGCTTGGTGCTGGCAATGGTGGCAAGAATTATTTGCCGAATGGGGATGGGTGTCTCATGCTCATAGTTTACCCTCACACGGGAAATCCGCGACGAAACGTAATATCCGTCTGTGTACCTTTGGATATTATCGAGATGCCCTAGCCGAACAAATCAATCGACTCGATACGACACCTGTTGTTATCGGGCATAGTATGGGTGGTGCAATTACACAGTGGTATCTAACAGATGTGGGTGATTTACCAGCCGCTGTCCTATTAGCATCAATGCCACTCTATGATAGTCTGCTACGCTATATCATTGCTGACCCGATTGGGATGGCGTTATCAGGCATGATATTACATGCCAAGCCATTGGTACGCTCACCTCAGCGTGTGAAAAAACTATTCCTCAGCGACGGGGCAATGATGTCACCTGAAACATTACATCAGCATTTAGGGGCGGAATCAGCTTTGATAGCTGTGCAATTGAATCCACTCACTTGGCATCCGAAGAAAAATCCTGATACGCCGATGCTGGTCATGGCGGCTGAAAATGATACTATTTTCACCGTTCAAGAAGAGGAACAATTAGCTAAGCATTATGGCGCGGATTATTACCTCATCGAGAATACCGCGCACAATGCGATGATGGAACACAATTACAAAGAAACAGCAAAGTATTTGCACGATTGGTTGGTCAAGCAGGGAATTAAGTGAGTACAGTTTCCTGCACTCACCTAAATATTACTCTGTGACAAGCCGATAGAGGGTGCTGGCGAGTAATTCGATGCGGTCTAGCACACCGGGGTAGTAGATTTTCTCAATTTCGGTGTGGATGCCCTGTGCAGGTGCGCCCATACCACAAATCGAGGGCGTGTTAGATGCGCTGGTGAAATTGGCATCACTGCCCCCACCGCGTGCAATCGGCACAACATTTTGCTTCAAGCGTTGCGCTTCGCCGATGACGACATCAATGAGTTTTTGGTTCAAGTCCGAACGTTCCATCGGTGGAATGAAAGCATCCAGTTCGTAGTCTACGGAGTCGCTTACGCCTGTGTCTTCATTGGTCAAATAAGTGCGGTCAAAAATTTCTTCGATTTCGCGTTGAATGCGTTGTCCATCAGCGAGACGTTCAAAACGCCAACTAACTGTTCCTGTCATTTCACCTGCGACTGTATTGGGTGAAATTCCCCCATTGCCCATACCCACCGTGACGGAAATCCCATTATCCCAATCATTAAGGGCTTTCAAATCAATCACACGACGGGCATAACTTTCGATGGCATCCACGCCTAAATGGGCTGACCCTGAGTGACAGGCTTCGCCTTTTACTGTGAAATAGAATGCACCATAGCCACGACGTTGATACACGACACCGAGTTCGACCTCTGGGGTTAGTTCGCCCTGTGGGAAACCGGGTTCTAAGCCAATGCAATAATCCGCCTCAACATGCCCTCCCATATACCAATCACGAATGGTTGGTGAGCCTTTTTCTTCATCAGCACTAACAATCATCTGCACATCATAATCCGTGGCGAGTTCTTTCAGCGCGACCATTGCCCATAAGCCGATAATCATGCCACCTTTAATATCACCGACACCGGGACCTTGTATGAAACCGTCCTCTAGTTCTTTGAAGTGTAGGAAATCGCCATCAGGTGGAAAGACCGTATCCATATGGCTGATGAGCATAATACGCGGTTTGGATGTCCCATTACCCGAGCAAATCAGACGATGACGCGCATTGACGGTTTGGACTGTAAAGCCGAGTGATTCAGCAAGTTTGGAGAGTGCATCCATCCCTGCATCAACGCCTTCAATATTGGCTGTATAAGTATTAATTTCGACGAGGTCTTTTAGGGCTTGCTTGACTTTTGGGGATTGTTCGTTTACCCATTGTCGGAGGTCTGTTAATTGCATGTCTATCTATATTCCTCTGTTGTTTGACTATGGCTCACTATCATACATCCTAAGCGGTGTAGAAACGAGGATTGCATTAAGTAAATGTGAGCCTTTTTAAAAATTAATTAAGCCCTTTACCAATCTACGATGCAAGGGTTGCCTGTAAATTGTGAGCTTTCATCTGTATATTGCATTATCTCAATTGGTATACCACTAGGGTCGGTTATCCATGCTTGCCAAGATTTATCACCGCCATATTTTTTATCCGTGATGGTGACACCCTTAGCCCGAATATCAGCTATTGCACTATCAATATCTTCAACTTCTAGGCAAAGGTGCTTCATCAGTGGGCTATGTACGCTTGCGCCTTCTTCTTGAATGAAGATTTCGATGTAGGTATTTTCGCCTGCTTTGGCATAAAAACCGTACCATTCGCCATCTTTGAGGAAATCAAAACCACGTTCCATCCCTAAAACTTCGCAATAGAAATGTTCAGCGTCAGCAAGATTATTTGCACCGATACAGATATGAGCGACTTGTTTGATTAGCATATTTATCTCCTAAATTTATGTGAGCATAGCATACCCCATTCACCCAATAGTATGCTATGTCCACAATTTAGGTTATTCGCGTTCGGCAGTTGCTGTTAAAATCAGCGCACATGGGACATCTTCATCATTGATTTCGACAGTAGCTTCTGACGTTGCGGTTTCGCAGAAAGCAATATCTTCATCCGTGACAATTTCGCTGATGGTGTGTTGGTAAGTGCTTTGTGCGCCGACAGTGAATAAGCCTAAGAAAATCAGCAACAACACAACGTAATTAACTGCCGCGAATGCCATCCGCCAAGAAATCTTGCTATGAATATCAATCGGTGCGGGATAATGTCTACCGGGACCATAGAGCAAGAACACCAGTAAAGCAGCATGTAGATGTGTATGCCCAATAATTTCGACTTTGCCAAAAACCAATGTTGTAGTGAAGAAGACGAGCGTAATCACAAGACTCAATGGTCTACCAAGCAAGCCAATAATCAGCAGATAACCAAGCGTGAATTCTACAAACGCCGCGCCAAGCACAAAAAATTCAGGTGGGAAACCAAGTGCGAGTTGTGGATTCTGTTGCAGAATATCAATGCCCCATTCGGGATAAACGATTTTCTCCATTGAAAGCCACGCTAGCGCAAAACCTACAGTGAAATATAAGGCAGGTATGCCGAGTTCACGGGTATTTTCACTTTTTGCCTGGCTTAAAAGTAACCATGTACCGATGCCTACAAAGGCAATGTAATCCAACATGTAGAAGATGCCAAATTGTTGTACGCCGATTAACCATAAAATGATTGTGCCCAGTCCTGCAATCGGTGTCGTCTGTGGGAAGAGTAAGAGTAAGACAAGGACAAATTGCACCCACCCCAGTAGCGGCTGTGTTTCCAGATAAGGTGCGAGCAATGTATCGGCTTGCCAACTGAGCAAAAATGTCACGCCCATACCGATGCGTAATATGAGCGTTCCTTGGTCACGATGGGCATGAAGCCAATCACGCAGGCGTTGATAAATCGGTAACTCTTCAAGTTTTGTATCAATGAAAACCGTCGCAGTCATGGCAATTGCGGCGGCAACCGCAAAACCAATGAGCAATGGTGTAATCGCTTCCTGAAATGATAGCGGACGGTCTAGGAAGCTAAATTCGGTAAACCATTTAACATGGGCGAGTACCGAACTTGGCATGATACCTAGCACTGCCCAAGCAATGAGCAATAGCGTGATTTTGTTTCGGTGACGACTCATTTTTGTGATACCTTTCCTGTGTTATTAATGACCCTTTCCATTATTGTACAATGATTTGGACATTATATGTGAAATTTGTCACTATTAAATATGACAAATGACATGACCTTACTCTGGCAGATTTTCAGTAAAAGCTGAAATGCCATGTTTGGCGTAAATAATATCGTCAGACTCGGATAATCCACTGACACCAACTGCGCCAACCACCGTTCCATCAACTACAATCGGTACCCCTCCACCCCAAGTAACATATCGCAATTCGCCGAAGTTGGTCATCGGGAAGCCTTCTTCTTTTGAACGTTGCCCTAAAGTCTTAGAGTCAATTTTTTCGCGTGCGGCTGTGTAGGCTTTGTTTTGGGCAATGGTGATTGGGGCTAACCCACAACCATCGGTTCGTAAAAACGCAATCAGGTCTCCGTGTGTATCGACTACAGCCACAGCGAGTCCTGCTGATTCAGCATTCGCTTTATCATGGATGGCGTTAATGATTATCATAGCATCAGCATGTGAGAGTTCTAGTTTGCTATACATAGTTTGCTCCTATTTTTGAGATTATTAGCTTAGATAAATAGCACATAATGCCTGAATTTGCGAAATGAGAATGAGAATAATATCATACTAAAGACTTGACAAAGGTCACTTTATAAATTATTTTAGATGAAACTAAAAATCAGGTTTTAAGGATAGTATAGATGAAAAAAGTTTCCATAATTTTGCTTTTATTGACTTTGTTTTCTGGCTTAATAGTGCAAGCACAAGATGAAGATGAGCTATTGCGTGTTGTGGCGACAACTACCCAAGCTGGGGATGCTATCCGAATTTTAGCTGGGGATACCGTTGAACTGACTCAACTCATGGGCGCAGGGGTTGACCCACATCTTTACCAGCCAACAGAAGCCGATATTAGCGCCATGAATGATGCTGACTTAGTGGTATTCAGTGGGTTGAATCTCGAAGGACAGTTTGAATCTGTATTTGAGGCACTCGGTGAAACAGATACGCGCATTTTATCACTTGGGAAGCCCGTACAGGATTTAGGGTTTACCATTGGTGGTTTCACTCTCAGCGAAGAATTTACCGATGTTGATGACCCTCACTTCTGGTTTGACCCACGCAATTGGCAAATTAGCATTGAAGAATTGACTGACGTATTGGGCGAAATGAATCCCGAATATGCAGACTTATACAATGAAAATGCGGAAGCCTATATTGAGCAATTGGATTTGTTGTTTGCATGGGGAGAAGATGCCTTAGCCCAAATCCCTGAAGACCAACGTGTGCTGGTGACATCGCATGATGCCTTCCAATACTTTGCGGATGCTTTTGGCTTTGAAGTGATTGCTATTCAAGGTTTAAGTACCGAAGATGAAGCAGGTGTTGGTGATATTCAAGGTGTAGTCAATGAGGTGGTTGAGCGCGAAATCCCTGTGATGTTCGTCGAGAGTAGTGTACCCCCCAATACGATTGAAGCTGTACAGGAAGCCGCTGCTGCCCAAGATTGGGATGTCGAAATTGGCGTGCGTGTTTTGTACTCGGATGCGATGGGGTCAGAGGGAGACTATGGCGAAACCTATATTGGCATGTTAGCGACTAATGTCATCACGATTTTGCAATCTTTTGGCTATGATGTTCCAGACTTTCCAGAGGGATTAGAGCCTGTGCCTCCTGCGGAAATACTGGATATGAGCGATACGGAATGATGAATTTGGCACGCAAACTATGAACCACAGAGACGCAAAGACACAGAGAAAAGCAAGTTTAAGGACATTAAAAGAAGGATTGGGTTAAGGTAAGTCCTCAACCTTAGTTTTCTTCTCAACCCCTCCCCAAGTATCCCCTCCCCTCGGCGTTCGCAAGCTCTCTGGCGGAGAGGGGACTCAACAACTCCCTTTCTCCACAAACGAGGAACGAGGTGCATGGGGAAAGGGTTGGGGATAGGGGTCTAGCAGTAAAAAAACATGACAACCCTATGAATGCGTTGTTTCTGAGTTTTAGATTTTAAGAAATACTGGTGAATTAATGAACAACAACATTGCATTACAAATTAACGATTTAACCGTTGCCTATAACAGTCGCCCTGCTTTGTGGGATGTGGATTTGGCTGTTCCTGAAGGCGCATTAATGGCTATTGTGGGTCCCAATGGTGCTGGTAAATCGACCCTTATTAAAGCCACACTCGACCTCATCCCACGCGCGGCGGGTAGTGTTCACTTTTTTGGCAAAACCTATAAACAAGCCCGTAATTTAGTCGGCTATGTACCACAACGTGGCAGTGTCGATTGGGATTTTCCGACCTCTGTGCTGGATGTCGTGACGATGGGCTTATATGGCAAACTGGGCTGGTTTCGTCGGACAGGCGAAAAAGAACGCTTACTCGCTATGAATGCCTTAGAACAAGTGAGTATCGCTGACCTCGCTGACCGTCAAATTAGCCAGTTATCAGGTGGGCAACAACAACGCACATTTTTAGCACGGGCATTGGTTCAGGATGCCCAATTGTACTTTATGGATGAACCTTTCGCGGCGGTCGATGCTGTCACTGAACGGGCGATTGTGAATATCCTCAAGGAACTGCAAGCACGCGGCAAGACGGTGATTGTAGTGCATCATGACTTGCAGACAGTCACTGAATATTTTGACCATGTAACCTTGCTCAATGTCGAAGTGATTGCGGCGGGCAAAACCGATGATGTCTATACAGATGACAATTTGCGCCGAACCTATGGCGATAGAGATACCCTCAAATTACGGACGGCAATCTCATGAGCAAGAAACGAGTGGTATCTGCACAAGATAGACGCATTTGGATGTTGATTGCTGGCATGATAGCAATATTGGCTTTGAGTATTCCTGTGGCTAGTCTGCTATTCAATATCCGTTTTGACTATACCTTAACGATTGTGACTCTCGGTGGTGCAATTCTGGGTATGGTTAGTGGTGTCTTAGGGAGTTTTGCTGTTTTACGCCAAGAGAGTCTGATGGGCGATGCGCTCTCTCATGCAGCATTACCAGGTGTAGCAATTGCGTTTTTACTATTTGGGCGCGACTTAGGCGTGTTATTAATTGGGGCAGGGATTGCTGGCTGGATTGGGGTCTTGTTCATCAATGCGGTGACAGATACAACACGCATCAAGCAAGATACAGCAATGGCAATGACATTATCTGCCCTCTTTGCTCTAGGCATTGCCTTACTCAGTTATATTCAAGGGCGTGGTGATGCCGCACAAGCAGGCTTGGATAAATTCATCTTTGGGCAAGCGGCGGCAATCGGGCGAAATGATGTAATACTGATTAGTATCGTTAGTCTGGTTTCATTTATTATCTTGGGATTCTTCTGGAAAGAATTCAAGCTGGTGACATTTAATCGTGAGTTTGCGGCGGCAAATGGTTTTAAAGTGCGATTTTTAGAGAATCTGCTCTCGCTATTAATTGTGGTTGCGATTGTCTTGGGCTTGCAATTGGCTGGTGTAATTCTGATGGTTGGCAATTTAATTGCTCCTGGTGTGGCGGCACGTCAATGGACGCATAAGTTAGAGCAGATGGTTGTATTAGCAGGTGTATTTGGTGCTTTCTCAGGCGCGATTGGCGCGATTATCAGTGCGATTGATGTTGGTCTACCAACGGGTCCCTTGATTATTGTAGTTGCGTCGATTGTCGTCGTCATTTCCCTATTTTTTGCACCTGAACGCGGTTTGCTCTGGCAATGGTTCACACAAAGCGAAGACCGTCGGCGTTTTGCGGCAACCTATATTCTGCGTGATTTATATAGCCATGCTCAACAACACGATAATATGAGCGAAGCCATGCTCGAAAGCACCTTAATTCGAGTACGGGGTGAAGTTGCAAAAATCGGTATACATGAGTTAGAAGGCAAGGGCTATATCACGAACAGTAAGGGTGCATGGTATCTCACGAATCAAGGCATTGAATCCGCCAAAGATGATGCGCGCAACCAAGCCTTGTGGCAATTGTATCGGCGACGGGGTGCGGCGCTTGATTTGCCAATTGTGCCTGAAAATCGTGAACAGAATATTGAGGAAGTCTTACCGCGCGATGCACTCGCTCGCTTAGAGGCTTTACTGACAGGAGCAAGCGCATAATGGCATTCATCGAACAGGCAATTATTCATTTTTTCTTGCTCTTCACTGACCTTGAATCATTCAATAGTTTCATGCGTGATACGCGCTCGATTGCGATAGTCATTGGCATTTTGGTGTCGATGTCGGGGTCATGGTTAGGCGTATTCTTATTGCTTCGCAAATCCGCCCTGACTAGTGATGCGATTAGTCATACGGTCTTGCTGGGGATTGTTGGCGCATTTTTCTTCATGATTGCGATTGGACTTGACCCACAGTTATCCTCACCTTTTTTGCTGATTGGCGCAACAATCGCTGGTGTGATGACAGTTGTATTGACAGAATTAGTACAACGCTCACAATTGGTTAAGTCGGATGCGGCTTTGGGCTTGGTTTTTCCGCTACTCTTTGCAATAGCGGTCATCATGATTTCACGCTTTGCAGAGGATGTACATTTGGATACTGATGCCGTCTTGGTGGGCGAAATTGGTGTCGCGGCGTTGAATACCAACAGTTATTGCTTTGATAATTGTGATGATGTAGTCATTACACCCGACTCTGACTTAGCAGAAGTTGGGCGGCAATGTACGAATTGTTCGCGTGATGGCATTAGTCCGCGTGATGATGAAGCAATTTTTGAGGAAGTCTGCTCGAATTGTGGCACATATACTGCCGCTGAAGCATGGCGTGAACGATTGATTGATGCGCCACCGACCTTGGCATTTATACCCGAATCGCTAACGGTTATGGGACTCGTGACGCTGATTAATTTCCTCTTTGTGACCATTTTCTACAAAGAATTGAAGTTATCCTCATTTGATGAAGCCTTAGCTAAAGCTCTCGGGTTTCGCCCTGTTGTATTGACTTATACATTGATGACTCTGGTGAGCTTAACAGCAGTAGGTGCATTTGATGCCGTCGGCTCAATATTAGTGGTGGCATTCTTTGTTATCCCTGCGGCGACTGCCTATTTACTAACGGATAGGCTGAGTATCATGCTTTTGATAAGCCCCATATTTGGCATTTTGGGCGTGGTGACTGGTTATGAACTCTCGCGTGGGTCATTTTTGGGTTTATCTGTGGATAGTTTTCTCGTTTGGTTAGATGGCA
The DNA here is from genome assembly GCA_965230145.1 of Phototrophicaceae bacterium. Classification (GTDB taxonomy): domain Bacteria; phylum Chloroflexota; class Anaerolineae; order Aggregatilineales; family Phototrophicaceae; genus JAUZRW01. The sequence continues at coordinate 202,546 of OZ245943.1, forward strand.
TTGTTGGGTTAAGGGGTTTCACCGTTTGGAATGTCTCGCCATCCGCTAGTATGGTCATTATGACTTTCGTATTCTTCTTAATCGCATGGGTGATTTCGCCAAAATACGGTCTTATCTCGACCATCATGCGACGTTATCGTAATCGCCAAACTTTCGCCAATCAATTGCTTATGGGGCATCTCCATAATCATATGTTCACTGACCGTTTCGAGACAGAATGTGCGGTTGATACACTTCACGAACATATGAATTGGACTATAACGAAAACACAAGCCACTTTGACTCGGACTCGCTTACGGGGTTGGGTGAAAGTCGAGAATGGTTTTGCGGAACTCACAAAATCTGGACTAAAAAATGTCGAAAAATTCAGACGCGAAAATCTGAATTTGGGTTGGCAAAATGACGAAATTGCCTTTACAGCTATCGGGGATTGAGGATAGTTGTCAGTTCACAGTCTTCTGTTATCAGTATTTTCATAGCGGATGCGATACATCACTTTAGTGTAAGGTCACACCGACGGTGTGACCCTACGAAGAATGTCTTTCGATTATTTGTAAAACTGCTTGGATGCTGTCTGAAATAAAAGGACGAATAAACAGCTAGTCATCAAATCGCAGTTTCTGATAACTGTATACTTATGACTGACACCTTCTATCTCTTGCGCTTTTGCTATTTTGCGATAGCCTCTATCTATATTCAAAACCAGATAGATGGAGTCTATGTTTAATCCAACTGAACACCCCCACAGACGCTATAATCCTCTGCTTGGTGAGTATGTTTTGGTCTCACCGCATCGTATGAAACGCCCTTGGCAAGGTAAAGAAGAGAGTATCCCTGCTGATGAGCGTCCTGTATACGACCCGACTTGTTATTTATGCCCGAATAACACGCGCAAAAATGGCGAAACAAATTCTGATTACAAAACAACTTATGTATTCGATAATGATTTTCGTGCTTTGCTGGATGATATTCCGCCTGCGCCTCAGCCTGAAAGTCCCTTGCTGAATTTGCAAAGTGTAGAGGGAACGAATCGTGTGATTTGTTTTTCGCCTCAACATAATCAAACGCTTGCTGAAATGCCTGTTGAGGGTATCCGCACAGTGGTTGATTTATGGGCAGAACAAACGGCAGACTTAGGACAAACCTACAAATGGGTACAGGTTTTTGAAAATCGTGGCGAGATGATGGGCAGTAGCAATCCGCATCCACACGGACAAATTTGGGCTGAAAATGTTCTACCTAACCTACCCACAAAAGAAGATGAAAAACAAGCCGAATACTATCAAGAGTATGCGTCGCCTCTATTGCTTGATTATGCTCAGCTTGAATCTGAAAAAGGCGAACGGGTTGTCGCTGAAAATGATGACTGGATTGTGGTTGTTCCTTATTGGGCTGTTTGGCCTTTTGAAACACTCGTCATGCCGAAATCACACATTTTGCGGATGCCTGATGTAAGCGAGACTCAACGTGATGCTTTGGCAGATGTTTTAAAAACATTGCTGGTAAAGTATGATAATTTATTCGAGATTTCTTTCCCTTATTCAATGGGTTGGCATGGTGCGCCTTATGGAGATGAGGATTATCAGCACTGGCAATTACATGCACATTTTTATCCGCCTCTATTACGAAGCGCGACGGTGCGTAAATTTATGGTGGGCTATGAAATGATGGGCGAATCTCAGCGTGACCTCACAGCCGAGCAAGCCGCAGACCGACTCCGAAGTTTATCCGACACACATTATAAAGAAGCATAATTTCATGGATATTTTACAGACTGTTATTGACGCATTTGAAACAAAATTCGGTGAAGCACCAACCCATATTGTCCGTGCCCCTGGACGAGTCAATCTGATTGGGGAGCATACTGATTATAATGATGGCTTTGTCTTACCGATGGCAATTGACCGTGCGATGTGGATTGCCTTACGCCCAACGAATGATAGTAAAGTACATATCACCTCACTCGATTTTGATACGCCTGTGGATTTTAATTTAGATGATTTTGAAAAAGAAGCGGGTACACCTGCTGATTATGTCAAAGGTGTTGTCTGGGCATTAGAGCAAGAAGGATATAGCCTCAAGGGTTGGGAAGGCATCATGAAAGGCAACGTGCCGATTGGTGCTGGACTGTCCTCATCAGCAGGATTGGAATTAGCAACTGCACGAGCTTTTGCTTTAACGAGCAACATCGACTGGAATCCTGCTGAAATGGCGCTTTTATCACAAAAAGCCGAAAATCAATGGGTCGGGGTGAATAGTGGCATCATGGATCAGATGATTAGCGCGGCTGGCGATGCAGGACATGCCCTACTGATTGACTGCCGTTCGTTGGATACCGAACTTTTGCCATTACCAAAAGGGACAGCTATTGTAATCCTCGATACAAACACTCGTCGGGAATTGGTGACATCTGCTTATAATGTACGTCGTCAGCAATGTGAAGCAGCGGCTGATTATTTTGGCGTACCCAAATTACGGGATGTTGACATAGTAACATTTGACGCGAAAAAGGATGGCTTAGAGGATGTCATTATGTGTCGGGCGCGTCATATCGTCACTGAGAATGACCGTGTCTTAGCCGCGAAACAAGCTATGCTAGATGATGATGCCCAAACACTTGGCGACTTAATGTGTGCAAGCCATGCTAGTTTACGCGATGATTTTGAAGTAACTAATGATGCGCTGAATATCATCGTGAACATTGCTCAAGCACAAGAGTCTTGCTTTGGCGCACGCATGACTGGAGGTGGCTTTGGTGGATGTGCAGTTGCATTAGTTGCAGACAATCACGTTGAACAATTCTCAGAAACTGTTGCGAAAGCCTATGCTGAACAAACACCGCAAACGGCCTCAATCTATATCACGCAACCAAGTAATGGTGCGGAAGTCATTAAATAACCTCTAAGTTCTAGCATTCAAAGCAAATATTTTCAGCAGATGAGGTTTGTACTCTTTGCTGAAAGTAGCTTCGATTGGTCTATGACCACTGTAGACGATAATTTGTAAAGGGGATAAGATAGTTCCTATTTAATCGAGATAACACTCGAAAGTGTTTTGTATGGCATCTGCAAACCGTGCTCAGGCAAGTGTCGATAATGCCCCGACTAATGCGGAAAAAATGCGCTTACTACATTGGAATCATATCCGTAGTGCTGCAAATACCTTCTTCACCCAATTTACCTTCTTCGGTCCTGCTTTTATTCTCTTTTTGAATGAACTCAATCTCAATAAGACACAAATTGGCTTATTGCTTTCGATTTTCCCATTCATGGGGGCAGTATCTTTTTTTCTTGCGCCGAGCGTTGGGCGCTATGGGTATAAGCGGACGTGGATTACCTTCTTTGGCTTACGTAAGGTAGTAACGATATTGCTACTCTTTGTGCCGTATGTCGCTAGTCGCTATGGGGCGCAAATTGCACTGTATTATGTTGGGTCAATCGTATTGCTCTTTGGGCTTTGCCGTGCGATTTCAGAAACAGGACTTTATCCTTGGCTTACCGAACTCGTCCCTAACGCTATACGCGGACGCTATAATGCAACTCAGAATCTCATCAATAACTTTGTCGGCTTGATTGCTGTCACCATAGCAAGTTTTGTTGTGGATAGCTTCACTGGTTTGGGGCGTTTCACATTTTTATTTGCCGCTGGCATCGTCTTTGGATTTGTGGCAGTTTGGGCATCCTCATTTAGTCCCGGTGGTGCGTCTACGCGTGGCACAGATGCAGAAAATATCTCGCAAAAGGACATCCTCAAATCCTTGCGTGATTCTAATTATCTACGCTTTATCATCGGGCTTGGGTTGGTGACGCTTGCTACCGCGCCGATGTTCTCGTTTTTACCCTTGTTTATGCGCGAGCAAATTGGGCTGAGTGATGGTAATGTCATTTTGCTACAGAACGGCACATTGGTTGGGGCATTATCAGCGACTTATATCGCTGGATGGGCATCTGACCGATACGGTAGTAAACCTGTCATGTTATCAGGCTTATGGTTAATGCTACTGCTACCTATTGCATGGCTAATTATGCCCCGTGGTGTTGTGGCGAGTTTACCCATTGCATTGAGCATCGCCTTCTTGCAAGGGATTGGCACGGTGATGTGGGGCATTGGCTCATCACGTATGTTGTATGTCAGTATCATCCCGATTGAGCAGAAAGCCCAGTATATGGGAAGCTATTACGCACTCGTCGGGATTATCGGTGGTGTGAGCCAACTTATCGGTGGACGTGTGCTAGAGAGCTTTAGCAATTTATCCAGTTCATTCTCCTTTTTGACGATAGATTCCTACACGCCCTTATTCATTCTCGGATTCACATTAATCTTAACTGCGCTTATCTTATTTCGGTTTATCAAAGCCGATACAGATGTACGTACCAGCGAATTTGCAGGCATGTTCTTGCAGGGTAATCTTTTCATGGCATTTGAGTCGATGTTTCGCTTTTATCGTGCCAAGGATGAGCAAGCTGCAATTGTCGCTACAGAACGTTTAGGGCAAGCGCATAGCCTCTTTACGATTGATGAATTGCTAGAATCTCTGCAAGACCCACGCTTCTTCGTGCGTTTTGAAGCGGTAGTTTCCATTGCTCGGAGTGACCCCCCTGACCCCCGTTACGTTGATGCACTCACTCAGATTTTGCAGGGAACGGAATTATCGCTAACAGTGCTTGCGGCATGGGCATTAGGGCGTATTGGCGATAAACAAGCGCGTGAAGCACTGCGTGAGGGGTTAAACTCCGACTATCGTTCAATACGGGCGCATTGTGCGCGTGCTTTAGGGGCTTTGAGTGATACTCGTATCGTGCCAGAGTTACTCGAACGACTAAACCATGAAACAGACATTGGTTTACGAATGGCATATGCGTCTTCATTGGGCAGTATACCCGCACCCGAGGGTATTCAGCCAATTATGGATCTCTTGCTGGAGATTGATAATCAAGGTGCGCGTAATGAACTTGCTCTCTCTTTGGCGCGGATTGTTGGTGATGAGCAACAGAGTATTCGTATTTTGCGCCAATTACGACAAGAAACAGGCACAAATGCCTCGCATCTGGTCTTTGCATTAGGGCAAAAAGTTGCAGATTTACGAAGCGACAATCCTGAACTTGATACATTGTTTCATGAGTGCATCAATGCTTTTGCACAAGAGGACTTAAATAAGGGTATAGACAATCTCGTAGAGATATTGTCACAAGTCAACCTTGATGATGCGCTGTCCGAAAATGCACAAGTTGTTCTCACGGAATGTCGAGAGCAATTAGCTAAATTTGGTTCGACGCGAATCGAGTATTTAGTGCTAACATTTGACTTGTTGAGTATGGTTTAGGTTGTAAAAGTAAAATCATTTCTAAAGTAGTCGGCGTATAAAAATATTTCTAAAAGCTGGCATAAACTCTTAGGGTACAGGGTAAAATATATTTTGGAATTTACCTTATACCTGCCTGCGTATCGACAGAGCCACAAGCCATCTATGTAGACAAAGAACGCACACTAAAACGTGTTGAGTAAATCAAAGTGTATTTGCTATAAAAGTCCTCGTTTATCCCCAGAGACATTAAGAGACATTTCGTTGGTGATAGGTTATAATAATTTTTTGCGTTACGGTGATACGTTCAGCAAAGTATTGATGTTCATCCGTAATAGTTAGTCGGTTTTAGCAACATATTTTGGCAGTAGAAGGACACGCAGATTTATGGTCAACCTCGCTGGGCAAGTCTTAAAATCTTATGAGGTTAAAGAAAGAATTGGCGCAGGGGGATTTGGCGCAGTTTTTCGGGCTATGCAACCGAGCATCGGGCGCGAAGTTGCCGTAAAGATTATTTTGCCTCAGTATGCGAATCAACCTGAGTTTGTACGCCGTTTTGAGGTTGAGGCGCAACTTGTCGCACGCTTAGAGCATCCACATATAGTTCCGCTATACGATTATTGGCGTGAGCCTGCTGGTGCATATCTTGTGATGCGCTATCTAAAGGCTGGCTCATTACGAGATTCACTAGAAGAACATGGTGCGTGGGATGCAAGACGAGTCGGTAAGATGCTCTCGCAGATTGCCTCAGCACTGGCTTTTGCCCATCTGAATGGTGTTATCCATCGTGATTTGAAAACAGATAATATCTTATTGGATGAATCAGGGAATGCCTATCTAACCGATTTCGGGATTGCGAAAGACCTTGATATTACCGAAGACCATACCCAAGATGCGATTTTAGGTACACCTGCTTATCTATCACCAGAGCAAATTCGCGGTGAAACAGCGTCTATTCGGAGCGATATTTATTCGCTGGGTATTTTATTATTTGAAGCCTTAACTGCCTCAAAGCCATTTTATGATGCAACTCCTGCAACAGTCTTATTCAAGCAACTGAATGACCCACTACCAAGCCTGAGTGAATTTAGCGATGATATTCCTGCTGACTTGGACATGGTGTTACAACGAGCGACCTCTAAAGACGCTGATTTACGTTATGACAGTGCCTTAGCTCTTGCGCAAGATTTTGCCAGTATACTCAGCAATGACCCTAATACATTAGCAGAAACAGATTCCTCAACCTTAGATATTCTGTCAATTAGTCAACATGAAGATGATGTTGTGCAGGCATCGAATCCTTATAAGGGTTTGCGCGCATTCCAAACAGTTGATGCCAATGATTTTTTCGGGCGTGATGACCTCATTGACCAACTCATCAGCCATCTCTCCTTAAGTGGCAAACGTAATGATTTCTTGGCTGTCGTGGGTCCCAGTGGGAGCGGTAAATCGAGTGTTGTAAAAGCGGGAATGATACCGCGCATTCAAGCTGGCGCACTCGACCAAGAAGTGAATTGGTATACCGCAGAGATTGTACCTGGTACACACCCCATGGAAGAATTGGAAGTCGCTCTATTAGCAGTTTCCACGAGCGAAATTCCTGATTTGTACGACATCTTAACTAAGGATGAACGAGGTTTGGTACGCGCTGTGAAGCGTATCATCCCTGAAAATTCGGAGTTTGTGCTATTCATTGACCAATTTGAAGAAGCCTTCACGCTCATCACCAACAATGATGAACGCTTACATTTCTTGAACTCGATTATCAATGCGGTAGAAGATGAGCGCAGTCGCATCAAAATTATCTTGACCTTACGCGCTGATTTCTATGACCGTCCGCTACTCTATGCGGAATTTGGTAACTTAATCCGTCAGCATACCGAACTCGTTTTACCTTTGAACGAAGCAGAACTCAAAGCCAGTATTGAAGGTCCTGCTGAACGAGTTGGTGTGAAATTAGAAGCAGGCTTGGTCAACGCAATTATCAATGATGTTGCTGAACAACCCGGCGCACTGCCCCTTTTACAATATGCGCTCACTGAATTATTCGAGCGACGGCAAGGGCGCACGATGCTCCTCAGTGATTACCAAGATATTGGCGGTACAACAGGCGCATTGGCACGTCGAGCAGAGGAACTATACCAGAGTTTTAATGCCGAAGAACAAGCCGCAACACGTCAAATGTTCTTGCGGTTGGTCACACTTGGTGAAGGTTCTGATGATACACGCCGACGGGTCTTGCAATCTGAATTACTATCATTGAATCGTCAATCTAATGCGATGCCAAAAATTATTCAGCAATTTGGTAAATTCCGCTTGCTGACCTTTGACCATGACCCACAGACACGTAGTTCCACAATTGAGGTCGCTCATGAAGCACTGATTCGCCAATGGGAGCGTGTACGGGCTTGGTTAGATGAAAATCGTGAAGCCTTAAGGATGCACCGTCGACTAACCTCAGCTACTGAAGAATGGAATCAGACACGGCGTGATGCGAGTTTCCTTGCCCGTGGGATTCGTCTGCAACAATTTGAGGCACTAGCAAACGATAGTGATATTGCGCTCAATGAAGTCGAAACGACTTTCTTGACTATGAGTGTTGAGGCACGCGAAGAACGCGAACGCTTGGAAGTAGAACGTCAGGAACGAGAAGAAGCCTTAGAAGAACGCGCTCGCCAACGCTTGCAATTATTAGCCTCAGTGATGGCTGTGGCAGCTGTTATCGCGATTGGCTTATCTATTTTTGCTTTCAATGCTCAGCAACGTGCCGAAGAACAGGCAAATATCGCAGAAAATAATGCGTCAACAGCGACAGTGGCACAGGGTTTAGCTGTAAATAGTGCTAATTCGGCGGCGACATCGGCGGCAGAAGCTCTTGAAAATGAAGCTGAAGCACGCGCCTTAGCTTTAGCAGCAAATGCACGTAATGCTTCCAGTCTTGGCGACCCACAACTCGCGCTGGTGCTGGCGTTAGAAGCTGAACAAGCTTTCTCACCTCCCCCAGTCGATATTTTACGGACATTATCGACGATTACTTATGCACCAGGACCGACTGCTCGCTATGAAAATCATGCTGGTTCAGTAACCAGTGTTGAGTTCAGTGATGATAGCCAGTACATAATTTCATCATCTGTCGATGGTTCAGTTCGTGTCATCAATAATCAAACTAAAGAAGAAGTCTTGGTTGTGACGATTGATGATGGTTGGTTATACGACGCGGCAATCCATCCTGATAACACAACGATTGCGGCGGCGGCATCTGACGGTAATGTATATGTATGGTCATTCCCTGTTGGGAATTTGCTCTATACTTTAACAGGACATAGAGATGAGGTAATGACAGTTGATTATAGTCCCGATGGTCGCTTCATCGCTTCAGGTGGTGCTGACCATGACATTATTTTGTGGTCATTATCAGACCGTGCGATGGTGCGTACTCTGAGTGGGCATGAAGGGGTTGTCCTCAATGTCGTATTTGGTCCTGATGGCTCGCGCATTGCTTCTTCATCTGCCGACGAAACGCTGGGTGATGTTGGTGACGATGCAGTTGATAGAACAGTTCGTATTTGGGATGCTAATACAGCGGAAGAACTCATCGTGATTAATCCTGAAAGTGGTTTTGTCCGTGCACTCGATTTTAGCCCAACAGGTGATACGATTAGCTATGGTGTGTGGGATAGTGCAAGTAGTGGTACAGTGCGTGTGCATGATGCCTTCACAGGTGATGAAATCCAACGCTTTATCGCCCATACTACCCCGATAACTGCCGTTGCTTATAGTGCAGATGGGAGCAAAGTCGCCTCAGTTGCATGGGATAGAACGGTACGCATATGGGATTTGAAGCTGGGTATAGAAGCAGATTCTTTTGTTGGTTTTGGCGACCGTGTGCTATCTATGGCGTACAGCCTCGACGGGCAATCATTGGCTTTAGGGATTGGTAACATCGGTAACAATATTTATTCAGGCGAAGATGGCGCGGCAGACCAGAGCATCTGGATTTGGGATGTCAACAATCGTGACCAAATCGAAGCATTTACAGGGCATTCTGATTGGCTATGGACAATTGATTTAAGCCCTGATGGTCAGCTAGCAGCAACAGGTGGGGGTCCATTACGTTTGCCTGATAATGTTGATAGTGATGAAGCTGTACGCGATAGATTATTGGCTTCTACCACTGTCCTAGTATGGGATGTGGCTACTCAAGAGATTGTAGCGACATTGCCAGCCCATGAAAACACAGTCGATAATGTACGCTTCCATCCAGATGGTACACGCCTGCTTACATCGTCATGGGATTCACACATTATTCTCTGGGATTTTGCCACTGAAACAGAAATTCGCCGCTATGATGCTCATACAGACCGTGTCTATATGCTTCGGTTCTTGGCAGATGGCTCACAATTTGTCTCTGTTAGCAAAGATGGTCGGGCGATTTTGTGGGATACGGAATCAGGCGAGATAATCCGTGAATTTGAGCATAACATCGCTGTCAACGGAGTCGATTTCAATAGTGATGAGTCGCTCATGGCAACATCAAGCGGTGATTTTGGTGCAGATACAAACCTAATTTGGTTATGGAATATCGAAACAGGTGAACTCATCCGTACTTTTGAGGGTCACGGGCATATCGTCAATGAAGTCCGCTTCCACCCATCTGACGAGTTTCTTGTATCATCATCATGGGATGCGAGTATCCGCGTATGGAACGTTGAAAGCGGGCGAGAAGTTCGCCAATTTAGTGGGCATTCCAGCGAAACATTTGGTATTGATTTCAGTGAAGATGGTCAAATTATGTTGACAACATCCTCTGATACCACAGTCCGCATGTGGGATTGGGCATCTGGCGAGGAATTGCAACTCTTCAATGAGCATAATGACTGGGTACAAGAAGTTATTTTCGCGCCAGATGACAGTTTTGCTATCAGCGCAGGGCAAGACCCCGCCGCTAGAATTTGGCGAATTAACCGTGATGCTCAATCATTAGGAACATTCGCACAGGACAATCGTTATATCCGTGAGTTGACTTGTAGCGAACGCGATGTTTACCGATTAGAGCCGTGTGATTAAAATACAAAACCCAATATAAACTCCCACAAAATTTGGGAGTTTTTGATTTGCCACAACCTGACCTTTGCCTATAAAATGAAGTCCATGAAACCATTAACGCCGATTGTACAACGTCCGCAAGACCTGATACTCGCTCTCGTGACAGATGATAGCTTACCTGCTAGCCAAATTTTAGCAGAGCGTACCGTACAAATAGATGATTGGCGCATCAGATTTGCTATTATTGGCGAAAGTCATCGGGTCAAGGTTGAGCATCGAGGACGATTCATCATGGAAGAGATGCTCGCGTGTACTGAGATTTCTACCCAAACCTGCCAACATCATCATCAATTTTCCGATTTACAAGCGCATCATCATCAGGAGAAAAATTATTCTGTCGCTATAGAGATGTGTTCGCAAGCCGATTTATGGAATGAACAATCCGATGAACTGGTGTTTAATTTCCCGAAAATCAATGGCATAGAACCTGTGACGAAGCTACAATGGCAAGTATTAGAGACATCGATTCAATGGCGCAGTCTACATACTTATATTCATGCAGGCGCGTTATTGTGTATTTATTCGCAATCAAAATTTGCTTTACAAGCTGAGGAGTAGTCAATGTCTACAGCTGTTTTAGTTGTTGTGGGTGCAATCGGTTGGACGATTGCAGCGACTGTTATTTCACAAATTGTTAGTATTTCTATTATGTCATGGTTGGGCTTACCACCCAAAAAGCTCATTCATGAGATTGAGGAAATTCAAAATCCTGCGGTTGGCGCGTGTTTCTTCATCATTTCGCTAGCTGTCGGGCTTTTTATCGGCGCGTTCACCAGTGATGGCTTTTCAGCTAATGACCCTACCTATGTAGACCCCGGTTACTTAGGCAATACCGCTTGGATTGTGTTGGGACTGGTTTTAGGGGCTGTCCTCACATGGATTAGCTTTGAAATTGCTCATCGGGCAATGGGGGTCGAAAATGATGAAACAACCTATCGTTATATCCAACGTGAACTGATTCAAGAGCAAAATGCCTCGCTTGCATTTTTCCTCGGTGGTTTATCGATTGTGCCGTTCATTGCGGTCATTTTCCAGATGATTTAGGCTCTCTTTAAGCATATGCAATATCAATATGCTATAGAGAAACAAAACTACGAAGATTTTGCGGCTGGACGGGTCATCATCTCTAAAGGTGGAATGACTTCGTTTCCAGTACGGTTAGCCAGTGAGATTTTCCAGCGATGTGTCAGCTATTTCCCATCTAATAAGCGGTTGCGCGTCTATGACCCCTGTTGTGGGGGTGGATATTTGGCAACCGTTTTAGGATTTTTGCATCATCAACACATAAAATCCCTCTACTGTTCAGACATTAATTCAGAAGTATTGAGTCTGGCATCAGCAAATTTAGGATTACTGACACTTGAGGGCTTAAATTCACGCGCAATGACTTTACAACAACTTGTAGATGCCTACCACAAACCCTCACATCATGATGCTTTAGATAGTCTCAATCGTTTAAAAAATCGTTTGCCTGACTTAGACTTTTCATCTTCTGCATGGGTTGCCGATGCCTTAGAACAAACTCTACTACCTCAATCAGTAGACCTCATTATGTGCGATGTACCTTATGGAGACATGACACAGTGGCAAAGTCAGCATGGCGATAAACTTATCTCTCATCTACTAAAGTCGCAATATCCTGTATTAGTGGATAACGGTGTCGTAGCAATTATTAGTGACAAGAAACAACGCACAAGTTATACGAATTATGTGCGTCTACAAGAGAATACAATCGGCAAACGGCGTATTCTCATTCTGCAAAAAGTTGCTTGATGTCACTCCGAAATACGGATAAATCGCCATGTTGCCACGAGTGCAATGATATTGAAAACAATCGCGGCAAGCGCATTTCCGAGTAAATCCCAAGTGAACAGAGTGGTCGCTATCGGGGTTGCGATGGTGCGCCCAAGGCTAATTGAAGCAGCATATACGGTCATATACATACCGCGTGCCGTCGGGCTTAGTTCAGACGCAAGCGGTAATGAGGCAACTAAAGCAGTCTCGAATGTGAGATAGAAGAAGAATAAACCGAGTAAGGCAGTCGTCAGTGTAATGGCTGTAAACGGTAATATAAGACACGCTAGTATATTGCCGATAATCGAAATGATGATGAGCCGACGTTTGCCAAAACGGTCTGAGATGAAGGTGACAATCCCCTCCCCACTCAGCTCTGATAGACCTACCACAAGTGAGGCTGCGGCTAAAGCAGTCAATTGAATGCCGAATGAATTTTCAATCCACGCGCCAAAAACAACGGTAATTAATTGGTTCGCACCACTGATACCAAAGCCCAGTGCTAAACCTGCCACGGCAATCCGACTCTGCAAAGATTGTCTTACAACGCGCAGAAAGGGGGCACGTTTCGATTTTTCTGGTCGGTCTGATTCAACCATGATGAAAGTCAAAATGAACATGATGCCTGTCAATATGGCGAGTACAGCAAAGGGAGCTTGCCAATTAGATTGCGCTATGAGCCATGTCATGATAGGTACACCAACAATAAACGCCCCAGCCCAACCAAACTCCAATATGCCCATGAACAAGCCTCGTTTTTGATAAGGAACTCGGTCACCAATATAGGCTTGGAGTGCAGGGTCAAAAGCTACTTTGCCAAGTGCGGCGATAATGAGTGCGGCAGATAACCCTATGAAATTCGGCGAGATAAAGACCATGCCCATGCCCACAATATACATGCCCAAACCTAAAAGCATGGTAAAGCGTCGCCCTTGTTGCTCAGAGACTTGACCAAGGAAGGGTGCACTCAAGCTCAATAATTGCAAGAGCGTAAGGACGATTCCAAAGGTCGCAATATCAACATCGACCCCACGCGCAAAGACAGGCAATAATGGGTATACCATACGAAAACCCGTATTTATGACGGTACGGGTTGTCGTTAGCATTGTGATTTGTTGATACAGTGTTGATTTAATCTGCTTTGAAGGCATGTTTGACATTATGTCTCTTGTTCTACAGGCGCTTTATTCAACTTACTTATCGCACCTGATTCCAATAGCTCATCATAATATTCAGGTTCGATGAACGCAATTAATTCACTTCCATGGCGCAAGGTCGGCGCATCTACTTCTGTCCAGACGAGCAAGGTATCTTTGTTAGGTATTACAAATAAAGGCAGAATGGCATTAGGGATTGCATTTTGTACTGCCTGAGCATCCTCAACGCGAATGGTCATGATTTGTGCGCCCTGCTGGTAGCGGTTATAGATGGTTTCATAAGTTGTTTTGGTTGGGAACAAGGTTCGTCCACCTAGATGAGTGGAAATTCCTTCACGCTCTTCTATTTCGCGACGTTGTAGTTCAAAAACATTTTCGATTCCAAAGGTATTTTGATAATGTTCGTTGGATAAGGCGTTGACTTCTGAATTAGGGGTTAAGGCTAAGAGACGACCAATACCACCGAAATTAATTTCGTCTTGGGCGACTTCGGACAGGATATTGCCATGATAAATTTCAATGTCCGCTTTTTGGGCGAGGTCAACATGATTTTGGTTGGTATCTGATAGAATGACACGATAGCCTGCATCTTTCACTTGTTGTGCCATGTCACGTATCCATGCGCTACCACCGACAACCAATAAGCCTTGTGGGTTTTTCTCAGATAAGCCTAATCGTATCGCAACAATCCCTGATGTAAGACTATAGAATGCTACCGTGCCGATAATTACAGCGAAGGTAACAGGTAGCAACACATTTGCTCCTTCTACCCCTCTATCGGCTAGTTCAATTGCAAAAATAGATGCAACTGAAGCAGCAACAATCCCACGCGGAGCCATCCAGCCAATAAATATTCTTTCACGCCAATTGAGGTCACTACCAATAGTTGATAGCCATGCCGCAAAAGGTCGCTCAATAAAGATGATAATCACAACGAACCAGAAGGTTGGTAAACCTAACTGAAGCAAATCATCAGGTTGCATCCGTGCCGATAAAAGGATGAACAACGATGACAAGAGTAATATTTGTAGCTCTTCTTTAAATTCAACAATATGGCTAATATCAAAGCGACGTTGATTCGCCATAGCAATCCCCATTACCGTAACAGTCAGAAGACCTGATTCGGGCTGGATGGAATTCGAGAATGCAAAAGCCGCCAGTACAAAGCCCAATGTTACTGGATTTTGGAGTGAGTCAGGCACCCAATAGCGACGGTAAATCTCAACCATTGCTTGTGCGGCTATCCAGCCAATACCTAAGCCAACAGCTATCGTAACGAATAATGCCCACGCTAAAGCAAACCATTGTGGTCCTGCAATAATCTCTTCAAAAACAAGGACAGCCAATATCGCGCCAACGGGGTCAATGACAATGCCCTCCCAACGCAAAATAGACCCCACTCGTCCCTGTGGTCGGATTTGTTTAAGCAAAGGAATAATGACAGTAGGTCCTGTCACCACTAGAGTCGCACCCAGTAAAAGCGACATCTCCCAACCTAGCCCAAGCAAGTAATGGGCAGCTACCCCACTAATAACCCAAGTTACACCGACACCGACGCTGACTAGGCGACTCACAACCCCACCTGTGCCTTCTAAGTCTCGAAAGCGTAAGCTGAGTCCGCCTTCAAACAAGATGACACCAACTGATGCCGATACAACAGGAAATAAGAGTTCACCCAAGAAATGTTCTACATCTAAGAATGCTGTTCCATCATTAAGCAACGCGGATATAGGACCAACAATTAGACCGAATATCAGTAAGAATATAATGGACGGTTGCTTTAATCGCCACGCAACCCATTGCGCGAACATACCTAAGCCAAGGACAAGTGCAATATTCACTAAGAGGTCGTTATGCACGCCTCATCTCCTTCAATTTGTATTGCTTGTGAGTGATAATAATGCCAAAGTTTAGCTAAAATGCCAAAGAATTGGATATACGTTGACAAAGATAACATAGCATTATTAGTAGACCTAAAGAATTTCAGGCTTACGGACAATGAATATAATAAGGGAAACTCATCTTATGAATTAGATATACCTTGGTACGATGCTTTTTAACCTGAGTTTTTCATTTGAGATTGGATAGATAGATGGATATTACGGTACTAAATGTTGAACTGGTGATTATTGGCTTGTTATTCGTGATTGCTATCGTCACATGGATTGGGAATCAAGTTCCTGCACCATATACCGTTGGATTGGTGCTGGCTGGCTTGGTGCTAACGTTTGTCCCTGCGCTCAATTTTGAACTCCCAGAGCTAATTAGTGAACTCATCTTAGCTCTATTTCTTCCTCCGATTGTTTTTGAAGCAGCTTACCAGATGAATCCGAGAGAACTGCAGAATAATAGTGGTCTGATTGCTATGCTAACCACCATTGGTGTGGTCATCAGTACCTTGATTGTTGCCTTTATTTTGAATGCCTTTATACCGAGGATGGGTTTATTAATTGCAGGTGTCTTTGGCGCATTAATTAGCGCGATTGACCCCGTCGCTGTGATTGCTTTATTTAAAGAGAATCACACCGATGCACGTTTAGAAACCATTGTTGAAGGTGAGAGTTTACTCAATGATGGTACAGCCATTGTTATCTTCACGATTGTTGTAGCGGCGGTTGCATCAGGAGGTGATTTCAGCATTTTGGATGGTTTGCTTGATTTTGCACGCTTTGCTATTGGTGGCTTTATCATTGGGGGCTTGATTGGCTATCTAGTATCGCGTGTGCTGTATTACATTGATGATGCCCTCGTCGAGATGACTCTCACGACTTGCCTCGCCTTTGGCTCATTTTTGATTGCTGAGGAATTGCATGTGAGTGGTGTTTTGGCTGTGCTGATGGCTGGTTTGATTCATGGCAGAATGGGTTTCAGCAATATGTCCGAGAATACACAGACCTCTGTTTTGCGCGTATGGGAATACTTAGCCTATGTTGCCAATGCCTTTATCTTCTTGCTCATCGGCTTAACCAGTGATATCAATGATATTCTGACACATCTACCGCTGATTGCACTAGCGATTATTGCTGTTGTTATCTCACGGGCGGTCACTGTTTACATTCTTGCGCCAATACAAGTTAGCCTGTTGCCAAATTATCCTAAGTTACCCATGTCATGGCGACACGTTCTATTCTGGGGCGGACAACGTGGCGCAGTTAGCCTTGCACTCGCATTCAGCTTGCCTCATGATTTGCCTAGTAGAGAGAGCATCATCATTATGACCTTTGGCGTTGTCCTTTTTACTTCTCTAATTCAGGCAACGACCATGCCTATGTTATTGAAACGCTTGGGCTTGATTGGACATCCTAAAAGAGACACCTTCATTGAACCGCAAGAGCCTGTCTAATATCAGGCAATTTTGTACTACAAGTAGCAAATTGGCAGTGTTTGGCAGTGATTTTCGTGGTGCTGGCAGAGAAATTTTCGCTATTGTTGGATTAATCGACAACACAAAAAAGGATTTTCAATAATGGCTACAGCAACACAATCACGATCTAATTTGCTTCGTAATGCCTTACGTGGCAACAGTGTTTTTTCCGCAATGAGTGGCTTAGTTACCGCAATTGGTGCAGGTGTACTCGTTCAATTCATGAGCGTAGGCACAGTGACTCTTTATCTAGTCGTTGGCATTGCGCTGATAATCCATGCTGTGATGCTCTACCTGAATACTCGTACACACCGTATTAACGTAGGCTTCGCATGGTATGCCATTATCGGTGATGTGCTCTGGGTATTGGCAACAGCTTTTATCTTATTGACGGATAGCTTCAACCTCAGTGCAGAGGGTAAATGGTTACTGCTCTTCATTGGTGACATCGTACTACTATTTGCTATTGCTCAATTTTTGGGTTTGCGTCGGATGAAGAGAAGTAAGCAGTAAATGTCTGATTGGCTGGCTTTATTGTTCTTGAGTAATTTAGTATGGATAATGGTGCATGAGTTGGATGCGATTTATCAGGGTGAATGGCGTTTCTTCAATATCCCTTTCCAGCTAGAAGATGACCTCGCCTACAGAGTATTCACTATTTTGCATGTACCATTATTCATTGTGCTTATCTGGGCGATACCATCACAGGCATTCCAGATAGGGTTTGATATTTTCGTCATTGGACACGCAGTGGTGCATTGGCTTTTACGAAATCATCCGTTGATTACATTTAACAATTGGTTTTCGAGATTATTGATTTTTGCGCCTGTCGTCACAAGCATTATCCATCTGATATTCATGATAAGATGATTGCCAAAGGGTGAAACGTCATTTTGAGTTTCGCCCTATGGTTTTATATCTAAAAACATCCGAGAAATGCCTATGACAATTCCGTTTTTACATATTCTGATTTATAGCTTTACTCTATGGTTTGGTCTGTATTTGGTTGCGCGTGACAAGGATAAACTTGGTTTACGCTATGCTGGATTGGGCTTAATTAGTTATGCCTTTGCCCTCGCTTTATCGTTATTACTCAGTGACACAATCGAAAATACAGCATGGGGCTATTTGCCAATCATGTTGCCATCGGTGTTTTGGATGTTGGCGACCATTTATCTTGTACCTGAAGTTCCGATTGAGCGCATCAACATACATATTATATTTGTGATGATTTTGATTATCTTATTGACATTTAGCAGTGCGGTTACCACCCCTAATCTCACTCGTTGGATTGCACTTGCCCTACCGATTACCTTCTTAATCGGGTCAAGCATTCGCTTACGGCAAATTTTCACAAGTGACTCCCCTCGTCCACCAATTGTTATTTTGATAACGGCAAGCATTTTCTTTGCTTTGGCATCTGCCATTATCACTTTGCCTTTGTCTTGGTTAGCCCAAGATTGGGTTATGCTGGCAATTAGTCTCGATTTGTTGTGCCTAGGTTATGTCGTGGGTGTGCTAGATGCTTATGATGAAGGTACTCGACTATTTGAGGATGCTTTACGTTCATTGGCAGCTGCTTCACTTGGGGTACTCATTTTTGGTGGGCAAGTGGTGATGGTCATGGCGATTACGGATAATACATCTGCCCCAATGCTGACTCTATTATTTGGACTCATCACGACTCTATTGGTTACGCTGGTTTTTTACGATGATATTCAAACATTATTGGACGAGCTTATCTTCGCAGATGCCGATGACCTACGCCAACAAAGAGATAGTTTACGGGCAGCATCCAGCGGATTAGCTCGCACAGCATCGCATCCATTCGATAATATCGACGATAAGGAATTTGCGCGCCTCACTCGCCGAGCATTGAGCCACTATAGCGATTTGAATAAATTAGCTGCGAGTCCACTATTGCAGTTGGAAATATTAGAAGAGCGTATCGAAGATGATAATGTCTTGGCACGAGCAAATGCACTGAAATCTGTATTACGCGAGAGCATTGAGCAACTCAAGCCTGAGCCTGATATTGATTTTGCACCTAGTGATGAATGGCGTTACTACAATGTCCTCTATTTTCCGTATATTGTCGGGTTAAAACCTTATAGTCGGCGTTTTTTTGGGGATGATTTGGACTCAGCAGAGGCAGATGCTTTAGAGTGGTTTCGGACATATGTGCCTGAACGTACATTATATAACTGGCAAAAAACAGCCGCTGAACTCATTGCTCAGAATTTGCGCGAAAGACTATCTTAGCAAGTAATATGTCTCAGGTTATTTCGATGAATATGCTAATTCTTTCTTGCTAGAAGGACTTTTCTCCAACAATTGTCCTACGTTATTGAGTAATTCTGTGCGTGTAATTGGCTTAGACAAATATGAATCAAAGCCTGCTTCCATGCACATCGGGCGATAAGAATGGATTGCATTTGCTGATAAAGCAATTGCAGGTATGTCTTTCCATTTGTCTTGCTCACGTAGGTGTTTTAGCAATTCAATCCCTGATACTAAAGGCAAGTTAATATCCAGTAGCAGAAGATCAACTTTCGTAGTCTTGAGTATTTCTAGTGCTTCGCTTGCAAATCTCGCTGCCACGACATTATAGCTATCGCGTTTTAGCATCCGCACCATTAAATCTAAATTGTCCCGATTGTCATCCACAAAAAGGATCGTTTTGTGCTGTCCCATGATATATCCCATACTAACCATTTTGAGAAGAAATTATTAATTAATAATTTTTCACAATTGCCATTCTATATTATATTTCAAAACATTACAATACGATAACGTTTGGGAATGGTTTTAATCGTCTATGGGTTTGGTAATAAGCGATTAGAAGAATAGGAGAACTATTCAGACCCATTGAATAGCATCTCCCATTTTAAGTTAAGATAAATTATCCCTTAATACCTGTAGATGCGATACTTTCAATAAAAGCACGCTGTAACGATAAATAGAATAGCAACACAGGCACAGTGATCACTGTTAGGTAAGCCATAATCTCACCCCATGCTACATCTAGTTGGAAGAAATATTGCAAACCAACCATCACAGGGCGCAATTCTTCACGTTGTACTGTCATCAAGGGCCATAGATATTGATTCCACATCGGCAAGAATTTGAGAATAGCCACAGTTGCAATTACAGGTCCTGCAATCGGCATGATGATACGATAGTAAACTTGGAAGATATTCGCACCATCAATTTTCGCAGCTTCAACCAGTTCATAAGGTAAATCTTTAAAGTAGGTGTAGAACAAGAAAATCGAGAGAGAATCTGCTATGAATGGCACTATCTGAACATGGTAAGAATTAAGCCAACCGAATTCGAGTCCGCTTGCACCAATCCAGGGTAATTGATTCACTAACAAGAGCATCGGGATGGCGATGACTTCAAATGGAATAATTAAAGTCGCCAGAATGATGCTAAGAATAATCCCCTTACCACGCCACTGAACAATCGCCAACGAATAGGCAGCCATTGAATTAATCACCAACGATAAGACTACCGTTATTGCAGTAACCAATATCGAATTAGTAATAAAGCGAACCATCGGAACACGTTCAAATGCGCCTTCATAATTATCAAAACTCAAATCCCCAACTGGCAAAATTGCCCGTATCGAACTTGAATCGCGCAATAATTGCAAATCGGGCTTAAAGGAAGACATAATCATGAAGATTAAAGGCAAGATGAAAATTAACGCGACTAAGATAAGTAGAAGGTATCGCGTATAGAGTAATAAATTTTTTTGAGTTTGTGTTACTTCACGCATTAGCTTCTCTCCTTAGTCAGATACCGTTGGATGAGCGAGATGGTGAATACCATCACAAAGAGAACCACTGAAATTGCCGAACCACCAGAAATATCTTGTTGTTCAAAACCGCGTTGAACAGCTTGGAATACAGGGGTCTGCGTAGAATCTAGTGGACCACCCTTTGTCATCACATCAATCTGTGCGAATAAGCCAAAGGCTTGGATGGTAATCAAAATAGTGACGAGAACTGCCGTACTACGTAAGCCTGGCCATGTCACATAACGGAACTTTTGCCACGCATTCGCGCCATTGACCTCAGCAGCTTCATACAATACAAAAGGAATCGTCTGCAAGCCAGATAGCCAAATCACCATATGGAAGCCAACTGCTTGCCAAATGGACATCGCAATAATTGAATTCATCGCTGTACTCGGGTTACCCAGCCAATCAACAGGTTCAAAATTCCCGAATGTCAACGCATTCAGTACCGAATTGAGCAAGCCATTCTGTCCATCGTATATGAATTGCCACAAAATAGAGACAACCACAATCGAGATGACGACAGGCATGAAATAAATCATGCGGAAAATGTTGATACCCTTGAGTTGTTGATTAACCATCAAGGCAAGAAGCAATGCCAGACCACCTTGTACTGGCGCGACGATAATCACAAAATAAAAAATATTGAGAATAGATTTCCAAAAAACAATATCACTAGCCAGCAAAACTAAGCGGTTTTCGCCCCGTTGCCAAGATTGCCATTCGCGTAAGCCATCTAAGTGTGGGTAATCGGGATTATCGCGGGTGAATTCACGTAGACGTGGATATTCGATGTTGCCGTCTTCATCACGCAAAATTTCGCCTGTTTCTTCATCGACAAGCGGTTCAAGGGTGAAAAATTGTAATGTCAGTAGACGGGTGAAATTACGCATACCCACAAATTCAGGTGGATTCGGTGAAATCAAGCGTTGGTTTGTAAAAGAATAGGTAAAAGCTGTAAAAAATGGATATATTAAGAATAGTCCGATGAGTAATAAAGCTGGGGCTATCATTAGCCAACCGACGATAGCTTCTGTGCGTTGGTGTGAGGATGGATTATTTTTTTGTTTAACTTTGCCTGTGTTTTCTGCCATAAGGATGACTTTCTGTTAGGAATTCTGGGGTAGAGTATGCTCAATCACGAGCATACTCTAGGAGATAGTGATGTTTAACTACAGTTATTCGCCGAAGCCGTAACCACTATTATCTTCAATATCTTGTTCAATATCATCGACTGCCGCATCCAAGGTATCTTGAACATCAGCACCGTCTGCAATATCAGCAGCAGCGCGTCTAAAGATGAGAGCCATGTTTAGATAAGCTGGTGTTGCAGGACGGATAAGACCCTGTGCTTCACTCAGATCATAGAATACTTGCAATGGTCCACCTTCAGCATAATTTTCGGTAAGTTCTGCCGCACTTGCTGTTGCAGGAATTAAACCAATACCGTCAGAGAATGCTGCTAGATATTCATCTTGAATAGCAAATTCGATAAATGCGTTTGCACCTTCAGGGTTTTCACTATCAGCAGATACAGCGAATTGCCATGATGCGGCACCAATAGTTGAGCCATTACCGAAATCTGGTGCTGGCAGGAAGAGCAAGTCGTCACCCCATACTTCAAGTGCTTCTACTGCAACCCAGTTACCATTCCATTGCAATGCGTAGCTACCATCATTGAACCCCGTTTGACCATCTGCCTGATCCTGTGAAGTTCCGGGAGCCAGACCTCGGTCAAATAAACTTTGCCACCATTCGCCCCATGCAACGGCTTCTTCTCCGTTGAGAACGCCTTCAGCAGTCACATAATCCATACGGTCAATCATATCGCCACCGAAGCTTTGTAAAAATGGTGAGAAAGCATAAGGATACCATTCGCCTGCATCCCACATGCCCAGATTTAAAGCATATTCAAATTCTCCAGAGTCTTGAAGCGTGACGAGTGCAGCATCAAATTCTTCTAAAGTCCAAGGCTCTTCCAGTGTTGGAATCCGAATGTCATTTGCTTCGAGAACAGACCTCCGAGCATACATCGCAACTGCCGCATCCCAGAGACCGACTGAATAGACTTCACCATCCCATGTGCCAATAGTACCGGGGAGGAATCCATCTAATGCACCTTCACTGAGATTAAGCGGTTGTAGATAACCAGCCCATGCCCAGTTCGGCATTACAGGACCATCAACATCAATGATGTCTGGTAAGTCATTTGACAGCGCGGCGGCAACGATAGATTCGTTATAAGCCCCTTGTGGAAATTCTTCAAGTTCAACCACGTAGTCACTTTGTGAGGCGTTGAAATCATCAATGATACCCACTAAGATTTCACGTTCTACTTCATTGCCAGCACCGTGATACCACAAACTGAGGGTTTCTTGTGCGGAAACAATCCCGCTTGCCATAACGAGTAATGCACTCGCCATGACTAAAACTAAAAGTCTTTTAATACTCATGTTATTCTCCTAAATGAAGATTAAAAATTTTGTTTTTGTCTATTTTGTATCCGTGTTGATACGAGCTTCCTTACACTGTGTAACTCACAAGGGCAAACCTTGCTTTCATCTTTAACTGGTCTTATGTTGACCAGATTGATGACATTTCATAAATATCGAGCCTCTTGAGGTGTATATCACTCCCATGAAGCTGAACGTGGTTGTTATCGAAGTTATCTGGGTAGATGCGGCTTGTAATGCTAGTACGCTTGTTAGCAATAATTTCAATGACCGAGCCATCTAGCAAAATACGGAAGTCAAGCGTTTCGTCGTTTTCTAATTGATGTTTTACTGATTTTATATCGCGCTCATCCGATACATTATCTGATGACCGAGTACGATTGACTGTCAGTTGAGCGGTATGTGCATCATATGAGATTTCCGTGGCGAGTTGTCCATCTTCCGAGCAAGCCAGTAAGATTGTCAGCTTACTACTTTCTGACACATCAAATTGTCCTACAATATCTAGCGATAGTCCTCGCACCTCAAGGTTGAGGTCACCTGATAAGCCGATATTTTCATAATGATGATGATTACCACGCAACTTTTCAATTTCAGGAACAGGTTGGCTACAGAGTCTATTCTGACTATCGAGGGATAAAACTCGTGGAACACATTGCATCCCTGACCATCCTGCGTTGACGTATGCCTCTTGTGACCGCCCTTCGCGTAACCACGCCCACATGAGTCGACGACCTTTATCATCTTCTAAGGTCAAGGGAGCATAGAGATAAGCGTAGTCCAGTACACCTTCAGTTTCTGGTGTAAAGTGACCATCTTCGTAGTTGCCGACAAAGTAGAACACATCACCTGTGATATGGTTTGAATTTCCAGAAATTATGAGCACCCATTTATCGCCCAATTGAAATAAGTTCGGGCATTCCCAGACCATACCGTATTTAGCATCATTTCCAATCAGAATTGGATTTTTATAGTCCCAATTGATAAGGTCATCAGATTGATAAAGGAAAACAGTGCCTCCTTCATCTGCAATCGATGAGCCTACCAACATATGCCACTTATCGTCTTGATGCCATACAAAAGGGTCGCGGAAGTCAGCGGTTTGTTTCGCTTCACTTGGCACATCCGATATCACTGGGTTTTCTGGATGTTTCTGCCACATATTCAAGTTATCGTCACTAATTGCCATACACTGAACTTGAACGGTGTAATCAGTATTAACACCTGTATAGAAGATTGTCGGCACACCATTATTATCAACAGCACTTCCCGAAAATATGCCTCCCCTATCGACGGAGTTAGGCGTTGGCGCGAGAGCAACGGGTAAATCTTGCCAGTGAACTAAATCATCACTGACAGCATGTCCCCAGTGCATATTGGCATGGTTCGCACCATATGGGTTGTATTGATAAAAGAGATGATATTGACCTTGCCATTGAATCACCCCGTTGGGGTCATTCATCCAGTTCGACGGAGGGAGATAATGAAAGGTAGGACGGCTAGAGTCTTTTAAAAATGATTTGCGAATTTTTAAACTCGCTGATTCAATCATGAAAATTTCCAGTATTTATTAGAATAAAATTTTTGAGCATCTTTTGTATGGTATCGTTACCATGTGGTATCGTTACCATATCACATAATAATATTTTTTGCAAGTTTGTCGCAAATTGTCATAGTGCAAATAGTGGATTGCTTATATGATGGAGGGTAGCCCATCATTGAACATAACTAAGTGCTAGGGTTTTCGTAATGAGCAACAATTTAACAATTAAGGATATTGCACGTCATGCAAATGTCGGCACTACGACCGTTTCACGGGTATTAAATGACCATCCTTATGTTAGCCAAGAGAAACGTGAACGTGTTTTACATGCCATTGAAGAATTGAATTATCGTCAAAACTTTAGTGCAAAATGGCTTCGCAGTACCAATACAGGTTTAATCGGTTTCTTGACCGATTCAGTCGCCACAACACCTTATGCAGTTGATATTATCGGTGGCGCTCAAGACGCAGCTTCCGCCAGTGACCATGTACTCATGGTGGTTAATGCTGGCAATAGCTTAGAAGCCAGTGTGGAATTTTTACTAGAACGTCAGGTAGCAGGTATCATTTATGCGGCATTTTTTCATTGTGAAGTGACTCTGCCAGATAACATTTACCAAGTTCCAACTACCTTAGCGAATTGTTTTGTCGGGGATAAATCCTTACCTTCGGCTGTTCCTGATGAGTTTATCGGGGGCTATCGGGCAACAAAAGTTTTATTAGATGCAGGGCATCGTCGAATCGGCTTTTTGAATGTCACACCGCCTGCCATCCCTGCTAAACAAGGTCGATTAGCAGGTTACAAACAAGCACTTGAAGAATTTGATGTGCCATTTGACCCTGAACTGATTGGGACAACCACAGAATCACCTGAAAATTATGCCACAACCATGCGTCTGCTGAAGTTAAAAAATCCCCCAACTGCCCTATTTTGTGGTACTGACCGCACAGCAATGGCGAGTTATATCGCTATCTTAGATGCTGGCATGCGTATTCCTGATGACATTAGTATCGTAGGTTTTGATAATCAGATAGATGTCGCTGAGGGCTTATTACCGATGCTGACGACTATTCAACTACCACATTATGAGATGGGCAAATGGGCATTTAATCAGTTGTTTGCAAATAACGAGACACCCATTCAAGAAAAGATTGATTGTCAATTAATCGAACGTGATTCAGTCAAGACAATAACAACATGAAAGGTCAGAAATGACAAAAGTGACGATTCGTCATGTTGCAGAAGCTGCAGGTGTGGGTATCGGCACCGTATCACGCGTATTAAACAATAACGCAAATGTCAGCGAGAAAACACGTCAGCATGTAATGGAAATCATCGGAGATTTGGGCTTCGTCCCGAATGCCGCCGCAAGGCAACTCCCCCGTAAAACACCTTACCAATCAATTGGTGTAATTACCCCCTCATTTTTTGAATATTACTCTTTCGCAGAGCGTCTACGAGGCGTTCAGAAAGCGCTCGAACCTTACGCGGATCATATTGATTTAACGGTATACAATACCCGCACTCATGAAGATTATGATGAACGTGTCCTTTCAATTATAGAGTCGAGTGTAATCACAGGTTTCTTAGTCATTGATTTTAATTTAACGACAGCACAAAAAGAGGCTCTACATCTCCAAGGTATTCCTTTCGTTGGCTCAAATCATATTATTGATGCTGATGATTGGGTATGTATTGGCACAAATAATGAGAGTGGAGGTTATAAGGCAACATCCTATTTAATTCAGTTAGGGCATCGTCGGATTGCGTATTTAGGCAACGAGCTTATTGATTCTATTGGTTCGGCTACGAGCAAAGAACGCTACACAGGCTATCTACAAGCACTCCATGATGCTGATATTCGAGAAAATCCAGATTATTTCCGAACGGGAGACCTTGGTTGTGAGCCAGCAAAAATTCTAGCTCTAGAATTATTACGATTGCCACAACGCCCTACTGCCATTTTCGCCATGAGTGACGTGCAAGCTTTAGGCTGTTTATCTGCCGCACGAGAATTAGGTTTGCGTGTACCCGAAGATGTCTCAATTATTGGTTATGACGATCTCGAAATGAGTGAACATATTGGCTTAACTACTGTACGGCAACATCTCGAATTTGGAGGTGAAATGGCGATGAATTATCTCTTACAGATGATTCATCATGATGTACCAGATAGTGTACCAAGATTGCCTGAATTACAAATCATTGAGCGTCGTACAACTTCACACTTGTGAAGAATTTATCAATGTTGACAAATATATTACTTTATAATTAAATATAGATAACACACCAATACGTTAGCCTATATTTAGGGAGGTGTGTCGTGGAGGAAGCTCCACCATACAATTCAGCGGACTGATAGATTTAGGAACAAGTGGATATAGCCATATAAAATTGATACAATTTCAATAAAAGGAATTTGCGTATAAAAACCAAATCGGCTATACAAATTGTATGTCTATCAGTCCATCAAAAACTAGAAGCCACTACTCAGTGGCTTTTTCATTTCTAGTCATCTGGACGACAATATACCCGATTATCCCAGAAATTGCTGCCGCAATCAGATGAAAGCCATTGAGCATCAACCCTATTGATGTAGCTTCGCTCCGACTCAGCCCCACCAAGGTTGTTAAACCCAGTGTCCAACTGAGTTCAACTGCGCCAAAGCCACTAATATTGAAAGGAAATGCCGCCGCAAACATCCCCAAACTGACCAAGATAATCAGTGTGACGGGGTCTACATTAATGCCTACAGCCACCAGCAAAATCCAATTAACTGCAAAGCTGCTGCCATAAGTAAAGCATGACCAAAATAACGCTTTTGCAAAAATAGCAGGATGACGAATACGGTCAAATTCGCTGGCGAGTTTCTGTAAACGTTCGACGAGTTTGGTAATCAAACTGACTGAGTCAAAACGCACCAAAAGACGATTCACAAAACGGATAATTGTGCCGATGAAATAAAATCCGATAATCCCGCCAATTAGACAAAAAACCACCAGCACAATCGCTAATCCACCTTGATTAGGAACGATTTCACCAGACAAAAGTAGACTAACCGCACCTACTAACACAATCATCAGTAGTTCTAATAAACGTGAGCCAAAAAGACTGCTGACCCCTTCTTCTACAGGCACATTGAGCCGATTTCGCATCAGCACAATGTAAGTGAATTCCCCTAACTTAAAGGGTAGTAATCGCACGAGGAAATTATGATACAGTGCAATCGGGAAGACGCGCAAAACGGAGACACCATCCCGGTTGAGTAAGACAACGAAGCGAAACGAACGCCACAAATTCAGCGAGACATAAACGATAAATGCGAATGCCAAGCTCTGCCATGATAAACGACTCAACACATCGAAAAAATCACCCCATTGAATTAGACTCAACATAAAGATAATCAATGCTGAGGCAACAATAATGCTAATGATGCGCCATGTCCAGTTGACAGGTTTTCTCTTAATCGCTTTGCTTGAATCAGGGAACATAATATCTCGCTTTCAATCGATGCCACATAGTAGCGTCAGTTGATAGCAAGTCAAGACCTGTCCTATTGTCCAATGTGGATTGTGGCTTTGGTGCGATATAGTCAATAGAATTTGGTGTTAAATTTAAGAATATTATTTACCACGAAGAAAAGAAGAACACGAAGAATATATTTCTTAGGGGAAAACATGGTTACGGTAGAAACACAGTGGACAAAAATTGCTAGTTTAGACGAATTAGCACAATCCAATTGCCTCACGCGCACAATAGATGGGCATACGATTGTCTTATTCAAATATGGTGAGGATGTCTTTGCTGTAGATAATCGCTGTCCGCATATGGGCTTTCCACTGAATAAAGGTAGTGTCAGCAATGGCATTCTAACCTGCCATTGGCATCATGCCCGCTTTGACCTCGCTAGCGGTGGCACATTCGATTTATGGGCAGATGATGTCCCCTCATTTCCTGTACAAGTAGATGGTGATGATGTTCTGGTTAATACCAACCCACCGATAGATAGAGTCGGACACCATCGCAAACGTGTCCGCACAGGCTTAGAGCAAAATCTCAATCTGGTGATTGCCAAGTCTGTCATTGGACTGCATCAGCATGGCGTTGATATGGCGGAGGCTTTTCGGATTGGTTTAGACTTTGGCACACGCAATCGTCTTAATGGCTGGGGACAAGGTCTAACGATTCTCGCTTGTATGATGAACCTCGTAGATTATCTTGATGACGAACAGAAGCCTCGTGCTTTATATCATGGTTTATCGGCGACAGCCAACGATACCGATGGCTCTGCCCCACATTTCACCGCAGGCTCATTACCAAATGATGCCGTCGAGATTGATACACTCAAGCAATGGTTACGCGATTTCGTCGAAGTGCGTGATACCCAAGCGGCAGAACGCGCGATTATTTCGGCTGTGAAAAATGGCGCGGATGACAAGCAAATGGCGGATATGCTCTTCACCTCAGCGACTGACCATCGCTATATTCAAGGGGGTCATGTATTGGATTTCATTAATAAAGCCCTTGAAAGCCTCGACATCGCTGGCTGGGAAAGTGCTGAAACGGTCTTGGCGAGTGTAGCGCGTCTACTAGCGGAAGCCCCACGTATGGAAGAGAGCAATGCCTGGCGTTATCCAATTGACTTGGTCGATATTTTAGAAACTGCCTTCGATAAGTTGCCTGATACATCAGCATCCAGCAAAACTTTGACTGTGGATGAGATAGATACGCTAGTGGCAACTCTGCTAGACGATAATCCGCAAGCGAGTGTCGATGCGCTAGTGAACGTCTTAGCCAATGGTATCGCCGCTGATAACCTCGCAGGTGTCGTCGCTTATAGTGCTGCCATTCGTATTGCACAATTCCATACCAGCAATGAATTTGGCGATTGGGATACTGCTTTGCATACCTTCACTTTTGCCAACGCTGTCCATATGGGCTTGCGACGAGTCAATTCTGAGGGCTTGGTACGGGGTATTTTTGACGCCGCCATGAGCCTCTATCTTGACCGCTTCCTTAATATTCCCCCTGCAAAACTGCCCACACCACAAGCAACCATAGAGGATGTCGATGCCTTATTGGATGACTTTGAAACACTGCTCAATCAGCAACAACAGGTCAATCAATCGGCGCAATTGGTGGCGAATTATCTGCATCATGGTGGCTCTGCGGAAAGATTGATGGCGACAATGGGGCGTTTGCTCTTGCGTGAAGACCGTGATTTCCACACGATTCAATCTATTGAAGCGGCGTTTAGTCAATATAGTTTGCTCCAAGGCACAAAATACGCCAACAACGTCCTAATTGCGGCGGCGCGTTATCTCTCAGCCCATGCTCCGACTGTCCGCGCACAAGGGCAAACCTATCTCAATGCCAATCGTCTGGCACATGGTGAGAATTTATTTGAGGGTTGATAATATAGATTTAAATATAGGCAGGCTTTGTTTTAGCGACAAAGATTTCAATATCTGAAATTGAACTCTTAAGCCGTTAATCTAGTCATCCATTTATATGAATGTGCTAGCCGTTGGCTACAATCATTTAAATCGTAGCCAACGCAATATGCCATCAATAAGTGGGTTATCATCACGGGGAGTTGTAGCCCGACACTGTTCAAGCTGATATTTTAGTTGTTCCGTTTGGAATGCTTGTGGGTTACCAATCATTGTAATTGTCGTTATCGGTGTTTGAGTACCCCACACGCCTCCTTCTGTTAAACTTGCTCGCTTACCAACCATTTGTAACGTAACTTGTCTATCTGGTAAATCCTGAGTGTAGACAATACCCTTGATACGATAAATTTCTATCGGAATCTCTTCCAAAACCCCTCGTAATGCGATAATTGACAAAGGGTCGGGGCATCGCCACGTCCATGTGCTAAAGATAAGTGTGTGGTCATCATGCTCATGGTCGTGAACTTCATCTACATCATGAACATGCACATTATGTTGTGGGGTTTGCATTGTCCGTTCTCGATTATTTATATCAATCCCAATCAGAAGTTCGGGTGGAACATTAGCATAACTTGTTTCAAGAATTCTTGGTTTGTCAACAATATCCTGAATGATATTTCGCATGTTTTCGAGTTGGTCATCATCAACAAGGTCAATCTTATTCAGCACAACGATGTCTGCAACACGCAATTGTTCACGGATGAGTTGCTCTGGTTTGCCTTTAATCTCATTGAATTGCTCGGCATCTATCACGGTGATAATACTATCAATACGCACCTGAGACTGAATAGCAGACCGATTAAATGTAAGCACAACCTGTGCTGGGTCACTGACACCACTAGCTTCAATCACAATGTAATCTGGTGGATTTTCGCTATCTAATAAGCCTGAGACAGACTCAATCAAATCATCGCGTATCGTGCAACAGATACATCCATTGGATAATGAAATTGTTTCACCTTCTACTTCAACAATAAGCTTTGTATCAATATTAATGACACCAAAATCATTGACCAACACTGCTATCCGCATATTGTGATCGGTGTTCAAGATATTATTCAGAAGTGTTGTCTTACCTGCCCCAAGGTAACCTGTGAGTATTGTAATGGGTGTTTGCATATTTAACATTTGTATCACAATGCCGATGCTATGTTGTTTGAAGTTAAGTTATCTTAATTGAATTTAATGTCTTTGTCGCTATTCTATTCTGCTATGCAATTCTCAAATTTGCGTGTGAGTTCTTCGCCATCAATACCATCATGGGAGCTAATGATAACAAGCTGTGTCTGACGCACTTCATCTTCTTGCCAAAGACGATGACGGACTAAGTCTGCTCGTTTGCCAACTAATTGAAAGACAAAACGATAATCAGGCTGTTCTGCCAGATAGATAATTCCTTTCGAGCGATAAACCGTTGTTGGTAGTGAAATAAGCGTGTCTTGAAGACGGCTACGTTCGAGTGGTGCTGAGGATGTCCAACTCCATGTCGAGTACACCAGTGCGTGATTGTGTTCATGATGATGGTCATGATCATGGACTTCATCAACCGCATGAACATGCACATCATGAGCTTCGCGCTCTGCTAATTTCTCTGGCGAAAAGTATCCGCTACCCAATAATAATTCTGGTGCTACCTGCCCTTGTACAACTTCAATAATACGAGCGTTTGGACTGATTTCACGAATGCGCGTCTTCACCATCTCACGATAAGTATCGGTCACTAAGTCAACTTTGCTCAGTATAACAATATCTGCGAAACCCACTTGCGCTAAACTCAACCATTCATTCTCACCTTCCAACGTAAGGAACTGTTCAGCATCTACCACGGAAATCACGCCATCCAGCTTGACCATCGGCATTACCTCTGGCGTTCGGAATGTCATAGCAACAGAGAATGGATCAGAAACGCCACTCGCTTCAATCAATATATATTCTGGTGGTTCATCTCTCAGTAACAATTGCAATGTCTCTCGAAGTAAATCACCGCGAATTGTACAGCAAATACACCCATTGGAGAGTGTCACCATTTCACCTTCAACACCCACAATAAGTTGAGCATCTACATTAATAGCTCCAAAGTCATTGACTAGCACAGCAATTTTCATGCCATGTTCGCTGTGTAAAATATGGTTTAATAGAGTGGTTTTCCCCGCCCCAAGAAATCCCGTGAGGATAGTGACTGGCACAGGAAAATGCGCAGGTAAATTTGAATGTTTCATCATATCTCACTTCGTTTCATTTTATTGTTTTCAACTTTTTCGGTGACCTCGTTGTGTGCAACGAACCCCAGCCAGATTGATTTGAACCCGAAAACAAGTGCAAATAACGCGCTCATCGTCAGGACAATTGACGCACCCGATGGCACATCCAGATAATAGGATAGGTAAAATCCAGTAACACCGCTCATTATGCCAAAGAAAGTCGCAACAAATATCATCTGATGCAGACGGTGAGTCAGTAAACGTGCTGTGGCGGCAGGGGTGATGAGCAAGGCAAGCATTAGTGCGATGCCTACCGCTTGCAGGCTTGCCACAATCGTGACAGCAATCAGAATCAATAGCAGAACCCGAAGCCATTCAACAGGTAGTTTAAGGGTATGTGCTAAACTGAGATCGAAACTGATGATGAGAAATTGTTTATAAAATACAGCGACAACCACCAAGATAATTGCGCCAAGTACAGCCATAATCTGCAAATCGCTCGTACTAATGCCGTTGATACTACCGAACAGAATATGTGCCAGATCAATACTATAACTGCCCTGTGTACTAATAATCGCGATACCCAATGCAAACATCGTCACAAACACCAGTGCGACAGCAGTATCTTCTTTCAACCGTTCGTTACGGGTCAGGAATGCAATCACGAGTGCCGAAAGAATCCCTGCGCCCAGCCCACCTACAAACAGATTGCTCCCCACTGTACCACCAGCCGCTGTGTAAGACAGTGCAACACCCGGTAGCACAGAATGTGCCAGAGCATCTCCAAAGAACGCTAAACCGCGCACAACAACAAAGCAACCAATCACAGCACTGATACCACCAACAAGTATGAGTGCCAGAAGCCCACGCTGTATGAAGGTATAATTCAGTGGCTCTACGAAGAAATTCAGAAATGTATCCATATGTGTTTAGTCCCCAGCTCCATGTTCATCTGCAATGAAAATTGTCTCCTTATCTTGCTGGAAGACTGTCAATGCTCCGCCGTATGCCTGTCGCAATATATTCGGTTGAAACACCTCTTGTGGATGAGCTAGTGCCAGCAATTGACGTTTCAAGAGCAACACCCTATCAAAATCATGGGCGGCACGCGCTAAGTCATGCGTTGCTAGTAGAATTGTGATGCCCTGCTCGGTTAGTACATCAAGTGTGTCCATGATTTCTTGTTCTGCCGCTGCATCTACGCCAGTAAAAGGCTCATCCATCAGGAGCACACGGCTATCTTGTGCCAATGCGCGGGCAATAAATACACGACGCCGTTGACCACCGCTCAATTGACTGATTTGACGCTTTGCCAATTGTGATAAATTCATCTGTTCCAATAAACCCTGTACGACAGCATGATCTTCTCGTCGCCACCACGAAAACCATCGACTGTGACGGGCGCGTCCCATCATCACAACATCATAAACGGTCACTGGAAATGACCAGTCGATTTCGTTTTGTTGGGGGACATAGCCAATAAATACATGGCTTTTGTAACAGTCTTCTCCGAATACGGAAATTTCCCCACTCGTAAACGGAATTAATCCTGCAATCGCTTTAAATAGAGTGCTTTTTCCTGCACCATTGGGTCCTATCAACGCCACGCGCTCACCGGGTTGAATCGTAAACGTTAAGTGATCAATAGCGTGTTTGTCTCCGGGATAACCAGCACTCAACTCATGTACATCCAGTGCTGGCGGTGAGGGGTGATGCCCATTACTGATATATGGTATTTGTTCCATAGAACCTCATAGATTAGGGGTGGCATCGTGACATGATACCACCCCTATTTTTACAATAATCTGAAGGATAACTTACATACCACCACCGAGGGCTTCGACAATTGTTGTCACGTTATAGCGGATGTAATCAATATAGGTGCTAGCAGGACCATCAGCATCACTGAGTGAACCGCTGTACAGGACATAGACCTGTGTGCCTGTCTCATCTGCGATTTGTTGTGCTAAATCATCACTGACAGTTGTTTCGGCAAAAATGGCGAGAATATTCTCTTCACGGATTAAGTCAATGATGTTAGCGATATCTGCTGTACTAGCTTCTGCAAGTGTCGAGGAACTAGGGATGATCGTACCCACAATTTCAAATTCTGCCCGAGCGGCGAAATATCCGAAGGCATCATGATTTGTAACGAGGACACGATTTTCTTCAGGTACACTTTCCACCATTGGTGCTATGAAGTCATGCGCTAAAGTATCCAGTTCTTCCAGATAGGTGGCGGCGTTGGCGGTGTAGGTTTCAGCATTTGCTGGGTCAAGTTCAATCAGTGTGTCACGGATAAGCATCGTCCAGTACATAACATTGTGAGGTTCCATCCAAACATGAGGGTCGCAAGCACCATGAGCGTGTTCATGTTCTTCACCTTCTTCGTGTTCTTCTTCCTCATGTTCTTCACCTTCATGCTCATGTCCTTCGCCGCAATCGGCTTGATAAAGAGCACCTAACGTCTCGACATGACTATGCTCATGATCTTCGCCTTCTTCGTGGTCGTGGTCTTCATCCTCATGCTCTTCTTCATGAAGGGCTTCCATTTCGGCATAGTGTTGATCACATAATTGACCAATCGCGCTCATCTCCCCTTCTTCGTGGTCGTGGTCTTCATCCTCATGTTCTTCTTCATGATCGTGGTCTTCATCCTCATGTTCTTCTTCATGGTCGTGACCACCAAATGCAATGATTTCCACGCAGGATGATGCAGTAACGATGTTCATATCATCACTAGCATTTTCGATAGCTTCTAGCAAACCTTCTTCAAAGAATGCGCCGTTGATAAAGACCACATCTGCATCAGCAAGTGCTGTCAGGTCACTAGGCGTAGGTTGGAAACTATGTGGGTCAGCACCCCGTGGCATCAACGAGATGACATCTGCCACATCTCCTGCAACGTTTGCAATCACATCGCTCAAAATGCTATGACTACCAACAACCTGTAAGCGCGCCTCCTGTGCGCCTGTTATTGGTGCAATAACTGTGAGCAAACTTAGTAACAATACAAAAAACAAACTACTCTTACGCATTATGTTCTCCTCAAGATTCATCTTTTTGACAATTCGTACAGATCTCAAAAAATTGCAATTGGTAACCCGTGACAAGGTGATCCTCTAAGACTTGTTTTGTAGATTCAAATACCTGATGAATGGACTCACAAAGGCTTGGGCTGAGATAAGACACTTGACCACAATCTGTACACAACAAAAGCGGTTGCTGAATACCCAGTGCTGGCATGTAAGAATTGCAGTTCTGATAGCCATGTACACGGCGCAATAGTCCAGCAGTCACGAGTTTGTCGATGAAGCGATAAACTGTCGCCCGACCAGTTTTGGGTCGGAGCTGTTGTATTGCTTCATGAATTTCCTCTGCTTTCATCGGTGTTGTCGTAATGGACAATACGCTAATGAATGCCTTTCGGGTTTCTGAATGTCCCAATCGCTGTCGATTGAGTTCTTCTGCCCAAAGATCCAGATTTTCTTTATGTCCTAGCATCATAATGAATTACCACTTGCAAATATAATTGAGACCTCGTATCATTTACGACCTAATTGATACCAAATCTCATTTATAAAAGCAAGGAGCAGATGAAAAATCTGAAAAAACAACTCAACATTCCGAACCAATCTTGGCAAATTGCCCGAATGTTAATCGACCAACAGATGTGGTGCTGGGGCTGTGATGTGCGACGCTCAGATGGAAATCTCCTCTTATCGTATGGCGCTATAAAGCGTCCTTCACCGAATCCACGCTACAACAGTGCATACAGTTTCCAACTTGCAGAAGAGACAGTTCTCAATTTGTGGGGTTGGGGCTTATGGATTGCCTGCCCAAAGTATGGGAGTTTGTTTTTGGGTCGCTCGGGTTTGCAAATGTCTTATATGCGTGAGGTCGTTCTTATACCTGATGTCTGGTGCAAACAAGATCTTCAACTTTCCAATTTGATGATGGATGAAAATGACCTTGCACATGCACATCATTTGCTGGCAACTGCTATGCAATGGATTGGCAATTATGAAACATGGTTGAGTACTCAAGTTAGATCGGATTATCGTGAAAATATCCTTGCGAAATGGACTCAGCGAAAACGTTACAAAGGGGGTATTCCAGCATCAGAAATGGCTGAGAGCTGGTTCAATCTATCAACAGTAATGATGAATTAACTCAATTTAGGAGACACATATGGCAAAGAAATCATCTATCGCTAAACAGAAAAAACGCCAACAAATGGTCGAAAAATACGCTGAAGAACGTCTGCGTCTGCGTGAAGCGAACGATTGGGAAGGATTATCAAAGTTACCCAAAAATTCTAATCCTACTCGTCTTCGTAATCGTTGTCGGGTTACTGGGCGCTCACGGGGGTATATGCGTCGTTTCGGATTATCGCGTATCACATTTCGAGAAATGGCACTCAAGGGCGAAATTCCCGGTGTCACTAAATCAAGCTGGTAAATCCAAAAAGGTTAAGGAACAAGGGAGAACACAATGAAGAAATTACCTGTGACAGTACTCTCAGGATTTTTGGGAGCAGGCAAAACGACATTATTGAACCACGTCCTGAGCAACCGTGAAGGAATGCGCGTGGCTGTGATTGTCAACGATATGAGTGAGGTCAATATCGACGCACAATTAGTACGCGATGGAGAAGCGAATCTGATTCGTACTGAAGAAAAACTAGTCGAGATGACCAATGGCTGTATTTGCTGTACCTTACGTGAAGATTTGTTGCAGGAAGTAGCGCATCTAGCGAGTGAGGGTCGTTTCGATTATCTACTCATTGAGTCAACAGGTATTTCAGAACCCTTGCCAGTTGCTATGACCTTCTCTTTCCCAACACCAGAGGGCGACCTCAGCCTGATGGATATTTCACAACTCGATACAATGGTCACAGTGGTAGATGCCAATAGCTGGTTAGACGATTTTCGAGAAGGAGAACACCTCAAAGAGATTGGGATGGCAATCGGCGAAGAGGATGAGCGTACCATCTCTGACTTACTGATTGATCAAGTCGAATTCGCGAATGTGATTCTTTTGAACAAAACGGATCTTGTGACTGAGGATCAGCTGAATCAATTGGAAGCCGCCATTCAAAAACTCAACCCAGATGCCAAGCTGATTCGGACGCAAAACAGCGAGATTGAAATTCAAGAGATTGTAAACACGGGTTTGTTTGATATGGAAGCAGCCCAACGGTCAGCTGGATGGTTAAAAGAGCTTAAGGGCGAACACACCCCAGAGACAGAAGAGTACGGCATCAGCAGTTTTGTATTTAAAGCACACAAACCGTTTCACCCACAGCGTCTGATGAACATGCTCAAGGGTGAACATATGGAACATTGCCTGCGCTCAAAAGGCTTTTTCTGGATTGCCACGCGCAATAACGATGCCATCAATTGGTCACTCGCAGGGCGCATTGCACGTGTCTCATACGGTGGGCAGTTCTTGGCTGGAACACCTCTACATCTACAACCACAAGGGGCGCATGTTGATGAATACAAGGCAGAATTCTGGCAAGAACCCTATGGAGACCGTCGTCAAGAATTGGTGTTCATTGGCATTAAAATGCCCAAAGATGAAATGCTAACACAACTTAACGATGCCTTACTGACGGATGATGAACTAGCATTAGGTGAAACGGGCTGGGAGATTTTGCCTGACCCATTTCCCATGTGGCAATTGGAAGCAGTCAATTAGGTGGATCAGGTTGAAATCAATATGAAATCCATTGCACTTGTTACATATACTGGTAGACCTGAACTTTCCACTAGTGACCAAACACTTCTGAATCCGTTGAAAGAACGGGGTATTCTAGCAACCCCTACCATCTGGAATGATGTGACCATAGATTGGCAACAATTCGACGCTGTGGTTCTTCGCTCCTGCTGGGATTATTACAAACACGCTCAGGCATTCCGCCAATGGCTCGCCAAGTTACAAGATTTGGATATGCCACTCTATAACACGCAAAAAACTGTGCTGTGGAATATGGAAAAGACTTACCTGCGCGACTTAGCACAACAAGGAGTCAAGACAATTCCCACCATCTGGGCGGAAACGGCTATCGACTTGAGTGAAACCATGAAAAGTAGAGACTGGAATCAGGTTGTCTTGAAACCTGTCATGGGCGCTTCAGGTTATGGTATTCAACACCTTGTAGCTTCTGAAGCTCATCAAAAACAATCTCTGTTTGATTCTATGTTGCAAGAGGGTCAGGTAATGATCCAACCTGTGATTGAAGAAATACAAAATGGTGAATTGTCCCTTATTTTCTTTCAAAATGAATTCCTCTACGCTATCCGAAAAACGCCAGGAGAAGGCACAATTTTTGTCAATTCTGCTTACGGTGGCAGTTACGCGACAACAGATGTAGATGATACAACGATAAAAGTTGCTCAATCTACTCTAAATATCGCTCACAAACTGACAGAACAGGATACATTTTTGTACGCACGGGTTGATGGCATCCTTGTTGATACCGAATTTGTTCTGATGGAATTGGAATTGATTGAACCCGGTTTATTTATGGACATCGCATCACCTGATGCCTCAGAGCGATT
Source organism: Phototrophicaceae bacterium (assembly GCA_965230145.1). Classification (GTDB taxonomy): domain Bacteria; phylum Chloroflexota; class Anaerolineae; order Aggregatilineales; family Phototrophicaceae; genus JAUZRW01. Next base: position 241,288 of record OZ245943.1, read on the forward strand.
TGCTGATGCGATTACAACACGAATTAGCAAAGGAGAAAAGTAGTCTTATGACAGATAATCACTACGATATTGCCGTTATTGGTGGCGGACCTGCTGGGTTACAAGCTACTCTAATTTTGGCACGTTTACGTAAGAAAATTGTCGTCTTCGATTCACCAGAACCACCGCGCAATGGTGCGTCACATGGTGTACATAATTTTATTGGACTGGATGGATTGACCCCTGCCGAAATCCGTGAAGTAGTTTGGCAACAGATTGATGTTTACAACAGTGCTGAACTGCGTCGTGAACGGGTGATGGATATACAACACCATGCTGACAATGGTTTTATGGTCACGGCAGAAACAGGTTCACCCATTACAGCGAAGAATGTTATCTTAGCACTCGGTTTCCGCGATGTTTATCCGGACGTACCCGGTTTCTTAGAGTGCTGGGGAGATACCATCATTGGCTGTCCTTACTGTGATGGTTACGAAAATCGGGATCGCGTCTGGGGGATGGTTGCATCCTCTCAACTCGCATTGGAACACATGCCACACCTCTATCGTAATTGGACTCATAAAGCCAAACTGATTGTCGCGCCGGGACTTCTACTGAATGATGAGCAACACAGTGACCTGACAGCGCAAGGCATCACCACTCATGAAGGCGATATCACGGCAGTACAGCACACAGCTGGCAAAGTTGAAGCAGTCACACTCAACACAGGTGAACAGGTTGCAGTAAATACGCTGTGGTGGCGACCTGATGAAACGTCACAGCCCCTGACTGAAAAGATCATCAACAACTTCAAACTTGAACTGAATGAGGACGGTTCAATTAAAACTGATGCACAGCATGAGACAAGCATCAAAGGTTTATGGGCAGTTGGCGATATACTGCGTGGTTGGGCGTGGGCATTAGGCGCAGCTTCTCAAGGCAGTATGGCAGCCTTTGCCATTAGTCGAATTTGGGATGAAAATCACACCTCAGATTAATTCAGCTAGAATTGGCTATGAAGGAATGAATATGCCAGAGTACAAAATTCACCTGCTAACTGGTTGGATAATTAGATTTTTATGAACAGGTTGAATATGACATCTCTCAGCCCATGCCCCGACAGTCCGCGCACAAGGGCAAACTTATCTCAATGCCAATCGTCTGGCACATGGTGAGAATTTGTTTGAGGGGTGATAGGTTGGTGAGAACATAATTGTAAAGTTTTTTATTACGGACGCTATTCAAAGAATGGACATTATGAAAAGTGCTAATCATAAGTTTAAAAAAGTAGATAATTCAACTTGGCATTACAGTATGGTGGGATATACACTAAATCGCCTACTACTTGATAATGCCTTAACTATCGAATTTTTGCTCGAAGAATTGAGAATATCCTTACGAATACAAACAGATTTCAAGCTTTATCTAAATGATTCTGAGTATTTGATATCACCTGAATATTACACAGGGATAAAGTATTTTTATGAATTGATCAATCATGAAATCAAAAAATTCTTGATTGATGAGGATGGAAATATTACCGTTTTTTTCTTAGATTCAAGTATAAAGCTTTTAGTGCAACCTCATCAAGAATTTGAAGCATGGGAATTATTTAGTCCTAACGGAATTCTATGTGTATCTCTGCCAAGTGGTGGACTTTCAAGGTGGTTTGATTAGGTTATGGTGGATATTTAACACATCCGTCGTATTATGAAGCTCGTTTTTGAGCATAAGCATGGTGTAATCCGCCAAGAAAAGATTTTGCATCAATATCATAAACTGCCTCGCCCTAAATTGGTGAGGCAGTTCCATTTGGTCTGTATTATTCAATTCACCGTCAAAGTCTACTTACTAACCTCTTTGAATTTATAGTGACGCAATGTATTGCCCTGCTAGCTAAAAATCAATATTAAATTTCACTCTCCGTCATTTGTTCTCCAACCAGCTTTTTTTATTGCTACCAAAACTTCATAGAGGCTGTCTCTTGTTGAAAATACAAAATGAATTCGTGGTACAGTGTAAAACTCGATAGCAGGAGGATCACTAAGTGCAAAGCGAATGCCTACATATTTTGCGTTCTCCCAGAATTCTTTTTTCTCATCGGTATACTGCGAGCCTAATCGTTTCTTTATATCCATCAAATTATTTTGATGACAACTTTCAAAATCTATAAACTTTTGATTGCCCTCCTCATCAAGGTAATTAATACCGTTCAAGGTGACCTCTACTATTTCTTTCATAGTATCCTCAATGAGATGAACCTGTTTCATCAGCCGTGCATATCAACAATATCTTACCATCAAAAAATGCTAGATTAAGAAGCTATAATTGACTTGGTATCCGCTACACAATTTGTTCATTTTTGAATAGGAAGATATATGTTTTATGATAGCATTTCGCATATTTTGAGGGAGATTGAAAATAAAACAACTTATTGTATACACGATGATAATAGTATTTGTTTTGGTTGCTTGTTCCAACAGAGATAATGTTGATATACCATTATCAGATGACAAGCCCACACTTCTAGTTTTTTGTAATAATACTGATGTGTCATGTTTAGATATTGGTAGTACTGTTTCCCCTTATTTAGATGAACAATATGGTGAGGATGCCATAACGAGAGGCTTCTTTTTCATTGACAGCCCATTGGGAGCTAGAATATTTGACCAGCTAGAATTATCAACGATACCGAGCTACGTTATTTTTGACTCGAATCAGATAGAAGTATTCAGACATACAGGTGACATTGAGTTAAACGAGCTTGATGAAGTCTTCTCTCAATTGTTATCAGGTTAATATTTAGCGTTTACTTGCTTTCCCTCAGCACTCAGAACTCAGCACTGATTTTCTCTGTTCATATCAACGGGAATATAAACGGTCATATCAACAACACACCCTAATCAAAAAATGCTAGACTCTGTCCAGCACTTTAACAATCAAATACTATGATGAGGGTCTATCTCACAAACCCAATACAAACCAAGCGCGTGAAAATTTCCCTGTTATCTTCGGCTACCTCACGCCCAAAAATCCCTGTTTTCCCTGTTACGCCCTGTTAAACAGGAAAATCAATATCACGTTTATATCTTTCTAAGAACTGTGTTTTACCCGCTCAGGTAAACGGAATAGCTCATCGACTGTGACCATTTTGCCCGTTTGCATAGCAATGTTGCCACATATCCCAACCAGTATGGATGCCGCTCCATCAATATGTGAAGCCGTTCGATTAAATGGGTCATCTGGTGGATTTGGCGAGAAAATTTGCTCAAGCATGACAGGGTCTGCGCCACCATGCCCACCATCTCCACTTGGCACATCAACTTCGTATGCCTCGCCAAACATAGGATAAACACGCATCTGAGCTTGCTTAAATGAGCCTTTGCTAGCATTGGCTTTGCCATCACCATGTAAGTGATTGATATTCTCAATAATATCCATTTCGATGCGTCCCTTTGTACCTGTCACCGCAACCCGTAACCCCTCCCATGGGCTAAAGGCAACCAGATGATAAGACAAGAGAACACCATTGCGATACCTCACCGTAACACACATCGTATCTTCGATAGTAATGGGTTCACCGAACACATTACGGTCACGCAGATAACCTGTTTCTGCTTCAGCATCTAAATAAATGCCACGAAACTGTTCTTTCTCATCGAGATATAGCCCGAACGGATCATCTTTTGCACTCTCTACGCCTGTATAGCGTTCGTAACCATAATTTTCGCCACGCGCTTCGGCATTGTCTTTGCCATAGAATAGTAAGTCACCCATAGCGAAAACCTGCTTCGGATATGAGTCAATCCACCAATTCACAAGGTCGAAGTGATGCGTTGATTTGTGAACAAGCAAGCCACCGCTATTCTGTTTTTCACGATGCCAACGTCGAAAATAATCTGCCCCATGACTGGTATCCAGTATCCATGAAAAATCGACTGCTAGTGGTTTCCCTATTTTGCCATCCATGATAAGTTCGCGGAAACGCGTGTAAGCAGGTGCATATCGATAATTGAAGGTGACACGCAAAGACTTACCTGTGCGGTCAATCGCATCATAGATAGCCTTCATCTTATCAATATCGGTTGTCATGGGTTTTTCTGTGATGACATCACAACCGAGTTCCATCGCACGAACGATATATTGATGATGAGTAGCATCTATAGTCGTAACAATAACAACATCGGGGTTTGTTTCGGTAATCATGCGCTCAAAGTCTGGTGCAAGATAGGTTGCCACTGGTTCATGACCAGTATCTTGCTGGAGTTGGCTATTGTACCAATTCATGCGTGTCTGGCTTAAATCGCAAAATGCAACAAGTTCAGCAACTTCACAATAAGTTTTGGTAATTGCATCCACGAACATCCCTGCACGAGAGCCTGTTCCAACGAGTGCATAACGTTTTTTGTTAGTCATCTTGCAGTCCCCTCACTGTAAAACAGTGTAAATTAACTTTCAAAAAGTTTATTTTCTGATAATGGATATTTGATTCTGTATGTTCCTGCATTGAGATTGAAACTGACATTCGTTGCAATCTGACTTGCATCGGTCAAGTTCTCGCCATCTAGTGTCACATCAGATAAATTGACATCCGATAAGATAATTTCTGCGGACGCATTGAACGGAATACTGATTTCTAAATTGACATATTCTGCTTCATCAATTTGCCATGCACTCTGGTAGTATCCTGCTACCGACCTATATCTCGCCTGTGCTGATTGAATAGACGGATGTGGTTTTGGAGCAATTAAAGCATGGCGAAATCCTACAGATTCATTTACATCTGCTGTGGGGTTCAGTCCACAAACATCTCGATACAGCCATTCAACAACTGAGCCATAAGCATAATGATTAAAGGAATGTGAACGCATGTTTTTTGAGCTAATTAAGCCATCAGGATTGAGTGCGTTCCATCGCTCCCAGATAGTTGTCGCACCTAAATTAACAGCGTACAGCCACGATGGATTATCTTCATTAAGTAAAAGTCGATAAGCGAGGTCATTCGCGCCAATATTGGATAAGACTCTGCACAAAAGCGGTGTCCCCACAAAGCCAGTCCGTAGATACACATCATCTTTCTTAATTTGTGTGATGAAATCTGATTCGAGTTGTTTACCATAGCCTGTAGGGGCTAAATCCATAAATATCGCGAGTAAATAGCCCGTCTGCGTCGTAAGGATAAACTGTCCATCGTCTGTGAAATATTCCTGTTGGATGGCTGATTTAATCTCTTGCGATAATCGCTCGTAGGTCTCAGAAATTTCGTGCTTCTCAAGAACTTTTGCCGTTTGTGCAACTAAGCGTGACGAATAGCAATAATATGCCGATGCGATGAAGTCGTGCGGTGTGCCACCTCGGCGAACGTCAGGATAGAGTGGCTCATCGAGCGATAGCCAATCACCGAAGTGTTTGCCCCCTTTCCATAATCGTTTACTGCCAGAGGAATCATCAATACTTTTGACATAGTCTACCCATGCTCGCATACTGTCAAATTGTTGTTCAAGAACCCCAATGTCGCCATAAAATTCGTAGAGTGTCCAAGGTAAAATTGTCGCAACATCTGCCCAAGCTGCTGCTGCGCCATCTTGCTGATTAGCACGAGGAACAATGTGAGGAACCATGCCGCCTAGTTTCGATTGTTCTTTTTCTAAGTCATAAGCAAATTTAGACAAAAAAGCCATGACATCCATATTGAAACTTGCTGTGCCAGAAAACACTTGAATGTCGCCTGTCCAGCCAAGCCGTTCATCCCGTTGTGGACAATCCATAGGAATATCGAGGAAATTATCTATTTGACTCCAGAAGGTATTTTTGATAAGCCGATTGATCTTGTCATTGGAGGTTTCAATCTCACCAATCGTATCCATATCTGAATAGACAACACAACCAGTAAAATCTTCGATATTGATGTCACCAACCCAACCTGTGATTTTGACATAGCGAAAACCAAAAAATGTAAAATATGGTTCGGTAGTCACTTCTGTACCATCTGCAATATAGATATATTCTGCTTTTGCTGTTCGCAAATTCTCACGGAAGAAATTTCCACCTTGCAACAGTTCACCAAATTGGAGTTTGATTTCTGTACCTGCAGGCGCATTCGTCTTAAAGCGAAGCCAACCTGTCATATTCTGCCCCATATCGAGAACAGTCTCACCAGCTGGTGTGTGAAGCACAGCAATCGGTTTAAACTCATCCATGACTCGCACAGGTAATGACCGACGAGCCTCTAGCAAATCTGTTTTAATATCAATGGTTTTTACAGGAGACAGTTCATTATCTGAGAGCTTGTTTTTCCCAATACGAGCATCGTACACTTCACCATCAAAGATATCACTCGCTACAACAGGTGATTTTTGTGCCTGCCATGATGTATCACTATTGATAACTATCTCCTCACCATTTGCGAGGTTAATCCGTATTTCGCATAGAAGCGCAAAACGATTGCCATAATACTCAGCAACTCCGCCACCAGAACCATAACGTCCCTTGTACCAACCATTGCCAAGCATAATTTCTATGCGGTTCAAGCCAAGTTTTAGATTTTCAGTAATATCGAAAGTTTGGTACTGAATCCATTGGTCATAAGCATTGCAGTAGGGTGTGAGATATTCATCACCAACTTTTTCTGCATTTAATTCAAAATGGTATAGCCCTAAACCACAGATGTAAGCTCTTGCAGATTTAATTTCATTGGCTATGTCAAATTCTTTTAATAAAGTAGGATGAATCTGATTATTATCCCAAGCTGGTGTTATCCATGATGCTTGCCAAGTATCATCCATTTTAGCAGTTTCAAACCACGCAATCTCGCTTTCAGCAGTTTCAGTTTCTCCCCAAATTTCAACTTTCCAGAAATAACGCTGATACGGTCTGAGTTCAATTGGTGGAGTATAAGCAATATTATCAATAGCCGATCCTTCGACTTTACCGCTATCAAACACCATATATTCAAATTCAGAATCAAGACTGACCTGTACTCTTGCCGCTCTTTGTACAGTGTCAACTGTATCTTCGACAATCCATGAGAATATTGGTTTGTCGATTTCAAAGCCCAAGGGATTACGTAAATGATTTGTTTTGAGGTGGGTTATTTTCACATTGTCTCCTGCGATTTGCCAATTGGATCAACACGCTATTTTAGATTAGGCATCGCTACATTTTTGGTGGTGCTACACTCTTTCGTACAATCAGGTCAGGAATCAATACATGCTGGTGATGGGTGTATTCGGGATCGTTAATCTGTTCTAGCAGAAACTGAGTTGCCAGTTTATTCTGAATACTAAAATCAAATTTGACTGTGGTGAGAGGAGGAATGAGATATGATGCAATAGCATCATCATCAAAGCTGACTATAGAAACGTCTTCGGGTACGTTCAAACCGTGTTCATGTAAGGCTGAAATTGCACCCATTGCAACAAAATCATTGACTGTCATAATCGCTGTAAAAGCCTCACCGCGTTCCAGAAATGTGCATACTCCGTCGAAGCCTGTTTTCATCGCCTTTGCAAAGGTTGAATAGTCACCTTTAAAACTCGGACCCGGTTCAAAATTATTTGAGACCAACATACTATGCCAAGTATCGTGACGCAGACGAGGATTGATAAAATCGAGCGAGCCTGTAATTTCTGCGATTTGTTGATGCCCTTGGTCAATGAGGTGCTGTACGGCTAATCGGGTGGCGTGTGATTGGCTATAGCCAACCCAAGTTAGCTTCGACTCAATGACATAATCACGGCGAACAATAGGAATACCATGACTGAGTTCAAGAAGCTCTTCATCAGATATTTGGAGTCTAGGGGCATATAAAATAATCCCATCAACGAGGCGCGCTGATGCTTTATCTAAAGTTGTTGCAAAATTTTGTTGTGTGCATTCAGAATAAATGGTTGAATAACCAGCCGCATTTGTATACTGACCCAACCTCGGCAGTATGATACCAAAGTGAACATCCATAACTATAATTTCGATAATATTTGATTGATGGGTTGAGAGCATTTGCGCTCCAAGATTACGTTGATAACCCATTTTTTCGACTACATACTGGACATGCGCGCGCGTATCCGATGCAACATCTGGTTGATTGTTTAAAACTCGTGATACAGTTCCGTAAGAAACTCCTGCTTCACGCGCCACATCTCGAATTGTTGGACGCTTATTCTTGTTCTTTTGCATCCCACTACTCCACTTAAATAAACTGTATCAGTTGAATCAAATTGGAACATGTCCGTAACCGATCACGGAAATTATAGCATAGTTTAATTATGGTAGCGACTATTTTCTTGACGATTAGGCAAAATTGCTTATAATATGAATTGTAAACGGTCACGGAAATATATAATTTTGATGATAAAAAATGTTAAATGAATTACACTTACGCAAAATATGTAAGTGCTTACATTAAATTGTTTAAGGAAATTTCTTTATGCCAAACAGGTCTCAAATTAGTAGTTTTTTTAGGCGTAATGCTGTTCCTTACCTGTTTCTTACGCCTTGGCTGATTGGTTTCTTCGTCCTCACATTTTACCCAATGATTTACTCGCTGGGACTTAGCTTCACGAATTATGATTTCACTAAACCGGGTGAAACTGAATTTATCTGGTTTGGCAATTACATCAAAATGTTCGGGTCATTGTTCGGGATTAGGCAATTCACCGCTTCTAATGGTGATGTAATGCGCGTAGACCCCTACTATCTGAAGTCTGTATCCGTGACATTTTACTATGTTTTTGTATCTGTTCCTCTGAAATTGATTTTTGCACTCGCTGTGGCAATGCTTCTCAACCAGAAACTTCGTGGTGTACCGTTCTATCGCGCCGTCTATTATATTCCTACCTTACTTGGTGGTTCGATTGCTATTGCTGTATTGTGGCGGAAATTATTCGAGCGTGATGGTTTGGTAAATGTCGTTCTTGAATTTATCGGTTTTAGTGACTTGCCGGGTTGGATTACAAATCCCAAATACGCCTTAGGCACGCTCATCATATTAACAGTGTGGCAATTCGGTTCTTCAATGATTATCTTTCTTGCAGGGCTAAAGCAAATCCCTCAAGATTATTATGATGCGGCTAGCGTGGATGGTGCGAATAATATACAAAGTTTCTTCCGCATCACTATCCCCTTACTCTCACCTGTCATTCTGTTTAATTTGGTCATTCAACTTATATCAGCGTTTCAGGCATTCACACAAGCATACATCATCGGCGGTGGTAGAGGCGGTGTTCTTAACTCGACATTGTTTTATACACTTCATATGTATATTCAGGGATGGACTTATCACCAGATGGGTTATGCCTCGGCAATGGCATGGGTGCTTCTACTCATCATTGGAACATTAACAGCAATTGTTTTTAGATCATCCAGCTTATGGGTTTCATATGGTGTTGGAGAATAGCAATGACTCAAAATAAAACAAACAAATTCATTCGGCACGCTCTGACCCATCTATTCATCATTGCATTGGGGTTATTAATGATATATCCCATCATTTGGATGATTGTGAGTTCATTTAAACCCAACAATATGATCTTTAGTGACCCTGGAATTATTCCTTCAGAAGTCACTATTGAAAACTATATAACGGGGTGGAGAGGCTACGCAGGGACAACCTTCAGTCGATTCTTTACAAACTCACTATTGATGTGTGTGGTTGCGGTTATTGGCAATGTCATCTCATGTGCGATGGCGGCATACGCATTTTCTCGCCTTAAATTTACGGGTAGGACTGTATGGTTCATGATTATGATGTCCACTTTGATGTTACCCGGTCATGTCACGATTGTACCGCGCTATATCCTATTTAATACTTTCGGTTGGGTCGGAACTTACCTTCCCATACTTGTGCCTAAATTCTTGGCAGTCGATGCGTTCTTTGTATTCTTGTTGGTTCAGTTCATGCGTAGTTTGCCAAAAGAAATCGAGGAAGCTGCAATCATCGACGGTTGTGGGCAAATCGGTGTATTTATCCGCATCATTATTCCGCTAGCCACTCCTGCACTGGTTACAACCGCCTTGTTTACCTTCTTGTGGACATGGGATGACTTTTTCAATCATCTACTCTATTTAACAAGACCCGAGACATATACCGTTTCGCGTGCGCTACGAACCTTTGTTGGGGACGCTGGAGCAGTATCGAATTGGGGTGGCGCTTTGGCAATGTCCACACTCTCTATCATTCCAGCCTTTATCCTGTTCTTCACATTGCAGAAATACTTTGTACAAGGAATTTCAACAACAGGATTAAAGGGTTGAATCTTACGCCAAATAATTAATGGAGGACATGCCTATGACCTAATCAAAAAGGAAGCGTTCAATAGTATTTTTTATTCGTCAAATCTATCAACTATTAAATACCTTAATGGGAGAATCTAAGAATGAATACAACTCGCAAAATTACGATTATGACATTATTTGTGCTGATGCTCACAGTGTATGTCAGTTCAATTGGCGCACAGGATGCTACAGTTGAGTATCCTGAATATATGGGAGAACCTGTCGAACTGCGTATGGCTTGGTGGGGTAATGATGACCGTGCAGAAAGAACTCTAGGCGTTATTGAACTCTTTGAAGCTCAATATCCTGACATTACAATTGTTGGTGAACCTAATGGTGGTGCCGGTGACCATTTCCAGATTCTTGATACACAACTAGCCGCAAGTGATGCCCCTGACATCATTCAGTTTGGTGGCAACTGGCCCGATTACACTCAATTCCTTGAACCACTCAACGACTATCTTGGTGAACAACTTGCGATTGATACAGCAGAAACCTTTGACCAAGCCGCATTTGTACCTGCAACAGATGCTGAGGGCGATCTTTATGCTATCAGCCTTGGCACCAACACACTTGTCTTAGCTTATAACAAAACATTGATTGAAGCGGCAGGTGTTGATTTACCTGAATTTAATATGACTTGGGAAGAATTTGTTGAGTATGGTAGATTGCTACAAGAGAATTTACCTGAAGATGTCTACCCCTTCGTAGATAACAGCACCAACACAGCAAATTACATGAGCTATTTCTTCACACAACAGGGAACACCAATTTGGACATTAGATGATGGTGGTACATCCTATGCAACAGTTGAGTCTGCCCAGATGTGGATTCAAATGTGGGCTGATATGCGTGCAGAAGGTTTAATCCCTGATGCTGATACAACCTATACCTACACAGAAGATGGTCCAGACAGTTCAGCACTAGTTGCAGGTGAAGCAGCAATCGGCTTGGTATGGAGTAATCAAGTCGCTGCATATCAAGCCGCAATGACAGATGAACTCAGCATAACAACCTTGCCAATGGGTGGTGAACCAGCATATGCTATTCAAATGAGCCAGTATCTTGGAATCAATGCTGCTAGTGAAAACCTTGAAGCTGCTGCTCTATTTGTCAACTTCTTTGTAACGAGTCCAGAAGCAGGTGCTATCCTCGAAACGAATCGTGGCGTGCCTTCCTCACCAATTGTTCGTTCCTCAATTGCTGATGCTGCTACGCCAATTGATGCGGCAGTATACGGACTTTATAATGCTGTAGCCGAAGCTGGACGAGTCGTTCCACAAGGTCCGAACCTGCCAAATGACCAAGAATTTGTAAATGAACTTGAACTTATTGGTCAACAAGTGGCATACGGACAAAGTAGCGTTGAACAGGCGGCTGATGATTTAATGGCATTGATTGAACGTCTTGCAACGCAATAAGCTCTAGGACAATTTTAAGTATTCAGCGCGAGATTTTATTATCTCGCGCTTTTTTATTCCTAGAGCCTTTAAATAATTTCTAGGATAGAGCCATTTTCACGTATTGGTACAAAGTAGGGACGCTCATTCGGGTTGCTATTAGGACGATGAAATGCCAAATACAATTGCCCTTCAAATGAAGAAAACACCATACAATGTCCACCATCTCCCACATAGAGCGGGTCTTCAATATGTTCCCAAGTTCCATGAATATCACCTGTAGTTGACCGTGCCATGCCAACAGTGTAGTCTCCGCCTCTGAAACTCGACCATAACATCAGCAAGTCACCATTCGTCATACGATACATCCAAGGTCCATCGGTGACGTACCCTTTTCTGCCTTTAGAATTCAATTCTTCTGCCCACTGTGATTCCGAGGCTCGAAACAGTAATTGGGCTTCTCCTATAGCATCTGTCAAATCTGGGCTTAAAGGTATGGCACAAATCTCACCATCGCCGACCTGTACCCACTCATGGCAGAAAATCATCCAAGGTTGGTTATTGTTATCTACATAGAGCGTTCCATCTAAACATTCCCAACTATCTGGTGTCAGTGGTCTTTCATTAATAGGCACGAAAGGTCCTTCTGGTGTATCTGCTCTGAGTATTTGTGTACCGCGCCTGACACCGTCTGCTTTGAATGTAATGAACATATAGAATTGCCCTTGATATTGATGAACTTCTGGTGCCCAGAAATTACGGTCAGCCCAAAAATCATTTGGTGGGCGAAATGCAGGAAATGGACCGTCCCACTCAATCAAATTATCGCTTACATAATAATCAATTCCAGTTGCTGATTCAGTCCATGCTTCAGTCCCGCGCGTACCATATAGATAATATTTTTTCTCTGCTTCAATAGGAAGTACAAAAGGGTCACGAATATGAATATCACTATTCTTCAACATGGTCACTCCTTGAAATATTGTCAGTTTTCTACGCTTATAAGTTTTTGCATTCCAATTACACATCTTATCATTTATTGATTATGTCCTGATACCCACGAGATTCAATAATATCAAGTCTGTCATTGACTCTCTTGAGCTTCTACAATGAGGATACTCTATTGATACAAGTTGAAAGCCCCTCATGAAACGAAATTACGACGCAAAAATTGCATCCTTATTGAATGTAAAACCCAAGCAAGTCGCTGAGACAATCCGTCTTTTGGATGATGGTAACACTGTGCCTTTCATTGCACGCTACCGCAAGGAAGTCACACTGAATTTGGATGAGTTTCAAATTCGTGAAGTAGAAGATAATCTTTCACGCTTCCGTCAGGTGGATGAGCGACGCGACACGATTGTGAACACCATTCAGGAACAAGGCAAACTCACATCCGAACTCGCCCAAAAAATCGACGAAGCGGAGTCCTTAACCGAACTCGAAGACCTGTATCAACCCTACAAAATTAAACGGCGGACACGCGCACAGGTTGCTCGCGAACAAGGCTTAGAGCCATTAGCCAATGCCATTTTAGGACAATCCCAAAGTGGCAAATCCTCAAAAGCACTGGCACGAGACTTCCTCTCCGACGAGGTTGCTACAGTTGAAGATGCGCTCCAAGGCGCACGCGATATTGTGGCAGAAATTGTCACTGATGATGCCGACATTCGCGGTACAGTCCGCGAGAAAGCTCTCCAATTCGGTACAATTATCAGCACGGTTATCAAAGATGCTGACGACCCTAAAGCAATTTTCAAGACTTATTACGATTTCAGCCAACGTGCCCTTTACATCAAACCACATCAGACGCTCGCTATCAATCGGGGTGAAAATGAAAAAATCTTGCGTGTAAAGTTAGACCTTTCAGAGCGTGATTGGCGCGACCCAATATACAGTAAATTTCGACCCAACCGTCGCTCAGACTGGGCAGAGCATTTGGAAATGGCTATTGAAGATGGGGCAAAACGTCTCTTACTACCAGCCATCGAGCGTGATATTCGTCGCACACTCAGTGAAGAAGCACAGACTCATGCAATCGCTGTTTTTGCTGAGAATTTGCGAAACTTATTGCAACAGCCTCCCCTACAAAATCAGGTGGTACTGGGTCTTGACCCTGCCTATCGGACTGGGTGCAAAATCGCCATCATTGATGAAAATGGCAAATTGCTGGATGTCGATACAATTTATCCACATAAACCACAGCAACGATGGCGCGAAGCCAAAGACACATTAATTGAGCATATTTATAATTATCGCGTGACATTGATTGCAATTGGCAACGGGACTGCCTCACGCGAATCAGAGCAACTTGTCGCTGAAATCACCCGTGAGATGAAGGGGGTACAGTATGCGATTGTCAATGAAGCTGGGGCAAGTGTGTATAGCGCGAGTAAATTAGCCCGTGAGGAATTACCCGACCTTGATGTGAGTATTCGAGGTGCAGTCAGTATTGCACGTCGCATCCAAGACCCTCTCGCTGAATTGGTGAAGATTGACCCCGAAAGTATCGGCGTTGGCTTGTATCAGCATGATATTAATCAGAGCGATTTATCATCTGCATTGGATAAAGTTGTCGAGAGTGTGGTCAATCAGGTTGGTGTGGATGTGAATACAGCATCCACTGCCTTGTTACAATACGTAGCTGGCATTGGCGCGAAATTGGCAAAGAGCATTGTGAGCTATCGCAATAAAAAAGGCGCGTTCAATAGTCGTCATGCCGTGATGAATGTGTCAGGTATGGGCGAAAAATCTTTTGAGCAATCGGCTGGGTTTTTGCGCGTGCGCGATGGCAAAAACCCACTTGATGAAAGTGCCATTCATCCTGAAAGCTACCCTGTTGCCAATGAAATCCTCAAGCGTGCAGATATAAAAGCGGATACGACACAGTCAGACAAAGAAGTGGCATTGAATCAACTAATTGAAGAGACGACCATTACGAATTTGGCAACCGAGCTAAAGACTGGTGAACTTACCTTGGAAGACATTCTCGAACAATTGGTGCGTCCCGGACGTGACCCTCGTGAGGATGTAGACCCACCCCTCTTGCGAAGCGATGTTCTCTCGATGGAAGATTTAGAGGTGGGAATGGTACTCAAAGGCACAATTCGGAATGTGGTGGATTTTGGGGCATTTGTCGATATTGGTGTGAAGCAAGATGGCTTATTACATATCAGCAAAATCCCGCGCGAGGAATCCGTAAGTTTAGGCGATGTATTGGATGTAGAAATTCTCAGCATTGATATTGATAGAGGTCGCATTGGCTTGGGATGGGCTAAGTAAGAAATTTTAAAACATCTCGCACTGCTTGCCTTTGACTATACAATCGACTAATATTTTATTTATTCATAATTTAAATGGCGTGATTTTTGCTTTAGATCACAGCTAGTTGTCGTAAAAAGCGAAATCTAAAGAAGGTTTCTTGGGCTGGTGGCAATAAGCGATCAGTCCGTCCAATATGTTCACAATGAAGCCCGTCGAACTGCGGTGCCAAGTATGCTCGATTTGAGAATGTTCTTAAGCTGGTTTCAACAACAGGTTCACCGAAAAATCCTTTGAGATTAGTTAATTGGATTTCTGCTAGGTCAACTACCCCAACATACTTTCCAAACCCTACGGATTCAAGCTATATCCACTTGAGCTTCTCTTGCTTTCCAGAATTCCAGTTAGCACGTACATTGCCGTAAGTAAGGTCAGCTTCTAAATAAGACTTTGCAATAGTATTAGTAACGGTCTCATGCTTGAAAGTCATTAGATGTTTATGTAAAGCAGTCATAATGTTCCTATAATCAATAGCCGCTTGAATAAATATCTCTATAAACCATTTTATCCCCAAAAATAGAACGATTCAGACCATATTTTATTAACTTGACACATATCCTACAAGTGGATATACTGGCAATAAGTTTGACTAGTAAAAATATACTTCCATCTGCAAACATGCTCAAGGATCTGATAAGTCATTATGCTGACCGAGTACAGAAATCAAAAGACATATGAACCACACTAAATCAGCATAAGTCGCAAGTTTAATATAGTGGCTTTTGTGACAAAAAATTTACACCCTATTGATGATTTAGATTAACAACATTTTCAAGATTGGAAAAAACATGGAAGATGGGTTGAAGTTGCAGGGGATTATCCCTCCGATGCTAACGCCTCTTACACAAGATCGTGAATTAGATGTAATGGCTTTACACCGCCTTATACAACATATGGTCAAAGGCGGTGTGAATGGACTCTTTCTTTTCGGAAGTAGCGGCGAAGGTCCATGGTTAAGCAACAAACAGATACAGCAGGTTCTCACAGCAACAACGTCGATTATTGAGGGTCGGATTCCAATTCTTGTGGGAGTGCTTGAGGCTGGAACACAGAAAGTTCTTGAAACAATTGACTTCATTCAGGAAGTTGGAGGTGCTGATGCCATTGTTGTGACGACTCCTTACTATTTCGGAACAAACGCTGAAGATCAAGTCGAACATTTTCAAACAATTGCTCAACACACGAAATTACCGATTGTCTTATATAATATTCCGCCTACCACACACCACACTATTGCAGTTTCCACAGTCAAACGTTTACTACATATATCCAATATTATTGGTATCAAGGATAGTGCTGGCGATGAACTTGCGTTTGAAGGGTTTTTGAAATTAAAAGATACACGACCAGATTTTTCTGTATTGCAGGGTGCTGAAAGACTAGCAGCCCCATCACTCATAGCTGGCGCTGATGGTATCGTGCCCGGATTAGGAAATCTCGTACCGCTTATGTTCGATACGATGCTCACTCAGGTTAAAAATCAAAATAATGACGCCGCCATGTCTCAACAAAAAATGATCAATACTCTCGGAGAACTTCATAACCAAGATTATTGGCTCAAATGTTTGAAATATGGTGCCAAATTAATGGGATTTGGTAGCGGAGCAACAGTCTCACACTGCGATGATCTATCACCTGCGGCGAAGACAACAATCAGCGGACTTATGACGCCCTATATATTGCGCTCAAACGGTCAAACACCGAGCTAAAACGACAAATGTTAACAAAATGAAAGAAGGTGATGTCTCAAAAGATGAAACGACCAAAATAATAATATTTATCTCAATTAACTTACTAAAAGGATGAAAGATGAAGCTCAACAAATTTCTTGTTCTACTATCTTTAATTGCACTAATTGCAGTTCCGTCTGTCGCTCAGAGTGAAACCAGAATTAGTGTTTTTACCGCCTCTCAACCCTCTCCTCTATGGCTAGGATATACAGGACGCACCGGAGATGGAACCTTTATTTTCAATGCAATCCATTGTTCGCTAATAGAGCTAGACGACCAATTCAACATTGTAAGTGATCTCGCAGATAGCTGGGAATTGTCAGACGATGAGACAACCTACACCTTCAATCTAAATCCTAATGCGACATTCCATGATGGTACTCCTGTAACAGCGGCTGATGTGGAATTTAGCTGGGTGATTTTTGCTACACCCGCTGAACGCACCGAAAAGCGAACTAGAGCATCTGTATATGAGGCAATTGTAGGCGCAGATGCAGTAATTGAATCAGCCGCCAGCGAAGATGTCACTAGTTATGCTGATACCGTTAAATATGAAGGTATTGAGATTGTTGACGACCACACTATTCGTTTCACACTGGATTCACCAAATCCTTTGTGGTTATCCGTTATTTCTGATGGCTCTCCCAATGGCTTCATTCTCCCTAAACACTTGCTAGAAGATGTGCCATATGATGACTACCCAACCCATCCTATGAATTTAAGTGAGCCAGTTGGATGTGGTCCTTATGAACTCACAGATATTCAAGATGGTCAATTCGTTGAACTGACAGCCTACGATAGCCATCATCTTGGGACACCCAATATTGACCAGATCTTTGTTCACAGTTGGCTGACCAACGAAGTTGCAGCAGCCCAACTCGAATCAGGCGAGTTAGACCTCGTACTTGGTTTGTCTTTGGATGATGCACAACGATTAGAATCTAACGAAAACATCAATATTGTGACGACAAACGCAAGTAATGCTTACCAACTATCGATCAATCTTGATCCCCGTGACATGGATATTCGTGTGCGCCAAGCGATGGCACATGCGATTGATCGTGAGGGTATTCTCGAAGCCGCCTTCTTCGGATTAGGTGAAGTTGTCGAATGTTGCTTCTTCCAAGACTGGGCAATTCCGGATGGGCAGGAAGTGCGTATATATAACCCTGACCTCGCGCGAGAATTACTGGCTGAAGCTGAAGCCGATGGAGCATGGTCTCCAGATACTGTATACTCAATTTTATATCCTGCCGGATATCGCTATTCAGATATTTTGATGCCCATCATTCAAGCTCAACTTGCTGAAGTTGGCATTCAAGTCGAACTAGATCCGCGTGAAAGCACGGCTCATAGCGAGGCATTACAAGCTGGTGAATGGGATATCTGGTACAACCAGAGTGCAAATATGCTTCCTGATCCAGGTAGTTTCCCACGTTGGGAATGCTTCAACGGAACCGCACAAAATTCAGGTTGGCGTTTCTGCGATGACCGCAAGGATGAACTATATGTTGACGGTCGCAGTACCACTGATGTAGAAGAACGTGCTGAGATTTATCAAGAAATTCAACAGATTTTCTACGATAACGTCCCTGCTGTAAATTTGGTCGTACCGCCTAGTGTCTTTGGTGTTCGTGATCATTTAGAAGGGTTCACACCGACACCAAATCTATGGTTATCGTCGTGGAATATCAATGACTGGTCTGTAACCGAATAACAATACACTTTAATAAGCGGACAAGTAATTTCTGTCACTGACAAGTCGCTTGTCCGCATGACATAATTGAAAAGTATATAATAATTAAATTCTGCGTGTAGTGGAGATATATTTTGTTACAGTATCTAATTCGTCGAATCTTACAATCCATCCCAACACTATTCTTTTTGACGATTATCGCTTTTACATTTATCAGCATGGCACCGGGCGATGTTGTCGATGCGATGTTTACAGAAGAACTCGAGCTTACACCCGAGGAACTTGAAGCTCAACGTGAAGATTTAGGGCTAAATGACCCTATACCCATACAATACATCCGCTGGATGGGCAATGTCCTACGAGGAGATCTGGGAAATTCATTTCTTCAACGAAAATCTGTTGTCACCCTGATTTCTGAACGAATTGGCTCAACAATGCTTCTCGGCTCACTAGCATTACTGATGGCTACGATTATTGGACTCACTGCCGGTCTCATTAGCGGACTCAAACAGTATTCATGGATTGATCATATCGTATCAATTCTCAGTTATGGTGCGTATTCCTTCCCGAATTTTTTCTTCGGAATGATCATGATTTACATTTTTTCAGTCCTATTGGGATGGTTGCCATCCGCAGGCATGCGGACACCGGGAGAAGACACGTCATTTGTAGATCTCTTTCGACATCTTATATTACCAGTAACAGTACTAGCGACACAATTTGTCGGCATCTTCGCTCGGCAAACACGGTCGGCAGTTCTTGAAGTTCTCAATCAAGATTATGTCCGAACTGCACGTGCAAAGGGATTACGACCGATATTTGTCCAACTTCGTCACATCTTACCAAACGCACTGATTCCGATCATCACAGTTATTGGTTTAAGTTTGCCCTTATTGATTACAGGTGCTGTCGTGACAGAAATTGTCTTCTCATGGACAGGCATCGGTCAATTAACAATCAATGCTATTTTTGGGCGCGATTACCCTGTCATCATGGGGATAGTTTTAGTTGTTGGGATTGTTGTCACCTTAGCGAATCTGATTGTGGATTTGACATATGCAGTTGTTGATCCTCGAATTCGATATACTTAAGGATAGATCAACTGTGAATTCACTATTAAAGAATGATTCTCAAGAACCGAAAATCGCATTGCCTGAGACAGAGAGCAACATTGCAAATTTGGAGCGAATGGATAGCCCTTTCCGGCGAACATTAAGTCGTTTTGTGCAAAATCGACTTGCAGTTATAGGATTTTTGTTTTTGCTGTTCACAACGGGCGTCGCGATTCTTGCCCCAGCTATGACACCCTATGATCCCTATGCTGTGGATTTGCGCCTCATACGTCAAGCTCCGAGCGTTGAACACTGGCTCGGTGGTGATCTTTCTGGAAGAGACGTGTTAACACGGGTGATATTCGGTGCTCGCGTTTCCTTAACCGTGGGGTTTTTGTCCGTGACTCTCTATGTTGTCATTGGGACGATTCTAGGACTAATCTCTGGTTTTTATCGCGGTATGCTCGATACAATTATCATGCGTTTGACTGATACTATGATGTCTTTGCCATCCTTATTATTGATCTTAATGCTCGTTACTCTCATTGAACCGGGCGTCTCTACCCTTGTAATTGCCATTACAGTGACGCGCTGGCCCCAAATTACGCGACTGGTACGCGCACAGGTTCTATCAATCCGTGAGCAAGAATTTATCTTAGCGGTGCAGGCTCTCGGCGCGCCGAGTTGGAGAATCATCCTATTTCACATTTTACCGAACGTACTCTCTCCTGTAATTGTATCCGCTAGCTTCGGTGTTGCATCGGCGATCCTTGCAGAGTCTGCATTGAGCTTCTTAGGATTTGGTATTCCGCCCCCGACACCAAGCTGGGGCGAGATGTTAAACCAAGCCAAATCAATTACAGTCTTACGAGATATGCCCTGGTTCTGGATACCACCCGGAACCATGATTGCTCTATCCGTTCTCAGTATCAATTTCATTGGAGATGGCTTGCGCGATGCGATTGACCCACATATGAATTTAGATACGTAGCAAAAAGGATTTTCATGACAAACTTGATCGTTATCATGGTTGACCAGATGCGCGCAGATGTGGCATATCATGAAAAATACTCCTTTGTACAACTCCCTCATTTAGATCGTTTGCGGCAAGAAAGTGTCAGCTTTGAGCAAGCGTATTGCAATTATCCTGTTTGTGGACCGTCGCGTGCGGCCATTTATACAGGACGTTATCCTCAGCAAACGGGGGTTATGAACAATCGTTGTATGCTCCCTGCTGACGAAAGAACCTTAGGACACCACCTCGCTGATAATGGTTATGATGTTGTAGCCTTCGGTAAAACACATGGACAGAATCCTGGTTTTCGGCGCATACCAGAACCGCCAATTGAAACGTCTTTGGGGTCGAGTATGTGGGGATGGTACAAAAGTCAATCAATGCTGGATGCAAGCACTTCACAGCATAATAATGTTGAACCAATCATGCGTAACTTTGGTAAAAGCAATGATAACCACTATGACTATATTGTCGCCAATCAAGTGAAGGAATATTTATCAAATCGCGATGCGTCACAACCATTTGCTCTACATATTGGTATTCACACACCCCATCCTCCACTTATTCCACCAGAAGATGTCGCTGGTATGTATGAACACCAGTCAATTGAGCTTCACCATGTGTCGGGCGATATGGCGCAGAGTAAACCGCAAATGCAAAGGGCAACAGGCGAAGAATTTCGGAAAACACCCCTTCCTGTTCGTGAACAAATGATGCGTACTTACCTCGAATTGCACACCCATGTTGATAACGTACTGGGTCATTTGCTGACACTCTTCCATAATGCCAATATTATGGATGAAACAATCATTATCTTTATTAGTGACCATGGCGAACAAATGGGTGAATTTGAGATGCTCGGAAAGTTTAATAATTTCTATGATGCCTCGTTACGTGTCCCGTTAATTATCAGATTACCCGATAAGATGAATGCCAATTCATGTGCGAAAACACTGATTGAACTTGTAGATCTGTATCCAACGATTTGTCAATTGCTTGGTGTAACACTGCCAGCCCGTCTCGCTGGTCAAAGTTTTGTTCCGATTCTTGACAATCCTTACAATGAACACCGTGACTTTGTTCATGCCATGATTATGGAAAAAGGTGCTCATGGTGTTCATTCAAACAGTAGTAAAAGCCCTTTTGATGCTGGCTATATGATACGCAGTCAAGAGTTTAAGCTAAATATTTATGCATCCGATAAGGGTGAATTATATGACATGCAAAACGATCGACAAGAACGAAATAATTTGTACCATAACCCTGACTATCAAACTGTAAAAATGCATCTGTTAGAACAAATGATGAAACACAACATTAAATATCGACGTACCCCGACATTATGGGGCTACAATCATTTTCCGGGTTAATGTACATGAAATCTATTGAAACGGACGTACTTGTAATTGGCGAGTCGGCGGGTGGTGTTGTTGCCGCAGTTCGGTCAGCCCGTGAAGGGCTAACCGTTCACCTTGTGACCTACAAAGATAATATCGGCGGTGTCATGCCCTCTCTAGGTGCGATCGAAACGCACTACTCTGGCGTGCGGACACCGATGCTTACGGAAATCAGAGAGCGTATCTTCAATGCCTATCGGTCACGGTATGGTGAAGACTCTCCGCAATTCGCAACATGCACATCTTTGGAATCTAATAACCCTATGGTGACCTACGAGCCCCATGTGCTTGAGACAATCTTTGATGAGATGCTCACCGAAGCAGGTGTCATCATTCATACCTGTTATCGACCCGAAACAGTACATCGTTCCGACAATATCTTGCGAACGGTGGTATTGAGGTCTTGCGATAGTGACCATCAACTCCAAATAAGTGCATCCGTCTTTATAGATTGCACCTATGAAGGTGATGTCATGGCACTTGCAGGTGTTCCGTACCGATATGGTCGCGAAGGACGCAATGAATATCACGAGTTACATGCTGGCAGGCTCTTCACCCGATGGGATTTTAGCGGTCAGAAATATCCACTAGAAGCCGCTGGTGGAATCCTCAATATCATGCCTAAATTTTCAACGATGGGCATCTATTCAGGGAGTACCGGAGAAGGAGATAACCGCATTCAAGCGTATAGCTACCGCTTGTGTCTAACAAATACACCTGACAACCGTTTGATATTGAATGATCCGCCACCGAATTATCAAAGGGAAAACTTTTTGGCGATTACTCTTTCCCCTCAAGAAATTGGAACAACACCCTATGCGTTGCATCATCGTTTTTTGAACAACACACTTGAGAATATGATTAAACAGGATCATATTTTTCATGGACACGCGCTTCCTAATAATAAACGAAGCTGGAATGCAACAAATTATCCGGGCGGTAATCACGAATATCTACAATCTGATGATGATGCACGAGAAGATATTGCAAAACATCACCTCAATCATGCACTTGCTATTCTCTATTTTTTGCAAAATGATGCGTCTGTACCACCGAGTATTCGCAAAGAGGCGCGTGAGTGGGGTTTAGCGAAAGACGAATTTTTAAACAATCACCATATTCCGCCGCAACTCTATGTTCGAGAAGGAAGACGGATGTTGGGTCGAAAGACATTCACCCAAAATGATAATATGGTCGCATCTGGTATATCGCGCTCACCCATTCACGCGGATTCGATTGGAATCACTGAGTTCCCTATTGATTCTCTTGCTTGTTCCACAGAACGAATGCCGGGAACTCTCTGTGATGGGCAATTCTTCCTAATGGAGTTATCACGCCCCGGACAAATTCCCTTCAGCATAATGCTTCCAGACAAAGTCGATAATCTTATTGTACCAATTGCAACCTCGTCAACGCATGTCGCATGGGGAACAGTTCGCCAGACCCCTACCCTCATTCATATCAGCGAATCAGCAGCAGTTGCCTCTACACTCGCTATCAAAATGGGCATTAATGTCAGCGAACTGAATGTGGATTTGCTACAACACAAATTACTCGAAGCCGACATTATGATTAGCTTCTTCAATGATGTAGATATGAGCGTTTCAGAACCTTTTCGTTCTGCGGTACAGTATTTTGGAACAAAAGGCTTATTCACAACCTATGACGCTCATCTCGATCATCCGCTTGATGCAACAACAGCCAATCAATGGGTATCTGCAGTAGCGACATTATTAGATAATACTCTGAAACCAATGAACCATGCTAGGCAGTTACACCGCATGGAATCCAGTAAACAGTTGGTTACGACGCATGAGCTACATAAAGCATTGAAACGCAACAACAAAGAATTGTTATTGCCCGTGACAGAAGCATATCATGACGACCACCCACTATTACGCGGAGAAGCGTGTACACTACTGTATCAATTTGTATATCAACAGCATGTGGCAGAGACCTAGGCACATTTGAGCGAGGAATCTCATTCTTAGCTTGAACAGGGACGGGTTGATGTGACCCACCTTCGAAATCACCATAAGAACATTCATTACAGCCCTGCATCTGCTGATCACTAACAAGGTGTATCTTGCCCATGGCAACTGGATGTTATCGATTTTGACGCAAATGAGATTGCTATGGTGGGTTGATTAGAGGGTGGCAATGACAAAAAGATAAGCGTGAGGGTACATAGAGCGACGAATTACACTAGGCACGCTCAAATATCTCTCCATCCTCAGCTTATTGATCCTGATTTGGAGTATTGATTTAGTTATTTCCATAACATCCTAGTTTTGAAGGCAGTGCTCATCCGAAACTGTCATCAAAATATTCGGTTACTTCGTCATTGTATAGTATCCATTTTTGAGAAGTGTTCATTTTGCCATTTATCAGCATAGCCAGTAGTTGAAAATCCAAAGAAGTGATAAGGCTTATCGGGTCGCCATGAACGTTCATACCACTGCTTTCCGCGAAATACATCCTGTGTGCGCTCTTGCCAATCCAGAATTAGGTCGTGTAAATCAGCCCGAATGTTGCCCAATGAAGGGTCATCAATTCGATTATAAGCCTCTAATGGATCATGGATTTGGTCATAAAGTTCATCTCTATCAAATAGATTAATGCTCAATTTCCAATTAGAAGTAACAACACATCGAATGGGATATAACCCTTCAATCTGTTCAAATTGCTTACCGAAACGATTAAACTCCATAAATACAGCATCACGTATTTTGTCGGTTTCTTGTCTGATCACTGGTAGCAAAGAACGAAAATCATAGCCATTTTGTTCACTAAATATTGGGGTATCTGGTGTACTTATCTGCGCCAGATCAAGGATGGTTGCTGTAACATCAACAGAACTTACCAACCCATTTTCTCTACGATTTCCACTTGTCAATTGGGGAGCTTTAATAATGAGAGGAACCGCTGTGGTCGTATTATACATGGTTGGACCTTTAGCACATAATCCAAATGAACCGACATGATCACCATGGTCAGATGTGAAAATGATAACAGTTTCCGCCTCACAGATCCTTTCTATAGCTTGCAATATCCGTCCGATTTCAAAATCTACATAGCTATTGCAATCATAATAATGGTGATAATAATGTGGAAATGTGTCCGATGATTCGCGTAGCGTTGCTAAATAGGCGGCATATTCCTGCTGCATACGGGGTTTATCCTGCAAATCCGACATAAACGTAGCGGGTCGATAGATCTGGTCTTGCGAAAACTTACCTCTAAAAGGTGGCGGGCAAATATAGGGTCCATGAGGCTCATCAAACTCTATAGCTAGAAAGAATGGTGACACCTTGTCTTGAGACTGCTCAATATAACGTATAGCACGATCAGCAATACGATGTGCAAAACAGAAGTCAATATCATCCAGTCCGAGATTCCAACCACCAAACTTGTTAATCCCTTCATGCCCGACCTCATCCAGAAAATTGCTCAGGTAATACCAGTGGTCTGTATTAAAGCCCCCATCCGCTTTTCCTGCTCCATTATAACCCGCCCCATCGAGATGCCACTTACCGATATGGGCAGTTTCATATCCTTGAGACCTAAGTAAATCACCTAGCATCGGGATGTGTTGCCCGATAGTCATCTCATTTGCCCATGCCCCGTTTCGGTTTGGATGACATCCCGTATACCAGCTTGCGCGTGAGGGTGTACATACAGGGGAAGTCACATAGGCATTCTCGAACAATACACTTTCGCTCGCCAGTTGATCTAAAAATGGTGTTTCAACACCCGGACGATCAACATAGCAGGAAAGCATTTCACGTCCCTGTGTATCGGTCGTTATGAAAACAATATTAGGTAGCAGTATAGATGATTGCATGTAATTCTATTCCATTAATTGGATGTCATAATGCTCATCAAGACGTTTTCTTGCTACTTCGGCATTACCAGATTTTATGGCTTCAACAATGGCGACATGCTTTTCATAAATTTCGAGAGGGGTCTTGCGAGTTGGGTCAACGTAAGCCGCGATACGATTAAATGTCAGCCAGAATATATCAAGTAACTTTATAAAAGTTTGGTTTTGCAGATGTTCGTACATAGTTTGATGAAAGAGACGATCCTCGTTTGGAAAGCGTTTTCCCTTCTGTGCGAGAGTTTTCATTTCTCCAAGGATTTGCTCTAAGTGCTCAATCTGCTCCGATGAAATCGTTTCAATAGCACTACCAATCATTCCAGTTTCCAAAATGCGACGAATCTCCAGAAAATCGTAGAATTGCTGTTTATCCTCCATCAAAGAAAATGGTAGATTGTCCAAAAGTGGATCTATCGAAAATGCGCCCACGAAGATTCCGCTGCCACGCCGTGACTCGATGAGACCAATGAGTTGAAGTGCTTTAACTGCCTCTCGTATAGAATTTCGACTTACACCTAATAATTTTGTCAATTGTGTTTCAGATGGGAGAGGCGCGCCGGGCTGTAGCTCATTCTCCAGAATATAGTCCCGAATTGCCTCTTGTACAGATTTATATATTGCTTTCGGTTGCTTTAAGGGGAGTAAATCTTTATTTTTCACACGAAAACCTAACAGTTATGTTAATTAACAATGTTATTATAAGAATCTGTAGGATATATGTCAATTAAAACTTGACACATATCCTACAAGTTATATACTAAATTTAAATACAAAATACTCAGTTTATTACTTTCTTATAGCATCTGAGACAAGATAATTATTCTAAATTTTTCAGGAGATAGAATGGTGGATGAAATTAAGACACAAGTACTTGTGGTTGGAGCAGGTGCAGCTGGTATCAATGCGGCGATATCGTCGGCTCGTAATGGTGCTGATACACTTCTGATAGAACGTTCAGGCTTTCTTGGTGGAATATCAGCGACACTGGGTTGGATTGGTTTCCATGATCAAGACTATCGGCAAATCATCAAGGGACTCCCCCACGAAATTGTCACACGACTTTGGAAAGCTAACGCAGCCTCACCTTATGAATTAGATATTAAGTGCTCCTCCATTATCAGCGTCGATACACATTATTGGAAGATTCTGGCAATGGAAATGGTAGAAGAAGCTGGAGTTCAGTTGATGCTTCATACCCTCTTTGTCGATACAATTCGCGAAGGGGATCGTATTACAGGCATCATTGTTGAAAACAAGTCCGGACGACAAAAAATAACTGCGGATGTTGTTATTGATTGTAGTGGTGATGGTGATGTTGCCGCACGTGGTGGCGTTGCATGGGAAAAAGGACGAACAAAAGATGGTCTCGTTCAAGCGCCGACCCTCGTTTTTCGTTTAGGCGGCTTAGACCGCCAAGCCTTTATCGATGGATGTAAAGACCCTGAGATTAATTATCGAGAGTGGATTAGTCCATATCCAGATTTGTGGGATAAGATGATGGCGCGCATCGATGATATGCAAGTCATTATCACGGGTGGGTTCGCAGGATTGATGGAGAAGGCACGTCAAGCAGGAGACCATGATGTACCACAAACTCGTTTAGTTGGCGTGAAAACCCACCGACCTGATGAGTTTCTCGTCGTATCGACACGTGTACTGGGCTTGGACCCGACCAATGTGGATAATATGACCGAAGCGTATACCAAGCTTTACCAACAAATACCGCAATTAATTCGTTTCTTTCAGCGTTGGATGCCGGGTGGCGAAAACACGCGTCTCCTTGAAATCGCTCCGATGATGGGTGTTCGGGAGAGTCGGCGCATCATGGGTGATTATCTTTTAACTGCGGAAGATATTGTTTCAGGTAGAGAATTTAGCGATGTCGTAGCACTTGGTGGTTATCATATCGACATTCACCGCCCCTCTGGCACTTGGGTCGATTCTAAGAATGTGCAAACTTATGACATTCCCTATCGCTCGTTAATTGCAAAAGATGTGCAAGGTTTATTAATGGCAGGTAAATGCTTGTCTGCAACACATGAGGCCGTAGCATCAACGCGGGTTATTCCTATTTGTATGGCACAAGGTCAGGCAGTTGGTACGGCGGCGGCACTTGCTGTAAAGGATAGGCTCTCACCACGCGATATTGATATTAAAAGGCTTCAAGGCTTACTTATTGAACAAGGTGCAGAACTGCGCCAGACAATCGGGGAATCAAACTATGAAATGATTGAGAAAATAGGGCAACTACCCAAAAATGAGCCTCCTACAACTGGAGATCATGACACTGCGAGTCAATCTGTACAGGCATGGATCAAGTAGGATTAATCTTAACGTGAGTTTTACTTTACAAGACAGCTAGTTGGGGCAGAAAACGGAAATCAAGAGACAGTTTCTTGGGTTGATGCGAATAAGCAACTGTCCTGCAAGCAAATTCACCATGAAATCAGTCAAATTGCGATGTCGCGTATGTTCAATTTGCGAAATGTTTTTGTTTCGATTATAAATGCTTTCAAGAATAGCCCATTTGTGAAGGAAATATTCATCCATCAGTTTATTTTTTATGTTCTTACACAGCTTGGTGAACAACTCAAACATGTGGTTCTCTAGTAAGTTTTGTATCAAAGTGACTCAGATACAGCCTTTGTCAGCGAACAACTTTCCGAAGCAACTCTGAATTTGGCTGAGGATTTTTGAACAGGTCGACAGTCATCAGTGTTCCCAAGTGTGACACAACAACTCAGAATACCACCACAACCATGTGGATTTTGAACCCGAAGAACTAATAGACAGGAGTATGCTCGCGCTCTACCAAATCCTCAAATACATGGTGTTGGTTTGTGACAGACAGCTAAGGCGGTTAAATCCATAAAGGATAAGCCTTTGCAAGTGCTATAACAGTGGTGCAGATACGCACATAGGACTATCACAATACATGGCATGAGTTAGGCAAACCGATTGTAACTCCATAGCATTGGAAAGTTACCTTTCAAATGGGTCATTACATTATCCGTGTAATAGGTCTTAAAGCCACGATAGCGTTTCTGGTGAAAATGAACCTTGATACTTCATCATTTCACTCCTACAACTGGCTCGATGGCGACGACGTTGCCCGCTTTCCAGAAGGTTTCGATGCCACACTGGTTTATACAATTGCCAGAAATCGTCGATAGAACAGGATAATTCGAGTAAACTCATGATAGGGTTCGCTTTGTTTTCGGTTTACTCATGAAGCTCAACACTTCTTGCCGAAGCTGTCCGATTTTATCCAAAATTTATGTTATAGGAATGATAACATATGGCAGAACATGACCAAGGGGTCAATCAGCAGTATGGTAGAAGCAACCTTGCCGAACAAATTATCTCTGCACTCAAAGGTGCAGGCAAGGATGTAGACAATCTCACCCGCGCTGACCTCAGTACCTTTGATGAATTTCATATCGGCGGAGTCGCTGAGACGCGCACGCTTGCTGGTAAAATCCCAAACTTCGGAGCAGGGAGTAAAGTTCTCGATATAGGCAGTGGACTTGGGGGACCTGCTCGTACACTTGCGGACGAATTTGATTGTGAGGTTGTTGGTTTAGATTTAACAGAGGAATATTATCAGGCAGCCGTCAAACTCACTGACCTGATTGGCATGTCGGATAAAATTACTTATCAGCATGGTAACGCGCTCAATATGCACTTTGAGGATAATAGCTTTGATGTTGTCTGGACACAATTCGCTGGCATGAATATTGAAGACAAGCACAGACTCTATTCGCAAATTCACCGCGTATTACGGAATGGGGGTTATTTCGCATTTCATGAAGTATTTGCAGGTAACGGCGACGATTTAGTTTTCCCTGTATTTTGGGCTGATGATGATAGTGTCAATTTCTTGCAGTCGAATGAGAGTATTCAAGCTATCTTAGCTGATGTCGGCTTCAAGCAAGTTATCCATGACGATTTGACCCAATATTCATATGAATGGTTTGAAAAAATGATAGCCAAACGTGCCGAAAAAGCCCAAGAACCACAGCCATTAGGATTCAATGTATTTGTCGGTGAAGAAACCCCTCTAAAAGCGAAAAATATTATCGAGAATTTACGCCTTGGACTCATCACGGTGTATCGAGGGGTGTATCAGGCAATCAAGTAGGTTGTCACATCAACGACACTCCCCCTTGCCAAATTCTGCACAAGTCCTATAGTGTAGCGAATGGAAAACACAGGAGCAGACATCGTTGAAAAGAATTTGTGTGTTTTGTGGGGCAAGTACAGGGACTAATCCAGCATACCAAGACGCGGCTGTTGATATGGGTAGAACCTTAGCCAAGAATGGCATCGACCTCGTGTATGGTGGTGGTAATAAGGGCTTAATGGGCATGATTGCGGATGCCACAATTGATAATGGCGGACGCGCTTTTGGTGTCATCCCGAAAGCATTGGTCGATAAAGAAGAAGCACATACCCGTTTATCGGAGCAATTTGTCGTCAATACCATGCACGAACGCAAAATGATGATGGCGACTTTATCAGATGGTTTCATTGCAATGCCCGGTGGCTTCGGCACACTGGAAGAATTTATCGAAATTATCACATGGGCGAAACTCGGCTTTCATCAAAAACCCTGTGCCTTACTGAATATCAATCAGTTTTATGATGGTTTGCTCAGTTATTTCGACCAACTTACAGACGAAGGCTTTGTGAAACCAAAAATGCGTGACCTTGTTTTAACAGGCGATTCACCTGAATCGGTTTTGCTTGAGATGAAGAATTTCGTACCACTAGAGCTAACACCGATTTTGCAAGAGGACGATATTTAACAAGATATTGATGAGTATTGTAGGGTCACACCGACGGTGTGACCCTACATAGAATTATCTCCATCTCTGTAAAACTACGTTATACCACCCCAAGAATAACAATCACTATTTTAAATGTTGCCTATAAATGCCTGAATTTCATCAGCCGCACGTTGATACCCCCCAGCGTTCTTGAGTGATTCCCCTAGTCGCTTGGCATTCTGCGCGTAAGTGGGATTCGACAAAATTTCACGCAGACTATTTTGTAGCTCTACTATGGAAATATCCCCATAAGGTGGGCTGGTTTTGAGGGCAACCCCTGCACCTTGTGTTTGCAATTGTAAGGCAACAATCGCTTGTTCTATTTGATGTGGTACGGCAATCATCGGTACGCCATAGACCAAACCTTCATGAATGCTATTCAATCCACCGTGTGTAATAAAAGCCGAGGCACGTTCTAAAATTTCAAGCTGAGGCACAAAGTTCCTGACGATGAAGTTTTCAGGGATAGTGCCTAAATCAGCTATATGAGTCTTTTTCCCTGCTGATAAAACAAATAGCCCCTCAAAGTCGGCAAAGGCTTGGTAACATTTTTTCAGGAAGTCGGGATTTTGAGCAAGTGTTCCCAGTGAAATGTAGGTAATTGGCTTATCAACTAATTCAGACAATGGAAAGTCACTGTCTGTTGGGCGTGGCGCGATGGATGTACCGATGAATTTATAGCTATCATTAAATTTTTCATCATTCGGTTGAAAGTCACGCGAGGTAAAAACAAGTGTAATATCCCCCGTAGACATGACTGCATCCAGCAAAAATCCGAGAAATATGCCGTGCTGACGAAACATTTTCCATGAATCTGAGATATATGAGGGTATGACTCGTAACATCTTTGAGACTATATCAAGCAAGGCACTCAGTGGTAATGGTGGAAAGTTCGTTGGATTTACAACAAAGGTAGAACAAAATGAGATGTTCGGTAGATTGGTCTGCTTGGCGGCAAGGAATCCCCAGCGTGCTAATGTGTCAAAAATAATGAGGTCAGGTTTTTCTTTTTTAATGAGGTCACTTGCAAATGGTGTTATTTGAGCAGTTAATCGCAAAAGGTCACGCATATTTCGGGGCAAATTGCCTTCTGCCGCATCCTCTTCCATTAGACGTTGGAAGTCGCCCAAATCAGGGTAAGCCATAAAACTTGCGCCAGTGGCTTCAACCTTCTGACGATATTCTTCGCTATTCACATAGAGAACTTTCTCGCCACGCTTCACCAATTCAGTGACAATCGGCAAGGATGGATTTACATGCCCTGTAGCTGGAATATTGAATAGGATTATCTTAGACATAGCCCCTCCCTTATATTTTCTACCTTGCCATACACCTTGGTTATTACACCGCAGATATTTTCGCAATCACGCCTTGTTTGACCATCTGATGCACGATTTCGATATAACGATACATCACGGTATCTTCTTCTATAAAAGGAACATGGTCACGAATGGCATCATACACAGGTTGTGTGCCTTGCCCCAGTTGCGGATTATCCATAACCTCGCGCCTGAAATCAACACCTTGTGCGGCAGTCATTAGCTCAAGTGCGAGAATACGCTCCACATTGGTATTGATGCGACGGGCTTTTAGACCTGCCGTCACGCCCATACTCACATGGTCTTCAACGTTGGCAGAAGTCGGAATAGTATCGACACTGGCAGGATGTGATAGGACTTTGCTCTCGGTAGCCAGTGCGGCGGCTGTATATTGCAAAATCATGAATCCACTATTCAAGCCCCCATTGTTAGTTAGGAAAGCAGGGAGTGTTTGGGTATTGCTGGCTTCGTCGATAAGGCGCATGATACGGCGTTCGCTCATATTGCCAATTTCGCTCATCGCTAGTCCGAGATAATCCATTGCAATTGCTAAGGGTTCACCATGAAAATTCCCACCTGATAGTACCTCAATTTCACCCGTATCATCATCGATAAAAATCAGTGGATTGTCTGTAACCGCGTTGAGTTCAATCTCGAAAATCCAACGGGCGTAGGCGATTGCATCGCGGACTGCGCCATGTACTTGTGGCACACATCGTAGCGTATAAGCATCTTGGACATTGGTAGATTCCTTCGGACGTGTATAGCTACTGCCTTTGAGCTTGTGGCGTAAATCTGCCGCACAAGCAATCTGTTTTGGGAATGGACGCAAGTTGTGGATGCGTTCGTCGTAAGCGGTTTGTGTCCCATTGAGGGCTTCCAAACTGAGGCAAGCGGCAGTATCACCTGTATAGTTAATGACTTCGGCGCGATGAGTCTCTAAGACACCTAGAGCAGTCATAATCGTTGTGCCATTGGTTAGGGCGAGTCCTTCTTTAGCGGCTAAGCGTATTGGTGATAAACCCACTTTTTCGAGAGCGATTTTGCTATCGACTTTTTGCCCGTCTAGCCAAACTTCACCTTCGCCAATCATTGGCAGTGCCATATGCGCTAAAGGAGCTAAATCGCCACTTGCCCCTAATGAGCCTTTTTCGGGAATAACAGGATGTATCCCCAAATTGAGCATATCTAACATGAGTTGCAGAGTCGATAGGCGGATACCTGAGTGACCTTTAGCTAAGGTATTGGCACGGATGAGCATAATCGCTCGAACTGTCGGAATGTCAAAGGGGTCGCCAACACCAACAGCATGGCTCATGAGAATATTATGTTGCAATTGTTCGACTTGATGGGGCGGAATGACTTTATCTTTGAATGCACCAAATCCTGTTGTGATGCCATATGCGACAACACCATCGGCTAACAATTGTTGCACAGCTTCCGCCGCACGGATAACTTGCTTTTGTGCTGTCTCGCTGAGGATGACTTCTGGGTTTCCTGCTTCGCCATAAGCGACTGCCAGCACCTGCTCAAAGGTTAAGCTATCACCATCAATTATGATGCGCTCCATAGAATATCCCCCTTAATGATAACTTGCTCTACAAGATTATTGCCAAATTCATAAGCCATTGCACGGTAATCATCGGTATTCAGAATCAGAAAATCCCCTTGCTTGCCGACTTCTAAAGAGCCGACTTGTACCTCTAATTTGAGGGCAGTCGCGGCGTTAATTGTGCAGGCGTTGAGGGCTTCACTCGGTAATAATTTTTGATAACGGCAGGCAATCGCCATGACCATTGGCAAACTCATCGTCGGGGCAGACCCCGGATTATAGTCAGTTGAGAGGGCTAAAATCCCATTAGCATCTATCAGATAACGAGCATTGCCGAAGTGCGAACTGCCTAAGTTGAAATTGACAGCAGGCAACATCACACCCACTGTATCCGAATGCGCCAGATAATCGAGTTCCTGCTCTGGGGTCACGTCGAGGTGGTCAAGCGAAACCGCCCCCATATCCACCGCGACAGGCACTGCTCCTAAATTCACGAACTCATCCACATGCGCCTTGAGATGCAATCCGCGTTCTTGAGCAATCTCAAAT
Organism: Phototrophicaceae bacterium; assembly: GCA_965230145.1. Taxonomy (GTDB): domain Bacteria; phylum Chloroflexota; class Anaerolineae; order Aggregatilineales; family Phototrophicaceae; genus JAUZRW01. The sequence goes on from OZ245943.1 coordinate 275,279, forward strand.
AACTGGCGCATCTGCTGAACAGTGAAGACATTTTCTTCCACAAAAATATCGACAAACATCGGAATATTTTTGCTCGCTAATCCTGAATTTTCATAGGCTTGCAGAGGGTTTTTCAGACTGCCTTCATATATAGACGTTAGATAATCATCCAGTGAATCATATTCTGCTGGCAGTGCATGTGCGCCTAAATAGGTCGGCACAATTGTCATCAGGTGACTATCTGCGAGTGCGAGAATGGCTTGCATCATTTTCAGTTCGGCATCGTCAGACAAACCATAGCCTGTCTTGATTTCAACCGTTGTCGTGCCGAGTTGGAGCATCGTATCCAGTCGATTTTGCGCGAGAGCAATTAAATCTTGCAAACTCGCTTGACGGGTGGCACGAACGCTACTGCGAATGCCACCACCCGCATTCATGATGTCCATATAGGATTTGCCTTGAATCCGCATCTCAAATTCATCAAGGCGATGACCTGCGAACACCGTATGTGTATGGCAATCGACCAAGCCCGGAATGACCGACTTTCCATCGGCATTGATGATAGTCTCGGATTTGTACTCGGCTTGGATTTGCTGGCTTTTGCCAATCGCTATTATACGTCCGTCGTGAATTGCCATCGCGCCATTTTCGATGATGCCAACATCACGCATAGCTTGTCCACGTTTTGGTTGGGACTCATTGGCGCAAGTAATCAATTGACCTGCGTTTATCAGTAATATATCAACGTTTTGCATATTGCCTCATTTCATCATCGGGATATTTACGCCGTTCGATTTCGCAAACTCTATGGCACGTTCATAACCTGCATCAGCATGGCGAACCACACCCATACCGGGGTCAACAGTCAGCACACGTTCAAGGCGTTTCGCAGCAGACTCTGTGCCATCCGCGACGATAACTTGCCCTGCGTGTATGCTATAGCCAATACCAACGCCTCCACCATGATGCAAGCTAACCCATGTTGCCCCATTCACAGAATTAATCAGCGCGTTGAGGATTGCCCAATCTGCAATCGCATCACTGCCATCTTTCATACCTTCAGTTTCACGGTTCGGGCTTGCCACAGAACCACTATCCAAATGGTCACGTCCGATTACAATCGGTGCGCTGACTTCACCCTTGGCGACCATCTCATTAAATTTCAATCCTGCTTTCATACGTTCGCCATAGCCTAGCCAACAAATTCGCGCGGGGAGTCCTTGAAACTCGATTTGCTCTTGTGCCATCTTAATCCAGCGATGCAAATGCTCATCTTCGGGGAATAATTCTAAGATAGCGCGGTCTGTCGCGTAGATGTCTTCGGGGTCGCCAGAAAGTGCGACCCAACGGAAGGGTCCTTTGCCCTCACAAAATAGCGGACGAATATAAGCTGGCACAAATCCAGGATAGTCAAAAGCATTTTTGACTCCGTAATCATAGGCACGTTGACGGAGGTTATTGCCATAATCAAAGACGATTGCCCCTTTTGCTTGCCAATCCAACATTGCTTGGACATGCTGTGCCATAGATTGCATTGCACGCTCTTTGTAAGTTTCGGGGTCGTTCTCGCGCAAGTCATTGGCTTCATCTAATGATAATCCAGCAGGAATATAACCATACAGCACATCGTGTGCGCTGGTTTGGTCGGTGACAATATCTGGCACGATACCGCGTTGGACGAGTTCAGGCAAGACTTCGGCGGCATTGGCAACCAGTGCAATAGATTTCGGGATTTCCTCACGGAGCGCATCCTCAACCCATGTCATCGCTTCTTCAAGGTTATCGGTCACGGCATCCACTTGGCGCATTTTTAGGCGACGTTCCGCACGCCATGAGTCAACTTCGACAAATAAACCAACGCCTTCATTCATCGTCACGGCTAAGGGTTGTGCGCCCCCCATCTCGCCCAGACCTGCTGTCAAGACAAATTTTCCTTTAAGGCTTTGCCAACCATGTTTGCGCGCCAATGCCCCGAATGTCTCGTATGTGCCTTGTAAGATGCCTTGCGTGCCGATGTAAATCCAGCTGCCTGCGGTCATCTGACCATACATAATCAGACCTTCTTTTTCCCATTGGTCAAAATTTTCTTGTGTTGCCCATGCAGGAACGATATTGCTATTGGCAATTAATACACGGGGAGCATCCTCATGGGTACGGAAGACTGCCACAGGTTTGCCCGATTGCACCAGCAAAGTTTCATCAGGGTTCAGTTGGCGTAATGAGTCCAGAATAGCCTCAAGGGCTTCCCAATTACGAGCGGCTTTGCCCCTACCTCCATAGACAATCAAGTTATCGGGGTCAAAAGCAACATCAGGGTCAAGATTATTTTGAAGCATCCGATAGGGAGCTTCGATGAGCCAATTTTTACAGGTGAGGTCTGTTCCTGTTGGGGCTTTTATCGGGCGTGGATGCTCAGGCATGGTCGTTTTCTCCTAAAAATTGTGTGTGTATGAAAGCGTATAGAAAATTCCAGATGGTCGCTGCCGCTAATCGGCAAGTACGTTGGTCTAAGTCGTAAGTGGGGTTCACCTCGGTAATTTCAAAAATGCTAGTATTGGGATGTTTTCCAGCGAGTGTTCCGATGGATGCAAATTCTTCGCCCGTTAAACCATAGGGATTAACAGCACTCACGGCTGGCGCATCAGCAGACCGAACGACATCCATATCCAGTCCCCAAAAGACTGATTTTTGCGGATTTTCTTCAAGGATATTTTTCAGAACTTGGGTTAAACCAATGTCATGAACATGGGATAGTGAATAGTGCGTCACGCCGATATTTTCCAGATAGTCGATGTAGGTCGGGGAATTGGCAAAAGGCTGAAAAGCAATCTCGTAAAAATTTTCTGCTTGGAGTAATCCTTCATCCAATAATTGCCGATACGGTGTGCCACTGTTGCGGGGTGTATCCACACGGACATCAAAATGGGCATCTATATTGAAGGCAAGCACACCTTTATTGTTATACGTAGATAAAGCTGAGCAATCGGGATAGCTAGTATCATTACCCCCGCCGAGGACGATAATCGTTTTGCCATCGTCTATTAGGTGTTCGATAATTGCTTGATGATTCTCATGGGTCGCTTCAAGTGAGTCCAAAATTTTGCTGTTGCCAATGTCGAAAAATTGGAATTCTGCGGTAGTAACCATTTTGTACAAACAAGCGCGAATGGCATCAGGGGCATCTTTTGCCCCAACTCGTCCACCATTACGACGCACGCCTTCATCTTGTGGCAGACCAATCAACACAATATCTGCCATTTCGTAGTCGTCTTGCTGATACAAAATGGTTTCGCCCAATTTGATGTCGTTAGGGTCATTTTTCTTAAAGAATAAGTCTGTATTGGGTGGAGTAACTTTTTCCCACAAACCCATATTTTCCTCCTAGATAGAACTCTGAAATGCCGCTTGAAAATGAAAATCATCACGACGATAGATTGCTTGATACCACACCGCAGGGATCACTCCGTTATCGGTTTTCGTGTAAGACAATCTATCGACAAAGAAGCCTTTTTCGCCGTTTTTTACGTTCATGTGTTCGGCGATGCTGTTTGGGATTTCCCGAATGTCGATGCTGTGTGTTAGCTTCACCAATGACAGCCCATATTTTTCTATGAGCAAGTTATGGATGGACTCATTTTCCAAATCATCGTCAATCAGGGTTGGGCAAAGTTGCTGGGATAGATAGCGTTCCTCATAAATAATCGCTTGCCCATTGTCGTATTTCATTTGCATCAAGTGGATAACATCACTATCTAGGGGAACGGATAATATCTCTGATAGTTTCTCATTAGATGCGATAAGTTCTTGTATTAAAGTGACTGTCCGCAGGTTGCGATTTTCGACGAGACTGAATTGATTCGGTGTTGGTGAAGGTTCAGCTACAAAGATACCACTGCCTTGTTCACGTCGTATGAGTCCATCTTGTTCGAGGATGTCATAGGCTTTACGAACTGTCCCACGACTGACTTGATATTCCTTACAGAGTCGATTTTCTGTAGGCAATTTTGCGCCAACAATGAACGTGCCCGATACGATTTTCTGACGCAAGATGCCGCTCAGTTGATAATATTTCGGTAATGGTGATGGTTGCATACTCGCCCAAATTTGTCTAGTTGTCTATACAAATTTTATAACATAGAAATGATTGGATTGCAAACATTACTCTCTATATAAAGGATATTTGCTTATTGATTGGACTCGTGTAACAATACCTTTAGTAAGGTGTCCGCACATCAGGTTGCCAGCTTAATAGCACCCTAATCTTCTATTTTGCTGACCATTTGATGTGCCGTCATCTTATATGCACCCTATTTTTAGAACAGAAAAAATCAGAATGGATACATCATGAAATTGACCTTTTTAGGTGGCGCGGATGAAGTCGGCGCGAGTTGTACCCTCGTCGAGATTGTAGGTAAAAAATTACTTGTCGATGCAGGGATTCGTATCTCGCCAAAATCAAATCGTGGTATCGCAAATGACCAATTGCCTGACTTGCAACCAATCACCGAAGCTGGTGGTCCTGATTATATTTTGGTTACACATGCTCATACTGACCATACAGGGGCATTGCCATTGGTCATGGAACAATACCCTTATACTCCCGTTTTGATGACACGTCCTACCGAAGCCTTAACCCGAGTTCTCCAAAAAGATGCCCTCAAAATCATGGGTAGCAAAAGCGATGAAGAAGGCGAATTGCCATTGTTCGATGAAGTCAGCGTCAATCGTTTGTTGGATGCGGTGCAATTGGTAGAGTTCAATCAAGCGATTAAACTCGGAGAAGGCCTGCAAGTTACTTATCATGTGGCTGGTCATATTGCTGGTGCGGCGATGCTCGTTTTAGAGAGTTCCGAAGGCACGCTAGTCATGTCGGGTGACATCAGCAAAAGCCCACAGCGCACAGTAAAAAGTGTGGAAGTCCCGCGCATCAAAGCCGATGCCCTCGTCCTTGAAAGTACCTACGGGGGACGCTTACATGCCAACCGTGTCGCTGAAGAAAAACGTCTGATACAGAATTTGAAGCGCATCACAGGACGTGGTGGCAAGGTACTCATTCCTGCCTTTGCATTGGGACGTTCGCAAGAATTAGTCCAAATAATACATGCCTTTGCTGACGAAATTGATGTGCCTGTTTTCGTCGATGGTATGGTACGCAGTGTCTGTGATGCTTATGCGCGCTTTGCGGATTTACTCCCTGAAAAAACGGTTCGCATGGCAGGAGATGAGCATCTATTTTTCAGGGGACGGGTGAAGCCTGTTCGTAGCCGTGACCAGCGTAGCCAGATAGCGATGAGTACCGAACCGCTGATTGTCGTCGCTAGTTCGGGGATGCTCACTGGGGGTGCATCTGTATTTTATGCTAAAGAATTTGCCTCAGACGAGCGTAACGCTATTTTGCTTACAGGCTACCAAGATGAGGAATCGCCGGGACGTTTCTTGCAACAAGTCATGCGCGACAAAAATAAAGGCGAAACTCCTACGCTCAGACTCGGTAAAGAGCGCGTAAAATTACGTTGTGAAATCGACACCTATTCACTCTCGGCACACGGGGACGAAAGTGAACTTATCAACGTCGCGGAAGCCTTTGGCGCTAGTCAAATTATGTTGGTACATGGGGACGAAGGCGCACGTCATAGCCTCGCAACAGGGTTACGCCAACGGCAGAAAGTCGTCATCACACCACGCATCGGTACGGAACGTACTTTCTCATTTCAAGAGAAACCTTGGGCAATCGGCACAGGGGTAAAATCAGGCAATCAAACAGGCTCGGTTGACCTCAAGACACTATGGGAATCACTCAAAAGTCAGGCAGGAAGTTACTTTAGTGCGCGTGAATTAGCGCAAGTATGGTGGGGCGAAGCCAGCCGAGAAAAAGAGCTACAAGAGTTATTGAATCAGCAGGAGAATATTTTTTTCTCAGCGGATTGGCGCGATAAGCGAACTTTCCTCATTCGTAGTGAAGAGCAGATATACCGTACTCAACGGCAACGGGCGATTATGCTCGCTAATCCTGATATTGTAGGCAAGTTGATTATCCTCAGAAATAGCAATGACCAGCCGCGTTTAGGGCTTGTGAAATCAGCCGATATTGATAGCTTTGACGCAACAGTCCAGAATGCAAAAGGCACACATTATCCAGCCGATGCTCTCTTATGGGTAATCGGAAAATGGGAAGGTGTCGAGGGTGTACAAGGTAGTATCCGTACCCAAATGACCGCTATCTTAAAGAATGCACGCGCTCACATGGATGCCATTATTCCCTTCAATATGCGGAAGCATTTGGTCGATAACGAACTAACCGTTTTGCCCGATTCATTGCTCCCAGAAGAATTGCCAGATGGCGTAGATTACCAGACGGCAATCACCTCAATTGTGCTGGCATTAGCTAAAGATGGCGCAACCTTAGAACAAGACGGACTCAAACCACAACGCGCTCGTGAAACAGGTCCTTTAGAGCAAAACGAAGCCCGTGACCTCGCCCTATCTATGTTCCCCGAAGAGGCTAATTTACGAAAGGTTGGGATGGAGATGCACAGGCAACGATTATTGCTCTCCTTTGATTTTCCACAAGCGGCAGAGCGTCTCTATGGGGACGTTATAGAAGACCTCATTGACCAGTCAGGTTGGGATGTCAAAATTCGCCCCCAAGTGAACCAACAAGCCCTATCGATTGCTCTGGAAAATCTCTTACCCGATGAGGCGCGCATCAGCAAAGGACCTTCCTATTTCATGGATAAACGTGCCGTTGAAGCAGAAGTTACGGGGGTCGATGCAGAAGATATACGAGACATTGAAAGCGAATTTTTGCGCGTGACAGACTTCAAATTATCGCTCTCACAACGGGTAGAAACGGATGCACCTCAGCTTGAAAATATCGAATTAGCCGAAGGCGAAAAGATTGAAATTAACCAAGCATATGCGGTGGTACGTCAAGCCTTAGAACCCCTCGGATTATATAAAACAGGTCTAAAGCAAGGACACATTGTATTGACCTTTGTGTCTCCTCAGTTGGGCGAACGCCATCTGGATAAGATACGAGAGTTATCGAAGAAAACAGGCTATCAGATGAATATTCATCCACATCCAAACCAGCAAAAAATTGGTGAAATTGTGCGAAAATTAGCGCATGATGCAGGCTGGAATATCACCAAAGGACCTAGTCTCTATATTGATAGAGCAACAGTTGGCATCTCTTTAGCGGATACCCCCCCAGAGGAAAAAATTGCTGAGGTCAATGAAAAATTGAATGAGCAAACTGCTTTCCAGATTGAGGTGAATTGAGGCGTTTTCTATTCGTCGTAAAAGTAAGGTCACACCGACGGTGTGACCCTACATCATTTCCTCGCTATCGTATACAAATACCCCTCCACGCCATTGCCGAAGATTTTCACTTGTCGCCGAAGATGACCACTCTCAACGAGGCTTTCAATTAGCTGAATGAGGTGTGGTGTCTTTGTGCGATTCAGAGCATCCGCTATTTGAGTCCGTGTTAAACCTGATGGGCTATTTTCAATGGCGGTTGTGATGAGATTGAGGGTTTCATCACGCGCTCGATGGTCTTGTTTTGGCATAAGATTTCGTCACTATTTTGTCGGCTTTTATCATGCTATTTTAGCAGATATTTTGAGATATAGTTTCCATGCAGAAAATTTTATAGCGTCCCCATGGGTACGGTATAGAGAGTCATAAAAAGCTGACTCACTAGCTGATTTTAAAGTGACTCAATTGAAGAAATATTTTAAACTTGATAAGTTATCTGCAAATCATTAGTGATAAGTTATTTTGATTCTTGTGATAATTTCTGAGTCACTCTGTCAATCTGCAAAGCCCCCTGCCCCACCGCGCTAAGTGAGTCACTTGCAGAATCATTCAGTTTGTTGCATAATTCGCTTATCTTACATATAATCCTCACAGAGTGCTAACATACTATAGCGAGGCAATCGGCATGGATTTACATGAGCTAGATGCTCACATGCAAGAGCTAACACCTCACCAATTGAAAATTGTGCAAGCAGTTTACGACGGTGGGGGCAATTGGTTGACACGTTCAAAAGTGGCAAAGTCACTTGGGAAACGACGACTAACTCCATATGATATTGACTGTTTAGCGATGCTCACTGATAAGGGTATTGTGGATATGTCGACACAACCGACAACCGCACCGGGGTCTGATTTTGCATATATTTATCATATGCCCGATGCCGTTGCAATTGTGCTTCAAGAGTGGTCGGATATGCAAGAGCATATAACACAAGAACGCCAACGACGACCAATTAATATCGTTGGTGATTAGAGGGTGAATTATCAAAGGCAAATCTCATGCATGTCATGACACTACTTAACGAAAAAGGTGGTGTAGGGAAGACAACCCTTGCTACTCATATTGCGACTGGTTTAGCCGTCAAGGGGTATCGGGTTGTTCTAGTTGATGCTGACCCACAAGGACATGCGACACTCAGTTTAGGTCTACGTAAAGAACCGGGTTTGTATGATTTGCTGGTTCGTGAATCATCATTTCGTGATGTACTTAAACGTATTCCAGAGTCACGGTATCAGCTACCAGAACAAGATGTTGAAGGGGTGCTATATTGCATTCCATCCAATGTAGAAACTCGTGCTATCCCGATGATGACATCTGATGGGTTGATTGTGTTAAAACGTCTGCAAGAAATTAAAGATGCAGTCGATATGGTTATCTTTGATACCTCACCAACACCGTCTTTATTGCACGCATCTATTTATATGGCAACGACATCCATTATGTATCCGACGGAATGTGAATACCTCTCGTTGGATGGTTTGGTGCAGAGCTTACAACACAAAGACCAATTGCAACCGACTCGCAATCAATGGGGTCTGAGCAGTATCGAAGTAATGGGCATTGTGCCGATGAAATATCGTCGGACTACGGTACTTCATAACCAGAATTTGGAGACAATGAAAAAACAATTTGGGGATAAAGTTTGGCAACCTTTGGCACTACGCACGATATGGGGTGAAGCCTCATTAATGCGTCGTCCTGTATTCCACCTTGCGCCTGATAGCAAAGCCGCGCATGAAGTTTGGAATGTTGTCACGCGTATTGAGGAAGCAATTTCATGAGTAAGAAAAAGATACGGGGCTTAAGTGCCTTTGATGTACTTGATGATAATGCCTCCGATGAGGGTGGTTTAGCCTCGCTTGAATTGGATGCTCAAATCTATGGTGCTGTCGGTAAGGCAGATGTTCATAGGCAGAGTGCAAGTCCTGTTGCAATTAAAGATATTCATCCAGACCCTGCACAACCTCGTAGAGCTATTCCGCATAAAGTGCGCGAGATGGCAATGCAACAAGGTTGGAATGGGGATATGGCTGAACGTGATGGTTTGTTCGCTATCTGGCAAGACTTAGTTCATGAAGAACGTGATGCCAACACCTTCAACCTAAAAGCGTATCTCAATCAAAGTGAGATTGGTGAAAACGAGGATGCAGATAGACCCGAAGTAATTGGTCCAATAGAAGCCTCACTCATTACGTTAATTGAATTGGCAACGAGTATCCGCAATGATGGTTTAACCAATCCGATTACAGTTGTTCAAAAAGGCTTGAATGAATTTCAACTAGAAACGGGTGAGCGTCGTTGGTTAGCCTATCAGTTGCTTGATTGGCATACTGGCGATGATGAGTTCAGCAAGATTTCTGCTCGCATTGTGGATAGCCTGAATATCTGGCGACAAGCGGCTGAGAATAATGCCCGTGCTAATCTGAATGCGATTAGTAAAGCACGCCAATTTGCAGTCTTATTGATGGATTTACTCAGCACCGAATCTAACTTGGCATTCACGCCACGTCATGAATTTCAGCATGAACTAGGCTACTACGGTCAAGTTGGAGATGGCAAGGATACTAAGTTACGTATTCCGCGAGGTAAGAGTGAACGCCTGCTGAACGCTACGGGTTTAAAAAGCCGTAAGCAATTGCGTGAGTATCGCGCCTTGTTACGCTTGCCTGTGAGTGTCTGGGATATTGCTGATGACCTCAATTGGACAGAGCGTTTCTTACGAGATTTAAAATCAGAAGCACAAGATGATGATGATTACTTAATCGAGCTGGCTGTGTTTGAAGCAAAAAAACAAGGCTATACCGTACCCGTGGGGACGGTATCAGCAAAACGTCCCCAAAAAGGGACATCTAAAAAAGCACGTAGCACCATCGAATTTTCACCAAGTGATAAACGTTACTACGCAGGTTTTCTGAAAACATTGACGAAAGCCAAAGCAGGTAAGGCGGATGCGCGTGATAAAGTTCTTGACCAGATTGATGAGATTCGTCGTTGGTTAGAAGAAGAAGAAAATCGCCTTCGTAAAAAAGGCTAAAGGGCAGGTGTAAGTTCTGTCATTTTATGAGGCGAGAGCAGTACACTTAAAATTTATTCGACAACAAAATATGGCAACTCTTTGAGTCTGATACTTATAGACTTTCCGAAAAAGACCATTAAAAAAAATTAGTGTCCCGAAAAACTGGCTAGGCAATCGAGGACACTATGGCGCGAAAACTTTCAACATAACCGCGAAGTTATTACTTTTGGTCTCCGTATTTCAGGAATACTCAATAAGTTATTGAAGTTTTTCGTTGCATTAATTGTAGAGTATATCTTCAAACAATGCAACCCATAAACCCTTAAAGGTTGCCCCAAAAGGATACATTTAATGTCAAACTTAAATGTTACTGGGGTCAAACCAGCGTTATTTGGGTCTGCAATGACCTATTTATATCAAGATTTTAACGTTATTCCAATCTTGGGTGATTTAGATTTGAATCGTCCCAAACAAGCAGGAATTGATTGGAAAGCGTACCAGCAAAAACGGGTTAATCCACGTCACTTAGATTTGTGGTTCAACCGTCAAAACTTTGGTGGCATTGCCATCGTGACAGGGCAAATTTCCAGATTAATGGTTTTGGATTTTGACGATGAATCCTTACTTGAAAGATTCAAAGAGACATTTCCACATCTGCTTAATACCCGAACCGTATTATCTGCTGGACGGGGTCTACCTCATTTTTATTATCGTTTGCCTGTCGGTGTTCAAGTGCCTAGCCGCCGCACCGCAGGTTTAGATTTACAAGCAGAAGGACGTTATGTCATTGCACCGCCAACGGTGATTGATAATAAAGCCTATACTATTCAAAGAGGTGGGCAAGCACAGACTCTCAAAACCGAGCAAATCAGCGCAATTCTGCGATTTATGGATAATGTGAGTCCAACTAGCCATAGCGTCCCCAAAATACCGCAGAAATCGGCAGAAACCCCGTCAGCCAAAATTATGATGACTCCTGCTGATGCACAGGCATACTATAAGCATAAAGTTCATTTGGGACGCAATGAGAGTTTGTTCCGAACGAGTTGTTACTTACGAGATGTCGGTTGGTTGCAAACAGATGTCGAACGGTGGTTGATTCAAACGCATGTCGACCAACCACCACAGAGTCAGCATCGGCAAGAATCAGCCCAACAACGCCGACGTGAAGCGCAAGTAACGATTCAAAGTGCATTTAGCAGACCCCCTCGTAAAATCACAACGCAAGATTCAGATTCAAAAGAGACTCTCCCTAATAGCATTCGTGAATATTTACTCCAAGATAAACAAACTGCATTAGTTCGAGTTTTAGATGGTCTATTAATGATTGGTATGACTCAAGGACAGCTTATGACTGAGCGAGATATTGTCGAAGCATTAGAAAATCATGTCGGACGCTATTCGATATTAAAGGCATTATCAGCAACCTATGACGATGGTTCGTGTGTTTTTTCACAAATAAAACAGGGCAACCCTTCCCCCCAACCCCCATCCCATACTGACGTTGCATCAGCTATCGCTGGAGAGTCAAACAATAAATGCTTATTGTTTAGGGGGACAGAACCAAACAAAATTCAAAGAGGTCGCCGACCAAAAACATACCAAATGCCTTTTATCACCACAATATGTGAGAAATTTGGGCTTAAAATGACGAAGAGTGACCCAATTACCAAAGCAGATTTGCAATCGCCCAAACGCTATCGGCAAGCCTTAGAGCGGGAGTTCATCAAGCGCAGACCTGGGTTGTATCCACGCAAATGGTTAGCCAAACGCTTGGGTATTAGCAAACGCACCAGCCGACGTGACCATGCTGAGATGGAAACGAAACAACGTCCAATGTATTTCAGGCAAATCATCACTTGGGATAATTTGGCATATGTGCCCGAAGAAGGCGACTATGGAATCTTCCTGCAAGATGAAACAGGCAAACGCTATCCCGCCAATCGACAACTTGCCAAGAGCCTACTTGCTAATCACCGTCATATTTGCCTAATGCGCCAAGATGTCAATTACTACTGGCATCCTGATACGCCTGTGAGTCCCTCAATCGCAATAGGGATTCATCCAAAATCGCCTGAAATTGCCCCTAAAATGACTATTTCTGTACCAACTCAGATGGTTGCTGATAAAGTGGTGAAATTGCCACAAAAGCCAAAATTAGAGGCAGTCGCAATTGAACAGCAAGCAACAGTGCAAACGAAGAATATTATACCGCTATCGACGTATAAAAATAAAAGTCAATCCGAGCAGAAAAAAGTTGAGTCAAAACGCTTTTATCGCAAAGAATTGCCTAATTGGGATGACGAATCACTGGCAAAGCGGTTGTACAAGAAAATTCTGAACAAATCAGCGGATAATCAAGTGGCGATGAGCATCATGACAGCACGACGGTTAGTGCATCAATATGGGGTAAAATTGGTGCGAAGTCTGATTCAAGTCTTTGCATGGCGCGATAATATCGAAAATTATGCTGGATTTGCTGTAGTTTGGTTACGCTCGGAAGCAAAACGCGCTGAATTTGAACAACTGGTACAAAATTCATGGTAACACAAGAGGGCAAACTATGAGTGATTCCATTCGAGCGTTAGATTTAACAGTTGATGCAATTGCACAACGAGTATTGCAAATTCAACGCATGGCGTATCAGATTGAAGCTGAGTTGATAGGCTTTGATGGCATTCCTCAGTTACACGAATCATTGCAAGACCTGAGCGAATCCTGCGAAAATTTTCTAGGTTTTTTCGTTGAGGATACATTGGCTGGAGTTCTATCTTATTCGATAGACAAACATATTCTAGACATCGGACGCTTGGTTGTTCATCCTGACTATTTTCGAAGAGGCATCGGTAAGCAACTGGTACAATTCGTAGAGACGATTGCAGAAATAGAGAGAATCGTCGTTTCAACTGGCGCATTAAATCGACCTACACGCTATTTATATGAACAATCAGGTTATGAATTGCTTGAAGAAAAACAGATAGTCGATGGACTAATCATGGCGTTTTATCAGAAAAATTTGTCCTAGAAACTAGTATTCGCTTTTTTTAAAAAAATATGAATCTCTAGGGATAATCATAGGCAGTCGGAGATGAATCCGCTATGATGTTTTAATCAAAAATTAACTGACTGAGAGACTTATGGCAACAACGCAACCTTCAAAATTATCCGCATGGATACAAGCCTCACGTCCGCGCGTCTTCACAGCCTCCTTTGTACCAATGGCACTAGCAGCTGTGATAGCTGTGCAAGATGGTGTTTTTAATCTCCTACATTTTATATTAGCACTGATTGGCGTAATGCTTTTGCAAACCACAGCAAACCTCGTCAATGAATATATGGATTTCAAACGCGGGTCAGATGACTTGAAGCAAGCTGGTCAGAGTATGGCACTTAAACAGAAATTATTATCCGAGCAAGAGATCTTGTTCGGTGCAATTCTAGTAACAGTTCTCGGCTCGTTGATTGGCTTATATTTGCTATTTCAAAGTGGTTCATGGTTATGGTGGATTGGAATCGGTGGCGTGCTGATTGCCATCACTTATACAGCGGGTCCTTTTCCACTTGCTTACAATGGGCTAGGCGAGGTTGCGGCTGGTGTTTTCATGGGACCGATGATTGTCTTAGGCGCATATTATGTGATGCAACCCGATATTTCTATCGCAAAAGCATGGGAACTCTGCCTGATTTCGTTCCCGATAATGTTCACAACAGCGGCAATCCTGCATGCTAATAATATCCGAGACTTAGAAGCTGACCGTGCCGCAAATAAGCGAACTCTCGCAGTCATCTTCGGGCGCGAAATTGCACGTAAAGAATATATCTTGCTACTGGTGGCGTGTTACATCTCACAAATTCTATTGGTTATCGCGGGGTTGATGCCCATTACAACTCTACTCACATTGCTCATGATTCCCAAAACATTGGAATTAATTCGTATTTTTAACACAGAAACTGACCCTAAAATTTTACATCCTGCACAGGGCAATACAGCTAAATTACATGGGCAAATAGGTCTATTGATGGTTCTCGGCTGGATTATCTGGCTTGTTGGACAGTCATTTTTAGGTTAATACGATGCCCCTAAAACCAATTCGTACTGATCAGTCCTTTACATTTGCACATACAACCATGAAAACGCGCTTGCCTTCCATGATTATTGATTTGCAAGCGAAAAATGAATTTTCTATAGCTATCAATCAGGCACTTGATGAGTTACATCAATTAATGCTAAATGACGCACCGTTACCAAACCAAAACTATCTCGCACCCGATGCAAACATTTGGATGGCTGATTTTGAAGCACATCAAGATGAAACATGGCAGAGTTCAGAATGGTTTTTTGCAGAGATGCTATTTTTCAGAGAAGTAATCAATCGGGTACAATATTGGCAGACAGGACTTGACCCCTATAGAGTGATTAAAACAGAAGAACTGTATAGTGACAGCTTGCAACAACAACTCAAATTGGCACTGAGTATAGAAGGCTCTCCGCAAGAACGACTAAAATCTGCTTTGCAATACGCATTATGGGGTAATCGAATTGACTTGAGCTTGCCTGAAGCAATGGCGCATGGGGTTGTTGCGAATGCCGATGATTTACTAATTGACGATAGCAACGATGCTGTTGATGCCATTTTTCAAAGAGAAGGTGCTGTTCATATTATCACTGATAATTTTGGCACAGAACTCGCGATGGATTTGGTTTTGATACATCAACTTATCATGTTAAATATTCCTGTTACAGTGCATTTGAAGATGAATCCGACCTATGTGAGTGATGCGACATCAGCGGATGTGCGCTGGATGCTAAAAGCCCTCCCTGAAATCAGTTCAGATTTTACGCCACTGGTTCAGCAATTAGAAACGTCATTACAGACTGGACTACTGCGTCTACAACCTGATTTTTTTTGGCATAGCAGTCGGTTCTATGACGAATTACCCTCGCATATTCGCATGGCATTTTCACACGGTCGTATCATAATATCAAAAGGAGATGCCAATTATCGCCGTGCGCTAAAGGATACTATTTTTGATGTCGAAGAAGTGTTTGCTAACATAGTTTCGGAAATACCAGCACCATTCCTTGCTTTAAGAACGCTCAAAAGTGACCCGATTGTTGGTATTACACATGCAAAAGCACAATCTTTGACCACACTTGATAAAAATTGGCGTACCAATGGCAAACGTGGACTAATTCAATTTGCCCCCTAATCTTATTTGTAATACTTAATGTTTGACTTTATCATGAATATATGTGACGTGTCGTTCATTAGTTCAAAAGTCAACCAACGTTACACACGCAATGAGGAGTTTAGCTACATATGGAACAGCAAGAGATCAAAGACTACGCTAAGGAAGTAGCCGAAGCCTTGGGTGAAACTGACGAACAACCTATCAGCCAAATCGAAATGCTGATTGAACGTTTAGGGCGCGATTTCGTCCAACAACATTTAGAAGAAACACAAAAAATCGAAGCGGACGGCGGTCTTAAAACTGATGACAACAAACGTCGGCGCACAATGGGTGGAGTTTTCTTCTACATCATAAAACCCAAAATGGATGAAGACGTTCGGCAAGAGATTTTCCCGAATTTTGGCAAAAAGCCAAAAGGCAAGGTTATCGAATGGGAAGAACGTCAAGATTATGTCGATGATTTGATTGATACTGCCGAGCATGGTGAGATGCGCTACGTCAATATCACTTTGCATGGTCGTCCGGGGAAAACAATTATTGAAGATAACTCAGTGATTACCACGATTAGCCACACGCATAAGCAATCACCATTTCCGAAAGGTGTGCCACATCCACCCGAAGAGGCAACGGTATACACTGTTTATATCGGCATACGCCAATGGAATGCTGTGATAGAAGAGATAGAAGCCTATAGTGGTGATAGACTCATCATTGATGGCACAGTATTTTGGGATGCAGATACAGAAAGTATTGCTGTATTTGCTCAACAAGTCACCACACACCGACTTCAAAAGAAAGCAAGACGTGAGCAAGAAAAGCAAGCCCCACCAAGCAAAGCTGAGGCTAAACCATCTGAAACTAAAGAAGAAGAAAAAGAAGTTACGGCATCTTCAAAGCTAGAAAAATTGTATTCTGCCGCGGAAACCTTGCGCGAACGGATTGCTGATATGGAAGCGAAAGGAAAAGGCGGTGTCGCTATGACCAAGAAACTTTTAAAGAACACTGAGAAGCAAATTGAAGCGCTAGAGAAACATCAAGCAAAATCGGAATAAGGATGTTAGGATAGTAGCAGACAAGAGAGGGCATCAGCTCTCTCTTTTTTGTTGGAAGCCTTGCTATATAATAAAAGTAAGCTACATTACATGAGTAATTAGATGTGTCAATAGAGGTATGTTAGTGGATTTACAAGAACACCCAATATCGGTGCTTGTGGTAGACGATAACGAAATGAATATCGACCTCCTTATCAATATGCTGGAGCGTTATGATTATGATGTGTATTCAGCCACACACGGCGATGAAGCCTTAAGAATTGCCCACGAAGTTATCCCTGATATTGTCTTGCTAGATATTACAATGCCCGGTATGAGTGGTTACGATGTTTGCCGTACCATGAAACAGACCGAGATACTTGCCGAAATACCTGTCATATTTATCAGTGCGCTTGATGAAACCGAAAGCATCGTCGAAGGATTTGAAGCAGGGGCGGTTGATTACATCACGAAGCCCTTCAAATATAGAGAAGTGATTGCAAGAGTTCAGACACAATTGACCCTCGCACGTCAACAACGTGAGATTCAGGCATTGCATCAGCATGAGAAAGAACGTTATGAAAGCATGGATGAACTCCGCGCACAATTTATTGGTTCTGCGACACATGACCTGAAAAACCCTCTATTTGTGATTTCTGGTTATGCTGATATGTTGGAATTGTCTCCCAAAATCCAAGAAGATGAATCGACACTCAGTTTCGTACACTCAATTCAGCGTGGTGTCATCAAAATGCGTGACCTTGTTCACGATATTTTAGACTTATTACAACTTGAGACAGAAGTGACGCTCGAAAAGATGCCTGTTGGTTTCACAAAATTCATCAAGCATGTTAGTAAAGATATGTACATCTATGCGAAAGAAAAAAATATCAACTTGGTAATTTATCCGCCTGATGAGGATGTTATTATTCAAGTTGATCCTCAACGCTTGATGCGTGCTGTAGAAAATCTGGTATCAAATGCAATTAAATACACACCCGAAGGCGGACAGGTTGAAGTAGTCGGGAAAGTCGGTTATTCCAGTGTCGTGATTGATGTGGTTGATAATGGTTTGGGGATTCCTCAAGATGCGCTGCCCACTTTATTCCAACCCTTCCAACGAGTGAATACTGAAGAACATATGCAACAAGATGGCACAGGACTAGGCTTATCCATTGTCAAAACATTGGTTGAGCAACATCAAGGCACAATTGAAGTCGATACCAAACTCGGTGAGGGGAGTTGCTTCAAAATAACCATACCCATTTAATGATAAGCAACTCTCCTCCTAATACATCTAATTAGCTAATTGCAAAATAGTCTGCAACATTACATTCGCAGCATTGATGCAGTCCTCATCACGAGTATATTCTTTCGGATTATGGCTAATCCCATCCACTGATGGAACAAAATACATCACACTGTTGCAAATTTGCGCCATTGATTGTGCATCATGCCCCGCAAAACTCAATAGCCGTGTGTGTGTCAATGATAATTGGTCGCAAGCGCTTTCTACTGCTTGAATGTATGCTTCACTCATCGGCGCAGCGTGAATATCATGCAAACGTGTCACACTTAAACCCAAGCCCATTTTATCGGCAGTTTCTTGTGCTAATTTAAGCAAAGTCGCTTCCATTTCTGCTAAAGTTTCATTTCTCCCATGCCGAAATTCTATGCCTAACCTCACTTCATTCGGGACGATATTGAATGCGCCCGGTGCAATCTCAATATCTCCAAAGTTGACGACACCCGGATGAAATTCTTCTATGATTGCTGCTTTTGCAGTCAGGGCAAATTGTGCCGCACCCCAAAACGCATCCTTACGCTTTGCCATCGGCATTGTGCCAGCATGTGCGGCTTCACCTTGGAATGTCAGCCATAGTGAACGTATCCCAACAATACTTGAGACAACGCCAATATTTAAGTTGGCTTCTTCTAAGCGTGTGCCTTGTTCGATATGCACTTCTATATAGCCTGCAATATCATCAGGAGAACGTGTTGCCGATAGAATGCTGTTATCCGAAATGCCGATACGTGCCATGCCTCGCTCTAAAGTATCGCGTCCGCCACGCGGTTTTTCTAAAGACTCAGCAGAGAGTAAATTCGTAAATGCGGCACTACCCAACAATCCGACTAGCGTGCCTTCTTCATCGGTAAAGTTGATAACCTCAACATGGAAGGGGAGTTTCTTATTCGCATCTTTAAGCGAGAGTGCCGCTTCTAAGGCAACAATCACTCCTAGTGCGCCATCAAAGCGTCCACCATTCGGAACACTATCTAAATGTGAGCCAATGACAAGCGTTTTTGCGTCTACTTGGTCACTTTTGAGAATGCCTGACTGATTTCCAGCACCATCCATTGTGTAGTCTAAGCCATGGCTCTCGACTTGATTTTGAAACCAATTCCTGACTTGTATATCGGCTTCGGATAGAGAAGGGCGCGTTAATCCACCATCGTTTGTCCTTCCAATTTTGGCTTGTTCATTCATTAAATCCAAAAAACGTGTGTCGTTTATTCTTAACATCAAAAAACTGTCTTTCTATTGCAATTAATATGATGCTATTGTGACGTGAAATGCTCAGATTGCACATGATTATCTTGATAATTAGTGGCATCATCTTCTGTTATTGCGTCGGTTAGTCTATGGATTGAAATATTTTTCTGGGTATTTTTTGCTTTATTTTTCTGTTTATTGTAATACTTTGGCATACTTTTAATTTGCAAAAACCAAAAACAGAAAATGACACTAATTGCGAGAAGAGAAATGCTACTGCGCGTATAGTTATGGAAGAAAGGGTCAGTTACATTACCACGATAGGGAAATATAATATAACTTATTATGGAACTAGCAATAAATCCGCCATATCCCACTATAAGAAACAAGATATTCGTCAATGTGACTCGCGCTGACAAATACCAGCGTTCTCTCAGCGTATTAAAAATTGGTAGTGTCGTCATCATGATAAAAAATAGAATGACAACATTTTCTCCAAAACGCCCCTCAAAAAAATCATTAACAGTGCGTTGCCATGTCCCGATTTCAGGTCGTGCGATGGCTGTATCCCAAGGTACAAGGGCTAACAAGGTTAACGCGCTAAATAAATAACTGAGCATTAGTGAACTAATTAACACAGTCAGTATTGGCAATACTTTGAATGTGAGACGACGCATCATATCTCCTAGCTTATGACTATAGATAGTCTAAAAGCATGTCAGATTATTGTCATCCTACGAGAGTCCAACGCTAACCTTGTGTAAAATACACAATGCCAATGTCTCTAAAAAGACAAAAATTACGATTTTTGAGTAGCGACGAGGGAAGTATTGAGTTTGCAATTTGTAGATGATACCCTAATTGTACTATATTGCACAATTCGGTGCGATAAAGGGAGACCTACTATGGGACACCAAACACAATTAACATTCGACCCAAGTAATTTGCCAGAGGCACCAACACCCGTTTTTAATGTTGATGGCAACCGTATTGGGACATTTAATCCGCATACACTCATCATTCACCCTATGGGTAATAATGGCTATGGTCCGATGAAATTATTAGGACGTATGGCATTCGATATGAGTGGTAAAATGGTTGGGCAATTCACAGACAATGGGCAATTTAACCCAGCATAATGTCGTTGCACCATCACACATCTAATAATTGAACTCCCCACGCAAGGGGAGTTTTTGTTTTAATGAGTATTTTATATTTCTATCTTGCCAAGATTTAGATAATCGTCTAAATTAATAATTAGAAACTTGTCTAATTATCTAAAAGTGAGGAAGTGAAATGCGTTACATAAAAATACTTTTAATGATAGTTGTGCTAAGTGTCGCTATGACTACTATCAATGCACAAGACAACGAGATTGAATTTGAACCCTTTGAAGATTCGATGTTTGGCGTAGAAGGCATTGTACCTGTAGGCTGGAATGCAGTTGGGGGTGGGGTATATGCTCGTGGAGAAAGTCCAACCGATGCGACAACACTTATCATCCAATCTGCTCCGTTGCCAAGCGAAACCTTGTTATCAACCTTAGCAGGGCAATTAGGACTTGATAGTTTTCCAGAATCTGAAGCTGAATTGGATACTGATTTAGGTTTGTGGTCACTATATACTATTCAAGTTGATGTAGGAGTCAGCCTGAATATCAGTGTAGCAGTCGCAAACGTTGATGGCACAACTTATCTTGCTCTACTCCAATCATCACCTGAAGAACATGATGCTTTGCGTGACACGGTTTTCATCCCAGTGGTTGAGAACATTCTCGTACTCAGTGAAGAGGAAAATACAGAGTCTCTTCCTTATATAGCTGAAGATATTACCTTCATGAGTGGTGACCTTACTTTGGCTGGTACCTTGACTATCCCTGAAGGTGACGGACCGTTCCCTGTTGTTCTCCTTGTTTCAGGAAGTGGCGGGCAAGACCGCGATGAATCACTTGCACCAATAGCAGAGATTAAGCCTTTCCGTGATATTGCGGATTATCTAGCTCGGAATAGGATTGCTGTATTACGTTATGATGACCGAGGCATTGCACAATCAGAAGGTGATTATGCCGAAGCAGACTTATATGATTTCCGTGACGATGCAAATGCAGCAATCGAGTTTCTCAGTGGACGAGAGTTCAATACGATAGGCATTGCTGGACACAGCGAAGGCGGAATTTATGCGCCAGAAATTGCTATCAATAATGATAATGTGGATTTTGTAATCGGACTCGCTGCGCCGACGGTCAGTTTAATTGATATTCTGCGCGAACAGAATCAACTTATCTTTGCTGCTGATGGTGCGGATGCAGAGCAGTTATCAGCAATTGATTCAGCATTTGAGCTAATTATTAGTGCTGATGAAAATGATGACGAAGAAGCCTTACGCACAGGTTTAGAAGCACTGGTTGTCGCTCAAGGTGCAGAAGCCGATGAACAAACTGTCGAATTAGCGATGGCACAATTTACATCGCCAATTTTCCAATCATACTTTGCTTACGAGCCAACGCCATTTTGGTTAGAAGTTGACGTACCGACATTAGCTATTTTTGGTAGTCTAGATTTACAAGTCAGCGCGGAACAAAACATATCTGCTATAGACGGCATGAATGATAACATTGAGATTGTAACGATTGAGGATATGAATCACATTTTCCAAATTGCGGAAACAGGGTCATTATCTGAATATGGCTCACTAGAGCAATCCGTCAATGAAGAATTGCTTGAAACCATGACCGAATGGATTTTAGAAGTGGTTGCCCAATAAAGTAAAAAGTAGTGTATACTGATGAGAGTAGGACACTTGTTCTACTCTTTTGCTTTTAATGAGGTATACCAATGACAAAAATATTGGAAACGCAACGCCTGACTCTACGCCCATTAACTTTAGCAGACATACCTGCACTATTTGAGATTTACAGTGACCCTCGCGCGATGATTTTTATGCCAAGTCCACCTCATGAAATAGTCGACCAAACACACAATTCATTTCAGTGGTCAATGTCCAGAGATGGGGCAGTCCACTGGGCGATTTGCTTAAAAGGCGATGATACTCCAATTGGTATTGTGAATTATCTTGGCGAAACGCGTATTCAAGGGATGGGTTACATATTGCACCCTGATTATTGGGGGCAGGGCATCACCACCGAAGCCTGTCGGGTTGCTTTGGATTATGGCTTTGAGACATTAGGCTACGACAAAGTTGAACTATGGATAGACCAGAATAACATCGCCTCGTTAAAGGTCGCGCAGAAACTAGGCTTTCGTCTGCGCGG
Source organism: Phototrophicaceae bacterium (assembly GCA_965230145.1). Taxonomy (GTDB): domain Bacteria; phylum Chloroflexota; class Anaerolineae; order Aggregatilineales; family Phototrophicaceae; genus JAUZRW01. Next base: position 297,584 of record OZ245943.1, read on the forward strand.
ACAACTAGCCTTGAAATATCAACATGAGACATCTCATCACATTAGTTTGGTTTGGGGTTTACGTAAATCTGACTGGTTTAACGACGCGCCAATTGACGATAATTCCTCAGTACAATTTCTTGCCGTAGAGCCTGTTTTGCATGTGCATAATGTCCTCCAAACAGCTGAATACTACCGCGATAAACTTGGCTTCAATATAGATTTTCTCTATGGCAACCCACCGACCCATGGTGGTGTATCGCGTGGGGAATGGTCTGGCAGCATGGTTACCATTCAATTATCACAAGTACCATCTAACCGTGAGATAGTGCCGTCAGGGCATTTGCATATCCGAGTGAATCAGCCGATAGATACTTTAGCAGAAGATTATCGTACAAAGGGCGTAGAAATTATATCAGACCCTGATAACAAACCTTGGGGATTTCGAGAATTCACAATCAAAGACCTCAATGGGCATATCTTAATTTTTGCTGCTCAAACTTGATGTTAAACGGACTTTGAACATCTTTACCCATCATGCCGTAGTCTATACTGTACCATTGGGCATATACTGAAATCTTTAAACTTGTTAAAGTATCCTTACGACTTGAAACTAAAACGGCTATTGACACAAAACGTGTTCTATGCAACCATAATGACCCTTAATGGTGTCTTAAATCACGTTATAGAAACACACTGAATCGGGATTGCCCCAACGAGGTAATCATCGGGTATTTTTTCGGCTTAATGACAAAATGTGGAGGCATAAACTATGCCATTACATGCAGATGTCGCTCAGACAGAAACTAATTTTAATGTCAAAGCGTCTATCTCAAGAAATCGAATACAAGGCTTATGGCAATTACTCAAAGGCTATCGCGGACGCTACATTGGCGCGATATTCATGTTGGGTATCTCAGCCGTTGCCAATACAGCAAGTTTACTTTTACTGCGCTATGTTGTGGATACATTGCTCAACCCAGAAGCTGAACCAGCTAACTTTTTCACATTGTTGGTGATGACCTCGCTCTTGTTCATCGGTCTGGCAACAATGCGTGGTGGTTTTGCATTCATCAGTGGCGCTTGGGCAGCAGAAGCATCCGAAGGGATTGCGCTCCGATTGCGTGACTATATGTTCGACCATCTCCAGCATTTGACATTCACTTACCATGACAAAATGCAAACTGGGGAACTCATCCAACGCAGTACGTCTGATATCTTTGCCATTCAGCAATTCTTCGCATCACAGGCAATCGGTATCGGGCGTATTTTGCTTTTATTCGTAGTGAACTTCGCGGCACTACTCTGGTTGGATGTACCATTGGCATTGTTCTCGGTGCTAGTTGTACCACTTGTGATTATCATGTCATTGGTCTTTTTCCAACATATCAGTAAAGCCTACGAGAAATTTCAAGAACAAGATGAGCGCGTCTCAACGGCACTCCAAGAAAATCTGAGTGGGGTGCGTGTTGTAAAAGCCTTTGCACGCCAAGATTATGAGATTGACCGTTTCGAGAAAGAAAACCACGAGAAATATGAACTCGGACTTTCATTCATGCGCTTACATGCATTCTATTGGCCAGTCACGGATGTTTTAACAGGCTATCAGATGTTGGCAGGGTTTGTACTTGGCGCATTCTTGGTGATGGCTGGTGAAGGCAATGTCTTTGCGACGGTGGGACCAATTACCTTAACAGGCATAAGTATCGGGACATACATCAGTTATATGGCGATGCTCGGTTGGATTATCAACCCATTGCGTAATCTAGGACGCTTAATCGTTCAGATGACAACAGGTATGGTTTCGTACAATCGTCTGGTAGAAGTTTTTGAAGAAGATTGGGAATTGCTAGGCTTAGGTGAAAAAGCACCTGTAGACAATGTGCAAGGCAATATCAGCTTCAAGAACCTGAACTTTGATTATCGAGAAGGTCCTCAAGTTCTGCATGACATTGACTTTGATGTAGAAGCAGGGCAGACCATTGCGCTCTTAGGGAGTACAGGTTCAGGTAAAACAACTCTCATGGCATTGTTGACTCGTTTCTACGATTATGACAATGGCTCAATTTTGTTAGATGGGGTTGAACTGAATCAGTATCCGAAGTATTTCCTGCGTGACACAATCGGTGTTGTTGAACAAGAACCGTTTTTGTTTAGTACCAGCATCCGCGAGAATATCACCTATGGTGTGCATCGTGAAGTGACTGACGAAGAAGTATTCGCCGCTACACGTGCCGCCGCCGTACATGATGTCATTCTGGAGTTTCCAGAAGGTTATGCGACCAAAGTGGGTGAACGCGGTGTGACATTATCAGGTGGTCAGAAGCAACGGGTAACTTTAGCACGAACATTGCTCAAGAATCCGAAAATTCTGATTTTGGATGATGCCACCAGCAGTGTTGATACTGAAACAGAATCACAAATTCGGGATGCACTCAATAACATGATGGATAACCGCACCAGCTTTATCATCGCGCATCGTATTCAATCTGTGATGGATGCCGACCTGATTCTCGTAATGGATAAAGGGCGCATTATCCAACGTGGCACACATGACGAACTAATGGCACTTGACGGTGTTTATCGCCAAACCTATGACATGCAAGCTCAAATCGAATCTGATTTGGAAAAGGAGATTGCGAATGTCGGAGCATAGTTTCCAAGAAGAGGAATTTGATACATCTCTGAACGGGGGTACGCTCTTGCGTATCCTCGGTTTAACACGTCCACACTGGAAATCAGTTGCAGGGTTCATCTTTGCAATAGGGATGGTTGCCTTGCTCGAAGCCTACCTGAATTTCCTGAACGCACAACTGATTGATGATGCTATTTTGGCAGGCAATGTAGATCGCCTCTGGCAGATTGCAACAATTTACGGCGTTATGTGGATTGGTTTTGCCTTTTTAGTATTCACATTTATTTATCTTGCAGGACAATTGAGCCAACGGGTGCAGTATGACTTACGCAAACGCTTATTCGGGCATCTGCAAAATCTATCACTCTCGTACTATACCAAAACGCCTGTCGGTTGGATTATGTCTCGTGCAACATCTGATACCGAACGCATTGCGGAGTTAGTCTCTTGGGGTTTGATTGATACGACTTGGGCAGTCATGAACATAACAGCTGCTCTCGGCTTCATGTTCTATATCAATTGGCAATTAACTCTCGTAGTTGTGCCACTGATACCTGTCTTAATCTATATTAGTATCTGGTTCAAAGAACGCATCCTTGTACATTACCGTGAATCACGCCGTTACAACAGTGAAATCACGGGTGATTACAATGAGATGATTACAGGTGTGCGGATTATCAAAGGCTTGAACCGCGAGAAAACCAGTTTAAGCGAGTTCGGTAAATTGACTCGTGGTATGTATACCTCGTCTTATCGGGCGGCATGGTATTCAGCACTGTTCTTGCCAGCGATTCAAATAGCCAGTTCTTTGGTTGTCGGTGGGATTATCTTCTTTGGTGGTTTGCAAGTACAAAATGAAGTCGGAGTTGGCTTGACCATCGGCGGCTTGAATGCCTTCATTGGTTATATCACCTTCATGCTATGGCCTGTCCAAGATATGGCGCGTGTGTATGCGTCGATGCAACATGCCATTGCTAGTGCTGAACGCACCTTTAGCTTGCTTGATACCGAAGCAGAAATCGTCGATAAGCCAAATGCAATTGAAGTCGATAGCATAGCAGGGGACATCACATTCGAGGATGTTGGTTTCTACTATAATGAAGACGATGTCATCTTAGAGAACTTCAACCTGCATATCAAGCAAGGTGAGACAATCGCTTTGGTTGGGCATACGGGGAGTGGTAAATCTACCTTAGTGAATTTGCTCTGTCGTTTCTATGAACCAACAGGTGGACGCATACTCTTTGATGATACAGATTATACCGACCTGACACAGAATACGATTCAATCACGGATTGGCATGGTCTTGCAGACACCACACCTGTTCAGTGGCTCAATCCGCGATAATATTCGTTATGGTCGCCTTGATGCAAGTGATGAAGAAGTTGAACAAGCGGCACAGTTATCAGGCGCGCATGATTTCATCGCTGAATTTGATGATGGCTATGAAGAACAAGTCGGTGAGGGCGGTGTTCTACTCTCGACAGGGCAGAAGCAGTTGATTAGTTTGGCGCGTGCTGTTCTCAGTAAGCCTGAATTATTCATCATGGATGAAGCCACAAGTTCCGTCGACACCATCACCGAATACCTCATTCAAAAGGGTATGGAACATCTGATGCAAGGACGCACCAGCGTGATTATCGCTCACCGCTTGAGTACCATCAAAAATGCTGACCGTATCATTGTTTTAGATCACGGTAAGATTATCGAGATGGGGTCACACGCGGAGTTGATACGTCAACAAGGGCATTACTACACACTCTATACCAAGCAGTTCCGTAAGGAAGCCGAAGCAAAGTATCGGGGTGATGGACACGAAGAACCTCTCACAGCATAAACCAACGCAAAGACACGCCCAGCGCGTGTCTTTTTGCTTCTATACCATAGTTTGGATTATCCTATAGCCAAGTTTAACGCAGACAACTATAATGATGCTTGACGTTAATTTGGAGCAAGTTAATGAAGCGATTGCATATCGTTTGGGCTGTACTCGTTTTTTTTGTTTTATCTGGTATGCCAACACTGGCACAAGGTGGAACAATTGCTAATATCATCCAAAATCGTAGTGATTCAAGTATGGATTTCACGATTTTACAAGAATTCTTAGATGCCGCCCCTGCGGTTCGTAACCGCTTAAACCGTTCTGGAAATTACACTATATTCGCCCCTAATGACCGCGCATTTCGTAATGTAGAGAGTGCTCTCAATTTAGACCTTGCCACAATAATTTCTGATGTGGAAGTGGTCACAGCGATTTTGAATTACCATATTATTGATGAAACATTATCAGACCAAGCATTACGCCGACGTGATGGACAAGTGATACCAACGCGCTTACAAAATGCCTTTGTTGGTATTCGTGTGAATAGTGATAATACAATCGTAGTAAATAATGTGGTGGAAGTTATCGAAGAAGACGTTTCTGCGAGCAACGGCACAATATATGTTCTCAATGATGTTCTGCTCAATCGTGTTATCAATACCTTGGTTGATGACAAATTGCGTGAAACTGCCTCAGCAACGGCAACACCAAATGCGACACCCAGCAGTACGCCTGCGCCAAGTGAAACGCCACAAACAATCACGCTTGCCCATCTTCGTTTAGCCAATTTTTCGCCAGATGCACCTGCTATCGATATGCGTATAGAAGCCCAAGAGCTTACATTAAGTTCTAATCTTGCCTATGGAGAGGTGAGCGAGTTTGAATCGCTACCCCAGGGCATCTACAACATAACAATTAGCTCTGACGATAGTGAAGCAGAAGCCAATGTCGCAATTGACCTTGATTTGACGGTACTCAATGGAGATTTTATTACCATCGCACTTATGGGGTCAGCCGAAGATAATACCTTACAAGCAATTCCATTTAGCGAAGATATGCTGAACCTCGACTCTGACGAATCACGATTACTTGTTGTACATGCAGTTGAAGATGCACCCCCATTTGCTTTCTTGATAGATGATGAGCGAAGCATCAGTAGTATTCGCTATGGTGAATTTGAAACGGTTGATATTGATGCAGGCGATATAGATGTGAGTGTCGTCGAAGCGCGTGATAACGATTCAGTTATTGTTGAGGCAAGCGACCAAACATTCGCTGAGAATGCCTTCTACTTGGTAGCAATTATCGGCTCGATAGATGACGCTGATTTATCATTATCACAAATTGCTGGTGATGAAGTCATGCGCTTACGAGATGAAACGATTGCCATCAGTGAAGCATCTACCAGTGATGTACGACAGGGTAGTATTGTCAGTGTGCTGGATGATGAAGATAATTTTACAATTCTGATTGCTGCTCTTAATGTGGCAGAGGATGACGTGATAAATATTTTGGGCAATGCGGATGGCGATCCTGTTACTTTCCTTGCACCGACTGATTTAGCTTTTCGTAATTTGTTGACTACCATTGGCTACAGTCAGAATCGTTTATTGGCGAATCGCAATTTAGTTACAGATATTTTGTTATATCACATCATTGAAGACCCCTTACAAGCGAATGATTTTCGGAGTGCATCAGGAACAAGTATTGAAACTGAGCTAGACCCAAACCAAGCCTTTTTTGTTCGGGCAAGCAATAGCGGAAGAATATTCCTGAATGGTTCAATTGAGATGATTCGCACAGATATACAAGCTAGTAATGGTATTATTCAAGTGATTGATGATGTCTTACTGCCACAATCTGCCCTTGATATTTTGGGCTTATGATTTGAAATTACCATTTAATATGTTTTGGGATTTATTCGTAAGGGAGAGGCACGTTTCTCCCTTACCTCTGAAACTGACTAAAAGTTTTAAAACGAGGTCAATTTATGCCTTACACTGTTGATAATCTTCATTTTCAAAGCTCTGACGATGGTTCAGGAAGTGTTTTTGCGCGTGTATCGTCTGAGCAAGCTGGCTGGAAATATCTCAATATGGTCGCGTTACGCTTAGAAGCTGGCAAAACATTCGGTATTACCGTTGATGATTACGAATATTTAGCAGTCATCCTCGGGGGCGTTTGCGATATTCACACCAATCATGGTGATTTTGTGGATGTCGGGCGACGACCTGATGTGTTTACAGGGATGCCCTATGCTATTTATATGCCCCGCAATACCGAGTTTGAAATTGAAGCTCTAACAGACGATTTTGCGATGGCATCCTGCTGGGCATCAACAGACCAAGACCATAAAGTGAAACTCATTACCCCTAAAGAGAGCCAAACTCAGATTCACGGTGGCGGGTCAGCTACTTATCAGGTGAATACTATTATTGAACCTGGTTTTGATTGTCATCGGCTGACCGCACGCGAGATTTATACCCCGGGTGGGAATTGGTCACATTATCCACCACACAAGCATGATACGCATACCGAAAAAAATGGCACTGTTAGCGAAGCCGCATTGGAAGAAATTTTCTTCTACAAGCATGATAAGCCGAATGGTTTTTCTGTACAGCGCATCTATACAGATGATAATGAAATTGATGCGACCATTACAGCTAAACATAATGATGTGGTTATTGTGCCGAAAGGCTATCATACGATGTCTTCCGCACATGGTTTTACAACCTACAGCCTGAACTTCACCGCAGGGTCAACGCAATCACTCGCGCATACCATAGACCCCCGTTTTGCTTGGCTCTCTGAAACTTGGACAAACAAAGACCCTCGTTTGCCAATTGTTCATCGTGGTATGGAGCCATATGACGACCCGTCTACAGAAACCTGATTCTATTGCTCATCTAATATCGCTATGATGTTATTCGTACTCTTCTATAGTAATTTATAAGTAGATAATATTATAAAAATACTAAGGAGATACTTGTGATGACACAGCATGATGTTATGAATGCAATTGAAACTGGAATGGATGTGTATGACTCTACCGAAAACAATATGGGCAGTGTTCTATTCCTTTATATGGGTGGCACACACAACAACGTAGATGAAGATAATCTGCCATCCAATGCTACAAAAGATATTCGTGAAACCTTATTACGAGAAGGCTACATCCGCATTGGTATGGCTATTTTTTCTGGCGGTTCATATGCGAAAGCCAATGACATTGACCGTGTAGAAGATGGTAATGTTTATCTCAAGATTAAACAAAATGAAGTTGTACGCGACTAACTTATCGGCAGAGTAATCCTAAAGCATGTACCTGACGGAGTAGTTACTTGACTATTCACTGTAACTTGCCCTTTATGCGCCTCGATAATTGCTTTACCAATGGCTAGTCCTAAACCAGTACCCCCTGACTCTCTATCGCGTGATGAATCGACACGATACAAGCGTTCAAAAATATGCTTGAGATGCTCTTCTGGGATACCTGAGCCTGTATCCTCGATTTCTATGATGACTGATGACGCTCCTTCAAACGCACGAATAGTGACTGTGCCATTTTCAGGCGTATACCGTAAAGCATTGACCAAAATATTATGGATGACTTGGCGGATACGTCCAGCATCCAGCATCACTGTAGGTAAGGGGTCTCGGAAATCCGTTATCAGGCTGATTGTGTCTGCTTCTGCCACAGGGGCGAAAACATCGGCTACTTCATTCAATAAAGTAGTAACATCCGCTTCTGACAAATGCAGCGTTAATTCATGGGCATCCGCTAACGCCAGTTCATGCAAATCATTTACCAATCGGCTGAGGTGGCGTGTCTGTTCGTAGAGGTGCATGATTTCTGTCTTACTCAAAGGGTAAACATCATCAATAATCGCACGCAGATTACCTTTCATCACACTGAGAGGAGTACGGAGTTCATGTGCCGTATCCGCGATGAGATTGTTGCGTAATGTCTCTGACTCTTGAATAGCATCTGCCATCTGATTAAATGCTAATGCAACCTCGCGTACTTCTTGTGTGCCCGTAATTGCGGAACGTGTGCTGAAATCTCGTGCGCCAAATTGACGTGCGGTACTGGCTAATTGGGCAAGCGGTTTTGTTAGTTGGCGACTCATAAATATCCCACCACCAATACCAACAATTGAGCCAATAATGGCAATCAGTGCAATTTGATTATTTTCTTCATTTGGGGGAGGTTGTTGATTAGGTTCATTTTGCGGACGATTTGGATCACCGCGAGGTGGTCGAGCTTCCCGATTCACTTCATAACGTAAGGTGGCAACTGTCTCTCCATCTTGCTCAAAAGTGACTTCGCTAAAATTATCTCGTGACTGAATTTGCCCCATGATTACGCGATTATTGTCATTCAGCAGTTGGAAGCTAACACGAACTGATAGTTGGCGTAATTCACGTTCTGCTTCTCGGATAATCTGTATAGCGTCCTCTACTGTACCACCCTCATCAAAATGAGTAGTGAGTTCTGCGATAATGCCGTTATTAGCAAAAATGAGATTATTTGCGAAGCGATTGGCTTCTGCGCGTGCGCCTAAATCACCCACAACACCTAAAAGTAAGGCACTAATAATCACGACCCCTGCAAAAGCGAGGCTGAGTTGCACCCATAATTGCCTCATGCGTTATCCTTCTAGCTTATACCCGATGCCATAGACCGTTTGAATATAGGTTGGTTCATCGCTGGGTTCAATTTTCTTTCGTAAATTTCGGATGTGGCTATCGAGAGTACGTTCGATACTTTCATACTCATAGCCTAAACTTTGTTCAATCAATTCCGAGCGTGAAAAGACATAATTCGGGTGCATGAGTAGGGTTTTGAGCAAGGCAAATTCTGTTGGGGTTAGCTCTATCGTTTCGTCATCTACGCTCACACGCCGACTATCCACCTGCATCGAAATAGCCCCGACGCGCAGGGTATTACTGGCTTGTTTTGGAATTGTTCTGCGTAAAACAGTCCGTACTCGGGCTACAACTTCACGCGGATTAAAGGGCTTAGTCACATAATCATCTGCGCCGAGTTCTAAGCCTAATATTTTATCGGTATCCCCAATGCGTGCTGTCAACATAATGATGGGTACATCTTCTAGTCTCTTGTCATTACGAATCGTCCGTGTGACATCCCAACCGTCGCGTTCTGGCATCATCAAATCCAAAATGACTAAATCTATAACTTCACGCCTTAGAATCTGTAACGCACCGACTCCATCATAAGCAGAGAATACTTTAAAATGCTCTTGCTCCAGATAACTACTGACCAAGCGCACAATGGATTTATCGTCATCCACAACGAGAATTGTCTTTTGCATAGCTATTCCTCAAAATTAGTTTCAATGAACAACCTATGTAGAAGTTGGAAAGCAACTAGAAATAGTAGTGACTTTCGTTTTCGGATGCGATACATCACGTCCTTACATTATTGCCTAAAAAATTAGGTTTCATGTAGGGACAGCATGCATGCTGTCCGCGACAAAAGCCTCTACACAGATAAGCATTTTCTGAAAACTATAGACTGACTACCGATGACTCTTTTAAGTATACCTTACTGCCTAAATGTGCATAAATTGTGCAGACCATGTAAACGGGATGTATTTTCGTGCCAGAATGATACAATGACTATTAAATACGTAAATGGGTAGAAAGCTAATCATCATTAACGCTCAAGAAAAATCTATTGCTGAGGGCATCTTATTCACAGACCAATATCAGCTAACAATGGCACAACTCTATTATCGCCATGGCTTGCATGAGACTGATGCGCTATTCGACCATTTTTTCCGTAGCTATCCGAATTATGGTGAACATCAAGCAGGCTATGCAGTTAATGCAGGCTTAGAATGGCTATTAGAGTGGATGCAATCCGCACAATTTAGTGACCAAGAAATAGACTTTCTTCGCAATATGAAAGCCAGCAACGGCGAACGAATTTTTGCAGATGATTTCCTTGTATGGCTCAAAGAGAATGGTAACTTTAGCGGATTAACTCTGCATGCGATTCCAGAAGGGCGGGTTGTTCACCCCAATGTGCCGATTACCATTATTCAAGGACCGCTCGCACAAGCACAACTCCTAGAAACGTATTTACTGAATACGCTAAATTACCAGACGCTCATTGCAACGAAAGCTGCCCGAATTCATCAAGCAGGGCGTGGTGGATTACTTCTCGAATTTGGCGCACGTCGCGCACAGGGGTCAGCGGCTTTAGCAGGAGCAAGAGCTGCCTTAATTGGTGGGGCGGACTTCACCTCGAATGCAGGAATTTCACACGTTTTAGGATTTCCACCCAAAGGCACACACGCGCATAGTATGGTACAAGTTTTCATGGCGATGGGTGGCTCAGAGATAGATGCCTTCCGCGCCTATGCCGATGTCTACCCTGATGATTGCCTCTTGCTGGTTGATACAATCGACACGGTGAACAGTGGTATCCCCAATGCGATTCGCGTCTTTGAAGAAATTAAACGTAAAGGACATCAGCCCGTCGGCATCCGACTTGATTCAGGCGACCTTGCTCATTTGAGTGTTATCGCTTCAAAAATGCTCGATGATGCTGGTTTTCCTGATGTCTCAATTGTGCTATCAAACAATCTCGACGAATTGGTGTTATTGCAAATCATCACCCAAATTCAAGAAGAAGCCCCTCATTATAATGTCGATGCTGACCATGTGATTAAACGCCTGACCTATGGCGTTGGCACACGCTTAATTACATCAGATGGTGATGCTGCCTTAGATGGTGTCTATAAATTAGTGGCAGTTTGTCAGGATAATGAATGGCAACCTGCAATGAAAATCAGCGAATCACCTGAGAAAGTCCTTAACCCAGGGCATAAACGTGCCTACCGCATTTACGATAAGCGTGACCGCGCAACAGCCGATATTGTCGCCTTAGCTGATGAAAACCTCACAGATGAAAAACCGCTAACTTTGCGCCATCCGTCGCGTGCAAGTATGTATCGCCACATTCCGCAAGAACAACTCGCTACAATTGAAGACTTGCATGTCGAGGTCGTCCGCGATGGACAAGTTACCTATGAATCACCGTCTATCCAAACTATGCGGGAAGTTCGTGAAAAAGATATTAGCCAGCTAGACCCCGGTGTGCGTCGGATTGTGAATCCGCATATTTACCATGTCTCCCTCACACAAAAATTGTGGGATTTAAAGCAAGCGGTTCTGAATAAAATGCGCCAAAAATAAACTGACAACAACACAATTTCAAACAAATTTGCAACATTCAGGCTGTAAGTGTGGTATAGCTACTAACAAACAACAATAAAACAAATTTGCAACATGTTAGGGATAGAAAGCACACAGCCCAATGACACAACCAGTAAACGATATGATACAGTTTAACCGAAAACTTGATGCAATTGTATCATCTGATGAGGCACTTCAAAGTGCCTTGCAAAGTAATGACCCTATCTTACGTGCAGCAGCACGCCTCACCAATAATCGACATCCTGCGATGTCCTTATTGGCGCGCCAAAGTATCTCAATAAATATACTTAGCACGATCAAGAAAAAATCAGGAACACCATCAAACCTTATTTCTATCAAATTTATGGCATGGGCTGGACGTTTAGCGGCAGTATTTGTGATTGCAATCATGGCGAGTTTAGTCGCTCAACCTGTTTCTGCGGATAGTTTGCCGGGCGATGCCTTGTATCCCGTGAAGATTGGTTTTGAAAATTTACAACTTATTTTTGCCACATCACCATCTGCAAGAGTACAAGCTCACCTGAATCATGCCGATGAACGTCTGCGAGAAATACAACAACTGACACCTGAATCTGCACTGATACAAGATACGCTCAATTCTGCAATCAATAGCCTCAATCGTGCGACGACAATAGCATCTGATAATGCAGTTTTTGAGCAGGATAGCCGTTTTACAGAACAAGCTATCACTGTCTTGATGACATTGGAACAAAGCCTAGAGACGAATCAAATCTCGGATGAGTATGTGGTGCAAGTACAAAGCGACCTCAACCCGATAATTCTGAATCTGCCGATTGGTACTATCAGCAATGTAGAGGATGAGCCTGAAATAATGTCAGCAGGCATTGAGAATACACCCGAAGTACCGCAACCTGTGATTGAGAGTAGCGTGGATGTAACTGGTGCTGAGACAGAACAAGGTGATACAACTGAAGAGGAAACTCGTTATGTTTATGCAGAAGCGCGCGTCAATGTTCGCGGTGGGGCAGGAATTAATTTTGATATTGTGGGTGTTGCGACGCATAATATGCCTGTCACCGTTATCGGTCAAAATGAAGCAGGTGATTGGATAGAGGTTCGTTTGGCAAATGGTACACTGGGCTGGATATTCAATGAGTTGTTAGCTGATGCACCGAATGAAACCGTTGGTTCAGGCAATAGTAATGTAGATGAACCGAGGGATACAAATAATTCTAGTGGCAATGCTAACAGCAACAGTAACGGTAACGGTAATTCCAATGGCAACGCCAACGGCAACAGTAACGGTAATTCCAATGGCAACGCCAACGGCAATCGAAATAGTAATGCCAATGGTAACGGAAATTAATAAATAGAGGAAAAATCGAGCAAGGGTGTTGACGTGCATCCCTGTTATTTTATCTTAGGTTCAGATGTCCCACGTAGATAGTGCCGTTCTTTGCCATCTGCATCGAGATGTTTGGCAAGTTTTTTCAGCGCACGATGTTGGGCTGTACGGATTGCAGTGGAATTTTTGCCCATAATTAGCGCAACCTCATCATGGCTCTTCCGCTCTACAAAACGTAAGATGAGCAATTTTTGCTCGTCTGCGTTAAGTTGACTCAATGCCTCACGTAAGCGCCTGTGTTCTTGTTTTTCGAGCATTTTATCTTCTGGGAGAGGGGTATCATCAGATAAATTCTCATTGATTGCGTCTATTTGTCGACGACCATGTTTACGATGAAAGTCTGCGACACGCGCTGAGGCGATACTATACAACCATGCTTCAAAAGGCGCACCTGTATAGGTGAAATTGGGCAAACCTTCGACCATCTTCACGAAAACTTCTGCGGTAATATCTTCCGCATCACTGTCAGGCACACGGTAAGCAATGTAGCGAAAAATCTTATCGACATTTTGCTCATATAAAGCACTAATCGCAGTTTTATCCCCGAGTTTAGCGCGTTCTATGGTTTTTTCTTCACTAAGTTGCTCTGTCATTAAGGACGCATAATCCTGTTATTCATATTAACAATAAGTTCATGAAGTCTTGCATCTATTGTAACAGATACTGCCCTGATTAATAACTTCAGTACCTTAATTATTCACTACGGTACAAAACCCTATATTACGGGGAAGACATCCATATCGTCCACGACGAAAAACAAGCTTAACTGCTAAATCTCTTAGCAATGCCTTCCGTCTTTGTATCCGTCCAATCTCGCATTATAATTCGCCTATTGTCTAACTTATTTCGTCTTAGCAGATACTGATTTATTTAGTCTTTAGCATGATTCTGTAGGGACAATGCCTGCGTTGTCCGCCCTAAATTGCTATGGTGTAAGGCTAAAAACTCTGTTTATCGACAGAGGTTACTTGGTGTGTCTCGCCATTACTGCGGAGAAAATAAAGCATAATCTGTGTAGGGATAGAGCCTGCTCTGTCCTAAAAATACACCAATATTTCCCTTATTATTTATGAGACAACCCAATTGTGCTGTCCGCGATGAAAGACATTTCAATCTCTCTGCAACGACGATACCCAAAACAAGGATTCACACATGCGTAGTATAATACTTTTTAATCATGACTGGCTTTATATCCCACAAGCTGTGGATGCAACAACACCTGATAGTGATTTTGAGTCTATAACTATACCCCACACCAATAAAACCCTCCCTTGGCATAACTTTGATGACCAAGAATACCAGTTCATCAGCACATACCGTAAACGCTTCACCTTAGACTATGGCATTAATGGGCGACGGGTTTATCTCGATTTTGACGGGGTCATGCAAGCGACCACTGTTACCATTAACGGACATACCTTCCCTGAACATAAAGGGGGATTTACACCTTTTAGCTTTGACCTCACCGAGTATCTCAATCCAGAGGGTGAGAATTTACTTGAAGTGCAGGTTGATAGCAACGAACGCCCCGACATCCCCCCACATGGTGGGCAAGTCGATTATCTCGTATTTGGTGGCATCTATCGGGATGTGTATTTGCGCTATGTCGAGCCTGTGCATATTACGAATGTGCGCGTGAAAACCTTTGATGTACTGACTGATAATCCACGTGTTGAAGTTGATGTGTGGATAAAAAATCAGAGTGATATTGAACAGAAAAAGGCTATTTATGCAGGTTTTGAAATTACGGAAAATCATGTTGCTGAGAATCAACAACAAGTGATAATTGATGCCTATGAAACTATTAAGTATACATTGAATATTTCTACTCCTAATGTAGAAATTTGGTCGCTCGAAAATCCTTTACTCTATGATTTGGGTGTTCAACTTATAGAACCAACTGATGCGACAGCTATGAGTGATTTATTTGAAACCAAATTCGGTTTCTGTGAAGCAGAATTTAAAGACGATGGCTTTTATCTCAATGGCGAAAAAATCTTCCTACGGGGCTTGAATCGCCATCAGATGTATCCCTTTGTTGGCATGGCTGTCTCCGAACGCTTACAAGCCCGTGATGCTGACATCATCAAAGAGATGGGATGCAATATCGTTCGTACCTCGCATTATCCACAGAGTAAATATTTCCTAGACCGTTGTGACGAAATCGGCTTGCTCGTCTTTGAAGAAATTCCGGGCTGGCAACATATCGGCGACGAGGATTGGCAAGACATCTCCTTGCGTGATGTGCGTGCGATGATTGAACGCGATTGGAATCATCCGAGCATCATTATTTGGAGTATCCGTATCAACGAAAGTTGGGATAACACCGAATTTTATACCAAGACCAATGCTCTAGCGCGCCAATTAGACCCCACCCGTCCCACAACAGGGGTGCGCTTCTTCCCAAATAGTGAATTTTTGGAAGATGTCTATGGCTTTAACGATTTCACCAACGGCGTACTCGAACCGATGGAATCTCCTTGGCTCATTACCGAATACAACGGGCATATGTATCCCACCAAGACCTTCGATAATGAAGAACGCCAAACAGAACACGTCGTGCGCCATGCCAAAATTCAAGCCCAAGCCATGAATACAGGCGGAGTTAGTGGGTCAATTGGTTGGTGCGCTTTCGATTACAACACCCACTTAGATTTCGGTAGTGGCGATAGAGTTTGCTATCACGGGGTAATGGATATGTGGCGACAACCCAAGTGGGCAGGCTTCGTCTATAAAAGCCAAAAATCGCGCGATGAAGAAATCGTCATGGAAATCGCTACCCATTGGACAATGGGCGATAGAGCAGGCGGTGGTAATGACCCCTTCTATATCCTAACCAATGTAGAAGCGGTTGATGTCTATGTTGGCGAGCATCATCACGGACGCTTTGAACCAGCAAAGGATGACTTTCCTGCTTTGCCTCATCCACCTATCAAAATCACAGGCTTAGATTTGCATTGGGGTGGGAAATTTGAAGCCCTGCGTGTGGTCGGCTTTGTCGATGATACGCAAGTCGCTGAGAAGTTCATCGAAGCCGATAGCATCCCTCGCAAACTAGAATTTTACGCCGAAGATACCCAACTCCGTGCTGATGGTATCGATATGACTCGCCTTGTCTTTAAAATTACCGATAGCTATGGCAATCGCTTACCTTACGCGATTCAGCCTGTTCATTTTGAACTCTTAGACGGCGATGCTGAAATTATCGGCGAAAATCCCTTCGCCTTAGTTGGAGGACAAGCGGCACTTTTCTTACGCGCAAGGCATACAGCAGGAACAGTCCGCCTCAAAGCCAGCACCCCACGCCTCGACCCTGTCGAGATTGAAGTGGAACTGGCTTAGCAAATATAAGTAATTAAAACCTATAAAACGAAGAAATTAAACTCATTGCCTGACAATACCTCATTTTATAAAGGGGGTATTTGTTGGGCGATGGTGTGCCAGCTCACGCACCTTGTAGATGCACCTCATCGCAACTTCGACCTATGACGTTCGCCTTGTGGATTACACTCCGTTGCGCCGACTGCGTTGCCACAAAAATACCAACCCGACTACCACTACTAATCCGATAATACTAATAGGTAGCATCATCTGATTGATTTGATAGCCGAATGGGTTATTGACATAAGCCAGTACAGCTTCTGCACCCTGATCTAGTACTGTTTCAGGAACATCTGACAAGTGAAGCACCTGCAAGCTGGGTAGTTGTGTGACTTCCTCTGGTATGTCTGTGAAAGCATTGTCATCAAGGTATAAAAAGCGCAAATTCGTTAGCTGTGTGATTTCCTCTGGCACTTCAGTTAATTGATTACCATCTACAAATAGGAATTCTAGATTCGTGAGTTGTCCGATTTCTGGTGGCAAACTTGTCAGGTCATTGTCGGTCAGGTACAAACTCTCTAGATTACTTAATTGTCCGATTTCAGAAGGCAGAGTGGTGAGTTGATTGGCAGATAGGCGCAGGTCACGCAGATTGTCTAACTGCCAGATTGCTTCTGGAATCTCCGATAATTGATTATCCGAGAGATACAACACCTGCAAATTCGTAAGTTGTCCGATTTCTAGTGGCAAAGTCGTCAATTGATTACCATCAGCATGGAGCGTTTCAAGATTCGTGATTTGCCCGATTTCCAATGGTAAATTTGTGAGCTGATTATCCGACAAGCGCAAGACTCTCAGGTTTGTGAGTTGTCCGATTTCTGGTGGCAAAGCCGTCAATTGATTGTCATATAGGAGTAATTCCTCTAAGGTCGTTACCCCTCCGATTTCCGGGGGGAGATTGGTTAATCTGCTTGACCACAAATGCAGTGTGCTCGCACCAGTGTTGGATGCTTCTTCTATCTGTTGAAGCGCGGCTTCATTAGGGGACAGATCATCCTGTGCCATAACGGGCAAGACTCCGGCAACCAACAACAGTATCCCTAACATCCAAGTTCTCATAACATCACCCTACAATTATTATAAGTAGTAAATTTATTCATATTTGGATATTATACCTACTCTATTGGAAAGTGCGAGAAAATTTGGAGAGTAAATTTTCTAATTTTAAAGACATTTTTTGCGACGATAACTTATCCAAAATTAACGTTTTAAATAAGAATAAGGGGCAGTTGTGTGGCAAAATTAGTCCAACAACATAAGTCTGAGGCAGCAGGAAAAGCCTTAATTGCAAATGCTCAGTCCACAACCAGAAGTTTTGCTAAATTCTTAGAGGTCATTGATACGGATATTGTTCTGCAATCAATCTCCGAAGTTGATTACCCCCTATTCAATATGGTTATGCACCTGCAATTAGACGATATATCTCAGCTTGATGACATCCTTCTACCATATCGTGAACGCAATAACCGCTCAATTTTATTCTTGTTCCCTAATGCTCACCCGACTAATATTTCTTCATATGCTGGAATGACTTTAATCCATGAAAGACCCTGTATGGCAATACATACGAGTCAAGTTAGCTATTCCCTTCCAGATAATTTTAAAATCACGCTCGTTAAGGATGAACAAGATATTGAGGCATGGGTCAGTGTGCAATCTCAAACTAATGGTGGATTTGAAGAAGCTGTCTTTCAAACATATACTCAGGCGATTGCAAATACACTTGCTAATAACTCGAATCAACGGGCATTCATCGGCTGGGAGAATGATAGTCCTGTTGCAAGTTCGCTCCTAATGTTAGAGGCAGGAGTTGCGGGAATTTATCAAGTCGCAACAATTGAACAAGCACGCGGTAAAGGCTACGGTAGAGCAATGACAGGGTATCCACTGATGATGGCAAGTCATGCAGGGTATGATGTTGGCATATTGATGGCAACTGAAATGGGTTTTCCGCTCTATGAGAAGATGGGCTTCGAGACACTGTTTTATGTAAATGTACATTTTTTTGTGCCCTAACAGCATAATCTTGTTCATATCAACGGGGATATGGATGGTCATATCAACAACATTGATCGGCTAAAATCTGCTATGCTCTGGCTAGCACCTTCCAACTTAATGAGCATTATAGTCTTTCTCTATCATGGAGCTTGCGAGCGCAATGGGGAGAGATTTAGAAAGGGGTTTCTCCTAACCATTTACAAACCATTAAACGGGAAATTGCCTGTTATGGCTGTTTTTTGCTACGCCCAAAATCCCTGTTAATTTTCCTGTTTTCCCTGTTATCTCCTGATAAACAGGGAAATGAACCGACAAATTATTCACCTTTTTGAAAGGAATTCTTAAATGTCTGATGTTTCTTTAGAACTTGTTAATTCGATTATTGGCAAATCCCAACCCCCACTTACTTACACCTTCACCAAACGCGATACCGCCATTTACGCGCTCGGTGTCGGCGCACCAGCAGATTGGCTTGACCAAGATGAATTAAAATTCGCGTATGAACTGCATCATGATTTTTGTGCGCTCCCAACCATGCCCGTTGTCTATAGTGGACGCATGATTGATGACATTGTCAAAGGCGATATTCACGGCATCAAATTCAACCCGATGATGCTCGTTCACGGCGAACAATCCCTCGAAATTAAATCAACTTTGCCAGTCGAAGGTACAATCACCTGCACGCCAACCATCCGTAATATTTTCGATAAGGGCAGTGGCATGTTGATTGAAACCGATGTTAGTTGTACTGATGAGAACGGCACAGAAGTCGCTGTAACAACAGGCTCAATGTTCATTCGTGGTTTGGGTGGCTTTGGTGGCGAACGTGGCAGTAGCGAAAAAATCGAAATGCCAGACCGTGCGCCTGATGCTATTCATGAGGAAACTACCTTAGAAAAACAAGCCCTCATTTATCGCCTCAGTGGGGATATTAACCCCCTCCATGCTGACCCTGATATGGCTAAACTTGGTAATTTCGATACGCCAATTTTGCATGGTCTCGCAACATATGGCTTTGCTGGTCGGGCAGTCCTCAAGCACTTCG
This sequence comes from Phototrophicaceae bacterium, assembly GCA_965230145.1. GTDB lineage: Bacteria > Chloroflexota > Anaerolineae > Aggregatilineales > Phototrophicaceae > JAUZRW01. The sequence continues at coordinate 317,058 of OZ245943.1, forward strand.
CGGATAATGACCCCTCAAAGTTCAAGCGCATGAGCGGACGGTTCAGCCGTGAAGTTTATCCCGGTAACACGCTCATCACTGAAATGTGGCAGACTGATGAGGGCATCCTCTTCCAAACCAAAGCCAAAGAACGGGATGTCGTCGTGCTGAGTGGTGGCAAGGTCGTGGTTGAGTGAATAAAAAAAAGAACATCGCCTGATGTTCTAGCACAATCTCTATAATAGGGTGATTTGCCTTGTCCAACTTAGCTTAGGCGGACAAGACAGATTCCCTGATTGTTATTGCCGCGCATTACAGAATAGATTCCAATGTTTTACCTTGACGGCGCAAGAATTCACGGAGACCAATTTTGTCGATGGTCTTGATTTCGCCTGCGGTCACTTTCACACGGACAAAGCGTTCGAGGTCTTCAACCCAGATACGTTTTGATTGCATGTTTGGTTTAAATTTACGTTTAACAGTATTAAACGCTTTGGAACGACTCTGCCCAAAGAGCGGCTTTTTATTGGTGATTTTACGTTTACTTGACATAGTAAATCTCCTCTTGGGCTAATCAAACGCGCATTATATAAGCTATTAGCCCTGAAATAAAGGTGAAAGTTCAATATCTCTCAGATAGCGCTTTGCTGATAAGCCATATAACCAAATCGTCTTCCTTTGCGTATAGGCTATAAGAATGTGAAGTATAATGAGACTATTCTTTATCCATAGTCACTAACAAGGGTCACTGTGAGCGATAACAAAAAACAATTCCAGATTCACTTGCCAGGTTTGCTCAAGGTATTGGCAGAGAGCTTATACTCCAGTAAAAAAGTCGGTATCCGCGAATTAATTCAAAATGCTCATGATAGTTGTGTGCGTCGGCAGGTGGAAGCCAAGCAAAATTACTATAAGCCCCGTATTGATATTTCTTTTGATTTGAACAATCGCAGTATCATCATCCAAGACAATGGCTCTGGTCTCACCGAAGATGAAGTTACTGAATATCTCTCCACAATTGGACGGAGCTACACGCGACAATTAGGTGAGAATTTGGCTATCTTAAATCCTGAAGAGGCGAGTCGCTTAGTAGGGCAGTTTGGGTTGGGATTCTTGAGTGCGTTTCTGATTGCAGAGGAAGTTATCTTGACTACCAAATCGTATAAAGAGGGTAGCCAAGCGATAGTGTGGCGTTCAGAAGGGGATGTTCATTACAATGTTTCGGTAGTAGATGATGCCCAAGTTGGGACACGAGTGGAATTACGTGTGAAACCCGAAGCATCATTCCTGCTCAACGAACGGGTGATGACCGATACTGTAAGAAGCTATGCTGATTTTCTTGAAATTCCTGTCTCAGTTGGTGAATCCATCAATATCGTCAATTCGATGATGCCCCCTTGGGAAGCTATAGACCCTGACTCTGCTATGACAGAATACATTCAACGGGTGCATAAGCATGTTAATCCCTTAGCGATTATCCCCCTGCGCGACCAAGAAATTAATCTTGGACATGATACGATGACCGTTCCACTGGAGGGCTTTCTCTATGTGCCACCCGGTACTTTAGCTTCTATTCATGAATATGGTGATGTCAGTATCTATATTCGGCGCATGTTCATTACCGATAACCATACGCATCTATTGCCGAACTGGGCGAAATTTGTGCGTGGTGTCGTCGATTGCCCTTATTTGCAACCGACAGCCAGCCGTGAAGACATTCAACAAGACGAGATGTTCTACAATGTTCAGAAGGCTTTGGATGAGCAAATTACCAGAGGGATGCGTCAAATTGCTAAAGATGACCCCATGACGTGGAAGCAAATTGTGCGTGGACACCGTTATCTGATTATGGGCTGGGCAGTGAAAGACGATGCCTTCTTCAAAGAAGTGATGGATATTATTACCTTTAATACCCCTGATGGGCAGAAAACTTTACCTGAATATCTCGAAGAAACAGGTGGCACAATCTATTATATCGAGCAACGGATTGGGTCTCAGCAAGACCAGTTACTGGGTGCAGGGTATGGCGTGCCTGTGATTGATGCGCCAATGACACTTGAACCAGAGTTTCTACGGAAATATGCCCATATGAAAGGCGACGTTAAAGTTGTGCATATGGATAGCGATTCCAATTCACTCTTAGAAGCTGTCCCTGAAGAAGACTTTGCAGGCTTGTTAGATTACTTCCGTGACCGCAAAATTCGTGCTCGGATGGTTGCCTTCAAGCCCAATGATGTGCCTGTGATTATCAGCTATCCGAAAGATGCTGAATTTATCCGAGATACGCGTGATGCTTTGGATAAAGGCGATTTACCTGCGCCGTTTGCAGGACTCATCGGCGACTATATGAACAATATGGAAGTCGATGAAGATGCTCTCGCAGGAGTCGTTCATTTGAATGCTTCTAGTAGCCTCATTCAGCAATTAGCGAAAATGCCTGAGGGCAAAGAACGTGATTCAGCGATTGAATTGGTTTACCAGATGGGGCGGATTTTCGCTGGCAAGATGCTCAATACGAGTGATATTACCCATGCCTTTAAGATGTCGACTGCCTCTATCCAGAATTTATTGAACAATGATTAACATTTTAGGCATCGGTGTAGGGTCGAGATATTTCTCGACCGTTTCATTTCTTACTAGCTTTTACCGTTCTTACTCGCAGTTACTGCTTTTACTATTTCACTTACTCACATCAATTACGACCCGTCCACGTACTTCACCTGCCAAAATATCTTGTGCTAGCTGAGGGACATTTGAGAGGGGTTCAATTTGTTTTATCGCAGAAAAGAGGTCGTCTGTAAGTGTATCAGCTACTCGTTGCCAGACCTGCACGCGGTAATCTGTCGGACACATCACAGAGTCGATACCCAGCAGATTGACTCCGCGTAAAATGAAAGGGAACACTGTCGTGTTGAGGGTTGCGCCACCTGCTAAACCGAAACAGGCAACACTACCTCCGTATTGTGTTTCGGCGAGGATTGCCGCTAAGGTATCACCTCCAACGGAATCTATTGCGCCCGCCCATTTTTCTGAGGCAACAGGACGACTTGGGGCAGAGAAGCGTCCGATAACCTCTTTTGCGCCCAATGATATGAGATAGTCTGTCAGTTCTTCACGCCCTGTAGAGGCAACTACTGAATATCCCAATTCGGCTAAGATAGCGATTGCCATACTACCTGTGCCACCACTCGCACCTGTTACGACAATATCACCGCTATCAGGGCTAATCCGATGGTCTTCTAGTGCCATAACCGCCATCATTGCGGTGAAGCCAGCCGTACCCACTGCCATTGCATTCTCTGCGGATAAATTCGTCGGTAATTTCACTAGATAATCAGCAGGGACACGCGCATATTCTGCATACCCTCCCCAATGTTTTTCGCCAACGCCCCAACCCGTGAGGATGACACTATCGCCGACAGCAAAGTTGACTGAGTCAGAGGCTTCGACTGTGCCAACAAAATCAATCCCAGCGACCATCGGGAAAGACCGCACCACAGGGCTAGACCCCGTCACGGCTAATCCATCTTTATAATTCAAGCTAGAATACTGAACTTTGACAAGCACATCGCCTTCAGGCAAATCGTCTAGCGTGAGGGTTTGAAATTGATGATGTGTTTTGCGGTCATCATCTTGTGTGAGCAATAAGGCGCGGAAAGTCGTTTCTGTCATGAGTTTTGTCCTATTAATGATTGTGAAATAAGTTCAATGGGATGCCAAACGCTATGCCCTGCATCATCTATCTGAGCGCGACACGATGTGCCATTGGCTGTGATGATGGCATCAGGATTGGCTTCTATCGCTGGTAAGAGGCGGTCATTGGCGATTTGCATAGAGACATCATAATGCTCATAGCCAAAACTCCCTGCGACACCGCAACAGCCTGAATTAATTTCTTCCACTTTGGCTTGGGGCATTAGGCGTAATAGTGCGAGTGTATCTTCCGTACTCCACAGTGATTTTTGATGACAATGCCCGTGCAATAAGATGTGTTTGTCCGTATTTTGCCACGCTAAGTTTTTCTCTTGGAGATTAGCTAATAGCCACGTTTCAGCACCAAAGGAACGTCCAGCAATCGCTTCAGCAGACTCTTGCAAATCAGCATCAACTAGCGTCGGGTAGTCATCCAAAAAGGCAGATTGACAACTAGGCTCTAAGAATAGTAATGCCCCAGTCGGGATATGTTTCTCGATAAACTCAACATTTGCATTCGCCATTTGCTTTGCTTGGTCGAGCAATCCCTTCGAGATAGCAGGTCGCCCACAACACCCTTGCTCTGGTAGGCGCAGAATATTGAGGGATAATCCAGCTTTTTGGGCAACATCCAGCAAGGCAAGACCAATTTCAGGATGATTGAACTCCGTGAAGGTATCAATCACCAGTGTCGCTTCTGCCTCTGGATGGTTCTGATGCTCAATAGACTGGCTAAAGCGTTTACTAGCAAATTTTGGCAATGGACGCTTAATCGGTAAACCGAGTAGCTGTGCGCCTGCTAATCCAAGAGGGTTACTCAAGAAAAAGTTAGAAATACTCGGCAATATACTGCCTAATTTGTTGATGCGGTGAATATTGCCGAAAATCTGTGCGCTGAGGGGTGTGCCTTTAGCATCATAGCGTGAGGCTAAGAACTCAGCCTTCATCTTGGCAACATCCACTGAGGACGGACACTCCGATTGACAGGCTTTACACGATAAACACAAGCTGAAAATGTCATGGAGGTCATCATTGGACATGCCTTTTGGTAACTTCCCAGACATTGCCATTCGGAGGGCATTAGCACGTCCGCGTGTGGCATGGCGTTCGTCACGGGTTGCCATATAAGAGGGACACATCGTACCACTACCTTCTTTACGGCAGACCCCAGCCCCGTTACACATCTCTGCTGCACCACTAAGTCCTCTATCGTCTGACCAATCGAAACGGGTTTTGAGTTCAATCACCTCGTAGTCCGCATTATAACGGAGCAGGGCAGGGTCATTCATTTTGGGTGCGTCGATTATTCTATTGGGATTCATGCGGTTATCAGGGTCAAATGCTGATTTGATTTGACGGAAAGCATTAGTCAAGGTTGTGCCAAATAGTTTTTCCGTATATTCACCGCGTGCGATACCTTGACCATGTTCGCCTGTGACTGTTCCTTGATACTTCACGGCGGCAGTTGTGAGGGCATCAGCAATATTGCGATACTGCTCCAAGCCCTTGATTGTCTTTAGATTGACGAGTGGGCGCACATGCAAACATCCTGCGCTGGCATGGGCGTAAATAGCAAAGGTCGTGCCTTCACGCTCGACAACATCTGCAACATCATCAATGTAATCGGCGAGTTGCTCAACTGGCACAGCCGCATCTTCGACAAAGGGAATCGGTTTAGCATCGCTTCGTTCGCTCATCAGCAAGCCTAAACCCGCTTTTCGCACTGTCCAGACATTCGCCTGTTGTTGCGCTGTTTGGGCAATTGTCATTTGCCCATGATGCCCGATGCGCTCCAATAAGGCTTTGAGGGCGTTGATTTTGCTATCCAATTCGCGCTCGGAATCCCCATAAAATTCAGTGACTAGAATAGCGAGAGGGTCACCTTCTACAAAATCAATATAACGTGAATATTCTACATTGAGGCGCGTTTTATCCAGCAGAAATTTATCCATCAATTCGATAGCCGATGGTTCTAATTCAAGAATACGGGGAGTGGCTTCTAAGGATGCACGTAGGCTATCGAAATGCACCATCGCCAAACGCCGTTTCGGTGGGGCAATGTAATCAACGAGGTTCAATTCGGTGGAGACAATTGTGCCCAATGTGCCTTCTGACCCTGCAAATAACCAATTGAGATTCACATTTTTGGGGTCAATTTTATCCAGGGCATATCCAGCGACTGTCCGAAATGTTTTCGGGTAACGGGCTATGATTTCATCAGCGTGCTCAGTTGTTAATTGACTGACTAACTGCCGAATAGGGTTGAGCGTACTATTCTGAGCATCTAACCAGACTTTTTCACCATTGGCGAGTACCACCTCTAAGCGTTTGATGTTATCCGCCGTGAGACCGTATAAGATACTATGTGAGCCTGTGGAATTATTACCGATACAACCGCCGATAGTAGCACGGTCTGCGCTGGCTGGGTCAGGACCGAACATCAAGCCAAGTCCTCGTAACTGGCGATTGAGTTGCTCTAAGACTAGACCACTCTCAACAATGACCGTTTTTTCTTCGGCATTCACACTCTTTACACGGCGCATATAGCGACTCATATCCATCACAACAGCAGAATTTACGGTTTGCCCTGCGAGGCTACTACCACCACCACGCGGTAAGAGTGGGGTATTGTATCGCGCTGTAATTTCGTGAATCGCAACCACGTCATCGGCTGTACGCGGATAGGTGACACCAATCGGCATCATCTGATAATTGCTGGCATCGGTGCTGTATAACGACCGTGTGGTATGGTCGAATTGAACTTGTTTAGCCCCAATTGCTGACTGTAAATCTGAAACGATGTCTTGAATTGCGGTAGCTACCATTTTTCCTAACCTAAAAATTTGTCATGGTAGGGGCACCGTTGGTGTATTGCCATCAGGTTAAGCCTTAATGATTGTTTTTTTCGTCGCGGAAGGCATGTATGCCTTCCCTACAACACAATGATTTTTGATGTAGGGATGCGATATATCGCATCCGCTAGGTAGAAAATCAGCAAAATGATTGTCTTTTTTGCTGAAACCCGAAGTATTAATCATTATTCTGATGTATATTCATCGTCGGTGTGACCCTACAGCATCTATTGCTTAAACATTAAATCTAAACTGAATCACATCGCCATCATTGACGATATATTCTTTACCTTCAATCTGCAATGACCCTGCATCTTTCACGGCTGAGCGGTTGCCATATTGCTCAAAAATGGGAAAGGGGATGACCTCTGCACGGATGAACCCCTTCTCAAAATCGGTGTGGATAACACCTGCCGCTTGGGGTGCAGTCCAACCATCTTGGATTGTCCAAGCCCGTACTTCACTGTCATTGAAGCTAAAGTAACTAATTAAACCTAAAGTCTCGTATCCTGTACGGATGACCTTCTCTAAGCCGAGTTCAGTCACGCCGAGTAACTCTAAATATTCCTCACGCTCATCATCAGGCAATCCGACAATTTCTGCTTCGAGTTTAGCGCAGAGTTTAATCATTTTTGCGCCATGTTCCTCAGCTATTTTGCGCGTGATAGCTACATAATCATTATCTGTTCCCAATGAATCTTCATCGACATTAGCAATGTAAATGACAGGTTTTGCGCTCAAAAAACGCATTTCTTCATTGAGGGTTTGGAAGACACCACTATCTTTCTGTGGATGTGTCCATAGTGGCTTACCCTCATCTAAAAAGGAGACCAAGTCTTGCGCGAGTTGATAGACAGGGCGCAAATCCGCATCGCCTTTGACCTGACGCTCTAGCTTTTCAATTTTGCGTTCCAGCTGTTGTTTATCAGCAAACGCCAATTCACTGTTGATAACATCAATGTCCAATTCAGGGTCAGGCATATCACGCACATGCAAGACATTGGGGTCATCAAAGCAGCGTACCACATGCAAAATCGCATCCACATCACGGATATTGCCTAAGAATTGATTGCCTAAACCTTCCCCTTGGCTCGCACCTTCGACTAGTCCAGCAACATCAACAAATTCAATTGTGGCGTGGATAATATTGCTGACTTTGACTAATTCGCCCAAGGTATCGACGCGCGTATCAGGCACGGTGACAATGGCTTTATTGGGTTCAATCGTACAGAAGGGGTAGTTCGCCGCCTCTGCATTTTGGGCTTGGGTGAGCGCATTAAAGAGGGTACTTTTGCCCACATTTGGCAAACCCACCAGACCAATACTCAAACTCATAGATTACTTCTTCTCCTAATTTTTAACATTCCGCAAGATTGACAGCGACATTTACTGCCAGTCCACCATCGGATGTTTCTTTGTATTTATCATTCATATCGAGTGCTGTTTCCCACATCGTCTTGATAACCGCATCTAACGAAACTTTTGCATCTTGAGGCAAACTCTCCAGCGCGAGATTACTGGCTGTAATGGCTTTCATTGCACCCATAGTATTTCGCTCAATGCACGGGATTTGCACCAAGCCACCAATTGGGTCACAGGTCATACCAAGATGATGCTCCATAGCAATTTCAGCCGCCATCAGAGCTTGTTCAACGCTACCGCCCAGACATTCTGTTAATGCGCCAGCCGCCATTGCAGACGATACGCCAATTTCAGCTTGGCATCCCCCTTGTGCGGCAGAGATCGTCGCATTTTTCTTGAATAATGAGCCAATTTCACCAGCAACCATCAAGAAACGCACGATGTCCTCATCGGTGGCATCATAAAAACAGACGTAATACATCAATACTGACGGGATAACGCCTGATGCTCCATTGGTGGGGGCGGTTACGACTCGTCCAAACGAGGCATTTTCTTCATTGACAGCAAGCGCGAAACAACTCACCCATTTAATCATCTCTTGGAAGTTATAACTGCGTGATTTTATGGTCTCTATCCATTCGTCACGAGTGGTGCAATTAGCATTGTCAATCAATTTGCATTGGATTTTCTTAGCACGGCGCACCACATTTAAGCCACCCGGCAAATAACCGTCTGTGTGGCATCCTTTATAAACGCAGTCCGCCATCGTGTGCCAAATATTTAAGAGACCTTCATGAACATTAATTTCTGAACGCCAGCTCTTTTCATTTTCAGCGACCATTTCCGCAATCGAAAAATTATTGTCTTGGCAATGCTTTATCACATCTTTTGCGTAGTCAGTTGGATAGGGCAGAACGACTTCATCACCATAGCCATCTTCTAAATCGCCATCCTTAACGATAAAACCACCCCCAATAGAATAATAAGTTGCTTGTACCGTCTGCTGTGTAACAAGGTCAGCGATAAAGCGGATACCATTAGGATGAAAGTTCAGGGTCTTATCAAAATGAAAAACGATGTCTATATCGGGATTGAAAGGAATATAGCGTTCACCATTGAGGTGCAGTTCCTCTTCGTTTTTGATACGCGCCATCTTGTCGTCAATATTATGGGTATCACAGCTCACAGGGTCTTCACCGCGCAAGCCCATCATCACAGCAATATCTGTTCCATGTCCGCGCCCTGTTTTGGCAAGCGACCCATACAATTCAACGGTGATACGTGATACAGCCTCAAATTGTCCTGCTTCTGTGAGTTCAAGCAAGAAGCGTTCAGCAGCACGCCAGGGACCCATCGTATGCGAACTAGAAGGACCCACTCCGATTTTTAACATATCAAAGACACTGATGCGTTGCATTGCCAAACCTCGCAATAATAATAGTTATACCTCTATTGTAAGGCGCAAGCGATAAAAGCGTTAGACCTATCTCGCAATGGTAATAGTCCCAACTGGAATAATCGCATCAGCTAAGGCTTGTAAAGTGCTATCAAATGCAGGTAGACGCTCAATCGAGGGGAAAGAATACATACCCATGATCACATGATATGTGCCATCGGCGAGGTCAGCAGGCAGCTCAATCTCATGGCTGAGAATAGCGCGTCTACCAAATAAGCTCGATGTGGTGCGTCCATCATCGAAAAATGGGCTATCAACTTGGGTAACAAGTGTGTTGTCCTCATCTAAGACTTGCACGAAGATGATGTAATCCTCATAAACTTGTTGCTCAAGCCACCATTCGCTACTGAGCATCAGAGTATTCGCATTCAATTCAGGTACAGAGATGGAAACGGAAAAAATCTGTTCATTCCCGAAATAATAGTGTTCTGCTTCTTGGTTACCGTCTATTTGCTGATTTTCGGTTTCGGTATTTAGCGCAATATCAAATAAGCGTACCAAAGGTGTCTCGACCAATTGTCCATCAGGCGCGACTAATAACTCGTCGGTTTCATCAGTATAAATGCCCACGTTGACACTGACGATTTCAGGTAAATTGTCAGGTAATTGCAATAAATACCCTTCCTGAATGATGCCGCCAACAGGCAAATTTGTCGCAGTCACTGGTGGATAGGTGATGCTACCAAGTTCCCTATCCACCCCGACAATCCGCCCATTTTCATCTGCCAATTCGACAATCACACGATAATCATAACTGGCTTGTTCTAGCACTTGCCAATACAGTGAAATGTAGAAATAACCATTTTCACTATAATTCGTTTGGATAGGGTCAAAGCCGAGCAAGCGAATGTCATTGTTGAAATCATAGCTACGGTCTATAGCAGAATCGGGTACGGTGATGAAACTTTTACGGGGTAAAGTACTATCCAATATCGGGAAAACGACTGACAAACCAATGGCGATGGCGATGGCAGTCAATAAGCGTGTTGAGACTTTGCGCGTGCTGATGGCATCCCAAATAACGGAAAGCGCGACCCCAGCCGACACGACTAAAAAGGGCATCACAGGAATCCTTAAGCGACCAGCAAGTACAAATAAGGCTGTGCCGAATACCAGCATAATGATTGACCATGCAATGAACCATGTTTCACGTTTGCCTGCGCTGAGTAATAGTACCATCCCTATAAACACAAAAAACGAGAGACTAGCCATCCCTAAGCGACCATCGAGTGAAAGAATTGCAATCAGGCGTGATTTGCCAATACCTTGCTGAGTGTAATTGACATTGCTGACGTACTCATGATTGTTCCAAAACATACTCAATTTGCGTAAATTGAGTTCTATTACTCGCATGGGGTCTTGCTGAAAATCGGCAATCAGAGCTTCTGTCCACTGTTCGTCTGTCAGGCGTGTAATTTCCCATGCGTCACCACGTCCTGTCCAGATACCATCGGCATCCCGATTATTGCCTGAATAGAGTGTCAATTGTCCATTGCTATAGGGAACAAGTGAGAGGTCACCTGTTGCGTAGAAGTTCGCTAAATTTTGTGGCAATAGCGTTAATAGGCTGACGATGCCTGCTACGATTGTTAGCTGAATACCCTTAATTGGTTTCTTAATCAGCAGGGCAATGAAAAAGGCTAGTCCCAATAAGAGAGCAGTTCCGCGTGACATACCCCCCAAGGCAATCATCACACCGAATAGGGCAGAATAAGAGAATGACTCGCGTTTAATTGCGAGGATGCCAAATAAGAAGGCGAATGCGACAAGTGCTGAATCGAGTACAATTGATTGAGGTGTCACTTGATAGAAAATAAGTGGCGGATACACTGCAAAAAGTAACCCACTGATAATCCCAATTCGACGATTATCGAAGGCTTGCCAAGCTCCAGTGGCTACCGCACCTGTTGCCAAGCCACTGAGTAAAATATTGGCGATATAAATCTTCCAGAGTTGTGGACCTAATAGTGCGACAATACCTGCAAACCAGACAATCGGGGCGGAGGGCCAAAACGTACCAGCCAGTGAATAATCTCCTGCCAAGAGTTGCTGACCCATTAGCACGTAGTTATCATCACCCGCCGGCACGATGAAGTGGAAGAAGGGGTCACTATAAAAACGCTCTGCCATCACAATAAAACGTGCCGTTAGGCTGATAGCGATAATGCCAATTACCAGCCAAGTATGCTTATCTAAGCGGATGCCTGATTGCCTGAACCAAATGGTAAATAAGCCAATTGCTGATATGATGAGAATAGTTTTAGAAAGTATAGAAGCAATATGACGCATTTGTCGGTCATTTGATGAATTTTCATACATGGTACCGCGATAGAGCCTGTGAGGGGGAATGAGTCGCCAGCGCCCGAAAAAATCTCGCTCATAAATGCCAAATTCTGTGCGATACGGGTATATTGTGCGTGCGGTATTGATGTCTACATCGGCTTCTATGTGAATCGATGACCACTGATTATCGACATTAAACGTAATTTCATCTGTTTGTAACGAATTTGCCGTACCAACTTCAAAAATGACTGTATCATCTACTGTGATGCTTACATTGCCTGTATGTGCAATACGCCAAGTATGTTGGGTATTTTCTTCTAGCCTCATAGACCCACTGATTAAAACGTGATTGACATACGCCAGACCATCTTCTGTTGTGAATTCATCGCCCTCAATAGTCATCCACAACCAATTCATCTCACGAACATAACCTTCATCGTTAGCATGAATACGATACAACCCGTGCTCATCTGATTGCGACGCAACGAATAGTAGAGTGCCAACTGCCACTAAAATAATAGTTATAAAAGTGATGATTAATCGATTACGGGTCGTTGAGAAGTAACGCGTGAGAGCTTGCATAGAACTCGCAATAAGATTGGCTATTTTATTAGAGAGGATAGTTTAACAAACTCTGCTTAGAAGTGTATGGTTGTTGATTTTTTAGATAAACATAAAGCTATCAAATTCTAAATCTTTGTTAGAGAGTAATTCATTAATGAATAATTTCCATTGTTGGAATAAGTCATTCGGCTTACCACTATCATCATAAAATTCAGCATAATGTTGACGGATAATAATGAGGTCATTCCTTTCTATATCACTGTGAATTTTAGTAAGATTATCACTATGCCTATTTTTAGTGAAGCTAATTTCGCCATATGTGAATAATTTGCGTTCATTCGTTAAGTCTTTTGTGCTGAATAGAGGCTCAGTCGATGTTGCTTTAGGCTTATGAGGCACACAAACTCTGAAATCATATTCAACCAATAGATTTTTTGCTGTTTTACTATATTTGAACTGAGGAATCACAAATGTGCCAATTTCAGCATCGGGTAAAGAGCGTGCTAATTCGGCTTTACCTATCTCTATTTTTTGCCCTAAAAGAACATCGTCATCGGATTTAAACTCATCTATCGTTCCGTTATACCCATGAATGCAGATTTCAACTAAGCGTTGTTCCGCCATCACATTGAGATAGCGACATAGTGTTTCATTATTGGAAACTTTAAACGGTTGACCATCGGAAACGAAAGCAGGGGTAATCGCTAAACTAATAGGGATGCCTTCATCCCAAAACTGACCATACACAGTCTGAATGTGGGAGGGGTTTGTAAAGTGTGAAATGCTATCGTCAAAAATAACGATTCTTTTCATTAAGTTAGTCTTTCAATTTAAGTTATCGAAACTGTGAAATAGAGTGTATTTTTCAGTATTATAGCTGTGTTCCTGCAAAAGTTGAAATCAATTACACAATGTGTGATTAAGATTTGCATAACCAGAACTTGTGTTCTATAATTGTATTTCTTGTGATGTGCTAAATATCTTCATAGGTCTTGTGTCGTAGCCGACGACAATTACATTTTCTATTCCTTTTACCCATGTAATCCTTGCTATCCACTTAAATACGGAGCGAATAATGGTTCAAGAATATATTGAAATTCAAGGCGCACGCGAAAATAATCTCAAAAATGTTTCCTTAAAAATTCCAAAACGTAAAATAACAATTTTCACAGGGGTATCTGGCTCAGGGAAATCATCTATCGTATTTGATACGATTGCATCCGAAGCGCAACGCCAATTGAATGAAAATTTTAGTATGTTTGTACGCACATTCTTGCCCCGTTTCCCACAGCCTGATGCCGACTCAATTGTGAATTTGAGTATGCCCATCGTGGTTGATCAAAAACGTATGGGAGGTGGCTCACATTCAACTGTTGGCACTATAACGGATATTTATAGTGTCTTGCGCTTGCTCTTTTCACGCGTGGGTCAGCCTTATATTGGCAATTACAATCTATTCTCATTTAATGACCCCCAAGGAATGTGTCCTGAATGTAATGGACTTGGTCGCAAAATCGGTGTTGATTTAGAGCTTTTTCTCGATACATCTAAATCCTTGAACGAAGGAGCAATACTTTTCTCGCCTTATGCAGTCGATAGCTGGGATTGGAGCATTTGTACCCAATCAGGCTTATTCGATAATGACAAAAAGTTAGACGATTATACTGAAGAAGAGATGGACTTATTGCTCTATAGTCCTCCATACAAAGTCAAATCTACAGTAGCTGGCAAAGAAATTAACCTAACCTTTGACGGCATTATTGAGAAATTCACAAAGAAATACATTATCCGTGATATTTCAACAATGGCAGAACGAACCCAGAAGATGGTTGAACCGTATCTGACAGAAGCTCCGTGCAAGTTATGTAAAGGGGCGCGCCTCAGCCAAGATGCACTTAGTTCCAAAATTAATGGCTACAACATTGCTCAATTGAGTGCGATGGAAGTCGGCGAACTGGTGAAAATTATTCAAGAGATTGATGCGCCAGAAGCGGAGTCCATGGTTGCAACGCTGGTCGAACGCTTACAACATCTGGTCGATATTGGACTCGAATACCTCAGCTTGAATCGGGCGACGGATAGTCTTTCTGGGGGCGAATCCCAACGAGTGAAAATTGTGAAACAACTGAGTAGTAGTTTGGCTGATGTCATGTATATCTTCGATGAACCAAGCATTGGCTTGCACCCCCGCGATGTGTATCGGCTCAATGAATTGCTGAAACGCTTGCGTGATAAAGGCAATACGGTAATTGTTGTGGAGCATGACCCCGATGTGATGAATGTTGCAGACTATGTGGTGGACATCGGTCCCAATGCGGGGCAACATGGTGGCAAAATTGTTTATGAAGGCTCATTTGATGGCTTATTAAAGGCAGAGACACTCACGGGGCAGTATTTGCATCGTTCGATGGCATTTAAGGAAAAATTTCGTTCCCCGACAGGTAACCTACCTGTTCGTAAAGCAAAAGTGAATAACCTACAAAATATTGATATTGATATTCCAACAGGAGTATTAACCGTTGTAACTGGTGTTGCAGGGTCGGGCAAAAGTTCACTGATTAATCAGACCTTCTTGCGTCGATACCCTGATGCCATCGTAATTGACCAATCTGCCGTAGGTGCGAATAGTCGTTCAGCCCCTGCTACTTATACGGGCATTATGGATGAAATACGTAAAGCCTTTGCAAAAGCCAACGATGCTAGTCCCTCATTGTTTAGCTTCAATTCCAAAGGGGCATGTGAAAATTGCCAAGGTTTAGGAGTAGTTTACGTCAATCTATCATTTTTAGATGATGTCAAAATCCCTTGTGATGTTTGTGATGGTAAACGCTTCAAAGATGAGGTACTCGAATACCAACTTGATGGCAAAACAATTGCTGATGTTTTGAGTATGAGTGTTGAAGAAGCACTCGGCTATTTCAAAATCAAAAAAGTGCTTAAAACGCTTCAATCTATGAGTGATGTCGGTTTAGGATACATCACACTGGGGCAACCCTTAAGTACACTCTCAGGCGGTGAGTGCCAGCGTCTCAAACTAGCGAGTGAATTACACAAAGATGGCAGTATCTACGTGATGGATGAACCCACAACAGGCTTACATATGTCGGATATTAGTCATTTGCTGGCTGTGATGAATCGCCTTGTTGATAATGGCAATTCAGTGATTGTGATTGAGCATAACCTTGATGTTATCAAAAATGCAGATTGGATTATTGATATGGGTCCTGAAGGCGGACATCGTGGTGGGCAGATTTTGTTTGAAGGTACACCGCAAGATTTACTGGCAGTAGAAGAATCGTATACGGCTCAATATTTGCGGACGTTGTAGTGAGAGGGGCGAATGTCTCGCCCCATCTATGGTGCTTATTTCATACCTGAAGTAGCGATACCTGTCGTGATATATTTTTGCAAAAAGGCAAATACGACTGTGATTGGCAACAGTGTTAATACTGTCATGGCTAAAATAAGATGGAATTGTGTTTGTAAATCACCACGGAAAGCATTTAAGCCCACTTGTAACGTGTAGTTATCGCTACTTTGTAAAACAATCAAAGGCCAAAGGAAGTCATTCCAACGCCACATAACACTGAAAATCGTCAGCACAGCAAGCGCAGGAGCGGCTAGTGGTATGATGACTTGGGCATAAATTCGCCATTCACTAGCTCCGTCAATACGTGCCGCGTCTATGAGTTCATCAGGAATCGTTAGCATATATTGCCGTAATAAGAAAACACCAGTTGGCGTTGCCGCGCCAGGAATAATGACACCTATTAAACTATCCAGCCAACCAACGGACTGCACTACGAGGAAGGCTGGTACTAGAATTACAGATAATGGAACCATCAACGTGCTAATCATCACGATAAAAAACGCATCTCGTCCTGCGTATTTATATTTGCTAAGAGAAAATGCCGCCATACTATTGACCAGCAACGTTAAAATCGTTGCAAAGACAGTGATGATGACGCTATTCGTCAAATAAGTGAAAAAATCAAAACTTTGCACACCATCTATATAGTTCGCAAATGAGAACCGAACCTCCTCGACAATCTTTAAGTTGTTACGACGGAATGTTTCAGGTTCCATTGTCGGATTGTTTGGGTCTATTAGTTCATAAGCGACGCTAAAGTGGCTGACTTCTGCCATGCGTTGTACTGAGCCATCTTCAAGGGTGACATCCCATAAAGGAAGTGGGTCATCATAACCCGCCACTTCAATCATTGTTTGTTGATAGGGTAGAAGGCGTGGTGGAAAACGATTTAACTCCGTCACAGGTTTAAATGAGGACATCACCAACCAGATAACAGGTCCAAACATGATAAATGTGCCTAATAACAAATAGGTATAGGTCAAAATATCTGAGAGGCTTAAGCGATTGCGTCCTTTGGTATTACTCAAAAAATCTATAACTTGACTCATGCTAATCCCCTTAAAATTCGCCTTCGCGTGAGCGCAATGTAATTTGGAAAATTGTTAAAATAATTAACGCACTTGCCATCACTAAGGATGCCGCTGCCGCCATTCCCGGAATACGATCGCCTCGGAAACCAATATCATAGATATATTGCACAATGAACAAGGTTGCTGTACCCGGACCACCATCAGTAAATGCAAAGACAATATCAAAAACTTGTACAGCGCGGATGAGTGATAAGACTAAAACCACGAGCATTGTCGGCATGAGTAGCGGTAACGTAACCCCCCAGAACTTATTCCAAACATTTGCTCCGTCAATATCGGCAGCTTCATATAAATCACTAGGAATAGATTGCAATCCTGCTAGCAAAATGAGCGTGTAAAAACCCATTTGTGACCACACACTAATCAAAACGACCCAACTTCGCGCCCAAAATTCCTTGGTTAAAAAGGGGATACGTTCAATACCAAAATTTGCTAGGAAGGCGTTGATGATGCCATTTTCGGTCAATATCCAATTCCACATCAATGCAACCACAATTGGGGAAAGTAATACAGGATAGAAGAATACACTGCGGAAAAATGCTCGTCCGACAATTCTTTGGTTGAGTATTAAGGCTGTCAGTAGCGAAACAATGACCATCAAACTGACTTGGGACACGACAAACCATGCTGTATTGCCGATTGCTCGAATGAAGTTGTCTTCGCGGCAAGTACGGTAATCAAGCAAATCTTCACATTCAAATAATTGCTCTATGTTACGTGTTCCCACATAAGGACGGTCTTCCAGAAAGAGTCTCGTTCCTCCTGTGAAAGCATAGCCAAAATTCAAAATCATGGGAAGTAAAATAAAAATACCAAAAATTAGTAAATTTGGAATTACGAAAAGATACGCCATGCCTTTAATACCAACTAAAGACTGGATACGGCTAAAAACAGTATCTAAAAGATTGATAACCCCATAATAAATTGTTTCAAGAATACTTGGATTTGGCACCAATGATGGTTTGTTTTTTCCCGAGGTAGACGTTGATTGCATAAGCGAATCTTTCAACCTATTAATAGTAAATTGCGAATATTAATTTAGACAATAAATTTTTTGAATTGTAATGCTATGTTACGCCTCATAGACTCTAATAAAATCTATAAGTGACATAAAGTTCGTTTTAAAAAAGTGAGCGCACAATGTACGCTCACTTTAACAATCAAACTTACTCAGCTGCAGCTGCTACAGCATCATCAATATCTTGTTGTAATCCTGAGAGAGCTTCATCTAGTGTAAGCTCACCAATAAGATATTGTGTGATACGGGCAGTAGAGTTACGGTAGTATGCGAAAGCGAATGGATGAACATTCAGACCAGCTGCTTGGTCTTGGAGTTTTGGAACTTCTAAAGCGAAGACACCGAGAGCATCCAAAACGACTGGATTTTCTGCTTCATATTCAACACCAGCACTTGCAACGGTGCTATTTGCAGATAATGAGTTGGTGCGTGCCGCAAATTCACTAGCAACCTCTTCGCTGATGAGGTAAGCCATTACTTGAGCAACTTCTTCAGGATGTTCTGTTTGAGCAAATGCCACCACAGCAGCGCCACCAGCAACACCTGTGCTACCACCTTCACCTTGTGGGTTAGGGGCAACTATCCAATCAAAGTTGTCACCAATTTCGTCTGCATAACGGTTTACTTGCCAGCTACCGCTCATGTGTAGAGCTACTTGCCCATTGATGAATAAGTTAGCTGCTTCACCTGAGCCACCACCACCAATCCAAACTTGGTCTGGTGTGAGACCGTCTACATGCCACGCATTGAGTAATTCAGCCATTTCGCGGAAACCAGGGGTGTCGACTGTGAACATACCTTCATCATTAATGAGGGTTGCACCCATTGACATCGCAGGACCAGCAAAACGGTGTCCTGTAGCATCAACCTGAATAGCATAAATTGGGGTTTCGTCTGTGTTGAGTGCTGCTTGAACTGCCGCAGTTGCATCTGTCCAGTCTTGCCATGTTGCTGTTTCAAAATCTGGCATATCAACTTCTGCGAGTTCAAACAAAGTACGGTTGACGAAAGGACCTGTTACCGTGAACGCATCTGGGAAACCACCAAGACCTTCACCACCATCATTGGTCATTGCCGCGAGGATAGGTGCAGGATAATTTTCTGACCAATAGGCAACAGTTTCATCATCAAGATACTCGCTTGCATCGAGATACTGACCAGAGAAAATACCAAAATTGGTGATGCGGGCAATATCAGGAGCTTCGCCAGCTTCAACTTGCACAGGTAGTTGTTCATCAATATTTGCGTAAGGTACAACATCAACGTTTACAACAATGCCAGTATCTTCAGTAAAACGGGAGAGAAGGTCGCTATATACATCGCATTCTACGCTATCTTGATAACATAGGAAGGAAAGTTCTACATCTTGAGCGAAAGCGACGCTACTAAAGAGCAGTAATATGGCGGAAACAAGAGTAATTGCTTTGATACGTATATTCATTTGAAAACCTCTAATTCATTAATAAATAATTCTTATCACAATATATTGGAGCATTTTAAACAATCGACGACTATCACTACCTCCTTTAGTTTTTGAAATTAATTCTTATTAACATCAAATAGCTTTTTCGCTACCTGATGACAATAAACTAAGTTTTATTCTTTGGGTGCGGCGCTTGAGTCACGGATAATGACATCGGCTTTGAAAACCAATTGCGATTTCTCAATAAATGGGTAGCGAATTTGGTCAAGTAATATTTTGACAGCCCATTGTCCTTCTTTGAAGAAATTATAGGCAACCGATGTTAATGGTGGCTGGTGCATCTGCGCGAGTTCTGTATTGTCGAAGGATGCTATGGATATATCATCAGGAATGGTAATGTCATGTTCGCGTAAGACCGAAAGCCCTTCACCTGCGTAGCTATCATTAACGTAGATAATGGCTGTAACGTTAGGATTGCTCTCTATAATATTCTTGGTCGCCTTTGCGCCATCTCCTAAACAAATCCACTGTTCATTGGGCATAATGCCAGCATCTTCTAAGGCGATTTGGTAGCCACGTAAACGGTTGTGTGTGAAGTCATATTGTGGTTCGCCACCAATGAAGGCAATCGAGCGATGCCCTAAGTCCAAGAGGTGTTTAGTGAGTTGATAAGCATATTTTGTTTCGTCGCGTTCTATCCCTGACACATGATATTTTTTGGCTTCACGCCCTAAAACAACACAGGGGATATTACGCTCCACTACTTGTTCAAGCAATGGTTCATGCCGTTGTGCGCCGAAAACAAGCACACCATCGGGACGTAAATATTCATCTGTGAGATATAAATGTGAAACATGTTGTGCATCAGCATCTGGGTCATTGACCACAAGGCGTAATTGCACATTGAATACTTCTGCTGCTGCCTGTATGCCCTGTAGAACTTCACTAAAAACATAACTTGAGCGTAAAACGGGAGGATGCAAAACCATCATAGATAAAGATTGTGCTTTATGCTCGTTATTGCCAATAGAAGGTGATTTTTCTGGAAGCAAATCATCTGCGCGGATGGTCTCTAATTCACTAACAGCATTCATCACGGTTTGTCGCATCTCGTCTGATACACCAGGCTTATTGTTCAGGACGAGTGACACCGTGCTTTTAGAAACACCAGCAAATTCAGCAATTTCACGAACAGTTGTCATATTTTTCCAAAAATCATGAATATTCTACTGGACAAAATATACCATTTCGTGTTTTAATAGTCAAGAGAACGAACGAACGAACAATGTTTTACACTGTTCGATTATTTATTTCAACCATAATATTATTTAGGAGGTTGATATGCCCATTAATTCTGATGATTTTCGTGATGTTATGCGTCATTTTCCTGCTGGTGTCACCCTAGTTACTGTGAAATCTGGCGAAGATACTCATGGCTTAACAGTTTCCGCTTTTGTCTCCGTTTCACCAACTCCTCCTCTCATTTCAGTGATTATTGACCATAAAGGACGTGGTTACGATTTGCTCGAACGTAGCAATGCTGTGTTTGCTGTCAATATTTTGCGCGAAGGTCAAGAAGAGTTATCGAACCGTTTTGCTTTCTCCCAAGAAGACCGTTTTGCAGTCGGTAATTGGACTACCGCAGTCACAGGCGCACCTGTACTAGAAGATGCCTTAGCATGGCTCGATTGTACTGTTTATAGTCGTCATACAGCAGGTACACACACTATTTATATTGGCGAAGTCCAAGCGAGCAATGTCATAGAACCAGATGGTTTGCCATTGGTCTATTGGAATCGCGCATATCGTACAGTCGTCGAAGCAGTAAAAGAACAAGAATAATAACTTTATAGAAAAGTACCCATGGAGATTAACTAATGATTGAAATTCGTTCTCCGCATTTAACAGGGGCGGAAGTGTCTTGGTTTGCCCCACTCTGTAGTGATGATTATCGTTATCTGGGTGTACCCGATAACAGCCTCAAAAGTACCTTTGAAAATACCTCCAACATTTTATTAACTGCCGAAAAAATGGGATTTCGCAATATCCTCTGTCCTAATTCTTACCAAGTAGGGCAGGATACGATGAGTTTCGCGGCAGGTGTTGCACCAATGACCG
Source organism: Phototrophicaceae bacterium (assembly GCA_965230145.1). GTDB lineage: Bacteria > Chloroflexota > Anaerolineae > Aggregatilineales > Phototrophicaceae > JAUZRW01. The sequence continues at coordinate 338,267 of OZ245943.1, forward strand.
ATAATATCAATTTATTGGTAGCAGTCCGCTGTGGCGAATATCATCCGCCGATGTTGGCGCGCTATATCGCTTCGCTTGACCACATGCTAGAGGGTCGCCTGACGGTTAATATTATTTCTTCCAATATGCCCGGTGAAGACCGTGACTCAGCAGGGCGTTATCAACGTTCACGCGAGGTCATTGAGATTCTGAAACAAGCATGGACACAAGAAACAATCGATTACGAAGGTGAATTCTATAATTTGCACTTTGATTGGACAGACCCTGTTAAACCTTATCAACAAAATGGGGGTCCTTTACTCTATTTTGGTGGATATTCTCCACATGGCAAAGACCTATGTGCTGAACATTGTGACGTCTACTTGATGTGGCCCGACACTGAAGACAATTTACGTGGACATATGGAAGATTTAACGGCGCGTGCGGCAGGTTACAATCGCAAAATTGATTTTGGCTTACGTGTCCACATGGTTGTGCGTGAAACCGAAGAAGAAGCTCGCGCTTACGCCCAAAGTCTCATTTCTAAGTTAGATGATGAAGTCGGCGCAGCTATTCGTAACCGCGCTCAAGATGCAAAATCATTAGGTGTTGCATTGCAAGCCGAAGCGCGTGAAAAAGCAGATGATGAAGGCTATGCAGAACCCCATCTCTGGACAGGAATCGGACGCGCACGGTCAGGTTGTGGTGCGGCATTAGTTGGTAACCCACAACAAATTTTGGACAAACTCCAACGTTACATGGATATGGGTATCCGCTCATTCATTTTTTCTGGGTATCCGCACTTAGAAGAATGTAAATATTTTGGCGAGTTGGTGATGCCACATCTTGAAACTATATCATTGCCAATCGAGCAAGGGCGTAGACCTAACGTTATGCCGACAACACCGCTTGGCTTAGGTCAACGGGCGTAATAACAAAGAAAGAGACATTTAATTATGAAGACTTATCAGATTCCGCAGACGGAACTTGAAACGTCACGATTAGCTTTTGGAACTTGGCATCTCGGTGGATCGTGGGATAACACTCCGCCAACAGATGAGATTAAGAAACGCGCAGATGAATTGATTCACTCTGCTGTAGAACATGGTATCAATTTAATTGACCTCGCTGATATATATACACGTGGTAAATCTGATATGGTCGTAGGGGAGGTCATTAAGAATGATCCTTCTTTGCGCGAAAAAATCTTACTTCAAGCGAAATCTGGCATTGTGTTGCCTAATGAATTATATGACGGCTCAATCCCACATTTTGATTTCAGCTATGATAATCTCACTAAAAAAGTTGAAACAACGTTACAACGTTTGAATACGGACTATGTTGATATTCTGTTGTTGCATCGTCCTGACCCTTTAGTTGAGCCAGAGGAAGTTGCACGAGCATTTGACGATTTACAGTCGAGCGGTAAAGTTCGTCACTTTGGTGTCAGCAATCATACGCCGATGCAGATTGAATTACTCAAAAAATATCTCAATCAGCCCTTAGTAATTAACCAGATTGAACTCAATGTTGTGCATAATGACCTCATAAACGATGGCATAATCTCGAATATGACGAATAACCAGTATACAGGTGCGCGCGGAACGCTGGATTACTGCCGTGTAAATGACATTATGATTCAGGCATGGTCACCTGTGGCTGGCGGACAAATTTTCGCTCCTAAAGAGGATGCGCCAGATACTATTAAAGAAACCGCTAAACTCATTGCTGAACTTGCTGAAAAGCATAACACCACAAAATCAGCAATTGCTCTGGCATGGTTATTGCGTCATCCCGCTAAGATACAACCCATACTCGGCACGATGAATGTAAAACGTATTCCTGAGAGTGTGCTGGCAGATGATGTTGAGTTATCGCGCACGGAATGGTATAGCCTCCTAGCAGCTGCGAATGGGGCAGGTGTTCCATAAAAATACATGTTGGGCAGAGCAACAGTCTATTGCCATCGGGTTAAGTGTTTATCATAGGTTTTCGTCGCGGACGACATAATGCAGTTTTACAATTAAACACGGAGATTAATGCCCTTCATCACCCTCACTCTAAATCTCTCTCCCATCAAGGGAGAGAGACTTGCTTGCCCTCGTGTGTTCCCCTTCTCCACTGGTGGGAGAAGGGGCTAGGGGATGAGGGGGGCAGGCAAATCCGACTTATCTTTCTCCGTCTTAATTTATTAAAGAGCATGATGTCGTCCCTACAACAACAGCTTCTATAGTGTAGGGATGCAATCTATCGCATCCGCGAGGAGAAACTCAGCAAACTATTTATCTCTTTTTGCTGAAAATCTAAACATAATTCTTATCCTGACATATATTGATCGCTGCTCTGTCCTTAGGATTAAAAATTGTTACTAAAATATCACATTGAAGAGAATTGATTGCCGATGAAAATGGGTAAAGAACTGCGTACAAAAGCACTGGCAAATAGTCCACAATTTAACTATTTACCAGATGAAGACCGTTATTTGGTCGCGCGCCAACAAGCAAAATACAAAATCAACTTAATAGGCTGTGGCATTATTGGTCAAGAGCATCTGAATTTGACTTATCTTGAGGGACGTGCGGTGGTGCATGGTGTCTATGACCCTAACCCACGTAGTGTTGCCGTTGCTCAGGGTATCCAAGCAAAATGGTCACCAGAACCACTTGTAGTTTATGAGTCATTAGAAGCTGCTTGCAATGACCCGGAAGTTGATGCTCTTATTATCTGCACACCAAATTACACCCACCTTGACGTTATAAAAGTTGCAATGCAATCAGGCAAACATATCTTGCTTGAAAAACCGATTGCTACCACAGTGGCAGATGCCCTTGAAATCACCCAAATTGCCGAAGCGTATTCGGCTGTTTTTCAAGTTGGATTGCAATATCGCTATAAATCAATCAGTGTTGAAGCAATTCACGAAGTTTTTGAGCGTAAGACACTCGGCGATATTAAGCTAATTAGCATGCAAGAACACCGTATTCCGTTTTTGGATAAAGTGAATCAGTGGAATAAATTCGCTAAGTTTTCAGGCGATACACTCGTCGAAAAATGTTGCCATTATTTTGATTTGATTAATCTATTTGCACAAGCCAAACCCGTTCGTGTTTTCGCATCGGGCAATATGGCAGTGAACTTCACAGAATTTGAATATAAGGGCGAGAAGTCTGATATTTTGGATAATGCCTTTGTTGTCATTGATTATGAAAATGGAGTACGAGCAAATTTTAGCTTGTGCATGTTTGCGCCGATGTTTTATGAAGAACTGGTGGTCTGTGGGGATGAAGGTCGCTTACGTGCATGGGAACAAAAAGACTATCTACCCGGTGGCGATTTACAGAGCAATCTGGAAATTTTGTGTGGTGAAGATAAGCCATCTCGTCGTATACAACCGGGCTATCCAACGTGGATTGAAGACAGTGGACACAATGGCGCAACATTCTATGAGCACGTTTACTTTATAGATAATATCGAAGGTAAACCAACCACGACAGCATCAGCACGAGAAGGGCTATGGTCAGTCATCGTTGCTTCTGCTGCTCAAGAATCGATTAAATGTGGGCAAGTCGTCAACATCAATGAGTATCTAGCAAAGTTGAATATCCAACCATAGTGATAGTAGGGGCATCTTGCAATATGCCCTAGGCAAGTAAGAGGTCAAATATTGATGTCAACTGTAAAGCAACATACATTATGGCTCGGACTCATCGTGGTCTTTGCAGTTGGCTCACTCAGTTGGTGGTTGGCGCAATTTGCACCACGCATCGGTAGTGTCACGATTGCCATTATACTGGGTGTTTTGGTTGGAAATATCATCTTCAATAATGAAGCAGGGGCAACGGGGGGATTATTCGCTGAGAAACAACTGCTCCCGATTGCCATTACCTTGCTCGGTGTTGAATTGCAATTGATGACTCTTGTTGCATTAGGTCCTGTTGCGGCTGTGATTATCGGTATTTCAATTGCTACCTCGATTTTTGTCAGCGTCCGTATCGGCAAGATTTTAGGCTATTCTCCTAGTTTTAGTATTCTTATGGGCGCAGGGAATGGTATTTGTGGCTCATCAGCTGTTGCTGCAACAAGTATCGCCATAGATGCTGAGGAAGCTGACACAGGCATCTCTATTAGTGTGGTGAATTTGCTAGGCACATTGGGTATTTTTCTCATTCCTTTCGTGATTCGCATTTTATCCCTATCTGATTTGCAAGGCGGTTTGCTCGTCGGAGGCACATTACAAGCCTTCGGGCAAGTAGTCGCTGCAGGTTTTTCAGTGAATGATGAGGTGGGGAATATCGCTACTGTCGTAAAGATGGGGCGTGTGTTGATGCTGGGTCCTGTTGTAGTCCTGATTGGGACATGGATGCAATCGAAAATTAATCTGGCTAAGGGTGAAAAATCTAAGGCTAGAGTCAAAATTCCACGCTTCATTTTAGGCTTTTTTGTGATGAGTATTATTGCTAGCCTCAATATTTTGCCAGCAAATATTTTGCTCATCATCACGACACTCGGTAAGTATTTACTGGTGGTTGCAATGGCAGGAATAGGCATGCGTATCCATCTAAAGACGCTATTTCGTTCGGGTTTTGGTGCGTTACTCTTTGGTGGCTTAATCTCCCTCATTCAAATTATCATCACCTTGATTGTTATCCTACTCATTGTTTGATTGGTAAAATAACTTTACTTTCCTCTCGTATATCTATTGGCAAGGGCTTTGCTCCATTGTATAGTTACCTAATATTGTGTTTTCGTAGGAGTGAATACTATGCCCGATATGCTTGTAAAATTATATGAATTAGACCCCTTAGCCCCGTTTATTGAACGCCAAACTGAGCAAGGCATCACGATCCGACGTGCTTTAGTCCCAGAAAAGCATCTCATTCTTGATTGGGTGCGTGAGCATTTTAGTGAATATTGGGTTAGCGAAGTCGATGTGACTTTTTCGCGTTCGCCAGTATCCACATTCGTGGCTGTAGAAAATGGAGAGATGATAGGGTTTGCCAGTTATGATGCGACTCGCTTGGGCTTTTTTGGTCCTACTGGTGTTAGTGAAGTCACACGAGGACGCGGAACAGGTGGGGCAGTTTTGATGGCATGTTTGCATGATATGTATGCTAAAGGCTATGGATATGGCATCATTGGTGGGGTAGGTCCTGCTGAGTTTTATACCAAAATCTCAGGGGCAACTCTCATACCCGATAGTAGTCCTGGTATATATGGGGGGATGCTTCGCCCAAAAACAGACGATGAATAAAACCCTGTAATTTTGTTTGACTATAGCCTCGGTTATACTGAGATTATCTTCAATATGAAATCAAGGTATACAAATGAATAAGTTCTATCAAATATGGGGTATGTTGAGTCTGCTTTTCATTATGTCGGTGGCTGATGCACAAGATATATCGGTCTTTACTAGTGCGACTGTTTCGATTGTTGGAGAAACACAGATAGTATTTGATTGGACAACTGACCGTTGTGACAATGAAGATATTCCTGATTTACCAGTGCGAGCTTTTCGTGATGTTGAGGGACAGGTCAATCTTATTACTACGCATTTTATAGGACGACGCAGTATTGGCACGAGTTTAAATAACGTTGAGCGTGATTGTGATATTGTTGCCGATAGTGTTTATTCTTCTGATGCGTCACAATTTAGTGATAAAGAATGGTTAGCGAGTCTTTATACACTTGATGGCGAGACAATTTATGCTCTGCAACACAATGAGTATCAAGGTCATACTCATTCTGGGCAATGTCCATCTGGCGATTATTTTAGTTGTTGGTATAACAGTATCACATTAGCAATTTCCACTGACTCTGGAGAATCTTATAGGAACATCACCTCGCCACCGAATCACCTTGTAGCGACCCTGCCATATCCATATGAGGCAGAGGCAGGTCCATATGGTATTTTTGAACCAAGCAATATGATATTAGCAGATGATGGATACATATATGCTTTCATCCGCATAGACAATTATCAGTCTGAACGGCAATGGGTCTGTTTGATGCGAACAGATGATATTGCTGTTCCCTCATCTTGGAGAGCATGGAATGGTGATGGATTTGAGCTTGAGTTCGTAAACCCATATCTTAATTCTATTGATAATCCACGAGAGCAACTGTGTTCTCCTATTGCTGAAAATGAAATAGGTGTGATGCACGAAAGCCTAACGTACAACACGTATTTAGAGCAGTATGTGCTGATAGGGCTATCTGCTGACCAGATAGACGGGCAAGAAGTGTGGGGGATTTACTATAGCTTCTCAGATGATTTAATTCATTGGTCATATCGGCAATTACTAATAGAAACTGAGCTACCTTGGACTTATTTACAAGGTGATGATGACCCGATTTTGTATCCATCGTTATTAGACCCTGACAGTCAATCACTTAACTTTGCGACAACCGACCAAAACGCCTTTCTGTATTTCACCCAATTTAACTATAGCAATGGGCAAATGACCTTAGACCGTGATTTGGTTCGCGTGCCAGTCGAATTTAACAAGTTGATGGTAGATGCGCCTCAATATGAATTTGAATTAGCGGGAACAGTGCCAGAAAATGCCACCAGAGCCTTAGTTGGCTATCGAATTAACACCGAATGTGATTGCTCAGGGACAATGGATATGAATCTGCATTTGTTTCAATATCAAGAAGGGGATTTAACTCGGAATTTAGTGCCTAATGGCATTTTTGCCAATGCGCTTGCAAACTGGAACATATCGGGTAATGCGACCTATGAATTACAGCCGAGTACGCTATCGAATGGGCAAATGTTATATGTGATGGTTAATGATGGCGAAACATCGGCTTTGAACGGAACGATTTTCAATGTAACAGCTAATGAGAATTTTACGTTGACAGTCACTGCTGAAACCAGTGTTAGTACGAGAGATGCAGGGTATTTTACGATTATCTTTCTGGACGAGGTTTCTGAAATACACCGTGAACGTATTCCGCTAGTTTCAAATTCAGGGGAGTGATGCCAAAATAAGGTGTATATGTGCAAAATCACCGACAAAGTTTGTTTAAGAATGTGCTAAGTTACACTTGCGAATTAACAAGGGTTCGTTAAACTTTTTACGATTATTAATGATATAGGGAGTATCCTATTTTTATGAAACTCAAAGTTCTGCTCTCGTTTGTTGTTGCTCTTAGTATTTTGGTTGCATCTGTTGGGATGATAACAGCACAGGAAGATGGAATTGTCTTTGGAATGGTGTTGGTTGGTCCTCAAGATGACCGTGGTTGGAGTCAAGCTCACTATGAAGGTGGCTTGTACGTTGAAGAAAATCTCGATGGTGCTCAAATGTTGGTATTTGAAAGCCTCAACGCAGCTGATACACCAGAAGTATCGCTCCGTGATGTGGTAGATATTTTCGTTTCAGAGGGCGCGGAAGTTATTTTTACTACCAGCGATGCCTTTGAAGAAGATACCAGTGCATTAGCGGCTGATTTCCCTGATGTAACCTTCATCAATGTCTCTGGGGATGATGTTCTGCTTGAAACTGCACCAGAAAATCTCGGCAATGTGATGGCGAAAATTGAATGGTCACGCTTGATTGCTGGTTGTGCGGCTGGCTTATCGACTGAGACAGGTCAAATTGGCTATCTTGGTCCCCTAATTAATGCTGAAACGCGTCGTGTAAGCAGCAGTGCCTATCTCGGTGCGAAATACTGCTACGAAACATATAATCCTCTCGCAGAATCTGTTGACCTCACCTATGAAGTGACATGGATTGGTTTCTGGTTCCCAATTCCGGGTGTGACACTCGATGCTACTGAAGAAACCAATGCCTTCTTTGATAGAGGCTTCGATGTGGTGATGAGCGGTATCGATACAACAGAAATGGTCACTGTCGCTCAAAATCGTACAGAAGAAGGTGAAATAGTCTATAGTATGCCATATAACTCACCATCAGGTTGTGGGGTTGGCGAAGATAGTTGCCTTGGTGTCCCTTACTATAATTGGGGTCCTGCTTACCTCAGCATCGTTGAAGATGTGGTTGCAGGTGAATGGGAACAAGATTGGAACTGGGAAGCACCAGATTGGGAAGACATCAACAGTGCTGATTCAAGTATCACAGGGTTTGAAATTGGTCCTGGCTTGCCAGAAGCACAACTTGAAACTTTGAATGCTTTCATTGATGAATTGGTTGCTTTTGCGATAGACCCAGAAAATGAAGGTCGTATGTACTTGTGGGAAGGTCCATTAGCTTTACAAGATGGTACAGTCTTAGCCGAAGAAGGCGAATGGGTTGATGAACTCGACATCTGGTACTTAGAACAATTACTCGATGGCATGGTTGGCGCAAGCGAATAAATTGCCATAAAATCTAGCAAATTTTTGTAAGGGCGTAGCATGCTACGCCCTTACAATTCAATATAGTTTAGGTAAAGCATGCAAATCGAATTACAAAATATCAATAAGCACTTTGGTAGCGTTCATGCCAATAAGGATATTTCATTGACCTTTGCAGAGGGGCGCATCATCGGCATCCTCGGTGAAAATGGCGCTGGCAAGTCGACTCTCATGAAAATCCTCTCTGGCTATCAACCTGCGTCGAGTGGCACAATCTCCATTGATGGGCAGGCAGTCGATTATAATGGTCCGCTCTCGGCTATCGCGCATGGCGTGGGAATGTTGCAACAAGACCCTCTCGATGTAGGGGCATTCACTGTTTTAGAAAATTTCATTTTTGGGCGTACACCTAAGACTTTTTTCGGACGTTTTTTTGACAATCACCAAGATGCACGTCAGCAACTGCAAGAGATTACCCAACGCTTTGGTTTCCAGCTTGACCCCGAACTCCTCATTTCTGAATTGTCGATTGCTCAGCGTCAGCAATTAGAGATTGTGCGCTTATTAGCTCAAGATGTTCGCACATTGATTCTCGATGAACCCACAACAGGTATTTCTGCCGACCAAAAAGACTTATTATTTAGTATTCTGCGTGAGATGACCGCCACAGGAATGACTGTCTTGCTGGTATCCCACAAATTGGAAGATGTTATCTCACTCTGTGATGAGGTCGCCGTCTTACGAGCAGGAGAGATTGTTGGGCAACGCGAGATGCCAGCCACAAAATCGGAACTGGTGCAATTGATGTTTGGCGAAGATTTACCGACCCCTGAACGTCAACGCCGAGATTTGAGTCATCAACCTATTTTGCTTGAATTACGCAATGCTAGTGTTAGTGAAGGTCGTTTAGAGATGAATAATATTCACTTATCGGTGCGACGGGGTGAAATTATAGGTCTAGCGGGCTTAGATGGTAGTGGGCAAGAATTGCTGATGCGCTCTTTAGCAGGGCTTCATTCGTTAGATACGGGCGAACGCTATTTATTTGATGCACCTGTGACTCATGCGAATTTCCATAGCATGATGCAAAATGGCGTTATATTTTGCGCGGCAGGGCGAATTGAAGAAGGCTTAATTGCAGGGCTGACGCTCACTGAGCATGTCGCACTCACGGAAAATGAGGGTATCTTCATTGATTGGCAGAAAGCCAAAGCCAATACCTCAGCTAAAATCAATTCTTATAATGTACGCGGACAACAGGACGACAATATTGAGCAATTATCAGGGGGCAACCAACAACGGGTGCTGATGTCGCTTGTGCCAGAATTGCCGAGCGTGATGATTCTCGAACAACCCATGCGTGGTTTGGATGTTGATTCTGCGAGTGGTATCTGGGACAAACTCATCGAACGTTGTGACAATGGTTCAGCATTGGTATTTAGCTCTCCTGATTTAGACGAAATTTTGACCTATAGTGACCGTGTTCTGGTATGTTATGCAGGTGAGGTCTTTATGGTGGATGACCCGAATAGCATGAGCAATAATCAACTCGGACATATGATTGGTGGGGAGTTTGAACGTAATGACTATTCGTAATCTCGCCATCCGATTCTCACTAACGCTTATCCCGATTTTGTTATCGGTTGCGCTGACGGCTATTCTGATACTAATTCTCGGTGGCGACCCTGTTCGTGTGTATTCGACTCTGTGGGAAAGTGCCTTCCAAGACCAAAGTGCTTATGCTAAAGTGTTCAATTTTTGGATACCGCTCACACTCGCTAGTGCTGGATTGGTCGTGACCTTCACCGCAGGATTATGGAATATCGGGGTAGAGGGTCAAATTATGATGGGTGCTGTCTTTGCGAGTTGGGGTGCACAGTTCCTCGATTTGCCGCCTATCTTGCTCATTCCAGCTACTTTGGCATTATCTGCATTGGGTGGTTTATTATGGGGTCTGCTGGTTGGTATCCTCAAGACACGCTTTGGAGTGCATGAAATTTTTGGCGGCGTTGCACTCAATGCGATAGCCAATAATATTGCGATTTTTCTGATTGCAGGACCTTGGCAACCCCCCGAAGGCGGTAGCGCACAATCGACTGCGCCATTCCCTGAAGCGAGTTGGCTGTCTGTTTATTCAGCAGAATTTCCTGTGCCGACTGTCATGCTTGTCGTGACAATTATCAGCTTGTTGATAGTCGGCTTCTTGCTGTATTTCACACGCTGGGGCTTGGAACTCAAAGCTGTGGGGAAGAATGCACGCTCGGCATTGTTGCTCGGGGTTCGCACTGAGCAAGTATCCTTATCCGCATTTGCATTGGGTGGCGCATTGGCAGGTCTGGCAGGGGCACATCGCGTTTTGCATTTTTACCATGCCTTACGTCCGCTCGTGAGTGGTGGCATTGGATTTCTGGGATTATTGATTGTCCTCTTGGTTGGTTTCCGTATTATCTTGATGCCCTTCATCGCCTTTATTTTGGCTGCAATGCTTTCTGGGAGTACCCGTTTACAAGCCTTACAACGCCTTTATCCTGAACTGGTCGGTGATAGCTCACTGGTTGGAGTTTTACAAGGCATCCTAGTTCTGATGATTTTATATTTCAATGGTATTCGAGAACGTTGGTTTAGTGGCTCAGATACAGCTAAAGTGAAGCGAGGCACAACCAATGAATGAAGCATTCTTGAATACACTAAATAGCATTATTGCGACAGCCACCCCCCTAATTATTGCCAGCTTAGGTGAAACGATTACCGAACGGGCAGGGGTGATTAATCTCTCTTTGAATGGCTCAATACTTTTAGCTGCTATGCTCGGATTTGCCGCCGCGTCCATCACAAGTTCATTATGGTTAGGTATTTTCGTGGCGATGATTGTGGGTGCGGTAGTTGCATTACTTGTAGCTGTTGGCTCGATTACATTGCGCCAAGACCAAGTGGCGGTAGGCTTTGTGCTGACCTTACTTGCTGCTGATTTAGCAAAATTTTTAGGTTCAGATTTCCAAAATATACCGGGTCCGACTGCGCGTGAGATAGCAATTCCTGTGTTATCAGATATTCCAATCGTAGGAACAATCTTTTTCCAGCATGATGGATTTGTGTATTTCAGCTTTATTTTACTAATAGTCACATGGATATTTTTGTTTCGTTCGCGCCCGGGCTTGAGTTTACGTGCTATTGGTGAACGTCCATCGGCAGCATTTTCGCGTGGGGTGAATGTTAATCTTCAACGTTATGGTTACACTTTGCTAGGCGGTGCGTTGGTTGGTTTGGCAGGCGCATCATATTCACTGGGTATCAAGGCAGGATGGCAAGCAAGCCCAGCAATGGATGGGGATGGATGGATTGCACTTGCGATTGTTATTTTCGGTGGATGGCATCCTGCACGGGTGGCATTTGGGGCTTATTTATTTGCGGCTTTGCGTTCCTTAGCTTCCGTCATCCAGCGTGACCCTAATCTTGATATTCCGATTGTCTTGCTGAATACCTTACCTTGGGTATTGATGATTTTGACTTTGGCATTAGTTAGTGGCGGAGTCATTGACCATCTATTGCTCATGCTACCATTGCCGTTACAACGACGCTTGCGAGGCATCTTGCGGAGTAATCCCCCTGATAGCTTAGGACAGCCCTTTGAAAACGAGGCAGTCTAAAGTTGAATATCGCGGTAAACCTCAGATAAGGGTAATTCACATCCGATTGCATCCAAGGGAATTATGCTCTCTAAATCAGTATATTCGCTGAGTAGCCAACCGTTATCTTGGCGTGTGTATAACTGGACTGCAATATTGTCTTGGGCAATTACTATATAGGCTTGTACAGAGGGTAAACTACGGTAATAATCTGCTTTTAAGCCCTTATCATAATTCATGCTTGAGCCTGATACTTCTGCAACAAGGGTAGGATTAGTGAGCATCATGCGCTTCTCGTCAGAAAACTCGGTCTTTCCACATACGACGGTGAAATCTGGATAAACATACTTGATGTCACTGATTTTGACTTTCATATCGCTATTGAAAACACGACATTTTTTGCCACGCAATTGCACACCAAGCTCGACGACACAATTTACCGCAATTGAACTATGATTGTCTGTACCCCCTGACATTGCGAAGATTTCGCCATCAATATACTCATACTTAACATCTGATTCTTGTTCAAATGCTAAATATTCTTCAACTGTCCAGTATTTTTGTGCGCGTTCAGCCATTATTTTGCCCCTTAATCACAATTACTTATTATATTATATCAAATAGGGACACGGATGATGATGTTAATTACGAAACTTGTCTCTTTTATGAATCTGCTATACACTTTGTGAAATGTTTATGAGGGCTAAGAGATGACTATTTGGTGCAAAAATCGCTATAGTCCCACTTCAAAAGAAGGCGTTATAAGCCCTTCCAGATTTGTATTTTAAGAGAGCCATTCGTGGCTCTTTTTTTATGTCTGTACGTTATAAGGGATTAAGATGAAGAAATTAACAATTGCTATTGATGGCACGGCAGGCAGTGGAAAAAGTACACTAGGCAAAGCTCTAGCGGAGAAACTTGGCTATTTCTTTCTGGATACGGGTTTGCTTTATCGGGCGATTTCACGCTATGCGCTGAATACGGACTTAGATATTGAAGATGAATCAGCTATATATATGTTTGCCAAAAATTTAGAGGTTACTATCCAGCAGTTACAGCCTACCTTTAAATTTGCACTGAACCAGACCACTGTTACTGATTTATACGACGTGCAGATTGATAAAATCGTGCCGATTGTTGCATCTTATGAGGTCATTCGCTTGAAAGTTCGTGAAATTCAACGGCAAGTTGCCAAAGAGGGCAATGTTATCTTGGCAGGGCGCGACATCGGGACGGTTGTTTTACCTGATGCTGACCCTAAATTTTATATTGAGGTCAGCTTGGGAGAACGCGCAAGACGACGATTCAATGCTCAAAATGTGGCGAATCGTAGCCTAGAAGCTATCAAAGAGGATATACAACTACGGGATTATCAAGATAAAAATCGGCATGTATCGCCTTTGAAAATTGCCCCAGATGCGATTGTGATTAATACAGATGGTCTGAATGTGGAAGAGGCGGTAGCTGAATTGAAGAAGTATGTTTCTAACATTTAGGCATTAGTTGCTAATAGGTGAGATTATAAACTTTACAATTCTTGAAATTTGTCTTATTATATTCACAGACCAACTGGTCGGTTTGGAGAGTTATGACTGAAATTGAAACATTTGACCATATATTAAATGTGGCAAGCAGATTAATTGCTGAAAAAGGCTTCGCAAAAGTCTCGATGAATGACATTGTGGAGGCATCGGGTATCAGCAAGGGTGGAATCTATTGGCATTTTAAAAGCAAGGATGACATCATAATCGCTATTGTGGAATCAATCTTTCAGCAACAGATGGCTTTTTTAGAAACGGTCTTAGCGAAAAACGGACGTGCCGATGAATATCTTCTGCAATTAATGGACATGATTATAGATAGCCTCGTGCAATTTCCAAGCGATGTACCCTCGCCACTCGACATTTACAGTTTAGCAATTCGGCATCCTACCTTAAAACATCAATTGGCAAAATTTTTTAAGGATTATCAAAATCATTTTACGACAATCATCGAACAAGGTGTTCATGAAGGCATATTTGACGTAGATGATATTCAACAGACAGCATTCATCTTTATGAGCATGGTTGAGGGGATAATTTTAGTCAACAGCATGACTCAAGATACAGAAGCATTGGCAGGTGCATTGGAATCTGCGACGCAACTATTTATCAAAGGCATACGGAAGCCAAGAGGAGACTGAGCTGGTGCGAATACTTATTTCTGGGGCAGGGGTTGCTGGATTAACCTTAGCTTGTTGGTTAGAACAAGCAGGGCATACGCCGATTGTCATTGAGAAAGCGAAAACTATCCGTACTGAAGGGTATATGATTGATTTTACAGGTACGGGCTGGGATGTTGCTGATAAAATGGGTTTAATACCAGCGATTCGTCAGCGGGCTTATCCTACGGAATCGGTCATTTATAAGGATAAAGACGATAATATTACCTCACAGATTAGCATCAAAAAGCTCTTAGCCAGTATGAACGATACTGTCAACTATGCGGCGATTAATCGGCGCGACTTAGTTCATATTTTAAATGAGGCTGTCCAAAATAAAGTCGAAATTTGCTTTGGCAGGTCTCTACAGGCGATAGAGCAAACAGCTAATGCCGTACAGGTGGGCTTCAATGATGGCTCATGTGACGAATATGATTTGCTCATAGGGTGTGATGGCATTCACTCGCATACTAGGCAATTGGTCTTTGGCGATGAACAGCAATTCGCAAACTATCTTGGCTATCAGTTTGCTATCTTTGAGATACCCCCTCTACAATATGATTTAGGGCATTCGTACCATATGTATGTCGAGCCAGATTTACAAATCGGAATTTTTCCTACTCAAGCCGATAAATGGCTAGTCTTTGCTACATTTGCTCAGAAGGATGATAGTATTCCAAAGTCAGACAAGCGCGTTGAAGCGATACGACAACAATTGGCTCATGTAGATTGGTATGTTCCTGAAATTCTCAACACCTTACAAAGTGATGACTATGTTTTTTGGGATAATATTACACAGATACAGATGCCACAGTGGTATGATAATCGCGTCGCATTGATTGGGGATTCTGCTTATTGCCCAACACTCATTTCGGGTCAGGGTGCGTCTATGGCGATGGCTGGAGCGTATTTCTTAGCACAAGGCTTAGCAGACACAAGAAGTTATCAAGAAGCCTTTGTGCAAGTGGATACTCGTCTACGACCCCACATTGAGAAAATTCAAGCCTCAGCGCGTAACTTTGCGCCGACCTTTATCCCCAAAAGTAATCTGAGAATTGCTATTATTAATTGGGCATTACGGTTGTCGGGTATTCCTATATTCAAGCAGTTTGTTGGTAAGCAATTTGTAATTGATAGTATTTTATAACTGTGCGAGTTGTTGAATCGAACTTCAGCCTAATTGCCTTGAGTAATCTTGTCTAAAGCCTGTTTCACAAACCACTGATGGTCTTGACGCATGGTTGGTTCGTGGTAATCACTTGCCCAATCGGAAAATTGCGAAATCGGACGCAAAGCGGCGCATAAATCCCAATAGGGCAGTTGACCATAATCCAAGTGAGGCATCAGCTTTTTATAATATTCGGTGAATTTGTTCATCGCTGTTTGACCGTGCGCCCATAATGTGGTGATGCGTGTATCGCCTAAATCTGCCAGTGGATTACCCAACATGGCATCTTCCCAATCAATCACTGCCACCAATTGAGCATCACGCCAGAGAATATTGCTCGCCCAAAAATCACCATGCAAGAGAGATACGCCATTGACCTCAGCTACTTTCCAGAAAGGTCTGAGTGTTTCCACTATGTGTTCTTCATTGAGTGAATCATCAAATGGGCTTGTCCGTTCGCGCAGGAGATAATTGAAGCGCATGGATACATTTGGTAACCAAGAAAATGTCGTGTTGGCGTTGGGGATGCTATGAATATCTACGAGAGCTTGCGCCATTTGTCCCAATGCCGACTCAAGCTGAGTCGGGTCAACATCGGTGATGCCCTCGACGTATTCTAAGATGATGCAAGGAAATTCAAAGGTATCGGTATCGACTGCGACAGGTTTCGGGGCAGGAACAGGCGTAGATTGTAAAGTATCCAGCAAACGAAATTCATCACGGGCGATGTTGGCATTCATGGCTCGGTCATTTTCCCCGTGTTGGCGCACGACAAATTTTTGGGTTGTGCCATCTGCTGATATAGTCTCTAGGAGGGTAGTCTGTGCCGAGATACCGCCCTTGAGTGCCGTCACCGACTGTAGCCGATGGTCTGGCGCGAATTTATGAAGTAGCGTTTGGAATTGTTGCTGTGTGGTCATAGAGAGAATGCTCATAGTTGAAAAGATATATTTTAACGCAGAGAGAGGGAGAAACGGAGTATTTGTTAATTTACTAAATGGCGTGTAAAATTTACATAGATTTTAATTTTACGGTGTTAGCATCACTTAGAGTGCTTGTTAATTGAATACTTCAACAAAGCAATTTGCATGGAAAGACCGCGACACTGCCACTTCTGATTTACTCCAACTTGTTTACCACGCTCCACCATCTATAAGAAATTTATCGGCGAGATTGTTAGCTTCATTTAGTTCTAGTGCTTTTGTGCCTCAATTTCGTGATATTGTCCTTGACGAAAATTTAGACGGCTGGGTTCGCCTGTATATTTTACGTGCTTGTTCTAACGTACCAGAAGATATTCTCATTGAAGATTTTGCGAAACTAATACAAGAAACAATTGAAACTCATGGAATATCAGATAAACCTATCATCATGAATGGTAGAATGATGCCTAATTTCATCCATGATATTAGGGCATTTGTAGATAGACAACCTAGAAATCGACAATGGTTTCTAAAGATATTGGATAATGCACCTCCTCCAGTTAGAAAAAAGATAGTTTCTGACATTTTTACATTTCATCATTCAAATGATTTTAGAATAATGATGACAAGGTATTTAATGAGATTATTAGACGATGCTCCTGATTTGCTGGATATTCGGCTTGTATCTAAACTTTTTGAACTCAAATCGCAAGAAATTGAAAATTGGTTAGATAATCGCTTCGATGAAATTTTAGCTCATTGCTTAAAAAATCCAGAATCGTCTAGCGTCATTTCAATAGCGAGAGATTGGGCTAAATTAAGGAAAGCAATTCAGAACGAAATAGAAGATTGGTATGTTGCCCCACCATTACCGAGGTTACGCTCCCAATCCGACAATTTCAAATCCTCACCTGTCTATTTAGCTTTATATGACCTGTATCAAAATGCCAAAAATTCCGATAGAACATCGTATGGAAAACTATTATCGCTTGCTAGAAAATGGCAAGGGAATATTGCGGTGAAATCTGTTGCGACTCACTGGCTTGGTAAACTAGGTGATAGTCATAATGTATTTCCAATACTCGCTCATCTGATGCGTTATGGTGATGCAAAAAGAAGTCTTGAATTGTTTGATTCTCCACTTCGTTATGAAGCAGGTGAAGCCCTGTTACAATTCAAAACGCCCGAAACATGGGAAGTATATATTGATAGTTATTTTATCAATCCCAACGATGATTTATTATCATTTCAAGAAGCATGGATAGAATATATGACAGAAGCTTTGAGTGGGGTTGATAGAGATTATGATGGATATACATACGGAGCAATAGAGAGGCGATGGTGGTTTCGAGAATTGGAAAATTTATCACTTGATGAGTTAGAAACTAAGTAGCTATATATCTAATATCTAAAGAAAAGGGAGTACACTCGGCACTCCCTAAAATTCCGATTTGCTACTAATTTACCCCTGCAACAGTGACTGCGCCCCGTCAATCCAGACTTCTGTGCCTGTAATATGGCTAGATAAATCAGATGCAAGGAAGGCAACGAGGTCGGCAACTTGTTCCGATGAGCCTGGTTTACCATCAGTCAAAGGGATTTTGCCGTCAGGGAACTCGACTTCCTCTTGAATATCATCCAGATTTTCGCGTTCTGTATTATCTTCAATGCTGGTTTCAATAGCACCGGGGCAAATTACATTTATGCGGATTTGATGCTTCGCCAATTCAAGAGCAGTCATTTTTACAAAAGCTACTTGCCCTGCTTTTGAGCAAGCATAAGCCGTTGCGCCTATGTTGCTAAACATACGTGTCCCATTCACTGACGACGTGACAATAATCGAACCACCGCCATGTTTCATATAGGGCACAGCGTATTTCACTGTTAAGAACGTGCCCGTTAGATTGACACCAATTGTCGTATTCCAGTCATCTAGCGAGAGGTCTTCTAAACCTGTCCACACGCCGTTAATACCAGCATTGGCAAAAACTATGTCTAGACGTCCCCATTCTGAGATTAGTTTCTGATATGCTTTTTCTACCTGACTTGCTTTTGAAATATCAGCAATCAGCGCAATCGCATCGCCCGATGTTTTATCTTTAACTTCATTGACGGTTGCCCGTATTTCATCTTTATCACGCCCTAAAACGCCAACTTTTGCACCAGCTTCGGCAAAGCGCATCACACTAGCTTTACCAATGCCTGAATTACCACCTGTCACCAACGCGACTTTGTTTTCAAATTTGAACACAACAACCTCCTTGTTTCTTGGAGAGAGTTTAGGAGGCTTGCTTTACCAGACGCTGAGATAAGTGTTACTTTTGAGTTAGATAAATTCTTGATATGCTCATCAGGTATTTAGAATATCACCCATACGATGTTTCTTGGCGAGAAGCTCATTTGTGCGCTTAATCTCTTGCTTGATTTTTTCGCTATCCCAATCGAATGCCTTTCCAATAACCTCTGCAATTTCGTTTATGGCATCAGGTGTGGCATAGCCTAATATCGCCAATGCTGAACGCCGTTGCAGGAAGTCATCCACATGCTCGACTTCTTCATTCTGTACAATAAAGGTAACTTCACGTTGGGTATAGTTCGGGACATGCTCTAAAGGACTGTCATTTTCGGCACTCATGAACTCAGCAACATCCTCCGCATATGTGCCGTAACGTTCAAACAAAATTTCAAGCTCATTAAGAGGTAACTCTGTTTTTTGCTGTAAATTTTCTAGCCATAATTTTCGTCCTTCAGCATCCGCAGGGTAGTTTAAGCCTCCACCAATGGCTAGATGCTTGGTATCGACCCTTCGGTCTTGGCGTAAATCTTTGAGAGCGGTATTTGCACTTTGTTCACTAAAAGCATGCCATGAAGTCCATTTGCCCCCAATTAGCGAATGAATAGGGAAATCAAAGTCGCTGTTGCCTTTTTCCACAGTACGGATGCTATGGTCACGGCTGATTGTGCCTGTTCGACTATCCTCGCTCGATGGCAACGGGCGTACCCCTGAAAATGTATACACAATATGCGAGCGATTTACCTCAATTGTCGGGAAAACTTTCGGTATCATGCTCAAGATGTAGTCAATTTCTTCATCCGTGCAGACGGCATCTTCGGGGTTTTCGATGCGAATATCGGTTGTTCCGACCATTACTCGGTTATGAAATGGGAAAATGAGTACAATACGCCCATCACTATTCTCAAAGAAAAATTCGTTTCCTCCACAGGCTTCATGCAATTCGGGATGGTCAAGCATTAGATGTGAGCCTTTTGTGCCACCGATGAATTTCGTCTGCTTACCCATTGCCTTATTAACAAAATCAATCCAAGGTCCACCTGCATTAATGACCACTTTAGGCTTGATGTCATAACGATTGCCTGTAAGTTCATCGATTAGTGTCACACTATCTTTATCACCATCACCAGCGCGTAAGTAATTTAGAGCTATCGCTTCTGTATTAGCATTTTGAGCATCTCGCAATAAATCCATGCAGATGCGTTCAGGGTAAGGCATCCAGCCATCATAATAAGTTGCCGTACACACAATATCGGAATTGAGTTTCGGGTATTCCTGCAGAGAGGCTTTCTTAAATTTGAAATCGTGGTTGGGGGTTGCATCGTCGTCGCGTGTAAACCAATCATACATGGTCAGACCAATCTTGATGACCGCTGCACCACGTTCCGCAGGTTTATCCATGATGCCAGCAAATTTGAGTGGCGCATTCAGCATGCCACTGAACCACTTAAACATTGGAATCGTCGTCGGTAGGGGCTTGGCATAATGTGGTGCATTACGAAACATACGATTGCGTTCATGCAGAGCTTCATTAACGAGGCGAAACTCTGCGTTTTCGAGATACCGTATCCCACCATGAAGCATATGTGAACTGCCCGCACTCGCGCCACTACAATAATCATCTTTTTCGGCTAATAGGACGCGTACTCCTTGTAGGGCTAAATCACGAAATGTCCCAATCCCATTGATGCCGCCACCAATAATTAGCACATCAAATTCAGTATTTTCTTGTATTTGTTTGAATTTCTCATCACGATTCATTATCTGTCCTATAGAGCATTGTCATTATGCAGCGAGTGTACCATATTCACCTAACCTTTTCATGAGAAAACCACCTCTTGTTAGCCTCCATCTAGCAGACCATAATAGAGGATATAATAGCCAACTAAACTTAATAAGAGACGCTATATGAAAGTATTTTCAGCAGAGTGGGCGAATGCTTATTATGAAGCATTAAGCCAAAACGAAGCCTATAAACAATCAGGTGCAAAGTGGGACTTGGGGCAATTGGCATTAGTTATGGATGAAGAAGCAGTGCTGCTAGATTTACATGAGGGTCATTGTCGTTCTATTCATGCTGTCTCAGCAACAGATGCCCAAACACAAGCAAATTTTATCATCGAAGGAAATCGCAATATCTGGCAAAAGGTCTTGGCAGGAGAACTTGCTCCTATCATGGGACTTATGAGTGGTAAACTTAAATTGACCAAAGGCAGTATTGGTAAGTTGATGCCATTTACTAAAGCAGCTGTTGACCTTGTGCAGAGCGCACAAGAATTAGAAACAGAATTTTAGAGGACGAAATCAAAGTCCGACATAGTAAAACTTGGATTTTCATGCAATATAGTAACCTCATATTCAGGAATGGGTTACATAAATAGGTATAGACCCTTTATATCAACCCAATTTATGACAAATATCACATACCACTTTTGTACTTATTGAGGAATACTTCTCAGTAAATCATCATCTAACTATGGTATGTTGAAAAATAAAGAAAAGCTAATCTCTTAGAGGTAAAGGTATTCCAAATGGAAATGATACAGCACCCCGAATTTGGTGAAATTGTCGATTTTGAAGTTGTGCGCGAGGTTTTAAAACCTGTTTACGATACATTATCCCCTGATTTCAATATGATGGGCGCAATTAAAAAAGGCGCAGATATGCTCAATGATGATCCAAGTTATATCATTGCGGCTGGCGCGAGTATGTTGGCTTGGATGATGCTCCTCGCTTCTGATGAAGAAGAAATCGCCAATGAACTTAAAGATAAAATCTTCACGCTCGGTTGGACAGAAGAACCCATTGGCAGCGATTTGTTGAGCATGTCAACAATGGCAACTCCTAATTCCGATGACCCTGATGAACGAGAATTTCATGTAAAGGGTGGTAAGTGGCTGATCAATAATAGCTACCATGCTGATTACCATATGGTCTTAGCTAAAATTGACCCTGAGCAAGATGGACCTCGTTCGATGTCACTCTTTTTAGTGCCACGCAGTAGTACCAGCAATTGGCAACGCCTTGAAACGCACGTTTTACGCAATATGGTACTAACAAAATTTGATATTGATGGTCCAGGACGATTGGTCGGTAAACGGGGTTACGGCTTGCAGATTGTTCAGCGTATGGCGGCGGCGGCACGCTATCAATGTGCTTACGCTGGGGTGAACATGGTACAAAACAGTGTTAAAGCCTCGCTTGATCATCTCTCTGGTAAGCATATTTTCAAAGAAAATCCGATTAATTTCAGCAATGTTTTCCGTCAAATGTATAACATTGTCCTCAATGCGGCTTTCTATAATTTCTTATTCAACCGTGCAGTCGCCTATAGTGATACCAGTTTCTTAACCTTTCATGGCACGATGTTGAAATCTTGGCTTCTCTTACGTACTAATGAATTGCTCTCTAAAATCTTACTGGTAACAGGCTCTAAAGGTTTCCTCAAGGAGAGTATTATCGGGCGTGATACGATTGATTCCTTCGTGTTGCCTGTCTTTGATGGTCATTACACTATTAATACCTTAATGACAGCTAAGCACATGAGACGGTACTTATCAGCAGAAGATACTGTTGATGTGAATGAGCGTACAAGCCATCTCCGTGAGAAGTTGTTCATCTATGAATCAGGCAACCAACTTAACAAAAAATCACGCGAAATCCGTAACCCTAATTTCTATGATTATGCTGATTACTGGAAGCAAATTAACCCACCTGTGGCAATTGATGTCGATATGATGTTGAATAGTGTGCGTGGATTAATGGATGAATTAGACAATGTAGGTTTGAACAGTGACCTTGAATATAAGTATAAAACAGGAGTCTTGGTACATTGGTTAGAAGCGGTCTTGGCATCAGCAGAATTTTGGCAAGTGATGGGTGATGATTTATACGCAAATGTCATCATCCAAACCTATAATGGCTTTGTGACAGCTTTCAACCAAGTGATTAGCGAAGGCTCACTACAAACTGAGTTCCTCGCACCATTACGTCAACAAGCCTTGCCAGAAGTGGACGATAATGAGACTTTCTTGCGTAACTTACTGAATGTAAAAGCAAAAGTGGAGCAAATGCGCGCACCTGTAGCGGGTGACTAAGCGACATTCAATACCGCTTAAGAGACACGAACAGGCATTATCTATATGGATAGTGCCTTTTTTATTGCTGTTCAAAAGTTTTGTCATTTATCTCGTGATAAACTCTAAATAATTTTTATGATTAATATATCAAAAAGGACAAAGAAAATGTCAGCTGATGCTCTTCTGCGCCAAGAACTCGTTTATATGCTGATGCTCAGGCAAGCGCATATGCTCTTTGAAGATGCTGTTAAGGATTTTCCTGAACAGGCAATCAATATGAAACCTAATAAACTGAGCTACAGTTTTTGGCATTTACTCGAACACATCCGCATTTGCCAATACGACATTCTGGATTACATCATCAATCCTGAATACGTCACACCTGAGTTTCCAGCAGGATATTGGCGCGATGAGGATACAACCTGCACTGTAGCAGAGTGGCATCAGACAATTGAGCAATTCTACGCGGATAGACAATCTTTGGTGGATATTGTGATGAACCCTGAAACGGATTTGCACGCCCAAATCCCACATGTACAAACAGGGCATACGATTTTGCGCGAAATCATCATCGTCGGTCAACACAATGGCTACCACATCGGGGAGTTCGGTATTTTACGGCAGATACATGATTTATGGTGATGAAAGACTTAACGCAGAGAGAGGGAGAATCATAGAAAAATGGCTACAAATGACAGGCTTATCTGAACACTAGGGTGGAGCGAACGTTTGAAAGGGCGTAAATGAGTTACGCCCTGTGAAATGTAGATTATTCTTCGTCGATGCCAGCGAGTTCGGAGGTGAGGGGTAAAAACTCACCGTCAACGAAAATCTGCACGACTGGTGGATGGAAGGGTTCGCCTTCTTCGTCAAAGCTGTATGCGCCGAGTGGCGTTTCAAATTCTTGAATATTGAATAAGCCATCTCGAATGGACTCACTATCTGCTGCGCCTTCACAACGAATTGCTGTCGCGTACACCCACATTGCGGTATAGGCTTGCACAGCAAATTGGTCGGGTTCACGTCCGTAGGTTTCTTCAAAGAGTTCGACATAGCGTTGGCTGAGGTCATTGCCACCACTGATATTCCATGACGCACCGACGATTAGATTATAGGCATCGTCACCTGCTTCGGTTGCAATATCAGGTGAATTAAAGCCATTACCGCCTAAGATAAGCCCGTCATAGCCCAATGCTCGTGCTTGAATGATAATCTGGATGCCTTCTGCGCCAAGTGCTGACACCACCAAGGCATCAGGGGCGTTATCACCAAAAAGCAAGGTTGTTAGCTGTGGATTAAAGTCCACATCACCGCGTGCAAAGGTCGCTTCATCGACAATATCAATTGCTAACTCGTCTATCGCATCAATGAAGACTTCATAGCCTGTCACTGTGAAATCATCATCATCCCCATAGAGAATAGCGACATTCTCGACACCATAAAGCTCTTGTACTTGCTCAAGCATAATCGGAATTAGCACTTGCTCTGGTAAATTACCTCTAAAGATATAATCGCCAATTTGTGGAATGCCAATTGCGCTGGTGGTGACACCCATTGCAGGGATGCCATTTTCCTGGGCTATTGGGTCGGCGGCGAAGGCTTCACTAGAGAGAGAGGGACCAAATATAGCGACGACTTCATCTTCTTCAATGAGCTTGGTCATGGCAGCGATGGCTTGTTGCGCATTGCCTTCGGTATCTTCATAAATCATCTCGATGGTGGCATCACCCAAATAACCAGAGTCGTTAATCTCTTGAATAGCAAGGTCAACGCCTTGTTGTTCAGGAATGCCGTATAAAGAAATAGGACCTGTAAGCCCTAATGGTGCGCCGAAAAGGATTGTGCCATCTAAATCAGGGGTTTCACACTCCTCCCATAGACCAATCGGTAAAGGTGCATCTTCTGTATCTTGTGCTGAAACGATGCCAGCACCCAATGTGAATAACAAGAACACTACTAAGATTTTACGCATGAAAATCCCTTTATCTGTGTTAAATCTTCTTGCATTTTACTTGAGTAATGTTAAAAATTTGCATTATTTCATTAAATATAAAGGATTACAGGAGCATCCCCAAAAATGTTTTATTCTGCTATTGAGTATGACTGTTATACGCCATGTCAATTAGTTTCTGATTTTTTACTCATGTTAATGTGCTAATATATACGCATTAAATTCAGAAGAAGGAGTGTCTTTTGCCAGAACCAATTTCTAATGCCCTCGATATTATGGGGGATGCTTTAGCGCAGTTTATTGCATCTTTACCAGCAATCGTCACGGGGTTGATTATATTCTTTATCGCATATCGATTAGCAAACCCTATTTCTAGTATGATACGTTCAGGGCTTGAAAAAGCGAATCGGTCACAGAGCTTGCAACTGATTGTTGCCCGTCTCACGCGTTGGAGTGTCATTATTTTAGGGCTTTTACTCGCCTTGATGATTGCCTTGCCGAGTTTTTCACCTGCCGAACTTATCTCAATTTTGGGTGTTGGTAGTGTAGCAATCGGTTTTGCTTTCCGCGATATTTTGCAAAATTTCCTTGCTGGTATCCTTATTTTGTTCACTGAACCTTTCAAAATAGGCGACCAAATTATTGTTGGTTCATATGAAGGCACAGTTGAGGATATTCAAATACGTGCGACAATGATGCGAACTTATGATAATCGGCGTGTGGTTATCCCGAATGGTGATTTATTTACGGACTCGGTGACAGTCAACACAGCTTATGATTATCGTCGTTCAGAATATGATGTTGGGATTGGCTATAGCGATAATATTGAAGATGCACAGGCACTATGCTTGAAGGTCATGTCTAGCATTGAAGGGGTTTTAGGTGACCCTGCGCCTGATACCTTCATGACTGAGATGGGCGATTCAGCAGTTGTTTTCCGTGTGCGGTGGTGGACTGACCCTCGCAAAGCCGAAGTTCTCAAAGTGCAAGATAAAGTGTTGCGGACTATCAAAAATCGTCTGACAGAAGAAGGCTTTGATATTCCATTCCCTATTCGCACAGTGTATCTCAACAATGAGAGTAGTGAGTAAGGGCAGTAACTGTAGTAAAAATAGTAACTTCAAGTAGGGGAGAGTGATTGAGAGATTGCTCTCCCTTTACTTATTTACTCTCCTAAGTAGCCTCCCATACCACGGAGGAATTCTAAAACATTGTTCGGGGTAGTTTCGAGTTTGTCGAGCTTAGGTCCTCTGCCTTTAGGGTCATTATCCTCTACAATCTTATTATCGCTACTATCTACGATATGAATGATTAAATCGGCTAGACGTTGCCAGTTACGTCCCATTTGGCGCAGAGTATTAGTATTATTGCCCATTAGTGTACTTGTTTGGCTCTTAACTTCATCAATTAAGGCAGACTGTACCCATATGTGTCGTTTGCTGAAATCAGCATTGGTTGCATCGCTTATGAGAGAGCTAGTAATGGTTACATTGATAAGCAATTCTTCACTGGTGAAATTGCCTAGTGGATATTGTGCTTCTCCTGCTTTAGTGCGGAAAGGGTGTACCGTATGTTCCAGTAGATAACCTCCAATGGCGCGATACACATCTAAGGCGCTACGTGGGTCTTGGTTGCCCTTAGCAATTGCTTCATTGTATTTGTCGCTGGATGAACTGCGTTTTTCATGGCGTTGACCTAGTGTAACAAGGGCTTTCGCCAGTTCTTTAAACTCTTGACTCAGATCACGATTTTGTCCTGTGCTTAAATTTCTGCGGAAATCACCAGCAAGAATTCGCACATCACTCAAATCAGATTTAGCTGAGGGATTGTAATAGGCTTCAACGGCTGCTTGTAATGTATCAACTGCAATTTGTAAAGATGAGGCATACGTCAGCCAATCCATATGTGCCATCAATTCACTAAATTGATAGGATAGCTGTAATTTGTTAGCGACCTCTACTCCGAGTCTATCACCGTAAAACTTAATCATATGTCTGGCAGGTTTTTCGTTCGCTTCACGCACGTATTGGCGTATCACTTCAATTGCAAAAGGCTGTGTGCGCTTTGATGATTCGAGCATTTTGTAGGCATGGTTTACTGCTGTTAAACCAACTTTACTACCATCATAGGCAGCGCAACTTCCCATCACACGGGTCGCAATTCTGAGGCGTTTGGCATCTCCTTGACGCGCGCAGAATTGCAGTAAGCTATAGATACTTTGCGAAGGCAATACTTCTAAAACTCGTTGACTTTCTGCAACATCCTGCATGGCTCTATCGGCTAATGGTCTTAATTCTGCACTCCAATTAGTACCCTCTAATGATCCCAAAATAGCGGCAGTTAATGGGATTTCACCAATATCGTTACTTTCTAGTGCTGAAATAGCTTGCATTGCATCTTTTGCCGACATATTTGTTTTAGAGAATGTCTCTTGAATCGATTGGATGAAGCCAATTTGATCTTTTGAACCATATACATCACGCGATTGTGCCGTCAGCATGATGCTGAGTAAATCATAATTTCGAGTGATGAGTAAAAGTTGCAATAACAGACGTGGTGCAGGGCGTTTCATGGTCTTTAGCGTGTTAATCTGAATCGACTCAACCATTTTCGTGATTGTTGGTGCATCTAATAGCATCGGATTATTATTCAGAGCTTTAACAATCTGGCTGAGTACCCGTTCATCAATAAGGTCAAAACGTTGATTGCTAACTGCTTGCTTAATGAAGATGATGAGTGCCGTGGCTCGTTCATTTTCGGGGATACTCTGGACTGCCCGAATCAGTGTTCCCGGTGGAGCTTTACGCTCAGGTTGTGAAAATAAAGCTAACATCCGCTTAACGTCAGTGGGTTGCGGACGAATAAACCGAGCAGAGTTCAATAGGGCTTCTAACTTTACACCTTCCAGATTACGAATTGCCAGCAACAAAATTTTCGTGGGAATGCTGGGGTCTTTTTCTGTAAAAGGCAATACACGGTCAATCACGCGTCCAATTATCGGGGTGGCTTGTGCGCCAAGACGTTTAATATCGTCAAGATAGTCACTAATTAAGTCAATATCTTGATTGGCTATGAGTTCATCTAGCTCTGAGAGCGCAGATTTTGCTAGCATATCTTGCCATTTTGCGCCCGTGGGACTAAATGGATTCTCTTGCCAGCGCACCAGAGTTTCAAAGATAACTGACCCATGCCCTTTCTCAAGCGCATCTGCCATATATTTGTGTACTTCTTGCTCAAGTTCAGGATGCTGGTGCATTGTTGCTGTTACAGAGTCAACATACTGCAAGTCATCTAATGCTAAAGAAAAATTGACGAGATGGCGTGAGTACATTAGGCGTTGTTCATCAGTTAAAGTGGGGTCTTCGGCAAGAATTTTAGCCACACTTGCCACTTCAACAGGCATCCCATTTTCTAGTGATTGGTCAACCTTAGCCCGATGCGAGGCGTAATCTAATGCTGTTGCAAGGTTATCTCCATTATTAAAGCGCCAGCCTGCTGTACGCGTTAATTTTTGGGTTTCGCGTGTGACCATTTCAGGGTCAAGGCGCATTTGACTAGTAACAAATCGGCTATAGTCATTGGCGATTTGTTTGCCTGAAGTTTTGCCCGATTCCCAATTGTAAATAACGACATCGTCACTTTCTTCGGCAGATTCCATGAACATAATTTGCGCTTTGAGATCACTATCTGGTGTTGTGTGCATCAAAAATGTTACACCCAAGCGTGTTGATGCTGGTAACAACATCAGCAAACCTTGCACAAATTCTAAACGTGTATCACCATCTTTAGGAGCATTGATGACAATTAAAGGTGTACCTGAAACAACTGCGCCCACTAGGGGTTCAATATTTCGGGTATTATTCCGTGCATAAGACATTAAATTAAGCAGACTATCAACCTGCTGGTCGGTGCTGAGTGTCGCTTCTGCAATTGTGATGGGTTTCAGGGCATCACCGAGCATTGAGTAGCTTGCTAAAGGGGCTGTTAGGTATTTACTAAGGGCTTGTAGATTGCCAGCAAGTTCACGTACCGATTCCGTCGGCATCTCAATAAATTGATAGGTTACTACGCCTGACTGACTTTGTTCTGCACGTGCAAACGTTAGGGGTTGCCCACGCTTGGTACGTAACATACCCCATGAAACACCAGTTGAATCGGGTAGGGCAGGTACTTTTGCAGTCTCCAGCACCAAATTGACAAATTTATCTGTAATGCCACTCGATTTTGCTAAAACACGCTGTTCACCTGTGGCTTCTCCATGATGAACGAGCTGACCATAATGAAAATAATGCAAGGCATCCATATATTTCGCCACTCTCTCAAACATCTCTCGTTATAGCGCCTTTATAGTGGACAGTATTCCCTACTAAATCTTAATTTTTTAGACAATCGTGTAGGGACGTGTATCGCGTCCGAAATAAGACCTATTCCTGTGAGTTTTTTAGTTTTTATAGTTGTACCCATATAAAAGTATGTGAGATGCTTTTATAGGATAGCTTCATGCTAATTTTACACCAAAAAATGATGTATCACTGTGGGATACATCACTATTTCTGATAATAACATGGATTATGGGGATTGGTGCTTAGAGATATTGTAAATCTGCCTTATAAACAGTGCAATTTTGAGATATGAAGTTAATGTTTATGTGTATCGCGGTTTATCATGCTGATACCCTGTCGTTCAATGGCGTAGACATGAGCTTCACCGGGGTCTACAACAGCGACAAACTTATCCAATTCATGATTATTTTCATCAACTTGTACAATATTTGTAATACAAGTGACAATCATTCTCAAGCCTCTTGGCAGATAAAGCTCGGCATCTATTGAAATGAATATTTGGTCAAGCATAGGCAAATCGATGCGTTGCTCAACATTAAGCATGGCATCTTCTAACATCAGGGCAACGTAAGCATTTTGCTGGATTGTTAGCCAATCAACCGCTTTACGGATGTCTTGGTCACTGTAATCTGCTAATAATTGACGCAAACTGGTGGATATTCCCCATGCGCTCAAGCGAAATGAAGCATCGGGGTTTTCCTGTGAATCAATTAAGGCAATTTGGTCAAAGGTGATTTGGTATGCCGAAGAAGTCCAGCGTTCTGTATCCAATGCTAAATGATAGGATGACTCTTTTTTGGCGGGTTCTATCCATGTCTCATGGTAGCGCATGATAAATACTCTGTATCTCAATAATGTGTTGAATTGCCAGCAGGATAAACAATTATCCTGTAATTTCAACAGCTAATTTATAAACTGATATTACACTGCATAGTTTTAGAATAATTTTTTGGCGAGTGGAAATCTGTTTAAGCTGAATTTTCTTTTGGTTGATGCTTTTCGATTCTCAGTAAGACCAGCATCGCACGGCATGAGATACGTTGTTCTTATGATAACGATGTATTGACCTTACTATTGTCAATTTTGAAGAACGTACCACCAATCAATTCGACACAATAGGGGACTGCCATAATGACGGCATCAAGACACTCTTTGATGGCTTTGGGGTTGCCGGGTAAGTTAATAATCAGGCTTTCATTGCGGATACCAGCAGTCTGACGGGACAAAATTGCTGTAGGAACATTCAATACTGAAACCATTCGCATTTGCTCACCAAAACCAGGTAACATTTTTTGGCAAACCGCTTCTGTTGCTTCTGGTGTAACATCACGCAAAGCAGGTCCTGTTCCGCCCGTAGTGATAATCAAGCTACACTTATCATTATCAGCCATGTTGATTAGTTGTGCTTCTATTTGTGGAATTTCATCTGGCACTATTTTTGAGGTAGATTGCCATTCATCAAGCAAAATATTGTTGAAATAATCAGCAATTGCTGGACCACTCTTATCCTCATATTCGCCTGTGAAAGCTCGGTCTGATACTGTCAAAATACCGATTTTTAGAACCAAAATTGATCTCCCAACTTATTTTTCTCCACGCAACCACTGTAATACACCATCAACAAGTTTCGATGTATCTTTTTCTGGTGTGGCATCAGCATACGTTTCTTCAAATTGTTGTTCTAAGACGATTTTGTCGACTGCACCAATATCGCCAATCAGGACAACCGAAGTTTTTCGTGGTTTATCATCCCATTCATCACCTTCAGTTAAGGTAATGCGATTACCAACTAATTGAAGAACGATTTGTTTATCAGGAATTTCGCGCGCATTCAGTATCCCTTTTGCACGAAAGATGCTTTTTGGTAAATTATCTAGTGCAGACCGCATTGCGCTTAAATCAATGGTCTTATCTGTTTCCCATGCCCATGTTGCGAAGACAAGACTATGGTCATTATGTTGGTGTTGGTGGACAACCTCGACATCATGGGCATGTACCCCTGGCTTCGTGCTATCAAATGCCGTTTGGGGGTTATAGGTCGCATTGCCGATAATCGTTTCTAGGGGAACATCACATTGAACAGCTTCAATAATACGCGCTTTATCAATTACATCATTGAGCCAAGAATGAGCTTTTTGAAGGGCTTCTTTATCTACTAAATCTGTTTTGTTTAGAATAATAATATCTGAAACACGGGCTTGTTCACGGAGCAAACGTTGCTGTTTTTCACCCAATTCCGTAAATTGTTCAGCATCAACAATGGCAATAATACTATCAATATGGATTCTTGCGCGTAGCGACGAACGATTAAACTTTAGAACAACTTGTGATGGGTCAGATACACCACTTGCCTCAACGATGAGGTAATCAGGCGGATTCTCATTTGAAATGAGGGTATCAATCGCGCTGATTAAATCCCCTTGAATTGACCGACAGATACATCCATTGGAGAGGGTCATCGTCTCGCCCTCAACGCCAACAATCAGACGTGTATCAATATTAATTGCGCCAAAATCATTGACTAATACCGCAATCTTCATCTTATGATCTGCATTAAGAATGCGATTTATCAGAGTTGTTTTTCCAGCACCGAGATACCCTGTTAGTATTGCCAATGGCACTGTTTTGTTAGGTTGAGTAGTCACGCATTAGTTCCTTCATCTTATAGTCCATGCGTATAAATTTTCAGAGACAACATTATATCACTTTAACGTGACGTTTACCTGCGATTGAAGGCAAACACAACATGACTTACCAAACAATAGACCTATGAGTTTGATAAAAGATTAGAATTTATTAAGATTATTAATCTTAAGTTTTAAAAATTAATGTAACGTTATAATTAAATATAGTCTAATAGTTATATCTAGTTTTGACTTATTGGTAAAGATAAATGAATTCACTTGGTATCAATGCTCTTTGGGTTTTAATTAGCGCATTTCTTGTTTTCGTGATGCAAGCGGGTTTCTTAGCATTAGAAGCAGGCATGACACGTAATAAGAATAACATCGATGTTGCCATGAAAAACATCGTGGATTTTGTCATTTCCTCCGTTGCTTTTTGGTTGATTGGTTTTCCTATCATGTTTGGCTTAACGTATTTTGGACGTTTGAGTCTATTTCCTGATTTGAGTGCTAATACAGACCTTCTGCTCCTCTTCATCTTTCAAGTCATGTTTTGTGGTACGACCATCACCATTTTGTCAGGTGCTATTGCTGAAAGAACACGCTTTGATGGTTATGTGATTATCACCATTTTAATTTCAGCCATTGTATACCCGATATTCGGGCAATGGGTATGGGCATTATCACCTGATAATGTAGCAGTAGGGTGGTTAGCACAACTTGGATTTTATGATTTTGCTGGAAGCACAGTAGTTCATAGTGTCGGCGGTTGGTCAGCACTGGCTATTGCGATTATCGTTGGCTCAAGAACTGGGCGTTTCGATGAAAATGGGAAGGCAGTTAGTATCCCAAAGTCGAATCTTCCCTTTGTGATTTTAGGCGTTCTACTATTATGGTTTGGTTGGTTTGGCTTTAACGGCGGTAGCGTTTTCGCCTTCAACGAGACTACCTTACTTGTCATCTTCAATACGATTATGGGGGGAAGCTTTGGTGGAGGCACTGGCTTTATCTTAGCGATTGCCCTAAAGCGGCGAGGTGACACAGATTTGATTTTGAACGGTGTATTGGCAGGTTTGGTTGGTATAACCGCAGGCGCGACTGTCTTGGATGGTTTCGGTATTGCTATTACCGCTTCAGTATCCGCAATTGTTTATTGGGCTGGTTCACTCTTATTAGAACGTTTGCAAATTGATGATGCTGTTGGTGCGATTCCTGTTCATCTTGGTGCAGGTATTTGGGGAACTTTAGCTGTCGGCTTATTTGGTAATCTGGAATTAATTGGTAGCGGGCTTGCACGACCTAATCAGATTTTAGTGCAATTACTCGGTATTGCCATTTGTGGCGCATGGACGTATACAACGGTTTACGGTGTTATGAGCGTTATGAACCGCGTTCTCTCTCTCCGTGTCTCACCAGAAAACGAATATATCGGCTTAAATATTTCTGAGCATGGCGCACGGTCTGATATGGTTGATTTGCTGACTGCTATGCAAGAACAAGCAACAACTCGTGATTTAACATTACGCGCACCTGTAGAACCATTTACACAATTAGGACGTGTCGCTAATTACTATAATCTGGTTATTGACTCGCTTGAGGATGCACAAGCCGCAATTTTGTTGACGAATGAAGACCTTGAACATCGTGTTGAGGAGATTAGCCGAGCAAACAAGAAAATTTCTTTAGCAAATGAGCAAGTTAAGAGCTTTGCCAATATTCTCTCACATGATTTACGCACACCTATTACGAGTGTTCGCGCTCTTGTTGATGAAATTCAGTATGAACTCACTGAAATATCAACTGTGATAAACAATAGTGCGGAAGCCTCAGCAGATAGTAAGGAAGCAGTCTCGGAATTTATTCCTGAATCATTGGGTATGATTGATGCGGCTATTGAGCAAATGGATAAGCTAACCAAGCAAATTCTAATTGTTGCCAGAGAAGAATCACGTCCATACGAGCCACAACACCTTAATATGCAAACTTTGATCAAACGTTTGATAGATGCTCAAACAGGCATCTTGCGCGAAAGAGACATAGAAGTAAATTTAGAATATGTACCTGATGTATTTGCTGATGATGTGATGATACAGCAGGTATTTACTAATTTATTATCTAATGCAATTAAATACCTTGACCCATCACGAAAAGGTAAGATAACAATTGCTGGTAAAGAAACACTAACTGAGACAATTTTCAGTATTGAGGATAACGGCTTAGGTATTCCAGAATCACAATCAGACCGTGTTTTCCAACTATTTCGACGTGTCGGTAAGCATAGTAAAATCGAAGGAAATGGCTTTGGCTTGTTCTATATACGCAGTATGATACAGCGTTTTGATGGCGATATTTGGTTTGAATCGGTGGAAGGGGTTGGGACAACATTCTATGTCTCGTTACCAAAGCAAAGTAGCCCAGTTTTAGAATATGTTGAGAGAGTATAAAATTATGAGTACAAAACTTATTGTTATAGAAGATGACTTAGCATCTGTAACCTTATTAAAACGCTATTTAAAGCGTGCCAGTTGGAATCCTGAATTACACCATTTTGAATATGGGTCAGATGCTATCGAATTTTTTGAAGGAAATGAGCATTTGGATATGGTTTTGTTACTCGATTTGAATCTGCCTGATATGGGTGGACTCGATATTCTGGCAACAATCCGCGATGATTCACGATATGCAGATTTACCTGTTGTAATATTAACAACATCCAATTTATATCATGAGCGCGAAGAAGCAGTCAGGTTAGGTGTTGAGCATTTCTTGGAAAAGCCATTTAACTTTGATTTGCTTATCTCATTGATGCAAAAACTAAATGTAAATTTTGCCAGTGCATAAGTTTATAGAGAAGCTATTGCAAAGCCCTTAGTCGAATGACTAAGGGTTTTTAATTGGTATCATGTTTTTCTACTACTTGAGTTAAAATCAACCTGATGTTCAATATAAAAAATTGAGGATAAAAATGTCTAAGAAAGTTTTATTTTTAGCAGGAGGTTGGGATGGTCATGAACCATTTAAGACATCCCAAATATTTGCAGATTTATTAACAGCAGAGGGCTATGAAACAGAAATATCAGATACCTTAGATTCCTTGCTTGATAGCGATAAACTGGCTGACTTAAGCCTGATTGTGCCAATGTTTACAATGAGTACCATCGAAAAACCTGCTCTCGAAAATTTGATGGCAGCAGTTAGCAGTGGTGTAGGATTTGGTGGTTGGCATGGTGGTATGGGCGATGCTTTCCGCAATAGTCCTGATTATCAATTTATGGTCGGTGGGCAATGGGTCGCGCATCCGGGCAATATCATTGATTATGACGTACAAATTACTAATTCTGATCATGAAATTACGCGAGATTTGAACAATTTCTCTATGAAATCCGAACAGTATTATATGCACACCGACCCCTCAAATGAGATTCTCGTAACGACAACTTTTTCTGGTGAGCATTTAAGCTGGATTGAGGGAACTGTAATGCCAGTTGTTTGGACGCGACAATGGGGTGAAGGTCGTGTTTTCTATTGTTCGTTGGGGCATGTTGCTAGTGATTTTGATGTTCCTGAAGCACGGGAATTGGTGCGAAGGGGCTTAATTTGGGCAAGTCGATAAGTTAATACCTAATTACCTGTTGAGGATTAAATATGCAATCTTTCTTAATTAAAACTAATGAGGCACAAGAAGCATTTGATAAGGGCGATTGGCAAACAGCAGGTGATTTGTGGCTAGACTTATATAGGCAGAACCCGCTTAATAAAGATTTTGCAGTATCAGCGGCTAATGCTTTTTACCGTGCGGACGATTATGAACAGGCAATCGATTTATATAACCAAGCGAAAGGTTATAGTGTCATTAATCCTGCAACCTTGAATTATAACATTGCCTGTTGCTACGCTTTACGTAAAGAACCTGAACAAGCACTTCTGTGGCTAAACCATGCAATTGATGAAGGATTCTCTAATATCAGCAATGCTCACGAGGATTCTGATTTAGAGATAGTACGCGAAACAGCAGAATTTAAGCAATTATTTGGTTTGGATATTTCGTCAGATGCCGACCATGATACTGGCTGGCGTTATGATTTGAACTTAATGGTCAATACTATTAAGCGTATTGCTTACAAACCATTCCATCGTAGTACGGAAGCTGAGTTTGATGCTGCCGTGCAGAGCTTGTATGACCAGATACCTCATTTAGACGACACCAAAATCGCGCTTGAAATGGTAAAAATAGTTACGATGATTGGTGACGGGCATACTAGAATTTTCCCAAATTCAGATAAAATTAACTTTTATGAAACGTTCATTCCTATTGAATTCTATTGGCTAGGGGAACGCCTGATTGTGCTGAGTGCTGACCCTAAGTATGTCCATCTCGTTACCGATTGGGTGACACACATCGAAGGGCAGTCAGTTGGCGATTTACGCGCAATGATAGAACCCTTGCACAGCAAAGACAATGACATATGGCTAGAGAAAACGACGGCTATTTCACTCACCAATGCTAGCTTGTTACAGGCTTTGGGTGTCGCGTCCTCGAATGAAAAGTTGACTCTAACACTTGTTACCCAAAATGGAAAAACGCGTACAGAAGTTATTGATGCAAAAGAGGGTGATTTATCGGCTATTTTCGTTTGGCACGATGTTGAAAAATCTTACGCAACCGAACCCGCACCATCATTTTTGAAGTCGCGTCATAAAAATTACTGGTTAGAACCGCTCCCAGAACACAAGGCACTTTATATCCAGTTAAATCAAGTCCGCGATATGCCCGATACCGAAACATTGGATGAATTTGCCAGCCGAGTGCAATCCATTGTTAGCGAAAATCAGATAAAAAATATCATTGTTGATGTTCGATGGAACACAGGTGGCAATACTTATCTATGTATGCCCTTGCTCAATTATCTTATTGGTTACAATGCAACGGGTATGGGACATATCTTTGCAATTATTGGTAGGCGCACATTTTCTGCCGCACAGAATTTCGTCAGCCTACTTGAGCGCCACAGTGATGCAATTTTTGTCGGTGAACCAACGGGTAGCTCACCAAATTTCATTGGTGAAACGCGAGGCGTTCCCTTGCCATACAGTGGATTATTCTTGACCGTATCCGATTTATTCTGGCAGAACTCTGTTCCCACTGATTCGCGTCCTTATATCGCACCCCATATTTACGCACCCTTAACGACAGAGGCTATCGTTGACGGTCGAGACCCCGCAATGGAGGCTATTCTTCAAGAAATTGACATAGTAGCCACAATAGAAAACTCGTAGCCATATAGATAAGGCTATATCGAAAACTGTTTTTGTAGCATTGGCACTAAGCCACCATTAGCCAAAATTGCCTCAACCGATGGTGAAAATATCGGTATTGGATACTGCTTCGTCTCGGTGATGATGAGGTTCTGAGCTTCATCTAGCAAAATTGTATCGCCTGTTTCTAAAGTGGTATACAAATCTGGAATAATGACAGGTCGAATGCCTTGGTTAATACAATTTCGGAAGTATAGACCGCTGAAACTAGAGGCAATAATCATCTGAATGCCACTATAGCGCAAGCATGTCACGGCTTGTTCACGACTACTGCCGTTCCCCCAGTTTTCGCCCGCAACGATAATATCACCTGCCTGAACTTGACTAGCAAAATTGGGGTCAAGGTCTTCTAAGGCTTTGCTCTGGATTTCTTCTTCTGTCCTCAATGTATAAGTATATTTTCCAGGAAAAATGACATCGGTATTGATATTATCGCCATAAACCCAGACACGGTGTCGTGTTTGCATAGTTAAACTCCTATCTCTAAAGGCATCACATCCTGAATAGCTGCGATTTCACCTGTAATAGCACTAGCGGCAACAACATAGGGATTGGCAAGGTAGATTTCTGCTTCAGGTGTTCCCATGCGTCCTCTAAAATTGCGATTCATAGTGGTGATAGCGACGTTATCAGGGGCAGGGACTCCCATATGATTACCCATACAAGGACCACATCCCGGTGTGCCGATAGTCGCGCCAGCCTCTAATAAAGTTTCGATGTGTCCAGCACGAGTAGCTTGTAATAATACTTCTGAACTCGCTGGAAGCACCAACAATGGGATTCGCACCCGTTGCCCCCGAAGTACCTGCGCTGCCGCTTCAATGTCTTCATAACGTCCATTAGTGCATGTACCGATAAACGCTTGATGTACAGGTCGCCCGATGACTTCGCTCAAATCGACGACATTATCAGGGGCATGTGGACAAGCGATTTGTGCGTCTAAAGCGGACACATCCAGAACTTCATCCTGACTATAAACAGCATCAGCATCAGGGTAAATTGCTGTGTAATCGCGTTGACGATTCGCTTCTAATCCCTCAAAAACGAGCGCATCAGGCGGTAGATAGGCATTCATTGCACCAAATTCTGCCATTGAATTCGTGATAACTGCGCGTTCATCCAGTGATAATGTGCTTATCGTATCGCCAGCAAATTCAATTGAGCGATATTGCCCACCACTGCTACCCCATTCGCGCAGAATTTTGAGGCTAATATCTTTAGCTGTGACTCCTGCTTGCAAGTTGCCTGTGAGGGTTATCCGCATACTCTCAGGCACACGTAACCAGAGTTCACCTGTTGCCCATAATGCTGCCATCTCTGTCCGACCCACGCCCATCCCGAATGCGCCCATCCAGCCGAAGTGCGTACTGTGGCTATCTGAGCCGAAAATGATTTCACCGGGTAAGACAATCGCTTCTTCACTCAATACTTGATGGCAAATCCCACGCCCAATTTCAAAGAAATGCGCGATAGTCTGCTCTTGTACCCATTGCCGAATTTCTGCATGGTTCTGAGCATGACGAGTAGTTGGGGCAGGTACAGCATGGTCAAGCGTAATCGCAATGCGCTCTGGATTGAGGATACGGTCTGCACCTGTTTCCAGAAAGATTTTGCGGATATAAGCTGTATTATCATGGCTAAACATAACATCAGGACGAATATCCAAGACATCACCTGCACGGGCAGTCGCTACTCCTGCACCACGAGCAAGGGCTTTTTCGGCAAATGTGTATCCGCTCATTGGGCTGCCTCCGCTAACAGTGCATCAATTTCTGGTGCGGTCATCGGTGTATCATCGGCGCGTGTTTTGATTGTGGTAGTGATGTCACGCAAGGTCACTTCATCCAGATGAAAGCCAAGTTGCGTCGCTCTGTCACGGACAGCATTCCATCCTGTGAGATGATGCCCAATACTCACTTCACGCCCCAGACCAAAATCATGTGGGTTAATACTCTCATAGGTTGTCGGGTCAGCTAACACAGCTTTGGCATGGATTCCTGCTTTATGGATGAAGGCACTACTGCCTGTGATGTAATTGCTAAACGGAATCTCCAGACCACAGTAATCAGCAATGGTTTGGTCAATCAGGGGCAATAAGTCGAGGCGATATTTGCTGACATAATCACGGTCTAGCGTGTAAAGGCGTGCGATTAACCCCCCGAGTGGCGTGATACCATTGCGCTCACCGATGCCCAAAATCGTGGTGTCGATGTGGGTCGCTCCCCCTTGTAATGCCGCGCAAGCATTGGCAATTGCTGAGCCACTGTCATTATGCCCATGAAATTCGACATCTAAGCCAGTTGTGCGAACTAAGAGCGACACCAATTCCTGAACTTGATTGGGCAACGCCACACCAACGGTATCGGCAACCCCCAAACGATTGACATAGCCACTTTCAGCCACGGCAAGATACACGCGCAATAAATCGGCTGTACGACTACGGAAGCTATCCTCTGTGCTGAATC
Organism: Phototrophicaceae bacterium; assembly: GCA_965230145.1. GTDB lineage: Bacteria > Chloroflexota > Anaerolineae > Aggregatilineales > Phototrophicaceae > JAUZRW01. The sequence goes on from OZ245943.1 coordinate 377,536, forward strand.
GTAAGATAATATCAGGGGCTTGTTCACGCACAAACTGGCAGACATCTAAGGCGAGGTCAATTATTTGGCGAATCGATTTGCCATGACTATGTTGCATTAACTGAGGCGATGTGCCGATAACAATATCGAGTCCGTCCACGCCAGTATCGAGGGCTTGCATCACATCATCTCGATGACAGCGTACATGGGTCAGGATACGCGCATTCAAGTTAGCATTGACCACCGCCCGAATGTCGTCTGCACTACGAGGAGAGGCGCAAGGGGTGGTCATCTCGATCATTTCCACGCCGAAGTTATCAAGCAAACCAGCGATGTCTAATTTTTGACCTGTTGTGAAGGTGGCTGTGCTGAATTGTTCACCTTCTCTTAGGGTACTATCAATGATGTTGTAATTGTTGAGTGGCATTTGTTTATTCTCCTATAAAGTTCTGCTATAAAAATAAAAAAAGTCGCTCCCTGTTCTGGAGAGCGACTTTAGTTTGCGTGTATTGCTGGCAATCAAAGCTATCCTGAACGAGAATGTTCTGGCGAATTTGTCTTGATTGTCTTCTTGGATTGCATTGCGTTATTCATAATTTGCCCTATATGTAAAGATTTGCATTTCCCCCTCTTCCCCTAACCCCTTCTACCACCAGTGGAGTAGAGGAACATTAGAAGGTAGCAAGTCTTTCTCCCTTAATGGGAGAGAGATTTAGAGAGAGGGTGTTAAATAAAAAACCACCAGTGTCGGTGGTTGAGATTGCAACATGAGTTGGCACACAAAAACCCCACACAGTTTTATTGAGTGGTGGTCTTCTTCGCTACTAAGTTAAAAACTTGTGCCAAAAACATCGCTAAACCTTTGTTTTCTTGAACATCACTAGCGTAAGATTATTTTCGTCTAATCACAATGTGCAATTTGCACAGTATTATTTCAGCATAAGATACATAGACATCTTAATCAATCAAAACTATATGCACCTGACGCGGACCGTGTGCGCCCTTGATGAGTTCTTGAGCTATGTCGGCTGTTTTACTAGGACCTGTGATGATGACGGTGTTGCTACTCTCTTTGAATGCCCCTAAGCCTGAATCCCGTTGATGCTGAATCCACGACTCGAAATCAGGTAAAATTTGTGACACGCGCATCAGTGCGATGTGCTTATCGGGTAACAATGATGCAGTACGAAACTTGCCCCGACCACTACTGATAACCAGACTACCTGTTCCTGCTAGACCTGCATCAACCCCTGTAATGCCAACCTCTACTAATGTATTATCATGGTTGGCAATCACAATATTTTTCTCAGATAATGCGTCTTTAATAGGGAAGGGGAGTTGATCATCCTCCCATGCGAGTGATTCTTTAGTATTATCTAATATGCTTAGTATCTTATTGAGCGCGTCTTGCTCATCTTCTGCGCGGTAAATATAACAACCGAGTTTCTCAGCTTCTGTGGTAAATTTTGTAGTTAAATCTGCTAAAGAGGCTTCGTCAAGATTAACCATTTTACGGCGATTTTCGACAGCTTGAATTTCGGTGAAGGGTTGCTGTGCCGCGCGTAATCTATTGAGAATGTTATTTTTACTGGACATAGATACGATCACTTTTCCGATTTGGCGATTCAGTCAATTTAGATTTACATTTTTGAGCGTAATAGGGGACACAGCCTGCTATGTTCACCTGAAAGAGTGCTCAACAGCGCAAACTCTGTAAGTATAACATCTTAAATCAGTCTAGCATATCACTACCAAAAATTGCCTGATTGATATAAAGTTATGTTAGTAAAGTTGGATAACTAATTAAAATTTTGGAGATAAAATGAACATCATTGATAAAGTAGGACAGATGCTCATGGTTGGGTTTCATGGTTTAGAAGCGCCCAACTATATTTTAGAGTGGTTAAAAGAGGGCAAAATAGGTGGAGTCATTTTATTTGCACGCAATGTTGAATCACCCAAACAAGTGGCTGATTTATGCCAATCGCTACATGACGTGGCAAAATACCCTATTCTCATTAGCATTGACCAAGAAGGTGGGGCAGTTGCACGACTCCGTGAGGGTTTTAGCCAGAGTCCAGGTGCAATGGCATTATCCGCGACCAATGATGAGCAACTAACCGAAGATGTCTCGCGCATTTTAGGGCAAGAGATGAAAACCTTAGGCATCAATTGGACATATGCGCCTGCGGTGGATATTAGCTACAACAAAGAAAATCCAACGGTTGGAGTACGGAGTTTTGGCAGTGATAAAGAAAGTGTCAGCCAATTTGCTTCGGCGGCGGTACGTGGTTTTCAATCAGGTGGGGTTGCCGCCTGTGCCAAGCATTTTCCGACGTTGGGTGATACTGCCATTGATACCCATCTGGCTTTAGCGACTGTAACAGCCTCAGTCGAGCAAGTTGTATTGAATGATTTATTACCGTACCGTGTTGCAATGGATGATGATTTGGCAAGCATTATGACCACGCACACAGTGTTCGTTGCCCTTGATGAAGATTATCCTGCAACGTTGTCACCAATAGTCATCAAATCCCTCCTGCGTGAAGACTTAGGATTTAATGGTGTTGTCACCACGGATTGTATGGAGATGAAAGCCATTGCTGATAATTATGGTACAGGTGAGTCAGCCGTTTTAGCCATGTTAGCAGGGGTTGATATTGTTTTGTTCAGCCACACAAGGTCGATGCAGGAAGAAGCCTATTCCGCGATGATAGATGCAGTGGAATCAGGGCGTGTTCCTCTTGGTATGGTTGAGAAAGCCAATGAGCGAATTGCTAAACTAAAATCGACATTTCCAGCAGATGTTTCAGATATTGCCTCAATTCGTGAAGAAGAAAGCCTCGATTTGATGCGCTCCGCTGCCCAAAAATCTTTGATAATGCCCAAGAATGAGGGAGTTATCCCACTGAACACCAATGCTAAAATAGGCTTAATCGAATATGCAAGTTATCTGGATAGTAATGCCGTCGAATTTGCTGGTTTAACGGGCTTATCGACTGCTTTAAAGCAAGCTATTCCATCCGTTGAGACTGCTATTATTCGCCTAAGTAAAGACGATGATGAAAGTAAGGCAAAAGCACAATCTTTAGTAGAATCGTGTGATATTGTTATTGTGGCAACCCGTAATGCTCATCTATGGGAACATATCCAATGTTCAGCGGAAGCATATCTCGATTCAGCGTCTAAATCAGTCTTATTGGCTTTGCGTAATCCCTATGATGCCGAGGTCTTAAAAGCCGATGCGGTAATTTGTACATTTGGGGATGCTGAGCCGAGCCTAGAAGCAGTTGTATCGGCATTGATGGGTGAATTTGTACCATCTGGTAAACTACCTGTTAGTTTAGAGATAAATAGCTAAATAGCATTTCAGCAAAGTAATTAACGTCAGTTTTGTTTAAGCACAGCAAGTTGTGGGATGAATTTTAGGTTCAAAGATGGTTTCTTGGGCTGAAGAGAATAAGCAATCAATCCAGCCATCAGATTAATCATAAAGTCAGTTAAACTGCGATGTCGAGAGTGTTCAATCTGTGAAATATTTTTGAGTTGGTCATAAAGGGACCCAATAATGGCACGTTTTCGCAGAAAGTATTTATCCATCTCATCCATCAATTTAGCTTTGATAGTTTTCCGTAACTTAGTCACTAATTGAACCATATATTGCTTCAACAACTCTTGAGTAAGAGCTTCTGAGAGATAGCCTTTATCGCCAAATAACTTACCAAAAAGATTATGGGTTTGGCTCATGAGCTTGGGAACAGGGTGACGGTCATCTGTATTACCAGTTGTTACCGAACACGCCAAAATTTCACCACTATCATTGTCACCGATAGTCATTGCACCCCTAGTTGCCAGATACCGATTTGCTACAGTCTGTTTGCTAACGGCTATCTGTAGGATTATGAAGAACAGTAGGTTGAGCGTCACCAAGCAGGCGGGTCTTAAACTCCAATCATCTATTTTGTGGATGGATGAAGGCTTGCATTAACAGACAGTTATCAAGATTATCTGAGCCTAATAAACACCCTGTAATCATCTCCTCCACCACAACCAGTACCCTTTTCTTAATGGACCATTGGAACAACTAGCCGTCCGTAATATTGGTTCATAATTAATAGAATGGTGACAATACAGTCACCACCCTATTTAGGGGCTTAGTTTGGCTGAGACCCTACAACCAGTGACCCATTCTGATACACAGGAATGCTGATTGTGGCTTGATAGCTTGATGAGAACCCGCCTTGCTTCCACCAATCGTTATTGGTGTTGAGGTTCTGCCAATTCGCCAGATGGATACTGCCTTGGAAAATCCATTCACCATTAGCAGGAATAGCTGAGTTGATAGAAACAGTGAAGTAGTAGACATTACCACTCGCCTGAGTTGGTGCGCTCACCGTAGCATTGCCGAGTGAGTTCCAGTAACTATCAAGGCGGTAATCACTGGCGCTATAGCCTTCATCTACTGTGAAGTAGAGTCGCCATGACATGCCTGATTGGGAACTTGCCCCAGTATTTCGCACTCGAACACGGAATTGAGCTTGGTTATTACTATCAGTAGACCCTAATAACTCAACTTGAAGAGCGTTCGATGGCGGATTTGATGGAGTATCATTTCCGTTATCGTTGTTATTCTGTGGCGCATTGACAGTCCATGCGAATGCGCTAGAGCTAGTCTGATTATTGACATCACGGACAGCTACTGAGACGCTGTATTGCTGTGCATTGCCAGAGATTGTGCCAGAGATGACACCCGTCTGAGCATTGATAGATAAGCCAGACGGTAAGCCAGTGGCACTATAGCTCAATGCTTGAGAAGTGCTTGTGCTAGCGACAATCGGCAAGGATACTGAAGCACCTACTGTGCTCGTTTGGTTCGCAATCGGCGCAATGGTTGGTGCAGCAGGTAATGGCATAGTTGTCGGATTCGGAATGGTTGTTGGATTTGGTACTATTGTCGGATTTGGAACAGGGGTTGAGATAACCACACCGTCTTGAGGTTCAGTACCAGATACCAGCATATTGTTCACATAAACAGGGATTGTCTGTGTTGTTTGGTAGCCATTCGAGAACCCACCTTGTTTCCACCAATCGTTATTGGTGTTCATGTCTTGCCAATTCGCAAGATGGATACTACCTTGGAATACCCAGTCAGCATTTGGTGCGAGACTACCACTATAATCTAACTCGAAGTAGTAAATGTCATTAGTATGTTGGATAGGCGTACTTACTGTTACTGAGTTAGAAGAGTCCCAATATTTATCTAAGCGATAGTTGCTTGCCGTACGATTTGCGTCCACAGTGAAGTACAGTCGCCATGACAGATTCGATTGGGGTGTAGAGCTATTATTTGTTAGACGTAGACGAAATTGTGCTTGGTTATTACTGTCTGTTGCGCCCCATAACTCAGCTCGAATATCTCCTGTTTCAACAGGAACATCGGGAACATCTTGCGGCGGTTCAGGGGCAGTGACCATCCACTGGAAAGTCTCTTCTGCTGTTTGACCAATATTATCAATAACGCTGATTGTAACTGTGTAGTCACCTGCACTTTGTTCAGACAAGGTTCCTGAGATAATACCAATACTCTGATTGATACTCATTCCTGCTGGTAAACCGTTGGCAGAGAATGTTAAGATAGATGCTGTAGAATTTGCAATGACTTCTACAGAAGTTGTGTCACCTGCTACGTTATTTTGCATTGTTATTGGCTGAATAACAGGCGCAATAGGTGTTGGCTCTTCGGTGACGATAGGTGTTGCTTCTTCTGTAACAATAGGTGTCGGTTCATCGGTGACAATAGGTGTTGGTTCTTCAGTTGAGGTGGGAGATGCAGAATTATCAAATGGTAATTCCAATTGTCCACTCATCAAGACTAGACTCAGCAAACGCCAGCTGTCAGCATAGTATGTGTGATCTTTATTTTGAACAACTGCATTATAGGCTTGTTGTGCATTGCTTAATATCGTTCCAGTAGCATCTCCACAAGATGTTGCTCTCAAAGATGATGTTGCCCAAATACTGACCGCCGCATTAGCTGTAAAAAAGACATTTCGATAGCTATTTACTTTTGTGCCGTTTAAGCGATATTCAGCACGAATATTATCTACACCGACGCTTGCAAAGAAGCTACCTATAGGTGCGATTGCATCTTGTGCGGCACTATCATTAAACCAGTAGGCATCCAAGCCCACGCGCCATGCAAAACGTGCAGCATCCCATCCCCAGTATTCTGAGGTATAACCATGCCAAGGGACAGTTTGTGGTGCACCAGCGTAGTTATTCCAATTTGAAACAAAACCAGCACAGCTATTATTTGCCGCTAACGACGCTATGTCATAGCCTCTATCAATGACCTGATACCATTCATCATTGTTCGTAAAATCAGCGAATACGCGAAAATAGGCTGGTGAAAAGTATGAAAGGTTCGTAATTCCATTAGGGTAATCCTGGCTTAAATTCCAATAATCGCCCGGAATGAGTTCATAACCCTGATTATTATTCAGACCAGCTAAAGGACCATTATTCGGATGGTCGACCTCATAATCCCAAATCGCTTGAATCATGGTTCGAGCTTCATCACAATAATCCAGCCCGTGTTGACTGGCTGACCATTCGCCTGTTTGAACTTTATCGCAAGCGAGCAAAAGTGCCATAGCCATATCGACATCGGCATCGGTTGCCGCGCCAAATCCTGAAACAGATGTGCCTTGAATTTGCCAATTCATCAAGCCATGATCATTAAAATAATCACGTGCATAGAGATAGAAACCATCAAATAAGGTTTGCTCATCAAAGACTGTTGCGAACAACATCCCGTAGGCTTGCCCCTCCGAAACAGTGGTTGAAGAGTTGATTCCGTGTAGGACACGCATTCTTGGCGCAGCGCCTGCATCGCGAGTTGTCACATATTTACTACGCCAATCCTCCCAATCAGCTTGTAGGGAGTTGGTGTTGTACTGGATTGTATTTAGGTACATATCTCCTCCCTCAGCATTCTGGACGATAGCAAGCATCCCAGAAAAAATGACGACGAAGAGAAGCATGATTTTTAACAGTGTTTTCATCATTGTACTTCCTTGATTGTAATTTCTAATAACGAATGTCACGCAGAAAGCCCGTGTGAAATCGACACTGTAATCTTAATTGAAATAATTACAAAAAGAATTAAGACGATACTCCTAGAAACGGTTAGAATTGAATTTGTGTATATAAACGCTTGAGATACACCAGTAGCGTCAACTATTTGTGAATTGTGCGTGGATTTGGTAAAGAAGTATAAGTTTGATGCGTGATAGAGATGTAGAGGCGTAGCGATATACTACGCCCCAATGATTTTAGATTTTACAGTTGAATACCACTCAACAACGCAACCGAAAAGTGCTTGAAAATGTCGCTAGCTGGAATATTGGCGACATGTGTGAATGTTTCACTCGTCAACAGATTTTGGAAATTGGCTTGGTAATTCTCAGGCAGATGAATAAGGGTATCGTCCCAAATGTCTTCACCTAAGGGCATCATAGGCTGTCCTGCAGTTAGTTGTACGACAAGGCGTGGCACAGCAACCAAAGCGACTTTATCCTCATAGACGCGCAAATAAGCACAGACATTGTCTGCATGGCGACCTGTCACTTGTAGTGGAATGTAATCGCCCTCAATAAAGAGTTCCGCTTCTTGTTCACGAAAGCGTAAAGCAGTTGCTGTAACATACATTTTGATATGTCCGTTTTCAGGGGTAGCAACTAACTCATCGACTAAATTTGCCTTATCCTCATTGGCTCTATTCAGTAAACTCTGGAGAATTTGTCGACGTAGCTCATAGTCTACAGGGCGACGGTTATCGGGGTCAACGAGACTGTAACGCCACAATTCATTACCTTGATACACATCTGGTACACCGTTGACTGTGATTTTTAGCAGGGTAGTCGCAAGTGAATTGAGGAATCCATAGAAAGAGATGCGTTGTTGGAATGGCAAGAAGTCTTCCATGAAATCTTCACTATCAAGTAAAGTCGTGATGAATGTCGCCACTGCTTGATGATATTCTTGATTAGAATTAACCCAATTGCTATGTACCTTCGCTTCATTGACTGCTTTTTCCATATAACCAGTGATGCGCTTTCTAAAATCTGGATCTGTCTGTAGGGGATAAGCACCAATTAAGGTTTGGTAGAGCAGGTATTCGTCGTTGAGAGAAGGAGCAGGCTCATCATCTACGATAGTCTTGTTATTGGCATTCAGCTTTGACCATCGTTGGATTGCGCCATGCCATTCATCAGGTATCTCGGATAAAACACTGATGCGGGAACGCACATCTTCACTGCGTTTGGTATCATGTGTTGATGTACTGAGCATTGTTTGTGTGTAATCTTTATGTTGGTTGTGCGCGTGGAATTCTGCTGACGTTAAGCCGAATTGTTCAGGATGCCCTCCAACCTCATTAAGTGACGTCAGGCGATTATAGATATAAAATGCTGTATCTTCGACACTTTTCGCCATCACAGGACCTGTCATCTGCTGATATTGCATCACAAATTCACGCATATCATCATGCAAGACCTCGTCAAATTCATCGAATAAGTCCATCAGCAACATATCACGGACAAAGTCAAACACATACGATGGGCTACGCGGATTCGCTTTCTTTGCAGTCTCGACTGCTGTGTTGATATAGTGACGGTCACGTTTGCTGACAAGTTCGTCGGCTGTGATATAAGTGCGATAAATCGTCAGTGCCGCCGTAATTTCTATCAAGGCGTGTTCCAGATTATGGCGTGTAAAACCCCGATATCGCCGATTTTTCTCGACAATATCCGCTAATTGTGAACTTCGTGCATATAGTTCACTATTGAGAGTATCGCCCATGATATATTTTTTGGTGAAATCAATAATTTCATGGAAATTAACCTTATGCCCAACAAAATCTTCGTAGAGGGTATCGAATGCCTCTTGGTTCACGGGGTCTACGAAAAGGTTGGTAACAGCATTCATGAAGTCATAGCCTGTTGTCCCATAGACTGACCAATCATAGGGTAGGGGTTCGGTTTCTGAGAGAATTTTCTCGACCAAGACATACAATGCCCAATTCGATGCCTTGTCATCTTGTGCGAGGCTTGCGAGACGTTCGCGGATGCGATCTAAATCAATTTCACTATCAGGCAAATATTGCCGCAAACGGGCGATGATATATTCTTCTTGCAACTGCTGGAAATACACTTTCGGATTCCACAAGCCATCAGGGTGGTCGATACGTAAGCCTGAAAGTTTGCCTTCACCCAGCAAGCGGAAAGTGAGTTGGTGTGTTTTGTGAAAGACTTCATCATGCTCAATGCGAATTGCCGCCATATCATTGATATTGAAGAAACGACGGTAATTAATTTCATCAGAAGCCGCGCGCCAAAATGAAAGACGATATGGCTGATGCTCTAAGATTTCATCGAGTTTATCGAAGGTTTCAGGCTCACCAACAACGCCATTAATCGTCTCTAGCGCGAGGTCTAAAGCACGTCGGAAATGCGGGCTGTTATCGTATAATTTCACAAAACGTTGACGGGCGATTTTCTGCTCACGGCGCATTTGCACCAGTTTTGACCTATCGCGCGTGGTGAAAGGGGGGATGTGCTGGAGCGCCGTTAGAATACTCAGCAATTCATCCTCTACCCATTGGTCATAGGGTTCTTGTATTAGATGGGCGTGTGCTTCTGCGAGAATATTCGAGTAGGTATCGGGTGTGATGGGATACTGATTCTCGTAATAATGCAGGTAGAAATCCCCATGCCAATAGACCAACTCTAGCTGACCCTCTTCCAAAACTCTGCCGTAGTGGTCGCCGAGAACAGGAATCATCACCTTGTTATCAAGGGCGCGGTTCTCTGGTTGCCAATCTATATCAAAATAATGCGAATAGACCGATGAGGGACCATGCTTGAGGACATCCATCCACCACGTGTTATCTTTGCCGATGCCCATATGGTTCGGGACAATGTCTAATAAGAGTGACATATTGTGTTGATTTAATCTGCCGACAAGGGCATTGAAATCATCCTCGTTGCCCAATGCAGGGTTAAATTGGTTGTAATCTACAGTGTCATAACCGTGTGTACTGCCTTCACGGGGTTTATATAGGGGTGAGGTATACAGGTCACTAATGCCCAATTCGTGTAAATAATCCACTAATGCTTGAGCGTCTCTAAATGTAAAGTTGGGTCCAAATTGAATACGATAGGTTGCGCGCGGAATGCGTCGGTTCTCGAAAATATCATCGAGTAAGGTGTCAAAAGTCGGAGTTGTCGTTGTCATGTCGTGTGTCCTTTCTGCTATTGCAATCTTGCCACAATCTATTGCTCACTGTGGCATTCTGTTCACGACGTGCTGATTATCCATTCATACTATGTTCAATTTGACCATTCGTCACCCCCAAACAAGCCATAATATCTAAGAAATTCATCAATTGGACTTGCTTGTCTTGTAGTACAATAGCTCATCGTCAGACACAATTATTGTACATTGTCCCGTGTGGAAACGAGTTTTAGCGCGAATGTTCAGAGAAAAATTCCCTATTTTTGAAACTAAATACTTTATCAACAGTTGTTCTAAAGGCACGTTATCTATTGAAGTGCAACAAGCCTATCAGCAATATTTGCAAGATTGGGCTGAACAGGGGTCGCCTTGGGAACTTTGGGTTACCCAGCATGAAGAATTTCGGGGGCAGGTTGCTAAGTTGCTCCATGCAGACGCTGATGAAATTGCGATTAAAACCAGTGTCAGTGATGCCGTTAATGCTATAGCGAATTCGCTAGATTATTCAGGAGAACGCAAGAAAATTATCGTGGATGATTATGCCTTCCCAACTACGGCGCAAATCTGGCACGCTCAAGAAAAGCATGGCGCGTCAGTCGTTCACATTCATGAAACTGATAAGGCGACACTCCCACTAGAAAAATATGCCGAGGTGATAGACGAAGACACCTTAGTTGTCTCGCTGACGCATGTTTGTTATCGGCATGGTGGTAAACAAGATATTGCCGAGATTGCGAAACAAGCACATGAAAAAGGGGCGTTAGTCTTGCTGGATAGTTACCAAGCACTCGGAACTTTCCCAATTGATGTTGCAGAGCTTGGCGTAGACTTTCTGGTAGGTGGGATGCTCAAATATTTATTGGGGTCGGCTGGACTAGCTTTTTTATATGTGCATGATGAGCATATCCAGACCTTATTGCCGTCTGTTTCGGGCTGGTTTGCACAATCTGATATTTTTGCGATGGATATTTACCAGAATAATTTTGCACCCTCCGCACGTCGTTTTGAGAGTGGCACACCACCCAATGCCAATGTTTACGCAGGGATTGCTGGTTTAAAATTAGTAGATAATATTGGAATTCCTCAAATTGAACGCCATATTCAGACGATTACTTCTGCCATAAAAGACCGTGCTAGAGAGCGCAACTACACAATTAGAACTCCAGAAACACATGGTGCAATGTTAGCTATCCAATCGCATGATGTCGAGCAACTTGTAGGCTTACTGGCTGAGAATGACAATGTGATTGTGTCCTCTCGTGATGGCAATTTACGTATTTCACCCCATTTTTATAACGATTTATCGGATGTTGATGCGTTGTTTGCTGGCTTATTAAAATACGAGCAGTTGCTGGTTAGGTAAGCTATGAGGTAGTTATGCACTAAAGAGAATTAACGTAGGTACAAGGCATGTCACGCCGTTGACTAAAATCAACGGCTAAATGGTCAACATCGGCTAAAGCCGACAGGACAGTGTGTCGACCTTGTGTCGATTTCGGCAGGCTAGCCTTCATGTTTATATGAAGGCGAATGGGATGAAACTTGATGTCTTATACCCCTACTGTTTGTAACACAGGCTTTGTCCACCGAAAATTCTGGTGTATATCTTAACTATATCGCCTTGAGCGTAACATTTTTCTGCGAAATCGGAATTGTGAAACTAAAGCATGTTCCGTGCTGGTCATCACTTTCGACCCAAATTTTACCATGATGCGCTTCAACAAAGCCTTGTGCGATTGCTAATCCTAAACCTGCGCCCCGATGTCCGTCTAAATCACGTTGACGCGCTTGCTCACCCCGATAGAATTTTTCAAAGAGGTAAGGAAGATGCTCAGATGGGATGCTCTCGCCTGTGTTATGTACTTCAACTTGTACCTTATCTTTGGCTTGTTTTGCACTAATTGTGATATTGCCGTTGGCTGGTGTATGACGAATAGCATTGTCTATGAGATTGTGCATGACGCGCTGAATTTTATCAGGTGCCATATCAATCGGTGGCATGTTGGATTGAATTTCGCCGTGTATCTCAATTTGTCGGCGACGGGCATGTGCGCTAAGACTACTCACCGTATCCGAGATAAGGTCATTGAGAGAGGTCTTCATAAAGTTCAAACTTATATGACCCGCATCAATCTGAGCGACTGCAAAGAGGTCATCAATCAGCAATTTCAGATTACCAAGTTCAGTTAGTGAATTGTGTACATACTCTTTGACCATTGGTGGTTCGGTCACAACATCGTCGGCGATAGCTTCTAAAGAGGCTTGTACGGCTGTTAAGGGGGTGCGTAAATCATGCGAAATCCACGCAATCAAGTCACGGCGCAAGGCTTCGGTACGTTGCTTTTCGTCTTCTATCTCGGCAAGACTATTGACAGTCCAATTCAGCATTTTACCGAGTTTAGAAATTTCATCACTGCCTGATACATCGACATGCACCGATAAATCGCCCTTAGCGAGTTTCTCGATTGCGTCTGAGATACGTTGGATTTTCATGGCGATGCTACCTGCGATGAACCATCCAAAGACAAAGGCAGTTAAACCCCCGAAGATGAGCAAGGCAGTCGTGAGGATGAGGTCATGATTACTGATGAACATCAGTTGTGCGGTTGACCATACATTGACGAATACTAAGATTACAGTCGTGATGACCGTAACAAGCATTGACCAGCGCAGACTATTCATCCAATTGGCGAGAATGTATTCATAGAGAAAATAGACTGCGAGAATCGTGCCTAAGCCCGAAATCAACATAAATTGAACGAGTAAGCGGACTTCGTCTTGTGTCGGTTGCAAGCCAATTATCATCACAATCAGCGCAACGACTAAAGCACTGAGCGTGCCGAAAATTAGGAATATGACGGGATAATGTTTCATGAGATGACATCAAACTTGTAGCCGATACCCCAAACTGTATGCACATATTTGGGTTTGGCAGGGTCAACTTCGATTTTTTCGCGTAAACGGTGGATATGCACAGTGACATTGCTATCATCACCATAAAAATCATAACCCCAAATCTGGTCTAGTAATTGCGTGCGTGAGAATACATGGCGCGGATTGCTTGCAAGAAAGTAAAGTAGCTCAAATTCTTTGTGGGTTAGCTCAAGTTCGGTATCATCTCGCGCAACCAGTCTCGTATTGGGGTCAAGGCGTAGACCATCAAAACTGAGTGCTTTGCCCATATCAATGACACTACTTGAGGCAGGCGCACTCCGACGCAAGAGGGCTTTTACGCGCATCATCAGTTCGCGTGGACTAAAGGGCTTGGTGACATAATCATCTGTCCCAACCTCAAAGCCTGCAATACGGTCAGCTTCATCAGTGCGAGCAGTCAGCATGATAATCGGGATATTTTGGACGTTGGATTCATCAATGGGACGACGCAATGCACGTGTAATGGAGTAACCATCAATCCCCGGTAACATAATATCGAGGATGAGTAAGTCAGGTTCTTCTTCATGTAATAAGGCTAAGGCTTTGCCACCATTATCGGTTTCGATGACCTTATAACCTTCGCGTTCTAGATATTGCCGAATGACTCGTCTTACGGTGACTTCATCCTCAACAACAAGAACTTTTGGTGTATCAGACATTGTATGTCCTATTCAACTGATATGTATAAACTAATGGAGATATTATGACAGAATTTTATGTCACGCGCATTACAGGCAATCATTGATTCACCTGACGCAGTTATATAAAACTAGCGTTTAGTATGCTGTGTCTTCTAATTATCGAGTCATCGGTCATCGGTTTTCAGTTATCCGAAACTGCCTTGTGTACTTATGTAAAAACGCAAAAGCAGTCGAAGCAAGTGTTTAATTTTCAGACGCGATACATCACGTCCCTACATTACTGATGACCGATAACTGTCAACTGAAAGCCTAATTCCAGCGTCGCCAATCAGCTTCGTAGTAACGAGGCAAAATCGGATTATCGAGGGTGTTGAAGCTATCGAACTCATCGGAGTACGCAATATCAGGGTCAAAATATTGGGCGGATGCGAATGTTTCTGGTGTTAAGTAGCGAAAATCAAGGTCTGTAGGCAGACTTATTTCCTGCACAGTAAGCGGTGTACCAATGATAAACCCCCATTCGCCAAAGGTCGGCACATTCGTATGTAAGGGTAGCGTATCAAACTCAGCAGATTCAATGGTGCTATTGATTGTCCAGAAAGAACGTCTCGCAAAATAGGGTGAGGTCGCCTGTGTGACGAACGCGCCATCGGGTGTCAAGCGTCGTTGTAACAAACGATAGAAAGTATCGCTATAGAGCTTGCTAAGACTTTCATTATTCGGGTCAGGCAAGTCAATGATGATGACATTGAATAGCTCTGTGCCATCTTGAATGAAGTTGAAGGCATCTTCATTAAGGATTGTGACGCGCGCATCATCGAGAGCATCCCCATTGAAGCGTTCTAAGACGGGAAAATTTTGGGCAAGTTCAGTAATCGCAGGGTCTAAATCAACCACCACAATCTCTTGAACATCCTCATATTTCAGCACTTCACGCGCAACAAAACCATCCCCACCCCCTAAAATTAAGACTCGCTCACGCGAACGCGAGGCATTCATCACAGGGTGCACTAACATTTCATGATAACGATACTCATCAAGGGTGCTGAATTGAATATTGCCGTTGATAAACAGCCGATAATCATCTCCACGTGCGGTCATCACCAGCCGTTGATAGGGGGTTTGTTCACTATAGATGATATTCGCACTATAAAGTTGTTGCTCCAAAATGCGCGTGAGGTCAGTCGAAAATAGTGAGCCGATAATCATAATGCCAGCGACGCTTGCGCCTAATATCCATAAACGTGTTGACCATTTCGGGGTGAGTTTGTAACGAAAAACACGCAAAATCATGATGCCCACAAAGATATTGAGGAGTCCCATGAGGAATGCTGTCTGTGTGACACCCAGCAGAGGCAACAATACGACAGGGAAAGCGATTGAGCCAATTAGTGCGCCTAAGTAATCAATTGAGAGTACATCAGCAAGAGCTTCACTGAGGGCGTTTCTATCAGCAACAATGCGTGTGAGTAGGGGGATTTCTAAGCCGACACAAATACCAATCGCAAGAGATAGGACAATCATGACAGCATAGTAATAAATATCGAGAGTGCTAAAGACAGCATAGAGCAGAACAGCCGATGTACCACCGAATAAGGCGACACATAATTCAACGATGATGAACCAGCGTAGGGTATGTCGCTTGATATTGCGTGACATCAGTGAACCGATGCCCATTGCAAATAGGAAGAAACCGATTGTGAACGAAAATTGGGTGATGCTATCGCCGAGTAAGTAACTAGAGAGCGTCGCAATAATCAGTTCATAGGTCAGTGCACAAACTGCAATGACCAAAACTGCAATTAATAGGGTGGCTCGTTCTCGGCGCGTGATAGTGCTTACGGTGTTACTTGCCAAAGCCGGGACCACCTCCGGGGAAGACAAAGAAAACGCCACGTGAACTGGTCGTGCTTGTGCCACTGGTAATTAAGCCGACTCCATTGTATGCGGCATAGGTTGAGCCGATAAAGCCGAGTACCAATACTGCGATAACGATTAAGACAAGTAGTCGATTCATGATAAAACCTCTTTATCTATACGCGGGCAGAGCATGCTCCGCCCCTACAAACTATATTATACTCTATATGTGAAATAGAATTGACTAAATAACGTGAGTTTGGGATAAGGTGGGACAGCTTTGCAAGAAGCGTGAAGCTTCAAGGTGACAAAACCTAAACCAAAGCGAGTCCCATCATGAGTTTACTCCAATTATTGTGTTCTATCGACGATTTCTGGCAATTATATGAACCGATCTGGCATCAGACACTGCGGTAAAGTGGGCAAGCTCATCGCCGTCGAGCCAGCCATATGAGTATGAGTGAGATGATGACTATCGTGGTTCATTTTAACCACAAACGCTATCGAAATTTCAAAACTTATTACACAGATTATGTGATGAAACACTTAAACGGCGAGTTTCCAACGCTGCTGAGTTACAATCGGTTTGTCCAACTCATGCCCCGCATTGTGGTGGCTCTTTGCGCTTATCTACAGCACTGGTGTGGCACTTGCACAGGCTTATCCTTTGTCGATTCAACTGCCTTAGCCGTTTGCCATAACCGCCGCCTTTAGCAACACCGTGTGTTTGAAGAGGTTGCAGAGTGCGGGCGCAACTCTGTCGACTGTAAAATTACAGTCGCAAAAAAAGCTGATGAATACTTGTAGACCCATCAGCCAAGTTAGTTCAAGCCTATACCGCTGACAACATTCTTGCAACACGTTTCATGTATCTCGGAAATATCTTCGGATTCTTTCCGAGATCAAGCGCTGCCTACTTATAATTACGCCACTTTGTATATGGAGACGTGAAACAACTAGGATTTGTTTTCGGCTTGCCATAGGCTTCAGGCATCTGATAATCATGCTTTTGGAGAAATACTTGTGCGAATTCATACTGTACTACTTGTTGCATAGACTGAAGATAGTTTCTGCGCCATGTAGACAGATGCACTCCCACTACTGGTGTGGTGTCTGTGTAGGAAACATCGGTAGTAAAAGCGTACAATGCCATCAGATGTTCAAATAAGTCGGCGTATTTCTCTGCCAATTTCTTCATCACACGCTCGACATCAATGCGAATATCAAGCTCAGTTGCCCACGGTGCCCAATGTGCGACTGATTTGTATCAACTAATCGGCGATGTCAATCCCGTTATGGTATGTTCATCTCGTGTATTGTGCCAGTCATAACTGACAATCTGTTCCAGTTCATCGTATCGAACACCCAGGCACATTATGTTCTAAGTGATGACAATTTTATAGGAGAACTAGGTCGAATCGCTTTTATCTATTTTCATATATCTTTGTGCTAAGTTCATTATCAAGTTGGAACATTAGTCATCATCGTCATCACTATCATTGTCGTTATCATTATTCCCACTACCTGGATTGGATGAATTATTGTTCGGGTTACCTGCATTGCATTGGATAAACCATGAACTTGTGTCACCTTCAATCCAAGCTGGTGGTGGATTGTTGCAGTCATCACCACGCCAAATTTGCTCGGAGGTATTCACGATAACGAGGACATTCACAAATGTGATATCGAGTGAGATGATAGATTGACCATCTTGCGAGGTTTCGACACGCAAAACATCGCCCAGTTGCATCACAGTCAAACGCGGGTCATCTGGTGCTAATTGAATATTTTGTTCATAGATTGTGATGTCATTTCCCTGAATATTGCTGACAGGTCCTTCAATGATGGTCACAACTTCCATCGTCTGCTCTGACGTGGATGTCGCAGGAGGAATTGTTGCTGTTGAGCTATCCGTCACCATTGGAGATTCTTGTAAGCTAGTTACTGTAACTGCGATCTGTGTGACATCTGTTTCTCGATTGAGTGAATAAATGCCTATAATGATGCTTCCCACAAGTAACAGGATCAGTATTACGCCAAACCACTTAATGGACGTGCTCCCACCACCGAAGGTCGTATCAATCGTAGCTTGAATCTGTGGTGCGAGCTTATCCTGTGCGATTGTCATGTCAGCAACTGGATAACGGGCTTTCTTGACAACAAGACCTGCTTCGAGCATTGGATACAGTTGCGTTGCTAGATCTGGATAGTCACTCAAGATTGTCTCAATTGCTTCGCCCTGATTGAGACGATTAATACAGTCGTTGAATGCTTCAATGAGTTGATCGTTTATGGTCATAGGCTTTAGCCCTCCTCCCGATCATCACGCAAAATATCACGCAAGGTGTTGACTGCCCTGAATTGTAGCGCCTTAATCGCATTGACATTTTTGTCCATCACGTCGGCTGTTTCTTGTAGGCTTAATTGCTGATCAAAGCGAAGCATAAGAACTTCCTGTTGTGCGGGTGCCAACATCCCGATTATATGACGTGCACGTTCACTCTCAATCGTTCGGATTGCCTGTACTTCCGGATTAGTATCCGCATCCGTTGTCAACCACTGGTCGATGGTTTCAACTGGTAAAGGAGTTTCCTCACCATAGTGATCGTAAATAATATTGCGTGCCACACGAAAAATCCAACCGCGTAGACTAGTATGTGGAGCACGATCTGTCTTGAGTGCTTTAATAAACTTGACAAATATATCAGATGTCAGGTCTTCTGCTGTCTGTGCATGACCGACTCGCAAGCGCACAAATTGATAAATGGGGTCAAAGTAATTTTGATAAATCTGAGCAATCGCTGATTTATCACCGCGACGCGCACGCTCTAGTAGGGCATCATCAACAGCAATATCGGGTAGCACAAGTATAATCATAGGCAGTGTTATCAACTCCAGCATCATAAGTTTACTTACAAGCTCAGACGAGAAATTGCAGGATAAGTTACGGTCATTTTCAAGATTCACCGTAACCTTTTTTGCAATAGCTGGTCTATTCTGATGACTATACTGTAATTACAGGAGTTAAATCTATGCCAAAACACACCATGATATGGATCTTACGACTTTTCAGCATCAGCTTGTTCTGTGTAGGTAACTTCTCTCTGACGATGGCACAGGATACAGGTGTGCCTGATGTAACAGGTCTAACGATTCCCGAAGCCGCTGCTATACTGAACGAAGCAGGGTTTCGTCTTGGTCGCCAGACTGCCAGTCCACAGTCTGACTCACAGGAACAAGTACCCGGAACAATCATTAGCCAGAGCATACCCGCAGGGACAGATACCGATGCCGGAACATCAATTGAAGTGACTGTATTGAGCAATGCGCGTGTAACCCTTATTTATGATGACAACGATCTGACGTTAATTAATCAGGCAGGTGCAGGCATTGATTTGACAGGGTTAGTCTTTGTTTCATCCGATGGGACACATCGCTTTGTGGCAACAGAATGGCGTAGCACCCTTGAGAATGGAGACTGCACCCAGATCTGGTCAATTAGTCGGCGTGAACCCAAACAAGTCGAGGGTTGCGCGTCGATTTTCTGGTTGACAACCAATAACCTAGATAATCATTTCTGGACTCAAACAGGTGGTGTGAGCCAATTTACGGTGACACAGAATGGTCAATTGTTAGCAACTTGCGATGCTGCACCATCAAATTCACAGGATGATCCTTTCAGTTGCGAATTTTATGTTATCAACAACAACATCAGAGCAGATAACACCGAATATATTTATTTCGCCTATACCCGTGACCGTTTCACTGTGATTAATACATCCGATACGGCATGGATGCCACTTTCAGAAACGCCAATCTACAATTTCAATCCTCAGATTACAAATCCCGGTGCGTCATTAATTCTCGGAGACCCTGCTTTATTCCAAAATCCAGATACTGTTGCCGACATCACGCGGCTTGCTCCCGGTCAATGTGTGATGTTGACGCTGCCCCCCCTGACGGATGCTGAAACACCAGAAGATTGCTGGCTCATCGCTCAACGTGATCTGGACGCATCTGTTGCCTTCTGGCTCGCACCTTTTGAACTGGACTCGCCACAGTCTCTTTCAGGACGTGCTACCTGTCCTGCCGCCCGTGAAAACCAATTAACACAGTGCATCATGCCACGCTAATCGCCATGATATGTGACAATACAGTGGGGGTGAATGCAGTCTAAAATATAGTCTGTATTCACCGTCATCAACAGCGAATCACTGGTTTTAATCGCTTGCGCTAGCAGAATAAATCGACTGCCTGCCTCATTACAAATCGGCAGCACCCTTGTCATGTCTATGCCTGTCTCATGTACGATAACACACGCATCAGACTCCAGCATATCAACACCAAAATCATCGCCTGAAATCTCATAACCATTGGTAGTGAGGATCAAATCACCTAGCGGGAAGGGACTTTCTGTCATGTTGATGAATGTCAGGACACTCTCATCGCGCCTTGAGATGAGCAATGTCGGAGTCGTTTCTGATGGTGCAGGTGCTTGATAGAGTGGCAATATCCAATCATCATGCCACAAGTCATCTGGTTCATGAGCGAGGTTCGCAGTAGGATCAATCAGCAATTGCGAACCGCGTCCGTTCAAGGACATCATTGACCAGACATAAATGCCATGATTGCTATATGTATCCTGGTTACTCAAGAAATGTGCAAAGCGCAAAATCATCGGCGGATGGTCTGCCATCTGCTCGATCTGACGCTCATTGAGATAATTCTCGATGGGGATGCGCCTAATAATGCCTACATCGGGGTCAACCGCGTAAAACTCAACGTCACCATCTTTACTCCGCAACTTCATATGCCATGCTAGATTATGCCCTTCTTCTGTCCAACTGACGTAGCCAGGATACAGGAAATGGCGTAGGGGCAACAGAACTTGAAGTAGAAAATAAACGGACAGGACTACCAGCAAACCAACACGTTGAGGGTTTATAGGGTAGGATTTGGGTCTAGTGTTCGGGGATTGTTGCCAGAGACGAAACCAATGTGGCGGTAAAAAGAGCAATGTAATCGCAACAGCAAAATGTGGAAAAATTCCTATGTTGAACAACATATGGTTCGTTGCATGAAAGCACAGCATCAGACCGACAGCGAGCCAGCGTGTACGCCGCCAAAGCAACGCAGGTACAATCAACAGGTCGAAAAATAAACCGCCATAGCTGAACCCGTAAACCATCCACTCCTGTGTGAACCACTGTCCGATGAGCGGAAAATCCATACGCGAACTGAGCCAATCGCGCATCGGTTCACCCCGCAACCAGTCCGAGTTTATCTTTGCAATCCCGCCATAGACATAAACAATCGCCATTTGCCCCCGTAAGAGCCATAACGACCAAGCGGGTGCTGTTTCTGCTTGTGTCTTGGGTTGTAACATCGCATCCAGCGACCATTTGCAATGGGTTGGTATCCAGATCATCAAGAAACTGATCAGGCTAATAAGATAAAAGTGATTGAGGTATTGTGTCTGGTCAATCAGGAAGATATAGGTGAATAGTATCCAGAATATCGTGATTGTCACACGATAGAATAATCCAACCAGAATACAAATCGCAAGAATACCTAATCCATAAAACAGCCAGATCATGGAATCGCCAGCGAGTGGTTGCACCCACGTAAAACCATAATAATGGAAATAGAACTGTGGCTCAATGAAATAGCGCACGATACGATCATGATAAAAGTATCGCCAGACCTCCCACAACATAATGACACCGAACATCACACGAAAAAAGACAAGCGGCATGATGTCGATAGGTTGAAATAGGCTATGTAGTTTATGTTTTGCATCAGGCATTATGTTGACTCCTTGTGACAACAGCAGAAACCCTGTCGGGTAGACAAGCGTTGCCTACCCGAAAAGCGTCTAAATAACTCATGACTGATAATTAATCGTCATCGTCTCCATCATCGTCGTCATCATCGCCACCACTACCGCGACGACCACCGCCATTATTGCCTTGATTGTTCGGGCTACCCCCACTCTGACAACGAATCAGTACCACTTGAATATCATCTTCTGGTATCCAATTCGGAATACCAGCGCAAGTGCCAGCATCACGCCAAATCTGACCATCTATGATCACGACGGTCACACTCACGAATGTGATATTGATACTGACCAGACGAATTCGATTATTGTAATCATCATCGTCGTCATTATCATCAGAGTCATCATATTGCCCTTCAACACGGATGACATCGCCAATTTGCAACACGGTCAATGCTAGATCATCATCGTCCACTTCAATTTCAAAACCGTAGATGACAATCACATTGGTGTTGATTGATTGCACGGGACCTTCAATGACAATGAAGGTGTCATCATCGTCTATAACTTGCGTAGCTTCGGGTGTTATTTCAGGAGATTGATCGTCATCGTCGTTATCATCACGGTCATCATCATCATCGTCTTCGATTTCCAATGCCTGAATTTGCCCATTTTCTAGCAAGATACCTTCGACATGCACCACATTGCCGACAACTAATTCTGTTTCGATTTCAGCACCCGTTGTCAGAACGGTCAGACTATTAACAACGATTGTTGTATCTGTCACTGCTGATATATCACCTGAAAACTCGATTGTTGCACGCGGTGTTGCGGTCATCGCAGGCACGCCTTGTGCTTGTACGGGCGCACAGGCAGTCAGGATGACAACCGTCAACATTACTAGCGAGAGTAGCAGATGCTTTGGTTTAAATCTCAAGCTATGTGTCATATGAGTCACTCCAATTTAATTGGTTGTCACCCGTATAGACTGACCATTTGTGAAAAGGTTACGGTAAATATAGGATAGGAATTTCAGTCTGCGTCTAAGTTTTGCGTTTTCCCACAAAATTCCTCTTAGTGATCACTGCATATTATCTGTGGATACCGTAGTGCCAATAAGATAAATATGAGATGAGAGTAATCCAATGTTCGGAAAATGACCGTAACCTTTTCTTTTTTATACAGACTATAAGGGCAAAAGTGAACACAAACCATACGTAAAAAGGGTGAGAGTTTATGAATTTGCGTTGGATGATTTTCTTACTATGTTCGATTTTTTCCTTAAGTACAGGTCTAGTGAAAAGCCAATCTGAGACGATAGATATGTTGGATGCTCTAGATATTATCCGCAAAGAGTATGGGGAGTTAGTTGTCATTGAGAGCGGGTACTATAATGCCACATCTCAATGTTGGCAAATTCAATTATCGGACTCAATTATTTGCGTGAGCGATACAAGTGGTGAAATAAGTGAGATCGTTGAGGATTCTCATCCTCTATTGCCATCAGGTGCGCTTACAGCAATTGGTTTAGCAATCTTTGCCTTTTTTGTTTACATGAGCTTACAAAAACTCAATTCTCCCAACATTGGCAAAAATGAAGCGTCTAAATCTGTGTTCAAGTTTTCAATCCCTGTAGCTACTAATGGCTTTCCATACGTACTTGGTTTGATAGCTGGTTATTTTGCTTTGCAAAGCATCATTGCACGCTGGATTCAAAGCTCAGTATCTGATTCACCTCAATGGTTTGATGTCATCGTGCGGATTGTGAATATCAATTTAGAACAATCCTTACCAACCTGGTACGCCACGATTTTACTGGTACTGGTAGCAGGCTTAGCCGCGATTATCGCGCAAGATACTAGCCAACCACATCGTAAGCACTGGTTCGGTTTAGCATTCCTGTTTACATTTTTATCTATTGATGAAGCTATTTCTATCCATGAGGAGTTGACGATTCCACTGCGCGAGGCTCTCGATATGTCGGGTGTTTTCTACTTTGCGTGGATTGTGATCGGCTTGGTGTTGGTGTCCTTAATCAGCCTGATTTATTTGCGCTTTGTCTTTAATTTGCCCGCACGTATTCGTAATCTGACTGTTCTGGCAGGAGTGGTTTTTGTCGGAGGTGGCATCGGTGTTGAAGCAATCAGCGCGGCACTTTATGAACAAACTGGCACAACGGCTTTTTACTCGACGATTGGCACAGTTGAGGAATTGTTTGAAATGATGGGCGTGATCATTTTCATTCGCGCATTGCTTCTATTCTCTAGTCAGGAAAGGACGAACACAGCATCAGAACTGAATTAAGCAAATTAATGTTATTAAAAAGATAGAGCTTGAAGGCTCTATTTATATAAATTAAAGGGATAAATAAAGGAGAATCTCTATGTTAAAGCGTAATCTAAGTTTTCTCATGATTGTACTGGCGTTGCTAGTAGCCATCAGCATACATAGCATGGCGCAGGATACCCCCCGTTTGACAGCTACTGATGCCCTGAATATTGCTTTGGACATAGTTGAAACGGATGCTGGTCTGGTACAAATTGAATACGATGTCAACAATGTTTGTTGGTATGTAGAATTTGATGATGATACGAGCATCTGCATTAGTGATGAAACAGGTGAACTTGTTGAACGTGTGATTACACCTACACCAGAAGCCACCGCTATAGTTACGCCAGAAGTTTCCAGCAGTGTTACACCGATAGTCACACAAACGAATATCTCAGTAGAAGATGCAATTATCATCGCACTCAGGGTATTCCCGAATAGCACTGTGAATGCTGTTCGATTAATTAGAGATGCTGATGATTTGTTCTGGGATGTTGAGCTAGATGAACGCATTCGTAGCGTTGATATCAATGCTACCACTGGCAACATCATATTTTTTGGGTATGTACGTGAGGGTAATCGTGGCAGTAACGCTAATAATACAAGCGAAGCCAGTCGCAACGAGTTTAGTGAACCTAGTACCCATGAAGTCAGTGAACGTAGTGAAGTCAGTGAACGTAGTGAAGCCAGTGAACGTAGTGAAGTCAGTGAACGTAGTGAAGCCAGTGAACGTAGTGAAGTCAGTGAACGTAGTGAAGCCAGTGAGCGCAGTGAAGCCAGTGAGCGCAGTGAAGCTAGTGACTAAGATCGAAGTCTCATTTGTAATGTGAATACAGCCTCTTATGCCAGATAGGGATGAGAGGCTGATAACTTCGTCAGTTTAAATAACGGATGAATCGAAAGTTTCTTGCCTCATTTTTATATCGCCCCATACGGATACTTCGTCGCTTCTTGGATGAGGGCAATTTCCTCAGGTATCAGGTCGAATGCCTCATGGACCACCGCATTGAGTTGGGTTTCCATTGCGATTATTTGCCCTGTGAGGTCATTGTGTTTGGCAAGTTCTTCTAGCAAATAGCCTTCCCAATCGCCTCGTTCACGGACAGGAATATCATTGCTTGTCCCGAACGAAGGACTTCTTGATTTCGTCACGAAAGGTACTGAAATCAGGCAGATAGTACCAGTAAGTTGGTTTGGTGTTGAGTTTGCCGCCTGCACCGATGTCGGATTTCACGCGATGTCGGAGTGCCTCATGTAGTTGATAACGTTCTTGGGCAAGCCCCTTGATTTGTTCGGCGTACTCTGCAAGTTTTTGTTCCTGTGTGATGGTTAGTTTAGGAATGGGTATACGTTCAACCAACTGTGAAAATAATTGATATTGCCACAATCCAGCCCGTAAACGTAACGGTAGGAAACCAGGGCAGGTGGGGCGTCCACGCAAAGATGTCGCCAAACAAGTCTTGTTTGTTCTGCGAGCAGGGGAGACTGACTTCTATAAGGTTGGCTTTGCCGAAGACATTCGGCAATTTGAAAGTATGCACAAGATGGAACAGCAAACCGTGCCGCGTGGGGTAGAGTTGATTCTGAAAGTAGATCAGCCGTATTGCAAAGAGGCTGTAGAAGTCATCTATGATGTCTATGCTCGCTTTGTTGTAAATGGTAAGTGGATCGAGTTATTTGATTCGCAAATCAAAGAAGTTAGAGAGTTGCTTGGTTAAACCAATCTTTATTTACCTATCCAATTTCCAAGATTTTCCATAGTCCTTAGTAGCCGGTTTCATATGTTAGTGCCTTCTATACGCTGTATCAGTCAATAGTAAGTCACTCTATCTTCCATTAGAAAACTGTAAATGGACAGAAATCCTAAATTTCTATCCATTTGTTTTCCTTATGTTTTAGCTGGTTACTGGAATGTCAGATAGAGATGCTCCGGCTTCAATCCGTGCGAATCTCGCCGAACTCCATCCTACAATCCCGTCGTATTCAATTTGCCACCATGTCGCATCCGCATTACGTCCGATAACTTGAGCCGTATCGCCACGATCAAAATTAGCAATATCGCGGAATTGTGTGCCGGGTCCTGTTCGGATATTCACTGTGTAAGGTCTTGCTGTTACGATATAGTCTGTAGATACCGTTCCATTTACTTCAATGGGAAGTACCAGCAAGTCTCCAACCGCCACATAAGTCGCGTTGACCCAGCCAATCACGCCATTCGCATTGATTTTGACCCATGTATTTGACGGGTTACGTGCTAAGGCAGGAAATATTTCGCCTTGATTAACACGGGTTAGAATATCACCTGTAACGGGGTTTGGTTGCTCGCGTACATTTAAACGCCCTGTAATGACAGTTACCGTGTTGACATCTACTGATGGATTGACTGGCTGAATATCAAAATTGAGGAATGCGAGCCCACCTGATTCATAATATTCAACGATAAAATTGTGTGTTCCTGCGCTTAAGGTTCGGTTGACAACGTATTCTTGTGACTGTGCAATATGCCATTCATCAATCATTAAGACACCATCTACATAAACTCGAACACCGTCATCAGCATTGGTGCGAATTTGGTAAGTTCCAGCATCTAAGTTAAGATTTGCAGTCCATCGTGCTGACCATTGATCATTCTGGATAGACGGGAGTGGTGAACCTGTACCCCAGTTATCTCCTGGTTGTTCCTCGCCACGGATGGCAACAGGATTACCTGTTAGGTTTGGGTTGTTGAAGTAAGACGCTGTCCACGCGCCAGCCGGTGTCGGGCTGATCGGTGTTGCAAAACTTGGTGCATCTACCCCTGTATTTAGGTTCGTAAAATCAAAGTAAATGAACGCTTCATCAATGAATTCACGGTAATCTACTTGAATAGTATGAGTTCCTGCATTGAGGAAAGTATCGCCACTGATGAGTTCATCAACGACATTGTTGCTGAAAGTATTGATTACCGTTCTATCATCGACAATGACCCGTACTTGGTCGTCGGAACGTACCCAAAAACGATAGGTCCCCTCACTCAGATTAACGGTGCTTGTCCAGCGTGCAGAGAATTCATTTTCACCAAGACCGTTGCCAGGAGAACCCATTCCCCAGTCAAAAACAAGGACATTATCGACCCGTGTAAATGTTGGAGTACCTGTTCTTGTAGTATTGTTGAAGTACTCGCCAACCCATGTCGGATTGGGTTCTTGTGCGTTGATATTGATAAGTGACACAAGCGATATTAATAAAAATGATATGGCTGTGATGCCTATGTTTTTTCGTAACTTCATCGTTTAAATCTCCTTCTACTCAAATTTTTCTTATGAATTCATGCAGCAGGTTCAGCAACGCGTAAATGATTATTTTTAATCTTTTCGTCAGTTGTTGGTGCTGTCTATGATTAGACCTTCCTTATATGATATGCCGTATTTCCAGAGTTCATCCTGATTCTAAAATCTCATGATGGTTAGGCGTATTGGTAGACTGACCCATATTGTGTTTACTCGAAATGACTATCAAAACTCAAAGTACAACACAGTAAGAGGCAGAAATTGGAAAAATCATTGAGGGGTTGATGGTCAATCGGGTGATGTCATGTAGCACTAATGGATACAGAATCAGGTACGTAATGCGCCTACCGTTTATAGGTGTGCTGACTTTATGGTAGAGGCAAAGTTATAAAAAGTTCTGGAGAACATATGCAGATAATGAGTCCAGCGTTTAAAGATGGTGAATCAATTCCGCTCGATTATAGTTGCAATGGGGAGGATATTTCGCCACCGCTTGTCTGGAATAACGTACCAAAAAATGCAGAGAGTCTCGTGCTGATTTGTGAAGACCCTGATGCACCGAACGAGACATGGTCGCACTGGGTACTGTACAATATGCCTGCCTCTGTTGCTGAATTAGAAGAAGAAATTCCGCCGGTTGCCGTGCTCGATAACGGGACGAAACAAGGGATGAATGACTTTAGAGATATTGCCTATGGTGGTCCTTGCCCTCCATCAGGAGAACACCGCTACTTTTTCAGGTTATATGCCCTAGATACGATGCTTGACGCTGAAGCCGGGATGAGCCGCGAAGATATTCTAAATATCATCCAAGCGCATATTCTTGCGGAGGCAGAACTCATGGGGATATATGCTAAAGTACAAGAAGAAGTATGACAAGCAATCCTAGAGGAAAACTGACACTCGTAGCTTGTCGTTCAGGTACATATTTAGCAGATGAAATCCAAAAACAATTGGATATTAACGGTAATGAAAATGTGCCGTATCTACGAAATATAGATTTTCAGTTTGAAGATTCCGAGATTTGTGTACGATTAGACAAAGATGTCAGTGGTTGCGATGTTTTCTTGGTTCAAGCGCTGCATGATGGCACGGCAGAAACATCAGTAAGTGAGAATTACCTTGCAATGTGTATTGCGGCACGGACACTGCGCGAATGCGGTGCTCATAAAGTGACAGCTGTCTTGCCTTATTTAGCATATGCGCGGCAAGACAAACCAACACGCCTTGAACGTGAGCCTACAACTGCCAAGCTGATGGCTGACCTCAGCATTACGTCAGGGATTGATCGGCTCGTGACATGGCATCCGCATTATCAACAAATACATGGTTTTTACGATAAAATTCCTGTTACCGTTTTAGAACCATTTGAGCTTTTTGCCGATGTATTCCGCGATTTTCGTGGTCCTGATGACACGGTGATAGTTGCTCCAGATGTGGGAGCATCAAAACTTGTTACCCATTTAGGGCGACGCTTGAATTTGCCGGTTGCCATTGCTTCAAAATTTCATCCAAATCAAGGCGAGACGGAGATCACACAGATTATAGGTGATTTGGCGAATAAGTCGCAGGCGTTGATCTTTGATGACATGATGAGCAGTGGTGGCACTGTTTCTCAGTTAGTTCAGAAATTAGCGGTAGACACACAGATTGATGATATGCACTTGGCTGTTTCACATAATCTTTGTAGCCAGTCAGCTTATCGACATCTACGCCGTATGCACGCAGAATACGGTCTGCATCGTGTGATTACCACAAATACCATTCCCCAAACAAACACATTTCAAGATCTTGTATTTTTCAACGTTATTGATTTATCGATTATTTTAGCCCGTGCTATAAAAGATATTCATTTCAGCCGCTTATAAATAGCCTTTAGGGAGCAAGTCGTCATGAGCCAAGTACAAAACAAAACCGTCCTGCATGTAGAGCAATTGCAAGGTATTGCTCATAAATTAAGTCGCCAGATTATCGAAATTACGACCAAGGCAGGTTCAGGACATCCCTCTAGTTCACTGTCGATGATTGATATTCTCACTGTATTGTACTTCGGTGATGTGATGAACCACGCGCCTCAAAAACCTGACTGGGCAGAACGGGATCGTTTCATTCTCAGTAAGGGGCATGGTGCACCCGGTCTCTATGTCACATTAGCAAAAGCCGGATACTTTGACTCAGATTTGATATATACCTTGCGTGAAACGGGGAGTCCCTTAGAAGGACATCCGAATATGCGAGCACTCGCTGGAGTTGAGGCATCGACGGGTTCACTCGGGCAAGGGCTTTCAATTGGGATTGGTCATGCGCTGGCGGCACGTGTTGGTAAGGTTGACTATCATGTTTATGTATTAATTGGTGATGGCGAAGCAGATGAAGGACAAATTTGGGAAGCCGCACTATCTGCCTCAAAGTTTAAGCTCGATAACTTGACCTGTATTCTCGATTATAACCAATTTCAACAAACCGGATCTGTCAAAGAAGTGATGCCGTCAATTTTACCTTTTGCAGACAAATGGAAAGCGTTCGGGTGGGATATCAAGGAGATTGACGGACATGACATCTCACAAATTAAAGGGGCATTTGCACATGCTAAAACGGTGAAAAATAAACCGCAAGTGATTATCGCTCATACGAAGAAAGGCAGGGGCTTATCTCCATTTGAAGATGATGATAGCAATCGGATGCACGGTAAAGCACTTAGCCTTGAACAGGCTACAACTGCTCTAAAGGAACTTGAACACCTATATAACTCAGAAGCAAAGGAGGCATAGAATGATGAACATTGGTGAACGCATTGGGCTTGAATATGGTTTATCAACACGGGATGCCTTCGGAAAAACTTTAGAAACACTGGGCGGTGAGAATGCGAATATTGTGGTTGTGGATGGTGATGTGCATAACTCGACTCGCACCAAGTTTTTTGCGGAGTTGTATCCAGACCGCTTTTTCAATGTAGGCATTGCTGAAAGCAACCTCATCGGGATTGCGAGTGGCTTATCTGCGAGTGGCAAAGATGTATTGGCGGCGAGCTTCGCTGTTTTTCTACTTTGTAACGCTTACGACCAGATTCGTATGGGCATCGCGTACCCGCGTTTAAATGTGAAATTAGTTGGCTCTCATAGTGGGATTAGTATCGGCGAAGATGGACCGAGTCAGATGGCTATTGAAGATATTGCTCTAGCAAGTTCTTTGCCCAATTTCACGGTCTTAGTCCCTGCTGACGAAGCATCAACGCATAAATCCACACGAGCGATGTTTGAACATCAAGGTCCAGTCTATATGCGGACGGGTCGTCCTGACGTTCCCAAAATTTATGACGATGAATCTGAATTTGAAATTGGTAAAGCCAATCAATTAAGGGAAGGGGATGATGTGGCAATTATTGCTTGTGGCTTGATGGTGGCGGTTGCCTTAGAAGCGGCAGAAATGCTAAGTGAGCAAGGAATTGAAGCGCGTGTACTCGATATGCACACCATTAAACCACTTGATAAAGAAGCCATTGCCACAGCGGCTCGTGAAACGGGCGTTATCGTCACCGCAGAAGAACATCTTCTACAAGGTGGATTGGGCGATGGTGTGGCAAGAATTGTCGCTGAAACACATCCATGCAAAATGGCTTTTGTCGGAATCAAGGATACCTATGGCGAGTCCGGTGAGCCACAGGATTTGCTAGTGAAGTATGGGCTGATGCCAGTCGACATTGTGTCAGCCGTTGAAGCTATCATTTAAGACTGGCTATTATGTCAGGTTTATTCAAAAAGGTAGCTTTAATCGCTTTCTCATTTTCTTTTCTCTCTAAATCTGGCTTGCTCAGGATGTTGTTACAGTGTCGCTTTGATTTGCTTTTTGCAAAAGATGACGGACTTCTTCATCACGCGTCTGGTTAAATCGGTCGTACCATGCCCCAACACCGCCGAAATTTTTAGGTATCATCAAGCAAGTGAGTTCATCCACTGTTTGTCCTATTTCCTTACAGGCTTCTTCTGAGCCAACGGGTAGAGCGACGACAACTTGGGCAGGATTATGTTGTTTTACGCCCCGAATAGCGGCTTTCATCGTTGAGCCAGTGGCAGTGCCATCATCAATCAAAATTACTGTTTTGTCGTTAAGGTCTGGCATTGGTCTATCATCGCGGTATGCAGATTCTCGGCGTTGCAGTTCTTGCTGTTCTTGTTCTATCACTGCCTTAATTTCAGACTGTGAAATATTCAGTGCTTGGATTAAATCTTCATTCAAGATACGCACGCCACCACTTGCGATTGCGCCCATCGCCATCTCTTCATGCCAAGGTGTCCCTAATTTCCGAACAACAACAATATCTAGCGGTAGGTTTAATGCCTGTGCAACTTCAGCTGCAACAGGAACGCCACCTCGCGGAAGTCCTAAAGCGATGGTGTTGATATTGTCTTTGTATTTCGATAGGGCATCGGCTAGTTCATGACCAGCATGTTGTCTATTTCTGTATCTATCTATCATAATTATTCTCCTCATATCATCGGTGAACATCTTACCATCATGGTAGCACTGCCCTATCATAGCCCTCTTAGAAATCGCGCAATTCGACTACATTTTGATGCTTTTTTAATATTTGTTCACTGGAATGAAAACAGCAGTTAGATAACTGATAGGAAGCACATCATTTGTTGGAAAAAGTGAGAACATGGAACAAGAATAATGTGTAATTCTTACCTACTGCCTTACGTGAAAAAGCAACCACCCCTTTACAGGCAAATATGTTGACGAATAAGACGTAATAAGAGCTATTCTTTTGACCCATACTAATTATCTCAGGAAGGACAATAGGCAGATTATTCTGTCCTTTATAAAATGAACAGCATCTATTGATGACCGTCATCCCTCATACTCACATCATTATTTTTCTTTATACAAAACAGGAAGGAATCTTATGCGAAATGGCTTGAGCCTTGGTCGCATTTTTGGCATTGAAATACGGATTGACTGGAGTTGGCTGTTCATTTTTCTGCTGGTAGCATGGAATTTGAGTGCCACTTTAGTTCAGTTCAATCCTGAATGGGGTACATTCGTCGTACTTCTCACATCAATTTTTGCGACATTATTGTTCTTTGTTTCTGTGCTACTGCATGAATTAGCTCATTCGCTTATGGCAATCAGACAAGGGGTTTTGGTACGGAGCATCACCCTATTCCTCTTTGGTGGAGTTTCCAATATACAGCGCGAACCGCCTTCTCCGAAAGCTGAGTTTTGGATAACGATTGTGGGTCCTTTAACCAGCTTTGCTCTGGGCATCCTCTTTCTATTTATTGCCAATGCCTATATCGGTATCGGACAAGCCACCCAGAATATTGAAGTGGTTATGCAGAATATGACTCCTTTCGTGGCGGTTATTCTCTGGCTGGGGTCAATTAATCTGATTCTCGGTTTTTTCAACCTGATACCTGGCTTTCCACTTGATGGGGGTCGTCTCTTACGTGCCTTACTATGGGGTGTTACCGATGATTTGCGGAAGGCAACCCGTTGGGCATCTTGGACAGGACAAGTTGTTGCATGGGTTTTAATCATTTCAGGTATTGCCATGATTTTCGGTGTGCAAGTACCTTTCTTTGGTACAGGCTTTGTCAGTGGTTTATGGTTAGCCTTCATTGGATGGTTTCTCAACAATGCGGCAATTGTCAGTTACAAACGTGTAGTCATACAGGATGTCTTAGAAGGGGTCAAAGTCAGTCAGGTGATGCTTTACAAGCCCCCGACTGTTGCGCCCGAAATTCCTGTCGACAGTTTCGTACATGATTACGTTATGCGGAGTGATGATTACGCCTTTCCGGTGATAGAAAACGACGAATTAGTCGGATTAATTACTATGACAGACGTTCGCGCTGTTGAGCGTGAAAAGTGGCGCGAGATGAGCGTTAGCGAAATTATGACTCCTTTTGAGGAACTCATTACAGTTTCTCCCGACGATGATGTAGCAGATGCCTTGAAGATACTGATGGATCACGAATTTCGCCAGCTAGTTGTGGCACATGGTCGGGTGTTAGATGGGTCGCTACGTCGACGTGACATCATGAAATGGCTCAAATTGCAAACGGACATTAACGATGGTGTCGTTGCGGGTCGTCGTGCGCTTGGGGAGAGTAGTTAACGCAAAAATAGGAGAAAAAGATAAGCAGTTGATTAAGCACTGTTGCATTCCAATAGACCTATAACACGGATCATTTAGCTTAAATATAATGCTAGTAAATATCAGAAAGGTTTGAGATTATGGCTAATTTATTGAACAAACGCATCGCTATTTTGGCAACAAATGGCTTTGAACAAATTGAAATGACGAGTCCACGAGAGGCACTTGGCGATGCTGATGCAATAACTGATCTGATTTCACCCGCGACGAGTCCTATTAAGGCATGGAATCATACAGAATGGGGCGATTCCTTTGAAGTAGATATTGCTTTAGAGGATGCGAACCCAGAAGATTATGATATGCTGGTTTTGCCCGGTGGAGTTATGAATCCTGATAATATGCGTCGTATTCCAGAAGTGCAAGAATTTGTGCGTCACTTTTTCTTGAATAACAAACCCGTAGCGGCAATCTGCCATGCAGCATGGACGCTAGTTGATACCGATGTGTTGGATGGTCGTAAGCTCACATCGTATCCGTCTATTCAGGTTGATTTAAAGAACGCAGGAGCTAATTGGGTCGATGAACCCGTGGTGATTGATGCTAACTTGATTACTTCTCGTAACCCTGATGATTTGGATGCCTTTAATAATGCAATTATCGAGATGTTGCGTGGTGTTATCCCTGAAAAAGTTGACTATCGAGAAGAAGAATTGGAAGAATCCAAACTCACAGATTATCCAAGCCCGACAGAGTAAACAAAAAATATGTGAGAGAATCTCGGAAACACGAATAATGAAAAAGGGACAGTAATATACGCTGTCCCATCTTTTTAGCATATGAACATTTGGATTAACAAGTTAGTTATCAACGACAAAGGAGATTTTTGCGTTGAGGCGGTAACTCTTGATTTCGCCATTTTCTACATCAACTTGAAATTCTTTAGCATAGATTGATTGGATATTCTTCACCGATTTTTTCGCTTCAGTCAGTGCGACCTTTGCCGCATCATCCCAACTTTTGTTTGACTCGGCTAAAACTTCGATCACTTTTACAACTGCCATCTCTCTCTCCGTTCGCTGTTATTTGGACAATTAGAGTAAGGATAAACTAGCCAATTTGAGTTTCGTATTGACCATATGAGCCGTTTAAACCGTGACCGATTGACGAATAAATGGTATCCCTTTGGCTATGTGGCTTGTACTACATTTCTATACAGATATATCTGTCATTTCTCTTGTGTTTTTCGTGTCTTATAAATTTTCAGATCTAATCGACGGATAAGGCGTATGACAAATGGATTGTGAAGAATGACTATATCAACGGGCTTTTTTTGCGCGTGTTTCAGCCTAAAGTGATACATATTGCTCCGCCGATTTCCGCGAAAATGTATAGTCTGACATAAGACAGAACCTTCTACCTGATGGTCTTGATAAAAGAGAGTAAGCAGGGCATCCGCTCCGACGTAACTCTGTGACTGAGCACATCCAATGACAATAAATTTGGGTGTTCTCGCCGAGATGTCCCCATCTAGTAATTTAAAATAATTATTTTTCATGCGTGATTACCTTAATATTTATTCTCACTCACATGGTATGAGGTTTTACATAGAGTTAGAATGGGTCGGAATGAGAATATTTAACGTGAGTTTTGGTTTAGATAACAGCTAATTGTCGAAGAAAGCGTAAATCTAAAGACGGTTTCTTGGGCTGGTGACAATAAGCAATCAGTCCAGCCAATAAATTGACAGTAAACCCGGTAAAACTGCGGTGTCGCGTATGCTCAATTTGTGAGATGTTCTTGAGTTGGTCATAGATACTTTCCACAATAGCGCGTTTGCGCAAAAAGTATTTATCCATCTCATCCATCAGTTTGTTTTTCATATTCTTACGAACTTTCGTGACCAGCTGGAGCATGTGATCTTCCAGTAAATGCTGTGTGAGTGTGGTTGAGATATAGCCTTTGTCAGCAAATAACTTCCCAAAACAACGTCGAATTTGGCTGACCATTTTTGGAACGGGTTGGCGGTCATCAGTATTACCCGTTGTCACACAACAACTCAAGAGTTCACCGCAATCATTGACAATCATGTGTAACTTAAAGCCAAAGAACCAGTCCACAGAGGTACGCCCACGCTCAGCAACACCCTCAAACACACGGTGCTGGTTGATGCGACGATTGTGGCATACAGCAATTGCTGTTGAATCCACAAAGGATAAGCCTGTGCAAGTGCCATAACAGTGCTGTAGATAAGCGCAAAGAGCAACCACAATGCGGGCATGAGTTGGACAAACCGATTGTAACTCAGCAGCGTTGGAAACTCGCCGTTTAAGTGTTTCATCACATAATCTGTGTAATAAGTTTTGAAATTTCGATAGCGTTTGTGGTGAAAATGAACCACGATAGTCATCATCTCACTCATACTCATACGGCTGGCTCGACGGCGATGAGCTTGCCCACTTTCCCGCAGTGTCTGATGCCAGATCGGTTCATATAATTGCCAGAAATCGTCGATAGAACACAATAATGGAGTAAACTCATGATGGGACTCGCTTTGGTTTAGGTTTTGTCACCTTGAAGCTTAACGCTTCTTGCAAAGCTGTCCCACCTTATCCCAAACTCACGTTATTGCTAATAAAAATCACTCCTTTACTATCGGATAAAGTGATACTTTCAGTAGTGCTTTCGACCTCTAAATTTGGCGTACTAATGGCAACTTGCCAATTATCAGTTCCTAAATTCGGGATGGGTAAATTGACAGGGATAATTGAGCGTGGTGCGCCTTCCATATTGGCGACGAACAATATTTTTTCGCCATTGTCAGGTGAGACACGCAGTCCATAGAACAATGCCGCACCATCTGTCGGATGCAAGTAATCTAGGACTTCACCCTCGCGCAGGTTATCAATGAGCCACGGACGGTCACGGCGGAAATTGCGTAAGTTGAGATTGTATTCCGCTTGTTCAGAAGAAACAGTATCCCAATAATGGCTAACGTTACAATAATCATGCACATCATCCATAAAGGCTTTGGCGATTGCTTTGAGTTTGGTAACGTTCATGTCATAATCAGTTAAGGGTGGAGACATATTGTTCAATAAGCGCACAATTGACTCTAGATTGTAGTCTGTTGCTTGTACGGCATGGTCTAATGTATTGGTAAAGCGACGCAGGCTATCTAACTGGGTGAAACCGAAGTCTTTGAGACGGGTAAAAACATGTGCTTGATTGTAGCGTGTTTCATCCATTCGCCAATATAGCCAGAGGGCTTCTTCGCTGACTACCTTTATGCTATATTTATCATCTGTATTGCGGATAAATCCCCAAGGTGCGCGGAATGACCCGTTAATAAAATCCATAGGGATACCGGGCATCATGCCGTAATCGAATAACTTAGCGGCAGGGTTATCATAGGCTTTGCGGATAATTTCTGGTAGAGTATCGCCCAAGTAAGTATTGATACGACTATCTATCGGCACTTGTGAACCTCGCCTTAGGGTATCGTGATTAGCACATCCAGTAATCCATTCACGCCCAACCGATGCCATCTCGCGGATACGCCACCATTTGCTTGTCCAGAAGGTGAATAAGAAGGGCGTGTTATGGGCAAATGTCAGTGGTCCCCATTGCCAGACATTTGGCATGAGCTTGGTCACTTCACGATAAGTCGAAGCGAGTTCCCAATCATCTCTGGGCCAAGGGCGACCATCTTCAAAAATCATCCAAGGGCGATACGTGACGCCTGCAACATCGAGTTCAATATCATTCATGAGGTGCAGAAAATCATTGTCGTGTACCATTTCATCCGTCTCAGGATTCCACCATTTGAAATCCTGCGCGCCATCAACGCGAATGCCATCTACTCCATAATTATGTTTACGACGCATCATTTCTAGCAGGATTGCCCGTACCATCGGGTGCAAAAAATTGACATTCTGACCGTACATATTCGCACCAGCAAAATACTCTTTATTAAGCAATTCTAAGGCTTGGTTATCGATATGCCCGTAAACAATATCTAGCATGACCTTGATGTGTTTATTGGGGAAGGTATGGCAGGTTTCGATAAAATCCAGCAATTCATGGGGACGACGTGTTTCGAGTAAGGTCGGATTTGTAGCCGATGAGCCACTGATGACAACATCATAACCCCAATTGCTCATATCAGGTTTCTTGAGAATAACGTCGATTTCTTCAGCAAAAGGGTCACTCTGGCTTTCCCAAAAATTGTGCTGACCTTCATACTCGATAATCGGTTCAATTGGCATTAGCTGAATCGCATCATAGGCAATGAAATTTTGCTCAGCAGGAGAGAGTGCTTCACCCGAATTTATTTTGTCAGCAATTTTTTGGTATAAGCGTGTTAAGCCAGCAATCGAGCCTGATTCTGTCGCATAGCCTGCATGAATTTGTAAGATATTGCTTGGGAATTGCACCCGTTGCACACTGTCAGGGTCAGGTTTGGTATCTAAATGATTGCGGAAATGGTCTTTATCTTGCCGATTATCAAACATATTGTTCATGTCATAAAATTCAGCGGGTGCAAACGCGCCAAAAGGGATTGAATAAGCGAGATGGTCACGCAAGATAACCCATTCACCATCGCTTGATTGATACACGATTTGGTAGAGAGTGCCGACAGTTTCTCGATTGCCAGCTATTAATCCGTCAATTACACCCCATGCAAATTCACCATCGAGCAATAAATTGATACGGTCACGTCTGAACGCTAACTTTTGCTCGGATGCCGTAAAATCAATGTCATCTAGTGGAGTCAATAATTCTAGGAAAACGCGTTCAGAGGGAAGGTCGATTTCTCGTAATTCAGGTGTCCAGAAACCGATTTCAGCGTAACCATCGCCTCGTAAATGTGCGCCTAAACGTTTCACAATGTGTTGTGCTGATACAAAATCTGTTTCAGCTTGTTGTTGAATACTATTAATTTCAGCAATGAGGTCTTGGGTTTTATCGCGTAATAACTGGAACTTTCCGCTTGTAATAATCATTTTGACCTTTAATGGTAATTTTAATCTCTATACCTTAACCATACCGTAGGCACATGAGAAATTCTATAATTCCCCATGAATTAAGCACTTGAGCGTTTAACTCTGTCCTAGATTGTGTATCATTAAAGTAAGTTGTTCGATAAAAGAGTGAATGTATGGTTATAGCAGAGCAGACTTTCGTCAAGCCTTATCAAATAGGCGATATTACAGTTGAATCCCCCTTTTTATTAGCACCGATGGCAGGGCATACCAACCGTGCCTTTCGTCAGATTGTGCGTGAGATAGGTGATTGTGGCGTTGTGTGTACAGAAGTTTTGAGCAGTGTTCTACTTGAAAATAAAGGCACGCGCAAACGCTCTCTTGAAAAATTCCCCTGGGATTCGGTTGCAGAATACCCGATGGCGGTGCAATTATTCGGGAGTGACCCCGATACAGTTGCCGAAGCCGCGAAAATTGTAGTCGATAACGGCGCAACGATTGTCGATATAAATATGGGTTGTTGGGTTCCAAAAATTGCCAAAAAAGGTGGTGGTGCGGCACTGATGCGTGATGTGGATACGGCGCGTGCTGTTGTCGAAGCTGTTGTGAACGCAGTTGATGTACCTGTCACAGTCAAAGTCCGTAGTGGTTTTGAAGACGGCGTGGTTACTGCGATACCCTTTGCCAAAGCCGCCGAAGAAGTTGGCGTGAAAGCAATAGCTGTCCATGCACGTTTTGCAGGGCAGGGTCACCAAGGGGATGTGGATTGGGATGTTATCCGTGATGTGAAACAGATTGTGAATAATATGCCTGTGATTGGTAATGGCGATGTCCGCGAACCTGAAGATGCTGAACGGATGCTCAAGGCAACTGGGGCAGATGGTGTGATGGTTGGGCGTGGGGCTTTGGGTCGTCCTTGGATATTCAAGCAGATTGCTCATTATCTAAAAACAGGAGAAAAATTACCTGACCCACCACGCGCTGAACGGGCAAAAATCGCGTTGCATTATGCAGAATTGAATTATGGCTATGCGGCAATTCCTGAAAAAGCCGTTTGCTTGCAAATGCGGAAGCAACTCAGCAAATATGCCCTAGACGATGACGGTAGTGTTCTGATTCGTAATCAGCTAGTGCGCGTCGAAAGTATGGATGACATCCGCGCGATTCTTAAGCCAATAATCGCAAAAGCTTAATTATTCTTCATTAAGAAGATGCTAAAATTAATCCATATCATTCGTTTCATTGAATTCATAAAGGAAAAAGAATGGCATATCTTGTAACAGGTGGGGCTGGCTTTATTGGAAGCCATGTTGCTCAAGATTTATTAGCACGCGGTGATACCGTCGTTGTCCTCGATAATTTCAACGATTATTACGATCCTAAAATCAAACATAATAATATTAAGCGCATTCGACATGATAATCTCACTGTCATTGAAGGTGATTTGCGTGATGTTGTCCTTATCAATCAAATATTTGCAGAACATGATATTACCCATGTCGCTCATTTAGCGGCTCGTGCTAATGTTCGGGCTAGCATGGAACAAACCCAGCTCTATATGGATGTGAACGTGACAGGCTCAATGAACATTTTTGAGGCATCTAAAGCACATAATGTCCAACAGGTGGTCTTTGCTTCCACAAGTTCTGTTTATGGCAAAACCGAGATATTACCATTTGTTGAGACAGATACGGCAGACCATCCCTTAGCAGCGTATCCTGCAAGCAAACGTGCGGCAGAAATTCTCGCTCATACTTATAATCATCTCAATGGGATGAACATCACTTGTGTACGGTTCTTCAATGTCTATGGACCTGCTGGACGACCTGATATGATGCCGATGCTTCTCATGCATGCGACGCAATCAGGCAAGCAAATGAAGCTCTTTAATGGGGGCGATATTTCACGCGATTGGACATATATCGATGATACAGTTGATGGCGTTATTGCCGCGTTGGATACACCCCTCGGTTACGAAGTGATTAATTTAGGAGTCGGTAATCCTATCAAGTTGATTGATTTTGTAGAGATTATTGAAGAAGTTTCTGGCAAAGAAATCAACAAAATTTCTGTGGAAACACCCCCAAGTGACCCTCCGATTACTTATTGCAACAACCAAAAAGCACGTGATTTATTAGGTTTTGAGCCGAAAATTAGCGTACAAGAGGGTTTATACAAAACTTGGGAATGGTACAGAGAGTTTTATGAGATAGTTTCTTGAGGTTTGAGAAAAGAGCGCCTAGTGTGCTCTTTTTTTTGTCTTTGTGCATCTGGTACACTAGGCATAGTTTTGGAATATACACGGAGAAATTAATGGGGAAACTCAAAGACCTTGCTTCAGTAAAATCGACCAATGCCAGCAGCTTTGCCTATTTACCCCCTGATTCCGCTTTTGATGCCATGCGAATACTGGTCAAAGCAGATTTAAAAAGGGTCAGCTCAGATGTTTTGGGTGCGGTGCTACGAGGATTACGACGTGCCAGCCCAATGGGACGGATTGTGGTAATTGATGCGGTATCCCCAGACAAAGAAGCACAAGTGGAATTTGAAAAACTCGGTGTGATGTCTTTATTAGATAGAGAAATGCGAATCACAGATTCAGATAATCTCATTATGCACGAATACCTTAATCGTTTAATTGAATCCCTTAATTACTCATCTATGATAGCATCGGAATATATCAAGGATTATGATTGCGTGATTTCACTCAGTGCATTTGTTCAATCCGATGATGAATCGAAGCAACTTTTAGCCTCACTCGGCAATCTAATCGGCATTTTCCCACAGGAAAAGTATCAACAGGCGTTTGAGCTAATCAAGATAGATGACCTACTCACAGATATTTACTTTACCATTGGGCAGTACATAGATGGTGCAGTGCTTGACCATTCACAAGCAATAGGCAAGGTCATTTGGGGCGATGATTTACTAGCTGTAGACGAAGTCGCTTGCCAACTCGCCGAAGAGCCTATTCCAGATTATATTGCTGATATTCGCCTACGTCGTAAAGCCATTGTACAGGCAACATAGAAATGACCCTCTATGCGCTTTGAAACCATCTATGCCAGTCAATTTCTTGTTAATCGATTGGATTATGCCCGCGTCGTGACACATATCAAAGATGATGGCGATATTATCCAGCTTGACCTCACAACAGGTCAAAAAGTGATGGTTCTATTAATCGAACGTGTGATGAATGTGAGTGATATTCAGCATTACTATGTAGAAAATACAGCGCGTGGCATCCATACCTTGATGATGGTTTGGGCGGATGTCTTTTTGCCTGATGATGGCGATATGTATGTGTTGGACGATTGGATGCAGATACTGGTTTCTTTACATGGTGGGAAAATTTATGGCTATGAAGTCGCAGGACGAGATGCCTTTTATTTCCCCGTGTATATGCAGGGGGATACTCTCAGACGCAAAGTGCATTACGGTAATATCGTCAATTATGCGGCAATAGGTGGGGAGACCGTTCAGACACTCAACCCTTATATGCCTGGTGAGTGGTATGTTGCTGGCTTTGAGAATGAAGACCAACGCTACCGCAATTACAGTACGACAGATACAAATACGTTTGCTGACCCACTACTCAGTCATTTTGATGTGTTAGGCTTACCACGCCATGCTGATCAATCGGCTGTTAAACGTGCTTATTATACTTTGGCGCGCCTCTATCATCCTGATGTAAATGATAGTGATGATGCGGATAACCGAATGAAACGTATTAACGCCGCTTATACAAAAATTATGCAAGAACTTGAGGATTAAAAATGAAATTTGGTGCAATTTTCCCCCAATATGAAGTGAGCGCAGATGTCGAAAATATCCGACGATTTATGCTAAGTGTTGAAGAAATGGGTTACGATTTCGTACTTGCCTATGACCATGTTCTTGGGGCGAATCCTGAACGTGAAGGCGGATGGAAGGGTCCTTATACCCATGAAAATCAATTCCACGAAGTTTTTACTTTATTCAGTTATGCCGCCGCAATTACGACGAAACTCGAATTTGCAACAGGTATCCTGATTTTGCCCCAACGCCAAACAGCTTTAGTTGCTAAACAAGCCGCGCAGGTGGATTTATTTTGTAATGGACGCTTACGCCTCGGTGTTGGAGTTGGTTGGAATCAGGTTGAACTAGAAGGCTTAGGTGAAGATTTTAGCACACGGGGTAAACGCTCTGCCGAACAAGTTGAGGTGCTAAAATTATTATGGCAAAACGATTTGGTGACAATCGATACAGATTATCATCATATCGACGATGCAGGGATTAACCCTCTTCCAATACAACGTCCGATACCTGTTTGGTTTGGCGGTGGCGCAGATGCGGCTCTGAAACGTATGGCACGCTTAGGTGATGGTTGGATGCCGGGCGGTATGCCAATTGACCGCGCTAAAGAATGTCTAAGCAAAATACACGTTCATCTCCAAGAAGAAGGGCGCGACGCAAGTGCTTTTGGTATCGACCCCTTTATCCCCCTCAGTCGACTCGAAGCAAATGAACACGAAGCCTATGTTGAGCAATGGAAAGACCTTGGTGCAACCCATGCAAGTGTCGTTACGATGGGGGCTGGGTATACAACTGTCGAAGAACACTTAGATGCGCTCGAAAAATTCATCATGAAAATGAAATAAAAGCAGGAATAAGATTGCTTGGTAGGGGTATAAGAAAATAACTGACTACCTTTTCTTGTACCTTGACAATATTTTCAGTTAAGCAACAAAAGTCCATTTTAGACTATTCTCAAAATTAAATTTTACTCCCAATAGACTCTCATTCTCTACAGACTAAGAACGAGGTGCATGGGGAAAGTTCAAATGAACTATTTCGAGACAATATCTTCTGGTTTTAGCTGAAACACTGTTCGCTGAGTCGCTGAAAGCTATAAAAACGACTAGTCATCAAGCTAACTTTGCTCATAATAGCAATTATCTAATTTACATATAGCGTGTGTTATAAACTTACTACACACAAACAAAGGACATCCATGCTCACTGAACAACAAAATCCAAAAACAAAGGCACTCGACACGCTTGATACAGGACAAATTTTGCGCCTGATGAACGACGAAGATAAATCGGTTGCAGTTACAGTCGAACGCGCTTTGCCACAAATAGAAGAGGCTGTTAGCGCAATTGTGTCGTCACTGAGGCAAGATGGACGATTGCTCTATGTTGGGGCTGGCACAAGTGGACGTTTGGGAGTCTTAGATGCAGTTGAATGTGTCCCGACTTTTGGTACGCCACCCAGTCTTGTGCGTGGTCTGATAGCAGGGGGTGAGACAGCTTTCATGACTGCTGTGGAAGGTGCTGAGGATAAGGTCAATGCAGGAGCAGATGACCTAAAAGCAATTAATTTACAAGCGAATGATATTGTCGTCGGCATTGCCGCTAGCGGACGCACACCTTATGTTTTGGGCGCATTGGAGTATGCAAAGTCTATAGGTGTAACAACGGTTGGGATTTCGTGTAATGAACCTGCCGAATTGCTAGATGTTGCTGATATCGCGATTGCACTGCCTGTTGGTGCGGAGGTGGTATCAGGCAGTACACGCCTCAAAGCAGGGACAGCGCAGAAGATGGTGCTCAATATGCTCAGTACCGCGAGTATGGTCAAATTGGGTAAGGTCTATGGCAATTTGATGGTTGATGTGCAGATTACCAATGCCAAATTACAGATTCGTGCCGAACGCATCGTGATGAAGCTCACAGGACTAGATGAAACCTCAGCATCGACTTTGCTCGACCAAGCACAGGGCAGTGTGAAGGTCGCAGTTGTGATGCACCATGAAAACGCCTCACGCGAGGAAGCCCTCCAACGCCTCGCTGAAAGCAATGGCATCCTGCGCGAGATTATTGGGTAACCTAATACTTGTTATGACATAATCTAATTAAAGGTCACTTTTGCCTGTCGTTGGGAGATTTAATATGAAAATGATACATGATGGTTGCATTCACTGTAAACATTTTCAGAAATATAGGGAAGATGATCGAAAATTCCTATGTAATGCCTTTCCCGAAGGCATTCCTGATGAAATCGTTGATGCAAAGTTTGACCATCGTAAACCTCATCCGAACGATAACGGAATTCAATTTGTCATGAACCCTGATAGGGGTGATATGGTGAAGTATGTAGAAGAGACATATCTTTACATTGAAGAACAACAGAGGCTAACGGAAGCATTTAACTGTGAACGTGAAGAAAAACTACGAGCCATT
Organism: Phototrophicaceae bacterium; assembly: GCA_965230145.1. Classification (GTDB taxonomy): domain Bacteria; phylum Chloroflexota; class Anaerolineae; order Aggregatilineales; family Phototrophicaceae; genus JAUZRW01. The sequence goes on from OZ245943.1 coordinate 421,925, forward strand.
TATGGTTTGGAAGAAGATGTTGATGTAATGGCTTTCAGGAAAGAAAAATATGATAGGGAAAATGCGATACGCAGAAAGAATCAATCTAAATGACTTCTTGTGACTTGGCACTAGAAAATTTAGAATTGTTCTTGACTTTCACTTTGCCGTTAAAGGCTTGGCATTATACGCAAGATTATTGGGTAGTAAAAACGTATACTTCTCGATTTCATTTTCATCAAAGATTTGTATAGCTTTATAAGGATAAGCATATAGGAATAATAATGAAGCAAAATGAGCAATGGGAAAACTTCATAAAATTTGTAGAAGCTCATCAAAATGCTATGTCAGAACTGATATATGAATTAGGTAGATTATGGGTTGGAGAAGGTGAGGCTGAAAATTTAGGTAATTATGATATGTCAGTTAAACGAAAAAGATATGCTGTGAGTTTCAGTGAATCAAAAGCTCACTATCGCTTAATTCTGTGGTATGGAAGTGCAGAATATACACCACCTAAAGATATGGATTTTGATATGGACGACAATGCTTGGTTTGTAAAAAAATCTGTTCATGGCTTTTACTCTATTATTAGTTTGCATATTCAACACAAACAAATACTTAAATTTTCTGCATCATTTAGTGATTTGCTAAGTACTTTAGAAACTAATAAATATATTAGTAAAGAATTTTCCTCGATTCAGGATATGAAATTTTGGTTGCTTAATTTCGTAGTACAATCAATACATAATTTTGATGAAAATAATAAAACTTAAATTGATTGCTTAAAAATTTATTTTTTCTCGCTCATACAACCAAGAACAACAATGCTTTAAATAGCTTACTGTGGACATCTATGGAAAATCAAGTAGAAACAACAACATTGCGTCCTAAGCTGGCGTTGCTGGCTGTTATCATTGGCTTGGCTACCCCCGTCATCCAACAAGCCTTGCGCCCATTTATAGAAGCTAATATCACTTACCCCGTGAATCGCTTTGTGAGCTTATGGGTATTCTGGATTGCCGTGGGCATTGCTTTATTTGTGAGTGTAAAACTTGAAGGCTTGTCACTGTCTACCTTCGGCATCACCAAAAACACACGCTCACTACGCTATCGGTTGATTGAACTCATTGGTGCATTGATTATCGGTTTAATCCTCTCGGTTGTGCTGTATTTATTTTCAAATTTTGTCCGTGATTTCCTCAATGCCCCTCAAAGTGCCGCCTTTAACCCTGAAAATATTTTGCCATTCTGGGTGATGTTCTCTGCATGGATAACGGCATCGTTCGCAGAAGAATTTCTCTTTCGTGCGTATCCAATTGAGCGTTTAACTATAATGACGGGCAATAAATGGTTATCAGCAGGGATTTCTATAGGGGCATTCATTATTTTGCATTTATTTGGCTGGGATTGGATACATGTTTTCACTTTTGTGTTGCCAGCCAGTATTTTAATCACGGCTATTTATCTCTGGCGCAGAAGTCTATGGTTTGTAATGGTGATTCATGCGGTACTGAATCTGCCACTGCTATTTTTGCCCTTGCTCAAGCCCTATTTATGAGTCGCTGTTGGAATTAATAGTCACTCATTTTAAAAACGGTCATATCAACGGGGATATGACCAACACACAGTAAAGATTATTTGCTACACTCTGAATAGCAGTTTTACAATTGAATACAGAATTTGGGTTTGCAGAGGTGCGTTGTTTTTCGGGGACAACGCAGGCATTGTCCCTATACCAATTCTCGCAAGCAGTTGAAAATTGAGCATAAATCTTGGTTATTTTCTTACTTTCTCTGCGCCTCTGCGTTGCGCTTTTATCCAAACCATTTACAAACCGCTAAACAGGAAATTCCCTGTTATGGCGTTTTTTTGCTACGCCCAAAATCCCTGTTAATTTTCCTGTTTTCCCTGTTATGCCCTGATAAACAGGGAACTAATTTCTGGAATTGAACGACATTTTACTAAACCAATCTCAAACAAATGGAAATATCAAGATGAACAACTTACTCATTACCAATGCAATTATTTATACTCCACGCGCCAAAATCGAAGGATGGGTCTATTGTGCTAATGGCAAGATTCACTCTATCGGTTGGGGCAATCCACCCCCATCTGCTAATACAGTCATTGACGCAGAAAGCAAATCGCTCTTGCCCGGTTTCATTGATACGCATGTTCACGGCGCAATGGGTCATGACACCATGGATGCCTCAGTGGAGGGCTTGCAAGCAATGGCACAATTCTTCGCCAGCAAAGGTGTCACAGCCTTTACACCTACAACCCTCACATCGTCCCACGAGCAAATTCTCTCGGCTTTAAAGAGCATCCGCATGGCGATGGGACGAGGCGCAAGTGGCGCGTTGATTGTTGGCGCACATTTAGAAGGACCTTACCTCAACGTCGAGAAATCTGGCGCACAAAATCCTGACTACGTGCGTTTGTGTTCCCCTGATGAAGCTGAACAATATTTCAATAGCGGTGTCATACGTATTGTCTCGCTTGCCCCTGAATTTCAGGAAAATCACTGGCTAATTGAACAGTGCAATCACAGAGGTATCACAGCATCCTTAGCGCATACGAAAGCAACTTACGAGCAAGCCCTCACTGCATTTGACCTCGGTTTATCGCAGAGTACCCATACGTTTAATGCCATGACGCATTTGCTCCCTCGCGACCCTGGTGTCGTCGGGGCAGTCATGACTGATGAGCGTGTAACGTGCGAACTCATTGCTGATGGTATTCATGTCTATGAAGGGGCGATGAAGGTACTCTGGCGTGCTAAGGGTGCAGAGCGCATCAACCTCATTTCGGATGCCATGCGCGCTTGTGGTATGCCTGATGGTGAATACAAATTGGATGCTCTAACGGCTTTCGTCAAAGATGGTAGTGCGAGATTAGCGAATGGTACATTGGCTGGTAGTGTCCTCACCATGGATGTAGCGGTGAAGAATTTCGTACACGCTACTGGCGCAGATTTACACGATATTCTGCCCACGTTTAGCCAGAATCCTGCACGGGCAATTGGCTTAGAACATCAAAAGGGGAGTATCTCGCAAGGTAAAGACGCTGACCTGGTGCTAATAGATAATGACTTCAATGTGCATAAAACGATTATTGGTGGGGCTGTTGTTTACGAAGCAGTTTAAGGCACGACAATGAGCTTTTAATATGGAACTCCTAGTATATTGATGTTGTCTTTTGTATTGAAGCAACCTTATACAAGGAGTTTTCATGATTATTCGCAAGATACTTTTAGGGCTTATATTAGTAGTATTTGCTGGGATGACAATGGCGCAAACGCCTATACCAACACCGATTGATACACCTCCTACACCAGTTTTTCCGACAGCTTTGCCACCACCTGACTATGATAACAATCAGTTGTATCCGATAGTTATCCCGCGATACACAATAGAACGTGGAAAACAAATCACAGCCGATATGCTGACAACCATTCAGATGCAAGGTGATTTCCTTGCAGAGGTTGATACTAATCGTTATGGGACTTTAATTACAGAATCGAGCATGATAATTGGCAGTTATGCTCAATGTGACCTCAATGCTTTTGAGCCGATTGATTCGCAAAATATTGTCGATGACACCCCTAGAAACGACATCATAAGTTGCCGAATGATACCGAGAAGCATTCCCCGTTCCTTATTTGATGTTCAGGGTGTACCGCTTGAAGTTGGGTCACGAGGCGCGTTGTTCATTGAAACGGCGATTAGCGACACTGTTTCTTTGATGTTGCCAGTTATTCCTGATGCTGAGATTACTGAGGTTACAGATGACACCGTTACGATACGCATTCGGGATAATTACCGCACAACTTCACTGATATTCGCATTAATTGATGCTGGCATGACTATGACTTTGAGTCCACAACCAACAAATTTCAGAGAGGATTTTCTATTGATTGAAGGATAATCTTAGAAAAATATTTAGATAATTCCAAGAAATTTGGAACATTATTCCAATACAAGTCGTTTACTATGTGAAGGGTATCACAAATAGAAGGAGATTACCAAACATGGTAAAACGAATAATAACAATTTTAACCTTGCTTGTTCTGAGTGTCACTGCTTTGGCACAAGATGAGAGCGACGGTACAGAGCAAGTAATCCATATTAGTCCGTATCAACAAGAATGTGTGGGTGTGGCTGTGCAAAACTGTCTGGTTGTACGTTTTGATGATGAAGATGAATTATCGTTTTTCTACGATAGTATCGGAGGCTTTATGTTTGAGCAGGGTTTTGAATATACGCTCTTGGTTAATGTCACAGAGCGCGAAAATCCACCTGCTGATGCGTCATCGTTACAATATGAGCTGGTCGAAGTTTTGCAGAAATTCCCAGCGCAGATTGATGGTCGTGTTTGGGAACTGCAATCACTCAATGGTGAAGACGTTGAAGACCCTACCCGTTACACATTGACGACGACAGATGAAGGTTTGGCATTAATAGCAGATTGTAACAATGTGCTTGCTAACTTGACACTGAACCCACTAAGTATCGAAACGACTATTTCAACGCTTGTTGCATGTCCTCCTGATTCGCTAGACGCGGATTATCTGGAAGGGCTGAATAATGCAAACCTCATCAGTATTGAAAATGGAGAATTGATTTTGCAATCTCCAGATGGGCAATTACGCTTTGCGCCTCCAGCGATTGAGGGCATTGATTGGACTCTGAACCGTGTCTTAGGTATAGCGATGATGTTTGAAATCGACGAGGCAACTCCCTATACATTGCGACTTGAGGATGGTTCGGCAGAAATGACCATTTCTTGTAATGGGGCAGGTGCAGAAGTCGAGCTAGACGGTGCGATTATTCGCTTCGGTGAAATCGAAATAGAAGAAGAACTCTGTGAAGAAGACCCCTTATCGGGCATGTTCCCACCGATTGATGCTGTATATTACGTCAATCAAGATGGCAACCTCATCCTTGAAGATGCTCTGAGCAACCTCTACGAATTTACATCGGATTAACTTCTGTTATGGGGCATATCAAAGATATGCCCTTACCATTACACACTCACTCTCACAGGGACACCACTAAAGGCGGCGTTGCCTGTTAATTCATCAATGCGTTGGTCGTCGGTTAAGTCATTGATGCTGACTCCTGCATACTCTGAGGCAACATCAAGCTGAATATCGGTGCGGTTGTGTCCGAAACCATGAGGAATGCTGACAACACCTTGCATGATATTATCTGTAATTTCGACAGGAATATCGACTTCGCCAACGCGCGAGGAGACTTTAACACAATCACCATCACTGAGCTTGTATTCTTGGGCATCATGAGGGTGCATCATTAAGGTACAGCGATTTTTACCCCGTACCAAACGTTCACTATTGTGCATCCAACTATTATTACTGCGTAAGTGTCTGCGACCGATAAGCATCAAGTTGAAGCCATCGGCATTAGCTTGTGTTTGTGAGCTTAAGTCTGCTGTTAAACGAGGCACATCCGATATGATTTCATCAGGCGCGAGGTTGATGCGTTTATTGACGAGGCGTTGCGGTAAGACTGGTACTAGTGCGCCCAAATCTTCTCCATGCGGATTATCTCGTAAGTTGCGAACACGCACATCATGTGACCCGTATTTCAAGGCTAAATCCACCAATTGACTAGGACTAAAGCGTGTGAAGTAGTCTTCTGCGCCTTCTCGCCGAGTGTCTGCTTCCATGCGTAAGCGCAATTCGCGTAAAATTTGCCAGTCATGTAGTTGACCTTCTTCTGGTTCAAACAGGGCTTCTGAGAATTTTGCCGTGTTTCTGACAGCTAAGGAATGAAAAACCACATCATAATGTTCTGTCTCTAAGCCTGTGGTGGTTGGCAAGATGATATTGGCATGGCGTGTGGTTTCGTTGATGTAAATGTCAATAGCGACCATAAATTCAAGATTGGCGAAGCCTTCATCTAACTGCGTGCCATTGGGTGTTGATAAGACCGGATTGCCCGCCATCGTGACCATTGCTTTAATTTGACCCTCGCCCTCGGTCAGTATTTCCTCACCTAAGACTGAGACAGGCAATTCACCACTAAATTCAGGACGTTCACGTACACGGCTTTTCCAACGGCTATAATTGCCGACTTGTCCTGTTGCGCTGGTCATCCCGACGACATCAAAAGCAGGAAGGGTGAACATTGCACCGCCTTCTTCATCAAAATTGCCCGTTAGGATATTGATGAGATTGATTGCCCATGTGCATAAACCACCGAAGGCTTGCATCGACACACCAACGCGTCCATAACAAACAGCACTCTCGGCTGAGGCGAAGTCTTTTACGATTTGGCGAATAGTTTCGGCTGAAATTCCGGTGATTGGCGCGACTGCTTCAGGTGTGAAATCTTGAACGAGATTTTGAATTGCTTCAACACCATCAATATAGGGTTCGAGTCGCCCTAAGCTGACGAGGTTTTCACTAAATAGCACATGGATAAATGCCATTAAGAAGTGAGCATCGGTGCTGGGCTTTATGAAATGATGTTCGTCTGCAAGTTGTGCTGTAAGTGTTTTGCGCGGGTCAATGACGACGATTTTGCCATTGCGGGCTTGGATGGTTTTCAATCGGTTTTTGACATCAGGGGCAGTCATCAGGCTACCATTTGATTGTAAGGGATTTGCGCCCAAGATAAGCATGTGTTGGGTGCGGTCAATATCAGGGACAGGTAAAAGTAATTGATGCCCTAACATAAAATACGACGCGAAATGATGCGGTAGTTGGTCAACGGAGGTTGCTGAAAAACGATTCTTTGTACGTAAACTACGGATAAACGGCGCACCGTATAAGATTGCCCCTGTATTATGCACATTTGGATTGCCAAGATAAATCCCGACAGCATCACGCCCATATTTTTCTTGGATTGCCTTTAAATTTTGGGTGACTTCGGTAAAGGCTTCCTCCCAAGAAATTTCTTTCCAGCCATTCTCTGTTCGTCGGACTGGGCGCTTGAGTCGGTTCGGGTCATGGTAAATATCTTGTAGGGCAGTTGCTTTGGGGCAGATATGTCCTCTGCTAAAGGGGTCATTTTTGTCACCACGAATGGCAATGATGGTATCGCCTTCTAATTCAATTTCGATACCACATAAGGCTTCGCATAAATTGCAGGCGCGATAGTGCATCCGTTTATTGGGCATAGTTGCCTCCAAAAAATCTTAAAATAATCTAATCTTGATTGGATTAAAACATATTGTGAACTTTTAGGAAAGTGATTGCTAGAAAAAGAGGAGGGAGGGTCGATAGAAACGACCCTAAATTCATACTATAAATTGTAAATATCAGAGAATTTGTTATTGAGATAATCTACCAGTGGTTGCACTTGAATGGTATCGTTCGTGATGCGTTTGGTGAGTTCTAGCGTGTCATATTTGCGACCATGTTGCCAGATATTCTGATGCAACCAATTGAACAATGTATCGAATTGACCCTCTGCAATTTGAGCTTCAATTTCAGGATGATTAACCAAAGCAGCATTATAGTATTGTGCGCCGAGAATGTTGCCTAATGTGTAGCCTTCAAATGAGCCACCAATATAGCCAAAAAACCAATGCACATCTTGCATCACACCGTCTTTGTCATCTGGAGGAGTAACGCCTAAGTCGCTCTCATAACGCGCATTCCATGCTGAAGGTAAATCTGCAATATCGAGCGAGCCTTCGAGAAGTTCAATTGATAAATCAGAACGGAGCATAATATGCAAATTATAGGTGACTTCATCGGCGGCAACACGAATGAGCGAGCCTTGGACTTTATTAATGGCTTTGTAGAAATCCTCGACAGATACCCCCTTTAGTTGAGGAAAAATATCCAGTAATTGCCCATAATAATGTTGCCAAAAAGCCAGACTACGCCCAACACGATTTTCCCAAAGCCGTGATTGACTTTCATGCACACCTGATGATGTACCACGCGCGAGTAGCGAGCCTTCCCAAGCAGGGTTTAAGCCTTGTTCATACATCGCATGTCCTGCTTCGTGCATGGTGGCGAAAATACCATCACCAAGGTGGTTGTCATCAGCACGAGTTGTAATCCGAACATCGCCTAAGCTCAGTTTAGTCGCAAAGGGGTGATGTGTGTCATCCATGCGACCACGTTGCCAATCATAACCGTAATCGGTAATGGCTTTACGAGCAAAATCATATTGCTTTGGTTTAGGGAAATCACCTGTTAGAAATGTGTCATCGACTTGCTCCGCGTTCCGAATTTTTGTGAGCAGGGTTACTAATTCAGCGCGTAATTCCGAGAATAGGCTACGAATCATCTTTGTAGAAATACCGTCATTTCGCATCGAGATATGCGGGTCAGCAATGTGCTCATAACCTGTGAAAAATTCTGAATATTGGCGCGAATAATCGAGTGTTTTTTCTAAGTAAGGCTGTACTTTAGCAAAATCATTTTCAGCGCGTGCTTGCGTCCAGACTGTGAAGGATTCAGAACTGTGTTCAGCAAATTCAGCAGAAAACTGAGGTGGAACTTGGCTACGTTTCTCGAAATGCAAACGTGCAACACGAATTAAAGCCGCATCATCTGAATCATAATCTAGAGTTTCACCATAATCAGTTAAATCGTCAATTAGTTTGCCGAGGGTAGGGTCAGTCCAGCGTTCTTGGGCAAGCCGACTGAGGGTGGCTATTTGTGCGCCACGTCCTTTTGCACCACCGATGGGCATTTTCGTATTTCTATCCCAATTCAGAACAGCTGCAGATTGCTCTAAATGGTAAATGTCTTGTAAGCGATTTTTGAGATTTTGTAATTTTTCTTGCATTAAGAAGTGTCCTTTGAGGGTTGTTTTACACCGTATAACGTAAGTATTTTAAGGCTTTCATGCTAATACTTAAAGAAACTATCCATGTATCATAACAATTCCACTTTATATTACAGCCTGTCGGTTGCAATTTGAAAACATTAAGGATACATTAGGTTCATTAAATATGTTTAATGGAAATTATTATGCAACAAGTTAATCAAGTTAATACTGAAAAGAAAAAACGATCTAGTCTTGCTGACCGTTTCACACGCAAAAAAATACTATCTGCGCTTGAAGGTTATGCTTACGTTGCACCCACATTAATAGTTTTAACTATTTTTGTATTTATCCCAATTATCACATCGTTCCAAATTAGTTTAACCCGTGTTGCCCCCTTTGGTAATGCAACTCGTTTTGTAGGTATGGAAAACTATACCAATCTACTTACTAGCGAAAACTATTACCATGTCATTCGCACAACCTTTTTATTTGCCCTTGGTACTGTACCAACAGGCATCATCCTCTCTGTATTTTTGGCGATTTTATTATCGTACCCAATCAGACACTTGAGTTGGTTTTACCGTTTGCTGATATTTGTGCCAATTGTGATGAGTTCAGCGGTGACAGGTGTTTTATTCCGTTGGATATACCATCCTGTAGTGGGGTATCTCAATTATGCACTGACATGGTTTGGTATTGATGGTCCAAATTGGCTAAATGATGCGGATTGGGCATTGATAAGTGTCATGATTGCTGTTGTATGGCGACAGTTGGGCTTTAATACAATTATTGCTCTTGCTGGGGTACAAAACATCGATGAAGTCTATTACGAAGCCGCAAAGGTTGATGGGGCGAATCTGTGGGAGCGTATTCGTCATATAACAATACCACTGTTATCACCCACATTATTCTTCTTGATGGTCATTAATGTGATTAATGGCTTACAAGTTTTCGGTGAGATTGATGTTTTGACAGTGGGCAGTCGTCCAACCCGAACAATGCTCTACAACATTTACTTTGATGCTTTTAAAGGCACACCCTTACGGGGTATAGCATCTGCCCAAGCCTACCTACTCTTTATTTTGATACTTGTATTATCCTTCATTCAATTCCGTTTTGTAGGGAAAAAGGTACATTACAAATGATTGATTCACAAAATCCTCAACCTGCACGGACAGAAGTTACCAAAAGATCTATTTCACCTACCGATATTGGGATGCACGTTACGCTACTATTGATAGGTTTGATTATCTCTGCACCGATTTGGATTGCTGTATTTAGTAGCTTCAAACTACCATCCGATATGATTAATTATCCGCCGACCTTGTTCCCTGAAGTATGGACATTTGAGAACTATACGACTGCATGGTCATCGCAACCTCTGTTTCGTTACTTTATCAACAGTGTGATCCAAACATCGATAATCGTGGTCTCACAGATTATTCTCAGTATTTTGGCTGCCTACGCTTTCGCAATTCTGGAATTTCCAGGACGAAATCTGCTGTTTTATCTCATTCTTGGTAGTTTAATGGTGCCTTTCCAATTGACCTTTATCCCGAACTTTGTGATGGTGAGTCAGTGGGGATTAGCGAATACATATGCTGGATTGACAATTCCATTTTTAGCGAGTGCCTTTGGCGTATTTATGCTCAGGCAATTCTTCATGACACTCCCAAGTGAACTCTATGATGCCGCCAAGGTGGATGGCGCGACCAGTCTGCGTTATTTGTGGTCAGTAGTGATTCCCTTGAGTAAAGGTTCAATCAGTGCCTTTGGTACATTTGCTTTTCTGAGTGCGTGGAGCCAGTATCTGTGGCCTTTGGTCATTACTAATGATACGAATATGCGGACAATCCAAATTGGCATTCGCTTTTTCTTGTTTGACCAAGAACGCGGTGCTGATTGGGGCGCGATTATGGCTGGGGCAGTGATCGCCCTATTACCAACATTAATCTTGTTCCTCGTTGCACAGCAACAACTTGTTAAGGGTATTGCGTCAACAGGGCTTAAAGGTTAAACAAAATTTTGGCTTTTCTACGGGGATGATTCCCGTTTAAGCAATTGGCATATTGCCACGTAGTAATTTTCTATACACATTAGGAGGAAAAATGTTAAAACGTTTATTTAAAACTGCTCGTGTAAGTATCTTTGCAGTGCTTATTTTCGCACTCTCAGGTATTACGAGCGCACAAGATACAGTCACTCTCGAATTTTGGCACGCAATGGGTGGCGAATTGGGTGAAGTGGTAGATGCGCTTGTAGCTCGTTTCAATGAGTCTCAAGACGGAATTGTTGTTAACGCGACATTCCAAGGTACATATGATGATACCTATAACGCATTACTCGCAGCACTTGAGACCGATACATTGCCAAACGTAACCCAAAACTTTGACCTTGCTGCACAAACCATGTTTGATTTCCCAAGTTTGTTACCAGCACACACTGCTATGGGTGATGATTTTGATACCGATGTATTCATTCCTGCTGTACGTGATTTCTATAGCGATACAGAAGGTATGGTCGCAATGGCATTCAACAGCAGCACCCCAATCTTGTACTACAATGTAGACATGCTTGCGGCAGCTGGATATGACGAAGTACCACGCGACATAACATTTGATCAATTCTTAGAAATTTGTGATGCGATTCAAGCGAGTGGCGTAGAATATTGTGTGACCCTTGGGCAAGTTGGTTGGTTCTTTGAACAAATTCTTGCGAATAGTGGTGGCTTATACTTCAACAATGATAATGGTCGTACAGCCCGTGCTACAGAAGCTGTTTTCAACCAAGGTGTCGGTGTAGAAGTCTTTGAATTCTTGACCAGCCTCTATGCAGATGGTTATGCACCAAACTTAGGTAACACTTGGACAGATACCGATGCAACATTCCACACTGGACAAGCCGCTATGATTTTCGATAGTACATCAGGCGCTCTCGGTATCCAAAGTGGTGCAGAGTTTGAAGTTGGTACAACCTACATCCCACATACCAATAGCAGTGAACGTAATGGCGTTATCATTGGTGGTGCTGCACTTTGGTTAATTGATAGTGGTGACCAAGCAGAAAATGATGCAGCTTGGCAATTCATGCAATTCATGTCTGAAGAAGAACAACAAGTGACATGGCACACTGGAACAGGTTATTTCCCAGTACGTGTATCATTGCAAGATGACCCAACACTCAATGAATTCTGGGAAGAAAATCCTAATTTCCGTACAGCTATTGAGCAACTGTTCGATACAAGCACAGTATTGGAAGATGGAACAACCAACTATCCTGTATTGGGTGGTTTAGCTGGTCCATTCCCTGCAATTCGTCAATTCATTGTTGATGCTTATGGTCGAGTTCTCAATGATGGCTTAACACCACAAGAGGCACTCGATGAAGCTGCAGCAGCAGCTAATGCAGAACTTGAAAACTACAATTCGTTCTTCGAGTAAGCCGATACAATAAGATAGTAAACATGATGGGGATATGCAATTGCATGTCCCCATTCTTTTTGGAATGACCGCTATTTCTTCTGAGAGACTTGATGTGACACAATTTAAACAAGTTATTATTCTTCTTATTTTATTAATTGGGGTCAATGTTATTGCCCAAGATATACCTTCAGATTTTGATGTGCAAGGACATCGTGGGGCGCGTGGGTTAGCGCCTGAAAATACGCTGCCTGCATTTGAAATAGCCTTAGATTTGGGCGTAACCACACTCGAACTTGATATGCACTTCACAGCAGATAATCGAGTTGTTATCTGGCATGATGAAGTGATTGAATACGAGAAGTGCCGTTTACCCGAAGGTGTAACTGAGGAATCACTCGGTATTGAGAATGATAGTCTTATTTTCTCTAACAATCCGCGTCGAATTAGCAATCTGACCTTAGAGCAAGTGCAAGCCTTCATTTGCGATATTAACCCAGATGAGAATCGCTTCCCGACCCAAAGTAATGAAGCGACAATACTTGCTGGTGATAACTACCAAATACAGACTTTAGAAGCTCTCTTTGAGTTTGTTCAAGACTATGCTAATTCAGAAGAAAAAACGGACGAACAACGTTCAAATGCTAGAAACGTTCAGTTCAATATCGAAACAAAGCGCCAAGCCAATAACCCCAGAGCCATTGGCGATGATTTCGATGGTGAAAATGCAGGGGCATTTGAACTCGCCATTTTAGATATTATTTATGACTATGATATGCTGGAACGTGTCACTATTCAAAGTTTTGACCATCGTTCTATCTGGGCGGTTCGAGCCGTAGAACCTGATATTCGTATTGTGGCATTGACCAATCGTGGGCGCGTGGAATTAGCGTTATATGCTGAACAAGGTGCTCAAATTTGGTCGCCAAATTATTCAACGCTGACTCAAGATTTACTTGATGAAGCACATTCACTTGGACTTCTTGTCATCCCTTGGACAGTAAATGATGCCGAAGCAATGCAAAGCATTATGGACATGGGCGTAGATGGCATTATCACCGATTATCCCGACATTTTAATCAGATTAGTAGCTGAGAATGAATAAAATGAACAAACGACTCTTGAAAATTAGTGTTCTTATTGGGGTTATTCTTATTTGGACAGTATTTTTGAATGTTCAAGCTCAAGAGGATATGCCTGCTAGTAGCGTTATCCTTGCCGAAGGACTATATAACCCTGTTGGCTTGGCGATGTTGCCAAACGGAAACGTACTGATTGCAGAAGAAGGTACTGGTAATGATGACTTGAGTGCTGGCGTGAGCATGATGCTACCAGATGGCACAATCGGGCGCTTAATTTCTGGTTTTCCGAGTAGTCGTGATTCGGGTGATTTGTCAGGTGTGCCGTTAGTTAATGTGTCTCCTGATGGCGAAACAATTTATATTGGCAATTTCAATGCCTCGCATCTCTGGACGTTGCCGAGTGAAAATGCGGAAACTTTACCCGATATCCCCTATACGCCTGATGATTTAGGTGTCGCAGTCGAACGCTTGAATAATGTTTTCTTGGTGAATCCCTTTGATATGACTTTTGATGCTGAGGGTATGCCAGTCGTGACAGATGCAACGGGTAACGGGGTTGCTAAAGAAGAGACAAATGGTACGGTTCGCTTCATTCACCGCTTTGATGAATTGACCAACCCACAAAATGAAAACATAACTATACAGGCAGTCCCAACAGGCATTACACGGGTAGACGATGAATATTATGTCGCGCTGTTTGGTGGATGCCCATACCCTGCAAATAGCGGTGAAATTGTAGCTATAGATGAAAACCGTAATCAACGCACAGTAATTGATAACTTGAATATGCCGATTGATGTTGCTTTAGCTGATGATGGTCGATTATGGGTGCTTGAATTTGCAACATTTGCTCCTGATGGTTCGTGCTTTACGGGGACAGGTTATCGTGCTGAAACAGGTCGCCTAAGTTATTATGAAAATGGTGAATTGATACCAGTTCTCGAAAATTTAGAATTTCCGGGTTCAGTCTTACCTTTAGCTGATGGTAGCCTATATCTCACTGAGATTTTTAACGGACGTATCATTCATGTCTCTTTTGATGATAATAATGATGCCGAGCAAACTAACATCATGCCCGAAATTGTTACATCCTCACCTGAATATGTTGAAATTGAGCGTGTAGATGCGGCGCTGGTAGATGTGATTTCAGAACATAATTTAACTCCTTATGTTGGGCAAGATTTACCAGAGGTGGATAGTGCTTTATCAGAATTAGGGCAAGATTTATTTTTTGACCCCATTTTATCGGGTGATATGAATATATCTTGTGCAACGTGTCACCATCCTGCGTTAGCGATGGGTGATGCGCGTGTCTTGCCACTCGGTACAGGGGGCAATGGTCTAGGGGAAACACGGACTTATTTACAGACTATCCATATTAGTGATGATTATGATGGTGAGGAACGCGGTGAAGTTCCAAATCCACTTATCGGAGAGCTTGTTCCCCGTAATAGTCCAACGATTATTAACAGTGCTTTACTTCCCGTCCAATTCTGGGATGGACGTGTTCAAAGCTATGCACTAGGGCAAACAGTGACTAGCTTAGAAGAAAATGTAAATATCTTAGGCTTAACGGATGCTTTGGCTGTGCAAGCCTTCTTCCCTGTGACATCCACAGCAGAGATGGCAGGCTCTAGTTTTGGGGGTGAAATACCACACATTATCCGTGAGCGTATTACCCAACGTCTGATGGCTAATCCAGAATATGCGGCACGTTTTGCCGAAATTTTTGATATTGAAGTGATAGAGCCGATTCATATCGTGACTGCACTGGCAGCGTTTGAGCAACAATTCATCTTTACGGACTCCGCTTGGGACGATTATTTGGCTGGCAATATCAATGCGCTGACTGATGACCAAAAGCGGGGTGCATTGTTATTTTTTGGGGTGCTAAACCCGACAGTGAACTGTGCGAGTTGCCATAGTGGCAATTTATTTACTGATATGCAATTTTATAACTTGCTTGTGCCACAAATCGGTGTTGGTAAGCACAACGGAGTTACAGGACGCGAAGATTATGGGCGGGCAAATGTCACCTTTGATTATCGTGACCAATATGCCTTTAGAACGCCGACTTTACGCAATGTCAGCTTAACAGCTCCGTATTTCCACAGTGGAGCATATAACAGCCTTGAAGCGGTGATTTTGCATCATGCGAATATCATAGAAGGGGCAAGTCAATATGATCCTGCGAGTCATTTACCATCAGCGTATTACAGTAGTGTTTTGCCCTTCAATTGGGAACGTCAGGGACATTCTGCCGCCCCTGAATTGATGAATGGTCTAGCACTCAGTGAACAAGATGTTGATGATATTGTCGCGTTTTTGCAAGCACTCACAGATAACGATGCCCAAGATTTGAGTGCCTTTCTGCCTGAAAGTGTTCCGAGTGGTTTGGCATTAGATCCCATTCCGACGGTAAATATCACTAATACAAATGGAACTGTATCTCAAATTGCGAATACAGATACTGAAGATGATATGGAAACCGCCTGGCATTTTGAAGATGTTGCCTCTGAAGTCGGAATTGATTTTACACAAGGGGCTTTCGAGACCGATATTTTTGCTGACCCTGCTGCTATGATGGGCGCTGGCGTTTGCTGGATAGATTATAACCGTGATGGTTGGCTTGATATTTATTGGGTCAATAGCTACGCAGAAGATGAAGCCGAGTATTGGGCAGAAAATGGTGGCTTACCGCAAAATGCACTGTATCGTAATGACAATGGCACTTTTACCGATGTGAGTGAGATAACTCAGACGAATCTCTCGATGCGCGGTAATGGTTGTGTGGTTGCTGATTTCGATAATAATGGCTGGGATGATATTTTCATCACGGCAGATGGCGATGATGCGCTGTTACTGAATAACGAGACGCACGAATTCCAAGAAGTTGGGCAAATTGCTGGTTTAAATGCACCTGAGTGGAATAGTGCGGCGGCAGTTGCTGACCTCAATGGCGATGGTTGGCTCGATTTATTCGTTGGTAGCTACATTGACCTTGACTATATGGTGCCAAACCCAATCGGCGCTTTTCCGCAAGATTTCTATGGCATCCCCGACCATCTCTATCTGAGTAACGGGATTAATGCAGAGGGCATCCCCACATTTACGGACATCACGCGTGAGGTCGGTTTGATTATCGATGAGCGGACACTCGGTGCGATTTTCAGTGATTTGGATAATGATAATGACCTCGACCTTTATATTGCCAATGATGGTCAACCGAATCGTCTCTACATATATGAGCAAGCAGATAATGCTTATGGCTTCACTTATGTTGATACCTACGATACATCAGGTGTGAATGATAGAGGTAGTGGTATGGGCGTGACAAGTGGTGATTGGACAGGCGATGGTTTGACTGATTTGATGGTTACAAACTGGGATACTGAACTTAATGCCATTTACCGTAACAATATGGACGAGACAGGCTATCCTAGTTTTGTGTATAGCACGTATCGCATTGGTATGGTCGGGCTTGGCAATAATATGACAGGCTGGGGCGTACATTTTGCAGATTTAGACCATGATACCGACTTAGATTTACTGACCGTCAATGGGCGCGTACCTGTGGTCAACTTTGAGACGGATGCCGAGTTAATTCGCCTGTATGGGAATCGCTTGGTCGAAGGTTATTCAGGACAATTCCGCGAATGGACACAAATTGTAGGTTTAGATGATGTGGGAACACGCATGGCACGCGGTAGTGCTTTAGCAGATTTCGATAATGATGGTGATTTAGACCTTGCTATCAATTCGATTGGACAGCCTGCAACCCTGCTACAAAATAATGCTCCAGATGGTAACTGGATTATGCTTGACTTCGGCGAGAGTTTACCGGGAACACATATCACATTAACACTCGCTGATGGCACAATTTTAGAGCGTGAGGTCTATGTTGGCAGTAGTTATCTCGCCTCAGAAGACCCTCGTGTACATTTTGGTCTAGGCGAGAACGTGACAGTTCAAGAGATTATGATTCATTATCATAATGGTGAAACGACGATTATTGAGAATCTTCCAGCGAACCAATTTATTCGTATAGAGTAGTTTGCTATGTTTTCAATGCTTGTGCATCGTCATTTTTCGCAATCGCATCTTTGATTTGCTTGAGCAATGCGAGAATAATCCACAAGATAACTGTTGAATACACAGCAATAAACCATGCACCGACTCCAATTGCCATACCAATAGCGGCTGTCGCCCAAACTCCTGCGGCAGTCGTGAGGTCAAAGGCTTCATTTTTCTTTTGAATGATGATGCCACCGCCTAAAAAACCAATCCCTGTCACCACATTGGAGGCGATACGAGAAGTATCTGCTTCTGGAAAAGCGTGCATAGAGAGTATGGTGAAGATACAAGCGCCTGTACCTGTGAGCATATGGGTTCGTAAGCCAGCTGATTTGTTGCTCCGCTCACGATTTATCCCAATAATACCGCTAAGAACCATTGCTAAAGTGATATTAAAAGATAGAAAAACTTGTTGATTAAGACTCATTAGAGAGTCCATATAACCTCTTTGTTAAATATATGTTAAGAGAAATAAGATTTCTTAATCATATGATAACAAACGATACAAGTCAAGTAATCCTAATATGGTTCGTAACAATGACGTGCTCTCAGAGAGTTGATGAGACACTATTCTCACGCCAACGCATAAAAATTAGTAGCAATAGTAAACTACCGCTTATAAAAATCATTGCCAGAGTGGCATTTTGCAACCAATAGCTATTTGGAGTTGAGGCATATTCAATGATTGCTTGAGCATTAAATATATTCAATTCGTCAGGGACACGACTCAGGGGGTTGCCTGCTAAGGTGATAAATCGGAGCGCTTCAAGTTCTGCAATCTCAGGAGGAACATCCTCAAACATATTATTGGAGAGGGATAGCTCTCGCAAATTAATTAGGCTTGTTATCTCATTAGGTAAATCACTCAGATTATTGTTATCGAGAAATAAGCCCTGCAAGCCTAACATCTCACCAATATTAGCAGACAAACTATCGATGCCATTATTGCTAAGGTTGATAGTTTCTAGAGTGCTTAATCGTCCGATGTCTGCGGGTAGTTGAACTATAGAGGTATTGCTTAGATTTAAGTTACGTAAATTGGCTAGACCTAAAATCTCACTTGGAAAATCTCCTAAGTTATTATTGCGAAGATTCAAAATCTGCAACCTTGATAAAGAACTGAAGTTATCAGGAAGCCTCACAAGTTGATTATCTGAAACATCTAATCGTTCTAGGTTTGGTAGGTCAAAAATGACGGCTGGTATAGTCTCGAACTGATTATCTCCTAGGTACAATTCACGTAGATTACTTAATGAAGCAAAATTGTCAGGTAGGGCAGTTAGATTGTTAGATGATAAGTCTAAAACTTCTAATTGCGATAAGGTCATCACTTCTGACGGAACAGCTGAGATGTTGGTCTGATACAGTGATAAGGTTGTTGCGTTTTCAGCAATGACAGCTTGAATCCGTTCACTAGCAGTCAGTTGCTCTTGAGCGTAAATAGTGAATGTGATTGCAAAGCACAGTAAAAAGTAAACAATACGCATATAAATTCCCATAGTCATAAAATAATTCTTAATGTTTCAATAATGTAAATCAATTTACAATAGTGCTAATGACCCATAGTTTGTATGACATTCATCCTAAAAATACGCAAATTAATCCTCTACTCATACTAGACTTAGGCATTACAAGTATAATTACAGTACACACCTAGCAAAAGGAGGAACGTTATGTCAGTTACTGTCGATTGGATGGACGCTCGTTACTCCGTGATACATGCTAATTTCGTAGCTCATTGGAACTGGAGCGAATTGTATGACGCGTTAGATAAAGCTCATGCTTTAATGGCACGTAGTCAGCAACCTATTACGCTCATGCTCGATTTTATGGGAAGTACAAAAGTTAGCACAACCAGTGCTTTGTTCACTATCGCTGACCATGTTGATGTGCCTGATGGCATTCACAAAGTTGTTATTGTTACAGAAAACTTTGACCTTGGCGAAAAATTACATGGTCTTATGCAGGATATTTACCCCAATGTTGAACGGGTTATGCTTACTCATAGCCACCAAGAAGCCTTTGAACGGGTTCGCCAAACAGTTGAAATGGCGCGAGTTTCATAAAGAATAGGTAAATACTGTACTACAAAGCAGGCAACTTTAGATGTCTGCTTTTTTTGTTCTCATCATTCCTAAATAATTTTGCTCAATATAACAATGATGTTATAAATAAGTCGGGTAATGTATGAAAGATGAGGACAATCTTGGATGAGACCTATCTAAATCGACAGAATCTTATACAAGGATTGACCTTATCGGGAACGTTTTTTACTTTGTTGACTAGCATCATTTTCGGTTTCATTCTGGAGGGTCCAAACACAGCGCGTATCTCCTTCGTAACAATGTTCATTGCATTTGGATTATTTTTACTGGCACGAAGTAAACATTATAAAATAGCAATCCATTTGTTTAATGGCTTCTCGATTGTCTATGCGAGCCTAGTAATGATAATAACACCTCAAGTCGATGCGATTATTATTTTACTTGTGCCACTTTTTCTTATAAATCTTTTTTATCGACCACTCACCATTCTTATTTTGAGTTTTCTCGCTTTTATCATCTCCAATATCTTTGCCCTAACCTATGTTGTTCATTTAAATCCCTTTCCAATTTCAAGTTTTGGCAATTTTCAGTAATAGCTTCAGCAATGCTCTGACATGAAATAGACTTTATCCATGCACTAGCTAATTGGATGGCGAGCGGCATTCCCTCTACAGTCCGACACACACGGATAACTTGTGATAACTCTTTCTTCAAACTAAACGTTGAATTAGCACGACTAGCGTAAAAGTCAACCATTTTTACAGCAGAGGCGTCTAGACCACTTTGATTATCAAGCCGTGTGAGGTGATGTAAATATTCTAATTGTAAATTTAATGCTTGGCGGGAAGTAATTAAAAATTTTGCATGTTTGGTCTCTAAAGAAAGACGAAGTATGACATTTTTCAAATTTAGCAAATGTTCAAAATTGTCAAAAACGATTAATAATCTGCGAGTACCTATCCAGTTGATAATCTGAGTGAGCAATGGGAGAGTATTAAATATCTGAACATCCAATACATTAGCAATTAGTTCAATTAATCCATCTTCAGATGTGATAGTTTGTAAGGGATAAAGTAATTACGCTCGAAGATATCAGACTGTCTAGTGACAATTTCATAGGCTAATCTTGTTTTTCCAATCCCACCTAAACCAAGCAATGTCACTATTTTGCAATTATCGTCTTCTAAGTACTTAAAAACTGTTTGTATGTCATTTTCTCGCCCGAAGAAGGGATTGAAGTTCACAGACATATGCACACGATATTTAAGCCCGTTAAATAAAATATGATGAGATATTATCTCAAAGTTTAATTATGATATGAAATTAAAATTATTGTCATTCGAGCACTTACAATAATTATGCGTTCATAGCCTTGCGACGGATACTTTATCACCCTATTATTTTTCATGAATAAGAATGCGGTTTATCTAGTAATTGTTGAATTTAACATAACGCTATATGTGAAATAGAATTGACTAAATAGGTGAAAAAACTCAAGATATGAAGTAACCAAACCCAATATCGAGAGTTCATCACCTATGCCAAGTATAGATATAGAAACGATTTTGACCATTGTGTATGTTGTTGTAGACGATTGGTATGAAGCAGAAGGTAAAGAGTGATTAGAATGCAAGGTAGGTCGTCGCCCACAGTTCAAAGATAGCGAAGTGCTGACACTGATGCTCAGTGCAGACTACATACCATATTCGGGTGAGTATCAGTTTTTAGAATACATTCGTGCTAATCATGTGGACTTATTTCCGACATTACCCGAACAAAGCCAATATAATCGTCGCTGTCGCAATCTGAGACACCTATTGGAAAGTCTGGGACGCTATTGGTTGAATGAGTTAGGCGCGTTAGACCAGAGATATTATCTGCTCGATACAAAACCCTTGCCAGTAGTAGGTTACAAGCGGAGTAAATCCCATAGCGACTTCGCAGGTGAGGCGGATTATGTCTATCGTAGCAGTCGCAAACTGTATTATTGGGGCTACAAACTCGTGATGTTGACGACTTTGGAGGGCTTGCCCATCATCTACGAGTTAGTTCCTGCTAATAGCGATGAAAGACAAGCTGCTGAAACGATTTTGCCTTATGTACAGAATGCCACCATCATCGGTGACAAGGGCTTTATTGGAGATGAATGTCAGGCACAAATGCAGATACAAACAGGCAATCGCTTGCTCACACCCACGCGACGAAATCAACTCATAGCTTTACCTTCTGGCATTCAAAAACGCCTGAATAATGTCCGTGAACGCATTGAGGGAGCTTTTCATGAAATCCAAAACACGGGACGACATCTGGAACGTCTCCTTGCTTGCACTCGGCGAGGACTTGTGACACGACTGATTAGCAAGATGGCTTCCCATCTCTTGCGTCACATCTTGAAAACTCGCTTCAACATTCATATTCAGTCTTTTCAACTTGATGGTATTTTAGATTTTTAGTTTCACATATAACGTATTATGTTCGTGACTGTCGTTGATTAGATGCCATAATACCGAAAATTGCCGCAGCAATCCCACTCAAAACAGTATAAATGAAGAACCACAAGGGCATAATATGGTCACGGCGAATCGTCACTTGTAGGGTAAGGTCATCTAAGACTGAACCATCATAGGCAACTTCTAGTTTATGTGTCCCTGTCTGCACAGGAACAAACATTTCACTGGTTTCATATTGCGTCTCGACCCACCGTCCATCTTCATCTACGCCCGTTTCATGCCAAAGTTCCTGCACGAATAAAGGCTCGGATGCCCCATCTGGCGAGACAATGTTGACATCAATATCAATGAAGCTATTTGCTGGTAAAGTGTTGCCTAATAGCTTGACTGCCACAATTACAGGACGTTCGGAGTCAAATTCGACAGAGAAATTATCTTGTGGGCTATTATCTGATAATTCGACTGTACGGGGTTCATCTTCTACACCTGAACCACCAACAGCCAATGCTGCTACAAGACCTATAATAGCGGCGATGACACAAGCAACCGCGGCAAAGTTATACGTTGTTCTGCGTTGCTTGAACTTCTCGAGCGTATCCAACCATGCCTGATTTTTGAAAGCGGTAGCTAAGGCTTTTTCCTCTATTTGTCGTCCTTCATGCACTTCGAGTTCTTCGGGTGTTTGTTGGATACTGTAGAGCAAACCACTGCCTGCACCTTCGGCAACGAATAGTTTTTCATTGGGTGTGGCACGCCACGTCAATTCACCCTCAGCCCCGACAATCGAGGCATGATAGCGTTCATGAATAAAGGCTTTTTTATCCTCGCCAAGTTCAAGCGTGAAATCAGATTGGGGGTTAAATTGCTGACGAAAGCGCAATTTGCGAAAGAGCGCAAAGCCTTTTTCATCCAAACTGAGCCAGAGCATTTGCCCGTCAGAGCCACCCAGTAGCCACTCATTCCAAGTGAAGACTTCGCCTTCTTCAACACCTCGATACATCACGCGCCCGAGAACGATATAGTCTACTTGTGCAATTGTCGCACGGTCACCCAATTTAATCGGTCTGGGAGGCTTTGGTAATTTTGCGCCACTACTGAGAACTTCAGGGACATCTACCCCGATACTAATATGTGAGCCACAGGTCGGGCAGACAAGGGCTTGGGTTGTTGCATTATATTGGTCGATAGGACTGCCACAATTAGGGCATTCTAAACGGGTTAATGGAGAACGAGCTTGTGATGCCATAGTATCTAACTCAACTTGATTTCATGTGGTTCTAAATCGTCACCAGTTTCAACTTCGATTTCATCTGCCCAGTAGGTGACACTGACAGGTTTACCATCGGCTGTGCCTGTTGCGTAACCAAAATCACCTGTAATGGGCATAACGGCAGAGAATTGACCTTCATGCCCAACCATCTTACCATTTCGTTTTTCTGTTACAAAGACGTTCATATTATTGACTTGCATTGTGCCACCGACACGCACCGCATCATGAGCAGGAATTTGACTACGAACCCGCTCGCGCTTGTAGAGTGTCCAATAGCCTTCATCTTCTTCTAGCCATGCAGGAGGTTGACCATCATCCCAAGCGATTTGCCATTCTTCCCAAAAGCCTTCAGGATAGGCATAGCGTACTCGCCCTAAAACAGTGAAATTGCGCCCACGAATAACTCCGCGTTGCCCAACATTTAAGCGTGATGGATAGTCTGCTAATTTGACACCTTGTCCGCGTGCTTCGAGACCTTCTTCACCTGAGATTAAGTAGGATGCGCCACAAAATTGACAGGTGACCGAGCGTATAAATTGATTGTCGATATTGATTGGCGCACCACAGGTTTGACATTCGAGTTGTTGAGCCATCAAGTAATCCTCTTGTGTAGTTTTTGTAAATATAAATCTATTTTACAGGCAATTTACGACTTCTGCGGTAATATATCGCTTGATTTGTGCTAATTTGGTTGACATCTATTTCTATTTCGTAATATCAAGGGGTACAATGTTAGGCAATTATGCTAGAATTAGCCAGCTTTACTTGATTATTATTTGAGCATATTTATGGCGCGGATTTTTCGGCAACCTAGAAATCTTATATCATTTACTGTCATCTTCGGATTGATAATTTTCCTTGCACTATCGGCTTTCCGCGTGCGTGCAGTGACTTTTTCATTGCTTGTTGATACTGACACAGATACTGTTGCGGTTGATGGAAGTTGTAGTTTGCGAGAGGCAATTATCGTTGTTAATTCAGGGATTGGCAGTGCTGATTGTCCTATTGTCGGCACACCTGATTTAACCGTTGATGATTTTGAGATTCGCTTTGATACAGGTCCGCTAACCGCATTGGGTAACACCCCGACTATTCAACTGGATACTGAATTACCAACAATTACCTCTACACTCGATATTCGAGGTTTTAATACGGTTCAAGATTTGACTCATCGAGTGACACTGACACCTGCGATTCCCGGTACTGTTGCTACTGGATTAAGTTTTGAACAGGATGGCGGTAATCCTGCTATCAATGCCGATAATTCAGGTGTCTTTGGACTGACTTTTGATGGCTTCGGTATTGGTATTCAAGTTAATGATGTTGGCGGGGTACAAATTGGGCGTGATGGCGGTACAACGGCAGGACTTCGCAATTATCTCATCAATGGTCAGTACGGCATTGATGTTTTGGGAACGGATGCCGATGGGACGATTATCGGCAACAACTCGATTGGGATAGATGAGGCAGGATTACCTGCTGGCAACGACTTTGATGGAATTTGGGTTCGCGCAGGCGCAGAGAATACCATTATAGGGGGTGCTAATCCTGATTTTGGCAACATCATCGGCAGTAATGGTCGACATGGTGTTAATGTGGCTGATATTGATACCATTGATATTACTAATAACGTGATTGGTTTATTGTCCACTGTCTCTAGTCTTCCTCGTGGTAACGGGCAACGTGGTATTGATGTGACACTCTCAACGGGAGTGAATATAGAAAGTAATACCATTGGATTTAATTCTCTTGGTGGTATACGTGTTTCCAATGCCCCTAATACAACATTCATCTCAAACAGTATTGGGGTCTTGCCAGGTACGACAACCAATGTTGGGAATCCTAATATTGGCGTTCTCATTCTTTCAAGCGATAATTCTCAATTTTCAGGGACTGGTTCAGCAGTTGCTTATAGTGGCATGAGTGGCATCGTTATTCAAAACTCAGCAGGCGTTGCTATCCGAGATACATTGACCTTTAGTAATGCTATTTTAGGTATTGATTTAGGGAATAATGGTGTAACACCCAATGATGCTGGCGATGGTGATGCTGGCGCAAATAATTCGCAAAATTTCCCAGAGTTTTCGCTGGTGGCGACCAATGGGGCAGTGACGGGGACAGCCTTATCTATTAATGGGCAAATACCTAGTGGGGCAGGTAGTTATCAACTGATATTTTATGTGAACAGTGCTTGTGATGCTTCCGGCTTTGGTGAAGGCAACGCATTTCTATTAGATGGAGGCAGTCCATATTCACTATCAACTACATCGGGGGAATTTTCTGCACTATTAACAGGAACGTATAATGTAGGCGAATTTATTACAGCGATTGCCATTAGCCCAACAGGTGATACCTCCGAATTTGCAGAATGTATTGAAATTACTGACGATGTATTAATTGCGAGTTTTGTTCCGTCAGCGACGACTATCGTAGCGGGGCAATCCGTCTTTTTCGACAATACATCTACAGGTGTTATCACGACAACGCGCTGGTTCATCAATGGCGCACTTGTTTCTAATGTCTATGACTTGTTGCAAATCTTTAATACACCGGGGAGCTATAGTGTAGAGCTAGAAGTTGAGAATAATTTAGGCGCAACTGACCGTACTGCACCTGTTATTATCACCGTCTTAGCACCTACAAGTACGCCAATACCAACGCCTTTACCGACATTGCCACCACCGAATACACCTGTGAACACCTCTGTTCCTCCTGTTGATACAGCAATTCCGACAGCTACAGAACTGCCGAGTGAGACAGCGACAATTGTGCCATCTGCAACACTTGTGCCGAGCGCAACGGCGACAACGATTCCGTCAGCAACCGCAACTTTAGTACCAAGTGCAACGGCGACAACGATTCCATCAGCGACCGCAACCGATGTACCAAGCGCGACAGCGACAACGATTCCATCAGCAACCGCAACTTTAGTACCAAGTGAGACCGCAACAACAGTTCCATCAGCAACGATGGCGATAACAGACACGGCAACCCCAGCATTGGAAGTCACAGTTGAAGGCTTGGGT
Organism: Phototrophicaceae bacterium; assembly: GCA_965230145.1. Taxonomy (GTDB): domain Bacteria; phylum Chloroflexota; class Anaerolineae; order Aggregatilineales; family Phototrophicaceae; genus JAUZRW01. The sequence continues at coordinate 448,026 of OZ245943.1, forward strand.
GCAGATAGCATGTCGATTGTTGTGGTCAATTCTGGTTTAACAGCCGCACAGAATTTACTGGTACAAGAACAGTTACGGAGTGGTGTTGAGTATCGTGCGGCAAATCTCGGTGAGCCAATTTGTACCGAAGTGGGTGGCTTAGTTTCCTGCCGATTAGGGTCGCTTGAAGCAGGGCAATCGGCTAATGTGAATATCACAGTACAGACGAACGGACAATCTCCCGATTCAGGCGTGACGATTGTTTCTGCTGATGGCGTTGTGCCACAAATTATTGATGAACCCTACATTATTAAAGTTGGTAATCCACCTGTTGCGCCACCGGGGTCTGAAATTACCTATACGATTCGGGTAATTAACCCAACTGATGAAACAGCTACAGATATGGTGATTCAAGATGTGATGCCTGATATTATCGAGATTTTGGATGCCTCAGCGACGGATGGTGACCTTGAGATTGAAGGGCAAAATATCACACTATCCTTAGATGAACTGGGTGCTGGTGAACGGGTGACATTGACAATTGATGCGCGTGTGAGTGATGACGATGAGGCAGTTGAAGCGATTATCAATACAGCCTGCGTGACGAGTTCGAGTAACCCTAGTCCGAATTGTGCGGTGATGAGTTTCTTAGCGGTGGATGTCTTGCCGAATACAGGGCAAACGACATGGCTGATGGTTATTCTGCGCTGGAGCATTGTTTTGGGCATTAGTACCTTGATGCTGATGGGGATTATAATGCTGTATCTGCGCCTGAAAAAGCCACGCTAAAGACTTTAATTCGTATTTCAAAACGAGACAATTTTCCTGTTTAACAGAGCATAACAGGGAAAACAGGGAATTTTGGGCGTGAGGTAAGCGAAAATAACAGGGAAATTTTGAGCGACTTAGTTTGTTTTTGGTTTGCGAAAAAGACCCTAGTGATTATATTCAATTGTTAAGGTGCTAGACAGAGTCTAGCATTTTTTATTTGGGTGGTGTTGATGATATGACCGTTCATATCCCCGTTATTATTGTTAACGTCAATTTTGGATAAGCGGTCGAGGCATAAAACACCTCTAAAAGTAGTAAGCTAAGGCTCTAAAAGGTAAAAATTAAAAGGTGAAATGTAAATCTCGAAGCCTATTTTACCTTGCACCTTTTCTTGCAACTGTTGCTTCAACAATACTCATAAAGCCAACTCTATTCGATAGATACCTTAACAAAACTCACGTTATTGTTAGAAAATCGTTTGCTGAATTATTGTTAATTATATATTATTGATTATAATTAGGATTGTCTCTTAATTAAATGCCTAAATTCATTGACATAATATTATTAATGAATAATTAGTCTAAGGTTGTCTCTACGAATTGTCACATCTCGTCGAATTGTGTGGTTTAACCTTAGATGTGGCTAAATTAATTTCGGCTAGTGGTTAGAGAGAATAGCCATGACAAATAATAATTTTACGAATGATAGTTTTAAGAAAATTATTGATAATTGTAAAGATTTATTTTGCCTCGTTAGTGACGTGGGAAAGACCCTCTATGTAAATAACGTTGTAACAGAAATTCTTGGTTATTCGGTTGAGGAATACTTAAAACTTGACCCTAGTAATCTCACTCACCCTGACGATTTGGCAATGGCTGAGGCACTTTTCACTAATGTTGTCTCTGAGCCTAATGTCACAGAGACTGCCGACTTGCGCTATCAACATAAAGATGGACATTATGTTTGGCAAGAGTTTCATGCGACTAATTGCTTGAATGACCCCGATATACAGGCAATTGTGATTAATTCACGCGACATAATGGATAAAAAGGTACTTGAACTCGAACAAAAGTATGCTTTAGAACAAGCTGATGAAATGCAACAATTTCTAGAAACAGCTTTAGATGCTTTTCCTGCTAATACGGTTATTTTAGATCCTGATGGCATAATCATCAAATTTAATGCGGCATGGAAACGTTTTGCAGATAATAATGATGGCTCACACAGCTATTACCTTGGGGAAAATTACCTCGCTATTTGCGAGTCAGCAACAGGCATGATGTCCGAAGAAGCATCGGGTGCTAAGGATGGTATTTTTAAGGTTATAGATGGGCAGTTAGATGATTTCTATCTTGAATACCCATGTCATAGTGCGGAAGAAAAGCGTTGGTTTGGAATGCGTGTTACACCCTTTGCGGAAGTTGCCTCGCGCCGTGTGGTTGTTGCTCATATTAATATTACCGAGCGTATACTAGCCGAAGAAGAGTTACAGGCACTGTATCGGGCAACATCACAACTCTTTATTGCCGAAGACCTTGAAAGTCTTGCTCAGGAAATTGTAAGAGCGGTTGTTAAGGAATTTGACCTTGTTGATTGTGGGTTTTTATTAGTTTCGCCAGAAGGGGAGATTAAGCGACTCGCAAGAGCTGGGGAATATGATGTAAAACCTGTTGCTTCCTTATGGTTGGATGGCGCAGGAATTGTCCCGTTAGCGATTAGAACAGAAAAAACAATCTACGTCCCCGATGTAACTATTGAGGACAATTATATTGCAAATGAAGTCCGTACTCAATCAGAGCTTGTTATTCCTCTTAAAACCAAAAAAGGCGTACTCGCTGTATTAGATTTACAAAGCGCGGAATTAGATGCCTTTAGTGACCGTGACCAACGGATTTTGAAGACATTCACTGAACGTGTTGCGAACTTTATCGAAACGATGCGTTTGTACGAGGAAATTAACAAGAATAGCATTACGCTTCAGCAACGTGTGCGAGAGCGTACACTTGAATTGCAGACAGCTAAGGAACAAGTGGAGGCAATTTTTAATAGCAGTAGCGATGGGATTCTTACGGCGAGTATTGAACACGGCATTCAGCAAGTTAATAAGACGTTCAGAGATATGCTGGGCTATGGAGAAGACGATTATTTCGGTAAGCCCATAACATTCTTTATTGATGAGGCATTTCATGTGGATTTGCAATTACTGATTGAAAGGGTAATTGCAGATAATACGAGTCAACGCACGGAAGCGATAGCAAAAAGATTAGATGGAAGACATTTTGATGTCGAAATAGGCATTGCGCCAATGCTACATTCAGAAGATGATGACTCTTATATTGTGTGTACTATCCATGATATTAGCAAGGAGAAGGGAATACGTCAGCAGATTGCGGAGGAACGTAATCTATTGCGAACCTTGATTGATACATCGCCTGATTATATCTATATAAAAGACCTTGACCATCGTTTTTTACTCTCAAATGAGGCACACGCCCAAGCACGCGGTTTTGATTCTGTCGATGATATTATTGGAAAAAGTGATTTTGATTTTTTCCCTCCTGAATTAGCACAGCAATTCAAAGATGAAGAAGCAACTATATTCCGTACGGAACAAGCCTTAATTAATCACGAGCAACCTTCAAAGGGATTAGATAATGGCTTTGAATGGGTATCCTCTACAAAAGTCCCTTTGCGAAATTTAGATGGTGAGATGGTGGGTTTGGTGGGTTTTACTCATAACATCACCGAAAAACGCAAACAAGAAGAAGAACTCCGATACCATGCCAGTGTACAGGAAAGTGTAAGTGACGCGGTCATTGTTACGAATTTGGATTATGAAATTCAAAGTTGGAATAAGGCAGCAGAGAGAATTTACGGTTGGTCTGCTGCGGAGGTACTCGGTAAGAACGCTTCTTCTATCATGCAGACTCAATTTGAGTCGGAGGCTGTGCGCGAAAAGCATCGGACTAATTTATTCATAACAGGTGCATGGCAAGCGGATGTTATTCAACAGCGTAAAGACGGTACAGAAATTTATGTTCAATCTTCTGTAACTTTTTTCAAAGATAATCAGGGTATACCAATTGGTATTGTGGCAGTTAATCGTGATATTACTGAACAGAAAAAACGTGAACAAGACCTGTTGTATCTTGCTAGTATTCTAGAAAATGTTAACGATGCAGTGATCACGACTGACATGAATTTAAATATTCTAAGCTGGAATCGTGGTGCAGAAGAACTCTATGGTTGGACAGAGGAAGAAGCCATTGGTAAATCTGAGCCGGATCTAATGAAGACCACACCAATAAATAATGAATCATATGAAAATGCTGTTAGGAAACTTCTACAAGATGGAGAATGGCGAGGTGAAGTAATACAGAAGCATAAAGATGGTCACGATATTTGTGTATTGGGTTCGGTGAATATTACTAAAAACGCTGATACATCTAACAACACTGTTATTGCAGTTAATCGTGATATTACTGAACAGAAAAAATGGGAACGAGAACTGTTGTATCTTGCTGGTATTCTGGATAATGTGAGTGATGCCGTCATAATTACAGACCATAACTTAAATATCGTGAGTTGGAATCGTGGCGCACAAGAACTCTATGGATGGACAGAAGACGAAGTCATTGGTAAATCTGAACCAAAGCTATTGCAAACCACTTCACTACATAATGAAACATACAGGACTGTTGCAAAGAAACTCGCTATAGATGATCAATGGCGGGGTGAAATTATTCAGAAGCATAAAGATGGTCGTGATATATATGCTATAGGTTCAGTGAACATTATTAAGAAAGATGATTCGGCTAAAGCTAATTACATTGCAATTAATCATGATATTACTGAAAAGAAAAAAAGAGAAGAAGAGCTGATTTATTTAGCGAATATTCTAGATAATGTTAATGAAGCAGTTATTACTACAGATACAAGTTTTCATATTCTAAGCTGGAATCGTGCGGCAGAAGAAATGTATGGCTGGACGGAAGCGGAAGCAATTGGTCAGTATGCGCCAGAATTCTTACAGATAAGCTCGGTGACCGATGAAACGAATAATTTAGCCTCTACAACACTGTTTAATAGTGGGCGATTTAATGGGGAAGTTATACAGAAGCATAAAGATGGGCATGATATTTATGTGATGTTTTCCTCAACGCTTATTGAAAACGATGATAAGTCTAAAAATAGTATTGTGTCAGTCAATCATGATATTACCGAAAAGAAAAAAGCTGAAATTGCTCTGAATAAAAAAGTAAAGGAAGATTTGGAGTTCCAGAGCTACTTAACAGCTTTGCACGAAATCACAATTGAGCTAACCCAGATTGATGATTTAGATAACTTCTTTAAGCAAGTTGTTTTGTTAGGATTGGAACGTCTAGGCTTAGAACGTTTAGCGGTTTTCTTATATGACCCTGAAACTGGTCTGGCACTTGGTACATTTGGAACGGATACCACAGGTCAGCTTTCTGATGAGCGTCATATTCGTTTTCAGCCACACGAAGATGGGCTAATGCTAAAAGCTTTGAAAGATAAAGAACGCTTTGCTTATCTTGAAAATGTCCCACTTTATTATAATCAGGAACCTATTGGAATAGGGTGGAATGCTGTTAGTGTTATCTGGAATGGGACAGAGAGCTTAGGTTGGTTAATCACAGATAATGCAATTAGTCATCAAGATACGCAATTTCATGTTCTGGAAATTTTGGCGCTATATAGTATTGCTGTAGGGACATTATTAGCGCGTAAACGCCAAGAAATGGCATTGATAGAAAGCGAACAACGGTATCGTCTATTGGCGGATAATGCCTCCGACATGATTATGCGTTCTGATAACCGTGGTGTTTATAATTATGTCTCCCCAGTCGCCACGTCAATCGTCGGTTATACACCAGAAGAAATTATCGGCAAGACACTTTTTGATTTTATACATCCTGATGAAAGGAAGTATTCTTTAGATTACTTTAATCAGCTAATAGCGGATAAAAACACAGTATTTGAATTTACAGGACGTATAAGACACAAACAAGGACACTACATTTGGTTAGAGGCAACGGGACATGTGTGGTGGTCGTCTGAGGGCAATTTGCAGAGTGTATTTACAATTGCTAGAGATATTACATCGCGCAAGGAAGCTGAAGTCGCTTTACAAAAGTCTGCTGAGGAAATTGAAGATCTCTATAATAACGCGCCCTGTGGTTATCATTCACTGGATAAGAACGGGCGAATTGTACAGATAAATGATACTGAACTGGCGTGGTTGGGATATGAACGAGATGAGGTTTTAGGACATCATGTTAGTGAATTTATGCCTGTTACTAGCCAAGAACTGTTTAAGGCTCTGTTTCCGATTTTCTTGGAGCAAGGCTGGCTTGCAGACGTTGAAGTTGAATTTAAGCGTAAAGATGGCAGTACGTTCCCTGTATTACTGAGTGCAACTGCTGTGTTTGATGACAATGGAGATTTCTTACAAAGCCGTACCACGTTATTTGATATTACAGAGCGCAAGCAGACACAATCTGAGTTACGAGAAAGTGAGCAACGGTATCGTTTAATTGCAGATAATTCGACAGACATTATTATTAGTGTGAAGCCCAACCGTGAATTCAGTTATATTTCTCCCGCTTTCAAATCCATATTGGGATACGAAAGTGATGAATTCTTGGATAAAACAATTGAATCTATCTTGCATCCTGACGATGTGAGCAAAATGGCACAGGAGATTCAAGACGCGGTTACGAATGGTGATACTGATTATGATGTAACAAACCGCTATCGGCATAAACAGGGGCATTACATCTGGTTAGAAACACAAGGTCGCATTTTGAGAGCAACAGATGGTACGTTGCAAGGTTTTATTTCTGCATCAAGGGATATTACTGACCGCAAAGAAGCCGAACGCGCTTTGCAAGAAAGTGAAGAGCAATATCGTCGGTTGGTCGAGACTATGCGGGGTGGTTTGGTGATATACGATGTGGATAACCGTCTTACTTATGTAAATGAACGATTTTGTGAATTGATGGGGTATAATCGAGAGGAAATTTTAGGTAATAAGCTTTTTGATTTTATGGATGAGCAGAATGCCGAAACGGTTCGTGAAGAACTTAACGAGCGTCAGTATGGGGGTAAATCGTCTTACGAAATCGTTGCGTTTAAACATGATGGGTCACCTGTGAATTTGCTCGTCTCAGGGTCGCCATTGACAAGTGAAAAAGGTATCTATTCAGGCGGTTTTGCGGTAGTGATGGATATTAGTGTTCAGAAGCAAGCCGAAGATACTTTACGGGAATCATTAGCGCGCGAGAAAGAATTGAGTGAGCTTAAGACACGCTTTGTGTCGATGGCATCGCATGAATTCCGCACCCCCCTCGCTACCATGCTTGCTTCGATAGAAACACTCAGTGCTTATCGTCATAAACTTTCTGAAGAGAAAATAGAGTCTCGGTTAGAAAGAATAAAGGAACAAATAGCCCATCTTACGAGTATTATGGATGATGTACTCCTATTAGCAAAAATGCAAGAACGTCACGTTACATTTAGACCGAGCAAAATTAATCTTGATTCGTTATGTCTTAGTGTGTTAGATGAATTTGAAAGCCAACCTAATATTCTTCAAACAATTGATTATGTTTGCGAGCAAAGATTAGAAGTCTATGTAGATAAGAAATTGATGCGTCAGATTATGAATAATCTTGTTTCTAATGCGATTAAGTATTCACCAGATGATTCGGAAATTCAGGTTCGTTTAACAAAAATGGACAAAACTATTATTCTATCTGTTCATGACCAAGGTATTGGTATCCCAGAAGATGATTTGAAGCATTTGTTTGAACCCTTCCATCGCGCTGCTAACGTTGGGGCAATTTCAGGGACTGGCTTAGGTTTAGTAATTACCAAAGAAGCTGTAGAGCTTCACGGTGGACAGATTATTGTTGATACTGCCGTTGGTCATGGAACAACGATGAATGTAGTCATTCCATATCGGGAGGCTTAAAGTGGTTACAATTTTGCTTATTGAGGATGAGACACTGTTACGAGAAGAAGTTTTAGATTGGTTGGAACTTGAAGGTTATGATGCGATTAGTGCATCTGATGGTCTTGCTGGGCTTGAGCTTGCGCGTAGTAGAAAGCCTGATTTAATTATTTCGGATATTACTATGCCAAAATTAGATGGGCTTGGTGTTCTATTAGAGCTGAATAGTGACCCTAATACTGCTGGAATTCCTTTCATCTTTGTTACTGCAAGAGCCTCGCATGATGATATTCGGCAAGGCATGACAATGGGGGCTGATGACTACATCACGAAGCCATTTACACGTCTTGAATTATTGAATGCGGTTGAAGCACGGTTAAAGAAAAAGGCAAGTCAAGCTCAAGATTATCAAGAGGAAATTTCATACTGGCAAGAAGCCTTTGAGCAAGAGCATACACAACGATTGCTCAAGGCAAAGATGATTGGTATGTTCTCACACGATTTCCGAAATCCTTTATCGGTAATTCTCTCTTCAGTTGATTTGGTTCGTAACTATGAAGAGCGAATGACTGCAGAGCGTAAATTAGCTCATTTGAATAAAATTGAGGGTTCTGCCAGACTATTGTTGCAGATGTTAGATGATATGCTGACGGTTGCTAAACTAGAGGGTGATTATCTTGAATATGCGCCGAAGTTAGTCAATGTATCTGAATTGGTACAGGCTATCGTCAATGATTTTGCTGGGATGTATGTAGATAGTCATCAAATTGAATATGACAGTGATTTGAATGATGATTTATTAATTGACCACAAACTATTCCGTAACATCGTCGCTAACTTGCTATCGAATGCTATAAAATATTCCGAGGCTGGAGGTAAGGTTAAGGTTAGGCTTGCCAGAGCCTCAAATAGCATTGAACTCGAAATTCAAGATTCAGGGATTGGTATCCCAGAGAGCCACATGGATAATCTTTTTGAACCTTTTGCTCGTGCTAGCAACGCAAAAGATGTGAAAGGTACAGGCTTAGGCTTGTGTATTGTTAAACGCTGTGTGGAATTGCATCATGGCACAATATCAGTCGAAAGTAAGGTAGATGTCGGGTCTATTTTCAATGTGAGCATCCCAATCGAAATGCAGGATACTGACGAATAAATTTGGTGCAATCTGTTCTAATTAGATTGCACACAAATCTCTACTCCGATACTTATGGCGCACTGAGTTGAATTGAAAATGACACATTCAAGGTGCAGACGGGTTGGGCAAAGTCGATTGTTCTATCACCGATGATGCGGTCACTGGCGACAACTTGTAGGGTATCTTGGATAAGATTGTTGCTGCCATCAACATAACTCGCGCGATAAACTCCCTCTGTGGCTTCGGCAAAGCGCAAACCACTAACGACAATTGCATCGGCTTCTGCTGAGATAGTGGGGGCAATTCCCGCTGATTCCAAGATAATTTCAGAGCCATCTGAGCAAATATAGGGTGGCGCACTATTGTAACTGAAACGCCATTGGAAATCGCCTGATGCTGTCGCTAAGATATTGCTGGCAGTGTTGTTGTCATCAACCAAAGGCACAGTTACAGGGTCATTGAGTAAATCTACTGGCAGTGCTTGCACTTCATCGCCTTCAATCGGACGAGGCACACTAGGGGCTTCAATTGGCACTAACTCGCTATCGAGGGCAACATCCACAGCTTGTCCTGCAGTGGCTGTGCTGACTCCACCATTCGCTTCAACCTGTGCTGTACCATCTATGACACCTACTGTTAGATTGCCGTCGGCTTGGGCGCTGATGACACCTGTACCGTCTAGCTGAATGACGACCTCATCGAGCCACAAAGTGACAGATGCCGCACCATCAGGGGTTTGGATGAGCATGCCACTATTGGGGGCTTGTTCACACGGTGAATCATCCTCCGCGCTTTCAAAGATGAAGGCTTGCATGGGACCATATTGAACGGCGAGGTCATCTGCTGATGGATTTTCAGCTTGTTCACGTGTTATCGGTGGCAAAAGCTCAAGTTCAGCATTGGCTTCTAAGAAATCAGCTGAAATCCAACCTAGACCTATTTCGCCAGCATCGTTGACGCGAACTCGTATCCATGAATTATCTTCTAAACGACCATTGGCAATAATGCTATCACCTGTTGCTAAACTAGAAATAACGCCAGCATCAGTACGTGGGTTGGCACGTACATTGACGGTGGTATTGGCAATTACTTCAATAAATTGTGAAGCATCCCGTAATTCAGTATCGCCAAACAAGACAATTTGTACATCATCATTGACGTTTTGAGTTCTATCGGCAAGGTTAGCTTCAACGGACATCACAATCACGCCCCATTGTCCTGAATTGGTATCTAAGGGGCTGAGTTGTAAGCTCTCGATATTAATAACATCCAGAATGTCACCGGGTTGAGAGAATTGGGTGTTGGGGGTACGCAATGCAGCATCAATGAAAATATAGCCATAGCAGGCTTCGTTGCTACCTGTCGCACCACAATTACGTTCAGTGAGGTCTAAGGCATTAGTGACTAAAGCAGGACACATTTCATCACTGTTAGTAGCTTCTGTGACTTCTGCCTCAGGTGTTATTTCTGGTTCAGGGGTTGCTTCTTGAGCGAATACAACTGCACCCAACAATAAAATTATTCCAATAAGTGTGTATCGCTTGAGCATCGCGCATCCTTTAAAGGTAAGTTTAGTATCCTAAAATATTGAACAGTACAAACAATTCTTGAGCTATGGCTTATAAATTTGATGTCCGAAAACAGTAGAACATCTCTCTAAAAAACAACGTTATTTACGGATTAATGTTACACGGTTCACTTGGTGGATAGGTTTCATTAAAGAAATCCCTCGTTTCACCAGTGGTTAAGTCACGGTTGGCGATTGCACAAGCAGTCTCTACCCATGAATCAAAATTAATATCCCACCGAATGAGCATACCACCACGATCACCTGTGATAACGCTGGTATTATCTGCCGATGCACTAAGGCTATTGACCCAATTTGTATGCCCTAAGAAGGGTAGTCCAATCGCCCGTTGTTCTGCAACGCTCCAGATAATCATACTTTGGTCACCACTGACTGAAAACATCAGCGTCCCGTCGGGATTAAAATCAATATCGTTGACCCAATTTTCATGATTCACTAAAGCGGGTCCAAGTTGTTCGCCAGTTTCGGCATCCCATAAGATGATGCTCGTATCACGACTACCTGAAGCAATTAGTGAGCCATCAGGGCTAAAATGTACAGTTTCCACGGCATCTGTATGCCCGATGAGAGGTTCAGTTAAGGCGGAGTAGTCCGTTATATCCCAGATAATAATTGATCGATCTCGGCTGGATGAGACGAGGCGTGTGCCATCTGCATTAAAATCTAGGTCGCTGACTCGGTTGGTGTGACCCTCTAAGACAGCAATTTCTGACCATGAGGCGCGTTCGCCACTGATATCCCAGAGAACAATATCACCGCTATTTGTGCCGAATGCTATGAGATTGTCATGGGTGGCGACACTCAAAATGCCATCATCAAGGAGAAGTGTTTCTTGTAAATTGCCATCTTCCCAGATGCCCACTTGTCTATCGACACTTACGGAAATAAGGCGCTCTGCGTTCCATGCTAAATCGGTCACGAGACTCGTATGAAGCGATAGTGATTGAGGCTCATCACTATTATCTTGCAACAGGTGAACATCAAAATCGCTACTACTACCCCCCGAATAAGCAATCGTGCCGTTATCATTGATGGCTGTTGTAAGAATTTCCTCTGAGGTTGTGGTAATAGTTTCGCCGAAGCGAGGTACAAAACCAATATTTACATCGACTACGGCGTTGTCATCCCCTGCAATATAGAGCGTGTTGTTAAAATCAGCTATAGAACGGATGCCTGTGCGTGCAAAGGTCGCAAAGTTGGTACGGATGCTTCCAGTTTCAGCATCCCAAAAAATGATGTTGGCATCTAATCCGCCTGAAATGAGTAATTGACCATCATCGCTAAAGGTGAGAGCAAAGACTTCGCCACGATGACTACTGTTCCCCCAATCGCTTGAGCCATCAGCGACGTTCCAAACACGGACGTCTGTATCTACACTACCCGATGCTAATTGTTGACCATCTGGTGAAAAGGCTAGCGATAAGACCCAATCTGTATGGGCTGGGATAACTTGTTGGCTTGAAAAATCTTCAGTTGACCATAAATGGATATTATTGTCGTCGCCACCTGTTGCCAAAATAGAGCCATCAGGACTGAACTCAAGGTCATAAATGACACCTTCTGATTGAGCTTGGATAACATCTAGTTGCGTATAGTCCTCTGCTGACCACCAAGCAAGCTGTCCGCGTGAATTTGCAAAAACTAAGAGACTATCATCTGGTGAGAAAGCGATACCGCGAATTTCTTGATTATTAATACTGAGTTCTTGGAGCAAATCGCCCGATTGTGTATCCCAAATGATGACAGTGCCTGCACCATCGGCAGAAGCAAGGCGTGTATTATCTGCACTGAAAGCCACGCTGTTGATTCGTTGTGTATGTGTAGTGAGTTCAAATAGCGGATTGTGTGTATTTGCATCCCAGATGATGACCATGCCATCTCGACTGCCTGTTGCTACGAGGTTGCCATCATGACTCACGACCACTGTTCGTACAAAATCATCATGCCCATTGAGGTAACCAGCTAATCTTACTTGGGTGAGTAGACCACTGAGCAAGGCATTGCGTCCTTCAAAAGTGTTCTCGATAGCCAGTGATTCGAGGGCTAAGAGCAAGGCTTTATCGGGGGCGTTCTCAGCGAATAAGAGTGAGGATGCGGCGAGTTCTCTTGCTCTGGATTGTTGTGCATTTTCATCAGCTTCTTGCCGAGCGATTTCTTCTAAGACCAATGCTTCGGCTTCGGCATCGCGGGCTTCTTCGGCAAGTCTGCGTTGGTTATTGGCGACGATGCCAAAAATGCCAGCTAGTATCCCCGCAACGATAATTGCGCCTGTGAGACCTTGTAAAACACGTTGACGCTTGCGTTGGTTTTTTTGACGTTCTTCCTCTAATTCAATACTGGCGTTCAGAAATTCTTGTTCGCGTTTGGTGAGTGCAATGATGTCGTTATCATCTAAGGTGGAAAATTGATTGAGACGCATGCCCGTTGCAAGGTAGCTACTATCTTTACCTTCGGTTTGCCATTGCCGTGCTTCTATAGAGAGACGTTCTTGTAATCTGAGGTCATCTTCATTATCAGCTATCCAACTACGGAATAAGTCCCAACTGCGTATTAAGGCTTCATGGGTGATTTCGAGTGTCGGCATACGAGTATTAGGGTCATTATCGAAGGTTAGGAGACGATATTTGCCAAAGGTATCGACGGTTGATTTGATTGTCTCATAGTCACGTTCTAGTGAATAAATTTCACCGAGTAAGACGCGCTGGCGTGTATTCTCTTCACGATTGCCTATTCGCACAAGACGAGTAAAGAGCAATTTGGCGAGGTCGCGTTGCTCAGTCGTGAGCGATTGGTATATCTCATCGGCACGCTTTGCCAATGCACCGCTGATGCCCCCCATATCAGTATAGGCATCTACTGTGAGTTCAATTCCTTGGCGACGTTCATAAAGCTCGCTAAGGGTATATTGTAGGAGGGGGAGTACCCCAATTTGTGAGTGCATATCAGCAATGATGATGCCAGATAACCCAGATTCTAGAACCAAGCCAGCTTTATTTGCAGGCTCTTCGATGGCATCCCGTAATTCTGCTTGGCTCATCGCAGGGACAAGTTCCATACGTTCTCGGAATAACTCACCCCAATTGGCGTATTGAAGTGGGCGGTCTAAGAAATCTGCTCGGAGTGTGACAATAATTCTGAGACGACTATCATCTGCAGTGAGAGCCGTATAAACCATTTGTAGAAAGTTATAGCGTTTTTGTTCGTCTGTAACCAAGGTAAAGAGTTCTTCAAATTGGTCAATCAATAAAAGCATCTCACCATTTTCTGGTAATGCACTTTTCAAGACTTCGGTTAAATCGTAATCATCATGCGAAATAGTATCCATCAATTGCATGGTTGCACGACTAGCAACTTTTAAGATTGCACCTTCGAGACCACGCATAGGGTCTGTACCCGGTATCATGGTGCTGATGTATAACTTGGGTAGTCCCATAATTTCATCATTACGGATTGCTGGTATCAGTCCTGCACGAACAACACTGGATTTACCGCTCCCACTTGCACCGACGACTGCGAGAAATCGTCCAAATTGCCCCTTATCGGTCATGCGTTTTTTGAGGCTTTGGACGAGCGAATCGCGCCCATAGAAATCATCAGCATCGGATTCGTGAAAGGCTTTTAATCCCTTATAAGGGTTACGGACATCAATTGCGCCTGTTACTTCGGCAACTTCTCCTGATGAGAACGGAATAGGCTCAGTACGCTCTGGATTTAAGTTCGCAACAGCAATCTGGAAATCTTGAGCAAATTGGATGGCATTTTCATAGCGTGCTAAGGGGTCTTTTAAGGTTGCTTGCTGTAGTGGATAATTGAGCAAATCGGGCAAACTAGGATTTTTGTCTTGAAGTGGAGGTAAGTCTCTACGAACGTGCATTTGGAGTAATTGGAGCATATCTTCATGCTCAAAGGGAGGATGACCTGTTAGCACTTCATACATCAAGATACCAAGACTATAAATATCACTTCGGGCAGTAATTTCCCGTCGTCTTAAATGTTCAGGTGATATATATTTTGGCGAACCATGCAGGGTATTGGATTCATCTTCTGCAAGATTGATATTTCCCTCAATATCGCGCGCGATACCAAAATCAGTGAGATAAGCATTGCCATCATCATCGAGCAGAATGTTAGCTGGTTTTATATCTTGGTGGATGATTTTATTGCGATGGGCTGTATTTAACGCACCTGCGACTTGGTCTAATAACTTTGAGGCAGAGGCAATATCTAAAGCGCCATCTGTGATGAGTTTATCGGCAAGATTACCACTTTTTATATAGCGCATCACTAAAAACGCGCCGTCGGGGTCACGCCAATAGTCATACAATGGAACAATGTGTGGATGTTCTAATTTCGCCACTAATTCCGCTTCATACTGAAAGCGTTGGATGAAATCAGGACGATTAGCAAAATCAGGCAGAATAACTTTAACAGCAACATCGCGGTTAATGACTGCTTGTTTGGCTACATAAACTTCGCCAAAACCACCTGTGCCAATCTGTTTAACAATCGTGTAACTTTTAATTTGTCTTTGCATCGATATGACTCAAAACTTTAAATAATGACTTAACTAACTGCGTTCATTGTCACCCATAATCATCTGCAACGCAATCAGAATGGTATTCTTAGTAAATATTTGCAGGATATTTTGTAATTATAAGTCCAATTTATAGCTTAAATCCCTGATTATCGGCATAATACACCTCTAATCATTGAGAGGTTTTTTATGAAATTATTGATGTACCATGAACAAGATGATATTTATGTGGGTATCTTGTCTGATGATGAAGTTATTGTAACGGGTATTAAAGCAGATGATTTTTTGGGAGAAGGATTATCAGCTTATGAGGAATTACGTCAGCTAGATATTCAGAATTTAGATAAAATTCCTGTAGCTGACCTCAAAATTGCGCCGACTGTTCCAAATCCGAGTAAGATTATATGTGTTGGCTTGAATTACCAGAAACATGCTGCCGAAAGTGGTATGGCAGAACCAGAATATCCGCTTCTTTTTAGTAAGTTCAATAACTCGATTGCTGGCGACGGCGATTTCGTTCCGATGGCTGAGGATTGGCTACAGGTTGATTATGAAGCTGAGTTAGTTGTTATCATTGGGAAAACAGCAAAAAATGTCACTGTCGATGAGGCGTTAGATTATGTTCTTGGTTATTGTAATGGCAATGATTTAAGCGAAAGAGCATTACAATTCCGAAGTGGGCAATGGCTACTCGGGAAATCACTCGATGGTTTTATGCCGATTGGCAAATATCTTGTGACTGCTGATGAGATTCCGAATCCTCAAGATTTACGTATTCGTGGATGGCTTAATGGTGAATTACGCCAAGATAGTAACACGGCGGACATGATATTTAGTGTGGCGGAAATTATCTCGTATGCTAGCCAATTCATGACCTTGCAGGCAGGCGATATTATCTCTACAGGTACACCTGAAGGGGTTATCTTGGGCTATGCTCCAGATGAACAACAGTGGATGCAGGTCGGTGATGAATATGTTGTCGAAATTGAAGGACTGGGTCAATTGAGAAATACAATGACAGGTGCTGATTAATGACAAAGTATCTCGTAACGGGTTCGATGGGGTGCATCGGCGCATGGACAATTTATCATCTCTTACAAGAGGGAAAATCAGTTGTTAGCTTTGACCTCAGTGACGACCACCATCGGCTTGATTTGTTGTTATCCGCATCTGACAAAGAGAAAATTACTTTTGTAACAGGCGATTTAACCAACAGCCAAGTTATTGCGGATGTTTTTGCAGACCAAAATATTACGCATGTGATTCATCTTGCTGCCTTGCAAGTTCCGATGTGTAAAGCTAATCCAACACTCGGCGCACGGGTGAATGTGGTTGGAACAACAAACATTTTTGAAGCGGCTCGTCAGCACGATATACCTCATGTTGCATATGCTTCGTCGATTGCTGTTTATGGTTCGCCACAACATTATTCTGAGGCTATTCTGCCAGCCGATGCTCAGATGTTACCTGAAACGCTGTATGGCACATTCAAGGTTGCGAATGAGCAAATGGCGAAGGTTTATTGGCAAGATTACGGTATCTCTAGTACGACTTTACGTCCTTATACTGTTTATGGTTTAGGACGTGACCAAGGTTTGACCAGTGAACCCACTAAAGCTATGCTTTCTGCTGTGAACGGTGAGGATTATCACATTACATTTGGTGGTAAAATGCAATTTCATTTTGCTTCCGATGTGGCACAGCAATTTATTTTAGCGTCCGAGAAGCCATTAGATGGGGCAGTTGGTTTTAATCTGGGCACTGACGCAATCGAGGTTCAGCGAGTTGCTGATATAATTATGTCTATTGTGCCTGATGTAAAAATCACTGTGGGTGATATTTTGTTGCCTTTTCCTGAAGGATTTGATGCCAGTGAATTGTATCGTACATTTGATACAGTGTATGAAACTGACCTTGAAGAAGCTATTGCCTCCACTATTGAGGCGTTTAAATGAACATAATTTTGAAAGTTTAGTTTGATGCTTGAGAGACCATCTCCTAAAGATAAGCCTGTTTCCTTATTTGTGACCTGTATTGTCGATATGATTTACCCGACTACGGGTATGTCTGTTGTGAAGATATTGGAGCATCTCGATATTGAGGTTGATTTCCCGATGGCGCAGACTTGTTGTGGACAGCCTGCCTTCAATAGTGGGTATCGGGATGAAGCACGTACTGTCGTTAAACAATTTTTACGTGCCTTTCAGAATGCGGAGGTGATTGTCACGCCGTCAGGGTCATGTTCGGCGATGATTCGTCATGAATATCCAACTCTGTTTGAGGAAGGCTCATCATGGCATCAATTAGCTCAGCATATTGCTTCAATTACATGGGAATTTTCTGAATTTCTGGTTGAAGGATTAGGCATCACAAATTTAGACCTCACATTGCCAAAACCTGAGACTTTTGCTTTTCATGATGCTTGTCATGGATTGCGCTTACTCGGATTAGGGGATTCCGCGCGGACATTGCTCGAAAATACGGATAATGCAGAGATTGCCGAATTGACTGAGTGCGATGTTTGTTGTGGTTTTGGTGGATTATTTGCGGTGAAAATGCCGAATGTCAGTAATGCGATGCTGCAAACGAAGATTAAGCATATTGAAGCCTCATCAGCAAAGACGATTATCACAGGGGATGCGAGTTGTCTAACGCAGATGAACGGTGGGTTGTCGCGTAAAAATTCGGCTAAATCTGTGCGTCATATTGCTGATGTCTTGGCAGATGGTTTGCCTGAGGACTAAACTTCTCTAATTCATTCGACAATAGAAGTTGATAAGAAGTCAGCACTGTGTGTTGACTTTTATTTTGTTTAGGTGTTAAATGCTTGGTGTACCAATGATTGGGATACCAAGTATTATGACTATTTCGCATAAAGATGCTCAAGAAATTCGTCTACTCGCAATACTCATGCTCAAAATACCACGTCAGCAACTGGAACAACGCTTTGCTGATGAAGGCATTGATTTGACGATGTTGCAACATCATATTATGTCGATGGCGCAACGGCATCAACCCACTATAGCTGATATTAGCCGTTGGATGGGATTAGACCCCTCGACTTTAGTACCATCTGTTGATGCGTTAGTGAAAAAAGGCTTTCTCCAACGTGAGCGTGACCCAAATGACCGTCGGCGTTATCCCTTGCATCTAACCGACGAGGGACGGGAGACCTACAATCATATTTGCCATAATCTTGGTGAAGACCCTCTGCATTTGGCTTTGATGAGCTTATCACAAGATGACTTTGAACACTTAGGGCGCATCTTGCGTATTATTGTTCAAGCATTACCCGAAGGCGAAATCGCGTTGTCCGAGCTAGATGAACATATCGATGCCCACGCTCTGAAACCCAACCAAAAAGATTGACAAACGCATTGTTTTATAGGTTAATAAAAAATATTATTTAGATTTATCTAAATTTAACTTCTCTCAGTAGAAAAGAGGCAACCTTGCAAGCAACTATGCAACGAGATAATCAAGTAGAGCAGGAGCAGACCAAAGGTAATGGTTTGCGTCGCGCGATTGGTTATCTTGGAAATCAAAAACGAACGGCTATATATGCTTATGGCGCATTGATTGTTGCGACCTTAGCACAATTGGCTGTACCGAAACTTGTCCAGAATATGATCGATACCATCACGAATGGTTTTACTGCTAATACAATTTTGGATTTGCCACAGGCATTTCAGTTGGGGGCAGCAACTTTATTAGGGCAATCTATTGAGGAATTAACCGTCACGCAAGCCAATAGCTTAAATTGGCTGATTAATGGTGCAATTATCATTGTGATTTTTGCGGTTGTGCGCGGTTTGTTCTCGTTCGCGCAAGCCTATTTTGCAGAGACAACCTCACAAGGTGTTGCCTATGATTTTCGGAATGAATTGTTCTCTAAGCTGCAACGACTTTCATTCAGTTATTATGACCAAAACCAAACAGGGCAGTTGATGATTCGCGCCACTGATGATGTGGAGAAAGTTCGCATTTTCATCGCGCAGGGGCTTATCTTAGCGACTCAAGCCTTCTTGTTGTTTATCTTGACATTGGTCATTTTATTCTGGACGAATTGGCAACTCACGCTCGTTATTTTACCGATTTTGCCCTTAGCATTGCTCTTGTTTATGGGCTTTGGTAACTTGGCACGTCCTCTTTTCGGCGAGATTCAACGTCGCTTATCACGATTAAACACTGTATTGCAAGAAGCTCTTGCTGGGATAAAAGTTGTAAAGGCATTTAACCGTGAGCAATATGAACAACAACGGTTTGATGAGCGTGTAGACCATTTCTTTGAGCAACAGGTCAAAGTACAAAAGGTGTTTTCGATTTTGTTTCCAACGATATTCACTTTGGCACAAATTGGTACAGCGGTCATTCTCTATTTTGGTGGTCGGCAAATTGTTACAGGCACATTGACCATCGGGCAATATCAAGAATTTACGCTTTATTTGGTTTACATTTTCTTCCCACTAGGGCAGTTGGGGTTCATTATCTCCTTGATGGCGCAAGCCCAAGCCTCGGCTAAACGTATTTTTGAAATTGTCGATGCCAAGAGTGATGTCGAGAACAAGCCTGACGCAATCGAATTGCCTGTGATTGAAGGGCGTGTTGTATTCGATAATGTGCGCTTTAGCTATTTTGAATCCAGTGATGACGTGTTGACCAATATTGATTTCGTTGCTGAACCTGGTGAAACCATTGCCTTACTAGGGTCAACGGGTAGTGGTAAAACGACGATTATCAACCTCATTCCACGCTTTTATGACGTGCGCGAAGGGGCAGTTACGATTGATGGTTACGATATACGGGATGTAACCCTCGACAGTTTGCGTAGTCAAATCGGGATTGTACTACAAGAGACAAATCTATTTTCAGGCACTATCCGCGATAATATTGCCTTTGGTCGCCCTGATGCCAGTATCGAAGAAGTTGAAGCTGCTGCTAAAGCTGCCGCTGCACACGATTTCATAAAAGGCTTCCCTGAAGGCTACGATACACCAGTCGGGGAGCGCGGTACAACACTTTCGGGTGGTCAGAAACAACGGATTGCAATTGCGCGCGCCTTGCTTCTCGATCCGAAATTGCTCATTCTGGATGATTCGACGAGCAGTGTTGACCTCGTTACCGAGTATAAAATTCAGAAAGCACTCGATAATTTGATGGAAGGTCGCACCAGTTTTGTCATCGCACAACGTATTAGTACGGTTGTAAATGCCGACAAAATCATCGTCTTAGATAAAGGGAAAATTCACGCGGTTGGTAAGCACCAAGAGCTAATGGAAACCAGCCATATCTACGCAGACATCTACAATTCTCAGCTGGTTGATGATGCTGAGATTGACATGGAGGGTTAATCCTATGATGGGTATGGACGGCAATCGCCGTTTATTTGAAAACGAGGTCGTTAAACCTCAAGATTTAAGCAAGACTATGGGGCAATTTGCACATTATTTCCGACCTTATTGGTGGCTTGTATTGTTGACCTTTGTGCTAATTATGGTTAGCACTTGGACACAAATTTACGCGCCGAAAATAGTCGGGCAAGCTGTGGACTGTTATTTGTTTGATTCTCAAGCCTATGGTGCGGCTGCTTCATTGATGGGCGGCGAAGACACAGTTGCCCAAAGCAATTGTTGGTTTGCTGAAGAAGATGGCGCGGCGATTCAAGCTCGTGTTCAAGCTGATGATAGCATTGCAGAAGCCGATAAAGCATCAGCAGTCAACAACGCCAAAATAGCTGGTATCGGTACAATGGTGATTACCTTGCTTGGTCTGTATTTCTTAGGTGCAGTTTTACAAGGTATCTCATTTTTCTCGATGGCGTATGCAGGGCAAAGTGTGTTGAAAGATATTCGTAAAGACCTCTTTGACCAGATGAAGCGACTATCCCTGAGCTATTACAGCAAAAACGAGGCAGGCGATGTCATGAGTCGTATCACCAATGATACTGAAACAATCCAACAAGCCTTTGGTTTTGCGCTGTTGAGTGTCTTTAGTGGGATTGTCCTCATTATTTGGGTGGCTTATGAGATGATTAGTGCGAATTGGGGTTATGCTCTGTTGAGCTTATCCGTTGCACCGATTATGTTGGTTGCCACACTGTATTTTTCATCGCAAGCTCGAAAAGCATTCCGTGTCAGTCGTCAAGAAATTGGGAATGTGAATGCTGATTTGCAGGAGAGTTTATCAGGTGCGCGTGAGGTGCAAGCCTTTAACCGCGAGGACGAAAATATCATGCAGTTCTCCGAAAGTAACGCTGCTAATCGTGATGCAAATATTCGCGCTGCCGCTTTTACATCAGCCCTAAACCCTGCGTTAGAGGCACTTGGTTTTGTTGCAATCGGAATTGTCGTTGTTGCAGGCGGATATTCGGTTTTGGGTGGTGTGCCATTGTTGGGGATAGGTTCAGTGGTATCACTCGGTGTTGTGATTACCTTCCTTGCTTACGTGCAACAGATTAACCGTCCGATAAGCCAGATTGCTGTGTTGTGGACAAATATCCAGAGTGCTATTGCAGGTGGCGAGCGTATTTTTGGCTTGCTTGATGTCGATATTGATATTCAAGATAAAGCTGATGCCATCCCTTTGCCGACTGTTCAGGGTGAGGTTAGCTTTGAAAATGTGTGGGCGGAATATGAAGCAGGTAAGCCTGTCTTGAAAGGTATTAGCTTTGAGGCGAAACAAGGACAGACTGTCGCAATCGTCGGACCTACTGGTGCAGGTAAAACCAGTATCATCAATCTATTACCCCGTTTTTGGGATGTGACCGACGGTTCAGTCAAGATTGATGGTTATGATGTGCGTGATGTAACTTTAGATAGCTTGCGTAGCCAAATCGGGATTGTGTTGCAAGATTCATTCTTATTTAGTGATACTGTGATGAACAATATCCGCTACGGCAGATTATCAGCAACCGATGAAGAAGTCATTGCGGCGGCGAAATTGGTTGCAGCGCATGACTTCATTGAGCGTTTGCCAGATGGCTATGAGACGATTCTTGGTGAACGGGGTAGCGGTTTATCACAAGGTCAGCGTCAGTTGATTAGTATCGCACGGGCGGCATTGCTAGACCCGCGTATCCTGATTTTGGATGAAGCGACCTCTAGTGTGGATACCCGTACAGAGCGCATTATCCAAGCGGCATTTGAGAAATTGCTCACAGGACGCACCAGTTTCGTTATTGCCCATCGTCTGAGTACCATCCGCAATGCTGATTTACTGATGGTCTTGGAAAATGGCGAAATTGTCGAACGTGGTACACATGATAGTCTACTAGAAGAAAAGGGCGTGTACTACGACCTCTACATGAGCCAATTCCGTTATCAAGGGGATGAAGAAGAAACTTCAGAGCCTGTCGCTGGAGATTAAGTTTAATATCATTAGAGAAGAGCATAGAAATTAATCTATGCTCTTTTTGATTCACTTAATTTTTGTTCAGACGCGGGTCGAGTGCATCACGGATACCATCACCGAGCAAGTTAAAGCCGAGAACAGTAATCATGATACATACACCAGGATAGAACACAAGATAAGGGGCGGTCTGGAAGAAATTGAAGGACTCGCCGAGCATTTGTCCCCATTCAGCCGCAGGAGGTTGTGCGCCCAAGCCCAAGAATGAGAGTGCCGCTGCATCCAAAACGGCTGTACCGATGCCGAGCGTTCCCTGTACAACAATTGGCGTTAGGGCATTCGGTAAAATCTGGCTGAACATAATGCGTCGATTAGATGCACCTAAAGCGCGTTCAGCGAGGATAAATTCTTGCTCTTTAAGGGTCAATACACTGGCACGCATCAGACGGGCATAGGATGGTGTGGCTACAATCGCAATCGCAATCAAGGCATTTTGTAGACCAGGTCCTAGAACCGTCACAATCGCAATTGCCAGCAACAGACCGGGAAAGGCTAATAATACATCCATCATCCGCATGATGACATTATCGACCCAACCACCATAGAAACCTGCTATTAGACCGATAATTGTGCCGAAGAAAATCGAAATCATAACGGCAATTAAGCCGATGGGGATAGAAATTCTAGCCCCCCAAATGACACGACTAAATAAGTCACGCCCGTTGAGGTCAGTGCCGAAAATATAGGCATCACCCTCGCAAGTTGCTCCAATCGCTTGAATATTGACACAAGGTTTTGTACGGGGTCGCCCGACGAGGGTTTCTGTAGGGTCATGTGTGGCAATGAGCATCGCAAAATTAGCAATGAGCGCTAGTAAACCAATCATGATAACACCCATCACAGCCGAACGATTACGGAACATACTGCGGAAGGTTGTCATCCATACACCGCGTCGTCCTTCGGTATTATAGTTATAACGCCACCAGAAAAATGCAATGGCAACCAATATCGGAATTAATAAGCCTGATTGGTCAAAGAGATTGGTAAAACTTGCAATAAATTCTTCAAATTTCGCTTCATTTGCAAGGACACTGATTTCATACTGCGTAAATTGCTCGGCATTCATCATCGAATCAGGTAAGGCTTGACCAATTGAGAGTGCGATTGCCCGTACCATCGATTCTACAAGGAGTATCAACTGGATAACACCTAAGCCGAAAATCCAGAGCATATTGCCCAAGAAGAAACCAACTACACCAAAGCGTATAATTTCTCCCCAATCCTTAACGCTACTTTCAGAGAGGTCAGCTGGCGCGTTCTTTGTTTTTGTATCGATTGTGTCTGCCATGACTTACTCCAAACGTACACGAGGGTCGAGATAAGCATAGAGAATATCGACCACAAGATTGATAGCGACAAACGCGACAGCTGTTGTGAGGGTTACGCCCTGAACAACGGTATAATCGCGTGCCGTGATACCTTCAAATAATGTTTTGCCAATGCCTGTTAAGCTGAATACCGTCTCGGTGAGGACAGCACCACTAACTAGAAAACCGAAATTCAAGCCGATAATTGTCACCACAGGCAAAAGTGCATTCTTGAGGGCGTGGCGCATGATGACAATGTATTCACGTAAACCCTTTGCTCGTGCAGTGCGGACGTAATCTTGCCCCAAAATTTCAAGCAGACTACTGCGCGTCATGCGAGCAATAATCGAAAGTGGAATTGTGCCGACTGCAATCGCTGGCAAAATGAGGCGTTTAAAGGCTTCTATGAAAAGCTCAAAGTTAAGGGTGATTGCGGCATTGAACAAGGTAAAGCGCGATATAAATTCCATCCATTGAGCGGGAGTTTCACCTTCTTCTATCAAATTCCATACTGAGTAGAAGCGTTCATCTACTGCTACAGATGGAGAGCGCCCTGGCGGTAAAACTAAGAATGATAACGGTGTTTCTGTAAGCGGTGTGCCGAAAATTTGTTGGCGCGGCATCCACACAGCAAAAACAATCATGAGCATCAAACCAAGCCAAAACACAGGCATCGAAACGCCGATGTTAGAAATGAGCATGGTAAATACATCAACAATCGAATTTTGCTTATACGCTGCCAAAATGCCCAAAGGAATTCCGACAATGACAGCAAATATAATCGCCGCTACGGTTAGTTCAATCGTTGTTGGAAGGCGTTCAACCAAAATTTGGGTCACGGGGCGTTGGAAGCTCAACGAATTGCCGAGATCACCCCGTAGAATATTCATCATGTAGATTCCAAATTGAATTGGGATTGGCTCATCTAAGCCATTCCGTTCATTGAAGGCATCACAAATTTCGTCAGTTGCCCGCTCGCCTAATTGTGCAATGCACGGGTCGCCCGGAATCATGCGCCCTAATGCGAAGGTCACAAGCAAAATCCCAATTAATACTGGAATTGCTAAGACGAACCGACGCAGTAAAAATTGAGACATAAATAATAGTCTTTCACTACGGTAGATTACATAATACGCTGATTATGCCACAAAGTTGTCTATTTTTCATGAAACAACAGGGCACTCCTTATATAGGAGTGCCCTGTTGCGTATTACATCGTCATCGTGAAACAAGGTTCACGAGTTATTTCTTATTCTTCTGGTGCGTTCAATGGGGTACCAAAGAATGCGCTGAAGTAAGCGAAGTTGCCTGTACGACCAACATGGAGTGGGCTAGCTGCATCCCACATGATAGCGTAGCTTGCAACAACATCTGCTGAATCGAATGCACTACCATCGTGGAAGGTTACGCCTTCACGAAGGTTGAATGTCCAAACAGTGCTGTCTTCGTTTGCGCTCCACTCGGTAGCCAGTGCTGGTACAACTGCTGTACCACCAACTTCGTATGCGAGTAGGGATTCATTGATTTGTTCACAGACGCGGAGTGCTTCACCGTCGGTTTCGTCACCACAGTAGATGCCTGTTGGTTCGCCATTTTGTACCCAGATGAGTGTATCGTCATCAGGATCGCTCATCACAGCGAAGTATTCATTACCGAGTGGGCTTGCAACTGCACCTTCAATTGATGCTCTAAAGGCTACAGCAGAACCACCATGTGCAACAGGTACCATTGGTACGAGGTCACGGATTGCGGTATTTGCATCAATGTAGATGTCATAACGGGTGTCTGGATCAGCAATTTGTGCAGCTTCTGCTAATGGACCTGTAATTTCGTCGAATTTATCGCCGAATTGGTCACTAGCGCCAGCACCAAAGTGGAAATCAAGGAAGTTGGTTGCATCTGGATAATCTGCACCCCAACCGAGTAAGTGGAGGCTGAGTTCACCAGCGTCGGACGCATCAAGGAACGCGCCTGATTCCATTTCGGTTACTTCTACGTTAATTCCAACTTCTGCTAATTGTGCTTGAATATCAACTGCAACAATACCTGGTGTTGGTAGGTAGCTACGGACAACATCACGGTAACTAATTGTTGTGTTAATTGGCAATTCAAAGCCTAATTCTGCTGATGCTTCTTCGAGAAGTGAGCGTGCCATATCAGGATCATATGGGAATGCTTCAACTTCTGGTGTGAAACCGAAGATGCTTGGTGGCATGAATTGGGTTGCTGCTACAGATCCGGGTGGATAGAAGTTATCAACGAGGCGTTGACGGTCAATTGCGTAAGCAACTGCTTGACGAACGCGCACATCGTTGAATGGTTCAACTGTGTTATTGATACCTACGTAGAATACGTTTGTACCTGGACGTTCGTATAACGCTAGGTTCGGGTCATTTTCTACGATTTCAAAATCGAAAGGACCAATGTTGTCGATACCATCTGCTTCGCCAGCTTGGAGTTCGACCAAACGTGCGGCAGCTTCTGGATTCCAACGGAAAATAAGTGTACCTTCTGGTGGTGCTTCGCCCCAGTAATCTTCAAAACGGGTCATGACAATTTCATTGCCCTTGTCCCAATTTGAAAGCATGTAAGGACCAGTACCAATTGGATTTTCAAATAATTCTACACCACCACCACCGGTTGCTTCTAAGTATTCTGATGGGTGAATATTAAGTGCGGCGAATGCTGCTTTTGATGGGAAAGCTGGGTCTGGTGTACAGAGGGTGAATTGAACAGTAAGTTCGTCCACTGCTTCAATGGAGAGGATGTTACCACCATAGTCACAGTCTTCGGCTGCAACCATTGACCAATCCATCATGTCGTCTTGCGCCATCGTAGGAATGAGCAAACCCAAAGCGAGGGTCAGAATCATTGCCAACGATGCTACGCGAAACAATTTATTCATATATATTACTCCTCATAAATTTGAAGTATTTACTAAAAAACTGTCGGGGTGACAGCTGTTACGCCTTTCAGCGCGCATACTAATTGGCGATTTTAATACTTTCCGTTATGTTTGCCAAGTTATTTAATAAAAATCGCATAATTCCAACGTTATTCTAAGACACCATATTCACTCGCTATTTCCTTGGCGATATTGCGCGATTGAATGCGTGCCGCCATCAACACCCCCGCAGGCGAACTGAGTAATCCGACAAACCACAACCCTGTATGGGGTGCATTCTCGCCATTTTCTGCGATGACATTTCCCTCATCATCAATTACATCTGGAATATCGAGGATTTTTTCCAAACCTGTGCGATAGCCTGTCCCTGCAATGACAGCATCAAAATCCTCGTTTGTGCCATCAATAAATTGAACACTTGTTGCTGTGAAATGCTGAATATCTGGCTTAACGCTGATATTGCCAGCTTTGAGTTGCTCAATATAGCCGACATCAATCATTGGGATACGCTTATCTTTAAAGACGCTCCATTCAGGGGTATGAATTCCATAAGGTGATAAATCACCAAGCTCAAATTTGGCTATAAAATTCACGAGCCAATCTTTGAACTTTAAGGGGAAGGGGAATAGTGCAACACCCCAAACATGAACTGGAATCCCTAGCGGGTCACGTTTAATAATCATCGGGAAAGACCGCACACTGTTGGCGACGTAGCTTGCCCCTTGTTCGACGCAATCGGCACAAATTTCTGCGCCTGTATTACCAATCCCAACTACTAAAACACGTTTTCCTGTGTAATCTGCGCCAGTTTTATGATGGATAGCATGGGTTAATTTGCCTTGATAGGTTTCTATGCCAGCCCAATCTGGCAAATACGGTTCGCGGTTGACGCCTGTTGCGATGATGCAGTGTTCAGTGTGCCAAGTATCACCGTTTTGTGTTTCAACAACATAGCCTGAATCGTCTTTACTGATGCGTGTCACAGTGCAGTTATAGCGAATATCGAGTTCAAGTTCTCGGGCATAATCTGTGAGATAATCGGCAAATTCATCTTTGGATAGATAACGAGGTAGATGCGAATCAAGTTTTTTATAGGCACTGTGAGAGAGTGCTTTGATGGTATGCAGGTGCAGGCGGTTATAGCGTTCGCGCCAAACATCGCCTGTCTGTGCATCTTTATCTAATATCGTTGCAGATAATCCATAGTGTTTGAGCGCACCAGCCATCGACAAGCCTGATGAGCCACCACCAATAATCAATATTTTTGTTTCTGGCATGGGCAAGTATCCGATTGTTTAAGGCAGAAAATATTATTCAATTAAACTACAAAGGCGAGACATATCACGGATATAAATGCGTGGATAGCTCTCATCAATTATACCTGTATCAATAAGTTCGCGTAAAACGCGATTGAGATGGCGTGTGGTTGTGCTAAGAAGCGAGGCGAGGTCTTCTTTGGCTGGGAGAATGACGTATTCGGATGTAATGTCATCACGCTGTGCCAGAATATAAATTGCTAAACGATTAATGACAGGCAACACATGGCTTACCTGAAGCGAATTTGCTTTAAATAGTTTTTCTTTTAGTTGACTATTTAGGAAGCGCAAGAATTGTGGGTCAGTTGCACCATAGCGTTGTACGATGCTTCTCTCTATGCCGAGCAAGGTACATGGACGCGTGGCAATGACATTGCTGTATAGAGGCTCATTATCAAGAATTTCTAAGTCGCCAATTGCGGAAAAAGGATAAGATAAGGCAAATACGACTAGTTTCCCATTGAGATGATAATGGCTACATTGTGCGACACCTTCAACTAAGAAGTATAGATAATGTTGCTCGTCCCGTTCCATAAAAATATTGGCGTAAATAGGGAACTCAAACAATTGCAAATGAGCTAATAACTCTTCGTTAAGAAAGTCAGCCATATTGAACTGATTAATGTACTTTTGAATTGTTGCTTGTGCGTCTGCTACACGCATTGTATCCACCCATTCACTACTTCTTTTATATTGTACAGTACCTTGATTGCTAAAGTTGAGGACATATGTCCTAGAATGACAATCTTACTAAGCGTAAGCTGGTAGTAATTCAGTTCATTTAGTGAGAAAGAGACATAACATGACCAAGATTGAGAATAATAATCTGATAAGAGAGAATTTAAGAGATAGCGACGTATTAGATTTTGAGGTTACAGACCGCGAGAAAATACGTCAATGTATGTATAAGCGGATTGCTCAGGGACAGGCATTGATAGATATAGAAGATACTGCACGTCGTGAGTGGGGTAGGTAGAGAATAATGGGCAGACCAAAAGCCTGCCCTAAGGTCTTAATCTTCGTTGACCATATAATCAAGAATATCGTATGTTAGATCTTCTATAATCTCTGAGTCGAAATTATTTGTCAGTACGACAACAACAAGGTCTTCGTCAGGGAGATAAGTCATAGTGGATTGGAAACCACTGGTTGCACCATCGTGACTAATTTGTAAGCCAAAGTCATCCTCATCGTAACCGATGCCGAGACCATATTCGCCACCTTCACCGTCACTGAAAGTATCAAACATTGCCTCTAATATATCCTCGTTTAGATAGATACCTTCCACAAGAGCAGGTAAAAATTTAGCGAGGTCTTCTGCTGAACAGACAACACCACCATCCCCTAAACCTATACCATCATTGATTTCAGTGATGTCTTCATATTCGTCATCATCACCAAGTTGATACCCTCGCACCATATCCTGAGCGAAACGGTCGGCTGTCTCTAAATAGCATGAGTCCATACCCGCAGGTTCAAAAATGCGCTGTTCTAGTTCATCAGCGAGGCTATTGCCTGTCACGGCTTTAATAATTAATTCTGCTAAGATGTAATTACTATTGCTGTAGTAATAGTCTTCACCTGCGTCAAAATAGGCATCCTCATCATATGCAAATTCAATAACTTCTTCAGCTGTCCACATATAGGATGGATTATCATAGGTGGCATCATCGAAAGCATCACTCTCAGTATAGTTAAATATGCCACTGGTCATTTGAAGCATCTGGCGGATTGTTGCATCTTGAGCATTCGTGATATTGCTCGTAATGTCATCGGATAGATAATCTGCTAATGGGGCATCTAATTCGATTTCACCCTCCTGTACCAATTGCAGAACAACAGTTGCCACAAGGGGCTTTGTTACACTGGCAATGCGAAACAAATCATCTGTACTGAGTGTTTCTTCTGTATCAAGATTTGCTAGACCATAAGCGGTTGCCCAAATATCGCCATCATAAGCGATATAAACGCTGACACCTGGTTCTCCATCTTCAATGTACTCTGCTAATAAATCGTTTAATTCTTCGGCTTCGTCTTGAGCAAATGAAAGATTACTCATTAAAAGCATGAAACTAAGCACTAAAAATATTTGCGACGCATTTTTCATGGAACATATACCTTACAGTATTGAATAATAGAATCATCCTATCATGCAAGTAAAATACAGAGGCTTAAGGTATAAGGGGAAGTATAATTTAGGAGAAACCCTCTCCTAAATTTAGAAGAGGGTGTTGATACTTAACCTTTTAGACCACTACTAGCGACACCTTCGATGAAGTATTTTTGTGCGAGGACGAAAATAATCATTGGGGGCAAAATCGCAATTGCTGCACCTGTAAGTACAATATTGGGGCGGTCTGCGGCGACATTGCTCAAACGAATGAGTGATAGAGTGAGTACGTGATTGGCTTCGTTGCCTTCACCAATGATGAGCAAGGGCCACAGGAAGCTATTCCATGCATATAAGAAACTGAAAATAGCGAGGGTAGCAATCGCTGGCTTGCTGAGTGGTACAAAGATTTGCCATAAAACCCGAAAGCGACTTGCACCATCCAGTAGGGCGGCTTCTTCAATTTCTTTTGGAATGCTGATGAAAAATTGGCGCAGTAAGAATGTGCCATATGCCGTGAATATCCAAGGAATAATCAGTGAGGCAATCTGATTTTGCCAATCTAAAATCACCATCAGACGATAAATGGGGATAATCAAGACCACAAATGGAATCATGATACTGCCGAGATAAGCGAGGAAAATCGTATCGCGTCCTCTAAATTGCACGCGACTGAAAGCATATCCCCCAAAAATCGACGTGATTAATTGCCCACCGACGACCAAGACTGTCACCAGTGAGGTGTTGACTAGGGAGCGGTCTAAATTAAGGTCGAAAAAGGCATTGTAGTTTTCAGTTTGAAATTCGACAAACTCTACGGGTGTTGCAGTACGTTCTACAGCAAATGTCTGAACATCAGGATTTTCAGGGTCAATAAAAAGGGTTTTAGAGCCACGATATGCGAGTAATAATTCTTGTGTTTCCCCATCTATGTTGACTTCGTAAACAGAAAATTCTTCGTCTTCTCCTTCACTATTTTGGAGAGTAACAACGCTATCAGTTTCAGTTGCATCATCGAGCGGAATTTCAAGCGTGGTTTGGCTATCGCGTGGTGAATCGACATTGATTTGCTCTTGGGTGCTGAAGAAACCGAAACGTGTATTTTCACCTGTGCTGATGAGTTGAACATCTTCCCCATTTATTGTGAAGTCATAGAGGGGTAATTCTTCGCCGTCTAAGTCAGTAGTTGCTTGCGTATACGGCAATAACTGAGGCGGAAAGCGGAAAACATCATCTGAAGTTTTAAAGGATGTAAACAGCATATATAGGAATGGGAAAATCATCAGATAACCGAAAACGGTTAGTAAGATATAGGCGATAATACGTGTGACGATGGTTTGGGGTGTTAAATCGCCGAACAGGGTACGGGTTAATGAGTTATCATTTTTCTGAGTCATGAGAGTTCCTCTTGCCATTTCAGAAGTTGTTGAACGGTCGCCCCTGCGCCTCCACATACAATCATGAGGACAGAGTCGTAATTTTTGAGATAGTCTGCTTGGTCGTAGACAAGTGACAATGCCGCACCGCAAGCTGGCTCGACAATTGCGCGACAGTCATCAGCAAATGATAAACAAGCATCAACCGCTGATTTATCGGTGACAGTCACAGGAATAATCGGATGTTTGTCAATCCAATCGACTAATTTTGAGGTGACTTGTAACGCGCCCAATGTTTTTGCTATAGATGTGATTTTTTCGATACGAACATGTTCCTTGGCTTGATAGGATGCTGAAAATGATGCTGCACCCTCTGTTTCTACAGCTAAAACGGGTACTTCTTGCCAATTGTGACGGTGCATGCCTTCGAGGATACCAGCCATTAGACCCCCTCCACCCACAGCGACAACAACAGCATCGGGCTTAGGCATTTGCTGGGTGATTTCATCCATCATGGTGGCATGACCTGTCCAAATAGTTGGGTCATCAAAAGGGTGGATATAGGCATAGTTGCCTTGCGCGACTAAATCACGGGCGTAGTCATCAGCTTCGTTCCAGACATCACCCTGTACGATTACTTCTGCTGATTCATCGTGCATACGTTGGATAGCTGTCTTGGAAGTAGTATTCGGGACAACAACGGTTACTGGGATGCCTAGTTGTCTGCCAGCGTATGCCGCTGCGTAACCTGCATTACCCCCTGATGATGAAATCAGGCGTGCTTTGCCTTCGCGTTTCGCTTCCTCGCATAATGCTCCAATCCCACGAATTTTGAACGAGCCAACAGGTTGGTAGCATTCCATCTTGAAGTAAACTTGTTTATCCAGACGCGCATTAATAGCCGTGTTCTGATGTAGAGGTGTCGTGAGATGCAAAGCCATTATTCGTAAGCCTCTCCCCGATTTAGACGGAATTGTAAGAGTGTGAAGCCGAAGATAATGATGAATAATATCCACGCAATTGACGAGGCATAGCCGAAGTTGAATTGGTTAAAGCCTTGAATATACATATAGTATACGGATGTTGTAGCATTTTCTGGAATGGGACGAGCAGGGAATAAGGTGTAAGGTTCATTGAAGACCTGCAAGCCCGTGACCATTGTCGTAATCAAGACAAAGAATAGGGTAGGTTGGAGCATAGGGAGGGTTACACTCCAAAATTGATTCCACTTGTTTGCCCCATCAATTTGGGCGGCTTCGTAGAGTGTATTTGGGATGCCTTGTAGACCTGCCAAGATAAGCACTGTGTTATAGCCAACGACTTGCCAAGCTGCCAGAATAACAATGGATACGAGTACCCATGACGGGTCACTGAGCCAACCAATTTCTGGGGCTGGTTGACCAAACCATGACGCTAAAGACGAGAGGGCATAATCAATGAACCCTGTTGTTGGGGTATAGAGCCAACGCCAAATGAGAGATGTACCAACAACTGCGGCAACAGACGGCAAGAAATAAATCGCTCTGAAGAATTTAACACCCGGTAATTTAGAATTGAGTACCAGTGCCATCCCGATAGCTGGAATAACTGCTAGCGGTAGCAAAAACAGACAAAAGAGTAGGGTATTGCGGAGGCTTATCCAGAATAATCTATCTTTTGCGCCGAAGATGATACGGTTGCCTTCACCGTCGGCATTTTGCATATTCCATTCACCTAAGAGAACATAATCATCACTGAGGGTTGTTTGGGCGAAAATATCAGGGTCATCTGTAGTGACCATCTCCAAAGACATCAGTTCAATATAATTATCAATGCCATTGAATACGGGTGGTCGTCCGACTGTGCCATCGGTGAAGCTCAAATAAAGAGATAATAATAAAGGACCTGCGAAGAACATCAGGAAGCCAATAATATTCGGGGCGAGCATGAACCACCCTTGCCATGCGTTGCGCTGGTCGGGTGTTTCGCCGAAATAGTCACCGAGATGCAATAAGCTCCAACTCAGGTAGCCGAAGATACCTACTGCAATTGTTACGAGCCAAGCGGTGATAGCTGTATCTTTGTTGATATCCTGCGGTAGAATGAAGCCAATCTCTGTTAAAATATCAGCGATATCTTGATTGATATAACGTGAGAGAACGAAACTAATCCCTGTTAAAATATTGAAGGATTCAAAGTCTGGATTGCCGATTGTGCCTCTGAAAAGTAAGTAAACAATAGTCAGCATTGCGAGACCAATAGCTGCCATCTCTCCCCATTGGCGAATCTGGTTTTCCTCATCGAGTCGCCCAACAAGCCAATAGATTGCATAGGCGATGACCAGAGCAATGAGGGTGATTTGCCCGTTGGCTAGGATAATATCGACAATACGCTCGAAGACATCAAAGAAACCCCAAATACCGACTAAAGCAAATAAGCTGAGGGCGAATCCACCAAAATTTACTGTCAAACTGAGGTAGCGTCCGTCATTATTGCGCTGGAACATTAGGACTGTGCCAATCAGTGCTGTAACCGCTGGCACTAAAAGCATCACAGCAATAAAGTATTGCACGGGCTTGCCTAAATCAGCTGGTTTTCCAAAAACAGAAAGTTGCTCCATCTGAAAAACAGTTAAAGACAACCATCCTAGAAATAGCGCGAGTAGAATATGCCAACCTGCGCTGAGTAATATGCTGTTTGGTCTGGATTCTGGATTGACTTGGGTAGTCATTTGTCGCCCCTTTGATATATCTTACGGGTTCTTATTCTGATTACAATTAGGTAGCGTCTATGAAGGGGCTTAACATTTGTTTGCGCCCAAAATCGGAATATTAAAAATCATGTAATCAAGAAATTTGTTTATGTGGAATGAGGATACGCCTCAGCGTATCCCCATAAGGTTTTAAGACAGTAGAAGTTTATTCCATGTCCATGAAGTTAGCGGAAACGGTATCACAAATGGTGGCTGCAAATTCTTCTGGTGACAAATCGCCATTGAAGATGTCACTGATACCTGCGGCATAGGCTGTATCAATTGCGGGCCAATCGCCAAAGAACAAAGGTGCTTCTGTACGAACATCGGGCGCAGTTGTACCATCTACAAATGCTTGATTATTAACACCACTATCTGGCAGTGTGCCGAGGAATAGTTCAATAGCTTCGTCAGTTGCACGGCTAGGGATGTTCGCGCCGAGGCTTGCAATTTGACCTTGAATTTCAGCACTAGTCAGACGTGTGACGAGTTCCCATGCCGCTTCTGGATTTTCGGTATTTACGTTAACAACATAAGCCCCCCAGAATAACCAGTTTGTTTGTTCACCACTCGGACCAACGGGCAATGAAGCGACATTCCAGTTGAAGTCTGCATTAGCGATAACGCCTGGTGTACCCCAACGTCCATTCAAGTACATACCGACTTGACCAGCGAGGAAAGGACCTTCTGCGTCACCATTCCAAGGGGTTGCGTAGCCATTTTGATAGAAACTTTGTGCAAATTCGAGACCGGTTACGGTTGCATCGTTATCTAAACCACAAGCGGTGAAGTCTTCATTGAAGAAGCTACTACCAGCGGCATTCGTGAAGTAACCCCAGTTAGCCCACCATGAGTTCATACCAAAACCAGCAACATCATCACCTAATGCGGTGATTTCTGCGGCTGCAGTTTCAAATTCATCCCATGTCCATCCTGTTTCTGGGTAATCTAATCCAGCCTCGTCGAAGAGGTCAGCATTGTAGTAGATACCAAAAGCGGAAACATCACGCGGGAGACCCCAAAGTACGTCTTGGTCTTCTGAATCGGGTAAGGCAGTGGTTAAGAAGCCCATTGGACCTGCATAGAAGTCGTCAGCACTGTAATTCTCGTCAGCACTTGCGAGGTCATCAAGGTCAAGGATTAAGCCGAGGTCAGCGAAGCGAGCAACATCAGTTCCCGGAATCCAGAATACGTCAGGTGCTGTGCCTGCTTCAAGTTCGGTTACAAGTACATCTTGATAGCTAGCTGTTTCTGAGCCACCGGGCTCGTATTCGAGTGATACACCCTCCCAATCAGCATCAATTGCTTCACTAGCAGCAGTATAAACATCAATTGCCGCTTGATTATCTGGGCGTGTACGCCAACGGAGCGTAATATCTTCATCTTGAGCAGATACTAGAGCAGTTGATAAAAGGAGTGCTAAGATTAGCACGAAAAACAAAGAACGTTTCATTATAAATCTCTCCATATAGATTAAAATACTATGTGTTTACTAATAAGTAGTTTGCTACTTATCCCATTTATCGTCGGATTGCTAAGGACTCGCGTTGGACGAGACTCGGCTTAATCACGACGTTTGCTGGCTTTTCTCCATTGAGCCGCTTGAGCATGAGTTCTGCGGCGGCACGACCTAATTCAACAGGTTTTTGATTAATTGTTGTGAGGGCAGGTTGTGTAGTGCTTGCCGTTGGAATGTCGTCATAACCGACGACAGATATATCTTGGGCGACCTGTTTGCCCAGTTGTTTGAGCTTAGAAATTGCGCCAATTGCCATACGGTCATTTAGTGCAATGATAGTTGTTAGGCTCGGATGATTAGTAATAAGTTCTTGAACTGCTTCTCCACCACCATCTGACGAGAAATCACTTTCTACAATCGGGATTTCATTCGGTAGGTTCGCCTTTTTATAAACACTCAAAATACCGTCGACTCGTTTTTCTATAGCCATATTCAACTCTGGTTTGACGCTAATCAGTCCAATTTCTTGGTGTCCGCTTACGAGAACATGCTCCATGAGCAATTGTCCACCTAAGAAATTATCACTTTGAACGCTGTAATTTCCATGATGATGCCCAAGGACGACGGTTGGAATATTTCTTTTTTCGGCGAGCTTTGCAAAGGATACAGGTTGTACATTATCTATGGCGATTAGACCTTCAATGTAGCCACTTTGTATCATTCGCAGATAATGTTCATCAGGTTTATTATCTTTTAATCTTGGCGTACTGAGGAGGATATTGTAGTTTTGCTCTGTACAAACTGCTTCAATACCTTCCAGCATACGCATAACGAGGGGGTCTTTGAAGATAGTGTCATATATATAGGGAAAGACCACCGCAATGATATTTGTTTTACCAGAGGACAAAGCGCGTGCTGCTAAGTTAGGACGATAGCCTAACGCTTCTACAGCTTCTATCACTTTGTCGCGGGTTGAATCGCTAAAATACGGTGTATTGGAGAGGACTTTGGAAACGGTTGCGGTGGATACACCAGCCCGTTTAGCGACATCTTGTAAAGTTGGCATAAAAATAATCTAAATCATTTATTAGTAATGAATAGTTAAACGCTTAACTATTATAATAACGCGGAAATGTTATTTGTCAAATAATTTGTGAATCATTATATAATTTGCACAAAGACAATGTTTAAAAAGGAATATTGAGATATTTTTTCTTCTGATATAGGCGCTATTTCGTATAGTCATTAATCATTAATTAGGTTAGAGGATTTCTTGACGGCTTGAAAAATATTGCTGACGGGGTATGCCTATGGTAGTGAATTATACGTTAGCTCGTTCGACATCTGATGATGTTCAGATTGCATTTGGTCAATTGACTCTATTTTAAAAGCTGAACATCATCAGACGTTTAACTAAGTTATGGTTGGTTTGGATGCCGAAATTTTCGCGCGATTTCTATTGAAAAGTCCTGATTGCAATGCGACAATGACTGCAATAATTTGCTTGTATTAGGATACGATTGTTATGAGTCGCTTTGCAAAGTATGCATGGGGTGTCACAGGGTATACGATTCTGGTTATCTTATGGGGTGCAGTTGTCCGCGCAACTGGCTCTGGTGCAGGGTGCGGTAATCATTGGCCCGCCTGTAATGGTGAGATATTGCATCGTCCTGAGCAGATTGAAACGCTCATTGAACTCAGCCATCGTCTTACAAGCGCATTTTCGGGTTTCCTCGTATTAATACTCTTGGTTTGGGCATTTCGCAAAGTTTTTCAACATAATCAAAAATTTATCCGCGCCATGACTGTGATGACTTTTGTTTTCATTTTGATTGAAGGTGGATTAGGCGCAGCACTGGTACGCTTTGAATTGGTAGGTGACAATGCTTCTGTCGCGCGTGCAATAGTCATTGGTTTACACTTAGTAAATACTCTCATTCTCTTAGGCTTCTCAACACTAACCGCATGGGGTGCATCCCAAAAAGAACCCGTATCTTTTCAGGGATTAAGCAAACATGGCTGGCAGATGATTGGGGGGCTTGTAGGTTTAATTGTCTTGAGTGCGATAGGGGCTGTGACTGCGCTCGGAGATACGTTGTTTCCTGCTGAATCTTTGCTGGAAGGCATCCAACAAGATTTTGACCCCACAGCGAGTTTCTTGGTTCAACTGCGTGTTTGGCATCCAATCATTGCGATTTTAATCAGTGGGTATTTATTTTGGGTAGGGTATCAATTGCTCAATCGCAAAGTTAAACAAGCTGACCCTAAAATAGAACAGTTGGTGAATCTACTATTTGCTGTAATTATGGTTCAACTACTAGGTGGTTTTCTGAATGTCTGGTTACTTGCGCCTGTTTGGATGCAGATAGTGCATTTACTATTGGCTGATGTCATGTGGATAGTTCTGGTTGTTTTGAGTGCTGAGGTTTTTGTCGCGCCTCAATTTGCGGTTAATCAAAAACAATTATCATGACAAACAATATCCTGATTTATTCTAAGAAGATTGCCAAAGCCTCCGAAACTTTTGTAATAGACCCTGCAATGGCATTGCAACGCTATCATGCTTATTTTGTGGCTTCCTTACGCCGTTATGATTTGCCTGTACCTGATGAAAGGGTATTCGTGGCAAATACAGGTCAAGGCAGAGTTTCCTTAGCTAAACAACGCCTTAAACGTTATTTATTCGGGCATAATGGTGTGCCATTCTTAGCGAATCAACTCCGCAAACTCAATCCGCAGTTGTTACAAGCGCATTTCGCACACGAAGCAGTCAACGCTATGCCTTTAGCAAAAAAGCTCACTATCCCATTTATTATTTATTTTCATGGTTTGGATGCGACAATTACATCCTCTGCGACGGCTGGAAATGCCTTTTGGGAAAATTATTTTGCCAAATTACCGCTACTTCAACAATCAGCTAATTTAGTGCTAACACCCTCGGATTATATTAGCCGACGAGTGATTGATATGGGATTTTCGCCTGAAAAGGTGCGGACGCAATATATTGGGATTTCTCCTGCATCACAAATGCCTCTCAGCCGTAAAGACCGTAAACCAATGGTGGTTTTTGTAGCACGCCTGACGGAGAAAAAAGGCTTAAGCTATCTCATATCAGCAATGGGGCAAGTGCAAGCAACATATCCTGAGTTGGAATTAGTCCTTGTAGGCGACGGGGCATTGCGCCGACAACTTGAAAGCCAAGCAGAGGAAACACTACAAAATTATCGCTTTATAGGCTGGCAATCTCCTGATGAAGTTCAGCAATGGATGCGCGAGGCACTCTTATTTTGTGTGCCGAGTGTGATGGCAGAAAATGGCGACCAAGAGGGTTTTGGGATGGTTTTCATTGAAGCGCAACGCGCAGGAACACCTGTGGTTAGTACCTTGCATGGGGGGATTGTCGAGAGTGTGGCTAATGGCGAAACGGGGATACTCGTCCCTGAAAAAGACAGTTCTGCGCTGGCTGAAGCTATCGAAGGCTTATATCAAAATCAAGAGATGTGGCGAGAAATGAGTGTTGCAGGGTATGAGCGCGTTCAACGTGGCTTTACGATGCCGCATTTGGTGGCGCAACTAGAGGATACTTATGATGAAGTGATTGCTAACTTTGTAAGGTCAGACCAGTAATCTGACCCTCAATGAGATATTAGTTTACTGTAAAACACGACAGTGAATACCTTCATTTTTGAGCAATTCTTGGAACATAATCCACTGGGCTTGAGCCATAATATGATATTTCGTGCTGACATGATGCTGATTTTCAAATCCAGCGCAGTAGCTGATTTGCAAATTACAGAGTGCAGCTATCAATTGAACTTGAATGTACATCGGCATATCAACGCGATGAACAGTCGAACAGGCATTGTGTAGCGCATCTAATTGGGCTTGAATTGCTGTTTGTGCTTGACCCTCTGATGGGATTCTGATGCTGTCAAATACAGCACTTAGTGATGGCATAACTTGTCGCCACCATGGGGTAGATAATGAGATGTTATTGATAATTTGCATGATGTCTCTTTCTGTCGATAATTAAAATATAATGAATTATTTATATTGTATCAATTTTTTCACAATTAAGTGTTGAGATTGTCAGAATGTTTCGGGGCATAAAAGATTACTAAATAAAAAAGGCGAAAGATCTGTCGTTCTTTCACCCAGTGAATAGTCGGCTTTAATTGTTATCGAATAACATTATATAGCTAGATTGACATCCCCATCTAGGAAGTTTTCGAGATAGGTAAGAGCTTCTTCCATTGTGCTGTAGTATTGTGTGTTTTTGTTATCGCGTGCATGTGATGCTGTGACTTCATTTTCAAAACGCGATTGTGCTGGCATTCCTACGAGAATCCCACGCGCTGCCATCGGATGGCTATAAGCCCGATGACCCTTCACATTGAATAAGGCTTTCGGCTCGGTTGCTGTGACTTCCAACCAATTAATCAGTACCATCACAGGATGCGAGGCGCTATCGAGTTTGCTTGCCATGTCATCAAGGCAGGCTGTGATGGTCTCTGTTGTCTGATGACCAATGTAGTTCGCATATAAAATGCTATCTGCTTTCATCCATTTTACTTCGTGAGTCATAACATACACCTCTTCGACTTTTTATTAGTCTAAGATAATTTCTTGCTTACTTGCGTAAAGATATTCTTTGTACGCGTATCCTAAACAGAAAAAGCGCAAGACTCTTGCGCTTATCTATCACTTGCCTGATGAAAATGCCTTAATCGACAGACCCGTCTATGACTTGCTGAATGATGATGCGTAGGCGCACAGGGGTTTCAAGGTCGTCACTGAGCATAACTTGTGCCATACGGACAGTTTCTGCTTCGATAACACTTGGGGTACGTAATGTTGCAATGACCAGTAACGGGTCATTTTGTTGAATTTGCAAATTGACCAATTGGGCTGGCTCAAACAAGCTCTGTAAACGTGTTTCTGAAATGCGTTCTACACTCGGCAGATGGGTGTAATTCAAGGTTGACCCAATGACTACAAACATCATCAACAAGCTAGCAATCAAAACACTATAGCGTCTACGTCGTGTGCTGGTGTTTAAGCGTGTCGGACGCATCCCCATCCAGAAGAATACTACTGCCGTAATTGCCATTATTGCTAGTAGGTTGGTGATGAACAGCAGTAACGCACCAATCGCTAGACGCGGTTCAAGTAGGGCGATACTTAAACCAACCGAACATAACGGAGGTACAAGGGCAGCAGCGATTGCAACACCTGCTAAAGCGGCAGGAATGTCTTTTCGTGCGGTAGCGTAAGCGGCAATGAATCCCGATGCCAAAGCGACCCCTGCATCTAACATAGAAGGGTAGGCGCGAGCTAACATCTCTTTAGTGGGGGTGTCAGGTGGTAAAATTACCCCGATGATAATCCCTACTGCAATCGCCATGAGGACACTCAAGCCAACTGTAACGCTAGCTTTTCGCATTAGATTCAAGCGTGCGGTACATAAGCCAACCCCTAGCGCAATAATCGGTTGCATAAGCGGGGCAACAAGCATCGCACCAATGACAACTGCTGAACTATTCAACAATAATCCAAAAGATGCAATCACAGCCGCAGTAACCAGCAGAACAAAATAGTCCAATGTTGGCAGAACGGTATCTTTCGCTAACCAAACAATATGTTCTTGCTCATTTTGTGTTAGTAGCGGACGTATCCAACTGAAATGACGTTTGGCGCGCGCTTGAATTTGCTTATCATCTATCGCACGGGCGACCATCAAGACAGGTCCACGCGCACGGTCTACGATGCGTTGAGCGGTATCGCCATATAGCCATTTTTCAATCGGATGCCGTTGCGAGAAACCAATCACCATCAAATCGCTATTGTTTGTCCATGTAAGGACACTATTGGCTTCGTTTACACCATGTTCAACATTGATTTTGACTTTTTCATGTCCGTGAATGGTTGAGAGTAATTCTTCAACATGATGATAGGCTTCGCGCTCAGGTGTTGCGCTATAGATGTGTAGCGTCTCGCAAGGTAGGGCATAACCTTTAGAGAGGGTAATCCCCATCTGAAGGATAATAGTTGATGCAATTGACCCACCAACAGGTACAACAATACGGTCAATATGTGACTGATTAGGTGCGCGGAAGACAGCTACATCGCATGGGGCGCGTTCGGCAACTGTTTCAACGATACGCCCGAGTTCAACTTGTCCACGTATCGAATAGCTTAACCCAAGCAAAATCATATCTGCACAATATTGCTCGGCTGTGTCTAAGATACTAGAAATGATGTCATCAGAAATGACGATTTCCAATTTAATTGTCAGATTCGGTGCTTCTAATTGCGCTCGCTCGGTCATCTCTTGGAACGCATTCCGTTTTTTTATGTTTGTACTGTCTTTGGATTGCACAGACAGTAAGATTAATTGTCCATGTTCACCTTGCATGAGTTTTTCAGCAAGTGTAATCAACATAGGCGCTGTATCAGTATTGGCTATAGGAATTACAAAAGTTTTTGTAATTGCTGGTACAAAGTCAGGTAATGTTGTATGAGTTTGTAACTCTATCATCGTTATCTCCCTAAAGCTCATTTGCAACGCTTACAAAGTACATTACAACGCTTCTTTAGGGCAACCCGACACATTGACTATTGACGTAATGTGATTCGTTATATTCTTTGATATAGTTTAAAAGGGGTCTCAATAGGTCTATAAAGGTTTGAACAAACTCTTATGTAATTAGTGTAAAATAATATTTCGGCTTTATTACGGGCTGTAATCCGACGATTGGACTAAATTCCTAGAGGTAGGATTGGACTAGATTTCATTCTATGAGCAATTTTTCCAAGGCATTTCGCATCTGACCAACTATGGGGGTGGGGCGTGTTGATTGACGATTCACAAAAACATGCACGAAATATCCGACTGCGGAGGGGGCTTCCTCGCCTTGTTTGAAGATGCCAATTTCATAGCGACAGCTTGAGTTACCGAGATTACCAACGCGCAGACCTGCTTCTAGTACATCAGGGAATTTGACAGGTTGCAAAAACTGGCAATGCGTTTCAACTGCAAAGCCAACAGTATCACCACGCTCGTAATCTAAACCACCGTGTTTCATCAAGTAATCGCCGATGACAGTATCAAAGTAGGCATAAAAGACCACATTATTGACGTGTTGGTACATATCTACATCGCGCCAACGGGTAGGGATGGTCAAGAAGTGAGGATAATCATCACGGTGTTCATTTTTAGGATTATAATCGGACATGGGGTCACTTTTAATAAATTATTTGCTAAGGAGTGAGTACATTCAAAATCATGCCAAAGTTAAACTTCTTCATGGTATATTTCGATAATGTTCGGGAATATCCACCATGGGGCTTAAAGTAAAATGAGACACAGCGTTAGAGTCCATAAATCCTGTTGATGAAACCTGAAATTCGCCTGCTAGCTGATGCCAACGTCCTGCTTCAACTAGAAATTGTCCACGACCTAAGTACGAACAAGTCATTGAAACAAGAATTTGCTCATCAGAAAAAGTTGAGTCTGAAATGCCTTCAACTGCTTCCAAAATTACATAGTCAATGATAGCAACAGTTTCACCTTCTGCTGTTTGGGTTATTTCTGATAATTCTACTTGATTAACACGCTCGGCTCGGTTTGTAATAAAACCTGCACCGACTGTTATACAATTAACATCAATTTCCCATTTGTCACCGACACGAACAGGATGGGCAGGTAACTCAAAGAAAATAGATAAGAGATTTCTTTGTCGTTCTTGGGTGTAGAAAGACGCAATAGAACCTTCAGATGTTAGTTCGCCACGAAGTTGAACTGTACCTTCCATACCTTCCCAAAGTTGATTAAAAGATTGTTGTATAGGATTCTCTGCGCTGGTCTCTGGAAACTCTACGTTATCCAGAATCATCTGAACACTGATATTATTATCTGAGTTAAGGCGTAGTAAAGAAGTAAGGTCTGCAGATTCAGCTACTTGTAAATTGGCTAGTTGTCCATAGATAGCATCAAGGTTGAAATTTCCATCAAGAAATTGCTCAAAATCGACTTCAATTTGTGGTTCTGTTGTTGCCGATTGATTCATAGAAGTATGATAAGCCAATAATTCGCCTTCGCTGAGTTTCCAATCGAGATTGATAGTTTCATTAGTTTTTTGGCTAGATAAACTACAGGCAGAGAGAACTAAAGCAAGGATGATAAATATATTTAAACGTAGCACAGCCTAATCTATTCTACTCACTCTAAATTAAGTTTATTTTACCATCCACTCCACAGCATAGGGATTGAGATTAACATGGGCATCTTCTAAGCCCAATAAACTCACAATGTCATCGGGTAGGGTAGTATAAACCGTATTGCCTGTTACATTATGCAGAGCCAAAACGCTCTTTTTCCCATCACGCGATTGCCTTAAAACAGCAAAAACCCCAGTATCTAAGTCTAGTATTTTTTGCGAGCCAAGCGGATGAAAGGCAGGTGTGCTGGCACGTTTTTCGAGTAAGCTCATGTATTGCTCAAAGACTTTTGCCCGTAAACTATCGCCTTGCAGGTCATCTGAAAGTGTTTCTTCATCATATTTCCGACGATTAATAGTACGGAAGCGTCCTGTTTCCTCAACCCCCTCGCTCCAATTGCGTCCACCAAACAAACTAGAGAAATAAATGCCGGGAACACCTGCTAACGAGAGTTGTATTGCCTGTGCCACGATGAAGCGTCGAATGGCTGTTTCGGGGTCATCGGCTGTGATGCGTGGGTCAGTGATGGCATCAAAATAGGTGATGTTCATCTCATAAGGGGATTGGCTACCGTCGCTATTGGCTTTATACGAGACATTGCCTCCGTGTGATTTTGTGCGTTGCACCAGCGTATCGATTTCATCTTGCGAGAGGATGCCCGTCACAGGGCGTAGACCAATGCCATCATGGGAAGCCGTGAAATTGAAAAATGAGGTGCGTCCACCGATACCTTCTAAAGATTGCGCCCATTGCGTCAGATGCGTCGAATCGCCTGATGCCATCGTATGCAAGACGAGGGGAGGCAGAGGGAACTGATACACCATCTG
Organism: Phototrophicaceae bacterium; assembly: GCA_965230145.1. Classification (GTDB taxonomy): domain Bacteria; phylum Chloroflexota; class Anaerolineae; order Aggregatilineales; family Phototrophicaceae; genus JAUZRW01. The sequence continues at coordinate 492,667 of OZ245943.1, forward strand.
CGCTTCATTTGTACCATTCCCAAAATAACTTATATTTTCTTCGTGTGGTACGTTCGTCTCGGTGATGATGACCACATCAGGAGCGATAATATCCAGCACATCACGCATTAACTGGATAATGAGGTGCGTTTCTTCAAGATGAATACTGCTCGTGCCGATTTCTTTCCATAAGAAGGCAATGGCATCCAAGCGGATAAACTCTGCACCTTGCTCAACATAAAAGCGTAGGATGTTCAATAATTCGAGTACAACAGCAGGATTTTTAGCATTGAGGTCAACTTGGTCATCGCTAAAGGTTGTCCAGACGTGCTTCGTGCCTGATTTCGTTTCAACAGGCGTTAGCAAAGGCAAGGCACGCGGACGCACCACAGCCGATAAGTCCGTTTCAGGTGGGACATCAATGAAGTATTCGTCATACGGTGCTTCACCCCGTAAATAGCTTTTGAACCACTCACTCTGCGCCGACATATGGTTAAACACAGCATCAAACATCAGCCGAAAATCGTCATTCATCGCACGCAGATGATGCCAATCACCCAAATCTTCATCGACCTTATAGTAGTCAATTACACTAAAGCCATCATCCGATGACCAAGGGTAAAACGGCAAAATATGAACGCTATTGATTTGTGGACGAACATGCTTTTTGAGAAATTGGTGCAAAACCTGTAAGGGGGGATTTTCGCCATCTTGCACATGGTCACCATAGCAGATGAGAATAGCATCTCTTTCGCTTATGGCTAATTTATCTACAGTTCCTTCTTGTAGCGGTTGCAATAACTTAGACATTTTTTCATAGGTTGCTTGTCCAACGTCTGCACCATAGAGACGATTGAGTTTGGTCTGAATTTTTTGATGGATGCTGTCTGTCATGATATTGTCCTCAATGGTTTTGTAAGGGCAGACCGACGGTTTGCCCTTACGATAATCTATCTAAAGCTGTAGCTAAAACACGTCGTAAAACAGGATATGAAAAATGTTCCAACCCGACCTGATAATTATGCTCGGTGACCTCATCCCGATACACTGAATCATTAATCAAGCGACGGGTATCCTCTAATGTCTCTTCGCTAATATCATAATAAAACTCAACGGCTTTGATACCCGCAGGTTTGATGTCACTGAGGTACATCGGGTAGGTATTGACCACCAATGGCTTACGGAAATAGACCGTTTCTATCAACGCATTGCCGAAGCCTTCATAGATACTCGGATAAGTAATTAGATGTGCGTGTGGATATACATCCCACAAATCATAGACCTTATGCCCATTAATCTCGCCACGCTCTGAACCTACATACTCACCGATGAATTTATAGCGAATCCCTGCGCGGTCAGCTTGCATTTTGAGCCAATCACCATAGCCACCGCGTTCATCGCCTTCATAGCCAGTCACCACAAAAACGAGGCGTGGGTCATCCAAACGGCGCATGAGTTCAATCGCCAGTTCAATCCCTTTGCGACGCACAATGCGTGTGGGTTGCAGTACAATCAAGTCATCTTCGCTCAAGCCGATTTCGTCACGGAAGGTCATCGCGTAAGCATCAGGTTCAGGTGCAGGCGTTTCAAAATCAAAGACATTCGGTAAGTAAAGCGCATCAATCCCCTTGATAGCCCGTAATCTTTGTTGCATCGCCTTATTGATGACCATATGCACCATCGGTTGTAAATCAGGTGGGAAGGCTTCGTTGAGCGCATCTTGCACGCCATTGTTGATAAAACGTTCGCGTTCCCAATAAAAATCATGATGATGCGCCAGTGTCTTAATCCGTGTGCGCTTGATGAGGTCAGCTATCGCAATGCCGAGTGATAAATTCATGGGGATGGTTAAGGCATTTTGAGGCACGATGAGGTCAATCTCGTATTGGGCGACAAAGTTTTCTAACTCAGCCCGTATCACATCGGCTGAGGCATAAAGACGCGCAAAATACTCAGGGTCTAATTTCGGTTTGGCGAAGGCTTCGTCATGCAGAGCTTTAGCAGTAGGGTGGGTGAAATGCGCTTCTGGGATGAGATAACTCGGTTGGGCATTGCCATCCAATTCACCCGCACAGAAAAAACACTCATGTCCCATCTCACGAAAGACCTGTGCCAATTTTCGCGTTTCAAGACTGACTCCATCAACCCCTGCCAGACGTGTTGAGATAAAACCGATATTCATCGTGCGTATTCTCCCTCTGTCTCCCAATCCCATGAGATGCTATCGGCAATTGCGACCATTGCATTTGTCCATGCGAACCAATGGCGTGAGACAACTTCAAAGGTATTGGCATCATAGGCTTCGGGCAATGCCCCGTCCCACTGTGCTGCCTTCTCGACCCGTTCCCACACCCGTTGATAGCGTTTTCTATCACCGATGACTTTCGATAAAATCAGTTCTTGAGCATCTCCTAATGACCAAGGCGCAGGCGTATGAACTGACCCCAAAACACCATCATAAAATCCAGGATTATCGCTCGAAAAACCGAAGTCGATAGTATTGCGCCAGATGGGGTCGTTTTTATCGCAAAAACCCCAGAGAGGCATCATCACAAGCGGGATGTCATTGGCATCATGGTAGAGGTAATGATTGCCCTCGCCATCGGTAGCGTAGGAGTAAATTTTCTTGCCCTTATGTTCGGTGATGAAGTGTTTAGGGATGGTTTCTTCGATTTTGCTAATTAACTTAGCAATTTTATCTGGCTCAATGTAATCAACAAATTCTGTCTGTAACTCACGGAGTGTATACCATAAAAGAATATGGCTAGAAAAATGATAATGTAGCGGGATGTCATCATCGGCAGGTGTTTCGTCAGTTGGAAATAAACCACCATTACTAAGTGAATTGTTCAACATATGTAAAAATCTTTTTATATCAGGTGCATATCGTCCTCTATTTAAGTTCCCATCCCATCTTTTGAGATAACTGACCAATGCGAGAAATGGAAATATTTGTTGGTCAAGTTGGAAAGCACGATTGTCTTTTGGCATCCCATTTGCCATATAAGAACGCGCCCAAGCCGATGCAAGTGGCATTTGCTTAGACTTACAATATGTCCCCCTCCACGCATCTTGAAAGAGCCATTGTATGTAACTAAAACTTATAACCTTCAAATGATTTTCATTTTCACAATTATCCTGCAAAAGATAATCCATAGTATAAAAAGAATCACGTGTCCAAAGTAACGGTAAAATCATATGGTCAGTTAGTAAACAACCATAGGATGTGAAACATATATTCCCATAATTAATGGCACGATTGATAATCAGATAATTTTTTTCAACATTATCTTGTCGAAATTTTAGTGTTTCATAAATAAAATCATCAGTTAGTCTGAAATCATCAAGTTTTTCTGGTTGAAATATTAATGATTTTGTTTCCTCACATTTTATTGTTTCGTTAAATGTTAATCCACCTTGTTGATTAGGTGTTGCGGACGTAATGCCATCTATTACGATTGATATATTTAAGGCATTATTGATTATTTCTATAGATTCATTTGTATCAAAACCGATGTCTGTGTGAATAGAAGGCATTGGTATAACACCACCCTCTGTCAACTGAGTGTATTCAGCGCGCTTAAGCCAAACATCACCTTGATAAGCCACCTGTATATTGTCTTGTGAAAACTTCCATGTTTGAAATGCTCCAGAACTTCCTAATTTCCATGTCACACACTCCGCAATTGCACCGTCAGCAAGAGTGAAACGCATAAAAGGGATAACATCTCCTATTAAATAATATTCCCGTTTGATGATGTCTTGCTCGAATTGCAAGCCAAAGCCTTCGTTCGTCACCAGTGATTTACGGTACGCACGCACTTTTTTCTGGTCATAACGGTCTTCATCAGGGAAGGGCGGGATGCTCGTCAGGGTGATATAGCCATGCTCAGGATGATAAGTGTTAATCGCAATTAAACGCCCATCAAGATTGACGCTCCCCGTAATCCCACCCCCACCAAAATCGAGAGGTTTTGTGCCTTGTTGGGGGTCAAGTTGCCGTAGCTTGTAGTCGGATAGGTCGAACATTAATTACCCTTATTCATTGTGAATAGTCGGCATTATTTGTAAAGTGTCGACGGTTTTTAGAATAAATTTGGGTCATTTGTCACGGACAGCATCCATGCTGTCCCTACATAAATCCTAATCTCTTAGGCGATGGTGTAGGGACGCAATGATGCAGGTTAAAAATTAAATACGGAGATAAAATAAGTCAAAAAGCGATGAGGTGCAAGATGCCAAAGCGAATCAAAATTGACTTAAGTACCGAACAAAAAGCAGAGTTAGAGCGGATGAGGGATAGTCATTCCAAACCTTACTTACGCGAGAGAGCCTCAGCTATCTTGAAAGTAGCGGCTGGTGAAACGCTGAGTTCAGTCGGTGAAATAGGCTTGCTGAAACGCCATGAACCCGAAACGGTTCATAAATGGATCCAAGCGTATCAGGAGTCCGGTCTCTCAGGGCTAGTCATCAAAAAGGGGCGTGGGCGTAAACCCGCTTACTTTCCCAAAAACGATTGAGCAAGCTCGGGAGGAGTTAAGTACTGTGTTGCATCGTAGTCCTCGTTTGAGCGGTCTCAAGCGGAGTCGATGGTGGCTAGCAGGCATCGGTCAATGTGTAACATGGCTCAAAGAGTGTAGCAAAGCAGGCATTTGTCAAATTCTGAAACGCCTCGGTCTGAGCTATAAGCGAGGTCGTGAGTATTTACACTCGCCAGACCCTGATTATGATCTCAAAATGAGTTATATCAAGGTTGCCAAAGCTCAAGCAGGTCGTAGCGATGGACAAATCATTTTGCTCTACCAAGATGAGTTAACTTACTATCGTCGCCCAAGTGTTGCTCGGAACTATGCGCCTCAAGGTAGCAAGTATCCCATTGCTAAACAGGGGCTGAAAGGCAACAATCGCCGTCGCATTTCAGGAGCTTTGAATGCACTCAGTGGACAGGTTTTTGCCTGGCAACGAAGTCGCTTTAATCGTTCTGCTTTGATTAGATATTATCGCGCTATTGAAGATGCTTATCCACAAGCTAAGACCATCTATCTTGTTCAGGATAATTGGCCTGTTCATTTCCATCCTGAAATTTTACAGGCTCTGTCATCTAGCAAGATTTGCCTTTTGCGATTGCCTACTTATGCCCCTTGGACGAACCCTATTGAAAAATTGTGGTTACGTCTCAAGCAAGAACTTCTTCATCAACATGACTTTGAGGATGATTGGCAAGCCTTACAAGATGCTGTCCAAGACTGGATCGACCACTGCGACGATGACACCTTTGACCTTTTGCACTATGTCGGCTTATTTCCGTATTAATTTTTTAAAGAGCATTATTGCGTCCGAAGGTAAAATCACCACTACTTCTAAATTCTTCGTACTATCAACATATACCACTAAAAATCATATTTAAGAAAAGACATCCCGTTTATTCTGTGCATGATTATCGTATACACTACAAACAAACATTTTCTCATATTAAAAACGGTCATATGACCAACATCTCGCTCACGAAATATGCTAGGCTCTGTCTAGCACCTTAACAACTGAATACTATTTTGGGGAGAATTTTCGCAAACCATTTACAAACCGCTTTAACGAAAATACCCTGTTATGGCTGTTTTTTGCTACGCCCAAAATCCCTGTTAATGTGCCTGTTTTCCCTGTTATCTCCTGTTAAACAGGGAAATTCAGGTGTGAAGGATGGCAAACCACACCATCCTATGTTGTCTTTTAACCTTTCACCGCACCTGCCGTCAGACCTTGTGTCAGGAAGCGTTCAAAGAAGAAGAATATCACGATAATCGGAATACTCACAATCAGTGAACCAGCCATCAACGCTGTAATCGGGACTTCTTGGCTATCCAAGCGTTGCAAGCCGAGAGGCAATGTCCAACGGTCTACATCTGCTGCAAGGAACAAGAAGGCATATAGGAACTCGTTCCATGCAATCATGAACGTATACAGTGCAACCGACGCAATCGCAGGCATCGCAAGCGGAATCGTGATGCGCCAGATCGTCTCAAATTGCGTACAGCCATCAATCAGCGCGGCTTCCTCTAGCTCAGGTGGAATTGTCATGAAGTAGCTACGGAGCATATAAAGCGCAACGGGCAACGTCCCAGACATATAGATAATCACTAAGCCCTCAAGTGTCTCACGTAAGCCTGTCCGTGTGAAAATCACAAAGAGCGGAATGGAGAGAACAATCGCAGGGAACATATAAATCAGCAAGATACCACCCGACATTACATTGCGCCCACCAAATTGCAGACGGGTAATCGCATATGCACCCGGAATAGCCAGTAACAACGTGAGGGATACGGTAAGCAAGGAGAGCAACAAACTGTTCCAGATGAATGGTGGGAAGCCTTGCTCAACCAGCACAATTGTAAAGCTACTCTGGTTAAAGACATTCACGCATTCATCTTCAATTTGCGTTAAGTTTAAGCGTTCGAGTAAACCTTCTTCGCCCAATTGACTTGCAACAGCCAACCCAACAGCGTTATCTACATTTAAAATCGTGCGCGTTTCACTCTGCCGAAGTTGCTCATATTGGGTGACAAATGCTTCTTGCTCGGCTGTAACTTCATCACTAGGGATTGCCAGATATTCAGTCTCAGGCTGTTCTGGAATTTCCTCAACCAAGACAAAGCCTTCGGGGACATTTTCAGCATTAGCCAAGACATTCCGCCGTTGTGCATCTGTCAAATCTGCCTCAGCTATTAGCGAATAGACTGTAGGCAAAGTTTCAGGCTGAATGACTAAGAGTGACAAGCCAAATTCATCCATGAGGGCAGGGGTGCTATTACGTTCGAGTAGCATTCTGCTCATCTCATCTTGAGTGTAGGGTTCATCACGTCCATACCGTATCCAACACCCAACAGGATGCAATGTCGTCTGAATGTTATCCCATGACGGGAATAGTTTAGTTGGGTTGGTCTGAATATCTTGCTCAGGACGAAATGATAGGTTAATCATCCAATAGAACGGGAAAACCGTCACAATGAAGAAAAAGACAATCATTACCCAACGTAAAACTCGTGCGATATTTGTCTCTAACTCTTCGCGTGACATCGCTTCATTTCTAGTTGTATTCGTCGCCATGATTTAAGCCTCCTCGACCAAGAAGTAGCGGAAATAGATGAACAAGATAACGGCGAGGATGCCAGCCATGATGACTGCAACAGCACTCGCTTCGCCCACATTGCTCTTGAGGAACAAGGCTTCGTAAATTTGAATCGGAATCACTTTTGTTTGTGAGATAGCACCCGTCAGCAGGAAGACATCGTCAAACTTATTGAACGTCCAGATGAAGCGCAACAAGAATAATGTCCCGAACACAGCTCGTAATTGCGGTAAGGTGATATAGATTAGGCGATTAATTGGTGTCGCGCCATCGACCTTTGCTGCTTCATACATATCGTCAGGAATAGCTTGAATACGTGCTAGCAAGAACAAAAACGCAAAGGGGAAATATCGCCACGTCTGGAATAATATCACCATAAATAGGGGTAGTAGACTGTTATCTCCTAAGAAATCAATCCGTGTATTTGCCAACCCATTAATTAAACCATCTGTTCTGAGCAAAATCTTCCAGATGAAAGCAACTGAAATAACAGGTGCAATGTAAGGGAATAGCAAGAACCCTCTAAAAATCGCCCGTCCGGGGAAGGCTTCGCGCACAATCAAGGCGGCAACTAAACCAAAGAAAATCGCGCCAACGGTACTGGCTAAGGTATAGCCTAATGTACGGAAAATCATCGGATAGAATTCAGGGTCACGCACACCAACCATTGTCTGGGAGTCACCACCACCGATGCCAAACCATTCGCGCCACCCTCGATAATCTTCGATAGTACGTCGTGCGCTTTCGTAGACGATATTGCCATTCTCATCACGGAGGCATTCCGTTGTTCCTTCGGCAATTTCACAATTCACGGTATCAAAGCGGATACCTGCTTGCGATTCAAAGTTTTCGTACCAATTACGTCCCTCTGCGGTAATGTCATCAAAAGAGACAAGAGAGACAGTAGATAAATTAGCCACTTCGATTGGGCGTAAACTCAGCACGAGATTCCAAATCACAGGGAAAATCACGATACCCATAACGATAAGCACCGTCGGCAAGGTTAATGCATAGGCAAGGTCGCGCGTGCGTTGGTCTTTAGATTGTTTAGCATCAAAGTTGCCACGCGGTATGAGGAACATATAGGCAATTAACACGAGAATGGTCACAATGCCTGAATCGAGTGTACGCCCGAAAAAGACAACTTCACTTATACCCACAAACAAGAAGAGAAGTATCAGTAAGCCCCCAACAATCATGAGTAGACGACGTTGCAAAGTAGGTGGATTTTCATATTGGGCAGGGGGTAAGAGGAGTAAAGCTACTCCAACTAAGCCGATGATAAGCACAACAGCACTTAGTCCACTAGATACAACGCCGATTCGTTGTCCGAGTACGCCAATCACTAAGCCCGATACAGCACCCAAGATAAGTCCTGTGCGTGTATCATATCCTCGTAGAAAGAAGATATAAAAGCCCGGTAGCGCACCAATTAAAGCCCAAAGAAGTATTTCAAGAATAATACTCATGGCGTGCCTTTCAAATAAATATTTTGGATGCTGTTAAAGACAAAATACTTTAGAAAATCATGCTGAGTTCGCGCCATATCATTAAAAAATTTGGAACACAAAGACACGAACGAAAGAATGAGATAAAAATCTTGCCGTACTGGTTTGATGTAGAAAACTAGATATTGCGTTAGTGTAATTTATGTAGAGGCTCAAAAATTTTAGAACAAATTTGGTCATTTGTCGCGGACAGCATTCATGCTGTTCCTACATAAATCCTCATTTTTTAGGCAGTAATGTAGGGACGTGATGTATCGCGTCCGAAAACAAAATTCACTACTCTTTTCTAATTTTTCAAGATCCCACATTAGGAGCATGGCGAACCATGCCCCTACAAAATATTAAAGAATCTTAGCCTTCAAGATCTAGTTGGAGGTCTTCGATTTCAATCTGAACATTCTCGACGGCATCTTCTACGGAAATATCACCATTAAGGTAGGATGCGAGATTTTCTTGAATGAAGAAAGCAGAACCAACTGCACTGGCTAGAACACTTTGACCAACATCAAAGCCCATCTTGGTGTAACCATCTGCGCCACCTGTGATAACAGCTAGGTCTTCTGCGCTATAAAACTCGCTAAGTGGTGCGCGACGGTCAACGCCAACATCCAGCAATGACCAACCATCAAGGTAAAGAGTCGGTTCATCGCTTGTACCTGAACGCATTGGGAATTTACCTTCTGGAGCTACAGCAAGGGTATCGAGGTAGGCTTCATTAAACCAGAAATCAAGGAACAATTCAGCCTCTGCATCCGCGCTGGTGGAGATACCTACATTGAATGTGCTACCCCATGCAGCTGGAACATCATTGCTATAGCCAGTGAACGCCCCAACGAAATCGGTATTTTCAGCGATGAAGCCGGGATTGTCTGCACACTCAGCGCAACTAGGGTAGGCTGCATCACGCAGACCTGCCATTTCATCAAGGATAAATGGCGACCAGATGGTCATTGCACAGCGTCCTGCAACGTAATTCGCACGGGTTTGGTCCCAGAACCAACCCGTCTCACCGGGTCCATAGTTGCTCATAAGTTCATTGTAAAACTCAAAAGCTTCAACCATTTCAGGACTATCGAAGGATATATTACCTGCTTCATCGACGAAGGTTGCGCCATTTGCGAGTGCGATGTGTTCAAAGGTTTGCCATGTATAGCCTTCATTCGGTGCATTTGGACCACAGAAGCCAATCATGTCGCCATCTGGGTTATGTAATGCGGATGCGGCAGCAAGAATATTGTCGTAACTATCAGGTGCAGCTAAACCAGCATCTGCGAATAAGTCACTACGATAGAGTAAGAGTTGTCCCCAACCATCATTTGGAATAGACCCATAGAGACCTTCTTCAACTTCTGCGAGTGCCAACGCACCACTACTGAATGTATCAACACCAAGTGATTCAATTACTGCGGTTGCGCGTGCAGCATCAAGCGCACCATCATTGACCCATTTTGCAGTGAATTGCACTGAGTGTAAAACGAGGTCAGGCAGGGTATTTGCTGCTTGGCTGACTGTGATGAAGCTAACTTGTTCGTTTTCTGAAACAGGCACGATAATGACATCAATGCCGGGGTTTTCAGCTTCAAATGCGTCTGCAATAGCTTCTTGGCGTTCAACACGTTCTGGTTGATTTTCACTGGTTAGGAAGACAATTTCGACCATATCTTGACCAAAAACGGGCAAGACACTAATCATGCCGAAAAGCATCGACAAAACGACTAAAGAAATAAGACTTTTACGCATGGTGTTCCTCTCTTATAGAAAGTATTAAATAAACAAAATTTTGATTAGCGGTTTACGCAAGCTAGCCTGCGTAACAGATAAAATATCCATCGCACTCCTTTCTATTGTCATGCCCCCCCACTTGAGGCACGAATGACTAATTCAGGTTTAATTAGATGTTGGAAAAACGATGCTGTGGGGTCATCATCTTTAATGATGTCGAGTAATTGATGGGTGAGTTGTTCACCAATGTCGTAAATTGGCTGATGCACAGTTGTTAGGCTGGGTTCGGCATGTAAGGCGGCAGGGATGTCATCATAGCCTGTGACAGCAAAACCATCACCGACAGGGTAGTTTAGCTCCTTGGCAACTGCCATTGCTCCAAGTGCCATCCAATCATTTGCACAAACTATCGCAGTTAAATGAGGGTGTTTTTCGAGTAAAAATTGGGCAGACTCAAGACCACTTTGATAGGTTAAATCGCCATGAATACAATAATCCTCGCGGAAATTGAGACCATTTTGTTGCAATGCTTCACGGTAGCCATTCAAACGATAGGGCGTAAACGCTAATTCGGGGTTCGGTAGAATAGCACCAATCTCGCGATGACCTTCTTGAATGAGATGCTCCGTAACCATATAGATGCCTAGTTCGCTATCTACATCAACATAATCAAAGTCACTGGCTTCATCAGGGGCAAGCCGACCATGCACGATAAACGGGCAGTTGACGGATTGTAGGTATTGAATACGTTCATCATTGCGCTGAGTACGAGCAACAATCATACCGTCGACTCGATTACCCCCAACAAAGCGTTGGTATGCTTCAATTTCTGATGTGTTGGCTTGGGCAGCACTCGTCAAAACATCAAAGCCATTGCGGGCGGCTTCGTAAGTGATGCCTTTGAGTAGCAAACTGAAAAAATCGTCGTCATTGCTATGGGTACGCGCAGGCATAATCAAGCCCAATGTGAGGGTGCGCTGACCTTGTAACTGACGCGCAATGTGGTTGGGTTCATAGCCCATCTCTTCAGCAATTTTAAGGATACGATTGCGTGTGCGTTGGCTCACATCATCATAACCTGTTAATGCCCGCGAGACGGTGGTAACAGAAAAACCAGATTGTTTAGAAATATCTTTTAACGTGACTGGCATGAAAAAACACTTTTTATAATGAATTAATTATAATCCGAAACGTTTCGGAAACATCTAAATAAAGCATAACGTGAATTGTTATGCTTGTCAAATTTTTAATTCATGTAGATTAGAAAAATTAAGTCTGTTGGCGAATGTAGATTAGACTAATGCTTGCTTTTGTAGTGATAATTTTGCGAGGCATGTTGATAATTCTTATTGTGGTCACTTTCATTGATATGGTTTTCTAAGGTTTCTTTCGCTTGCTCTAAGTGCTTCTCATTTTTGTGCAGATGTCTCAATTGTTGTACTTCATCATTTCTAGTTATTGCAACTAATCCTATTAACGTGAGTCCTGAAATGAAGCTGAACATCGAACCTGCAGTCACTGCATACATCGTATTGATAATGTCTAAATTGGCAAATAAAGAATTGATTGGTATCAAATTTTGACCAATCGGCATCATAACAAATGCTACTATTGTGCCTAATCCCCACAGCCAAGCATTGCGAACATAATGTCGAAGTACCCACACTTGAGCGATAACAATTGGTATTAAACCAACAAGTGGAATAAAACTTATGAATGCGGAAGTATTTAGTAATGTGACTAGAAATTGAGTTCCAATAACGAGTGGAATGTATAGGCTGATTCCTGCCAGAATGCCGAGCGTGTTTACTTTTGCCCAACGCGATAATGACCACCCATATTGAAAACGCATTAATAATCCTTGTCCAATTATCCAAGCAACGGGAATGCTAAACCCTGCAAGGAGGCTTATTACCGCAGGTAAAAAGCCATCTGGCGAGAGGAGTTGAGTTAAGTCAAATAGGACAAATGTTGCCAGCCGAAATAATATGACGTGGGCAAACAACCATATTATGAAGAAGGCACTATGATTGAGTCTTGGCTGATTAGGCTTACGCTTTTTAGTAGACATCACATTATCTATCAACTACATACATCTCTATTATAATTTACGAAATGATGTGTTGAGAGGTTGCAAGATGAAATAATTACTATAGAAGGGCAAAAGAGGGTAGGGTATACCCTCCAACTATTCAGATGTCACACAACTCGGATTATAAGGTTGTCCTGTGCGGAACTGCGACCATTCACTTTCAGTCAGTTGACGATTGCTGATGGCACACGCCATGTCAACCCAATCATCTGTATTCAGTGTCCACTCCAGAAGTACCATAAAGTCGCGATTGCTACCAATTACGGTATTTTCATCGACAAAATGTAATGATGTTAGCCAACCTTGTGGTCCATTAATCGCATCACCGATTAAACGTCCTGTGCTGAGTTCCCAAATGCGGATTGCCCCTCCACGCTCTCCTGATACGAGGCGTTCACCGTCAGGGCTGACTGCCAAGCTCAGTATCCATTCGCCACGTCCATCAAAGCGTTGAATTTCTGCTCCTGTAGCAATATCCCACTGAACGATGGTACGGTCACTGCCACGCGCACCTGAGAACAAGTATTGGCTCTGAGGGTCAAACGTTACCACGTCTACTGCATCGCTATGACCGCGTAAATCATCAAATAAGCGTGTTTCAGTTGCAATATCCCAAACAATCACTGATTGCCGACCTCCGATTGCGAGATATTGCCCATCAGGACTAATCGTCATTGAGGTGACACCTGATTCAGACCCTACAATTTCAGTGGGAATTGTTTCACCAGTTGTCACATCCCAAATGATAACTTCACCTGTCTCGTCTGCTGAAATGAGGCGATTACCGTCAGGTGTAAACTCAATTTCTTTGACAATACTGGTGTGTTCTTGAGTGACCCACAATAAATCACCTGTTGTCATATCCCAAAGCCCAACTTCTCTGGTACTGAGGCTAATAGCACCGATACGACCATCAGGACTGAGGGATAAATCGGTAATGCGTACTATTTCCTCACCTGATGTGCTAGTAATATCACGCATATTGATTTCATACTGTAGCTCGTTATTATTGCCATCCCATACTTGGATATTACTAACAGTTTGTCCAGAAGGTTCACCCGCAACAGCGAAAAACCCTGTAGTGGTATCCACATCAAATTCGGCAATCGTTTGATTCGTGTTGAAAATGAGTGTTCCGGGACGTTCAACAGGTGTTAATAGAGAGCGTATGAGATTCATGTCGTCGCTAGCACTGAGTAGGCTGTAATCATTCGGGCTAAAATCAACACCCCATACACCCCCCAGATGCGCGGATAAAATCGCGAGTCTGCCACCTCGTTGGGTCAAACTCCAAACAATAACGCGACCATCTGCACTGGCAGTCGCTAAAAATTGGCTATCATAAGAGAATGCTAAATCATAAACTGCGCCAACATGTCCCGTATTCAAAGGAATATCTAGCATCTCTCCTGTATTTGCATCCCAAAAACGTAGTGTCGCATCTAATCCGCTCGAGATAATGGCAGGCTCATTTGGGTCGAATTTAGCTGTACGTACCCAATTGGTGTGACCTTCCATCACAGCTATCTCTTCACCTGTTTCAACATCCCATAGTCGTAGTAAATTATCATCACCACCTGAGACCAGACGTGTACCATCTGGACTGAAATCAATGGTGTAAATAATACCATCATGCGCTGAGTCTATTTGATTAACGATTTCACCTGTTTCAACATCCCAAATGATAATGCGACTATCTTCACCAGCACTTGCAAGCAGTCTACTCTCAGGATTGAAAGATACAGCCCAAATAACATCATCGTGACCGTCTAACATCATGAGTTCTTCCCCTGTGTCGAAGTCCCACAAACGTACTGTACTATCAGCACTTACTGAAGCAATCAAGCTGTTGTCTGGGCTAATTTCAACATCGTTTACACTGAGTTGATGTCCCGTCAGAGGGCTACCTATTCGCGTGTTATCACTCAAATCCCAACGGATAATAGTATTATCTTGTCCAGATGATACGGCAAAGCCACCTGTGCTATCAAAATCAACTGCACGGATTCTATCAGTATGCCCGTGCAAATAAGCTGTCGTGAGAGGTTGTTCTTGTAAAGCGTGTAAAAGGCTATTAGCTGCTTCATAGGTATCATCTATGCCGATAGCTTCTACCGCTAATAATAATGACAAGTCATTTTGTTCTTGGCTCGCAATCGAACTGGCTGCAAGTTCCCGTGATTGAGCGACTTCTGCCGCCGCAACTGCTTCTGCACGTGCTACTTCTGCATCGTTCAAGGCAGATACAGCATCGCTTCGTGCATCGTTAGCATTGAAGAAACTGATAACAGCCGCAATGAACAGCACTAGAGTTACGCCCGAAAAGACACGCAAAACGAGGTTTATGCGTTGCTCACGCAGGATATTTGCTTCACGGATAGCAATAGCTGATGATATATACTCACGTTCTTCATCACGCAGAGCTAATAGGTTATTTTCGAGCAAATCTTCAAACTCAATGAGACGCGAGCCAACGGCTAAGTAACTTTTGTCACGCTGATTATTTAACCAACGGTCAACCTCAATGCGAAGTTCTTGGCGTTTCTGTAATGCTGAACGGTTTTGCTCTATCCATTGTTGTAATTGCTCCCATGCTTTAATCAATGCTTCGTGAGCAATTTCTACAGTAGGGGAGCGTGTGGCTTGGTCACGGTCAATTGTGAGGAGGCGATGTTGGCTAAAGGCATTGATGACATTTTCGAGCATATCATTGTCTTCAACACCTGCCATCATCTCAGCCCATAAGACGCGCCGACGGGTGGCTGTACCATTGACATCAATCGAGACGAGACGTAAGAACAACTGACGTGCAAGATTTTGTTCTTTATCATTCAAACGGGTGAAGAAAATCTCGTGGGCGCGTTGGGCTAATGCACCTGAAATTCCACCAATTTCGATATATTCTTCATAGCCGAGGCGCTGACCTTGCCGACGCTCGTACATTTCAGTAAGTGCATATTGTAAGAGGGGCAATGCACCTGGTTGATTATGAACATCGCTGAGAACTGCATTCGTTAGGGCAGGGTCAACTAGCAAACCTACACGCCCAGCAGGACCTAAGATAGCGGCTTCTAGTTCTTGTAAATTGAGAGGCAAGACGACTTCAGTATTCTCTTTGAGGAGTTGCCCAAATTCTGGATAATATAATGGGCGATCATAGAAATCAGCACGTAGAGTAATAATTAAACGTAAACGACTATCTTCCTGTGAAGCGGCATACCATAAATTTGATAAGAACAAATCACGGGCATCTTCATCATCGCCTAATGTAAAGACTTCCTCAAATTGGTCAATGAATAAGAGCAATTCAGACCCATCATCAGGCAGAATTGTTTCAAGCAGTTTGTGCAATCCCATAGAAGATTGACGAAGCATCGTCCCCCAATCATCTGGGGCATAAATTGCTACTCGCAATAGGGACTCGGTCAATTCACGGAAGGGGTCATCACTCGGTATCATTGTGCTATAGAACCACTCCCGTGAACCAACGACTTCACCTCGCCTTAAAGCAGGAATCATCCCTGCACGCACCAAGCTAGATTTACCACTGCCTGACGGACCAATTAATGCTAAGAAGCGACTATTCTCAAAATCTTTTAGCAAGCGATAGACAATTGCATCACGCCCAAAGAATGTTCCTTCATCTGCTTCTTCAAATGGGCGTAAACCTTTATAGGGATTAGGCGGTCCTTCACCCTCTATAGTCATTGTCATGAAGGCATGAGGACTTTGAAGGTTGCTCGTTTCGAGATTTTCCTCGACCTGTTCGTAGCCTGCTTGTACAGGTGTCATTAACAATTCTTCATCGTCTATCTGAACTGGGGTATCGAGTATGTCATCAGGTAGGATGTTAGTCGGCAAAGACTCAAAATCAGCGATAGTCTCTAGTGCTTCGTCAAATGCAGGCGTGTAATCCCCTTCTAATTCTGGTAAGACTGCTGTTGCTTGGTTCTCATTATCAATATTCTCACCGAAATCTTCAGTTATTAACATGCCTGTGTCCATATTTTCTGTTGGCATATTTTCAGGGCTATGAGGAACAGCTTCAATAACAACACGACGTTGCATTTTAGTGCTAATCATATACTGTTCAGGAACGTCTTCCATTTTTCGGGCAACGTTTTGAAAGGCTACCGCTAATTCCAGAATACTTTCGTAGCGGTGTGAGGGGCTTTTTGCCGTAGATTGCCAAATAATAGTGTCTATCTCAGTCGGCAAATCTGGACGTTTGAGACGCAAGGATGGTACAGGATTGTAGAGTTGCATTTTCATAATTTCTTTGGGGTCATCACCAACAAAGGGACGCTCATGAGCGAGTAACTCATAAAGCATAATCCCCAAGCTATATATATCGGAGCGTGGGGTGATTACCTTTTCACGCAATTGTTCGGGCGCAACATAATCAGGCGAACCAAAAGAAATGTTTTCCATTGAGGTGTTATCTTGGTTTCGTAAATCTACTGCGATACCAAAGTCTGTTAAAAAGGCGTTTCCATCACTATCTAATAGAATATTTTCAGGCTTAATATCACGATGAATGACATTATGTTGGTGGGCAAAGGACAATGCCGATGCAATCTGATTAAGAACGCGAACAACCTGCGGAATTGTAAGTTTACTTTGCTTGAGATACCCGCGTAAACTACCTCCACGTAGCCAGCGCATCACCAAATAGGCTCCGCTAGGGTCACGCCAATAGTCATATAAGGTCACAATATTGAAGTGTTCCAAACGCCCAATGATCCGTGCTTCTGCTTCAAATTGACGCACAAATTGAGGGTCATTAACATATTTTTCTTTGATGACCTTGACCGCAACTTCACGATTGAGGACTTCTTGGTAGGCGTGATAGACTGTCCCGAAACCACCAGACCCAATTGGAACGTCTAAACGATAGCCCTTAACTGTTTTATTGTTGAAATTATTACTCATCCCCACTCATTGTCCCATATACTTTTAGTGATAGTTTCTTAACCAACTTATCATAGAGTGTAGAGAAATTACCCATAAGATTATTCTGTCTATATTGAAGGCTACTTTAATATAGGTATTGGGTCAATTGATGGAATGAATTTTTGCAGGATTATTTGTGTTAGGTTAGCAATACATTTGTTATTGTTATAATCTTAATTGAAAATGCACAAGATTATTATTTACTCGCTCTGGAGCTAAAAATGTTATCAGAAACAGAAAGAAATCACGTTATTGAAGCTCTGCTTGAAGCCAATAAGACCAAAATTCAAACAACGCGTCCTTCAGCATTGTATCCACATATAGAGTTTGAAGATTCGTATGCCATTTCAGCAGAGGTTGCTCGCAGAACTATAGAAAATGGTGCAGAATTAATTGGATATAAAGTCGGTCTGACATCAGTGGCGATGCGACGTTCATCGAAAATAGATGAGCCTGATTATGGTTATCTATATCGTCATTTCCTGCATCCTGATGGCGCAACACTGCAACATGCTGATTACTGTGTGCCGCGTGTAGAATTAGAGTTAGCATTTATACTCAAGGATAATTTAGTTGGACCCAATGTTACGATGGTAGATGTCATGCGGGCTACAGAATATATTGTGCCTGCAATGGAATTGATTGATACACGAGTCGATGAGCCTCGCAAAATATTTGATACTATTGCTGATAATGGGGCAGGGGCAGGTTTAATACTAGGTGGTAGACCCGTACGCCCGCATGATGTCGATTTACGGATGGTTTCGGGTGTTCTTTACCGTAATGCTGACATCGAAGAAACAGGTCTATCTTGTGGTGTAATGGGGCATCCTGCAAATGGTGTTGCATGGCTTGCAAACAAATTACACGCAATTGGTGTTCAGCTTGAGGCAGGGCAAATTCTACTAGCTGGTTCATTTGTTCGTCCGATTTGGGCGCAAGTTAGCGATACAATTCGTGCTGATTTTGCTGATTTAGGTTCTATTTCTATTCACTTCGCGTAAGGGTTACAGAATGAAAATTCCAAAGAATATTTTTAAAGCAAATTTGTTAGCTGGTCATCTACAAATTGGTTTGTGGTCAACGTTAGGGTCTCATATTGTTGCTGAAGTGATTGGTGACAGTGGTTTTGATTGGGTTGCATTAGATACTGAGCATAGTCCGAATGAATTACCCAATCTAGTGACACAAATGCAAGCAATTGCGACAGGTACAGCAAGTGTTATGGTGCGTCCTGCATGGAATGACCCAGTATTGATTAAGCGCATATTGGATATTGGCGCACAGACAATCATCGTCCCATTTGTGCAAAATGCAGAGGAGGCAAAATCGGCTGTTGCTGCGACACGTTATCCACCTAAGGGTATTCGAGGTGTGACGGGTAGCGGACGGGCGGCACGTTATGGACGGGTGAAAGATTACCTACACACAGCCTCTGATGAAATTGCAGTTGTGGTTCAAATTGAAACTGGCTCGGCATTGGAGCAGATTGAAGCTATTGCTGGGGTAGGGGGGGTAGACGGTGTTTTCATAGGTCCAGCTGATTTATCGGCATCTTTAGGACACATCGGAAATCCGAATCATGAGACTGTTCAAACTGCGCTCAAGTTGGCAGTAGAGAAACTTTTGGCATTGAACGTCCCAGCTGGCATTTTGGCTTTTAACCCTGATGACATCAAACGATATATCGACTGGGGCTATAGTTTTGTTGCTGTTGGGTCTGATTTGAGTGTACTTGCAAATGGTACACAAGCCTTAGCTGAGAAATTCAGAAAATAGATACTGATTTAGCCTTTAATATGGTTGTTTTACACTTCGTATAATAAACCGTATACGAAGTGTAGTTTTTATTTCAAAAATTGCGCTACAAATTTTGTAAATGACAAAAGCTAAGTACACTTCAATGTAGAACCATTCCTGAAAATATGACCACGTTGAACTTTTCTGATACACTCTTAATATAATTAATCATTGTTCTCGATACTGCTGTAACCGTTGCCCTTAATCAACTTTGATACAAATTCAAAAATTCAATAGCTGTTCAATTTATAAGGAGATACAGATGACTCGAACACTTAAAAATTATATTCATGGTGAATGGGTTGACTCGTCGGCTAGTGAGACTATCCCCGTATATAACCCTGCAACTTGTGAGGTACTCGCACAGTGCCCTGACTCAAACCAAGATGATGTTAATGACGCGGTAGCATCCGCAGTTGAAGGTTTTAAAGAATGGCGACGTACTCCAATTCTAAGTCGCGCTCAATATATGCACCATTACAAAAACCTCATCGAAGAAAATTTCGAGGAGATGGCGAAAATTATGGTGCAAGAAAATGGTAAAACGATGGATGAAGCACGCGGTGAAATCCGACGTGGTATTGAGAGTATCGATTTTGCCATGAGCGTTCCCGTTCTCATGCGGAATGATGGACTAGAAGATATTAGCTCAGGCATTGACGAAACAACTGTACGGCAACCTGCTGGTGTCTTTGTTGCGATTACGCCCTTCAATTTCCCATCGATGGTGCCACTCTGGTTTTTACCAACAGCAATTACCTGTGGCAATAGCTTCATCTTAAAACCATCACCACAAACACCCCTCAGCACCGAATTACTCTATGAAATGCTAGACGAAATCGACCTGCCCGAAGGTGTTGTAAATTTGATTAATGGTGGTGTACCATCGGTGAATGCACTCATGACCCATCCTGACGTAACAGGTGTTTCTTTTGTGGGTTCATCGCATGTTGCAAAAATCATCTATGAAACCTGTACCGCACATGGCAAACGGGTTCAAGCACAAGGTGGCGCAAAAAATTACATCGCTGTTATGCCTGATGCGGATATGGAAGCCAGCGTGAAGAATGTACTGGGTGCGGCTTATGGCTGTGCAGGTCAACGTTGTTTAGCGGCGGCAGTTGCCGTTGGTGTTGGTGATGCTCATGATAAGTTGCGGGATGAATTGCTCAAGCAAACCCAAAATTTGAAAGTTGGTTATGGCTTAGACGAAACCTCGCAAATGGGGTCAGTCGTAAGTGCTGAATCACAAAAACGCATCGAGAATATGATTCAACAAGCAGTTGACGAAGGCGCAACCCTCTTACTCGATGGACGTGGTATCAAGGTAGATGGTTATGAAGATGGTTCATTCGTTGGTCCAACCATTCTAACAGATGTTACCCCCGACATGATGATTGCACGTGAAGAAGTCTTTGGTCCTGTTCTCGCACTCATCAAAGCCGATGATTTCGAGGAAACAGTGGACATGATTAACGCGAGTCATTATGGCAACGCGGCGAGTATCTTCACCAGTAGCGGACGTTACGCCCGTGAATTCACATACAATGTCAATGCTGGCAATATCGGCGTAAATATTGGTGTTGCTGCGCCATCAGCATCCTTCCCATTTGGTGGGCAAAAAGACTCCTTCTTTGGAGATTTGCACGGACAAGGCATGGATGCCATTGAATTTTATACTGAACGCAAAATTGTCATAGAACGTTGGATATAAGCATGTCTACATTGAATCAATTTGGCGCGATATTGACCTACGCCATTGAACTTGAAGGCAATATCGCTAGCTATTATGAAACAGTTGGAGACGCAGATAGAGCGAAATCTGCTACAAAACGCAAAAGTAAATTGGAACGCATTCGCCGTGAAAATGTGGTCGAAATCACGCTTGAACCTATCGATGGTTTAGATGAAGCCGATTATGTATTCAATTTTGAGAACAACTCTGACGAAGGGCAATCAGCAATTGAAGCGACAGCTTCACAATTTTATGAGGATGTCGCGCCGAAAATCAATGTTCGTCAGGCACAACGGGGGTTAGAACGTGCTGGCAAAGAGCATCGAGCGTATCTAAGCTAGAGAATGGTTTCGCCAAATTAAGAGAACTCGCTATAATTGGCAGATACAAAGGTATTTCCGAATGTAAGGGCGTAGTATCACGCTACGCTCCTACTGATAATTTCTTCAAAATTAATAATTCAAAACTCAAGGAGTAATCATATGGGTGATGACAGACGAATTGTACGTGCGGCATTGATACAAGCCACATGGACAGGTGACATGGAGTCCATGATTGAGAAGCATATTAATTATGCACGTAAAGCCGCCGCAGATGGCGCACAAGTCATGTGTTTTCAGGAATTATTTTACGGACCTTATTTCTGCCAAGTTCAAGAGCCTGAATTTTTTGCCTACACCGAAGAAATCCCCGATGGACCAACCACAAAACGTATGCAAGACCTCGCAAAAGAACTCAATATGGTATTGGTTGTGCCGATGTACGAAAAAGATGGTGTTGGTGTGTATTACAACACAGCAGTCGTGATTGATAGTGATGGCACGTACAAAGGTAAATATCGTAAGACCCACATTCCCCATTTGCCCGGTTTCTGGGAAAAATTCTACTTCCGCCCCGGTAATCTTGGCTACCCTGTTTTTGATACATCTGTCGGTAAAATCGGCGTTTATATCTGCCATGACCGCCATTTCCCCGAAGGCGCACGCGCACTCGGACTCAATGGTGCAGAGATTGTCTTTATTCCATCAGCGACCTCACGCGGTTTGAGCCAACACCTCTGGCGTATTGAGCAGACATCCCACGCGATTTTTAATACTTATTATGTCGGTACAATCAATCGCGTCGGCATCGAAGAATATGGCGAAAATGATTTCTACGGCGAAAGTTACTTCTGTGACCCGAAAGGTCAATTTGTCGGCGACCTTGGTAGCGCACACGATGAGGAACTCATTATCCGTGACCTTGACCTAAGTGTTATTCAAGAAGTCCGTGATACTTGGCACTTTTACTTCAATCGTCGCCCAGACCAATATGGTCCTCTGGTGCAAGATACCGTTTCGGTCAAAACATAGACGCATGCCCTATCAAAAAATGTAACTGTAGGGACACACCGTCGGTGTGTCCCTACAGATAAAACCTTACTTATTCAATCATCCTTGCTCACAGGAGCAGTTATAATCAGAAAGCGAGGCACTTTATGGATTTTGCCATTACCTTCAAAGGCGATATTTCCCCTGAACGCACTGTAGCCCTAACAAAACAAGCCGAAGTTGGCGGGTTCAAATACGCATGGTTTTTCGATTCTCACGTCCTCTGGCGGGATTGTTATGCTCAAATCGCACAGTGTATGGAACATACAAACCATATGAAATTCGGTCCTCTCGTGACCAACCCCGGCGTGCGTGAATGGTCTGTTGCAGCAAGCCTATTCGCCTCACTTTGCGTTCAAAGTGGCAATCGCTTTGAAGTCGGTTTAGGACGTGGCGATAGCTCACGGCGCATGCTCAATAAAAAACCGATGACTGTTAAGAATATGGTCAAATTTGCAAATACAATTCGGGGTTTAGTGCGCGGTGATAAAGTCGAATATGATGACACCGAAGCTGAATTAGTTTGGGCAAATGGCTACGAAATCCCTGTGCATATTGCCGCTTATGGACCTAAAGCTCTCAAAGGAGCTGGCGAAGCTGGTGATGGACTCGTGATTCAACTCGCTGACCCTGGCTTAGTCCGTTGGTTTAGTGGTCAAGCGATAACTGCAGGTGAAAATGCTGGGCGCGATATGTCCAACTATCAGATTATGTCTGCTGCACCTGTTTGGGTGGGTGATATAGATAAAGCCCGTGAACAGACGCGCTGGTTTCCTGCAATGGTTGGTAATCATGTGGCGGATATTGTCGAAAAATATGGCATGGAAAGTGACGATATTCCAGCAAGTTTCACCCGCTATATTGAGGGACGGAGAGGCTACGATTACAAAGAACACGCTGATAAAGATGCTGAACATCTCGATTTCATCACAGAAGATATTGTTGATGCCTTCGGTATTTTAGGTCCTGTTGAAGCGCATATTGAAAAACTCAAAGAGCTAGAAGCATCAGGCGTAACGCAATTCAATATTTACCTGATGTGTGGTGAAGAAGAACGCATTGTCGCTGAATATGCCGAACACATCATTCCGCATTTTCAGTAGGAAGAAGGATTAAACATTATGGGAACACTATTCAAAAACGGCACAATTATCACAGCCAGCGATGAAGTTGTCGGCGATTTACTGGTTGAAGGCGAAATCATTACGCTTATCGGCAAAAATATTGACCCCGCAGGGCATGATGTTGTGGATTGTACAGGTAAGTTATTGATGCCCGGTGGCATTGATGTCCATACGCATCTGGAATTGCCCTTCGGTGGCACAGTTAGCAATGATGACTTTGATACAGGGCATAAAGCGGCGGCATTTGGTGGTACAACTGCCCATATTGACTTTGTCATTCAGCCGATTGGTGGCTCATTGCATGATGGTCTGGCGACTTGGCGCGAAAAAGCCAAAATAGCCCAGATTGATTATGGCTTTCATATGGCAGTCACTGACCTCAACGACGACGTGATGGCGGAAATCCCGACAATGGTGGATGAAGGCATCACCAGCTTGAAGCTCTTCATGGCATATAAAAACGTTTTCCAAGTTGATGACGATACACTCTTCAAAACGATGACTGTGGCGGCGGACAATGGCATGATTGTGATGGTTCACGCTGAAAATGGTGATGTTGAGGCGACTCTTACCCCGCAATTACTAGCCGATGGCAAGACCAATCCTTACGCGCATGGCTTATCACGCCCCCCTGAAATTGAAGGCGAAGCGACGAATCGTGCAGTGGTGATGGCAGGCTTAACGGATTGCCCCCTTTATGTGGTGCATATGACCTGTGAACCTGCGATTGAAGCCCTTCGTCGTGGACGCTCAATTGGCTATCCTGTCATGGGTGAAACCTGCACCCAATATTTCTTCCTTACGCATGAAGACCATCTCGGTGCAGAAGGCTTTGAAGGCTCGAAATATGTCTGCTCACCGCCTATTCGCTCAGAACATGACCAAAAAGTTCTCTGGCAAGCAGTACGTGATGGCACATTGCAAGCCATTAGCACCGACCATTGCAACTTCTGGTATGAAGGTAGTGTTGGACCTATTGCTGAATGGGCAGAAAAACACAACGGTGGCAATTGGGTTGAATTTGAAAGCCAAGACCCTAGCTATCGTCGTCCGGGCAAAGATTTAGGCATTGGCGATTTCTCTAAAATCCCGAATGGCATGCCGGGCTTAGAAGAGCGCATGATGGTTATTTGGGAGCATGGCGTGAATAGCGGACGCATTTCTCCATCACGCTTTGTTGAGTTGAATTGCACCAATCCAGCCAAAATTTTCGGCATGTACCCGAAAAAAGGCACACTTGCCGTCGGCTCAGATGCGGATATTGTCGTTTTTGACCCGAACCATGAGCATACCCTCAGCGTTGAAAATACCCACATGCGGACAGATTACATCGTCTATGAAGGCATGACTGTGAAAGGTAAGCCCGAAAAGGTGTATCAACGGGGTAATCTCTTAGTCGATGGCGATACATGGCACGGTAACAACGGCGATGGTCAATTCATTGCGCGTCAACCTTATGCACCTGTACTGTAGGGTGCAGGTTGATGATACATATACTCTCGTATTATCTATTTTAAGAACCCTCATCCCCCAGCCCCCTTCTCCCTCAAGGCGAAGGGGGAGTAAAAAGGGCTTTTAAGTCCCTCTCCATGAGGGAGAGGGATTTAGGGTGAGGGCAAAAGTACAACGAAATGCTATAAATTTTTCAGTGACAGAACGTATCCTACTCTACACACCGACACAAACAATAACCTATGACACAGAAAAACAAGCCCACAGATAACGTATCTTCCATTGCACCCCGTCACTTATGGCATGTGATGTTGCTTGTCCTCGTCTTTATTGGGATTTCGGGGGCATTAGCCAATCAATTTAACTCGATGACGATAGATGACCCCCTACTCTTGGATTCCACTGTCGGCGAATTGGCGATTTGGATGGCAGACCAAACCACTGAAGATGAAATTGAATCAGCCATCGCACAATCAGCTGAAAATTGGGCGCAATCATTAGGGCAAGAGAGCTTAGAACCTGAAATTATCCTCGACTTCATGCAGAATAGCTTATTTTTATGGGCGGGGTTCATCACAGTCAGTGCTATTATCGCCTTGGGGATGTGCTTTTTCAGACCTGCTTGGCTACGACCTACCCTGCTGGTTTCATTGTTATCTATTGATGCACTCCTCTTTATCATCCCTGTGATAGACGGCAACAATACCTATCTGTGGGTTATCGCTGGCATCATCGCCTTACTGATTGCGCTCCTACTCGCACCGGGTAAAGTATCGAAAGTTATGGGCTTTTTTGTGGTACTCAGCGCCTTGTTCGTCGTTTGGGAACTGAGCAAAACCTTCGCCGCCCAAACTAATTACAAAATCACTATCGGGCAAGCGGCTTGGCAATATGCTACCTACCCTACTCTGGACGATGCACTAGAGGCATTAGGCGCAGGGAATATTGACGCAGTTATCCTCGATAGACGTGATTTATCAGATGTGATGCCCGAGTATCCACCAGATGAAGATGAGGACATCGATACAGAGTCACTCTCTTATCCTCAATTGGTCTACCTGAATGATTTAGACCAGCGCACACAAGTGGGGATTTTTGACATTGAACCTGCATTTCCGGGTCGATTAAGTGTGGCTGTCCGTGCTGAGGATGCCGAAAATTGGCAAGCTATTCCGCAATTTTTTGGCGAGAACATTGCCACTGTCAGTGAAGAATTTGCTGAGACGAATTATCTTTCGGTAGAACGTCGCCTCGTCCTAGCTGACCTGAAAATCTTGAATGACATCAACCTGCCACACCTACAAACCATTGCCGAAGCCTTCATGCAACCTGCACGTCGTAATGGTTCACAATTGCTCATCGGCATTTTAGCCGATGCAGGTTTATATACTTGGGGTGAAGCCGTGCTAGGCTTTGCGATTGGGGCATCATTAGGGCTACTATTAGGCATCGTTTTTGCCCATTCAGCCCTATTGGAGCGGTCTTTATTGCCTTATGTTGTCGCGTCACAGACCGTACCCATTCTAGCGATTGCGCCGATGGTTGTCATTTGGCTAGGAGCAAGTCAATTATCGGTGGCAATTATCGCCGCTTACTTAACATTTTTCCCCGTGACGATTAATACTTTACGGGGCTTACTCTCACCTGATGCCAAAGAGATTGAACTCCTACAATCTTACGCCGCTGATACGTGGACAATCCTTTGGAAATTGCGTTTTCCGTCTGCCCTACCCTACATTTTCACGGCTCTTAAAGTCTCAGCGACTGCCAGCGTGGTCGGGGCGATTATTGGCGAGTTACCATCGGGCATTGGTGATGGTCTCGGACGGGCAATCTTGGATTTCAGTTCAGATTATAGCTTAATTTCGACCCCTAAATTATGGGCATCCATCGTCATGGCGGCATCGGTTGGTATTGTCTTTTTTGTGATAGTTACAGTGATTGAGAACCTCGTCCTCGGACGATACATACGGGAAGTTTAGCATGTCAGAATACGATAGATTAGCTATTAAAGCTACAGCACTCAACAAGATTTTTAATCCCAAAACCGATAATGAAGTCGTCGCGCTAAGCAATGTAAATTTAGCCGTGAAAGATGGTGATTTTGTCTCGCTGATTGGACCTTCGGGTTGCGGAAAATCTACTTTGCTACGGCTCATCGCCAACCTGATTGAGCCAAGTAGTGGTGAACTCGAAGTGAATGACAAATCCCCTAAAGAAGCGCGCCTAGACCGTGACTACGGCATTGTTTTTCAGTCCTCAACGCTCTATCAATGGCGCACAGTCAGCAAAAATGTGCAACTACCCTTAGAGATTATGGGCTATGCTAAACAAGACCGTGAGACACGCGCTCAAGAAATGCTCGAAATGGTGGAATTAGGGCAATTTGGCAAGCACTATCCTTGGCAATTATCAGGAGGGATGCAACAACGCGTTTCGATTGCACGGGCTTTATCGTTTAAGCCCTCGCTATTGCTGATGGATGAACCCTTCGGCGCGTTGGACGAATTTACCCGTGAGCGAATGAATAGTGAGTTGCTCAATATTTGGCACGATACCAATATCTCAGTTGTTTTTGTCACCCACAGTATTGCCGAGGCAGTTTTCCTATCGAATAAAATTGTCGTGATGTCACCGCGTCCGGGGCGCATTACCCAAATCATTGATAACGACCTGCCCTATCCTCGTGATGAAGAGACACGCGCCAGCAAAGAGTTTTTCGATAAAGTAACTGAAGTCCGCGATTACTTGCGCGATGCTCATGAGGTGGACTGATGACTCTAGCTAAGAAACACGACCCCACTCTCGTTGAGAAGATACAATCGAATTTAGCTTATTATCTACCCACGATATTGGTAGCGATAAGTGTTTTGCTCTTATGGGAGTTTTTGGTGGTGATTTTTGACGTTCAGCAATTTTTGCTCCCTAAACCAAGTAAAATTCTCGCTGAATTGCAGAACGAAATCGACCTTTTCCTCGCGCCTGAGTCGTCCTCGCTCTTATTTCAGGCAACCTATGCTACGTTTTATGAAGCCATCGGTGGTTTGTTCATTGGTTGTGGTGCAGGGATTTTAGTCGCGCTCATCACCGCACGCTGGACAGTCATCAGTGATGCAACCATGCCCTTTGCGATTGCGGCAAACTCCGTACCGATTATTGCCTTTGCACCCATTATGAATAACTGGTTCGGCTTGACTAATCCTGTGTCTAAAATGGCAATTGTAGCAATTATCGTTTTCTTCCCGACAATGATTAATACTGTGCGTGGCTTAACACTTGTCGATGAGCGTCAACTAGAATTGATGCGCTCTTATGCAGCGACACCCTTCACGATTTTGCGTTCACTTCGCATACCGAATGCCCTGCCTTTCATTTTCAGTGCTTTGCGTGTTGCCAGCCCCTTGAGTTTGATTGGCGCAGTTGTCGCTGAATTTTTCGGTGGACCTCGTGCGACTTTAGGGGTATTCATCACACAAGAAGCTTCTAGCTTTAATTTTGCCCGCGCATGGACAGCGATTCTGATGGCATCGATTATTGGTATTTCATTTTATCTGGTTGTATTGATTGCCGAACGCTTGGTAATGCCTTGGTACAATGCCGAACAAAGTTCGCAGTGATAGTCAAGTTTGGGTATATTAATAAAGATAAGCCACAAAAATTTGTGAATAATTGCTCAATCGCCTTTTTGAATTAGCGATATACTGATATAGGGAAAAATGTAAGGTGTAGCACGCTATGCCCTTACTACAAAATTTATTTATTAAGGAAAGGAATTCCGCATGTTGAAAAAACGCCTTGTTTTACTTGTCGTTGCAATGTTAGCCATTACGGGCATTTCCAATGTTTTTGCACAAGATGAGTTAGTTCCTGTTAGCCTCCAATTGCAGTGGGTCGCACAATCTCAATTTGCAGGGTATTACGCCGCCCTTGACCAGGGTTTCTATGAAGATATGGGGCTTGATGTCACCATTCTTGAAGGCGCAGTCGATATTGTGCCACAACAGGTGGTGGCTTCTGGTGGTGCTGAATTTGGTATCGCATGGGTTCCTAAAGTCCTTGAATCTAACGAACAAGGTGTGAATCTGGTCAATATTGCACAGATTTTCCAACGTAGTGGTACGTTGCAAGTCTCCTTTGTCGATACAGGCATTGAAGAAGTCAGTGATTTTGAAGGCATGAATATTGGTTCATGGGGCTTTGGTAACGAGCATGAACTTTTTGTTGCCATGCGTTTAGCTGGTGTTGACCCTGATAATGTCGATGATGTCAATGTTATACAACAACCATTCGATATGTCTCTCTTGCTCAATGGCGAAGTTGATGCTGCACAAGCTATGATTTACAACGAATATGCACAGGTACTGGAAGCGGTGAACCCTGATACGGGCGAACTCTACCAACCAGAAGATTTGAATGTTATCGACTGGAATGATGTGGGTACAGCCATGCTCCAAGACCATATCTTCGCCAATGCAGAATGGCTCGCCGAAGAAGGTAATGAAGAAATTGCTGTGAGTTTCATTGCAGCATCTATTCAAGGTTGGATGTTCTGCCGTGATAACTTTGATGAATGTGTTGAGATTGTTCTTGATAATGGTTCTACGTTGGGTGCAAGCCACCAAGCATGGCAACTCAACGAAATCAACGGTCTCATTTGGCCTTCCCCAGATGGCATCGGTGTGATGAATGAAGACCTATGGGCGCAAACTGTAGAAGTTGCAATTGACGGTGGTGTTATCGAAGCAGAACCAATGGAAGATGCTTACCGTACCGATTTGGTCATGGCGGCAATCGCTATGCTTGAAGAAATGGATATGGAAGCTGACTTCACAGGTGAAGAATGGGAACGTGTTGAAGTGACACTCGAACCCGGTGGCGAGTAAAAATAATCTAAACTAGAAGGAAAGCTACCCAGTGTGGTAGCTTTTTTTAATTATGTATATAAGGATAGTTATCATGGAAATCTTAGCCCATCGAGGTGATACAACACAAGCATTTGAAAACACATTGGAAGCCTTTCAAGCCGCGGTAGATAAGGGTGCAGACGGCTTTGAATTTGATATTCGCTTATCGCGCGATGGGATACCTGTGGTTCATCATCATATGAAGTGTGGTGATGTCTTTATTGCAGATTTAGATTTTGCAGACATACAAACTATCGAATTATCATCAGGAAACAAGATATTTCGGATACCGTCATTGGAAGAGGTCTTAGATACATTCGCAGGTAAAACCTACCTTGAGATTCACCTACAAAGCGATACCTACGAAACTGCAAGCACCGTCTGCCAGATGCTTGATCAATATCCACAACTAAATGAGATGTATGAACTCACAACGTTTGAGCCAGCTATGATTAATAACATCAATACAATTAACCCTGCTCATCCCTGCGATTTACTATTCCGCATCAGTAGCTGGATGACAAATGAAATTGCGATTCGTCTGCTAATTGACAAAGTTGGCTTAACTAATCCCAGAGGGGTTCACTTATTCCCACATCAAATCAATGCAGAAGTGTTATCACGGTTAGCTAACTTAGGCTTCAGTGTGCATTGTGGTGTTACGAATGATGTTGCGGA
This sequence comes from Phototrophicaceae bacterium, assembly GCA_965230145.1. Taxonomy (GTDB): domain Bacteria; phylum Chloroflexota; class Anaerolineae; order Aggregatilineales; family Phototrophicaceae; genus JAUZRW01. The sequence continues at coordinate 523,107 of OZ245943.1, forward strand.
GTATCAGCGCATAAAGACTCTAGGGGTTTCGCAAATCCTCACCGACGACATTAACCTCTATCTCCCCTGAGTAGTAAAAAGAACGACCACGACGTTATGTCATAATCGTTCTGGTGTCATTATATTTTTGCAAAAATTACATTTGGAACGTTTCATACACCGAGACTTGTCCACCATATTTTAAGTGTGGATGGTCTTTTGATTTTTCAACGGCATCATCAAGGGACTCAGCAGAGATGACAGTGTACCCTGTTGCAGGTGGTGAACTAACTGCCCCGTCACTTACAACATCCGCTGTCAGACTTTTGGATGCGCTAAATGGATTGCCTCCATCAACGATAGCATCGCCTAGCTTGCCATACCAAGCACCCCAAGCCGCCATCACAGCTTGTGATTCTTCTTCGGTTTCTGGCATCCCACTACCAGTATAAATGAGTACATAGTTGGTCATTTGTATCTCCCTTTTACTTGAAAAAGATATATTGAACGATACAAAATAATATAGCACAAATTTTCTGATAGAACAAGTGTTTTCATTGAAACTTCACATTTCGATTTGCAGGTACGCATCATATTAAATTCAGTCTCTCAATATGCTACAATGCTCTTCGCATTATATAATGCAAACACACACATTTATTGATGAACTTGTAGAGTCTCGAAAGTTTTTAGAAATACCTGTCACATTTTTGGCGGATGGCATGGATGCCATCTCTACATCAATCCTCATTTTTAGGCAATAATGTAGGGTTGAGACCTGTCTCAACCGCTTAAAAAATTAGATTTTATTCTAAAAAACTTTTAGGACATTACAACTGCACCGCATAGAAAGTTATTAGAATGCACACATTAAACCGCATCGGCATCCGCAAGGAAGACGAGAAAAAGCGGCAAGAATACCGCACGCCTCTTATCCCTGCCGATATTGCCGCATTAATCCAGCAAAATCCCAATGCAGAATTTATTATCGAGGCAGGTCGACTACCTACTTATCAATATCCTCGCGCTTATACCGATGAAGAATATCAAGTCGTTGGGGCGACAGTTTCCGACATCAACACAGCCGATATTATTTTGGGGATTAAAGAAATTTCGATTTCGGCATTATCACCCAATAAAACCTACATTTATTTCTCTCATACTTATAAGGGACAACCACATAATATGCCGATGCTCCGTAAGTTGCGGAACTTAGGCTGTAGCCTCATTGATTATGAATTAATTGTGGAAGATGTTAAAGACGATGTCTATGAAGTAGATCGTTATCGTCGGAAGGTGTTTTTCGGGCATATGGCTGGATATGCAGGTACTATTGACACACTCTATGGTTTAGGACAACGATTTAAAGCGCGAGGCATCGAAACACCCTTCGCCAAAATAAAAAAATCAACAGACTATACAAGTGAATACGGGGACTTCGGTGATTTTGAACAAGCGATGAATGGCATAAAAGCGCTCGCTGAAGATATTCGTAATGATGGGTTGCCACAAACCATTGCCCCCGTTGTTTTTGGATTAACAGGACACGGGAACGTTGGCAAGGCAGTTCGGCATATTTTAGAGCATCTGCCTATCGAAGAAATCACTCCCGAACAATTGATTGATTGGCGCATCACTCCCGCAGAATCACGCAATCGTGTTTATTTAGTGCATTTCAGCCGTGCTTATCGTGAACCTGCAACCTTGCAGCAATATCTACCGCACTTGAGTGTCCTCATACATGGCGCAAAATGGTTGCCACACCAAGAACGGATAGTCACACGCGCATGGTTACAACATGTCGCAGATACGAATCTAGAAATTATCGGGGATATTAGTTGTGACCCGAACGGTGCAATCGCTATCAGCAAGCCCACTTACCCTGATGACCCTATCTACACTTACATCCCTGCTAAAGACGATTTATCTGAAGCATGGTCATACGACCAATTTGATAAAACTTGTGAAATGGGTGTTAAAGGCGATGGGGTTGCGGTCATGAGTGTGACCAATCTACCGACAGAATTTGCGCGCGAAGCATCCGAATCATTTAGTACGATGTTGAGAGATTATGTGAGTGAATTGCTTCATGCGGACTTGTCAAAACCCTTTTCAGAAATTAGTTTATCACGCCAGTTAAAGCGAGCATTTATCATGCACAAAGGCGAATTTACGCCTGATTTTGAGCAACTTGAGAATCATATCCCATCTCGTGTTGCGGTTATCGGTGCAGGTTTGATGAGTGAAACGGTTGTCGATTACCTCATCAAGCATACAGAGTACAATATCATTTTGGCAGATGGCAATTTGGCGCAAGCACAAGCCTTAGCGAAGAAGCACCCAGCCAAACGTATCAAGGGGGTGCATCAAATCGAAATTAGTGATGATGACGAAAAAAATGCGCCTATCAAGAACATCCTTGAGACAGTGGATGTCGTTGTGAGTTTGCTCCCTGCATTCTTGCATCCAGCTATTGCCAAACTCGCCATCGAAACGCGCACGCATATGGTAACAGCTTCTTATGTGAGTCCAGAAATGCAAGCTCTTGATGAACCCGCACGCCAAGCAGGCATTACTATCTTAAATGAAGTCGGTGTTGACCCCGGTTTAGACCATATGTCGGCGATGAAAATCATCCACGAATTGCAAGAAAACGGGAAAAAAGTTACTTCATTTAAGTCTTACTGTGGTGGTGTGCCGTATAAAACAGTGCAAAGTAATCCACTCAATTTCAAAGCATCATGGAGTCCATTAGGGATATTTTCAGCAGTTAATCGCCCTGCACGTTTTATCAACGAGGCTCAAGTCATCGAGCAAGCCCCGATTGATGTCTTCCAGAATGCACAGGCAATACACATCGCTAATTCTGACCAAGCCTTTGAAGGCTACCCAAACGGCAACTCTGAGCAATACAAGCACATTTATGGGCTAAGCGACACCGAAACATTGATTCGAGGCACATTGCGCTTCGCTGGTTGGAGTCATATTTTCTATACCTTACATGATTTAGGCTGGTTCACAGATGCCCCAAGTAGCCAAATCGCACAAAAAACGTTGCAAGCTGACCTCAATCCCGAAGTTTTGGAAGTCGTCAAATGGCTTGACCTAAATCAAGCGGAGGATGAGACCGTATCCGCTGTGGATTATATGCGTGAGTCCTTCCTAAGTAAGCGTGACTTAGCATATCTCGAAGGTGAACTTGACCAATTGGTGATGTTTCATGAATTTACAGCACAAGATAACACGGGCAATAGCGAAACCATTACTTCAGAATTACGCATTTTAGGCGATGAGCGAGGCTATTCTGCAATGGCAAAAACAGTTGGCTACCCCTGTGCGATTGCTGTCAAAATGGTGATGAATGGCGCATTTAACGAACGAGGCATTCAGATTCCGACTGTCCCTGAACTCTATAATCCTATTCTCGCTGAACTTGAACAATTCGGGATTCGCTTCAAAGAGACTGTCAAAGCGCAATAATCATCTGTGAATGAGTGAATACGAGGGTGTAAAATCGCTACACCCTCATAACATTTTTATAACAACGCCTGAATCACCATATCATACACACGCCATAAGGCACGTCGCGCAGGGTCAACCCAATTGCTACTCGGTAATAGTGGTGGGAATGTTGTGGCGTTCGGGTCATCAAAACCATTATTCCAGCCATCAGCTGTCCAGAGAATGTCTGCACCGGGTAAGCCTAGTTCAGTCACTAAGCCTGTCGGTTCGTAGCCATTATTCTCCCACACATTGTCATAAATACGGTTATTCTCAGGGATAGGACCTAAATCAAAGACTGTATCACGCGGATAGAGTATGTATAAGCTAGTCAAGCCTAATCCCATTGTCTGATTATCACGGATTTCATTGTTGAATACTTCGGTATTATCAGCCGTCATAATCAGGATACCTGTTCCTGCTGGCACGAACCCAACTGTTGAATCGGGGTCGCCGAAATTTGGCGTGTTGTTATGTACAATCTGGTTGTTATAGATGCGCGTGTTGTATCCCACTCGGGAAGGATTGTTGGGTAATAAAAAGACTAAAATCCCACCTGTATTATCATGCACATAATTATCATAAACTTCGGCATAGGTACTGTTCTCGATTTCGATACCTGTTACATTCTCAAAAACCTCATTATTACGCACGATAATTGGTCCTCGACTTTGCCCGACGTAAATTCCAGCATCAGCAATGCCACTGACAACGGTATTTTCAATCAGAATATCCGTACATTCGACAGGATAAAGACCATAAATTGTGGTCTGGTCAGTATCGCCATACGTTCCTTCAATAATGAGGTCACGGTAAACAATACGCTCTGCGCCAGTGGTCAAAACAGCATTACCGATATAACCGCGCAAGCCAAAGCCTTCTAAGACGAAATCATCACCAGTGGTATTAAAACCATCACTGCGTGTATTCTCGCCATCCAGCCAAGGACGCTCATCCCCTTCTATAACACCGCGTACAGTGATATTCGGTGTATCAATATAGACCGTTTCATAATAGGTGCCGATTTCAACCAAAATAGTGTCGCCAGGTAACGCCATATCTACCGCTAACTGTATAGACTCACCTTCTTGCACTGTAATCACCTGAGGGTCGTGTTCTTCGGCAACAAACGGGGATGCAGTCGAATTTTCGACACTATCCCGTGCAGGATTATCAAGTACACTCACTACTTCTAAGCCTGATGGCACACTATCAGGAATGCTGATTAACTCACTTGGTTCATCAGTGAGCGCGTGCATGAAAGCAACTAAATCCTCGACTTCTTGCTCGGTCAAATCAAAGCCGCGTATTTTCTCGTCAATTTGTTCGGTCGTAAAGCCAAATTCAACCCCACCGCCATCAGCATAAAAGTCAATGACCTCTTCCAATGTCTCAAAGAAGCCATTGTGCATATAAGGCGCACTCAATGCGACATTGCGTAAGGTCGGGGTACGGAAAGCACGTTCGGCATCAGCCGCATTCGCCACTTCCAAGCGTCCTAAGTCAGGATTGTCAGGGTCAATATCAGGCACACCGAGAACATGGAATGTGTTATGTGTGAAGGTAGGCCAAGCATGGCATTCAAAACACCGTAATTCTGCACTACGGAATAAATCGAACCCACGCCGTTGCGAGGCAGTCAGCGCATTAAAATCACCCTCAGCAAAGCGGTCAAAGGGGCTATTATTGCTAATGAGAGTGCGTTCAAACGCTACAATGGAGGTGATGACATTTTCAACTGTGATGCCATCATCATAAATAGAGAATTCTTCAACATATTCAGGAATTGCCTGTAATTCGGCTACTAATTCATCAGGGATTGCGCCCATTTCATCGTCTGAGGTCAGTGGACTGAGCATCTGCTCCTCTAGGCTAACGGCACGTCCATCCCAGAATAAAGAGGTTGCGTAAGCCACATTCCACAGCGTCGGCGCATTACGACGCAAATCATCATGTGCGCCAGATGCTAATTGCTGACCATCGCCAAAGCCCAAATCTGGATGATGGCAAGTCGCGCAAGAAACATCATCATTTGCTGATAAAATCGGGTCATAGAATAATAAGCGTCCGAGTTCGGCACGTTCAGGATTTACATCTGGTAAGTCTGCCCAGACCAACTGCAAGCCAGTGGTTGAGTCATCTGCCTGACGCGCGCCACCGCCTTGTTCAGCCAATGGAATCACGGGGTCTTCTGGCACGGGTAAATAAGCCAATAGCATCAATCCACTACAAACCAGCATACTCGCACCCAACAGTAGAATCCGCACCCATCCAAAACGTGATTGTGCTGGGGCAGATAACGACATCGCGTCTGTGGTCATCCTAAAAACTCTTTCAAAATAAGCCCTAATATTGCTCCTATTATAGACAGTGTATCTATTTATGGGCAAATAGTTTGAGTTACTTGGATATAAAAAATGTCGGCTCATTGACCGACATCTTTAGGGAATTATCGTTTTGTCTACCCGTTTGGTTGACATCCATTCGCTAACAATGCTGGAATAGATGAACTGTTGGCTACTTCGAGGATATTGGCACTATAAAGATGCCACGTATCTTCTTCTGGAATGGCAGGCGGTTCTAAATTAGATTTACGTGTGACAAAACAACCAGCATAGGTATGGACTGTCCCATCAGTGTGTTCGGCAATCAATACAGTGGGGATTTCAACGTAAGAACTTCCTGCTGCGATGCCGATAAATGTTGGTGGCTCAACAATAAGCTGAATACTGACAGTATCGGCAAACCCATTGACGAAATCGGCATAGGTTCTAGGGGCAGATTGCCAATAATTATACGCCCGTAGATAGTCGTGATTTTCGATAGCATTATAGTACGAAGCCAATGTATCAACAGGACTAATGGTATCATCATAAGGTGTTTGGAATTGTTGTGTACTCTGCGCAACAGTGGTAAAAACAGCCAAAGCCAAGATGAGCATTAGCACTATAATATTTCGATTTTTCATGCGTTTCCTCCTAATATTTCCCAGATAACATTATTACAAAGTTCATTATGAATGCCTAGTAAAATACTCGTAAATTTTATAGACATCCTATCTATTTATAGTCAATTAGTTGTGTAGTTGGTATGAAGGTTTATAATTAAGAGCATAATATTGATAGTTAGATTTGGATTTTTACGATGCTTCCTCCTAGAACAGCTTGGGGATGGCGTGCAGCAGTATTCGCTGTTGCAGTTTTATTTCTCGTCACCTTTGGCTATACAATTGCAGTCTTAGCAGGTGTCCTATGAACCGTATATTCTTTGGCGCAGGGACATTAATTGGCGCGATGGTTCTCATCATGACGGTGATGATGACCACAACGAATATTACTCCAACGGATGAAGTTGTGCGTGGTTTCGAGCTATGGCAGACCTATGGTTGCGAAAGTTGTCATACGCTCTATGGGCAAGGGGGGCATTATGCGCCTGACCTCACTCACATTTATAGCTTGCGTGGCGAAGAATATATTCGTGATTTTATGGTTGACCCCTCCGCTTATCATCCTAACCAACGTCTGATGCCTCGCTTTACAATTAACCAGACTGAAATTGGCGATTTGATTGCGATGCTAGCATGGACAACGTCCACTGAGCCTGTGGCAGGTGTCTGGTCACCGAATCCTATCTTAGTTTCAGGGTCAGCTGGCTTGAATATAAATGCAATTCAAGAAGTCGGTGTGAGCGATACAGGCGATTCACTCATTGCACAAGGACAGACTATTTATACGCAACGATGTGCAAGTTGCCATTCAATTGTTGAGGATGTCAACCTTGTCGGACCATCTTTCTGGAATATTGCTAATCATGCTGCTGAACGTGTTGAAGGCGAAGATGCTGAAACGTATATTCGCAATTCGATACTGTATCCAAGTGATTACATTGTTGAAGGTTTTGGCGACGTAATGCAGAAAAACTTTGCAGAAGTCCTCAGTAGCGAGGACATCTCAGCAATTACAGCTTATCTACTAACATTAGACGGCGAGGATTCATAATGAGTACACGACGCATACTCGCTTGGCAATTATACGCCCAAACTCTCTTGCTATTGGTGCTATATAGTGCCGCTAGCTTGATGACTGCTATCAAATTCATGCCGACTGACCCTCTAGCAACTGCTCTACCGTACACCCAAGTTTCAGGCTTATCGCATGTGCTACTTGAACTAGCCCTTTTAACAGGATTATTCGCAACCTCTGTGTATTTCCTATTTAATGAAATCAACCAACAATTGATGTGGGTATATCGCGCGTGGACAGCCTTTTTGCTAATCACGGTTCTCGCAGGTCTGATGGGATTTTTCACAGGGCAATATATGCTCGAACTTCCTCTTTTGCTAGATGGAGCATTATTCATATTGGTTGTTGCATGGTCGATTATCTTGTTTCAAGGCAAAGATAACGCAGGTAAATTGGTATTGATGACAGGCTTGCTGATTGTAATTTTGGGCATTTTGGTGAGTTTATTCACTGCATCAAACCCACTTACTGACCGTATTATGCGGATTATCACCGTCAATATGCGCTTCTTTGTCGGGTATCCGATGACAGGCTTGGCGATTTTATACTGGTTGTATAATGATATTCCCCTCAATGCAGGAGCAGGTATCTTAGCGACTGTTGGTAGTATTGTCAGCATTGCACCGCTCAATGCAATCGGGGTGATTAATCTCCCTGCATGGATACTCGTGCCCTTAATTGTGATTGGAATTTTTTATGTCGTACGGGCTTTAACATCGTCTACCCGCGCATGGCAAAATGTCGGCATCTTACTGATGGCACTCGGTATGGGAGTCTTAGGGACGTTATTCATCATTCCTTCAGTGGGTAGTTATGCCATCGGCACACGTCTGAGCGATCTACAGTATACGCTTGTTGCGTGGTCAGTTTTGCTATTCATTCTCAGTAGCCTCAGCATTAGCCTAGAGAATTCACTGATTGAACCTGTGACCTATGGCAATAGCCTTACCTTCTGGCTAATTGCGGGTGGCATCGTTGCCAGCACACAAGCTCTCTTGTTAGCTGGGGTTGTCCAGTTGATATTAGAGCGCGTTCTGATCCTTGGTTATCTTGATACACAGGCTGTGCTTGTGCCATTGTATGTCTTATGGATAGTTGGCATCATGATAATGGCAGTAGGAATTGTTAAATATGCCTACCATTTCCTTGCCAGTGGGATGCACTTGCCGAAATATCTGCCTGTAAATGAGTAAAGCTATGTGTAAGGGCAGACAGACGGTCAATATATGTCAGTAATAATTAATGATTAAGTTTTCAGCAAAAAAGACAGTTATTTTGCTGAGTTTTTACTCGCGGATGCGATATATCGCATCCCTGCATCAAAGAAATCTGTGTTGTAGGGAAGGCATCCATGCCTTCCGCGACGAAAAACAATCATTAACGCTTAACCTTTGGCAATAGACCGTCGGTTTGCCCTACAGAATTGCGCGATACCTCCAGCAATATGATAAAATCCAAGAAAATATACAAACTTAAAGGTTATTTTTAATGACATCTCCGATTAAAGATGGTGATTTACTGTGGCAACCGTCACCTGAAATTATTGAGCAAGCAAATATCACAAAATTTATCCACTGGTTAGCTGATAAACATGATTTGCATTTTGCTGATTATGATGAACTTTGGGCATGGTCTATTGCTGAATTAGAGGAGTTTTGGTCACTTTTAGCAGAGTATTGTGAGGTTAAATTCTCGAAAAAAGCAGATACTATCCTCGTTAATAATACAATGCCTAACGCTAAGTGGTTGGTGGGCGCAGAACTCAATTATACTGAGAATATATTCCAAAAAATGACTGATGAGCGTCCGATGATGCTCTATAAAGCCGAAGATAAGCCAATTATCGAAATCAGCTGGCAGACAATCTATCAACAAGTGAATCAGCTTGCGTCAGCAATGCGGGAAATGGGCATAACTAAAGGCGATAGAGTGGTGAATTTTATGCCCAATCGTCCTGAGAGCATCATCGCCTTACTAGCAACCGCGAGTATCGGTGCGATATGGTCAAGTTGCTCGCCTGATTTTGGCGCACGTAGTGTCCTAGACCGTTTTACGCAAATTGAACCCAAGCTACTCTTCGCTGTCGATGGATACAATTACGGAGGAAAAGTATTTGACCGTCGGGACGTGGTAGCTGAATTACAAAACAATCTCCCAACATTAGAACACACAGTCCTCGTTCCGCATCTCGCTAATAATAGCGATGCCTTAAAAAACACCTCGCTCTGGGATGATGTTCTGGCAAATAGCACCCCATCTGTAACAATCCCCTTTGAACCTGTCCCCTTTGACCATCCGCTATGGGTACTATATTCATCAGGGACGACAGGCTTACCCAAGCCAATCGTACACGGGCATGGTGGCATCATCATTGAACATGCAAAAGCAGCGATTTTTCATAATGACCTGAGTGAAAAAGACCGTTTTTTCTGGTTTTCTAGCACAGGCTGGATGATGTGGAATTATCTAGTAGGTGTTTTATTATCTGGCGCAACAATTCTCCTCTATGATGGTAGCCCTGCTTACCCTAACCTCAATACGATTTTCCAATTCGCAGAAGAAACAGGAATGACGTATTTCGGTACATCAGCGGCGTTTATCAGCGCTTGCATGAATGAAAACCTCAGTCCGAACCAAGTCTATGACCTCAGTAAAATCCGTGCTGTAGGGTCAACAGGTTCTCCCCTCACGACCAATTGCTTCGCATGGATTTACGAGAATATCAACGCCGATTTAGCTTTAGAGTCACTCAGTGGCGGCACAGATTTATGCGGTGTTTTGGTTGGGGGCGCACGCACAAAGCCGATTTATGCAGGCGAAATCCAAGCTCCCTCGCTCGGCGTAGACATCAAAGCCTATGATGAAGATGGTAGCAAGGTCGTCAATGAAGTCGGTGAATTAGTCATTACTAGCCCCATGCCCTCCATGCCGATTTATTTCTGGAATGATATAGATATGGAACGCTATAAAGGCGCATATTTTGAAATGTATGACGGTGTTTGGCGACATGGTGATTGGATTGAGTTCAATGAACGTGGCGGGTGTATCATCTATGGTCGCTCGGATTCCACCATCAATCGACAAGGTATTCGCATGGGAACAGCTGAAATCTACCAAGCGGTTGAATCGCTTCCAGAAGTATTAGATAGCCTGATTGTAGACCTTGAGCTACTAGGACGTGAATCCTATATGCCCTTGTTTGTTGTCTTGCGTGAGACAGCGACGCTCAGTGATGACCTTAAGCAACGCATCAAGCAAAAATTACGTGCAGAAGTCTCCCCTCGGCATGTGCCGAACGAAATTTTCCAAATTGAAGAAGTCCCCTATACGCTGAGTGGCAAGAAGATGGAAGTCCCTATCCGCAAGATTCTCTTAGGGCGCAATATCGAGAAAGCGATTAATACAGGCGCAATGCGTAATCCTGATAGCATTAATTATTTTCTAGACTTTGCAAAGACTTTGAATACAACGGATTAGTCTACTATGGACATAGCATATCAAAATGTATAACACAATAATTTAACTATCAAATATAAGGGCAGATCAACGGTTTGCCCTTACTCATAAAATTATTCAGAAAAGATAATTGGTGAACTGTATGGATATTAGTCAAAAAATGGCACGTCGTACAAAATATATGCAAGCGAGTGCTATTCGTGAAATTTTAAAAGTAGTCGCACAAGATGGCATGATTTCTTTGGCTGGAGGCATCCCAGCGCCTGAGAGCTTCCCAATGGAAATTATCAAGCAACTAACACAAGATGTTCTGGATGAATTTGGCTCGGCGGCACTGCAATACGATAAAACCGAGGGCTTTGAACCTCTGCGTTTAGCACTTGCACCTCATCTAAATGAGCGTGGCGTGGTAGACGTAAATAATGACACGCTGACTATTTTCTCTGGTTCACAGGGTGTCCTTGACTTAGTAGCGAAGGTGCTTATCACCCCAGGGGATAAAATTGCGATTGAAGCTCCGTCATATTTAGGCGCAATCTCAGCCTTTAATGCCTATGAACCTGAATACATTTCTGTGATGACAGATGATGAAGGCATCATCCCTGATGCTCTTGAAACAGTTTTTAAGGAAAATGAGATTAAACTGCTCTATCTCGTGCCAACCTTCCAAAACCCGAGTGGACGTACTTTATCTTTAGACCGACGTAAACGGGTAGCAGAATTGCTTAAAGAGTATGATGTATTGCTATTAGAAGATGACCCCTATATGGCATTACGCTACAGCGGTGAAGCACTTCCCCCTATTCAACAATTCGCCCCAGAGCATGTGGTCTATAGCAGTACCTTCTCCAAAATACTTGCACCAGGTTTACGAATTGGCTATTGTGTTGCGCCCAAAGCCCTCGCACGTTGGTTAGTAATCGCCAAGCAAGGAACAGATTTACATACCCAGAGTTTTGGTCAAGCGATTGCCGCGCTGTATTTATCAGGCGGTTACTTAAAAGACCATCTACCAAAAATTATTGACCTTTACCGCCCACGACGCGATGCGATGCTTTCGGCATTAGATAAATATATGCCTGATGGATTTCATTGGACAAGACCTGACGGTGGTATGTTCTTGTGGCTAGAGGGTCCTCAAGGCTTTAATGTTGACCCACTGTATGAGATGTGTATTCAACGTCAAGTTGCCTTTGTGCCGGGTAAATATTTCTTCTTCGATGAAAGTCTCGGATTAGCCACCATGCGCTTTAATTTCACGATGGTGCAAGCAGAGATTTTAGATAATGCAGTCAAGACTGTGGCGGATTCAGCACGCGAATTACTTGGATAGATTTGTGTGATGCAAAACATGGTTGAGATGGGGTCATAAACGGGGATGGTTTTAAACCTTCCCCAACGAATTGCGTGTTTTGGAGCTTATGGCTACGCTATTTATTAAGATGGTTGACACTCAATTCCATTGCTAAAATTGCGTCAAAATGCGTCGCCAATTTAGAAACATAGTCATCACGGCTTTCATTTAAGAAACGAAAAACCAGTTCTTGTAATGTATAATCGGCAACTTGCTCAAGAGGGTCTGGATAGCGTTGTAAACTATCTGTCTGCTTTTTATCGCCTTGTGATTTACCTTCCATAACAGCGACAAAATCACTGAGCTTATCTGCCATGAAATCCATAACATCGCTACCTTCATTCACATCGACAACCAGAGCATCGTCAATAGCACTCACACGAATAGAAACAACTGAAAATGGAGGCGAATCCTGCTGTTGGGCTTCACGGATGACACTATGGATGCGCTCGATACGCTCTAAATAAGTGCTTAAATTGCGTAATTTGCTAACAACAATCGAATTATTTTCTACCAAAATGCCACCTGTATTATCTAGCATCTTATATGATTTGATGTTTGTATTATAACTTTCGTCAATCACGGTGGAAATTGAATCTAGCGAATTATTAGTTTGTGGCAAAGATAAATGCAGAACAATTGCAACTTGCCCAATGCGAATTTGGTCACCAGTAAGTACAGGATGCGGTTGATACGGTTGCAATTTTGTGTCATTAATCCAAGTTCCGTTAGAACTGCCCGTATCTTTGATATAATATTTACCGTTCACGAAGTTCATCTCAGCGTGCATCCGTGAGACACCTAATTTCGCACCATGATCTTCGGTCAAATCAATTGTGGGGTTGATGCGTCGTTTTGGGTCACGCCGACCAATAGTGATTGTCTTTGCCCCATTCACGATAATCGGCTCAGAACGTCCGGGCAAATAAAAAGATACAATAATGAGCTTTGTTGTACCATCTATTTGTGAGGTAGTATCTGGTTTATCGACATCAAAAACTTCAGCATCGGCTGGGATATTTTGGGTTGGTTGTGCTTCTTCACTTGGATTATTTGGACGATTTGTCATTCCACATCCTCTTACTCTAAGATTAAACTGTTTACAGCTCTATGATATAGCATTTTTAGCTTGAGAAACACAAAGAGGGTATATATCTTGAATATTCAAATATATACCCCCATCCATAGTTGATTTAATTATAGTGGATAGCTCAAATTACGCTAATTTCCATTCGTATTACCTATACCTTTGCCATTACCGTTAATGAGTAAGGTTACTCTGGCTGTGCCTTGTGGTATTTGAATGAGAAAACTATCAGACATGACATTGCCACATTCGGAAAGTATTTTCGTGTTATTCTTTATAAGCCTCGCCCTTAACTTTTGGATGATAGGGGTAATTTAGCTTGCTTTTTTGCTATACAACAATATATGGCTGAATGTTAAAAAAATCGTTTCAGTAGCCTTAAGGTAAGGGATGACTCAGGACAACTCAAGCAATCAGAATAGACAAGGTAAGAACGAATTTATCCTTAGCTGGGGCTATTGGTTCGGTGAGATTAATACTCGCTGGTTAGCGATATTCAGGATATTGTTGTCTTTGCTCTTGCTCAAGGATGCAATCTACCATCTATTTTTAGCACGCCGTTTTTATAGTGATGATGGTCTAGTACCGCGTTGGGCGTTATTCGATGGTTTAGTGCGTGAGCCTCGTTTCTCTCTGATGGATGCCATAGGCGAACCTTGGCTAGCATTCTTGTTTTTCTGCTTGTGGATTCTCGTTCTAATATGCCTGATAATTGGCTATCGTAGTCGTTTGATGGCAGTCCTCAATTTCATATTAATTTTATCCATCCACGAGCGCAACGGCTATATCCTCACCAGTGCTGATACTTTGATGCGCGCGATGAGTTTCTGGATGATGTTCGCACCGATTGCCCAATATTATGCTGTGGATGCTCTCAAAAAGCGACTTGAAACAGGCGATGAACACCCCCATACCTCGTTTGCATTACCGATGCGCTTAATTCAGCTCCAGTTAGTCTTAGTCTATTGTTCGACAGCCTTCCTCAAATTCATCAGCCCAATTTGGTGTGAGGGTGAAGCAATGCATTATGTGGTACAAATAGACACTTTCATTTTGCCTTTTGGTGAATGGATGCGAACATGGTCACCTGAATTGCTCAAAATGCTTTCGTATTACAGTATGTATGCTGAATTAGCGATACCGATTTTGCTCTTAATGCCCTTCATTTGGCGTTGGTCACGCGCTTTAGCATTTATTTTGGCACTTATTCTACATGGCGGAATTGCAGTCTCCCTCTCGATCCAAGATTTTTCGATTTTGATGTTAATTTGCTATTTACCCTTTTTTGACCCTGCGTGGCTTATTTGGATTGAAAATCGACTTAAGCCCGTTGTCGATGGTAACAAGTTTGCAATGCGCTTTGCTCATTCTTCAATTGGGCAGTATTTCCTCAGCACAGCACCTTTACCTAAAAAATTAAGCCGCTGGCAGAAAATTTGGATGTCAGTGGTGCTTATCCCTTTGTTTGCACTGCTGATTTGGTGGAATGTCGATGCGACATCTGACTATACTAGAACAGGCATAAACTACGCTCGCTCAGTCGAAAGTTTCTGGGTTCATGCCGATGACATCATCTGGTATACAGGACTATGGCAATATTGGGATATGTTCTCGCCTACGCCTATTCAATATGATGGCTGGATAGTGATAGAAGGTCATTTTGAGAATGATTGGAGTTATGACTTATTTACCAATGCCCCTGTTGATTACAACTCCCCTACCCGCTGGTATTGGGGACCCGAAATGAAATGGGAGAAATTCGAGGAAAATGCCTATCGCTGGCAATATAATTCTCTATTGAGAGGCTGGGCAAGCTATTATTGCCGCACAATCAATCAAGACCGTGTTATCGGCACACGCCTTGCTACACTTCAAATCACGATGGTCTATCGGAATTTTCATGCACCGAACGAAGTCCCCAATGGATTGCAACAGGATCAACTCTGGTTTCATTGGTGCTTCGATGAATATGCCCCTCAATCCTAATGTTGACAAGACATTCAATTGTCATTGATACTCTAATGGTTAGAGCTATTTTTTACCCACTCATAATAGGACACATTCATGCACACAAAAAGTAGATTTTTGATGCTCATTGCTATCTTCATTTTTCTGATGGCAGGGCAAATCATGGCACAATCGGACGAAACCTATACAGGTGACATCGAAAATGACCGTGATGAAGATGAATATATTATTGCACTGGACGAAGGCGATAGTGTGATTATTACTGCCATTGCACCATCTGGCAGTGACCTTGATACCTACCTGACACTCCTCAATGAAGATGGTGATGAAGTCGCGGTCAATGATGACTATGAATTCCCAGAAAGTACCAACTCCCAAATCGCCTATACAGCTGAAGAAGATGGTGACTATACCATCGTTGTAAGCAACTACCCCGGCAGTGAAGGCGACTATGAACTAACGGTTGAGTACGTTTCGGCTGAAGATGTTAGTGCTTTGCAAGAAGGCAATGTCGATGACTTGTTGGGTGACCCTGATGAGGAATTTACAGGCTTTATGAGCGACGATGTCCCTGATGACGAGTATACAATCGAACTTGAAGAAGGTGATTCAGTCGTAATCATCGCCGAAGCAACCGAAAATAGCGACCTTGATACATTCCTTGTTCTGCTCAACGAAGATGGTGATGAACTCGTCGCTAATGATGATAGTGAACCCGGTGTAACCCTCAATTCACGGATTGTTTACACGGCAGAAGAAGATGGCGAGTATACGATTGTACTCAGTAACTACCCTGAATCATCAGGTGATTACCTTATTACGGTCTACTATGTAGATGAGGATGTACTGGAACAACTAGGTGGCGTGCCTGCTATCGACATTTCAGAATTGGTCGGTGAACCAGATTTAGAGTTTGAGGGCTTCATGAGTGATGATGTCCCTGATGATGAGTACGAAATCGAACTTGAAGCAGGTCAGGGCGTAGTGATTACAGCATCCGCCGCCGAAGATAGCAATCTCGATACTTTCCTTGTCCTCCGCAATGCAGATGGTGATGATATTGTGACAAATGATGACATTGAACTCGGTGTCATTACGGATTCGCGTATTGCCTATGTTGCTGATGAAGATGGCGAATATACAGTCGTCGTCAGCAATTACCCTGAATCCGAAGGGGATTACATAGCAACTATCACCTTTGTAGAGGCAGACATCGCCGAGCAAATCAATGACCTCGACAATAATATTGAGTTCAATACCACCCCTGACCGCGAGCCAGACGAAGAATTTACAGGCACAATTGGTGATGACGAAGAACCTGTGGAATTTGTTATCGAATTATCCGCTGGGCAAGGCATTATTGCCGCCATGTTCAATACAGATAGTGTGATGGATACCCTCCTCTATGTGGTTGACCCGAATGGCGTAGAAGTTGCCTATAATGATGACCGCGGCGACTACTCCACGCTTGATTCACAAGTTGCTTTTACAGCGCAAGAAGATGGCGAATATACATTTGTTGCTAGCAATTATGATGGTTTCCCTGGTGACTTCCGCTTAGAAATCTACTTTGCCGAACCAGAAGAAGTCGCTTTAGCAGAACAAGCAATGCGTGTTATTTTGAGTGGCGTAGAATCGACCTACGATACTGAAAACTTCCGTATTCACTACACAGAAGAAGGCGAGGATGCCTCCGATTTAGAGTATGTCGAGCGTGTTGGCGAAATCATGGAAGAAGTCTTGGCTATTCAGATTGAGGAATTGGGTTGGGTACAACCACCGAGTGACTTCGGGCAAGGGGGAGATGGTCGCTATGATGTCTACCTCATAAATCAAGATGGTATTTACGGATACGCTTCGTCATCGTCTGCTACAGGCGATAATGAAACAACACCTGACATCATTGAAGAATTTGCTCAAGCAGGTTTCCTCGTCTTGGATAACGACTACGCCGAATTTGATGACCCTGACCGTGCTTTATTAGCAACTGCCGCTCATGAATTTCATCATGTGGTGCAATATGGTTACGATAATGGTGACCTCAACTGGTACTACGAATCAACAGCCAGTTGGATGGAAACAGTCACCTACCCTGACGATGAGCTCGCAACAATTTATGTGAACGACGTTTTCACCTATCCTGAAGCCTGCTTTGGTGGTGATGCAGATGCCGACCCCAGTGGATTAGGCATTTATGGCACATGGTTATTCCTTGAGTTCATGTCCACTGATTTAGATTCACAAGCACCCTTTGTCCTCTGGAACAATATTGCTACAGGTGATGATTGGGAACCTCTCGAAATGACTTTAGCCGAATATGACGAAACCATTCCGAGCTACCTCGCGCAATACCACGTCAACAACTTGGTGCGCGATTATCTCTTTGTCGATAATTTTGACGAGGAAACCGTCTGGCTTGAGGACACCATCGATGACTTAGGCGATTGGACAAATGATCAAGATGGCGTGCAAGAACTAGGAGCGAACTATTTCGAGTTCGATATGCCAGAAGATAGCTATGAATTCACACTCGATACCGATGGCGACCTCGTCCTTTATCTCGTTGGTATTGATGGTGATGAAGGCTTTGTCTATCAATTAGAAAACGGTACGACAGTCGATACGGATGGCTACAATGATGTGTACCTCATGGTCTTTAATACCGATTATGACGATGACATCTTTGAATGCGAATCCATCGAATATGAAATCACAGTCAGCGAAGGTGACGATGCCCTTGCTCCTGTTTTATATGAAGTCGATGCTAGCAACTTCCGTGAACTAGAGAACTAACGTCTATAGGGGTATGGTTTGAACCATGCCCCTTATTATTACTTGTTATTCACGCCAAACGATGCTTTTACTACCCTCTACCGATAATTCAAATAATTCAATTCGCCAAGGGATTAACTTGAGCGCTCCGTAGTTTTCACTCTCCTTAGACCCGAAAAATAGAGCAGGGTCATACCCGACAGGGGCTGGTGTGTCGAGAAATAAATGCCATATTCGTTCCTCCTCAGTAGTATCCGTTGCCCATTCTGTTCGACAATCAACATACACAGGTTGGAAGGGATTTTTCATATAGATTAAAGAAACATATGGATTGTCTGCTAAATGCTTCGATTTATGTGAGTTGGGGTTTGATGCCACCCACCCTACTTGACCTTCCCAAATAGGATGGATAATTCGCGAACGCGGACGATTATCCCGATTAACCGTCACCATTGCACAATACACATCTGCATGAACTCGTTGGATAAATTCATCCTGAATATCAGCGAAATTTGTAATTCTCATTGACCATCCTCTCATTGTTTATCGAGTTATAGTGTAGTCAATTTTTGCAAAAAATCGCCGTTTGTCAGAGAATTCATAGATAGGAAGCATTAACATAGTCAGAGTGTTATAATTAGTGGGTATTAATGAGAAAAAATCTTAAGATTCATTCTAGGCTTATGCCAATGACGTGATACTCTATCATATGCCATTTAATGCAGTGGGGATTATTGAAGGATTGTTTAATTCCGATGTATTAGAAAGAAGGCAGATTTAGGCTTTTAGAATTTCACTCAAGGTTCTCAACCAACAATTCATTACCATCTAAATCGTAAAAAATCATGGTTGCTTCGTTTGTATTTACAGTCCACTTTTCGATGCCACTCTCGGCTAATCCTTGAGACATCTCTATATAGCTTGTTATACCTTCTTCATGCAGTTTTAGATGTTTCAAGAAATTATCTCGATTACTTTTATCAGCTATCGATAGTCTGTCGTGGACAGGCGGAGAAATGACATAATGACCATCTTTCCCAAAATACTCGGAGTGTCCGTCTATTAAATAGGAATCATATCTTTCAACGCCAATTGCATTAAGCGCAAGAACATACGCAAGTAGAGTTTGTGCATCCCCCAAACGCGTGTGCAGTTCATCGATTTGCTGTAGTGTAAACATAGCCTAATTATACCCCAATCCTATATAAATATCTCCAAGTTGGAATTTTCAGACGCGCCGTTGCACATCCTTACAATGCCTATGGTACGGACATCCAACGCGATGTCCGTCACAAAATAAAAATAATTTTGAATTTCACCCGATAAGCATACACTACCGCCATTTGTCACCCCAAAGAAGGGATATTCGTCAACTACCTTTACCACGCCTGAACGCTATACAATAAGGCTAATAGAGTAATTTAGATTGCTACGATAGTTAGCTTAAAGGAGCGAAAGATGAATAAGAATTATCCCAAATACTATCAAGAACTCCAACAATTAATGGGCAAATTGTCGAAAGAGCTTCCTGCTCCAATGGCTGGTTTTGGTCAACTACATCATGGCGCAATGGCAAATGGCTCTCTGAGTACCAAAACGAAAGAATTAATTGCTCTCGGTATTGCGATTACCGTCCGTTGTGATGGGTGCATTTCCTACCATGTGCATGATGCACTCCAAGCTGGGGCAACCAACGAAGAAATTGTGGAAACCATCGGCGTAGCTGTCCTAATGGGTGGTGGTCCAGCTGCAATATATGGCTCAGAAGCACTAGAAGCCCTCAAACAATTTGAGCAAAGCGCAGTCATGAATTGATAGTAGCCAAAGTTAGAATATGACTATATCGCAGAAATGACCAGTTATTCTTATAATGACTGGTCATTTTGATTTCCGCTTTTCTTATCCATGTAACAAAAAAGAACTCACCTTTTGGGCGAGTTCTCTCTATCATTTAACAGTTGTTCAATAGTTACGGGGCGAGTTTATGCTTTGTGGTTTCTTCTGATATTTCTTCCACCACTTTGCCTGTAACTTGAAGGTCAACATAGCGTGCCACATCTGCCTGAGCAATGATGCCCATAATACGGTTGCTATCATCTACAATAGGGATACGGCGCACTTGATGTTCTGCCATTTTAGCCATCGCAGTATCGAGGCTATCATCTGGGTGGCAACTAAATACTAGCGGTGTCATTACTTCATTCACCGATGTTGTATGTGCGTTTAGATTTGGCGCTACCACACGGATAACAATGTCTCTGTCAGATAAAATCCCCACAAGCTCTTGAGTATCTCTATTAGAGACGACAGGAATTGAACCAACATTAGCTGCATCCATCTGACGCGCAACATTGATGACAGCATCCTTCAAGTCTGCTGTCACCACCGACTTTGTCATTACATCTTTACAGGTCTTCATGATGCTCTCTCCTACAATAGACTTACCCTTTTAAAGTAAATGACTATTATGAGAGATACATGGTTTGTTGAAATGTTTTTCGTAAGAAACTTTCCCCAAAAATGAGCATCGTTTTAGGAATGTGCCTCTTTCCAGTCACTTTTCATCTGCTCATATTTAGAATTTGTCTTAGCTAATTGGTATTTCTCATAGAAAATCTCTGCTGATTTTGCTTTTTCAGGGTCAGGGTCACGCGGGAGAACTTTCTTCGTTTTAGTTTTAACGTAGTGCGCTTTATTACGTGGGTCTTTATAATCTGGGATTTCCTCTATTTCTGGCGCATTCTTCTTATCTTCACTGCTATATTTCCGCCCTGACTTATGATTCGCGTAGCGACGTGAGCGTGTATAGCCCATTTGCAAGAATTTTCGCGCTATATCTGCCCCAGCAAAATCATCTTGCTCTAAATAATCCAAGAACATTTTATAGATTGTATCGGCTGATTCTTGAGCAATCTCAGGGGTACGAAAACGCCAATGAGGCAGTATCTCTGATTTATACGGTTCAACTGATAAAACGCCCTGCTCTCCTCTTCCAATACGATAAAGGTGAGGTGTTTCTCGAAAATTTAGCGTATCAAAATCTTGGTCATAATAAAAACTCATAGGATATCGTTAGACCTCTTGTATCTTTTCCTCTAATACTCGCCAAATTAAATAAACGTAGCATCATTTCACTATCAGAAAGCTGTAAAAATAAAAGTGAGTCTATTCTCATCTCTATCAGGAATATGCTTTACAATGTACTTTCACCCAGAGGAGATTAGCATGTCCGCTAAATATCGTCATCAACTACCACAATTAAATGCAGACCTATTTCTGACCGATGGAGGGCTTGAAACCACACTTATTTTTCACAATGGGATTGAATTACCACTTTTTGCTGCCTTTGACTTACTCAAGAATGCTGATGGACTCAGAGCGCTTCGTAATTATTTCGCCCAATACGTGACAATTGCTCGACAAAATAAGGTCGGTATTGTCTTAGAAACAGTGACATGGCGTGCCAGTAAAGATTGGGGTCAACAACTCGGCTATTCACTCAATGAACTAAAGCAATTTAATCAACAATCTGTTGGTGAATTGCAAAGCATACGTGAAGAATTTGAAACCGAAGACACTCCCATCGTCATTAGTGGCTGTATTGGTCCACGAGGAGATGGCTATAACCCTATTAATTTGATGACCGTAAACGAAGCGGAAGACTATCACCGCCAACAAGTTGAAATTTTTCATAGGTCAGATGTTGATATGATCTCAGCCTTAACTATAACCTATCCCGAAGAAGCAATTGGTTTAGCGAACATTACAAAATCCTTGAATATACCCATCGTCATCTCTTTTACAGTCGGCGTAAATGGCAACCTTCCCAATGGGCAAACCTTAAAATCCGCCATCGAGTCTGTAGACGAAGCAACAGATAATGCACCTGTGTATTACATGGTTAATTGTGCTCACCCCACCCATTTCGACCATGTTCTGGTAGCGGATGAAAATTGGACAACGCGCATCCGAGGATTACGTGCTAATGCTTCTAAAAAGAGCCATGCTGAGTTAGATGAAGCACTTGAACTAGATGACGGAAACCCTGTCGAACTAGCACAGCAATATCGAGAGTTACACCAACGTTTACCTCGGTTGACTGTTTTAGGAGGGTGTTGCGGAACAGACCACCGCCATATTGCAGAGATTTGCAAAGCGTCATTGAGACTGTAAAAACTAATAAAAATCTTTCCTAGTTTAAAACTTTTTACCGACCAGCCCGTATAAGTAAGTAAGAACATCAAAAACAAATGGAGAGATAAAAATGAACAACGAAACCATCAAAACCCAAGCCAATGACATTGTTGCACGCGGTAAAGACCTCGTAGCAGAAGGCAATCAACGCCAACTTGTATTCCGTAACAAAGAAGGCAAAGCCCTACTCGAATCATCTTTGACGATGGCAGTCGGTGTATCCTTATTCTTACTGATTACAGGCTTTGTCAGTATCCCACTGCTAGTGATTGCAACAGGTATTGCAATGTTTTTGGGCATCAAAGTTGAAATTCGCCATCGTCAAGAAGTGCTTGAATCCTAAGCACTAGCCCTATTAATCATCGAGAGCCATCACACGGTATGATGGCTCTTTTATTTCACAAGGCTAATCTTCCAATGAATATCTGCTAAGATAGAAACCACGAAGCCAAATTAGAGGTATCATATATGAATAATGGTAAAAATCGTAAAGATATTCGCCCTGGATTAGCAGTATCTATCGTCCTCAAGCAAGACCAACGCACAGGCAAGCTAACACAAGGTATTGTTAAAGATATTCTGACTAAATCAGCCCAACATCCACATGGTATCAAAGTCCGCCTGACTGATGGGCAAGTGGGTCGTGTGCAAAAGATTGAAGGCTAAAGTAAAGTCAATTTTGGATATGTTTTTATTGTATAAAAGTGTCTCTACAGTCGGAAACTAAACTTCCAGAAGGTAAAAATTTAAAGGTAAAAGGTAAATCTCGAAGCAAATTTCACCTTTTACCTTGTACCTTTTTTCCAATGAGTGCATCAAATAGTCTTATAGGCGCACCCCTATCCGAAAACAAAATTCACGTTAAAATTTTCTCATATTAAAAACGGTCATATCAACGGGGATATGCACAACATCTCATCTCTGAAATATGCTAGCCTCTGTCTAGCACCTTAACAATTGAATACCACTCTAGGCTTGCTTTTTCGCAAACCATTTACAAACCGTTTTAGCAAAAATTCCCTGTTAATGCGTTTTTTGCGTACGCCCAAAATCCCTGTTATTTTTCCTGTTTTCCCTGTTATCTCCTGATAAACAGGGAAATCCAATTAACGTAACTCAGCAAATAAAAAAGCCATCTTTGCGATGGCTCTTCTAGTTTTATGAATTTAGCACGTAACTGACCTACTCGATAGCATCGTCATCCAGCAAGCGTTTGAGTTCATCTTCCCATACATCATCCAGCGGGTCGAAAATCTCCTCAGTGAAATCTTCAGCAAGCTGGTCAAAGTAATCTTGTATCGATGATGACGACAAGGCTTGTAACTCACTCACCTTATCATTCAAAACATCAATCAATTGCTGGCTTTTGCCTTCCAACTCACTCAAGTCAAACTTGGTCTTAAGGAAAAAATTCACTCGACGCATCACACCAAGCCATGCCATAAAGTCATTTTCTAGGCGAATCGTATTCTCTAAAGATGCAAAGCGAGATAAATCATAGGTCGGCACAAAAGCATAGAAACTCACATATTCCATGTTTCTTTCGCCAGCACGCTTACTCATCACAGAGCCAATCGACGCACCCCCGTGATAATCAGACAAATTAACAGTGAGCTTGTCCATCTCTGCTTTTAGTGAATGCAAGCTGTAATTGCAGGATACAATACGATGCTTCTCATAAGGAACTTCCGCAAATACCCCACCAAATCCAACCATCCGCTTCACATTGAACAAGTCTGCTAAATCCAGAATTGAACTCACATAGCGTTCAACATCCATGTGAGGCTCATCACCAATCAAGAAGATAACCCCATTGCCATCAATCTCAGCATAGTAAATATCATTATGAGGGGATTCTAATTCAGTTGCATAGCCTTCTTCAAAGCGCACCACAGGACGTGCTAAATCATGTGTTCCAGGAAACTGAAAAATGTAGAATCCATCAGGCTTAATTGTGCCGATTTTACGGGCATTGTTTTCTTGTGCTAAATACTTCGGCAAACCAGAGGAAATCGACCCTGCATCCGCCCATTGTCGCCAGCCCATCAACATATACATATTGTCGTGCTGAGGTTTTTCATGTAAGTCGAGTGCGTTTTCCAAAACACAGCCTCTTTATCTATCTAACAAACAGATTATCTTTAGTATAAAACATTAACGGTGCAAATATCCTAACCAAAGGGCTAGTTTGCATAAGAAATCTACTAGAAATTAATCTTCAAACTCCGCAGGTCGCCCTGTCATTTTTGCGGTCATCGCTTCGGTGATGTCATTAGAGATGAGCATGGCAGCGTTCCATGTAGCGATATACTCTAAGCCATCAGCGACAGAATGGTCACGCGAGAAATTCAAAACTTGTTTCGTTCCACGTATCGACAAAGGAGATTTCGAGGCAATAGTCTCAGCGATTTGCATGACCTCTGCCATCATCGTTTCTTTGTCATCATACACCTCATTTACTAACTGACGCTCACGTGCTTCGTCTGCTAGCATCCGCCGACCGGTATAGGCTAATTCACGGACAATGCCTTCCCCTACCAAATTCGGCAAACGTTGTAACGTCCCTAAATCAGCAACCATGCCGATATTAATTTCTTCAATTGAGAAAAACGCATCAGAGGTGCAGTAACGCATATCACAGGCAGTCACTATATCAACTGCTCCACCCACACAAGCACGATGAATTGCCGCCAAAACAGGCTTACTACAATTTTCTATGGCATTAATCGGTGCTTGCAGACGATGCACATTACGACGGAGTGCCTCTCGTTTACGTCCTTCATCTTTTATTCCTAAGTCTTGAGCAAGTCCCATAAACATCTCTAAATCTATCCCTGCACAAAAATTCTTGCCCTCTCCGCTCAATACAATCACGCGCACATCTGAGCGTAAATCTAACTCTTTGAAGATTGCCTCTAATTCATCCCAACCTGTTTGCGCTAATGAATTTGCTTTTTCTGGGCGATTAAAGCGAACATGCGCGATTTTATTGTCTATATCCACTAAGTACGTTTCATATTGACTAACAACCGTTGCCATAAAACTCACCTTTTATCGTAAAAACAATCTGTATACAGAATAACCCACATTCTCAATTTGCCATAATTTAATCCGAAATACATGGTACAATTCGGCAATACAAGCTACCCTACTGGATGTTATTGTGACCCCTGCCTTATTCAAACGGCTGATATTAGCCTTTTATATCCCATCTGCACTCATCTCAATCGCGGCGGCAGTCATGATACCAGTCTTGCCTGTTTATGCGACAACACTCACAGACGCTTATTTCTTAATAGGGATTATTCTTGCAGCGATGGCGTTCGGGCGTGTCTTTGGTAGTTTCCCGTCAAGTTGGCTATTACAGCATGTGGGGATTAAGCAGACGATGTTAATAGGGATTGCCACCTCCCTAATCCCTATGATATTTCTGTATTTTGCAAAGAATTTGTGGATAACCATTGCCCTACTTTTCGTTGTCGGGATTGGCTTTTCAATCTATTCAATCTCACGTCATGCCTATATCACGGTAGTTATCCCGCTTGAAACGCGCGGACGGTCAATCAGTTTGCTGGGTGGTGTTTTCCGTATGGGTAACTTCATCGGTCCGTTGATTGGTGGTTGGGTGGCGACTGTCTATGATTTACCAACAGCCTTTCTAGCCTATGTGGTAATTGCGCTGTTATCGTTCTACTTTGTTTGGCAATTTATGCTCAACGTTGATGGTGAAATTCCTATTAAAGACGATGCTCCGCCCTCCAAATCATATTGGCAAATGCTAGATGATAATAAGAAAATTATTACCAGCGCAGGCTTCGGTCAAATATTTGCACAATTAACCCGCGAAGGATGGCGCGTCCTTATTCCACTTTATGGTGCAAATGTATTGCAATTGGATGTCGGGACAATTGGCTTGGTGATGGCAATCGGTGCCGCGTTGGATATGCTGTTTTTCTTTGTCTCAGGCATCATTATGGATAAATTTGGGCGTAAATGGGCGATTGTCCCCTCATTTACGATTCAAGGTTTGGGAATTGCTCTTATTCTATTGACTAGCAATACACTGACGCTAGGATTTGTTGCTGCTCTGATTGGGTTTGCCAATGGCTTGAGCAGTGGCACGATGATGACAATCGGCTCGGACTTAGCCCCACAGACTTTGCGTGGACAATTCCTCAGCACCTGGCATTTCATTGGCGACATGGGTGCAGTTAGTGGACCTGTAATCGTCGGGAGTATTGCACAAGTAATGGTCATTCAAGTGTCGGTTTTATCAATTGCAGGGGCAGGTTTTGGTGCGGCGCTCTTATTTGCCCTCTTTGTTCCTGAAACACTCAAGAAACGTAAACTAAAAACCTGATGAATACATACTGTATCAGTCTCGGTCGAGATCTATCTCGACCCTACATTAACGCCTAAAAAATGTGGATTGTTGTAGGGATGGTATCCATGCCATCCGCAACTAAACAAGGCAATTTCAATTTCAACCCACCTCTTTACACTCTCTATTTTTTGATTTCTTGACATGAAATAGTCTCTGTGTTACTCTCTCAATAACTTATATCACTGAGTGAAAAAAGTTTTGATGAGTACCTTAATTCGTGGCAACCGTGATTTAATCAAAGCGATGAACCGTAACCTTCTGCTGAATATTATCCGCAGAGAGGGTCAGATTTCGCGTAAACAACTCACGGATATTTCAGGATTAAGTGTGGGCGCAGTATCTGGAATTACCACTGAATTACTAGAAAACGCTTGGATTTTAGAAGTCGGAGAAGGTGATTTCACAGGCGGTCGTCGACAAACCCTGATAAAACTTAATGCCAAAGCAGGATACGCCATTGGTTTAAAAATTATGGAAAGACGGATTGTGGCGGCAGTCAGTAATTTCGAGGGACAAGTCTTTTACTACCGCGAGTTTGATATTCAACAAAGCCCGAATGTTGACCTTCTTGTGGATACAATTTCCGAAATCATCAAGGAAACATTGCGAGAATCAAGCATACCGCTCGATAAAACGTTTGGCATTGGCATCGGTCTGGCAGGGGTCATTTATTCGCAGACAGGTGTTGTCCACTATTCACCGTTTTTCGGTTGGCGTGATGTCCCAATCGCCAGTCTTGTTGAACAAAGCACCCATTTACCTGTATATATCGAAAATGATGTTAATACGTTGACCCTCACTGAACAATTATTTGGTGCAGGTCGGCAATGTAATAATTTTGTCGTTGTCACAGTTGGGCGCGGTATTGGTATGGGCATTGTCATCAACGGGCAATTGTATCGTGGTGCTAAAGGTGGCGCAGGCGAACTTGGGCATACAATGATTGCTCATCAAGCGCAGGATACCGCTAACTCTCAGTATATCAGTTTGGAAGATATGGCGGCTGACCCTGCCCTATTCAATGGACAATCCACTATTGAAGCTGTCACTCAACAAGCGCAAGCTGGAAACCAAGCTATACAAAATAAGCTCCAGCAAAGTGGCGCAATTTTAGGCATTGGTTTGGCAAATGTGATTAACATACTGAGTCCTGAATTGGTTATTGTGAGTGGTGAAGGCGTAGAAGCTGGTGATTATCGCATTCAGCCAATGTTGGAGAGCATGAAGCAACATACATTTCAAGGCTTGCTCGATGATGTGGATGTAATTGTCATTCCTACAGGTGACCAAGAATGGGCGCGTGGAGCAGCGAATATCGTGATTAGCAAGGTATTTGCATCACCGATTGTAAATGCACAAGTTGAAGCGTAAATTTTTTTGAATTAGTTTTTTCATTGATTGAAAGATGTTTATTTATGGCAGGGAATAAAGGGTTAAATAATTGGGGATGGGTCTTATTTTTCTTAGCACCTAGTTTGCTAGGATTACTCATTTTCATTGTTTATCCGATAATCTCATCGTTCTGGTATGCCTTTAACGACTGGAATTTATTGTCTCCACCTGAATTTGTAGGCTTGGCAAATTTCCAAGAATTATGGGGTGATAGAGCATTCTGGCGAGCCTTACGCTATACATTGACCTTCATAGCGATGTACATCCCTGCTGTATTTGTCCTTGGATTAGCTCTCGCATTACTCCTCAACCAAAAGATTACAGGTATTTCATTCGTGCGGACAGCTACATTTCTGCCCGTTGTTGCCTCTTGGGTCGTTGTCTCGCTGATATGGAAATGGATATTTAACCCCGCTTACGGCTTAGTGAATTATGGTCTGGCAGGTATGGGTATTGAAGGTCCTGCATGGTTATTTTCACCAACGACAGCAATGTATGCGATTGTGATTACCAGTATCTGGAAAGATGTTGGCTATATTGCCCTGCTCTATTTGGGTGGTTTGCAAGCAATCTCTGAAATTTATTATGAAGCCGCCGAAATTGATGGTGCAGATAATTGGCAAAAAGTCAAAAATATTACCTTGCCTCTATTAACGCCCACGATGTTCTTTGTACTGATTACTCTGCTAATCAATTATTTCCAGATGTTCGAGCAAATCTGGCTGATGCCAATGCGTGATAGTGCCGCTGACCGTCAACTAGAGGTCATAGTCACTGAGGTAGTGAAAAATGCCTTTAGCTATAACCGTATGGGTTACGCTTCTGCCATGTCATGGGTGCTATTCACAATTATTTTTGCCATTACGTTTGTTCAACTGAAATTGCAAGATCGGTGGGTTTATTATGAACTCGACTAAGAGATTTGCCCTGTATTTGGTGATGGCTCTAATTGTCATTGTGATGGTCTTGCCCTTTGCTTGGATGCTCAGTACATCGCTCAAATCGCAAGAATTTATCTTACAGACCACACCGCAACTCATTCCCGATCCAATTACTGTGGAGAGTTATGTTCAACTTGCTGACCGTATTGAGATTTTTCGGATATTTTTCAACAGCTCAGTAGTAGCTGTCATCACGACCTTGGGACAGATATTGGTTTCTGCAATGGCAGCATATGCCTTTGCACGTATGGAATGGCGCGGACGCGATACTGTTTTTACATTGTATTTAGCCACGATGATGATTCCTGCGGTGGTTTTAGTTATCCCACAATTTATTTTGGTGCGTTCACTCGGCTGGATTAACACCTACGCTGGTCTTATTGTGCCGACTTTATTTAGTGCCTTTGGTACGTTCTTATTGCGCCAAGCATTCTTAGGCTTACCCAAAGATTTTGAGGAAGCCGCCTTCATTGATGGCGCGAACCGTTTCACCATTTTCTGGCGAATTATTTTGCCTTTATCACAACCTGCATTGGCGACTCTAGCCGTATTCAGTTTTATGGGGTCTTGGAATGCTTACTTATGGCCTTTGTTCGCCGCACGTCGCCCAGAAGTGATGACGTTACCTGTTGCTCTTGGTGTTCTGCAATCAGGTCCTCGCGCCTTAACCGAGTGGAATATGGTCATGGCAGGCGCAGTTGTCACCGTTGTTCCCATCTTATTGGTATACCTACTCGCACAACGTTGGTTTGTGGGTGGGATTATCTCTGGTGGGCTTAAAAGTTAGGTTTCACTACGCAGTGAAATGCGTTTAATTAATGTGTTCATTTAATCTATTAGTTTCAAAGGATATAAAAGATGTTACGTAAATTAGGATTACTCGTTGTTTCCTTGATGCTCATAATCAGCATCATTCCCGCATTTGCTCAAGATGATGTAGTAGTACGCTACTTCACATTCTCTGCCGCACCAGACCATCTTGAAGACCTAGATGCTATTATCGCGGAATTTGAAGCGCAAAATGAAGGCATCACCATTGAAGTCAGCACAGCACCCTTTGCTGATTACTTCACCTTGCTCCAAGCTGATGTTGTGAGCGGTGATGCGCCTGATGTGTTTGAACTCAATTATGAGAGTTTCGTCACCTATGCGGCAAATGGCACATTGCTCGATATTAGCGATATGCTCAGTGGTGACGCACCTTACTACCCTCGCGCTTTAGAAGCCTTTCAATATGAAGGGGCGCAACTCGCCTTACCAGAAACATTCTCAACAGTTTTGATGTTCTACAATGCCGATTTATTCGATGAAGCTGGCGTAGAGTATCCAACCACAGAATGGACTTGGGATGATGCAACTGCCGCCGCCGAAGCAATTACAGCATTAGGTGATGGAACATGGGGTATCTTCCAACCTGTTCAATTCTGGGAATTCTATAAGAAAGCTGCACAAAATGGTGACTGTGAATTTTTCAATGAAGATATGACCGAATCAACCATCAACTCACCTGCTTGTGTTGAAACCCTCGAAATGATGATGAGCTTTATGGACAATGGTCTGATGCCAACAGCGGCAGAACTTTCAGGCGTATCGGATTCCGAACTATTCTTAAATGGTGATGTCGGTATGCTCGTTACAGGTATTTGGATGTTCGGTGCATTTGCTGAGGCAGATTTCAACTGGGATGTTCAAATTGAGCCAGCAATTAACCAAAATGCCCACCACTTCTTTGCAAATGGTGTTGCTGTATCTGCTACCACTGATAACCCAGAAGCATCCGCTGCATGGGCAGAATTTTTAACAGCTAGCGAAACAGCGGCTCAAGTACGTGTAGCGAGTTCATGGGAATTACCTGCATTGAATGAGCCAGCATACTTTGAGGATTATCTCGAAATCACACCACCAGAAAACCGTGAAGCAGTTTTCCTTGCTTTGGAAAGCCCTGTCACCCCACCTGTGATTGAACGACAAAATGAAATGCAAGATGCAGTAAATGGTTTCATTACGCAGTTTGCTGATGGTATGTTGACAGCACAAGAAGCCCTCGACCTATCTAAAGAAGCGATTGATGCTTTAATTCAGTAAATCTAAAGATGAGTGATTGTAGGGGCATACCGTCGGTATGCCCCTACATATAACGTGTATTTTCTGGAGATAGAAAGCATTATTCATGAAAAACTTAAAAGAAATTAGCATCGCTGTTATTCGCGATAATCAAGACCAATCTGGCGCATATGTTGCCTCGCCCACCTTCTCTCAATATGGGTATTCATGGTATCGGGATGGCATGTGGATTGCTCATAGTATGGATTGTGTTGGTGAACATGAAAGCGCAACTGCTTTTCATCGTTGGGCGGCAAATACTATCCAGCAACACGCTCGTAAAATCGAAGCATTGTTAGATAAAATTAAGCGTGGTCAAGCATTGCAGGAGAATGACTATCTGCCAACACGTTTCACAGTGGATGGTGCAATTGGACAAGACGATTGGACAGATTTTCAGCTTGATGGCTATGGCGCATGGCTGTGGGGTGCAGTCCAACATTGCGAACATCACAATCCCGATTTATGGCAAGAATTACGTCCAGCTATAGCGTTACTCGTGCGCTATTTAGAGGCAATATGGTATTATCCCAATTATGATTGCTGGGAAGAATTTCGTCATCAGCAACATCTCTCAACATTTGCCGCGCTCTATGGTGGTTTGCAAGCCGTTGCAGATTATGACCCTAACCTCGTTCCTGATAGTTTGCCCGAACGTATTCGGAGCTATGCCCTCTCAAATGGCGTTGCACCTGATGGACATTTCATGAAATTTCTTGGAAATGCAGAAGTCGATGCAAGTCTATTATGGACAGCTATCCCCTTTGGCTTAGTCTCATTAGATAATCCTATTTTTAAGAAAACACTGCTAAAAATTGAGACAGACCTATATCGCCCTGATGGTGGTGTATATCGTTATTGTGCCGACACTTATTTTGGTGGTGGCGAATGGTTATTATTGGCAACATGGCTCGCATGGGTTTATCTCGAATTAGACCGCATTGATGAGGCACAAGCGATCATGACTTGGGTGACATCCCAAGCGGATAGTAATGGTCATATGCCTGAGCAAGTGGCTGGGCATTTATTGGATGCAAGTTATTACGACGGCTGGGTTGAAAAATGGGGAGAATCCGCCTCACCCCTATTATGGTCACACGCCATGTATTTAATTGTTGATTCGCTAATGAAAGAAAAATCTGCATGAAAGAATTGCTTCACTCACCACTCGGACACGAACATCCTTATGAACAACGTCCAGAAGAACGCTTCCCACGTCATCCCTTAGCCGAAGAAACATTCACCATTGGCATTGTTACACGTCCACCACAAGCAATTGATAAAGTGACAGTATATAGTGAAATTGACGGTGAAGCACAAAGCCCGCTTAGTGCAACATCACTCGGTGGTTGGCGACCAGAGTTAGAGCATGGGGTCGGCGCAGAATATTTAGAACGCCTAGAAAAAATCGAGCAAGATGTGTGGCAAGCAGAACTCATTGCGCCCAAATTTGGACAAACACTCACCTATTGGCTCGAAAGTGATGGGATTAAATCCGAGACATTTACTCTCATTGGTGAAAAATGGCAGACACAAGACACTGTCCCAATAAATCATAGTTCTGAAACACAAGATTTTCCTCAGCCGATTGGCATCGAATATTTGAGCAATGGACAAAGTATTCGTCGGGTACGCTTACGTTTTGGAGCGCAACCTGATGAGAGGTTTTACGGTCTAGGTGAACGATTCAACACTTTAAATCAGCGTGGCAATATCATGGATATTCGGTGTTATGAGCAATACAAAACACAGGGCGAAAAAACCTATATGCCGATTCCGTTTTTGCTTTCATCAGATGGCTATGGGCTATGGGTCGATAGCACGCGTTGGATGCAATTTGACCTGGCTTCTAGCAGTGAATCAGAATGGATATTAGAAGCGGATGTAAGCGCAGATGGTTTGAATTTACACTGGTTCACGAGTGATAATCCTTTCGATATTATTGGACAATTTGCACGCCAAACAGGTCCTGTTGTCTTACCGCCTGAATGGGCATTTGGTTTGTGGATGAGTGGCAATGAATGGAACTCACAGCAACGGGTGATGCACGAAGTCCAGACCTCGCTTGAGAACGATATTCAACCTGCTGTGATTGTCATTGAAGCGTGGAGTGATGAAACCACATTTTACATCTGGAATGATGCTGAATATGATGCTGTTGCGGGTGATAAAGCCCTGTTATATGATGATTTCACCTTTCCAAAAGAAGGAAAATGGTATGACCCTAAAGGCATGATTGATTGGTTGCATGAGCAAGGTGTAAAGGTCTTACTTTGGCAAGTGCCTGTGTTCAAAGATGCCCCCGACCCTCATCCTCAGCATGATGCAGACCGCGCCTATTTTGAAGCACACAAATTAGGCATCCGTGAAGTCGATAACTCATTGCATCGTTTACGCCCGTTTTGGTTTCGTGGAGGCTATATCTGGGATGTAACTAATCCACAAGCACGCGAGTGGTGGCTCAATAAACGTGCTTATCTCTTAGACGAAATGGGCATTGATGGCTTTAAGACCGATGGTGGTGAACATCTCTGGGGTGAACGTGTTGTTTTTGCTGATGGTCGTACAGGGGCAGAAGTCTGGAATGAATATCCACAACTTTATAGCGAGGCTTATTATCAATTTGCCAATAGCAAACGCGAAGCTATTACCTTTAGCCGAGCAGGACATACAGGCTCACAACGTGCGCCACTGCATTGGGCTGGTGATGAAAATTCGACTTGGGATGCCTTCCGCGCTTCGATTTTAGCAGGTTTATCAGCAGGTATTTCAGGAATACCATTTTGGGGTTGGGATTTAGGAGGCTTTAGTGGCGACATCCCCTCGGCAGAATTGTACTTACGTAGTACCGCAATGGCGACATTTTGCCCTGTGATGCAATATCACTCGGAGTTCAACAATCACCAAACCCCTAATGTTGACCGTACCCCATGGAATATTCAGACGCGAACAGGCGATGATACTGTAGTTCCTATATTCCGCGAGTTCGTTAAAGTACGCCAGAAACTAATGGCTTATATCTGGCAAGAGGCACAATATTCCGCACATACGGGACAACCCATGATGCGTGCGTTGCAACTCATTGATAAGAACGCATCACAATATGATTATCTCTTCGGACGCGATTTGTTGGTATCGCCTGTTGTCGAACCTGATGCTGAAACGTGGTCAACATATTTGTCTGATGGTCATTGGCTTTCCTTATGGACATCTGAGGTTTTCGATGGTGGACAGGCGATTACTACTACCATACCTCTTAATCGTATACCTGTTTTTGTGAGATATGGTGCTAATATCAAAATTTAATACTAAAAAGTGGCACAATACAGTTGCCACTTCACATGAAGAAGATTATACATCCTCTACCCTATTCTATCTAACTGCTGACAGCAAAAATTCGTGATATATGTTTAAAAATAGAGATATTAAAGCAAATTTTACGGATTATCGCACTCCCTTATCCGTATCAAAATCTTTTCTTAACATTCGGCGTAATACAATCTATATGTATTT
The DNA here is from genome assembly GCA_965230145.1 of Phototrophicaceae bacterium. Taxonomy (GTDB): domain Bacteria; phylum Chloroflexota; class Anaerolineae; order Aggregatilineales; family Phototrophicaceae; genus JAUZRW01. The sequence goes on from OZ245943.1 coordinate 557,773, forward strand.
CACTAAGAAATTCATCTAAATACCGAATGAGTCATCTATTGGCAAAAACTATTTGCAGGATAGAATAAATGTTGTTATATTTAACTTGTTCGGACAGGTAAAGACATGATTCAATTTAATATTTCAAAAGATAGTTCATTACCCTTACATATTCAATTACTAGACGAACTGCGCCATAAAATTATGATTGGCGAGTTGCATCCGGATGACCAATTACCGAGTGAATGGGAATTGGTTGATGCGCTTAATATTAGTAGAGCCACTATCCAAAGAGCATGGCAATCTGCACAGGATGAAGGGTTGTTATATCGTGTTGCTGGAAAAGGAACATTCGTCTCACAACCGCGTTCCTCAGACCGTGCTGAACGCAACAGCGTCGGCTTTATCATCCCAGAATATCGTGGCACGTTTGCGATGAATTTACTGGGTGGCGCTGAACGTGTCTTACGCAATAGAGGATATAGCGTTCAGTTTGCTAGCACCGATAGAGACATCAATGAAGAAAATCGTTTACTAGAAAAATTTATCACCGATGGTATATGTGGTGTGATTCTCGTTCCTGTTCGAGGGTCAGTACAACAACGTGTCCTTACTTCTAACAAAATGAGCATTCCTGCTGTTTTAATAGACCGCCCACTCAATGGTGTTGTTTTGCCTTGTGTCAGTAGTAACAATTATGCAGGTGGCTTACAAGCAATGAATCATCTCCTCGATCTTGGGCATCGTCGCATTCTATTTGTTGCTCGTCCGCATATGGATTTATGGTCAGTTTCAGAACGCTATCGTGCGTACCAAGATACCCTCAGATTACATAACCTAGAGGTTCACCCGCCCTTCTTAATTGGTGGTGATACTGAAATGAGTTCCTACGAGGCATATTTACACCATGATGATGAAGAAATCCAGCCACTCATTGAGTATTTAAAAACTGCTGAGCGACCGACAGCTGTTTTTGCAGTCAATGATTGGATGGCTCTCAAAGTACAACGGGCTATCGAAATCGCTAATTTAAAACATCCTGCTGATATTTCTGTCATTGGATTTGATGACTTAGATATCGCTCAATACCAAAACCCACCATTAACAACCATAGCACAAGATGCTGGTTTGATGGGTGCGGAAGCCGCACGTCGATTAATCACATTGATGGAAGGAGATGAAAACCGAGAGATAGTAACTTTATTACCTACACATTTAGTCGTTAGAGAATCTACCGTATCATTGAAATGAAATTCGTTTCGATTTAGTCAATGATGCACCTTTTTTCATACACATATCAAGTAAAAGAGGGAATAAAATGAGACGTAGAATTTTTACAATTTTCAGTATTATTATTCTTGCATTTGCTGTCAATGGAGTAGTGACTGCACAAGACTCTATTGAACTCACCATTACAGGCACAGGCACAGGCGCAGGTTTCGATTGGCTTACGGATGTTGTAAAGCCAATGTGTGAAGCTGAACTCGCCGAAGCAGGTATGAATGTCACTGTTAATCCGGTTGAATGGGTTGGCGATGATTTCCGCCAGCAAGTCGTACTCGATTTGGGTGTTGGCAGTGGGGGTGACATCCTGAATGTCGATGGCTTCTGGATTCCTGAATTTGTCGAAGCTGGATTAGTACAACCACTAACTGAAATTGCAGGTGAAGATGTACTTGATTGGGAAGGCTGGTCACAAATTCCAGAAGGCTTACAATCTATCCTCGGTTTTGAGGGTCAAGTTTATGGTATTGCCTCTGGTACAGATGCTCGTGTTATCTGGTACCGTACTGATCTCTTTGAAGCAGCAGGCATTGAAGTTCCTTGGCAACCCAGCACATGGGAAGAAGTCTTAGATGCTGCCCGTGCCCTCAAAGAATCAGGCATTGAAGCACCGCTACAATTGAATGCAGGAACATCAATGGGTGAAGCTACGACCATGCAAGGTTATCTGATGGCATTGCTCGGTGCAGGTCATCACATCTATGACTTTGAAAGCGGTATGTGGATTATCCGTAGTCCAGAAATCCTCCAAACACTCGAACTCTACAATACTATTTACAATGTAGAAGAACTCGGTAGTGCGCGGTTTCAACTGGCACAAAATGGGCGTGATTTATCCTTTGAATCCTTCAGCTTAGGTAATACAGGTATGCTGGTTGAAGGTGACTGGTTCTGGCGTGCGAATATTGTTCCTGATGGCAACTTCGGGATGGATAATCGTGATGAAGTTGTATCCTTCGCCTTGATGCCTGCTGTTGAGCCGGGTGCTGGTTTTAATGGGCAAGATTTTGTCACCATTTCTGGTGGTACAGGCTATATCATCAATCCGAATTCAGAATATCCAGAAGAAGCATGGGCATTGCTCTCGTGCATGTTCAGCGCAGAATCACTTGAAGGCTTCAATGAACTCCAACCTCGTATTCGCGCGCGTGTTGATGTTCCAGTTACAGGTGATGACACCATGAGCCTGATGGCAAGCGATGTACTCCCATTCACGACGATTCGCCCACCGCTCCCAGAATACAATCGCGTTTCGGCAGAAGCACAAATCATGACCGAGCGCGTGGTCTCTGGTGAGATGACACCACAAGAAGCGATGGATGCTTATGCAACAGCCGTGACCGAAATTGTTGGCGAAGATAATGTAATTGATATGACCGATATGGAATAGTACGAGATGAGATATATCTCCTTTAAGGATGACATAAATCAACTCAGATAACTTAGTGAGTGGGCAGTCTTTCCCAGATTGCTCGCTCATCTTCTACCTAATCCCTTATTCACAAATATAGGTTATTGAACATGCAACGGTCGATTTTATCACGTCGAATGAGCTTATTATTTATAGTCCCTGCTGCAATATTCATTGGACTTTTTCTTATTTATCCTTTTTTTTCAATATTAGTGGTCAGCCTCACCAATAGAACCTTGGTGGGTGCAACGGCACTGAACCCTGATTTTGTAGGCTTTGCTAATTACATTCGCTTATTCAATCCTGATAGATGGATGAATCGGGGTGAATTAGGCTATAGCCTTTACGTCACAGCCCAATTTGTGATTGGGTCAGCCTTAATTGGTCAAGCCCTGCTTGGATTATTCATCGCAACCGTATTTCATAGGCGCAAAGGATTCATTCGTGAATTGGTTTTTGCGCTAGCAATTGCTGTCTGGATTGCGCCCGATGTTGTGGTGGCATTCGGTTGGTTTGCATTTCTTGACCCGTCCGAGGGAACCCTCAATGCACTCTTAGCCACAATCGGTATTAATGGACCTGATTGGCTCTTAGACTATCCCGTATTGAGCATCATTGTATTCAATACATGGCGTGGAACAGCGTTTTCGATGTTGCTATTCTCATCTGCCTTATCATCTATTCCACCGTCTTATTTAGAAACCGCAGACGTTGTCGGCGCGAGTACCTACCAAAAATTCCGAGATATATTATTGCCTTTACTAAGACCTTATATAGCAACTGACCTCATCTTAATTACATTATGGACGTTCAATACCTTTACCCCCTTCTTGCTAACAGGTGGTGGTCCTGCATTCAGAACCGATGTGTTGTCTATATTTACTTATCGTACCGGTTTGCAATTCTTTGAATTTGGTAAAGGTAGTGCCATCGCTGTGATTGTGATGCTGATTAATCTTGTGCTAGCCAGCATCTACCTCATTACTTTACGTACCCGCCCATTAGAGACAGACTCGGAATAGACTCATGAGAAAACGTAAATTTGAACTTTCACAAGTTATTATTGCCGTTATCGGTATCATCCTCGCGGTTCTCTTTACATTGCCGATGCTCTGGTTCGTTTTCGCACCGTTTAACCCCAACGTGAGTTTATCGGTGACAATTCCTGAGCAATTTTCGTTCGAGAATTTTGAAACGGTTTTGCAAAATGAAATCGCGATGCGGGCGTTATTTGTGAATAGTGTCATTATCGGCGGCGGTGCAATGATCGGTACAGCGGTGATTGCGGCAATGGCAGCTTACGGAATTTCACGCGGTAATTTACCGGGACGACAAGCCTTTACAACAGTATTGATTTTATTTTCTTCAGTGGTTACAGGGACAGCTAGTATGATTCCCATATTCTTGCTGATCTTCTCTATGGGTTTAATCGATACTTACTTAGGGGTTGTTTTGGTGATGATTGGGGGCTTATTGCCGGCGGGGATTTTCATCGTTATCGACTTTGTGGATGGTGTACCCCGTTCTTATGAAGAAGCGGCAATGATTAGTGGTGCAAGTCCCTTTCGATTATTCAGAGATATTACCTTCCCGTTAATTCGTCCGGGTTTAATGGTGGTCGGTATTTGGGCATTGGTTAATGCGTGGGGATCGTTTTTAACCCCATTTATTTTACTTCGCTCTCCCCTTAAAGTTCCTGCGGCAGTTGCCTTTTACGTTTTTTATGACCCTGAAGGCACACCCAATATTAAACTGGTTGCTGCTTATGCGGTTCTTTACACCATACCCGTTGTTCTACTGTATTTACTCGTGAATTGGCGTTATGGATTCAGCTTCTTTGGCGGAATCAAACGATAGGAACTACTATGACTTTAAAATTAGAAAATATCCATAAATCATTCGGCTCCGTAAAAGCAGTTAATGGCTTCAACCTCGATGTTGCCGATGGTGAATTCATTGCCCTTTTAGGACCATCTGGTTGCGGTAAAACAACAACTCTTCGCATTATCGCTGGTTTAGAAACTCTAGATGAAGGCAATATATTCATTGGTGGCAAAGATGTGACGGAGCAACCGCCGCGTAATCGTGATATTGCGATGGTCTTCCAAGATTATGCTTTGTATCCACATATGAGCATTCTGGATAATATTGGTTATCCGCTAAAAGTAAGGGGTGTCTCGCAAAAAGACCGTTCTAAACGAGTGAGTGATGTTGCGGGAAATTTGCAAATTGGGAACTTATTGCAACGTCGTCCTGCACAGCTTTCGGGTGGGCAACAACAACGGGTTGCTGTCGCAAGGGCTGTCGTTCATCACGCGCAGGTATTCTTATTCGACGAACCTCTGAGTAATCTTGATGCGAAATTACGGCTCGAAGCACGGGCGTTTCTCAAACATTTGCAAGGCGAAATCGGGGTAACATCAATTTATGTGACCCATGACCAAGAAGAAGCCATGGCATTAGCCAACCGTATCGTTGTGATGCGGAGTGGCGAAATCATGCAAGTGGGTACACCTTTAGAAATCTATCGGCAACCTGCTAATACTTTCGTTGCATCCTTTATCGGTAACCCTCCAATGAATCTGATACCGTGTCGCTTAACAGAAAGTGGCGTTGAATTTTCGTCTGCTGGGCAATCAATTACATTAGATGTAGCAGATACGCATCTGCCCAATAATGCTCAACGCAATACGCCTTTAACGCTAGGTATTCGACCTGAACATATTCGGATTGAGACTCATGCAAGTCCGAATACGATTCCCGCTAAACTCTACGTGACGCAGTCACTCGGTGGCGAAGCACTGGTAATTACACATGTTGGTGAGGAACTGGTGTCTATTCGTATTTTTGAAGATTCCGCACCAGAATTACCTCAGGAAGTTTATCTCAAATTAGACTCTGAGAAGATGTTTTTCTATGGTGCAGATGGAAATTTATTGCGATGAATAGCCATCAAACCCTTGTTCTGCAAGGTACTGCACAAGCGGAACAGAGTAAAACATATCTGATGTTACCCTTCGAGATGCCTGAAAATGTCATCCAAATTGATGTTGCTTATGAGTATACAAATCAAATCGGTAGTGACCCTCAGCTAACAGATGGTAATACGGTTGACATTGGGATTTTTGACCCACGCGGTTATGATTTTATGGGCAAAGGCTTTCGTGGATGGAGTGGTAGTGCGCGACAAATATTTACGATAGGTATCAATGAAGCAACACCTGGCTATATGGCAGGATCATTGCAAGCTGGTACATGGGCAGTCTGCTTAGGGCTATATAAAATTGCAGACTCTGGTTGTGAGTATCATGTGACGATTACGCTTACAATCAGTGATGAAACTGTTTCATCAACTTTTCCGCTACGCCTCAGCTTGAATGACATTACACGTTCCAAAAGTAAGGATGGCTGGTATAAGGGGGAATTGCATTGCCATACTTATCATAGCGATGGCGATAGCGACCCTTTAGAAGTCATTGAGCGGGCAGAGGCACTTGGATTAGATTTTTTGGCAATTACTGACCATAATGTTCTTTCGCATCAGGTCGTCTTGAATGATGCGAAAACTGACCTAATGCTCATTCCTGGCATGGAAGTGACAACCTATCAAGGACATTGGAATATATGGGGCGATGGCGACTGGATTGATTTTCGTGTCCGTAATGAGGCTGATATGCGTGAAGCGGTTAGTCAAGCACTTGAACAAGGCTATATGATTTCTTGTAATCATCCCAAACCATACGGACCTGAATGGGCGTATACGAATATTACGAATTTTCATTGTATTGAGGTTTGGAACAGTCCTTGGGAAGTATTCAATGAAGATGCTCTGTCATATTGGAAGAAGCAATTAGCTGCGGGCAAAAAGATAGTTGCCGTTGGTGGAAGTGATTGTCATTTTCATCATCGTGAGCATCCAGCAAAGTTAGCCCAACCGCTCATGTATATTCATTGCAAAGATGCGCCCTCCCCTACTCAGTTATTAAATGCCTTGAGAGAGGGGCATGCTTTCATTTCAGAGTCTGTTCAGGGACCCCAAATTTATTTATCTATTGGTAATGCAATGATGGGCGATACAATCACTCAACCTGCAGATACATTAGCTCTTTCAGTACATATTGTGAATGGCGAAGGGAAACAACTCGAAATTTGGGGAAATAGTTTGCTCAAGACCTATCTGATTGAATCAGCGGAAATGGATATTACAATTGAACTCAAAAAACCATATGATGCTTTCGTTCGTGTCGAAGTGACTTCCCAAAATGGCGCACAACGTCAAGTCCATGCCCTAAGTAACCCTATTTATTTAGGCAACTAATGCAATAGTCATTTTGTAGAGAGCGAGCGTAAGAGCATCATCGTGTCCATGACGAGACAACCACTAACTACATAAAGTATAAAGGTTTAAAACACAGATTAGCCATGATTTATAGTGATATTGATACCGTACACGTCATTTTTAAAACACATCTCGATGTTGGGTTTACTGATTTGGCGGCAGATGTTGTAGACCGCTATATGACCGAATTTATTCCTGATGCGCTGGCATTAGCGCAGGATATGCAAAACAATCATCCCGAAGAACCCTTTCGTTGGACTGTCGGTTCTTGGTTAATTCATGAATACTTCGCGCGTCAAACCCCAGAGCGATGTGCAGAAATGGAACAGGCTATCCGCGATGAACTTGTCACATGGCACGCCCTACCCTTTACCACACATACTGAATTGATGGACGCTTCTTTATTGCGCTACGGCTTGAGTATCTCGCAAGCACTTGATGAACGCTTTAATCGTCAGACAATTGCTGGCAAAATGACCGATGTTCCCGGACACACGCGTGCAATGATTCCTATTCTTGCTGAAGCAAATATACGTTTACTACATATTGGGGTTAATCCTGCCGCGACTGTTCCCGATGTGCCACCGATATTCACATGGTGTGATACAGCTACTGAAACAGAGATCATCGTAATGTATCAAAAAGTCTATGGTGATGTGATGATTTTACCCAATACATCAGAAGCAATGGTTCTTATCTTTACAGGGGATAATTTAGGACCACCGTCGAAGGATAGCGTTCATGAAACTTATGCTGACCTACGCCAGAAGTTCCCAAATGCGCGCTTTGTCGGCTCAACACTGGATGCTGTGGCGCGTTTACTGGTGAACAACCAGACTAATTTTCCTGTAATTACATCTGAAATTGGTGATACGTGGATACAAGGAATTGGTACTGACCCAACAAAGGTCAGTCAATATCGAGCGTTATTACGCTTGCGAGATGAATGGGTCACCGACCACCGCATTGATGATGAAACACTCAAAGCATTGCAACATGCTCTGTTGATGATACCAGAACATACATGGGGGATGGACTTAAAAACACATCTCCAAGATTACGAACATTATAGTACACCTGCTCTTGCACAAGCACGCACAACACCTAAATTTCAGGCATTTGAAGCCTCGTGGAAAGAGCAACGAGAGTACATCACAGCGGCACTCAATGCGCTGGAGAACTCATCCCTAAAATCTGAAGCAGAGGAAGCGATACAGGCTCTCAAAGCAGATTACCCCAATTTAAAACAGTATCAAGCGGTAGATACATATCAACTTGATGGAGAATACTGGCAGCTGGAACTTAATAAAAAATCAGGCGCAATTATTTCATTGAAGCACAAAGCATCTGGACAAGTTCTCGCCGATGACAACCATCCCTTAGCGAGTTTACGCTATGAAACATTTTCTAGTGATGATTATGACCGCTATTGGCATCAATATATTCGTGACCGCGAATTTGGTGATGTCCGTGTCTGGGCGCATCCTGATAACACAAAGCCTGAATTGAAAGTTGAGGAACATCAAGACTGGTATCCGACGGTGAAAAATTGTTTCATAGCTACTGAGACTACCACTTTATCCTTACTAATTCAGATGACATTTGCAGAGGAAGCTCAAACAATTGGTGCGCCAAAAGACATATTTATCGAATATCGTGAAGCTGATAATGGCGATTTGAAGATAGCACTCAAGTGGTTTGGTAAACCTGCCTGTCGATTACCAGAGGCATTTTGGTTAAGCTTTCAGCCAATAACTGCTACTGATAGCACATGGGCAATTCATAAATTTGACCAAAAAATCGACCCGTGTGATGTTATTAACCGAGGCGCTCGCACCTTGCATGGTTTTCATGTGGGTGTTTCCCATATAGATGAAAATGGCTCACTTAGCATTGAATCATTAGATGCGTCGCTAGTTGCACCGGGACAACCTTCACTTCTCAACTTCCATAATCAGTTACCCGATATGCAAGGTGGGATGCACTTTAATCTGTATAACAACGTATGGGGCACAAATTTCCCGATGTGGTTTGAAGATGATGCCCAATTTTGCTTCGTCATCAGTTTCAAAGGATAGAGAAAAGATTATGTCTTAATCAGCTAGTAAATGAGATAAGGTTGGCGTTGCTTACTAAACTCAGCAACTGAAGCATCCCATTCTTGCATAATATCTTCAACAGTCGCACCACTATCCAACATCTTTCGCGGACGGTCGCTACCGATGAGCTTATCAAATGGCGGGTGGTCGCCTTCAACAAAAGGAGGTCGCCAGCCAAAATCATTAGGATACATCGCTTTGATGCTATGAATGACATGCAGCCATGTTTTAAGTGCATTGAAGTTTGTGCCGACAATGTGCGTCTGTATTCCGACGCACGCCGTATGGGCATGTTTGCTCATGAGAGGCGTAAATTGATGCGGACGAAAGCGAACATCGGCTAATTCTAAATCATTCAAACGCTCTGCGAGTGCGCGTCCATCAAGGTAAGGTGCGCCAACTATTTCAAAGGGTAATGTTGTCCCTCGTCCTTCACTGAGAGTCGTGCCTTCAACTAAACATGCCCCTGAATAATGTTTCACTGTCGACATATGCGGAATATTCGGCGATGTTGGCACAAAAGGTCGCTCGAAATCAGCCCACGTCATTGTTCTCTCATACTGTTCACAGGGAATAATCGTTAAGTCAGCAGCGGTCGGATTCCACAGTGCATTGTGCATTTGCAACACTTCACCGATGCTCATCCCATGCTGAATTGGCACATCAAAACGACCTACTAGTGATGCAAATTCAGATAATAACCCACAACCAGCAATGGTGTCCCCAAGAGGGTTTGGGCGGTCTAAAATTATGACGGGGATATCTAGTTCGCCACAGACTTCCGCAACATGCGTAATAGTCCAGAGATAGGTGTAATAACGTACCCCAATATCTTGTATATCGCAGACCATGACATCAATATTGGCTAGCATATCGGCTGTAGGGCGGTACGTTTTGCCATATAAGCTGTGTATTGGAGTTCCTGTTTGGCTATCGACCATTGCGCCGACTTTTTCACCTGCTTCAACACGCCCAAATGCCCCGTGTTCTGCGCCATACAGCGCCACTAAAGTAACATTATCAGCGCTTAGCATTAACTGATAAGTGCTTATCATCTGGTGATTTACTGCACTGGGGTTCGTTAGTAAGCCGACACGCAAGCCAACTAAGGGTTCAAAATTTTGCGCCTCTAAAACATCAATTCCTGTTTTAAGCATCGTCTCTACTTTCAGTGTCAGATACGGGATAGTTTCGCGCGGAATTTATAACGGTCTCCACGATATACTGATTTTACTTCTTCGCATGCTCGGCTTTGCCCATCATAGGTCACACGATGAATCGCTAAAACAGGCATCCCTTCTTCAATGCCCAGTAGATTAGCTTCATTCGCCGATGCAGAACGTGCTTCAAATGTTTGTTCAGCAGAAACTAAATTAACCCCATATTTATCACGTAGAACTGCGTATAGCGATTCGTGTCTAAAATCATGATTATTCAAAATGTTCGGGCAAAGATGAGCGATAACTGACGCACACTCAATTGCCATAGGACTATTGCCAACATGGCGGACTCGTTGTAATTCAACAATGGATGTGCCGACAGGTATATCTAATATTTCGCCAATATCTGGCGATGCAATTTTGATGCTGGCACTCAAGACTTGACTCACCGTTTTTTGCCCGCGCAATTCCATTTCTTCGGTGAAACTCGTCAGCGTTTCGATCTGTTGCTTCATCGACGTTTCGCTGACATATGTTCCTTTCCCAATTTGCACGTTAAGATGACCTGCGCGAACCAGTTCTTTAATTGCCTTGGCAACGGTAGCACGACTCACCGCAAATTGTTCTGCTAACTTGCGTTCTGATGGGATGCGTGTGTTGTACTCCCAATTGCCACTAGCAATATTACCTAAAACATAGTCTTGTATTTGCTCATATAAAGGTTTTGGTGAATTAATATTTAGCATAAGGTGATTTTTCTGCATAAAGTATTTTCAATAAATTTTAGATATTAGAACATAATTCTCCATCACTAATGATAAGGTCAATAATGATTGATTCGGTGTTTATTTTATGACGTCTAACCTTTCATAAAATAAGATGTGACGACTACAGCCACGACCAATGCCAAACCCAATATCCCACTAAGCATACTAATCACAAATTCAGGACTATCAGGCGGTTGTAGATAAGCAAGCAGAAAACCCCCTCCCCCAACGAAGAAGCCAATCTGCAAAAACCCTCGTAAGAAATTACGATTCATAGAGTACCAACTCACCCCTCTGCGTTAACGGTGTACAAGCCACCCGTTGCTCATAGCCCTCAGATGAGATTAATACAGGAATTTGCTCATCACAGACACCTTCTTGATAAAAAGGACATCTTGGGTGAAAGGCACAGCCTTTAGGAACATCTAGTAAACTTGGAATCGCATCTGACCGTAATTGCATTACTTGCTTTTGCCGTGTGAAGGTAGGGTCGGCTTCTGGTACGGCTGACAACAATGCTTTGGTATAGGGATGCGCTGGGTTACGAATAATATCAGGAGTACGTCCAATCTCAACAATGCGTCCAAGATACATCACCGCAAGTCTACCATTCCATGCAAAATACTTTGCGAGTGCTAAATCATGCGTGATGAATACGACCGCTAAGTCTAATTGCTCACTGAGGTTGTGCAGCATTTTGAGTAAGCCAACACGAATACTTACATCAACCATGCTCACCGCTTCATCAGCGACGATTAGTTGTGGATTAACGGTTAATGCACGGGCAATACTCACTCTTTGGCGTTGTCCCCCACTCAGTTGATGAGGATACTTATCAACAATATCGCCCGGTGGGGTTAAATCAACCAAATCGAGCAATTCCCATACCCGTCGACGAATGGCTGAACTACCACGAACCATTTTGTGTTTCTTCAGAGGAAAACTCAAAATTTGCCCGATAGTATGTGATGGATTTAAAGATGCGAACGGGTCTTGATGCACAATTTGCATACTACGTCTTAATTCAGCACGTTCACGACGATTGTACTCATCAAGCGGTGCGCCATTCACTCGAACATCACCAGATGATTGTTCTAAGAGACCTGCAATAATTTTGCCTGTGGTCGTTTTACCACAACCGCTCTCCCCTACTAGGCACAAAACCTCGCGTGGATTAATCTCAAGATTGATATTTTGCAAAACATTAATTACACCATCGGTTGTATCAAATGAACGTGAAATATTATCCAATTCAATCAGGGGCTGATTCTTATCTTTGGTTTTTGTCATGATGTCGCTCCTGCTCGTTCTTGGCGCACGGTTTCGCTATGATAGCAACTGACTATATGTAGCGGATTGTCAGCTTGTTGTACATATGGTGGTGGGGCTACCGCGCATTCACTGGTTGCAAAACGACAACGCGGGTGAAATTTACATCCTGACGGTGGCTCAATTAAGTCGGGTGGACTACCCGGAATACTCTGTAACTCCTCAGAATCTGCGCTGAGGCGTGGGGCAGCATCTAACAAACTCAAGGTATAGGCATGGCGCGGATTGTAGAAAACATCTTCAACGGGTCCTATCTCAACAATTTCCCCAGCATACATTGTTGCTAGAGTATCGGCAATTTCGGCGGCGACTGCCAAATCATGACTGATGAAGATAACACTGAAATTCAGTTCAGCCCGTAGCTCTTTCAACACTTCAAGGATACTCCGCTGAGTCAAAATGTCGACTGCTGTTGTTGGCTCATCCATAATGACAACTTGTGGTCGAAGCAACAACGCCAAGGCTAATAGAACGCGCTGACGCATCCCACCGCTTAGTTCATGTGGATAAGCATCAAATACACGAGTAGCATCCAGACGAACTTTAGCGAATAAGTCAAGCGCTCGATCGCGGGCTTCCTTACGCCCCATCTTATGCGCTTTTGCTGTTTCATAGACCATATCTGAAATTTTGAGAACTGGGTTAAGGGCATTGAGCGCACCTTGAAAGACCATCGAGCATTCTGACCATAAAAATTGGCGCATCTGGCGCGAGGATAAGTCAAGTATATTTATCTGCCGTCCATCACGATAAGTGTATTTCAGTGTGCCACCATCAATATTACCTGTTGTCGGCAACAAGCCTAATAATCCCAATGTCAGGGTTGATTTACCACAACCGCTCTCGCCGATAAGAGCTAAGGTTTCGCCAGCGTGTAGGTCAAAGGAGACCTTACTCACTGCCCGAACCTTACCTCGTTGGGCAAGATAACTCACCGAGAAATCTTTTACACTTAATACAGTCTTTTTATCTGTCGTCATATTCATCAATAGGATTACTTTTCTATTCACGTTATAAGAGTTTTTGTTGTTGATAACTTCCCAAATCACAAACCTTGGCGTAATCGTGGATTAAACATTTCTTCCAATGAACGTGTAAACAAAATCAGTGACAACTGGAACAATGCAATAGCTGTAATCGGCGCGAGTGCCATCCATAAGGCATTTTCATTGTAGAATGCACCACGTGTTTGAGCATTCCAAATCATGATTCCCCAATCAGGCTCACGTAGGGGAACCATTCCTAGGATGACCAACCCAACTAATGAGTACATCGCACCACGCACCGCAAAAATAAAATTAATGGCGATGTAGCTAATCATATTCGGGAACACCTCGCGCATGATAATGTGCATCAAGCCTAAATCTAAGGCAATTGCTGCTTCAACATAATCACGCTCACGCAAACTCAAGACTTGGGCGCGAATTGAACGCATCAAGGCGGGCCATGTCAGTGAGGCGAGTAACAAGGCTAAGAGTAAGTTACTATCTAAATTCACTATACTTGCCAAAACCAGCAGAAGTGGAAAATTCGGAATCGTTAGAATTAAATTCGCAATGGCATTCAAGATACCATCTATGCGACTTCCCCCCAGTGCAGCTAGTGACCCAAGCACGACAGCGATAACCGTTGAAAATAAACCAGCCTGCACTGACGTGATAATCAAGGTACGCCCACCATAGACGATATGTGATAAAATGCTTCGCCCTTGCCAATCTAGCCCCAATGGGAATTCGGCTGATGGGGTGGCATAAAGTGAATTAGCACCTTCCGCACGGCGATCCATGCGCGGATTGCCTTCATACTCCACAAATAAAGGACCAAAAACAGTTAAAACGACGAAGAACATGATGCCGATGAAACCGATAAATCCGCCCTTATTTTGTACCAGCATATGGGCTGTACCGCGTAGCCAAGAGCCTACACCTGCCATTTGGCGTTGAAAATATTGAAAACGAGTTTCATCAAACGTGACATCATCTAAAGAGGTGGCACGGGTTGCAAATGGGTCTTGTTGATTAATATAGGTATAAGAAATAACAATAGTTAAGCAAAGCAACGCAGTCATGATTGCACCTGCAATGCCGAACATAAACCCGCCTAAAGCACTTGCAAGCAATGCCCATGTTGCTAATTTGTATCGCTGGTATTTACCTGCCCACAACATCGGAACGAGACCAAATGCCAAGCCCAAGAACAAGCCAACCGTAAATATTTGTGACCAATCCATTAGGCACTCTCCTCAAGGCTTACGCGTGGGTCTAACCAGCCTAGCATTAAGTCCGCGAGTATATTGGATGCAATAATCGCTATCGTAATCACGAGGAAAATCCCCTGCATTGTTGTGTAATCGCGTGTTGTTACTGCGATAGTTAAGGCGCGTCCTAAGCCTGGATATTCAAAGAAACGTTCGACAATCACACTACCACTCAAGACGAAGCCGATACTAATCGCAAGCCGTGTCACAAGGGGTAACATCGCATTGCGTCCGACATACGAGAATAGAATACGGCGTTCTGGCAATCCACGAGCTTTAGCGACATTGATATAATCTTCACCCAATGTTGAAATAGTGCTACTTTTCATTGCAAGCATCCAATTACCAATTGTCGCTATGACGTAGGTAATGACAGGCAAAAGCGCATGTTTCATCACACTGCCTATATAGGCAAAGGTAAATCCTGCTGGAATATCTTGGCTAACACCGCCACGCATCTCACCAACATCAAACCACTCTAGTTGCACACCAAATATCAGAATGATGGCAATGGCATAGACATAATCTGGAATGCCCGATAAGGTCGAGGCAATGCCTGTCATCACATTATCAAAGAGCGAGCCACGCCAATATGCCATGGCTGTTCCTAATATCATGCCGAGTGTAAAGCTAATCAATAATGCCGAGCCAACGGATAATAATGTCCATGGTAAAAAGCGTAAAATAATAGCACTTACTTCTGTTCCCGCTGACGAGATAGATTGACCTAAATCACCCTGTAAAATACTGCTCATATATTGAACATATTGTTGCCAGAAAGGCACTGAAGGGTCATAACGAAATAAAGTAGCAGCGATATTTGCAGCTTCTTCGGCAGTATAGCCTTGTTGCATTAATTGGTCGGTCTTAATGCTGATTGGGTCGCCGGGTAACAAGCGTACCAAAAAAAAGGTGAACGTCGTTGCCGCCCATGCTGTTAGGATACCTTGCACGATAATGCGAAAAACATATGTTTGCGATATGTCCCGTAGTCGTTTTCCTATGGATTCTGATTCATGTAGAGGTACATCATCGACGGGTAAGGGGACTGCCATACAAAATTCTCCAAAATACTACTTAAAGAAATGGGAGAGGTTGCCCTCCCCCACTTATAAACCAATTCAGATTCTCTACAACGATTATTCGCCTGCAGCAGACCCTGCTGGAGCTAAAGTACCATTGAGCAAGTAAAGAATTACAAAGTGATCGCTACCTGCTGGGTTGCTAAGAATTGGATCATCATCTGCTGGTAATCCACTAATTAACTCTGTATTGAATGGTTCTGCACTGAGCATTTCATTCAGTGGAACGAAGAACATTTGCTGATTGAGGATTAAAGCCACTTCACCCGCAGCAACGCGATGAGCTTCGGTATCCAGACCATTATTGACGTTATTGATCATTTCATCGAGATTTACGATAGTGCCATCTGACATTTCAAATTCTGTGAGAGGCAAGCTCAAACCTGGTTGATCATCGGCTAATTCAGAATCCCAACGTTGTACAGGGTTACGGAAATGACGTGATGCCAAAATATCGCCAGCACCCCAACTCCATACACTCAAGTCAAATGTACCTTCACGGATAATTGGTGGTACTTCCTGCCAAGGCAAGGCACGTAAGGTAATATCAAAACCAAAGGCATTCATTTGAGCAACAGCATCTTGAGTTGCCCCAGCAAAATCAACGAAATCTTGTGGGAATACCCATTCACCGCTAAGTGTATTGCCGTCAGCATCTGCCCAGATGCCATCAGCATTAAGACTATAGCCAACACTTTCTAGCAATGCGGTTGCACGGTCTAGGTCAAATTCATAACGGTCTAATTGGTCGATAACATCTTGGTTTAGCATTGACTCAGTCATACTATCCAAAATACCTGACATGTAAACAGTACCTGATGCCCCAAAACCATTGGTCAAGAAAGCACTTTGATCACGATTGATCACTAATGCAACTGCTTGACGAACTTCAAGGATATTCCAAGGTTCGCGTGCATAGTTGAATAGCATTGCGGGTCCATAACCACGCGGTACAGTTACAATTTCTAGTCCTTCTTCAACAAAGGTATCAATCGTTGAAGGTGGATAAACATTGGTTGCATGAGCAATTTCACCATTCAAAACAAGCGGTGTGGTGGTTTCGGTTTCACCAGCCCAAATCTTGATTTCACCAAAATTAACGGTGTCACTGAAGATACTATTGGGTTGCCATGTTAGGGTCATGAAGGCGTCGCCAACATCATCTAGGCTATAGGTGTATGGACCTGTAGCGATTAATTCGTCAGGGCGGAATTCTTGAACTTCAGTAAGAAGTGCTTGCCATTCTTCACTTTCACTATCTGTGGTTGTTTCAAATAGCTCCAATGCGCGGGTTGCAAGTTCACCATAGGTGTCGTCGGCAACAATATAATCTTTTAACAATAGACGTTCTGCAACAAGTGAAGGTTCTCCATCAATGAAATGGAAGCGCACAGTGAAATCATCCACTTTTTCCACATCATCAATATATGTAAACTGGCTCCAACCTGCGAGGCGACCCAAAGCATAGGTTGAAATCACATCATCTGCATCAAATTGTGATCCGTTGCTCCACATTGCATCGTCACGGAAAGTAATTTCATAAGCGGTATTATCATCAACAAAACCCCACTCTGTAGCAAGAATTCCCATATATTCGTTACTTGCCCATAGATAGAAAGCTGGTGTTAATTCAACCATCCCACGAAATTGAACCCCAAGGTTTTGATTAGGTCCACCTGCGGCAAAAGCATTCAAGTGGTGATCGGGCGGTAAGGTATAGGGCCATGTTCCTAGCCATGTTCCTACAGGTGCTTCTCCATCTTGAGCAAATGATGCTGAAAAAACGCTACTCAACAACAGTAACAGAATAGCGAAAGGCAAAAACAATCGTTTCATTAGATCCTCCAAAAAAGGTAATCCTATTATTGGCATAGTGTGGACTAGTCCACTATTGGGAGTGTAACGCATTCTATAATGTTTGGCAATAACCACCCCTTGTAGACAATAGACATATATGCAGTAAATCACGAGTTGGGACTATCGCCTAATATGAGCTATAAGAAGTAGAACAATACGTCACAAAGCAGGATGCACGTTAAATTGTGCCCCTAGCATCGCCTCTATGTGAGAAAAAAATTATAAGAATTTTGGTGTCTTAAGGAATAGACCTGCTATCTCGCATGGCACTTCTTAAATTTGAGACCGCTTCCACATGGGCAAGGGTCATTCCGCCCTGTTTTAGCAAATAGAGCTTGCATTTGTTTATCTTTTTCGTGCATATAGAACATGACATTGGCAGGTGCTTGCTGGCGAGATAAATTATTTGCCATAACAGTCATTGGCTCTTGAATATGCGTGAAAAAATGTTTGTAGCCAGCACAGAGATAATTTAGACCTGATTCACCGTCAGGGGTTTCGATGAAGCGATTTTTAGGACATCCTCCATTACAGACAAAGCGAACATCACAATCTAAACAATATTGTGGGAGGGTATCACGCTTGGCTAAACCAAATTCCCTTTGTTGATCTGAAATGACAATTTCGCTCAGTGGAATATCAACTAAATTACCGACTTTATAATCGGGTTCGACATAGTGGTCACAGGAATAGACATCACCATTATGCTCTAGCGCGAGCGCATTACCGCAAGTTTCTTCAAAAATACATAAGCCAGGATTGTTACCCGTCCATGCGGCAAGCGCGACATCAAATATCTGCACAAAAACTTTGCCAACATCATGCCGTACCCATTCATCGAATATCGTACTGAGAAAACGCCCGTATTGCTCTGATTTTACTGAGCGTTCAGTAACTTCTGAGCCTTCTTGGTAACCTGTCTCATTAGCGCGTTCAACGATCGGGATGAATTGCATGAATTGTACTTGCAGGTTGTCACGAAAAAAGCGATAAATTTCAAGCGGATAGTCGGCATTTGCGGCATGTACGGTCGTCAGAATATTGAATTGCACCCCATGTTTCTTAAGGAGATCAATGCCTTTCATGACTTTATCAAATGTCGGTGCGCCACCTTTATCAACGCGGTAGGCATCGTGTAAATGCTTGGGACCATCCACACTAACACCAATCAAGAAATCGTGCTGGGCAAAAAACGCACACCAATCATCATCAAGGGTCACGGCATTGGTCTGCAAAGAATTATAAATTCGCATTCCTGCTTTTTTGTGCTTTTGTTGGTAGCTAATCGCTTGTTTATAAAATTCCAGCCCCATCAAAGTTGGTTCGCCACCTTGCCATGCAAAGGTCACTTCGGACACATTCTGTGCATGGATATATTGGCGCGTATACTCCTCTAAAAGCGTCTCACTCATGCGAAACTTGCTATTCGGATAGAGACGTTCTTTGCTCAAGAAATAGCAATATTTACAATCTAAATTGCAGATTGCGCCGCGTGGTTTCGTCATCAAGTGAAAGGCTTGTACGGTCTCTTGCATAGTAAAATCGTCCTAAGAGTTACAGGTTTGCTTTTCGGATTATTTATGAAATTGAATTTAACGCGCCATATACATTTTAGCTAAACAGAATTGATACGCTTGCCTAATTTTTGCGATTGTCAACGTAGCAATTGCCCTTTTGTTTTTTACTTTCGTGGCGACTATTTTGGCTTAATGTCGTCGAGTTATGCCGAAACGATTTTCGCCAATTCTGTGGATTAAAGCTACAATGCCTATACCCATAAGTTTATCTGAAATAGTAGGAATTTACGCTCGATGCCACGCTCGAAACAACCCAATCTGATTTATGTTTTTGTTGACCAACTGCGCTATCAATCTCTCGGTTATACGGGTGATGATAAAGCCAAAACGCCTCGTATTGATGCCCTCAGCGAAGAGAGTGTGAATTTCACGAATTGTGTTTCTGGTCATCCAATGTGTGCGCCTTATCGCGCCTCGCTTTTTACGGGTAAATATTCGAGTAGCACTGGAATGGTTATCAATGAATTGCGGACGAATCCTAATCACGAGTGTTTTGGGCATGTCTTACACAACGCTGGCTATGATACTTACTACATTGGTAAATGGCACTTATGGGCGGATGAACTGGGCAATCATGATTCTGTTGAAAATTCCTTCACCCCTGCTGGTGACTATCGGCTTGGATTCGACGGGTACTGGGCATCGTATGGGTTTCATCATACGTACTGGAACCAATATTATCATGAAGATACTGCCGAACGCATTACGATTGAAGGCTATGAACCCGATGGTCAAATCGATTTAGCAATTGATAAATTACGGATGGCATCTGCGAATGAAACGCCGTTCGCTCTTTTCCTATCTTTAGGAACTCCACATGACCCTTGGGGGCAAGATAATGTTCCCGAAGCCTATTATGAAATGTTCCGCGATATTGATTTCCCATTGCCTCCAAATTACAAAGCAGATAATGACCCTTATGCCGATAACTGGGCTGTTCTAAATGAGCAACAACGTCAAGAGTTGCCCGATTGGATGCGCGTTTATTATGCGATGACAGCCAACCTTGATTGGAATATCGGACGTTTGCTGGATGAAATTGATGAGCTAGGTCTACGCGATGACACGATTTTCGTCTTTACCTCTGACCATGGCGAGATGTTTGGCGCACAAGGACGGCGGGCAAAAAATATCTTTTACGAAGAAGCTATCCGAGTGCAATTCTTATTGCGTTACCCAAAACAAGTTCCTCCAGCGTCACAATCTGATGCCTGCCTAAATACACCTGACATTATGCCGACCTTACTCTCAATGATGTCCCTTCCAACTCCTGATGGGGTCGAAGGCAGCGACTTGAGTCATTGTGCTTATGGTTCAGATAGTGGTGATGAACCCTCAGCCGCGTTTATGCAAGGCATGGGCGCAACCGCTATCTTTGAAGATGGACATGAATGGCGTGCTTTGCGTAGTAAGCAATACACCTACGCTGTCTATCGGATTGATGGTAAAGAGCTTTTATTCGACAATCTAGCTGACCCTCATCAGTTGATAAACCTTGCTGACAACGCCAACTATCAGTCGCTATTGGAAACTATGAGAGCAGACCTCAAACAACGGATGCGCGACCTCCAAGATGAGTTTAAACCCTGCACGTGGTATCGTGATAATTGGATTGAGAAACGCCACATCCTACGCACAGCAACCCTCAATAGTGACTCTTAACTATGGGCTTCAGCTGATGTTACCCGTAATTGATTATTCACATTACGCCTTTTAGCAGGTGTAATCGTAACATCCATATTTTCAACTTGTTTGATACGCTGAATTAACCGTTGTCGCAAGACTGCACTGGCTTCTTGATGGGTTTCTGCGCCGACTAAGTTATGCAATTCATAGGGGTCGGCTTTCAAATCATAGAGAAATTCTTCAACATATGTCTCGCTATTAGAATGATCCCAACCATCTTTATCAGGTGCAACGACACTATATTTCCAACGTTTGGTGCGGATACTTCGACCAACGTGGCTTTCACTAATTTGTATAAAGATATCATCTTGCCAATTAACTGTTTCACGGTTTACCAATGGCAAAAGCGATTTCCCGACCATTGTTTCTGGAATATCTAACTCTGCGGCATCTAACAATGTCGGTGATAAATCGACCAAACTCACCAACTGGCTGATACGCCCTCCCCCATCAAATCCGGGTCCTTGAATAGCAGTCGGCACACGAATAGAACTTTCATGGCAAGAGCGTTTGTATTCTGAATTGCGCGTCTTAAAGTGACAACCATGGTCGGATGTGAATAAGATAATGGTGTTATCTAAAATTTCTAAGCTCCTCAAGGCATCTTGCAAGCGTCCGAGTGCTTCATCTAGGCGCTTAACCATGCCATAGTAACCTGCCAGATGTTGATGCGTTGAACCACCGAGTTCGGCTAAATCAGGGGGTATCCATTTGGCGCGGTAGCTTTCTTGGTAACCAGTTGGTGCAGGATAATCATCACGATGATTTTGATGATGTGGTTCTAAAAAGGACAAGAATAAGAAAAAGGGATTATCTTTATGCTGGTTAATATAATCGATGCTGGCATCGGTCAAGGCATCGACACGATAACCCGGCAATTTAACATCTTCATTATTGTTGTTGAATAGATGAGCATCGTAAGCATCGGAGATATATTCTAAAACATTTGCCGCAAGCCAGTAATCATAACCACCGCGCCATTCTTCAGGCACTTCACCTACATATTCGTGCGGCGCAAGATGCCATTTACCGATATAAGCTGTTTGATAACCACCATCTTTAAAATGATGTGCAAGTGTTTTATGGGATTGTGAAAGCGGAATGCCGTTGCGGTAACTTCCTGTTTGAGTGGCATATAATCCCGTTTGCAAGCAAGTTCGGGCAGGACCGCAGACAGGCTGTACTGTAAACGAATAGTGTACATCTGTCCCTTGACGTGCCATGCGGTCAAAATTGGGTGTCAAATTCAGTGGATTGCCGTGAATACCTGTGGTGTCATGACGTTGCTGGTCTGTAAAAAAGACAATGACATTCGGTTTTGCCATAAAATAATTTCCTTTAGATAAATAAATTTTCACTGATCTGAATGATACTCTTCTGGAATTAACCTGTCTTCAATTAGCTCAAATATAGTCGGGTCAATCTGGTATAAACATTGCCAAAATATCTCGTTAATGTCATTTATTTCATTATGACAAGCATAAAAATCCGTGATATACCCCTGAGCAAGCTCAAGTTCCGTAACTAAATCGGCATCTTCAAGCACATAACGGTCAAAGGCACGTCCTAAAAACATATTGACGCCAGATCCCATCAAGCCAATAGAAACTTGATTTGGTGCTTCAAGGCGCATAGCGATGGATTCAAAAGTCGCCACACCCGAATCACCATAAACTGCGCGCGTCGTATTGCTATTGATGACAGAATGATAGGCTGGCATAGCGGTAAATAACTCTGGATGACGACTTATTTCTCGTAACCAACGGTAACAGGCTTCAGGATGTTGCTCATTAGCAAAAATAAAACTCTGAGCAGTTCCAAAACTGATTGGTGTGGTTTCTAGCCCATCAGGAAAATTAACATAACCGTAATGTTCTAAATTGATGCTCTCACCAAAGTTAAACGTATCAATGATAAGTGCTGGCGTTTCAGTGGCTGGTTGAGCATATCCAAAAAATGTCGCAGTAGGATAATAGGTACTTAATCCGTTTTTAGGAATATCAAAGACTTGTTGTACCGATGCAATGACGGTTTCATCTGTGAGATTGGGAGTGGGTGGTGTCGTACTGTAATCAATAGGTGCGCCGCCAAAACCTGCCATCAACATTTCCCATGTGAGTGTCGAATTAGAATAGAAGTGTAATGGAGCACCATCTGTAACTGTGTCTAATTGTTGCAATGTATCAATGAACTCGCTAACTGTCCAAGTGCCATCAGGTTCGGGTAAACCTGCTAAAGCGAAAAGATTACGGTCATAACGCAAAATAGGGAAGCCGCTAATCGCGTGCGGTAAACCATAGATTACGCCATCTTCTTGAACATCAGTCATTATATTGCCGACAACATCCGCATCACTAAATGTCGGGTCTGCTTGAATGAGTGGGTCAAGTGGTAAAATGAGGTTTATATCCTCAATAAGAGAATAAGGATAATTGTGAATACAGGTATGTGACCTAATTTCATCCCAATAACCCTGCAATGGAGGAATGTCATTGAGTTGAATTTGGTCAATATCAGGATTATTGACTAAAAAGTCTTCAATCACATCTTCCCATAATCGTCGATTTGACATACCACTACCACTATTAACAAATACTGCGAAATCAATTATTACCTCACCATCTTCTGGCAAGATTTCATTGAGAGGTGGTTGTACATCAACTCGAATTTTATTACTAAATTCATCAATGAGTGCGAATAAGTTATCTACATCGTGCTGTGCTAAAGTAAAAGCTCTTTCAGCCTCATTTTCTGGCATATCAAGCAGATGATTGAGCCAGCGAGCAAGTACATGATCGAACATCATGATTGAAGGCGAGAAAGAATTTTCAATCGCTTCTTCACGTAATAGAAGCTCATCTTCTGACAAACCATCGGTAGTATCATCTTCTCGCATGTTCTGAACAGTGGCGCGTGCGTGCATAGATGTTGGATAAAGTTCTGTAACTTCGGGTGCTGTACTCAAGAAAGAAGCAAAATCATATGCTGATTGTATATTGCGACTTCCTCTACTGATGGCAACACCAAATACATCAATCGGTGCTTGTCCATTGATAAGCACGCCCTCATAATCCCGATTTCGATTAATGTTGATAAAGCGTGTCATTTGCATAGGTATAACTTGAGAATATTGATTGGTGACAGTGCCTTCACGCAGTAAACCACGCCATTGCATTATGAAATCAATAATTATATCTGAGTCAAAATTGAAGTTTTCAGTGGGGTCACTGCTATAAATTGCTTCTCCATATAACATGTATATGAACGCATTTAATTCGCTATCAGGCACAAATAACCCAGCTTGACCATTCTCTGCAAAAATTCTTGCTGTAGAAATGTATTCTTGAAATGACCACTCCGATGTAGGATAACTCAACCCAAGTTCGTCAAAGGAACTACGGTCATAAACCATGACTTGTGGTGCAACAGTCAATGGGATAGCCCAATGACCACCATCCCATTGAAAGGCATCCCATGCAGTTGAGGTAAAGTCATCAGGATTCAACTCATTATCCGCACTGAGGAGAGGAGCTAAATCCAGCAAGAACCCTGTGCGTGTACTTTCTGGACTCAAAATATTAGGTGGTATTAGGAGTACATCTGCGAGATTACTAAGCTGTTCCATTGCTTCAAAATAAGCACGAGGATCATCATCTGAACGCAATAGATTTAAGTTTTGTTCAATGTCTGAGGGAATTGTGCGGATTTCTAAGACTACATCAGGATAGTTCTGTTGGAAGCGAGGCAAAATATCAGTTGTGAAAATATTTTCATAAGATTGACTAAGACCTATCGAAATCCCTGAGATATTCTGCGCTTTTACTTTTGTGAAACTGACTAGCAATAACATAAGCAAAAGAACTATTTTTATCTGACGCATAAACTATCCTTCAAGACATATTCTCAAATAAGGATAGTTTATACATATCAGCAGGTCAAATCAGTAAATATATATTTACTGATACGTATCTATGAGCGAATGAATAGCTAAATCAGCAATATTTTTCGTTTCAATTATTACCCGTTTGCTTTGCTCTGGGCGCAGATGGAAGAAGTTATCACTCATCTGTGCGCCTTTAAGTTCTAACCATACATATAATGCAGGTACGTCGCTCTGTAGTGTTACTTCATGGTGATTATCATCTAATTCACGAGTTGTAACATGAATGTTTGGCTCTTGTAAATCCAACGTTTTAGGACGACTCAGGGTGACCAAATTATCTGATACAAGCACATCGTTGACACGCAATTCCAACCAGATAATCAAATCAGATTGTCCATGCTCTGCAACCAAGTCTGATAAATCTAATGTATCCACATGAGTATTAGTTCTATGGGGAATAGTTGCATCTATGACACCATTTTGAAGCGAATCACCTTGTGTGTTGGTAACAGTCCATATGACCTGCCCTGACTTTTCGATGCCTGCATCACTAGTGACATGAATTTCAACAGTGTTGGCATCAGCATCTTCTAATCCAGAGATTAAAAGAGGGGCGTAAAAACGTTTTGTCATATATTGGAGAGCTTTCCAATTGCCCTTCCAATCCAATGCCGACCAACTGGCGGCGGGCCACATATCATTAAATTGCCAATAAAGTGTCCCCATTGTGCGTGGCATGTTACGTCGCCAATGTTCAATGGCATACTTCATTGCCATTCCTTGCAAAATCTGACTCAGCCAGAGCATGGATGCAAAATCTTTAGGGTCATGAAACCAATCTTTTTGATAATGTGTGATTGTGCCATTCCCTATCGGGCTACGTTGATGATGTTGCATTACAGGGCTTAGAATGTCATGGTCTTTAGGGATCGTAAATTCATCAACCATTTGTGGCTCAGGGAAAGATTGAAAACCAAATTCACTACAAAAGCGGTCAGGACGTGTACGATACCATTCAAACGGCTTTTTACCATGCCAGACCATCCATAAATGTGTATCGCCCCAATTCGGATTAATCCAATCGTTGCGGTCTCCTTTGGGTGAATGTGGGCTACCGGGCCAATAATCAGTCTGACCATCTAACTCGGCAACTATCGACGGTAATAACTCGTCAAATAATTTGCCGTAATCTTCCCAACTGAGAACATCTTGCCAATTATCGCTACCCATGCCCTGTTCTATTTCATTGTTACCACACCATAAAGCCAAGCAAGCATGATGGCGAATCCGCCTGACATTATCCTCTGCTTCGGCTTTCACATTTGCCATAAATTCTTTATCAAAACTCGGATATGTACCACAAGCAAACATAAAATCTTGCCAAACTGTAATACCTAATTCATCACAAGCATTATAAAATTCATCGTCTTCGTAGATACCACCACCCCACACACGGAGCATGTTCATATTGGCATCTTTTGCCGCTTGAACTAAACGGTAATATTCTTCTGCACTAGTTGTTCCGGGATATGGACTAGAAGGTATCCAATTTGCACCTTTAGCAAAAAATGGCACACCATTACAAGAAAAATAGAAGCTCTCGCCCCATTCATCATCATGACGTTCGAGCTTAATTTCACGGAGACCAAAGCGCTTCGATATGTAATCGAGTTGCTTCAATTCGCGGTCAAATAATCCGACTAAAACTTCATATAAGGGTTGTTCTCCCATACCATTGGGATACCACAAATCAGGATTATAAATCTCAAATTTGACTTCTGTCGTATCGCCATCAAAAGTAATTCGGCGATTATCCATAATCGTTAATCCATCTCGTGCTAATGAGATAACGACTGTGACAGGTTCTTTCTGGCGTGGGCTTATTTTCAAATTAACACTTACATCTACTTTATTGTCGAGGTGGACTTGTGTAATCCGCACATCATCAATCCGACCATTCTCAATACCTAACAAAGAAATATCACGCCAAATCCCTGATGTGGGTAACATAGGTCCCCAATCCCAGCCGAAGTTACAAGGTTCTTTACGTATCCACCCCCCGCTATTAAGGCGCATACCATCAACCCAGCCTGCCATCTTACCTTTTTCAGCTTCCATTTTTTCGGCATAGGTTAATGGTGCATCAAATTCTATCTCGATACTATTCATACCTGACCGTAAATATTTTTTGACATTGAATTCATATGTGCGGAACATGTTATCTGTGGAAGCTACATCGTTCCCGTTTATGCGAATAGTTGCTAAGGTATCTAAACCCTCGCATCGTAAAATAACTTGGTCAAGGCGTGTGAAATCACGAGTGACATCAAATGTTCGACGATACACCCAATCTGTTTCACCAATCCACTGCATAGTTGCTTCATTATCACGATAAAAGGGGTCATCAAGCAAATCATTGGCTAATAAATCTATATGGACACATCCGGGAACACTCGCCTCAATTACATCATCATCCTCTTTTTTTGATAGTTCCCATGTGCCATTAAGCGATATGATTTGCATATGATTGCAGTCCTTTAGAGTTATTGCGCGTAAAATAATGAAACACAAACGAGGTAGATATTTTTACAAGTTTTTTATTATATCAGGTGATTGTGTTTTTTTGAGGGAATAATTTGAGTGAAAATCGCAAACAAAGCAAACCGATTATCGTCGCATGAGTTGATTTAGGCAGAAGGCAGTTTGGAATAAAGGTATTTTAAACAATAAATAAAGAAGAAGTGACAAACTTCTTCTCTACTTTGAGATCTATTTATGGGGAGTCTATCACGAATTTTCTTTAACATGTAGTATAGTCAAACAATGACCTAATCTTAGTTGATCACCAGCATTAACAGGGTGATGAGCAAGTGGTGCTAGACGTGTGTTATTTAACCAAGTGCCATTCGTGCTTTTTAAGTCACGAACATAATAAACACCTTTCTTGTAAGATATTTCCGCATGAACGCGCGATACCCCTAACTCACGTCCGTGAAAAGGGCTTGTATCTAAAGTAACACCGTGTCCACCCGTTCTTCCAATTACGATAAGATCTGTGTCATTAAATACAATGGGTTCTGAGCTTTGCGGAAAATATACCATCAGTATGTGATTAGCATCATTGAACTTTTTCGTAACATCTTCTACAGCAGAAGCATAGGCTAATTCTCGGCTTGATGATATTTCAGCCTCAATATCTGGTAACATGCCTGTTTTTACTATTTTATTTTGTTTTGACACTATATTAGATTTCTCTTCCATATATATTGACCTTTCAACAAACTACCCCACACAGAGTTAAGCTTTGTTGTCCAAAATGTTGTATAAAAATTAAATAATTTAGATAAAACACTCATTTTATTAATAATTGTAACATTAATAACCTAAAAGCAAATAAAATTGTATTAATAGTTTGTTTTTTGAAACATTTTCTCATCGTATCATAATATATTGTTCTTTACTTTTTAGGCGATATGTAAATAGAATTTACAATGTGGAGGCAATGTATCCCAAGGTTTAACCACATAGATTTAATGAGAAATAATCAATATGATCGTCTGAGATGTTTAAGATTATTTTGATATACTCAAATCTTTTTTAAACAATATCTCTAGTGCCTCGTTAGGCAAAAACAATGCCCCACTATCTTTATCCTAATTTAGGATAATAATGTTGAGCAGATTCATTGGACAATGTACTTGTCATGACCATAGTATGACCGTTTTCTAGCATATGCTTTTCCCACATGGTCACTAACTGCTTACCATAGCCTCTGTTGCGATAGTCTACGTTAATATGCAACATATTCATCATAGGTATTTCGTCCCAGAAATAACCTCACCTGAGCCAACCAAATGGTTTATTATCCTCCTTGATGACCATATATTCACCTGCCATAAACCTACGTTCAAATAACTGCTGGCTTATATGCCGATAATGCTCATTTAAGTAGTATTTCTCCAAATTTGTTGCAATTTTAACTGCAATCATAGGTGTCACTCTATCGTTTTTTATTCCTAAACAGTTGTATCGGTTAGCCAGTTTCTTAGCACTTGCATGCCCATCTCAGGTTGTTCAATTGTAGATGTGTACTTCACAATAACAAAACGCCAGAATGCAATGAGGAGAAACCTTTGGTTTCTCCTCGTCTTTTCCTTTTACCTAATTACGTCCCATTGCCATTATTATGGAGCAACAAGCATGATTGTAGCAAAGCACATTTCGTCTTCCGTACCTTCACCCCACACAACATAACGAGGATTGTCTGATAATGTGTTGTCCCATGTACAGGTCATACGAATGTTATCCCCGCGCTCTAGTTGGAGTGGCTCGGAAAGTTGGTAACGGTCTTGCCAATGAAAATCCCATTGAGGAATATCGAGTATCAGTTGCGAGTTGTCAGTATCAGGGTTTAATTCTAATTGAAAACTATGACCTAATTCGTGCATATGTCCATAGACCCCAAGAACGGTCAAAGGTGCAGGAACATCATAATCACAAAATGTAGTTGCATGTTCACCTGTATTTTCAGCGTAATCGTCAACAGTTTGGTCGCATTGGTCTAGCAAACCATCAGGGCGATATGTCAACCAAAACTCACCATATAAATCTGCTGTACGTCGAATTGCTGTGTCGCGGTCACATTGTTCGCCAATTACACCTGTCGGACATGGGATTTCGACAGGAGCTTGTAATTCAAAAGTGAGTAAACGTTGTAAATTACTGACACCGCTTTCATATTGCAAATTGACGGACGTTTGGTCAGGTTCACGTTGGCTCAGTAAGTTATAGTGAATTTGGATAATGAAAATATCATCAGGTTCAATCCAATAGCCTGTACCTTCAGGCAAGGAAACAGGTAGTGTTCCCGGTGTCCAAGTCCCCAAAAATTCTTCATTACGGGTATTGATATTCGTACCTGTGTAGCACGACCAACCTACACGACCATCTTCATAATTTTTCGCTTCAATTTCTCTTTGGGCAGAACTATCTACCAAATAAATGATGCCATGATGAACTTGCTCTGTGACATCGGGCAGAAATTCATAGCCTGTCAGAAAAACAGGCGCATCAATATTGGGACTAAATACGAAACAACGGTAATCATCATCTACTCCCTCTTCAGGGGTATAGGCTTCTTCCAGTTGCAAGACTTGGTCAGCCTCAATATCTGTTAAGCTGTACGTTGCTTGTGGCTCGACATAATCAGCCTCGTTACCTGTTGGCGCGCCATCTTCCGCCCAGGCTTGAATCACCGCAAATTCATAGTCCGTCAAACTACGGTTATGTTCCATTGGAAGTGAATCTTGAGATGGCATCCAAGGTGGCATATAGCGTATGCCTGTTACAAAAGCGATGTCTTCGTAAGAATCAATGAGTAATTCATCATCAAACGGAATATCACCTGCTATCTGCCCTTCTGTATGGCATGCCATGCAATTTTCGACAAGTATTGGTTTAACATGCTCATAATATGTTGGCGTAAAATCCAAACTAATTTCGGGTGTTTCAGGTGCTTCATCGTCACTAGGTTCGTCACCATGTGCTAACAAAATCATCGTGCCACTGATTAAAATAGTGAGTAACAACAAAAGATAACGTAACTGTCGCAATGGATGTCTCCTCATATTTTTAACGTGATAATCTATTCTATATTACGCATGAGCATGGTCTAAGTTGCGCTAAATAGAATCGCTACTATGTTCCCCATTAACCACACGCCAAATGTTTAAAGGATTGCTGTTCTTGAGTGCATCAGGTAGTAGTGAATCAGGCAAATTCTGATAAGCAACAGGGCGCATAAAGCGTTGAATAGCCGTCATACCGACGGAAGTCGAATTTGCAATTGTTGTTGCAGGGTACGGTCCACCATGTACCATCGCATGGGTCACTTCAACGCCTGTTGGGAAGCCATTCAATATCAAACGTCCCGCTTTTTCACGTAACAAGCTAAATAACTCTCCTGTGGATTTAAGTTCTGCTCCTGTGGCATGGACTGTTGCGGTCAAATTGCCATGTAGTGCGTAAATCACTGTCTCTAGTTCTGACATATCCTTGCAAAGAACAAAGAGTGTCACTGGTCCAAAATATTCATCCTGTAGCATCGATTCACTCAAAAATGATGAGGCAGTCGTCTGCATGACGGTATTGGCAAAGCAGAAACCATCAGCATGGGCAACCGTTCCGCCTGTTAATATCGTCACAGTATCGGAATCAGATAATGCCTCAAAGCCTTGCACTAAACCTTTTTCGACTCCTTCATTGAGCAAAGTAGTTGGTGCTTGGGCTTGCATGGCATCTGCTACATCTTGCACAAACTGACGTGCATCAGGCGTATCTTGCATCAGAAACAATCCAGGATTGGTACAAAATTGTCCAGACCCTAGGGTGACTGAGCCTGTAACCCCTGTGACAAGGTCTTGATGACGAGTTTTGAGCGCATCAGGCAAGATGACAACAGGATTGATGCTCCCCATTTCAGCATACACAGGTATCGGATTCGGGCGTGATGTTGCTGTATCGTAAACGGCACGTCCACCACGCAATGAACCTGTAAACCCAACCGCACTCAGTTTCGGATGTTTGACAAGTTGTTGTCCAACATCTATGGATTGCCCCTGCAAGAGTGAGAAAAATCCTTTTGGAAATTCACATTTTTCAATTGCAGTATGGATAGCTTGTGCGACTAATTCAGAAGTTGCTGGATGGCTGGGATGCCCCTTAGCGACCACAGGACAGCCTGATGCAAATGCGGAAGCTGTATCACCTCCTGCGACACCAAACGCTAGTGGAAAGTTATTCGGTGGGAAAACTGCTACAGTACCAATTGGAATGAGCATACGTCGAATATCAGGACGCGGAGCAGGTTCTCTATCAGGTAAAGCAACATCAATAATAGCTTCGACATATGAGCCTTCGCGGATGTGCTTGGCAAATGCACGTAATTGATTAGTGGTGCGTCCACGTTCACCAGTTAAACGTGGCAATCCTAAGCCTGTCTCGCCATCACAGACATGCAATAACTCATCACCCAATGCTTCAATCTCATCGGCGACGATATCTAAGAAAGTGGCTAATTTTTCCGCTGAGTAATGTCGTGTTTCTTCAAAAGCAAGTGATGCTTCTTCAAGTGCCTTATTGATTTCAGCTTCACTTGCCTCGGCAAAGACCGTTTCGCCCGTTGCCTTGATGCGCGGATTTATACTGTGAAATGTTGGTGTTTGTGCTTGTTGCCATTGCCCTGCAATGAGATGTTTCCCTGTAATTGGCATAATGTTTTTTCCTTTTGGGATGTGTGTGATTAACCGACTATATGGACTGTGTTGACCAATTCTCCAATGGGGTCAATTTGAATACGGATTATATCATTGGCTTGCAAGGTAAATTCATCAGGTGGTACAACACCTGTCCCTGTCATGAGGAAGACACCATGTGAGAATGTTTTACAACGCAGCAAATAATCTACCAATTCAGGTAGTTGACGTTTCAATTGTGCGGTACTCGTATCACCTGAGAAAACAGTGTTGTTATCACGCTCGATACTAATCTGAATGGTTAAATCACCCCACTCATTTGCATTGGGACGTAACCAGATACGAGGTCCTACGGCGCAAGCATCGTCATAGACTTTTGCTTGTGGCAGATAGAGCGCGTTCGCCCCTTCAATATCACGCGAACTCATATCATTACCAATAGTAAACCCAATGCACTCTCCATGAGCATTGATGACCAGTGTTAGTTCAGGCTCAGGCACAGACCATGTCGCATCCCGACGAATACCGACATAATCCCCATTACTGACGATTTCAGAACCTATAGATTTCCAGAATAATTCAGGACGTTCAGCCGAATAAACTCGCGTATATAAGTTGCTATTATCCGATTCGCGTTCACGAGCTTCTTCACTCTGCTTATAAGTAACGCCTGATGCCCATATCGGTTGATGTGTGAGTAAATTTTTTAAGGTGAAAGATGTATCTTGAGGTAATTCTCCCGTAGTAGCTGAATCGAGTAATGCTAGGAGGTCATTGGCAGGGACATCAGTGAGGATTGAGTCAAGCGAAGGGACAATACTTTCGTCGAGGGCATATAATGTATTGTCTTTTTGTAAACCAAGTTTTGTTTGTCCATTATGTTGGTATCCAAAAAGGAAATAATTTTCTTGCATAATTTGTCCTTACATAAGATTTTCCAATAAATTATGTCCTTAATAATAAATGGGAGGACACTATTTGTCCTCCCCAAATCACAGTATCAGTCGGCACGGTCAACGATGACGGCTGTGCCACTTGCCGATACCATCAACATGCTTCCATTTGCGCCAATCGTCTCATAATCTAAATCAATCCCGATGACGGCATTTGCGCCAATTGATTCTGCCTCTTGTTGTAATTCCTTAAGCGCAAGCTCTTTGGCTTCAACCAATGATTTTTCGTAGGCTGATGAGCGTCCACCGACAATATCAGTAATGCCAGCCATGAAGTCACGCACGATATTCGCGCCGATAATGGTTTCACCACTCACGATGCCAAGATATTTCTTGATTTTGCGCCCTTCGAGTGTATTGGTAGTTGTGCAAAGCATGCTTTAGCTCCTCTTAAATATATTGATATACTATCTATAAGCTAGGATACGATGTTTGGCGCACAAAGTAGCCCCCAAAGGCTAGGGGTTTGCGAGCTAATGCCAAAATCAGAATACCCAAGGATGACTATATGCCCTTATCCTCAAAGGCGAATCTCACTGAAGAAAATTGGCGACTATATGTTGCTAGTTTTGTACCGTCATTTGGTGGCAATCCACATGAGCCTAAAACTTTGCAACAACTCAGAGAGATATATGCGAAATTACAAGACGAGCTAGAAAATGAAGATTTATCGGAACAGGGACAGGAAAACTTACATGGATGGTCATACATTTGTGCCGTAGCCATCCTGACATGGGGGCAGATAGATATTATCCCAGACATTTATGACCATCATAGTATGCTGTCTCATGATGGTCACACAGCAGGTCAAATTCGAATAACCACAATGGCATTCAATAGGATTGTACGTTATTTGTTGGATAGAGAGAGCCAGAAACTAGACATATCTCCTGAAGAATGGTATCTCGAAAACAAAGACAAGCTAAAGTGGGATGAAACATTACAACGGGTGGTACTCAAAAAATCTGATACCACCCAAAATTCAAAGACTTAACTAATTATACTTATCCGCCGATAACGAAGCAACGCCAACGGTATGCTGGACGGTCATTATTCTGGATTTGTTCTGAATAAGCCGCAGGATTGCTATATGTCCGAATGCAAATATCATCAAATTCCGCTACGCCAAGCGTCAAGATACGTGTCCCATTCTCAGTACAATACCAGAAATTTTGGTCAACATCGACACCGTAGCTTGGGTTGATTGAACTACAGTAGCCCTCTACTTCAAATTCGCCGTTAGTGACAAACGAACCTGTAGTAATACCCCGTCCATTCGTCGCTAATTGAGGTGGCGCAGATGATGTTGGTGTAGGTGGGTTCGCCAATTGATAGCATCGCCATTGGTAGGCAGGTCGTTGACCATTATTCACTTGAATAGCGATTGCATTCGGATTGCTGTATGTTCGCTGGCAAATGTCATTGAATTGTGTTTGGCGTAAGGTCAGTGCGCGTTGCTCTTGAAATGTACAATACCAGTCCGTGCCATCTTCAGCGACTCCGTAGCTTGAGTTCAGAATATTGCAATAGCCTTCAACCTGAAATTCACCATTCGAGACACTTGCCCCATTGGTTAAACCCCGCCCGTTCATCAAAATTGTGCCACTATTTGAGGCAACTATCGGCGTAAATGTTGCTGGAATAAAAGCAGTTGCCTGTGGAATAACTGTCGACACAGGTTGATTATTAAATATTGGTGTAGGGGAAGATACGGGATTATTAATCGAAGTTCGTGTTGCTTGTGGTTCTCGTGTAGGGAAAGGCGTTAATGTTGGTGCAGCTGTTGGTGCTTGAGGTGCGCTTCCACATGCCGCCAATAATAGGATTGTCGTTATGAGACCGATTAAGGTAAAACGATTCATGAAATTTCCTAGTGATTGCTTAAGTCTTAGTTAGATAGTTATTTATGCCACAGAACGCAAAATACTTCCAATAATTTCCCCCATAGTGCCTACTTTGATGGTACTTATTATTGAATTTGCATATATTACAGAAATTATATCTAAGCTGAGAATGTATGATATTATGGTACTACAATCTGTTTGGGGGTTATGTAAGGACAAATATCATGCGCGCAAAATATCTTATTTTGGGCATATTCATACTATTATTCGTAAATGTCATCATTGCCCAAGAAGAATCTACATGTGAATTAGATGCAACAGAAATTGTTACAGTTGTCGAATCGGTTTGTACAAATACAGGTAACAACGAATTATGCTACGGCAATAACGATGTCGAAGTCACCGTACGCAATAATGTGCCAGAATTAGATTTTGACAGTCCCGGCGACATCATGAGTCTTTCTTATGTGCAATCTTTATATCTCAGTGCGCTTAATCGAGGTGCTGATTTATGGGGCGTGGCACAAATGCGCCTTGTAACAACCACGGCACAAGGTCCTCAAGAAGTTACACTTTTACTCTATGGTGATGTTGAAGTTGATAATGCCGTTGACCCTACTCTTGTTATCCCACTCGAAACCACAGCCTCTATCAATATTCGTAGTATTCCTCGTCTCAACGGTGCAGTCATTGCTTCTGCCCCACGTGGAACAGTGTTGGAAGCCGTTGGTCGGTTAGAAGATAATTCTTGGGTACGTGTCATTGTGCCTGAAACTGAAGCAATTGGCTGGTTATCAGGTGACTTTGTGCAATCAACAAACGGCGATGCCCTCGACGACCTCGATATTATGGAAGCGAATGAGAACTATTTTGGTCCAATGCAAGCCTTTTACATCAATACAGGGACTAACTTATCTTGTGATAATGTCGCAACGGATGGCTTAATCGTCCAAACACCTGATGGTGTAGCACGAGTGACTATATTGATTAACGAAGTTACGATTGAACTCATTTCAACACCCAATAGCAACGCGACTGCCCTTATCCAAGCGAATACGCTAGATGGGATGACAGTTAGTGCGATTAGTGGCGCATCGGTTGTGAGTGCTAACAACAGTTCCTATTATTTAAGTGGTGGGATGACGACCAATATTGGCATGACTGCTGATTTACAACCAGACGGTGAATTCAGTGAACCGATTCAAACAGATGGCGCAAACTTCCTACAAATTCCAATTCTTACAATTGTTCCGCCCGCCACTGTCAATCCTACCAATGTCACTGATGCTGGTGGTACAGATGTTACGAACGGCACGGCAAATTCCACAGAAAATACGACCACAGGTACATCTGAGGGCGGCGACAGTACTACAGGCTCATCAACAGGCAGTACAACGGGTACATCCGACGGTGGTAGTACCAATGGGAATGCGAATGGTAATGCTAACGGTAACTCCAATGGCAATTCAAACGGTAATTCTAATGGGAATGGCAACAATGACGACGATGACGATTAGCAAAAGTTGCTAATTGAAATCTAAAAGTAATCTATTTCAATTTTCAGTAAACATCTGCGTGATATGATGTCTCCCGTTATTTCAGAAAGAAGTATGCCCTTTACACAACTTATCTGAATTGCCATAATTGAGATAAGGTATCACTAAGGTAATTTGGAATAAAGATTGCAATGTCCATCATACATCCCCCTGCCCTTGAAGTTAAGAATTTATCAGCAGGTTATCCAGGTGATAAATTAGCTATTCGTGATGTCAATTTCACTCTTGCTAAAGGTGAAAAGGTTGCAGTTATAGGACCAAACGGTGCTGGTAAAAGTACACTATTCAAGGCAATTGTAGGTACTATCCCATTCACGTCAGGGCATATTTCTATTCATGGTGAAGATTGTCGAACAAGTCATAATTTAGTGGGCTATGTTCCTCAGCAAGATGATATTGACTGGACATTTCCGGTTACAGTGTATGATGTCATCATGATGGGACGAGCGCGGCAAATTGGTTGGTTTCGTTGGGCAGGTGCAAAAGACCATCGTATTGTTGAAGGCTTATTAGGGCAACTCTCCTTGCAAGAGCTACGTAATCGTCCGATTGGTTCTCTCAGTGGTGGACAAAAGCAACGGGTATTTATCGCACGTGCATTAGCTCAAGAGACGAGTGTTCTCATCATGGATGAACCCTTCACAGGAGTTGATACAAGTGCTGAAAGTGATATATTAGGTATATTAGCTTCGCTTCAAGAGCAGGGAATTACAATTATTATGTCTACACATGATATGGCAATGGCAGCAAGTGAATTTGACAAACTCTTACTTATTAAACAAACTGCCCTCGCCTTTGGATTACCCAGCACTGTTATGCAAGCCGATATACTTCAAAGTGCATATGGTGGTGCGGTACAAATTTTCAATGAAGGACAAACTGCGCTACTCATCACAGACGAGCATGGAACGGGTATTTGACTAATAAAATTCTATGATTTTCCATTGAGCAAATCTACCTTCTAACCCTCTACATTGACTTAACAATATATAAATGGTGTAATTCACCCATTATCCACATTATTCTAACATCTACCCTCTTTACTACTTTGAACAAAGGTGTATTAGGAAAATAAATAATGTCGCAAATGACAGTCACTGAAGTTATTGCTCAGTGGCGTAAAGACCCAGATAAAAAAAAACTCATTCATCACCTCTACTATGGTGAAGATGTGTGGAATAATGCTCTGCGTTTTCAACAAAGTCCTGAATTTCAGTCTGTATTACGTATTGCACATCAATATGGCAAGACTACAGGTAGTGTCTTGGATATGGGTGGTGGCAATGGCATCGCGACTTTAGCATGGCATAATGAAGGCTATCAAGCGACTCTCTTAGAGCCTGATTCATCAGACATTGTTGGGTTTAATGCGTTAGCACCCGTTTTACGAGAGCGTAATATTACATCCGTGTCGATTTATGAAGGCATTGCAGAAGAGACAACCTTTGCTGATGATGAATTTGATATTGTGTATTGTCGGCAAGTTTTGCATCATATCCCCGACTTACCCAAATTAATGCGTGAGGTTCGACGTATTCTAAAGCCTGATGGAGTCTTTATTGCAACGCGTGAACATGTCATCAGCAAGAAAGATGATTTGCAAGAATTTTGGGATAATCACGATTTGCATCGCTACACAGGTGGTGAATATGCTTATCTAGAGTCAGAATACATACAAGCATTATACAATGAATTTTCCTCTGTAGAGGTTATTCGCTACTATGATGACGTAATAAATTATTATCCAATGTCAGACAATGAATTTGAAATGCTGATCAAAAAAGAACTATGTCGATTCCCATTGTTTCGTTACTTACACTTATGTAGTGTCTTATCAAAACTTCTTTTTACACGCCAATGGGCGATTGACCAGCTAAATGAGAAAAATGATGTAGCAGGTCGTATGTATTCATTTGTTGCATCTTAAATCTAAGGCACTTAATTGTTATGACCCATTTCTTGAGGAAAATTCAAAGAAAAATAGAAGCCAATCGAAAACAAAATGAACTCAGTGAGTTCCAGAAAAGTGGCTATTTGCCTTGGACAGCTGGATATGAGATTTATAAATGGAATACAATAACTGAAACAATTACATCAGACGATATACTTAAACTGTTTAACCTAAAACAGACGCTACCACCGCAATTTGGGTGGCATATTGATGAACGTATCGTTGAATATCCTTGGTTATTATCACAGCTAAACGAGGGAAACAAACGAGTTTTGGATGCTGGTTCCGCATTAAATTTCTTACCAACCTTACAATACCTACAAAAGCTCAATCGTGATGTCACAATCATGACTCTTGCTCCAGAAGATAAGGCTTTTTGGAATAAATCAATCTCGTATCACTACGGAGATTTACGTCAATTACCCTTTAGAGATGAATGGTTTGATGAAATTGTCAGTATATCCACAATCGAGCATGTTGGTTTTGACAACACAATTTATGGGGCTAGCAAAGAGTATTCTGAAGAAGGTTATCTGCAAGTCGTGAATGAACTTTGGCGTGTGCTCGCTCCCGAAGGCACACTGTATATCACTGTACCTTATGGGCAAGCAGATGATATTATCATCGATGGTCAGATATTTGCACGTCAATTTAATGCGACTATGATGAGTCAACTACTTCATAATTTGAATACTTCTAATGTTGAAGTAGTCTATTATCGCTATACAAGCGAGGGTTGGATTTTAAGTAATCAAACTGAGTGCGACCCTATGCACTATTTCAACATTCATCAACAACGAGGTTATGATGAGGATGTTGCTGCCGCCGCCCGTGCAGTGTGTTGTATCAAAGCTGTGAAAACCAGCTAGTCAAAGGGATAAACTAGCGCAATTATGACGAAAAATAATCTTCCTCCTCCGCTTAAACAAGGACGTAGTGGTTTTCCTTGGGACGAAAGCTCTACAATAGAAGTAAAATCACGAGTAAGTTATCCGAAAATTAGCATTGTCACGCCTTCGTATCAGCAAGGTGAGTTTTTGGAAGAAACGATACGCTCTGTTTTGATGCAGAACTATCCTAATTTGGAATACATTGTTCTGGATGGCGGTAGCACAGATGGTTCTGTAGCGATACTAGAACACTATGATGGATTTATTACACACTGGGCTAGTGAAGCTGATGAAGGTCAAACGGATGCTATAAATAAGGGGTTGGCTATCACTACAGGTGAGATTATGGGCTGGCTTAATTCGGACGACCTCTTACTACCAAATGCTCTATTTCATATTGCACACACCTTCATGCAAGATGAAAATACTACACTTGTAACGGGTTTACGTAAAGTAATAGATGAGCATTCTAACTTAACTTATAACTTCTTTCATGGTCGTCCCACCTATGATTATGTTCGTCATATTTGCGATATCGCACAAGAAACAACCTATTGGCACAGAAGCCTTTGGGAAGATGTGGGTGTGCTTGATACAGATTTTAACTTTGCCCTCGATTATGATTATTGGCAGCGAAGTATTCATGCTGGCTATGAATTCACCTTGATTCCAGAATATATAGGCGCAATTCGTGTTCATAGTGATGCGAAGAGTTCAACTTTACAAGATGTATGGGACAAAGAATTGCAGAGAATATACCAACGATATGATATTGCTCAAAATTATGAAGAGGCTGTCAATAAGTTTGAAAATCTTGATATAAATTGGAGAAAACGCAGACGCTTCTTCCGCGACATGCGTCACTCGACTTTGTCTAATAATGCACGTTTGCTAGTGACAATAGATGATGTGTTGCGTACCCCCTTTATTGGTACAAGTCTCCTAAATTTACATAATTTGTATCGACGACTACGAGGGCGATATTATGAGTAAGCGCTTGAGAATTGGTATTTTCTTATACAAATATCATCCTCAATTATCAGGTGGCATTGATACAGCATTCGTTCGGAGTATCCTTGCAATTGTCACCCATGCACCCCAGCATGAATATATCATTATTGCAAATCAACATTCTTTAGCAACTTTAAAACAAAAATTTGAAGACATAAATGATGTCATCACCTATCATGTCATAAATCCTAATCCTCCCATTGCTGAAAGAATTAAATATGGCGTTAAACGCTATTTGACTACTCCTCGAAAACAATATTTTGTACAGAAACTCGAAGAACTTAACTTAGATATTTTGCATTATCCACGTCAAGAAGTGTCGACAGTTGTAGATAATGCTTCTATTATGCTCACGCTCTACGATATTCAACATGAATATTATCCTGAGTTTTTTGATGAGGCTGTTCTAGCATCGCGACGTAGAACCTATACTCAATCCATCCAAAATGCTGATAGTATCGTTGTGGCGACAGATTACACAAAACAGACAATTCAGGAGAAATTCCCAAACGAGGCTCATAAGGTAACACGTATCTACCCAGGATTTGAAACCAATTGGAAAAAATTGGACGTAGAAAAGGCGAAGCAACAACTTGCACGATATAGCTTACCTGAACGCTTTATTTTTTACCCTGCAAATCCTTGGCTTCATAAAAATCATGCTCACTTATTCGCCGCGTTGCAACGCTTACGCAATCAAGGTATTGTTATTCCGCTCGTATGTACTGGGCGCTTAAAGCAACAAGCCCCAGCGACTTTACAACAATTAATTATTGCCTCCGACTTAGAAGATATAATCTATGACTTAGGCTATGTTGATGAGCAAACATTACAAGCTCTCTATAGCCAAGCGGAAATGCTGGTTTTTCCATCTTTGTTTGAAGGGTTTGGTTATCCAATCTTAGAGGCACAAGCAAATGGTTGCCCTGTGGTTGCATCTAATGCGACTACCCTACCTGAAGTTGCTGGCGAAGGCGCTGAATTTTTTAATCCTTTAGATATAGATGATATTGCTCGCGCGCTTAAAAACGTCTGGGGAGACTTAGAACTTAAGCAAGCGTTGCGAGAAAAGGGATTTGAGAATGGTAAACGTTTTGAATGGAAGACATATGCTGAAGAAATTTCTAAGCTTTCTGAAAATCAAATTAAGGTTTAAGATAGTATAATGACTATACGAAATTATATCGATAACATAAGACGAAATGTGCTGCCAATGTTTTGCTCAGTTGTTACACGAATTTTGCCACCATGTAATTCTATGATGCGTTTTACGATAGCCAATCCCATACCCGCGCCTGTGTCAGTAGCATCACCTGCATCATCTCCACGATAAAAGCGTTCAAACAAATGTGATACCTCTGTGCCAGACAAACCTTTGCCTGTATCAACCACATCCACACATAAGTAACCGTGCATCTCAGACAACTTGATAGTTACATTACCGCCCTTTGCTGTATAGCGTATAGCATTATCTAGCAAATTGACCAAAGCACGTTTAAATTCTTCAAAATTGATAGAAACTTGAGGGATATGTTGCGGGGTTTCTAGTGACATTTGGATATTATTAGCCTCAACCATTTCATCAACGACCCACAATGCCTCATGAATAACTACCATAATGTCCGTTTCGTCATATGCTACTTCAGATTTACCATCAAGACGAGACATTAAACTCATAGCATTTACTAGATGGGAAAGGCGCTCTAATTGACTTTCCATAATAGACATACGGTCGTGTGTTGCTAATTCAGGTTTTCGTTGTATGAGATAAAGAGATGTTTTGAGAGTGCTTATCGGATTTCGCAGGTCGTGGCTAGCAGCGCTGATAAAACGGTGCAATAAGTCAACTTCGCGTTCCAATTCTGCGCGCGCATATTCTTCTTGTCGTAATTGCTGTTCCAAATCGTCTTGAATATGGTCTAGTTCATTCATCATTATGGTCACAATAAGCCCATTAGTCATTACCCTCTAACATATGTTATCAAATATTACGGTCTTGCGTTGATAACATATTGTAAAGATTTAGGGGCTAATCTCTTTAGACAAAGCCCCTAACACATCTTGAAGTCCTACTAACTTGACATTTCTCGAACTCGGCTATGATTTGCTTCGCCACAATAAGGACAATGTTCTAAACTATCATCAAAATACAGATTACAAGTACATAAGGTCGCTTCATAGTCGCCACGCTCTTTTTCTAAATTTGCTTCAGGCAATCGTTCACCCTTATTATCATAGAAGCGTGTGTAGTTACTGAGCGGCACATCATTGAGATCTGTGGTTTCACGAAGCATCTCAATATAGGCATTCACAATCTCTGCGACTTCATCGGCAACTATTGCAGGGTCACGTCCCGTTTCTTCACCTTCCCGCTGAACTTGAACAACTTGCTTGGTCATCTCAACCCATACAGGATTTAGCGGATTAAACACATAAGGGTCACTATCACTATAACCATCACGTGGCAGAACATCCAAAATACCGTTCGCAATGGTTACTGCTAAGATGCGTTCATAAGATTTTGCATGATTAAATGAGCGATAATACATATCAGTCTCACGAACTTTTTGCTCAAACATCTGCGTGATGTAATCTTGATACGTTTGGAAGGCAGACTGCGATACATCATTATTATTTAAGCCCTGCACGGTATCTTTTGCCGCCATATAGGCTGTGCCTGTCCCATAGTTTAAGCCCAGTGACAAGAATGGGTTGATAAACATTGCTGCATCACCTATAGCGCACCAACCATCTCCAGCTACTTGTGTCGTATCATGGAGCATATCCATAAATGCAAAGTGTGACCGTCGTTTTCCTTCATAGGGTGCTTCAACCAGTTCAAAGTGGTCTAAGACCCATTTAATCGCAGGGTATTCGTTAACCCAATGCTCGAAACGGTCACGAATGCTCATACCATCAACGTCGCGGTCTGCACGGATAGTAAAGCCAATACTAAATATCGACTCACAAGAGGTATCGAACTTCTTAGCAAGCTCTTCGCGTGTGGGTAAGCCTTCATCAGTTGGGTTTGGATGGTCAATGAGGTGCTTTACCATTGCTTCAATCTGTTCTTGCGAATTATCTTCCCAAGATACTAAGCTGATGAACCACAGCCAGCCTTCAGGGAAGCATATATGCCGTGTTGCGGGGTAATCCCAAAAATCAATTGGAACAGACTTTTTAGGACGAAAATACGCAAAGTAGGAATTGTAGCTGAATGTATTATGCAATTCAGGGGCTTTACGATAGGTATTAAAGTGTCTTGGCAAAACACTAGCAGGACCTGTAGCATCACAGACAACTTTAGCATTGATTGTAAAATCGTTACCGTCTTCGTCTTGGCAAACTAATTGCTTCACGTCACCATCTAGTTGACTTTTGCGCGTAAAGACTTGAACGCCTGTACGAATATCAAGATTCTCGCGTGTCCGCATCAGATATTGCATGGCTGTTTCCAGCACTCGTCGCTCAACTTGATAAGTTTCTTCAATATCGACAATATCGAAATGCCCTTCTAAGTTAGCATCATGCTTATCTGTATGAAACCAACGCAAGCCTGCTTTATTGCCAAATAATCTTCGCATCATTGGCAAAGTTAAACCCATTGCCATAAAAGCACGAACAGTCGTAGATAAGGTACTTTCACCAACTTTATGCACAGGGCGGTCACGGCGTTCTAAAACAACAATTTTCGTTTCAGGACGAAAACGTTTGACCCACATTGCATAAAACATCCCCAATGGACCACCCCCGATGACGGCAACATCGACATCAGAATCAGTTATTGTTTTCTCTGTTGGCGTTTGGAGCATCTCGTGGATACGCTCATTGACCTGACGAAAATCAGAGGCTATTTGGCTTCCTAATGCACGTTGGAATGCAAGGCTTATTCTCGCGTAATCATCAGTCAATTCATGATAAGCTGTAGTATCAAGGGAGGCAACGACAACTTCGCCGTCTGAGTAGCAAGTTGCATTT
This sequence comes from Phototrophicaceae bacterium, assembly GCA_965230145.1. GTDB lineage: Bacteria > Chloroflexota > Anaerolineae > Aggregatilineales > Phototrophicaceae > JAUZRW01. The sequence goes on from OZ245943.1 coordinate 601,919, forward strand.
CTTGGGCTGTTATCAATCAATGCGAGTAAGCCAAAGAAATTACCAGCGTGCAATAACTCTAATACTTGCTCATCACCATTTATATCTTTTGTAACAACAACCGTCCCTTCAATGAGAAGATAGACTTTGTCCCCAGTTTCCCCTTCTCTGATGAATACATGCCCGTCATCATGCTTGGATAATGTCAATGTGCCTGTTAAGACATTCAACTCTTCATTTGATAAATTCTGGAAAAATCGGTTCTGTTGGAGAATGTCGAATAAACTCATATCTCTATTATCCTTTCACCAAATTATGCTGTTCTGTCTTTAACCGATCCGTATCTGGGTTGGGAGATTCTTGTAAGGTTTTAACCGTGGCATTCACACTGCGAATGCGTTGTGCCAGAAGTCGATTTATCTCTCCGAGGAATACACTAGCCGCATGGGGATGTGTTTCCCAGAACCTTTCGAGGCTTGATGTATCGAGGTGCAAGGCAATACAGCCTAATTCGCTACGGACTGTGGCGGTGGTCTTACCCGGACTTAAGAGTGAAATTTCTCCCAGTAGTGCGCCTTGTTCGACAGAAGCAACTTTATATTCGCCATTAGATGATGACATCAGAACGTCCAGTTGCCCTTCCCAGACAAAAAAAAGCGCATCAGTCTCTGTGCCTTCTACAATTAACGCTTCGGAGGCTTCGACAATTTGGATTTTTAGAAGTGATATTAAAGCAGTAATTTCATCTGGACTAAGTGCAGACCCAAACTGTGGAAAGCGTTTTTTGAACGTATCAACAGTTAATTTAATCATATATTCTTCCCTTACTATTTGACCCACTGCCGTACACACATAACAATAATTTGTTCTTAGTGTACTGTCATTTAATTAGTAAGAGTCAGAAAATGCTATAAAAAACTTGCAATGAAATAGAAAAGTGGTGATTTACGTAGAGGTCAGATCGAGCGTGAACTTAACTTTGGTCTTTTTCGTGGTATGGATAGTAGAACACCGAATGCAATGAGCATCCCACCTATCCAGATATTGAGCGTTAGATTCTGCCCTAAGAACAACCAACCTAAGAATGCGCCACTAATCGGCTGAACAAAAAATAAAACAGAAGCAGAAGACGCATCTAACAAGACAAAAGCCCGATTCCAGAGCCACATCGCTACCGCAGTCGAAACAATCCCCAAAAACAGTATGCCGAGGATAACCCCATAAGTAATATCTGATATAGCAACACTTTGTTGTGTTAATTCAAGGATGCTAGTCGGTATAACGAGAAATAGTCCTCCCATAAAGGAAGTGAGTGTAATGAAAAGTGTGTCTACTTGTGGGTATTTTCCACTAACCCACCTTATTAGCACACTATATAAACCCCAAGTTAGTGCCGCCACACCTAAATACAAATTTCCAACAAAAGTATCTGAGCTAAAACTTGCTTGAGAAAAATCGATGATTACGAATACGCCAATACTAGCTAAAAGCACAGCAAATACACGTTGTAGTGTCAATTTCTCTTGGAGAATAATTACAGCAAAGAGGATAACAAAAGCAGGTGTTGCGCTGGTCACGACTGCACCATTGACGGCAGTCGATAAATCTGTGCCGACAAATTGTGCCCCTAAACTCAGACCATAGCCAACGATACCAACACTTAGTATATCTATCCATGCGCGACGGTCTAGTTTTGGAATAGGTTTTCCAACAATGAAAATGCCGAGACTTAGTATCCCTAAAACCAAACGAAGTAGTAGAAGTGTGAATGGTGGAATAATTTGTAGGACGACATCGCTAACGACATACATTCCGCCCCAAATTGCCGCTGCCGTCGCCCCATAAATGACCCCACGAATCATTAGTTACCCTTTGTTTGCATTCCAAAAAGACTATAAAATTGCATACTTACACACTTAGAGGTATGTTTTAGCATCTTAGCAATACAATACCCAACACCAGCACACCGATAATCCAAATGCTAAGGTTAGCGACGAGTTGTGTCTTTACCTCATTCACTCCAGCTAGATACTCTGCCATACCATTACTATCAACTGCTGCTCAAAGATCAAATCCTGAGGAGAAAAACAGGATTGCACCAATGATCATAATGACAGAACCAGTCGTGGCAGTTAGCCCTGCTAAACGTGTATAGCTAAAGTCTGACGTTCCTTGATTTTGATTATTTGCAACCATATTTCCTCCTATCATAAAAATTCATTGAGAAGCTAAGTACGATATGTTCTCTTTTAGCCTTGCCTAATAATGTAGAATATTTCATAAAAACTAGCAAATTAAACCACCCTGTCGCGGAAGATTTACGCAAGGAATGTTAAACCATCAGGTGAAAATTCTTGAATTCATATATGACAAATGAGAATTTGGTCATAAGAGTGAATAGGTTATGGTGTAAGTACACAAGTTGTCGTACACTGTGGTCTAAATCGAAGTGTTTCTATCTAAATTACAGCGTAATGATTATAAGAATGGTATGTGATGCGCGTAAAAGTTAAGCCGATAATCGGACGTAAAAAATTCATCAAGGGATCGGTTGCTTCCCCTATTAATCTATGGACATGGGGTGGTGAAGAACAGGTCTTACCTGATGCTTTACCTAGAAACATCACACCCTATTCACTCAATTATGGTAAGGACGAGGTGTTATTTACGGAAACACCGGCTGACCTTAACCTACTCGGTAAGCCTTTTATGTACCACGAACAATATCAACATGCCCAAAAGGTTATCACCACAAGCTATGATGAATGGTTTAAGTGGATGGAAAAACAACCCATTCCTGAAAAACCTATTTTTGTTTGTGGGATTGGACGTAGCGGAACAACCCTCATTAACCGTGCCTTTCATCAGTTACCCCAAACAGCAGTTTATGATGAACCTGACGTTTTCATGCAGATGGTTCGCTTACCACACAATGAACGTATTCCATTAATACAGGCGGCAACTGCCTCACTCAATCATCATGGGTGTCGAATGGTGATTAAACAGCGTAGTTTTGTCACCTACATGATGGATTCAATCTTAACAGCCTATCCTGATGCGAAAATTCTATTCTTGTATCGTAACACCTTTGACTGGATTAAATCCAACATGCGCTTAATTTTGCGTACCCCTACCCCTGCTGGATTAGTCCATGAAGTTGTGCGAATTGTATTCAAACGTTTCTTACCAGCATTAGATCCTGCCGAATTTCGTCCCTTACAAATGGTCGAGGCAGGCGCATTATTATGGCTCAAATTCAATGCCCATTATGTAGATTTAGTTCAGCAAGGCTACCCTATTTTGGGTGTACGCTACGAAGATTTAGTTGCTGAACCTTATTCAATGTTATCGCAGATTTTTGAATTTTGTGACTTACCGCAAAAACAAGTCGATTTAGCTCTGGATGCCTTTGAGAGTAATTCTCAAGCAAATACCATCTTTTCGCGCAAGAACTTAGCTGAAGTTGAACTCAATGAGCGACAAATTCGACTGATTAATGGCATGCTAGAACGGCATGAATGGCTTAATGACCCCAACATTCGATTGGAAGGATCGGCTGTGCCTATTCCGCGCCAAAAATCCAACCCTAATATTGAAGAGCCTAAGTTGGTAAAAATTTAGAAGCCAAGTTTGAGAAAAATTATCTTTTCTGGGCAAATTTCGCACTGATTTTCCGCTATTGAACATGCAATAGCTTGCCCTTACAATATGCCCTTTTCATGATTAGACTACAGTCGTGTCAAGTAAGTATCAGATTTAGGGCAAATTATGTGCGGAATTGCAGGCATTTCAAAACTATCTCACGAAACCATACTCAATTTAGGTCATCAACTTACAGTCATGAATCGCTTGATTGCTCATCGTGGTCCTGACGGTGAAGGAATATGGCAACATGATAACGCACATGTTGGTTTTGCCCATCGTCGACTGAGCATCATCGACATTGAAACAGGTCAGCAACCCATGCGTGATGGCGGTGGTAATTGGCTCATCTATAATGGTGAAATCTACAATTATATTGAACTAAGAGAAGAACTCGGTCTCGAAAACTTTGAAACCACCTCTGATACCGAAGTCATTTTGCAAGCCTATCGTAAATGGGGCGAAGATTGCGTCAGCCATTTTCGTGGGATGTTTGCCTTTGCGCTATGGGATGAAGATAAACAAGAGCTGTTTATCGCGCGTGATAGATTTGGCATCAAGCCAATGTACTATACTATAGTCGATGATACCCTCTATTTCGCCTCCGAGATGAAAGCCCTTATGCCTTTCTTGGAGACTATTGAAACAGATTTAGATGCCTTCCAAGACTACTTAACATTCCAATTTTGCTTAGATGGAAAGACATTATTTAGGAATGTCTATGAATTGCTTCCTGGGCATGTATTAACGACAAAGTCAGGTCATATTAGCACACGTCGTTATTGGCAAGTCTTCTACAGCCGTGATTTTGCCCACAGTGAATCTTACTTTGAACAACAAATTCAAGAACAGCTTGCTGAATCAGTCAAATTGCATCTCCGCGCTGATGTACCTGTTGGGTCATATCTGAGCGGTGGCTTAGATTCAGGCATCATTTCTGCCTTAGCAAGTGACCATTACGATGATGATTTCTTAGCCTTTACGGGGAAATTCACTGAAGGCGATAAATACGACGAGAGCGAATATGCGCGCGCAATCGCAGACAATAGCGATTTTACACTGCATGAGCTAGATATTAATGTCGATGATTTCGTCCAAAATATTGAAAAAGTCATCTATCATTTGGATGCGCCCATTGCAGGACCTGGTTCATTCCCACAATATATGGTTTCGCAGATGGCAAGCCAACATCGTAAAGTGGTCTTAGGTGGGCAAGGTGGTGATGAAATTTTTGGTGGATATACTCGCTACCTCATCGCATACTTTGAGCAGTGTATCAAAGGGGCAATTGACGGTACGCTCAATGATGGAAACTATATTGTCACCTATGAATCCATCATCCCAAATCTGCAATCACTGCAAAGCTATAAGCCATTGTTGAAGAAATTCTGGCGTGAGGGCTTGTTTGAGAGCCGTGATAAACGCTATTTCCAACTCATTAACCGTGCGCCACAAATCAGCGATGAGGTGAATTGGTCAGCATTGACGGATTACTCACCATATGAGACATTCTTAGAATTATTCAACGCCTACAATGTCGAGCAAGGCTCATATTTCGATTCCATGACTCATTTTGATTTCAAGACCTTACTCCCTGCTCTACTCCAAGTCGAAGACCGTGTAAGTATGGCACATGGTTTAGAGGCTAGAGTACCGTTGCTAGACCATCCACTGATAGAACTTGCCGCAACTATACCTTCCAATATTAAGTTCAAAGATGGTAGGATGAAGCATATTCTAAAAGGAGCAATGGGTCATACTTTGCCAGATACAGTCCTTAACCGTAAGGACAAGATGGGATTCCCTGTGCCACTCGTCGATTGGCTTAGTGGCTCGGCACGCGATTTCATTTACGACATATTCTCGACAGAAAAAGCCTTATCCCGTCATTTGGTGGATAACAAAAAAGTCTTGGATAAAATCTCGAATGAAACACAGTTCGGGCGCACAATTTGGGGCTACTTCTCATTAGAGGTCTGGCAACAACAATTTCATGATAAAGCAACAGTTTATAAAAATATGCTGAATGAACCCATTCCAGTACAAAATCAATAACATAAGTTTAGGAGAGTTACATAAGTGAAGATTCTAATTACAGGTGGTGCAGGTTTCGTCGGGTCACACATTGCTGACCGTGTATTAGCGCGTGGCGATGAAGTCCTCGTAATAGACAATTATTCAACAGGTCGCCGTGATAACCTCACTCCACAAACCAACCTCACAGTTATCGAAGGCACAATTGCTGACCGTGACCTTGTGATGGTACAATTCGCAAGTTTCCAACCAGACATCGTTATCCATGCGGCAGCTTCCTACAAAGACCCTAATAACTGGGAAGAAGATGCCCTTAGTAATGTTGTCGGGACAGCGAATATCACCCAAGCCTCACAAGAAAATGGTGTAAAACGCCTTATCTATTTCCAAACTGCACTCTGCTATGGGCTGAATCCCATTGAACAGCCTATCACATTAGACCACCCTATCTTCTCTGGTGGCAGTAGCTATGCAATTAGTAAAACCGCAGGTGAGCAATATATTCAGCTGAGCGGTATGGAATATATTTCATTCCGTTTAGCCAATGCTTACGGTCCACGCAATCTCAGTGGTCCATTACCAACATTTTATCATCGCTTGACCAATGACAAACCTTGCTTTGTAATGAATACCCGTCGTGATTTCATCTACGTACAAGATTTAGTAGACGTAGTAATTAAGGCAATTGATGGTGCTGGTGAATCAGGTCCATATCACGTTTCATCAGGCTCAGATTATTCGATTAAAGAATTATTCGATGCCACCGTTAAAGCACTCGACATTCAACTCGATAGCCCAGTTGAAGAACGTGAACGTAACCCAGATGATGCCTTCACTATTTTGCTCGACCCCAGCAAAACTGAGCAAGATTTTTCATGGCAAATTTCTACCCCACTTGAAGAAGGTGTTGCGTCAGCAATCGAATGGTATAAAGAGTTCGGTATCACCCAAACCTATACGCACCTCAAGTTAGAAGAAAAATAAGAGGAACGAATCTACATGATGCAAGAATTTAACAACCAGCGCATCCTCGTTGTAGGAGGTGCTGGTTTTGTTGGTAGCAACCTAGTCAAAACATTGCTGAAATCTGACCCTAAAGAAGTCGTAGTTGTGGATAATTTGCTCTCAGCAGAAAAAGCAAATCTGCCTGATGATTCGCGTGTGACATTCATTCACGATTCAATCAATTCTGCCGAAGCTTTAGACCAATTGCCAACTGATTTGGATTATGTCTTTCATTTGGCAACTTATCATGGCAACCAAAGCTCTATTCATGACCCTCTGGCAGACCATGAGAACAATACACTAACTACACTCAAGTTATTTGAGCATATTAAAGATATGGATAGCCTCAAAAAAGTGGTCTATTCATCGGCTGGATGCACTGTAGCTGAGAAAACATTTGATGAAGCCCATGCAACTCAAGAAGATGCTCCTGTCGGGCTTTATCTTGATAGCCCATACCAAATCTCCAAGATTATTGGTGAGTTCTATGCGAATTATTACTATAAACGCTACGGCTTGCCTGTTGTCAAAGCACGCTTCCAGAATGTATACGGTCCCGGTGAAGTCTTAGGTGCAGGGCAATGGCGTGGGACGCCTGCAACTGTTTGGCGTAATGTCACCCCTGCTTTCGTTTATCGTGCGCTCAAACACATGCCCCTCACTGTTGAAAATGGTGGGATTGCTACACGCGATTTCATCTATGTGGATGATATTGTACGGGGACTCATGCTCTGCGCGACTAAAGGCGACGTATCAGGTGTTTATAACCTCGCAAGCGGTGAAGAAACTAGCATACTTGACCTCGCCAATCTCATTAATGAACTTACAGACAACCCTGCCGAGATGGATTTCCGCCCTGCTCGTGATTGGGATAACAGTGGCAAGCGTTTCGGTAGCACCGAAAAATCTGAACGTGAACTTGGTTTCACAGCTGATACAGAATTACGTGATGGTTTGACTAATATGATTGCTTGGATGCGCCAAAATATGGACTTCATTGATAGTTGCGTCATGAAGCATAAAGACCGTGTTCCTGAATTAGATGCTATTCAGGCTTAAGATGGATTAAAGGTATAAACATGATACGGAAAGTTGTAGCCAGAACCAAACGCTTGTTGATTGCACCTCTTTATTTAAGAATAAAAGGCATTTCACAATCAATGATGCTAGCAAAAGAACCTCCTATTCCTATTCAGTATGAACTGAGTGGCGAAGCAACGCCCGTATCAAATTACTGGAATATCCATACCGTTGCACCAAAGATTCATAAAACTGCTAAAGAATCCATTGAATACAATGCGTGGATTGATAGAGAGTACCCACTCTATCATGAGTTTATGAATCTTTATGATGGTTATGACGATGAAGTCGTTCTGGAATATGGCTGTGGACCTGCAAATGACCTTGTAGGTTTCCTCCATTATTCCAAAGCGAAAAAAGTCATCGGTATGGATGTTTCCGAAACAGGGTTGAAGATAGCATCGCATCGTCTAGCATTACACGATTTTGACCTTGACCGCATCAAACTCATCTTAATCTCGGAATCTGTAGCAGATATTCCCCTAGAAGACAATTCGATTGACTACATTCATTCGCAGGGTGTATTGCATCATACCAGCAACGAAGAAGACATCCTCAAAGAACTCTACCGCATCTTAAAACCCAGTAAAGAAGCCCGTGTGATGGTCTATAATAGATATAGTATTTTCGCAAACTTATGGGTTGCATACCAACGCATGATTTTAGATGATGCCTTCCCTAATATGACCTTCGATGAGGCATTTACTAAAAGCACAGACGGTGAGAATTGTCCGATTTCACGTAATAACCGCCCTGAAGACTATATTGCTCGCTGTAATGCGGCTGGCTTTGAAACCGAATATATTGGTGGTTACTTCAACAAGTATGAATTAATCTGGCTTGAGGATTTGAAAGAGAAAGCCATTGCTGACGAGCGTCTCGCTCCTGAGCATCGCCAATTTCTGTCCGATTTAACCTATGATGAAAACGGCTATCCGCTTTATCAAGGTAAACATGCCGGTGTAGGTGGTGTTTACGTTTTACGTAAAGAGTAAATTTTTGTTTTAAAGTGACATTTATTATATGCCACTATTGCCGGCAATTTCTAACCTAAAACGTAATCTCGTTCGAGAATATCATCAATTTGTCGCATTTGGTCTGTAGTTAATGCCCCGAATCTCATCGCTTTGGCATTTTCAGTCGCTTGTTGCACAGTTTTAAAACCCGGAATAGGCAATGTTCGGTCACTTCGCGCCCAAATCCATGCCAATGCACCTTGTACCATTGTCCGACCATCACTCGTGAGAACTTCGCCAACACGCTGAACTTTGTCTAACATTTCTGAAAAACGTTCGTTACTCAAGTCAATTGCATGCCGACCATCATTTTCAGGAAATGTGGATTCACTTGTATATTTCCCTGATAAGATACCAGCATTGAGCGGAGATTTATTGAGGAAACCCAAATCAAGTTCCTCGCATAATGCGATTGTTTCAGGCGCATCGACTAAGACATTTAGCCTTGCCTGCACCGCCGTACCGTGTTGACCCTCACCAAAAATACGCGCTCGTTCAGGATGGTCAGTACTCCAACCGTAGTAGCGAATCTTTCCTTCCTGTACTAAATCATCCAGCATCCCAACAATAGCAGGTGCGCGCTCAACAGCGTAACTCCCCCGATGGCATTGGTACAAATCAATATAATCAGTCTGCAATCGTCTCAAACTTCCTTCAATTGCGTCCCGTATGAAAGCCTCGTCTATCGGTGTTTCGTCATCATCGACATCAATATGTGTCTTTTCTTTTGCATCAAAGACCGAACCAAACTTTGTCGCAATTACGACCTTATCGCGTTTTCCTTTTAGGGCTTTGCCGAGAACTTCTTCGCTATGTCCTGCCCCATAATTATTGGCTGTATCAAAAAGGGTAATGCCAAGGTCGAGTGCAGTATGAATAGCACGAATGGCTTCGTCATCATCGACATCACCCCAGCCCATCTCACTCATTGTGCCGTCTAAACCACGGCGTTTAGTAGGTCCACCAATTGCCCAACATCCGAAACCCATCGGGCTAACTTCAATACCACTCTTACCTAAGCGTCTTTTATTCATCTTTAGCCCCAATTAACCAAAATATTCATTTACCCGTTTTATTGGTTAATTATAATCGTAGAAGAGTGAATAGTCAAAAAGAGCTTATAAGTGAGCGATTACTGCATCTCTTGTGGTGATTAAATCGCCTTCATGCTTGACTGCTCTTACGGCAGTTTCTAATTTTTTTGCTGGCTGATGATACCCAATCTGACGTAATAACATCACCACACAGAGAAACGCCGCGCGTGGGTCAGCAATACCCTGCGCTGCTATATCAGGCGCACTTCCATGCACGGGTTCAAAGAGAGGCACACCATCACCCACGTTTGCTGATGGTGCGAGACCGGGTCCTCCTGTTAAGCCTGCGGATAAATCACTAAGAACATCCCCAAATAAATTCGTGGTGACGATGACATCAAAAGGGGTCGAATCCATAGCCATCTTCATGGCACAGGCATCAACCAATAATTCATCGACCTTTAATTCTGGATATGTGGAAACAACATCAAAGGCAATCCGTCGAAACAAGCCACAAGTTTCTTTGAGAACATTCGCTTTATGTACAATCGTCAGATGCTTTTTGCGAGTCATCGCCAACTCGCAAGCGGTCTCGACAATACGTTGACTTGCATTCGCCGTAATTACTCGTTCAGCAATCGCTGTCTGACCATCATCTTCTAAGTGTTCTCGTTTGCTATACAAGCCTTCTGTATTCTCGCGCACAATCAGCATATCAATCGTATCGGTCATCGCTGGGCGCAGATTAGCATACAATTTAAAGTGAGTGCGTAAGGCTAGAATCGGACTCTGGTAGCCTTCTACTTTCGTCATTGGTGATTGCGTTGCTCCAAATAAAATCGCATCACCACTAGTACATAACTCTAGAGTCGCTTGAGGTAATGCTGTCCCTGTTTTTTCAAATGTGCCGAACCCTGCTTCTGCCCATTGAACTATTATCGGCAAATCGAGTACATTGAGTACTTCAACAGCCGCTGGAATCACCTCTTGTCCGATGCCATCACCACTAATTGCTGTAATTGTATGAGTCATCTTTTACCTTTCATCATTTACTTAGGAGTCATAAGTAATCTGCTTAATTAATTTCATTACTATAGTGGTAAATCAGCTCAGAATATATGGAGTTTTCCATGAAAAAAATCTCTACCTTGCAAGTCATTAATATCATTGCGTTAATACTGACTCTCATCATGAATGGAGTGTCACAATCTGACATCTTCCCAAATACAATTGGTGAACTCGGTGAAAGTCGAGCGATATTCTTCCTACCCGCTGGTTATGTTTTTGCTATTTGGGGTGTCATTTATGCTGGCTTAATTGCTTATGCCATTTATCAAGCGCGACCCTCGCAACGTGATGGCGACGTTGTGCAGTCAATCGGATGGTGGTTCGTAGTTAGTTGTATGGCAAATATCATCTGGCTAGCACTATTTTTGTACGATTTAGTCTGGTTGAGTACCATTGCGATGATAGTGATTCTGATTGCCCTGCTGATGATTTACGCTCGCTTAGCTATTGGCACAAAATCGGTTTCCCTAGCTGAAAAATGGGCAGTACATATTCCATTTAGCATTTATCTCGGTTGGATTAGTGTTGCAACTGTGGCTAATTTCTCGACTGCTTTGTACACATCAGGGGCAGTCACCTCATTTATTGGCATTAATGCTGCTATTTGGGCGAGTATCATGCTGGTCATAGCGGCAATTTTGGCTTTTGGGATGCTTTACTTCCGTCGTGACATTGCCTATGCTTTGGTGATTGTGTGGGCAAGTTATGGTATCTATGCCCGTCCATTTGATACGGATTTATACGAGACATTGGCAAACCTCAATGCTGGTTTAGTAAACACCATGTCCTTGGGTATCGCCATCATTGTTAGCATTGGAGCAATAATCAGATTAGGGTTATCAATGCGAAATTGGCAATCTGCATCTGCATAATTTATTTAATGAAGGACATCAATTCTGGTGTCCTCTGTCTAACAATCACAACAATTGCCTAACAATTAATTTATTAATCTTAATTATTAATTTATCAATTTTATGATAACCTTACAAAATAGGTTTCGGAAATTTGAACGCTAATGTACAGAGGTCTTTATGTTAGACTATCCTGAAGTAAGAAAAACAACCCAGCAAGGAACAACTATTCTGGCTAAAGATTATCAAGCAGATTCTGATGTGCGTCTATTTATTGATGGCACTCATGAACCACGCATTCCCAGTAAATTACGTACCTTGCATTTTTACATGCCACAGGAAGCAAATCCAATAGTACGGATGGATGTCGAAAAGATCGTCATCGGACGTGGCAAAGGCGAAGATCGACTGGATTTATCACTCCAATATGCCAAGTTCTTAGGGGTCTCGCGTGACCACGCTGAGATTTTCTTCCAAAATGGTTACTACTTTGTCACTGATTTAGGCAGTACCAATGGGAGCTTTGTCAACGACCACAGACTCATTCCCCATAAACCTTATCTTCTTCAACAATCCGATGAGATACGTTTTGGTCACTTTTTGGTAGTGATGGCTTTTAGCTAAACTGTAATCCATAGCCCTCAGAAATTGCGGAAGTCTTTTTAGGCTTCCGTTTTTGGTATATCGCCATCTGCTCGAAAACACGCTATGATTTAGCTCTAATTATCAGTAGATAGTGAGATATTATGACAGATTTTTCGGGTAAGGTAGCAATTGTTACAGGTGCAGGAGAAGGCATTGGCTATGAAATTGCAAGACAGCTTGTGACCCATGGCGCATCTCTTATCCTGAATGATATTGACACTGAAAAAGCAGACACTAGTGCAAAAGCCATTCATCCAGAACGTTGTATCGGTATTGCAGGCGATGTGAGTGATATTCAAGTCGTGCAAGGCTTAGTTCAGCAGGCGGTTGAGCATTTTGGGCGCTTGGATATAGTTGTCGCAAATGCAGGCATCACACTATGGAATAATTTTTGGGATTACAAAGCCGACGATTTTGACCGTGTTTTGAATGTCAATTTGCGTGGAAGTTTCTTCTTAGCACAAGCGAGCGCCAAGCAAATGCGTTCTCAAGGAGATGGTGGACGCATCTTATTCATGTCATCGGTCACTGGACATCAAGCAATTGAGTATTTATCAGCATATGGCATGACCAAAGCCGCTTTAGAGATGTTAGCAAAACAATTGACGAGTGAACTCGCACCTTATGGCATTACCACGAATTGCATCGCACCGGGTGCAACTCTTACACCTCGAAACCTACAAGATGACTCTGACTATGAGAAACATTGGCAAGATGTTATCCCAACCAAAACCATTGCCTATCCAGAAGATATTGCACACACAGCTTTATTTTTGCTTGCTCCATCATCTAGCAATATTACAGGGCAAACCATCATTGTAGACGGAGGTTGGACAAGTATTAGCCCAACACCTTCACTGGATTTTGTTGAAGAAAGTGATTCGTAAAACAAAAAAAGGATGACCTGCGCCATCCTTTGATTTCTTTGTATTGGTTATCCCTTAACTTGTACACCCTTCCAAAAAGCAATGTAATCCTTGATTTCGGAAGCTGCTGATTTAGGCTCTGGGTAATACCATGCCGCACCCCCGTTAGTTTCACCATCGACAACAATATCGTAATAGCTAGCAACACCTTTCCAAGGGCAGGTGGTATGGGATGAATTATCAGCTAATAGTTCTTTTTTCACAGCAGATGGTGGGAAATAGTGAGTACCTTCCACGACGATTGTTTCATCACTTTCTGCGATAACTGTATCATTCCAAATTGCTTGTACCATTATCAATTGCCTCCGCAAAATCAACTTTCGTCACATTTTATGACGCACTATAACAAGCAAACATTACCAAAGTATGACCTGCACCTTAATATCCTAGTTTAAGTGTCACTTCGGTTAAGCTATCAGGACTACCAACAATCGTCACTTCATCAGCAATTTTCAAGTTTGAGAAGCCATGCGGTACAATCACTTCATCGTCACGCAAGATTTCCAAAATGAGAACATCACTCGGCAAGCGTAAATCTCGTAATTGTAAGCCATCAATTGCTTTTTCGGTTACGCGCACCTGCATCACATCATGGTCTGGATTTTGATGCAAGAGCAAATTAACCGCTTCAGGCGCACGTAGATACTGATTCAACAAGCTCACCATTGCAGATGCAGGGTCAAGCACTCTAACACCTAAGTCAAGGAATTTCTCGCGCAAGCTCAAATCTCGTAGACGAACAACCATCGATTCAATGTCGAATTCTTCACTCGCCAACTGACAGGCTTTATAATTTTCTTTATCATCATCTAGCATCGTTACGAGCGCACTAGATGACCCTTTAATTAAGCTCCCTAAAGATTCAATTGATATGTCCTCAATATGACGCTCATCAATATCATCAGCACGGAGTTGCTCTATGTGTTCTTTACTAGTATCAGCAAGGATAACATTCCACCCATCAAGGTTCATTTGACGGGCTAACGCAATGGATTGTGGCTCAACCCCCAAAATAACCAACTGACGATTGCGTTCACTATCAGGAACTCGTGCCTCCCCTACTTTACGTAAAGCGTATTTCAAGAACAATGGACCGAACACCTCATTGAGAACGACCACCGCAATGATCATTGTTGAAAAATCACCACCGAGAGTATCCGGAAATGCAACAGCTGTTTCACGCGCTAACCCTAAAGCAATCCCCGCTTGTGTTACCAAGCCTAGTCCTGCCCACTTACGGAAACTATCAGGTTCACCTGCAATCGTACCCCCAACATATGTTCCAATGACGATGGCAACCATACGTGTGAGAAACAAAATACTCGCAATACCGATGGTAGCTATCAGAATATCGAGTTTGAGCGCAACACCTGTTAGTGCAAAGAATGCAACGTAAACATAAGGGCTAATATCATGGAGTAAGTCTTCAAATGGTTGACGGAAACGTGTGAAATTAGTAACCGTGAAACCAGCCACCATCGCAATCAGCAAAGGCTCGATTTTTATTTTGAAGCCAACGATCTCATAAGCTATCTCTGGAACGTAATAGCCTGCCTCAAAAATAAGAAAACCTAAGAGCAATAAAACGATAGCTTTCATCCATTTTTGAAGTGAAGTTGATAACACAATTCCGATGAATTTACCTAAAAGGAAACCAGCGACCAGCGCAATGATAATATCAAGAACAAGAATGAGCAAAAAGCTCACTGTAACAGGGTCCCCATCAATCATGGCTGTAGCGAAGGCAACACTCACCGCAAATAGGACGATGATTACAACATCCATCACCACTGTGATACTCAAAACAGTTTTACTAAAAGGACCTTTGGCTTTTACTTCTTGTATAACAGCAATCGTGGATGCAGGCGATAAAGCCAATAGAATCGTTGCCCCAAGCAAAGAAACTGCCAATTTCGTCATAAAGGGGTAGTCAGCTGTAAAGGGAATGAAACTCTGAGCAAAAAATAGAGCAACGCCTATCATAGAAAACGCCGCCACAACAATCCCTGCCGCATTCGTCAAGATTGTTCCCATTTTACTACGCAGTTCTTTGAGATATAACTCACTCCCTGCAATGAAGGCAATTACAGCCAGAGAAATATCATCAATATAGCGTAACTGCTCAGAGGCTTCTTTGGGTAGCATTCCTAAAATAAAGGGACCTGCTAACGCTCCTGCCAGTAAATACCCTGTGATATAAGGTAAACCATAAGATGAAAAAAACTTGCCGATTTGTTTTGCCGCTAAGGCTATCAACAAGAAGGATACACTGAAAATTACAATAGACGGTACTTCGGGCATATTACTGTCCTCCGTTTAAGTATCAAGTTTTGAAAAATGGGATTTTTATGTTTGTGGTGCAAGTACACTATTATACCTACACCTTTACCTGTGATGATTAAATTTTCATGAGCAGTAGCTTAATCGAAAATATCAAAAATTTCGCCCAAAACGGATTTACGCTTCTTGTATTTGTAGTCACGTTTACGTTTTTCATAAGGTTCATTAGGATGATGATATTCGCTACGATAGCTCGGCTTCTGTTTACTTGTTTTATCTAAATCTTTGTTGGTGCGCTCAATAATTTTGTCGAGTTCACCTCTATCTAACCAAACACCTCGGCATTGAGGACAATAATCAATCTCGATACCTTTACGTTCAGACATTCTGAGTTCGACTTCGCATACAGGACATAGCATCAGTTTCTTGCTCCTTGTTTATTTCAATATCTCACGGCGCATGAGCAACTTTTCTAATTCAACTACCCAGAAAACAACGGTACTCAATACAAGGCAAATACCAAGTTGAGTTAAAGTTAGCGGATTTGTACCGAAAACAGTGTTGAAAAATGTTAGATAAATGGCTAATAGTTGCAATACAAGTGTACTTATAACTGCGCCAATGAGAATGCGATTTTCAAATAAGTTCATGCGAAAGAGCGACTTTGTATGGCTACGCAAACCTAGTGCATGCCCCATTTGTGCCATCGTAAGCATCATGAAAACCATTGTATTCCATGCGGGCGCACCATTAGTTGCTAAAACATTATTCTGGAATGCCCAAACACCTAAGCCGAGTGCAGTTATTCCTAGTGTGCCACCAATAAGAAGAATGTGTCGCCCTAAGCCACGACCCAGCACACTTTCATTCGGTGCGTAAGGATCTCGTTGCATAGCATCATCTTCGGCTTTCTCTAAACCTAAAGCAAGAGCAGGAATACCATCTGTAATGAGGTTCATCCACAGAATTTGCAACGTTGTCAGCGGAATGGTCATACCACTCACTAATTGGGCTGCTAGCAAAACAAACAACTCACCCGTATTACTCGCAAGCAAATATTTTACAAAGCGACGCACATTATCATAGATTGCTCGTCCTTCTTTAGCGGCTTCCACAATTGTAGCAAAGTTATCATCGGTGATAACCATATCCGATGCTTCTTTACTTACATCTGTCCCTGTAATACCCATCGCAACGCCAATATCAGCTTGTTTCAGTGCAGGCGCATCATTAATACCATCGCCTGTCATGGCAACAACATTACCGTTATCTCGTAGAGCTTGCACAATACGCAATTTATGCTCAGGGGCAACGCGTGCATAAACTGATACGCTATTTACACGCTGGCGTAGTTCTTCGTCGTTAATCACACTGAGTTCACGTCCTGTCAATATCTCTGCGCCTGCATCTGCAATACCAATTTCTCTTGCTATTGCTAAAGCAGTCATTGGGTGGTCGCCTGTTATCATCACAGGGCGAATACCAGCTGTTCGACAGGTTTTTACAGCTTCGATGACTTCGGGACGTGGAGGGTCAATCATGCCAACAAGACCAATAAACACGAGGTTCTGTTCAACAGATTCTATATTTTCATTATCATAGGACTCTAAAGATCGGAAGGCGACACCGAGGACACGTAAGCCTTCTCCTGCTAATTGATTGTTACTGGTTTCAATGCGTGAATACCAATCCGCATCAAGTTCTTGTATCTCACCATTTGCATAAACATGTGAACACAAATCCAGCAAGCTATCAGGCGCACCTTTAGTAAAGGCAATATAAGACTGAGCTTCATCGTTCAATAAATTAAGTGTTTTGCCTTCGCTTCGGTGAATAGTGGTCATGCGCTTACGTTCTGATGAAAAAGGCACTTCGGCAACGCGCGGATAAACACGCTCTAAAGCATCATGCTCTAGCTTATAGTGATTTGCCGCCATTAACATTGCGCCTTCAGTTGGGTCACCAATCAATTGCCCTTCGGCAAAGTAACTATCATTGGCTAAGGACGAAGCCGCTAATAACAATTTCTGTTGTGGGTCTTGTGGTGTATCTTCCAGAACGTCACTTTGAAAAGCAGAGGTTGTTTTGAGCGTATTACCAGCCACATCAATGACCTTAACCGTCATTTTATTTTCGGTGAGTGTCCCTGTTTTGTCACTGGCAATGACCGTAACACTACCAAGGGTTTCGACAGCTGGCAATTTACGAATAAGTGCATTGCGACTCAACATGCGCTGTGCACCTAAAGCGAGTGAAATGGTGACGACTGCTGGTAAGCCTTCTGGGACAACCGCCACTGCAATAGCAACGCCATTGAGCAAAACATTCTGAAATTCTTGTTCTGTGTATAAACCTATTCCAATTGCAATTGCCATCACGACAAATGCGGCATAAAAGAGGATTTGACCTAGCTCATTCATGCGCTTTTGTAAGGGTGATTTATCATTCTCGACATTCTGTAACATTGTGGCAATCTTACCGAGTTCGGTATTCATACCTGTGCCTGTCACAATTGCTGAACCCCGTCCATAAGCGACATTTGTCCCCATGTAAAGCATGTTTTTACGGTCACCCAATTGCAAGCCATTATCTAAAATAGCATCCGAAACCTTATCAATAGGATAACTCTCACCTGTAAGTGATGCCTCTTGAACACGCAAATTATAGGCTTCCAAAACACGCGCATCCGCGGGAACAACATTTCCTGCTTCTAACAGGATAATATCACCCATCACAATATCACTAGCATCAATATCAATTATTTGTCCGTTACGACGCACGCGTACACGGGGTTGGCTCATCTTCTTGAGGGCAGCAATCGCTTGTTCAGCACGATACTCTTGAAAAATCCCCAAAATCGCATTCAGCACAACGATTGCCAAAATCGCTATAAACTCAGGTATCTTACCCAATAAGGCACTAACTCCCGCAGCCAGAAGCAAGATAATTACCAGAGGTTCAGCAATTTGAGCATAGATTAATGCCCATATACTGGTTGATGCCTTTTCAATTAATTCATTTTTGCCATAATGTGCGAGGTTTTCTGAAACTTGTTTATCGGATAATCCGTTCTCAAGATTGAGATTGAAGTTCTCCGCGATTTTTTCTGTGGATTGCTGATAAAACTCGGTGTGTTGCTCAAAGTTTGTCATTGAATCTGGCACTAATTTCGTGTCAGTCGTTAGCGTCATACAGCTTATACTCCCTTGCACAGTAAGACTAATGTCGAAAACTTACATCTTATATAATGCGGATTTCGCTCAAAAACGTACCCCCCAATATTTAGGGGGTATGCCTTAATTAATCTCTGACTCATCTAATTGAGGGAAAAATACAGCGGAGAAAACTACAAACTCAGCAAACGCTTATCTTTCTATTTGATTTTCAAACCATAATCCTGTTATATACCTTTTATTTTAAGTACGCCGTTATCATTGACAACTTCAAATGTGGGTAAATCGGTTGTGCCAACAGGTCCGCGGATTTTGTCTCCTGTAATTGTTTCAAAGGTCGCGCCATGTTTCGTACAAACAAGACAATCATTATCATCCAGCACTTCACTAATTGGAAATTCCTTATGTGTGCAGGTAGCAGATGCTGCCCAATAGACTCCATCCGTTAAACCGATAAGATAGGGTTCCCCATCTATTTCACGCCGAATGAGTTGTGTTCCCTCTAATTCATCAGTGGTGGCAATAATGGTCAAATCACCATTGAGTTCCATCGGTTCAACAGGGGCTAGAATAGGTTTGGTATCATCTTTTTGTTTTTGTGAAAATTCGCCCCTACGCGCTAAGACCATATTCCGTAAGAAATCGACTGCACTTTGCATTGGTGTGCCGTCTGGTAAGTCTTTCAGCCATTCATCTTGAGCAATTGAGGGGGAATTGCCTGCCATTGCCGATGCTAATAAGACGTGATGTTCGCCATCTTGAACATACATTTCCACAAATTGTCTTACGACGATTTCAACGCTTGCGGATAATCTGCCCCGTTGACTACGTAAAACGGTTTTAAGACTCTCTTTTGCCATTTTGAAGCGATTAAATTCTGCATTTTGGTCACCAGAGAAACCATCACCACCGGGTACATCTTGCATTGCCATAGATGGACGCACAATTTCGGCATAAATGTCACTACTAAAATTAGCCGCATACCATTCACAAGCAATGCCAGCACGTAAAAACGTTGATGCTCTATCAAGATGATTTATAGCTAAGTTATCGTCACCTGTCTTAATCGCCTGAGTCGCTTTTTCAGTCGAAACTGTGAGAAATAAAGTCAACATATTAAAAAGATGATGTCCGACTTTCCAACGAAACATCGCTATATTCTCGCGCTGTGCTTCATTGGTTGCCATCGTATTCCAGAGGTATTCAATGGCTTGCATATTGTTATGCTCTTGCATTACATAAGACGCAGGTACAGGGGGTACGTTATCAACCTCATCGGGTAAGAAACAATTAAACATTTTATACAAAGCAGTAAATAAGACTTCGATTTCTTCGCGTGCTAGCATTGTAAAAGGCAAATCACCCAACACTTCATACACAGTGGCACAACATTGGCAAAGTAGCTGTGAAGCGGTCATTTCTGGTACACGTATCGTGTTAAAATATTCATCATAAACAATATATCCACCTAGATGATGTTGGTCTTCGGCAATTAGTGTTTCTTCTTGAACATCACGATTAGTGAATAAACTATATTGACTTGCCAATTCAGCTAATGCTGGATACGTCCGCTCATAAATTTCCATCAAAATAGCGCGAATAACAACAACTTGTTGTCGAACATGAGACAGTGGCAATAAGAATTGCTCTAATTTTCTGAGGGTTTCCCGTAGACTGGTATTTAAACGTGTGACACGGCGCATTGTCTCAGTAGAAAGGGGTTGAGTCATAAATTTTTGAGTATTTGTCGGCAGAAAAACGCGCGGAATACTATACGGTTCTGTTATACCATAAGCGGGATAACTATCTGTCGAAAGTTTTGTAACCATAATTTGTTCCTCTGTGTGTTACAGAAATTATTGTGTGTGTGTGAATTGTGTCAAACTGTCTCTAAAATCTCTTCTAATCGCTGTATAAATAGCTGATTGGCTTCATGAGTCCCTATACTTACACGAACACAGTCATGTAGTCCGCTTTTGTGTTGGGGACGCACCAAAATACCTACTTGCATAAATTTCTCAGCCATCTCTCGTGTTTCATAAGGGGATTTAAACAAAACAAAATTAGCTGATGGTTGCCAATATTTCACATCTAAACGGTCAAATTCAGCTAAGAGCCAGCGCATCTCATTTCTGGTAAATTCAACGACTTTTTGTATAAATTCTTGGTCTTTAACAGCTGCAATTCCGCCAGCAAGGGTTAAGCTACTATGGTGAAATCCACGATGAAAACTGGATAAGTAATCGGCAATATCAGGGCGAGCTATCCCATACCCCAAACGCAAACCAGCCAACCCATAGGCTTTACTAAAGCTATACAGCAAGACTAAATTTTTGCCATCTAAGACATATTGCAACGAATCAGGATAGTCCACTCTATCAACATAATGATGATAGACTTCATCAGATACGACCATTACATGCTCAGGAACATTCGTCATGAGTGTGTGCAGTTGTTGGTCTGTGATGATTGTTCCTGTCGGGTTATTGGGATTACAGAGTAGAATAACTTTCGTCTTTGGTGTGATTGCGTCTAAAACGCCATCAACATTGTATTCAAAAGTTTCATGATTGAGTGGTACATCAATGACGGTTGCACCCTGTAAGGTAGTGGTTTTTTTATAAGCACTAATGAATGTCGGCGTAGAAACAATGACTTCATCACCTTCTTTTACATAACCGCGCATGAGAATCTCTAATGCTTCATAACCACTCATCCCTGTATAAATATGATCTGGCGTGACACCTCGCCCTGTTATGTCCGCGATTGCTGTACGAAAATCAATATCCGAATAATTTGGGTAAGCTGATAAGGTTTGTGTGGCTTGTTGAATTGCTTCAATTACTTTTGGAGATGTGCCAAGTGGGTTTTCATTCTGTGAAAGTCGATAGACCTTATCAACACCATATTTACGTTTAACATCATCATTTGTAACACGCGGAACTTGACGCTCATAACCTGTACGAAGTTTTTGTAATGAAATATTAGTCATTGTCCGACGTTATCTCCAGCATACTGTATAAATTAATTAATATCCTTATATAGAGCATAATGCCAAAAATAAGGCTACGTCAAACACAATGCCTGTATTTTTGCACCATATTCAGGTAACAATTTCTTATCAAAAAGTTGGTAAGGTCATCATAATCGTTGAGCCAAGTTATAATCGAATGAAATTTAGCAGAGTAAGGACTCAAATATTTGAATGAGCAGATTGTTCGTAAAACATCTCAAGAATTGTTAGAGGAAACAGCGTATCGTCCATTTCCAATGCCTCAAAATAAAACTTGGGTGATGGCACAAAGCTGGCAACATCTTTTATTCGCTCATTATCGTGTCGATATTGATGTCATTCGCCCAATGATTCCTGCACAGCTTGAAATTGATACCTACGAAGGTGAAGCATGGATAAGTGTTGTGCCATTCTTGATGAATCATGTTCATTTGCGAGGCGTACCGTCATTCCCTACGACGGGCAAATTTCCTGAGCTTAACGTAAGAACCTACGTCAAACATAAAGATAAATTAGGTGTTTGGTTCTTTAGCTTAGATGCCGCTAGTTTGCTAGCCGTAATCACTGCTCGTTTCACTTTCAACCTGCCCTATTATTATGCAGATATGTCTATCAAACATGAAGGCGATGTAATCCACTATAAAAGTATCCGCAAACACCCAAATGCCACTGACGCAATATTTGAAGCGCAATATTATCCAACCGCGCCCGTACAATGTTATGACCCCAACTCCCTAGATAGATGGCTTACAGACCGTTATGTCTTATATTCAGCGAATCGAAAAGGGCAAATTTTCATCGGACACATCACTCATTTGCCTTGGCAACTACAGCCAGCTTCCGCTGACTTTTTGCAAGATACAATGGCACAAGCTGTTGGCATCCCGTTATTAGATAACAATCCTGTATTACATTTTGTAAATCACATTGATGTTCTCGCATGGGCAATTCAACCAGTATCATGGTAGAATAAAACAAATGTTCTTAGATAGGAGTGTGAATGATTTATATTTGTTTACTACGGGGCATCAATGTTGGTGGCAATAAACGCATTAAAATGGCAGATTTACGCCAATTATTAGGCAATCTCAGTCTCAAAAATGTACAAACGATTTTGCAAAGTGGCAACGTCGTTTTTGAATCTGATGAAACAAATCGAGACAAATTGATTGAAGACATAGAAGCCAGTATAGAAGACCAATATAGTTTTGAAGTCAAAATTATGTTGCGGACTGCTGAAGAATGGCAAACGATTATTGATAAAAAGCCAAATTACGATTTTGAAGTTGCGGGTAATCGTCTACTGGTCGTGTGCCTAGATACAGTGCCAAAACCTGAAAATATTAAAGAGCTAGTAGACAGTCACGAAGGTGATGAAATTATCCATGTATTTGAGCAAGAATTATTCATTTATTATGGTGATGGTATGGGAAAATCAAAACTCTCCAACGCTCTTCTGGAGCGAAAATTAAATGTTACCACTACGGCAAGGAATTGGAATACTGTCATAAAGTTACAGGCTCTCGCAGAAAACTCCTAGAAATTAAGATACCATCCTAATAAAAAAGAGCCTGAATGATAGTCATTCAGGCTCTAAAGTTTCTCGTGAGATTTAACGTCGACGTAAGACGTTTCGCGCATAAACGATAGCAGTCAGGCTAATTAACCCTCCTACAACCGCCCCCATACCCATGAGCAAAGTTTGCCACCAAGGTACTTCACCCGTTTCAGGCAATTGTTCTACCACATTCACTTCAGCACTAGCACGTGCCTCGGTCATCAATACTGCCGTATTGATAATCACAGGGTTCTCAATAGTTAAATTTCTTCTGAGACGGGTAACAACCACCAGTGACACTTCTTGTTGTGGTGCTAAAGTGCCAATTTGCCAATCAATTGTCTGCCCTGTGGTAGCAACTGTTCCTGAGTT
Source organism: Phototrophicaceae bacterium (assembly GCA_965230145.1). Classification (GTDB taxonomy): domain Bacteria; phylum Chloroflexota; class Anaerolineae; order Aggregatilineales; family Phototrophicaceae; genus JAUZRW01. Next base: position 625,595 of record OZ245943.1, read on the forward strand.
CGTTGCCGCACTGATGATTTCAAACTCAGCTGGCATATTATCTGTAACAGATACATTGTCTAGCTGATTACCTGCATTCGGGTTACGTACAATAATCGTCCAGACAATATCCTCGCCTGGTAATGCTAATGTTGGTGATACTAACTTAACAATTGTTGGGTCGAGCAACTCGATACCCGGTGGTGGAGGTGGTGGTGTAACCTGTACATTTTGCTCATTGATTGCCACTGTACCCGATGATGAGACGCTTGGCAACGTTGCCGAATTCAGTGTTGCGCCGTTAGTATAAGTACCAGGTCCCGGAACAGTCACATTGAAAGAAATCCGAACAGCAGCAGTATCATTTGCTACGGTACTGGTATCCATCGTACCGTTCCATTCAATACGATTACCAACGATGCTACAAGTACCTGTATTTGCCCCACCAGTACCACCACCACTACATTGCAAGTCAATCTCTGTGGCAGTCGCAGGTAATTGTTGCGGTGATGCGATGTTATCACCTATCGTCACACCTGTTTGTTGTGTGCCGGGATTATACCAAGTCATCGTCCAACGGATGATATTAGTTCCTGTGACTACACCAGTTTTTACACCAAATGGTGGGTCAAAGATAACTTCTGTTTCGTCATCATCTTCCAATGGTGGTACTTCATTCGGTAGTTGGGCTGTATTAACGACTGGACCTGAACCCCCTGTTGGTATTAAACCAGCTTGAGCATTCATACGACCTGTTATAGTGTATTCAACTCGTCCACCTGTTGGCAGGTCAATCAGTTCATCGATTGTGACGCTGGTTGCAGTAGCAGGGAATGGACCATCATTTGCACCTGTGCCAGCAGGTTGGGTTGCGATACAACTTGCACCACCTGTTGCGACACAAGTCCATGTGATTGTATCTGGGTCATAACCTGTTGCATCTGCTGGTGTCGGCAACGGAATATCATCAAAGAAACGAACGCCAGTGCGGTCTGCTCCACTATTTTCGATGACGACAGTATAGGTGTTGAACGTACCAGCCACAATCGAATTACGCGCATCTGTTTTACTGATGAGCAAGCCAACATCAAGAACTTCAATGTAGTAGTCTTCGACTTCACCACTATTTTTCGCACCTGTCGGTTCAGATGTTGCCAAGGCATCATTCGTCAGGCGTAAGCGTGCATAGGTATTGCCGCCTGTATCATCTTCTGCTGTCAGCGGGATTGTTACAGTCAGTTGGATAACCCCATCTGTACCATCAGGTACATTGGCAGTTGCTGCTTCACTAGCATCAAAGACACCATCACCATTCCAGTCAAACCAACCGACAAGTGTTGCAGGTTGCCCTGTATCATTGAATACAGTCACATCAATATCAACAGTTGTTCCTGAAACAAAGGAAGGAGCTGACATGCCATCTTCGTCTGTGCCATCGCCATTTGGACTATTATTATCCGCACCTGCCGCAACGGGTTGACCATCGCCCTCGTCGTCAACACCTGCGCCTAAGTATAAATCTGCCACGATACGATGATTTGGACCATTTGTAGCATTCGTCGTACCATAGCTCTCAGGCGCATCACCCCAGTCATAGGAAACAACTAAGCCGAAATCAACCGTCAGATTAGAGTCTTCATCAGTTTCGCCATTTGAGCCAGTACCTGTAACAGCTTCATCATCGTCAGGTAGATTTGCTGGCGAAGGTTCTGTACCCACAGCCAAGACAATGGTGCCGCTACGGATACCTCCGTTGCTAGGATTTGCATTATCAACACCGTTATCTTGTGAGTCATTATCAGGTGTGCCGTTGGTTGTACTCAGATAACCATCGAGCAAACCACCTGTCCAGTTTGATTCTGCTAAGACGACAACATACTGACCAGGCGGTAAACCATCAAAGAGATAGTAACCATTGGCATCAGTTGTTTCAGTATCGATTGGTGTGGTCGTATCGGGTATACCATCTCCATTTGTATCGGCATAAAGCTGGACGACTACATTTCCAATACCTGCTTCATCTCCATCAAGGATGCCGTTATTGGCTGTACCTGTTGTCCCACCATCATCAATCCAAACGCGATTACCAATACTCATCGGAGTCGTCAGGAAGAACCCAAAGTCACGCGTGAGGTCACTATTATTATCACTCGGATTACTTGTGCCTCGGAAGAATGTACCATCAGCAGGGTTATTGCTGAGGTCTGTTTCACCTGTCGGCGCACCATTGAGTGTCATCGTAATTAAACTACTGCTGACACCATTCACGGGCGCGACTGTATTCGGTGTACCATTATCATTACTATCAACAGTATCAGGTGTTGGTGCGTCTGGGTCTGAACTTTGCATACCAGCAAGTGGAGATGCACCCGCAGTCCAATTCGATTGTGGGATGTTGATGAAATAGTCATTTCCCGGTAAGACATTATTAAACAGATAGTAACCATTACCATCAGTTGTATCTGTTGCGATAGGCGTATCTTCAGCAGGGTCGAATACACCTGGTGAGGTCGCTCCATCATCAAGGTAAAGTGTGATTTCAACCCCTGCGATACCTGTTTCACCGTTATTCTTCAAACCATCGTTATTGAGGTCAAACCAAACCACATTCCCCAAACTCATCGCTTGCAAGAACCCAAAGTCAACAGTGAGGTTGCTTTGTGTATCAGGAATTGGGTTACCGAATGGGTCAACACCGGGGTCTTGAACAGCCCCTGCTGGTGTTGGGTCAGTCTCGCCTGCAGGTTCAACAGGAGCAGGTGACAAATTATAGGTATTACTGTAGATACCGAAATCAGGGTCAACTACATCACTCTGATGGTCAGCGACATTATCCTCATCATCGTTGGCTGTGCTATCACTTGCATCAGCTTGGCTTGTTGCACTATAGCCGAGTAATGCCCCGCCTGTATTGAAGTTTTGTGGTGCAATCGAGACGATATAGTTACCCTCTGTTAGACCATCAAACAGATAATAACCATTAGCATCAGTTGTCGTCGTTGCAACGGTTGTTAAACTATCAGGTGTACCGTCTGTATTGGCATCTAAGTAGAGATTAACAATTACGGATGGGATGCCTGCTTCGTCAGCATCATGCACACCATTATTAGTATTTGCTCCTGCACCAGTATCTAACCAAACACGATTACCGATACTATAGTAAGTCGATGGGAAGACACCGAAATCGACAGTTAAGTTACTGTTCGCATCTGCTTCACCATTATTACCGCGTGAATTTGGACCATCAGCTGGGTTGCCACTACCTTGCTCAGTAAGTGGTTCACCCCCCAAGGTAATTTCGATGATTCCACTTGGAATACCCTCAGTTGAAGGGTCATAACTTGCCGCATCACGTCCGTTATCGTTGAGGTCTGTATCCGTATCATCTTCAAAGGTTGCGCCGTTATCGCTTCCTGTAAAGCCATTTAGTAGACCACCCGCAAAGTTTGCAGGGTCTATTACAACTATATAGTCATCGAACGGGAATAGATTCTCAAAGAGGTAGTATCCATTTGTAGTGGTTACTTGATATGGATTGCCCGGATTATTCGGGTCATCGACAGGAATATCTGCACCACCAGCTGTGTAATCTGTACTATTGTTCGTATCACGATACAGTGTAAGCGTTACGCCGTCTGGAACAGGTGGTTCACCTGCATCAAAGACACCGTTATTGTTGCTGTCAATCCAAACACGATTACCAATACTAGCTGGTACATAGAAACCAAAGTCAATCGTCAAATCACTATTATTAGCAGTGATTGGATTGCCCCCTGCATCCGTACCATCAAGCACACCGACTTCTTTGTTAGCATTGTCTTCATCTGCACGTTCAGCAGTTAAAGTCAAGGTAACAAGGTCGCTAAGGATACCGAAAGTTGCATTGGCTGTGCCATTATCATTATTGTCATCTTGTGCGGCAGGATACCCTGCTTCGACAGCTGTCGATGGTGCTACAGTACCGTCGTTATCAACAGCTGTTGTTGTGCTGGAATAACCCTCTAAGACATTACCTGCGGTGAAATTGCTTGGTGCAATTGAAACCACATATGAACCCGGTGTCACAGGACCACCTAAGCTATCGCCGTCACCTGTACCCGTTGCGGCATCAGTGTCTAGCACATCAAAGAGGTAATAGCCTCCGTTAGCAGTAATATCGCGGGCAATCGGCGCACCAACTGGCAAACCACCAGCATTCGCGCGGTAAAGCAAAACCGTCACGCCATCAATACCTGTGCTAGCTTCGTCGTTACCGAAGGCATTAACACTTTCAATTAAGCCTGAACGGTCTTCATCAAACCAAACACGATTACCGATACTCATGCTAGTGTTATTCTCTAAGATAAACCCGAAGTCTATAGTTATGTCACTGTTATTATCAAGTTCACCATAGCGTCCGATTGCTGCAGGACCGTCATAGGTGAGAGCAGGTGTTGGAGGATTATTACTCTTACTCACTTCACCTACTGGTTCACTACCATTCGGGATATATAGACCAGAACCATTGACGGGGTCAATAACGCCAAGTGTAATTAGCTCACTCGTGACCCCTACTGTAATAGCCGTCGCATCATTCGGTGTACCGTTATCATTGCTATCGCTACTAGGAGCAGGTGCAATCGCGTTATTTGCTACATTTTCAGGTTGGGTGCTGATGTGACCGAATAGAGGGTCGCCACCTGCGGTAAAGTTGCTTGAATCAATTTGTACCCAATATTGACCTGCTGGCAGATTATCAAACAAATAGAAGCCATTAGCATCCGTCGTATCGAAATTAACGTAAGCCGCACCGTTATACACAGGAACGAGTGTTTCATTTCCATTGAAGGTCGTATCCACTGTTTCACGGTAGAGGTAAACATCAACGCCAGCGATACCTGCCTCACCATTATTGAACAAGCCATCTGAATTCGTATCAAACCAAACCACGTTACCAATACTCATAGGTTGGTAGAAACCAAAGTCAACCGTTAAATCACTGTTACTTGGCTGAATATTTGGTTCACCATCTCCTTCAGGACCAAGTACCTCGTTAATGGGTTCGCCTGATGGCTCTAGTAAGATGGTCGGGCTAAATACACCCGTTGCTTGTGGGTCTGGGTTATTGCCCAAATTGCTGTTATCAACACCGTCTTCAATGGTATCGTTTTCGTTATCAACTGGGACTACAGGTGTATTCGTACCGTCTTTATCTTGGCTACTAAAGTAATTCTGTAGCACACCACCAGTCGCTGGGCGGAAGTTATTCTCATCAATCTGCACGAGATAATAACTCGGTTGCAATCCATCAAAGATATAGTAGCCGTTAGCATCGGTGGTATCTGTTGCAATAGGATTAGTGATACCTGAATCTGGAATACCATTTTGGTCATCATCACGGAAGAGATTCACGATGACATTTTCAACGCCTCTATCTGCCCCATTTAAGATGCGATCATTGTTGTAATCATAGAATACTTGATTACCGATACTCATAGATGGTGTATAGACACCGAAATCCACTGTCATTTCAGCATTGAAATCTTGCTCACCAAAAGAGCCTTCACCCACATCTGAATCGAGGTCAACATCATCAACATCACCAACTCCATCAGGTTCATTACCATAAGACAGATTAATGATATTGCTGACAATACCATTAGTTTGTGGGAAGTTCTCGTCAATCCCATTATCATTGTTATCAGTTTGGTTATCTAAGAGATAACCACTTTGAGGCGGATTATCTGTTTCACTACTAGAGTACGGACCAATTCCTGTTAGTAAAACACCTTCAACACCATTGGCAGGGTTGCCATCATCTGGGATGAAGTTTCTCGGCGATAAACGCACGATGTAATTGCCTTCTGGCAAATCATCAAAGATATAATAGCCTAGTAAACCACTAGTTGTATCTGAATTGGTAACAGTTGTCCGATACGGTGTAGCAGATACAACATTCTGGAATAACTCAACTATGACACCATCAATACCAGCCTCGCCGCCATTGATAAGCGCATCATTAGCTATACCACCTCCTGCACCGTCATCTAACCAAACACGGTTGCCGATACTCAATGGGATATAGAAGCCAAAATCTACTGTGAGGTCACTACTATTGTTACGAATGCCATAGCGTCCGTCACCAACACCTGTTTCTTTATCTGCTGCGGCTTCCGCTTCAGTTTCAGTAAATGATGCTAAAGCAATTGATTCACTATAGATAACCGTTGGATCAGGATTTACATCGCGTGAGTCGATACCATTATCATCATTATCAACAGAGGCATCATTGCCTGTGCCACCTACCAATGTAATTGTGCTGATATGATTAGCAAGCACAACAGCATTGTTCCCTGCTGTAGGGTCAATCCCGACGATATAGTTACCCGGTGCCAGTAATGAGCCACCATTGAGAATACTTTGGTCGCCTGTTTGGTCAAAGAGATAATAACCACCATTTGCCGTCACGTCAGTTGCAATGAATGGTCCATCAGGGATGCCATCTGGTGCGCCACCCGCATCATCACGATAAAGGTAGACTGTAACACCATCAATACCGGGGCTTGTACCACCAGCATTAGGGTTATCGTCTGCGCCATCAATTAAGCCATTACGGTTGTTATCAAACCACACACGGTTACCAATGCTCAAGGCACTGTAGAAACCAAAGTCTATCGTGAGGTCACTATTATCATCCGCGACATTAACACCGTCTACATTAGTAACACGGTTCGGGTCACGGTCTGTTTCACTGGTTGAGAGTGGCTCAACATCATAACGCAGTTGGATTTGTGTGCTAGTAACACCTGCGGTTGCAGGATAAGTGGCTATATTAGCAGGGTTAGCATCGACACCATTTTCATCCCCTGTAGCACCTTCACTATCAACCCCGTTATCTGTACCAGAGCCATTTGTTCCGTCACTATTAATCAAGCCTTCGAGTGGTGCGCTAGCCGCAAAATTGCTTGCTGGGATATGCACGAGATAATTACCAGGTCCGATTGGTGAGTCCAGAGGGTCGTCTGCCCCTGCTGGTGTGACAGTTGTTGTACTATCGAAAAGATAGTAACCATCTTGTGCGGGTGTCCCTGTATTGGTTGTGGTTGTACGTGCAATAAGCGTATCACCACCATCTAAACTACCTACAGTTCCGCCATTATCGAGATAAAGCTCAACTGTTACACCAGCAATTCCTGTTTCACCAGCTTGGCGTGTACCATCACCCAATACGCCTGTAGTGCGGTCTATATCCAACCAGACTCGGTTACCCAAACTCATTGGGCGGATAAAACCGAAGTCGACTGTTAAATCGCTGTTATTATCGGTTTCGCCATTTGCGCCTAAGCCTGTCACTGCTTCATCATCTGCTTGGTTTTCACTATTTGTTGTAAGGGTAATAGTCGGACTAAACACCTCATTACCAACAGTTGCAGGGTTTATACCATGATCATCTAAATCAGGGTCAGCATCAACAGGAGCAGCAAAATCTGTACTGCTAACATATTCAGCTAATACACCTGAGAAGTTACTCGCAGGAATACCCACCACATAATCGCCTGGTGGTAAGTTATCAAAGAGGTAGTAGCCTCCGTTATCAGTAAGGACGCTAGCAATCACGGTCGTCGTATCTGAAGCGGCATATAGATTAACGGTTACGCCATTAATACCTGCTTCTGTACCAGCATCAAATACCCCGTTATCGAATTGGGTCGCATTAGCACCGTTACCACCATCATCAATGAAGACCAAGTTACCAATACTCATCGGTGGCGCTACAAAGCCAAAATCAACAGTGCGGTCACTGTTATCATCGGTTTCGCCGTTGTTGCCCCTAAACGCAGGACCATCTATTGGATTATTACTACTGTCAGGGTCACCACCAGCTGCCGCAGTATTCGTTTCAAGCGGTTCGCTATCATACGCCAAGTTAATCGTCGGACTAACAACAGGATTTGCCGTTGGGTCAGCGACATCTATACCATGGTCATCATCGTCTAAATCAGCATCTACTGGAGCAGCAGTATCAAAGCTACTCACCAGATTTTGCAGTGGCAAGCCAGTGAAATTCGTTGTTGGAATTTCAACACGATAATTACCAGGCGTTAATCCATCAAAAAGGTAATAACCATTAGCATCGGTGGTTGTAGTACGAGGTGTTCCATCTTCTGCACCATCACCGTCAAAATCACCAAATAATTGAACTGTTACCCCTGAAATACCGGGTTCATTACCATTACGGACACCATCATTGTATTGTGCTAAATTCGTACCCGTTACAGTTGAGCCACTATCTAGCCAAACGATGTTACCAATGCTCATCGGACGATAAACACCAAAATCAACCGTCAAATCGCTATTATCGTCATCTGCGCCACCGCTACCCGGTCCCGGATTGAGAAGATTGGAGGGTTCGCCTGTGGGTTCACCTTCTGGTTCTAGCAAAATCGGTGTGCTGAAAACACCATTGGTCTGATATTCATCAGTCACTGAGTTATTGGCATTAACATCAGTTTGGTCAATACCGTTCTCATCGACACTACTATCGGTTTCGGTGTCGCCAGCATTGCCTGTACTACTAATAAATTCTGCTAATACACCGCCGTTGAAGTTGGCGGCAGTCATCTGAACGATATACCGTCCAGGATTGAGATTGCTAAAGACGTAATATCCATCTGCATCCGTTGTGACGACATATGGATTTCCAGGATTTCCAGGGTCATCTACAGGTGTACTTGGGTTACCCCCAGCATCAACTGTAAATAACGCCATTTCAACATTGGCGATACCAACCTCATCATCAACCGTAGCAGGTATGTTATCAAGACCATCGGGGTCATAAATACCATCGTTATTAACGTCATTCCAGACGAAATTACCAAGACTAAAGTTTGTATCTGCTTCTTGGAAGAAACCAAAATCAACAGTTAAATCGCTATTGTTTTCAGCGACACGCAAGCCATCACCATCAGAGCTTTTATCAGCAGGGAGTTCGCTAGTCGTTTCCGCGTCTGTGGTAAGGGTGATAACAGCACTGTAGACACCATCGGTACGTTGAGCACCATCGACAAGTGGGTCAATACCATGGTCGGTGCGGTCATCTTCTTCGTCATTTACACTAACTAAATATTCAATACCATTTTCATCAACGGGTGCTTCAGCAGGTGTTCCTGCCGTCAAAGCTGAATTACTACTGATATAATCTGCTAGTGGACCATCGGGGTCTGCTGGTGTTGCACCAAATTGGAAATTCGCTGGCATTACCCGCACAACATAATTACCCGGAATCAAGCCTTGGAAAAGGTAATAGCCATCCGCATCGGTCGTTACTTCATAGGGTTGTGTACCACCAAGGAATGGATTATCAATTTCAGTTGTACCATCGCCTGCATAGAGACGTAGCACGACATTTTCAATTCCAACTTCGCCCCCATTAATGATACCATCATTCCTTTGGGCGACATTCGTTCCGCCTGCTCCATCATTACCATCGTCTAGCCAAACTCGGTTACCCAAACTCATTGGTTTGTAGAAACCAAAATCGACAGTTAAGTCACTGTCTTCATCTTCTTCATTGTTTTCGCCATACCCTAATAAACCCTCATTTGTCGGGGGGCTACCATCTACACCAGCATTATCGGCGTTAACATCTGTTTCACCAACCGCCTCAGAAACACCAGACGAATTACTGGTCAATGTGAAGGTATTCGAGGATACACCATTATTGATGTAGTCATCTGTGCCTAGTGCCAATGTTGGGTCAATACCTGTATCATTACTGTCGGTATTGTTGTTATTAGACGCATTTTGGTTTCCTGTACTACTGACATAATTATCAAGGTCAGATGTACCATTAGCGGGGTCAAATTCAGTTCCAGGGATGCGAACTTGATAGCTAATTCCCGACCCACCATCCAAGTTCCCAAAGAAGTAATAACCAGCAAGTCCTGTATCAGTATTAGTACGTGTCACATCCGTAGCATAGAGTGTGAAACCAGCGCCAGTGTTTTGCCACAATTGGACGGTCACACCATTTATGCCGACTTCATCACCATTGATAATACCGTCGTTTGCGATACCCGTTGTGCCACCATTATCAATCCAAACACGGTTACCGACACTATAGCGTTGTGCGACTGTAATACCAACTTTAGGAGGTTCTGCAGCGAGTAATTCTGTGCCAGAGAGCGCGTTTCTAAATTGTTGGGCAAAACTATTCCATGCAATTTCACCTGTTTGTGCGCCATCTTCTGGGTTACTTGGCGCAACGGGATTGTATTCATTAATTTGCATCGGTGCTGTGAAGATTATTTCCCCGCCGCCCGATGGAATGATACCATTGTTGGGCGCGCCCGAATTATTTTGGCGAATGCGGAAGGCGCGCACTGTATTCCATGCAAAAACACCTGCCGCTTGCCAATTATTGTCACAGCCTGCGGGCCATGCCGAGTCTGTTGTCGGTGGGTTTGCTACTTCGCCACGACAAGCATTCACAGATTGATTGTATTCAACTGTGAAAGTTGCTGGTGTAAACGTGCGACCACCAAAGCCACTCGGTGTAACACTTTCGACAACAATAGGACCTGTTAGAAAGGCAAGAAACTCTGTATCGCGTGATTGTCCTTGAACCAATTGCGAGACACCAGTATCTCCAATATACGGAATGACATCATAAAGGATATAATCATCAACATCCACAATACCTGTATTTGTTGCACGCATCAAGTATTCAAAGTTCTCGGTTGGTAAGCCTTCTGCCACACAAGGATAACGTGTGAAAGGTACTTCACCTGCTGAGGTCGCACTATCGAAATTGAGGACTGGACATGCCGTCGTTGGTGTATCTAAATTTGTGAAATTGAAGAAATCGAATGTGCCATTCACACCATCAATACTACGAATCCACTTTTGTGACCCCATCTCAGCCGCTTCACGCACGCTATAGCCATCACTAGCTTCACATAATGCGTCACCAGCAGTTAGACCATCACCATCAATGTCATCGACATCATCACCTTCACCAATACCTTGGCAACGCATATTAGGCGATTCAGACGCTATCGAATATGTATTCGTATATGGACCTGCAGCAGCAGAGAGCAACGCCCTCGCCGTAACAACAATTGTAATCGTTCGATTTCCCGTTGCAGGTGGGACTAGTACAAATGGATTAGGATTAACTGCCGCTGCTCCAGAAGATGTAACAGAGCCAGCTACAGGTGCAGCATTATCCCAATAGAATAGAAGCTCATCTCGACCGCCAACATCAGTGACAACTAGATAAGGCTCGTTAATAGTATCCCCTCCACCAGCGGCTGGCGTTGTATATGTGAAGCTCACAAATTCTAAACCAGCAGGCAAAAGATCTTGTATCGCTGGGTTCACTAAATTCCCAGAGGCCTCTTCGGTGAGATTGACGGTTAAGGTGAAATCAATCTCATCAAGTGGGAAAATCGAATTTGTATTACTGCTTTTACTTGTCGTAATATTGGCAAAACCAGTCATATCGTTACTGGTCAAGAAACTAGTACAGCCTTGCCCACTTGTAGGTTCTGGTGCGCCAATAGCATTCTCAAATGTCCCATCAGCATCAACACAGTTTTGATACGAAACAGGATTTACAGGTGTACCACCAATATCATAATCAATCGCATCCATGCCTTCGCGCACGATGAAACGGATAGAAGGATCTGCGCTAAAACTAAAGCCAGCAGGAAGTGGGCTAGTAAATGTTAGTCGTATCCCTGTCACCAAATCTTCGGTGCTATTCGGCGCACCACCATTACCCGGACCAATAAAATCACCACCAGCACTCGACCATGACACGTTCGTTCCACTAAGCGCACCGGGTAATTGCGTCCATGCTGGATTAAGAGTTGTCGTGATTTCCATGATTGCATTGATAGCAGAGCCATCAGGGGCAGTCCCCCATGTGCCACTATTAATGTTGGTAATGCTTGTTGCAGGAATACCGTCTGAGGCTAGTGGCAAAATATCGGTTAATGTAACCCCAGCATTCGTTTCCACATTAGATGAGCTTAAATCTAAACCCCATGTGAAAACACTCGTACCAGATGAGTCTCCCGGCGCAACAATAACAGTTGAACCCGGTCCCCCTTTTGATACAGCCCCTGTAAAGTCAGATGTTGGTGGAGCAATCGTTCCTGAAACAGTGTTATTTGTACAACCATCATCACAGATACCTGTTGCTCCAATTTCAGGATTGTCACCATCTCCAGAGCCTGTATTGGTATAAGCTGTTCCTATCGGAAATGTTCCAGAAGGATATTGCAACGTGTAGGTTACTGTTTCGCATCCAGCAGATGGCACGAGGGGGTCATCTAAAGTTGGTGGTGTCCATGTAATGGTACTTGCACCATTATCAACCACACCACCTCCAGCATTAACCACGACTGCACCTGCTGGGAAGGAGTCAATCAATATAGGGTTCGTAATTGAGATATTGCCACTGGTACTATCTGGACAAATAGCCAAGCTATAGGTTGCCAAGCCATCGGGTGCTGGGGCAACACCTGATGGAGATATTTGTGTTTTCACAATACTCCACTGTTCAGTCGGAGCATCTACTGGAATAGGCGGCGTATTTGCTGTTACTTCGGTGTCTTCGGGTGGGTCATTTCCATTATCAACTTGCCCTGTTACAGATGCAGGGATTGTTTCACCACCCGTTAAGCCATCCACAACCCGAACTCGTACTCTTGCTTGAGCTGATTCGCCACCATCAAAAACAGGATTGTTTACAGGATGATTAAAAATTGTAACAGTTGGTGACGCAAAATTGTCGTCATAACTTGGTGATGTGATAACATCAACCAATTCAACCAAACTCAAATCAAGGTCGAAGGTAATAGTTAAATCACCACACCCATCAGTTAAATCACCACAGCTATAATCAATGATATATTCGATAATGTCACCACTAGATACCGATGAAATGGGATTACCATTGGTATCAACAGCGGTAAGCCCTAAAGCTAACTCACCTACTGCTAGAACGGTATTCACTATCAAAGCCAATACTAAAACAACAATTAAAAAAGCAATAAATATCCGAATTCTTTTATTTTTGAATGTTGTGAAAAGTGAAGAATAGTTCTGCATTTGGTACTTAGCCTTAGTAACCTAAAATATAGAGATAAACTGTCTAAAATAGAAAAACAAATCCCAAGATTAGATTTGTTAGTTTTGCTTTTGGATTTTGGGATATTTTAGTATTCGATGAGAAACATCTTTGGTTATGTGATAAAGTCCTATGGACAGTGTTGTCTGGCATTTATGTGTAATCATTAATAAAATCCCCCAAAATTTTACCAGTAATATAAATATTATATATAACATTAAGGTACAATATGACATTATACCGTATAAACACAATTTTAACCCTTAATGTTCGTAACCCCAACCTTTTTGTGATATTTGATTCAGCTACGCATTTCTTGAATAGAAAAAAGCTACCCCTTATAGTCGATTAAGAGTAGCTCTATATGACCTAACAACTGCGATTGCTATTTAATCATCAATTTCTTCTGTTTCTAAACTCGCTAAAACAGCAATATTCTTCATACGTTCGGGGGCATCAATCCGTTCATCATGCTGAATCACTTGTAGGCACTTTGTTAAATGCTGACGTGTCCCCTTTTGACCCCGAGTGCGTGCTTTGAGCCAACTCTCAGACCAAATTTCAGAGGCAATACAGATGCTGTACAGGGCATTTTCAGGAATTTCCCCCTCTAATTTCGGGGGTAATAATTCGTCAATCAATTGCCAACGTGCATCTTGCCCCTGCCCTGCCGCGATAATTGAGCCAGCAAACAACGCGACCCCACGCCAACGATAAGAATTATGGCGTAGCAATGCGCCTATGTTTTCAGGGAATTTCCAGCCATCAGGAGTCGCTGGGCTTAACTCTTTAGGCATCGGGCATTCATCATAGAATTCAATCAGGGCGGAAGCCGCTAGATATTCTTGGACACTTAAATGCGGAAAGCGGTAAACACCAGCCGTATCTGAAATAATAATGCTATTGCGTGTAGATAAATATTCGAGAACATCCTCAATTTTCGCCCCTAAGCCTCCTGCAATGAGTTGTTGTTGAATCAACTTCTCCAAGAGCTTACCCCGTTCGATTATTGTTGGGTAGTTGAGGTAAGATTTTTGTTCTGATTGTAAATCGTAGGCAATCATCTTGAGGGCAGCACGCATACGTTCGAGATTAATCGTCCCTAATTTTTCATGAAGTTTATCAGCAGGCGAAGGGATATTCCAACGGTCTAGTAATTCAACTGTTGCTTTATAAAGTTCTGCGCGTTTACTTGGTAAATATTTACGATTTTCATGAATAAGTGTCAACAATGCTAACATCAAGGGTTGGCGTGCAAGAGGCCATAAAGATGAGTTCTCGCGGATACTTTTAATCAAATCCTTTGCCATCAATTGCGCTTCTTTTTTTGTTTCAGCATTGCTTGTAAAGACACTCGGACGTGTTTCCGCTGCGTAGGAATACCAACGTCCAACATAGCGTCGCATTTGTCGCCATGTGAAAGGGGCTAACTCGGCTGATTTAAATCGTTTAGATAGTCGCCAACGAGCATCATGCCGATATGCGTAGGTGCGACTTGTCAACAGAATACGAGAATGGGTGAATCTATCTGCCCAATTTTCAATGATACGGCGCAAAACAATACGCTGTTCCTCGTCATAAACCTCATCTAAGCCATCCAATAATAGCAATGTGCCATGAGTATCAACATCTGCTTGCATGAGATAAGTTTCGAGGTGAGGTGCAAAACTGCCCAGATGTTTCTTAATATATTTTAGTAAATGCGTCGCGGACGCATCCTGTTTTGGCTTGGGAAAAGTCTCTGTATCATTGCAAAAATCACGAAGGCTAACATATAAGGGCAATAGGGGTCCATGAATCCAAGCCGAACCGAGCAATTCCAGCCCATTGATTTTTTCTTTCTTCTCAGCTTTTGGGTCACAGGCATAGGCTAGTGCTGTTGCCATAAAATGACATAAAGAACTTTTACCTGTACCTGCTCCACCTGTAATCGCAATATAAGGATAAATAGACATTGCTTCTAAAACGGAGCGACGATCATCGTTGAGGTCTTTCTCAATGGCTTTAAATCGCCGTTGTGTAAGTTGTTCCAAATCAACATCTGAATATTCTGAAGTATCTATCCAAATATCAGGCGGTGTAAATAATTGATGTAAGGTAATATTCGCATCGCGGCTCGCTTGCGGAAGGATATTGGTCGCGGGAATATTCCATTCATTTCGCACTTTCGCTAAGTACGCTCGTAAAGCAACTTCATCCCCTTGATAATGTTGCGAGATAATGTTGACATCTTGACCAGCAAACACAATATTCTGCCCAGCTGAAATCATTCCAGCCTGTACCCTCACAGCTGAAGGCGTATCGTAATTATCGAGGGTATTCTCTAAGTCGCTTAAAAACTTCGTGTGGGTACGCTTCAAGCCTGATAATGCACCAACACTAACCAAAAGCCAATCTAAGCCTATTTGTTGCTCAGTCGTGAGGCTATCAAGCGTAAAATTTTCTTTGATGATGTCTGTCGAGGGGCTATTAAAATCACTTTTTTTATAAATTGCCTTCAATAAATCACTTAGTGGCTGGCAATAATCTATTTTGCTAATTAATTTTGCTGTCCGCTTGAGTTCAGTCTTGTTTTTGGGTAAAACAGGTGACATGGCGATATACGCTAATTCAATATAAGGAGAGCTAAACTGTCCTGCATTGGCTTCCTTTTTTAGAGTTGTCCATTCCTGAATAACTCGCTCACGCCATTCTTTAAGGGTCGTAATCGGCTTGGTTTCTGGTGTTTGTGGTGTGTCAACAGCTTTCGTAGTCATAATAAATATCTTTTCTTTTCAAAATTGCAAAAAACTCTAAAAGTAACACATTCGATTAAGAATAAGTCTTGGGTATATCAACTCAATTGGGGCAAGGGCAGAGGATTCTCTACCCTAAAAAATCAACGTCGCAATAAGTGAATGATTTTTGAGGCATTCTCGCCAAGTTCAGTCATAATCTTCGCGACAAGTGGTTCAGCCATAACCTCAGCCACCCCACCAGCAAAGATAGGACCTAAACGCTTTAGCGATTTCACACTATCCATTAGAATACTGAGGTTGGGTTTTTTCTTGCCCATCAACAATTTTTTGATTGTTTGTAAATAGTGGATAGCTGCTTCGCTTGTCTCTTCATCAGAGGCTTCTTCTTCGTATTGTTTCTCGACCTTATCTAAGGTGGAAACCATACTATTATAGGCATCACGCGTGGTCTCTACGCCTGCCACTGTCATCATATTGTTTGTATTTTGAGCCACATCGCCACCCGTATTTACATTAACAGTACCATCTCGACCTGCAAATACCACATGCCCTGTTACGGATAAATGTCCAATATCAGCTTGAACCCCGTTATTGGCTTGTGAGCGATTCACCTTTGCTTCTTGTTCTTCAGACATATTCACCCCCTATGATATGAACGAGATCAACTTCCTAAATTATTGCTGTGGCTTAAGCACACCAGACGAATTCCTATCGATGAATAGCGCACTTCCGACTTTAAGAAATATCTGAATGAGCTTTGAGCGCGGTTAGCTGGGCTAACAAAACTACCCCCAATTACAGCCCGACGATAATCATATGATCCTTGTTCAGGTTCGGCTTTATCCAAGCACCATTCCCAAACATTGCCTGACATATCATAAACGCCGTAAGGGCTAACGCCTTTGTCATAGGCAGTCACGCTAGTCGTCATACGAATTTGGCTCTCGTAGGTATTGCATCTGTCATCACTGAACACGTTGCCCCAAGGGAAGAAACGGTCATCATCGCCTTGTGAGGCACGTTGCCATTGAGCAACAAGCGGTAAGGTGATGTTGTAGCCCGTTTTGTGGCTCAACCATTGTGCGAATGCCATTGCCTCATACCAATTAACATTTTCACGAGGACGGTCATCTCCCTCATAACGAGGTGGTAAGGCTTCAGGATGTTCTTCAAACCATGTGATGCTATGGTCAGAAAATTGCCACCAGAATGGGTTGCTATAACCATTTTCATCATCAACGAACTGTTGAAATTGCAAATTTGTAACTGGATATTTGCTCATCCAGAAACTCTTCAACCGAACGCTATCATCATCCATTTGACCCGATTCGACACCCAGATTTGCAACATGCGTTATCCCACCGGGAATTTTGCACCATTTGAGCATGGGCAGTAAATCATCTGGGATGTCTTCCTCTTTAGGCACTGGTGGTATCTTGAGCGATTCACAATAGCTTGCTAGCCCATCAGGGTCATAATCTGGATACACTTTCCGAAAATTATCAAATGCTTCACAGGCAAATTCTCGTACACTCTCAAATTGGAAGAGTTCCCTTATCTCACCATAATTACGCTCTTTTTCAAGTCGAGCAGTTTGTTCTGCAACGGCTTTCTCAGCAGCCGCTAGCATTTTTTCGATATTGATGAATTTATTATGTAACCCTTTGGCTTGCGCTTGTTTAAAAAGTAAAACTGCTTCATCATTGCGCCCTTCTTCAAGTGCTTGTGCGCCCTGACTCACGATGTCTGCCGAGATGTTTACAGGTGATTCCAGTTCTGAAGTGGAAAGTTTTTGCATTTTTTGCTTTATAACACCCTGCGTAGTCAGTTGCTCTTGAATTGCCCAGAGCGAATTATGCAAGACACTAACATTTTCAGCATCAAATTGATTACACATATCAATATACTGAACGCTTTCCAAATTAGCTGGTACGACAGCATTTGGATCAATTAGAACTGGAATAATTTCACGACCAAATTTTTTCGCAATAACAAGTTCTTTACGACAATACTTAGAAGCAATAGAATCTTTCGATAATAAGTAAATAAAGACATCGCACCATTCTAAGCGACGCAAAATCTCTTTCCACCAATGTTGACCCGCATACAAGCGTTGGTCGTACCATACTTCATGCGCGCCCAGTGTATTAACCAGTTGCGTACAAACTGGCTTATCAACTCTGGCATAACTAATAAATATCTTCATGATTTTCCCCACTTAAATCATTTTGTTCTGCCCACTCTTTTAAGATGGATAGACTTTCGCGTGTGTTGATGCTTTCTAGTGCTTCTTGGGCATAGTCACTGATGCTTTTCTTCTCCCAGATAGGTCCCGACTTATCTGGTAAGAGGGTTATTATAGCAGGTAGTTCCTTCTGTGTCGCAAACTGGCTCAAATTCTTAATTGCGAACCAGCGAACATGATTATATGAATCATTCAACGCACTGATGAGATACGGAACTGAATGCTTGCCTTGAATAGCAAAAATTGATTTTAATGCTGACAAGCGAACAAATTCATCCTTCGATTTTAAGGCTGTACGCAGAGCCGTTAAACTCTCAGAGTTTTTTAAGATGCCTAGTGCTTCGGCAGCAGCTTCGCTGACCCCTGAGTTCGCGCTTTGAAGCAAAATGGCAATCTTGGGAGCAGTCTCCACTGCGTTTAATTCAGCCAGCGCCCGAATTGTGGCAACTTGTATCATCCAGTTAGAATCGCCTAAGAGTGGTAACATCTTAGGGATAGACTCTGTTGATTTAATCCATGCAAGTGCTTCGACTACAACCCAACGCACCGTCCAGACCTCATCACTCAGAGCATCCTCTAAAGGCTTAATAATCTTAGCGTCACTTGTACCCTGTAAACTTTTAGCTAAATCTCGCATATAGCGGGCTGCTTTTTGTGATAATTCCCATCTATCACCCCGTAAGGCAATCAAAGTGAGCTTAATTTTTTCTTCAGGCGTATATGTTTTGCCTGATTTTTTCTTGCCATTTGCGCTAGCCTTAGTTGGATTATGAGCAATTACATCCTGATGCTCAATAGCAGGTGGAATAACCGTACTTAAATCAGGCGCATCTACAAAACCAAATTCTTTAATGGCACTAAGGGCTGTCGGCGTTCCAATCATGATGAGTGCTTTAGCCGCATAGTGACCCAGTGTTTTTTCACTAAGCCAAGGGTTACGGGAATCATCCAAAAGATTAATTAATGCGGGAACAGCTTTCGCATCTTGCTTTTCAGTCAAAATTTCAATAACGGCTGCAACCGTTTGCACATTTTCATGTTTAAGTAAGGGCAACAGTAATTCTGTTTCAAGAGTATCGAAATCTTTAATGTGGTCAGTTGAGGTATCAATGACAAGGTGATCATCATCTTTAAGTGCCTCAACAAATACTTTGCGAATCTCTGCCGATTTTGAAAAATTCGCCAAAATATCGAGTGCAGCAACACGCACCTGCACATCCTCATCTTGGCTGGCTTTGACAAGTAGAGGCTTAATTGCTTTTGCAGGATAACTCGCCAGTTCTTGCAAGGCTTTGTAGCGAATTAACCACTCATCATGATCAAGGGCATCGCGCAGACTATCAGGCACAGTTGTACCTTCTGCTTTGGTCGTTTTAGGGCGCGCACGTCGTCGTTTTAGAACCTGTGCGCCTTGTTCATCAGGGTCTTCTTCTCTAATGTCATCCTGTGGGCGTGTAGAATTTCGCGTTAAGATAGCCGAAGCATCATCTACCAAGCGGTTAAATGTGGCTGTATCTTTCATTTTATTGAGTCTTCGTTGTAGTAACTCGTGTAACTTCATAACATGTTCACCCTCAACTGGCTCAATAGACATAGCTTCAGCTAGATTGCTTTGATTTTTAATGGATTGCGCCATAACCTGCATAACATCTGTTTCAGGAAGTCGGATTAGCACTAAGATAATCTGACGATTAAATTCGGTCTCAGAATTATCTAAGGCACGGACGATGTAGCTCGAAATATCACGACCTATATGTAAGAAAACATCTGCTAAACTTCTGTAATCAGCAAAATTTTCTGGCAACCATTCAAATAATATCTGTAGATGCTCTTCATCCATAACGCGACTAATCGCCGACAGTGCATCTTGGCGTATTGTCTGCGAATCGCTTTGTATCAAGGATAACAATGCTGGCAAGGCGATAATATCACCGACATCCCCCAATAAATGAATAGCATTACGCCGTACAGTTGGGTCTGAGTTATGAATTAAGTAGCTCAGATACACAAGCCATTGGTTAGACGATTGCAATGATAACAAATTGCGCCGTGCATCGTAAAAATCTCGGTCAAGCTCGCGCACAGCTTGTAACACATCTTCTGGAACAAGGACTGGAAGCCTCAACAGTAAGGCGTAGGTAATCGTCTTCATGTTCCATTGATAATCACGCATTAAGCGCACAAGCGATAAAGCGGTATCATCTATAAATGGAAAGTCACAAATTGTATCCTCAACCGCATAATGAGCCTCTGGATATTTTTGCCGAATATCAAGCAACTTTTCAATCAATTGGTAATGATTGCGGTAAAACAAACTGTAATTCTGACGGGCAAATTTAACCGCCAAGAAGGGGTCAATATCGTCAACTTGCTCTACAATATCTTGATATTGCTCTTCTTCGATTACACTATAAAGGGAAATAACAACTTCGTCCCATTTGGTCGGTATACGCTGACCATGCTCACCAAATCGAGGATTTTTGAGATGCTTATATGCCCCATCAATCAACAAGATATACGCTGCGAGTTCTGTCTGAACGAAGTGGGATTCAAAGCGTAAGAATTGCCCAGCATATACCAGCAGATTCATATCAAGTGAAAGGTCAATGAATGCTGAATCACCGATTTGCTCAAGTGCGTCCTCATAAATGATGGTCTTTGGTGTATCACTCAACAACATATGCCATGCCAAATATTTGAGCATTTCCAAGAACTCATCAAAAGCAATTGGCAATTCAATATCTTGCGTGAAACGTTTCCAACGGTCGTAGACAATTTTTGCCGCAAAATGATGTGGCATTTCATCAATTTCGTAATCCGCTAAAATCGCTTCAATTGAAAAGCAGGCATAATCTAAACGCCACATATGGCTACTAGGATTCACATCTTGATACAAGGCTTCTAGTTGATCGACCTGATAATCATTGAGAATACTACGCCCTAGTTTATCAACATGAATTTGCTTCAAAAGCTCCAAATTCACCACAGCCGAAAGGTGATTATTGATATGGTCATTGACCTCAGAGACCACAATCATACAACCATGATATTCAGGCAGAATACAGTAATCATCTATCTTGGCTAGATATGTTGGATGATATTCTTCACCAATTTCAATATTATCAATGATGAAAAATACTGAATTATCCTTCATCCATTCTTGCCAGTGATAGGCTAGTTGCCACTCGGATGTCAGAAATTCTTCAAATGAGTCAAACTTACCCCATTTAGCAAGGTCAAGATAAACAGGTAGTTGGGCTTGTTCATTTGCGAGGTATTGATGTGCTTTTAGCAAACCTATAATACATGCAAAGGTTGATTTACCAGCTCCAGAATCTCCTGTTAAGGCAAGATTAGGTTCGATTTCCAGCAAAGAAATTAAGTTTTCAAGCGGAATCGTATCGCCATCAACTGCCAATGTATAAGAGCCGTTTATCAATAAATCAGGAAAATATCCGCGTGGACGTATATGTTTATCTTGGAGCTTAAAACCCGATGTGTTTTGCCCAATGCGTCCTATTGCTGTATGTTGTAACTTTTTTTCCAGATCAGCAATGAGCTTATACACATAAGCAATGCGCTCTGATGCAGTTTTAGAATGTGTTTCAGGGTTAATCGCCTCACAGATAGCTACTAAGGCTTTCTTCAGGGCATCTTCATCTTGCCAATCTTGTAAATCAACAATATCAACGAAACCTGTTGTCCCATCCATCAAGGTTAGTGGAATATCTTCAGTTAAAATACCGACGAGAGGGATATTGCGTTCACGGAAGTATGCTAGTTCTTCTATACAGTAGTTGGTTGTGAAATAGTCTTTGCTGAGGATAATCAATGCGGAGTCAGCTTGTGCTTGGGCTTCCAAAATACCTTGAGACCAATTATGGTTTGGTGGTATGCAAAAACGGTCAAACCATAATGCTTTTTGTTTGTTCTGAAAAGCAAGCGCAAGTTGGCAAGCAACATGAAGATTCGTATTATGATATGAAAGATACATATTACTCATTAACTTCGCGGCATTCATATTAAGTAACTTAACTCTACCCACAGGTTTTCGCCTAGTATAACCCAATAATTTGTTAAGTCATGTAACAATCGTGTAACATGTCTAAATTATTTAGGAATAAGGTCGCAAATCATAATTTAAACTAGTTTTTTCGATGAAAACTACTCTTATTAGGCAATAATTTCATCCAATCCTAATCGTTTGATTTCAGTTTGATTATATCCTAATTCAAGTAATAATTGCAAAGTATGCTCACCAACCTTTGGGGCTTCCATGCGGAGGTCTAAATCATCCCCTTCGATAAACATAGGTAATTTTGGCAGTTTCGTCCTACGGTCATCGGGTAAGGCAACATCTAACAAACTGCCCCCTTCGTTTAATTGAGGGTCATCAAACAAGTCCTCTGGGCGAGCTATCGGGGCAAAGGGAATTTCAGCATGTTCTGCTTTATCAATAATTTCTGATTTAGTGAGTGTTCTAAAGAAGGCTTCTAAGTCAGGTTGTAGCCAATCACGAGCATCAATACGGAGGTTATTGTGGGCAAGGTCTTCACGGGCGAGTAAATCCTCGCGCCCAAAGACCTCGCAGAAACTCTCCCAATGTTTATCGCTTGTGATGCCGATGAAAACTTGCTGGTCATCAGCTGTATCAAACGTCCGATAAATTGCCCATGCACTAACGCGGGCTGGCATTGGTGGAATATCCACTTCAGCAATCGCACTATATGCCATATGTTGCCCCATAATAAAAGCGGCTGTCTCAAATAGACCATTTTTCACCAATTTACCTTTTCCGCTTTCTTTGCGTTCCATCAAAGCGATTAGAATCGCCATCGCGCCATATGTACCACCCATAATATCGACTATCGAAGCCCCTGCTCGCAGAGGTTGCCCAGGAGGACCCGTCATATACGCTAGACCTGACATCATCTGTACGACTTCATCCAAGGCTGGGCGTTTTTCATAAGGACCTGTCATAAAGCCTTTAAGCGAGCAGTAAATTAAGCGAGGAAAATCTTCTTTGAGGTCATCATAGCCTAAGCTGAGTCGTTCCATTGTGCCATGCCCGAAGTTTTCAATGAGAACATCAGCAGTAGCTAGTAATTTGTGAGTAATCTCTTGCCCTTCATCACTTTTGAGGTCAAGCGCAATGCTTTTCTTATTGCGGTTGAAATACGTATAATAACCTGTACCAAAGCCCTTTAAACGTCGTGTATGGTCACCTTCGGGCGCACGTTCAATGCGGATGACTTCTGCACCTAAATCCGCTAGCACTAACCCTGATGAAGGACCCATCACAGCATGCGTAAATTCAAGGACACGAATACCCTCTAAAGGCAGTTTACCCATTTCTTCCACAATATTTTCCTTCAAAAAAATCAACGAATTATTTTAATTTTTTGTAAGGGCAGACGCATGGACTATTACTATCAGGTTAAGTATTTATTATAGTTTTTTCGTCGCGGACGACATAGATGTCGTCCCTACAATAACAGGTTTAGTGGTGTAGGGATGCGATCTATCGCATCCGCGAGGAGACATTCAACAAACTATTTATCTTTTTTGATGAAAATCTAAACATTAATCCTTATTCTGACATATATTGACTGATGGTCTGCCCAATTGTCATTACTAGACTTGATATGTTCCATGCTTCTTAAGATACTCTACCAGCCCCCCTTCGCTGAGAATATCAATCATTACTTGAGGCATTTTGGTTGCTTTAAAAGTATCACTTGTAGCTAAATTTGTAACCGTACCAGCAACCATATCAACTGCAACTTCCTGCCCATTTTCGATATTATGGTCAGCAACTTCAACGACAGGCAAGCCAATGTTAATCGCATTCCGATAAAAAATACGAGCAAATGAGCGTGCAACAATCACGGAAATACCAACAGCTTTAATGGCAATCGGTGCTTGTTCGCGTGATGAACCCGTGCCGAAGTTATCACCAGCCACCAAAACATCACCAACCTGAACATTATCTCTAAAATTAGGGTCAAGGTCTTCTAAAACATGCGCGGCTAACTGACTTGTGTCTAGTGTTTTAGTATATTTTCCCGGAATAATACGGTCTGTATCAATGTTATCCCCATAAACGTGGGCTTTTCCTTTTGGCATCAGAGCATCTCCCATTCAGTATCATCCATCACATCAGCTGGATTGGTAATTTCACCGGTTAAAGCCGAAGCCGCAACAACCGCAGGTGACCCCAAGTAAATTTCTGCTTTGGGGTTGCCCATTCGCCCTGTAAAGTTACGGTTGGTGCTACTGATAATCACTTCACCATCCGCAGGAACACCCCCTAATGTCCCCACGCACGGACCACAGCCTGAATTAAAAATAGTCGCCCCTGCTGAGGATAAGGTCGCAATTGTGCCATCGGCGAGAGCATCATTATAAATTTTGCGTGATGCAGGATATATCATCAAGCGCACATCTTTAGAGACTTGCTTGCCCTCTAGAATACGGGCGGCAAGGTGCAAATCTTCAAGACGTGCATTGGTGCAAGAGCCAATGAAGGCTTGTTGAACTTTCGTACCGAGTGCAACATCAATATCTTCGACGTTGCTTGGCAAATTAGGCAGTGCAATCTGTGGCTTCAAGGTAGATACATCGATTGTATGTTTTTGGACATAATCAGCGTCATCATCCGCGTGAATAGGTTGCCAATCATACCAGAGGTCTAAACCTCTGGGGTCAACAAGACCAGCTTTTGCACCCATTTCTGCCGCCATATTCGCCAATACCATCCGACTAGCCAGTGTGAACTCTTCAATGGCTTCACCCGTATATTCAACTGCCATATAGGTTGCGCCAGCAATGCCGATTTTTCCTACGAGGTGCAGGATTAAATCTTTCGCTGTAATACCTCTCGGCAATGCACCAACCAATTCTAAGCGAATGGTCTCAGGAACTTTGAGCCACGTTTTCCCTGTTAGCATCACAGCGGCTAAATCAGTTGACCCGACCCCTGCTGAGAAAGCATTCAACGCGCCATAAGTTGTTGTATGGCTATCTGCCCCTAAGAAAATATCGTTTGGCTTGACGTGTTCATTTTCAACCATGAGTTGATGGCAAATACCCTCACCAACATCATAAAAGTGGTTGCCCATTTCAGCAGAAAACTCGCGGAGCATCTTATGTAAATTGCTGATACGTTCATTCGGTGCTGGGGTCGCATGGTCAAGAATGAGTGATACACGCTTGGCATCCCATAATTTTGTCCCCCCCATATCACGGAAGGATTTCAACGTGAATGGACCTGTTGCGTCGGTTGCCATCACGCCATCAACATCGACGATGGCTAAATCCCCTGCAAAGACTTCACGCCCTGCATGTTGTGAGATAATTTTTTCGGATGTGGTTTGTCCCATTAAATTCCTCAATCTAACTAAGTGGATAAGTTTTTTGCGTTATCCATCATAAGAACTTATTTGCATCTGTCATTGGTCACAAAACCCGACAGTTCGCAAGCACTTTGCACAAAGTTCTGGTTTAACCTACCAATTGATACAATTTACCGGGCAATTGCTGACCAATGATAGTCTGGAGCATCTTCGAGACCTCAGCAACTTTGTTTATATCGACACCAGTTTCATAACCCATTGCCTCTAACATGTTGACCGTATCCTCGGTTGCGATATTGCCCAAGGCTTCTGGGATGAAATTACAGCCACCCATACCCCCGAATGCAGTATCAAAACGCGTGCATCCTGCCTCAATTGCCGCAATCACATTCGCTAATCCCATACCGCGCGTATCATGCAGATGCAATATCACAGGCACATCGCCTACGATTGGCTTGAGTGTTTCCAGCATATTTTTAATCTGCTTCGGATTTGCCATGCCTGTTGAATCCGCTAATGCCAACGACTCTATCCCAAGTGCAAGATGTTTCTCAGCAATATCCAGTACAATCTCTTGGGTAACATCAGGTTCGTAGTAACCAAAAGCACATTGAATCCCTGCCCGCACCCCTAAGCCGAGGTCATGTGCCTTAGCAACCATTCCCTTAAAACTCTCCATCGCTTCTTCGAGGCTTCGGTTTGCATTTTTCTGGCTGTGACTATCACTAGCAGAAACGGACATATCGACATCATGTAAGCCTGCTTCATGGGCGCGTTCTAAACCCTTCATATTGAGAACAAGTCCGCTATAGCGCACCCCGTCTTTTTTCTGTATTCCTCGGCAAACATCCTCAGCATCTGCCATTTGCGGTACATATTTAGGATGCACAAAGGAGGTTACTTGGATAGAGTTTATCCCTGCATCCACCAATTGATGAATCATTTTGATTTTGTCGTCTGTTGAAATTGGGGTTTTCTCGCGTTGTAATCCATCACGCGGACCCACCTCAATAATTTCTATTTTGCTCGTCAAGTTTTTTGCTCCATTTCTTGGGCATAAAATGTAAATGGATTTTGGTGTAAGGGCGCAGCATGCTGCGCCCCTACGTTTTAGCTATCTTTGGGTTTCAATTGTAAAACACCACTTTCAGCTAAATCATTCCAGACAGACTGCTCGGTGATTTTGTTATTGACGACCACGAAACGGTCTATGTAGCGGATGCCCTCAAAAGCGACATCTTGATTATTCACTCCGTATAATGTCCCCATGATATAAACAATTTCTGCACCGTCCTCACGGCTAAAGTGGTCGATGTCATCAAAGGTTTTCTTCACCCACTGATAACGCCCTTTAGCACTTTCGACCATCTGGCGTTGTGAGCTAAATTGCTTATTATTCGGGAAAATGATACAGGCATTGTCTGCCATCATTGCCTCAGCCGACTCAAGGTCACGGGCTTCCATCGTGCGTAAGAATGTTTGCACAAGCTCAATCGCGGACATCAGATTTTCCACCCAACTTGATGACCATCCCAAATCGCTTCTAATGCCCGACGCGGTGAGAGACAATCACCCACAAGATGTATCTCTGGCACAATGTCAATCAAACTCGCATGGAGACTATTCTCGGCTGTGCGTGGCATTGCCATCACGATGCTATCAATCTTATCGAGGGTTTCCGTGAAGCCACCTTGTTC
This sequence comes from Phototrophicaceae bacterium, assembly GCA_965230145.1. Lineage (GTDB taxonomy): Bacteria > Chloroflexota > Anaerolineae > Aggregatilineales > Phototrophicaceae > JAUZRW01. The sequence continues at coordinate 652,726 of OZ245943.1, forward strand.
ATAATAGATTGTCTTACCCTCAGCATAGGTGATTTTTGCGCGAGGGATAATCTTAATTTTAAGGTCGGCAAAGCGTTCCATCACACCTACAAAATTGATTTTGGGGATGTCGCCACCTGTATTTTCCTCTTTTGTAAGCACAAAGACCGTCTTACCCTGCCGTGCCAGATACTCCGCCGTAGCAGTCGCCCGATAATGACGCACCCCATCAACGAGAACCACTCGCTCACCTAAATTAGGCGCATCATTCAAAACCTGCTCGACTGTGAATATATTTTTATCATCGAAACCTTGTACCCTATGCTGAGTAGGTCTTGCCCCTGTCGCTAAGATGACCACATCAGGTGATTGTTCCTTTACCAATTCGGCTGTTACAGGGCAATTCAGATGAATGGTCACACCGAGTTGTGCTAGAGTATGCTCACGCCAACGCACTGTATCGTAAAATTCGCTACGGTCAGGGACTTTAACCAGTGTGTTAATTTGCCCACCCAATTGTTCACTCGCCTCATAGATCGTAACCTGATGCCCTCGCCTTTTGGCAACAATTGCCGCCTCCATCCCAGCCACACCACTACCTATCACCATCACATCGCGCGGATGAGCAACTTGTCTATCATAAGCATGTAAACCTCGTTCCCGCTCGAAACCTACTGCAGGATTTTGTAAGCAAGACATAATATTGCGCTTGTGAATTTGGTCAGCACAGCCTTGATTACAGCCAATACACAGCCGAATATCGGCGACGCGGTTCTCTTGAGCTTTCTTCACAATCTCAGGGTCAGCGATATGCGCGCGAGTCATCCCAACCATATCTGCCACACCTGACGCAAGGATTTCCTCTGCCTGCACAGGGTCTAAAATGCGCCCAACGGTGAAGACAGGCATATTGTCGTCTACTGAATCTTTGATTGCAGCAGATAAATAGGTATAAGGCGCACGCTCAAAGTGCATATCAGGTATCATCGTCTGGAAGCTATGCGGATTATAATTACTCTGCGAGACCGAGAGAAAATCAAGCTGTTTTGTCTCGGTCAGCATCCGCGAAATGCCTGTCATTTGCGTGATGTCCAGTCCGCCTTCGGTAAACTCTTCACCGCTCAAGCGAAACCCCACTACAAAATCATCTCCGACTTCGCGCCGAACAGCGTCAATGACCTCATATGCAAATCGCAAACGATTTTCAACACTTCCGCCATAGGCATCTTGCCGATGATTGCTCCATGGCGACATAAATTGCTGAATAAGATAGCCATGTGCGCCATGAATTTCCACACCGTCCATCCCACCCTCTTTAGCATGTCGGGCAGTAAGTGCAAAATGCTCAATGATTTCCTGAATTTCCGCCTGTGTCATCTCATGCGGGATAACCTTGTTTATAGGGCAAGCAATAGGTGAGGCAGACCAAGGCGGTGTACGACTATAACCCGGGTAAATTTGCCGTCCCATATGCAGGATTTGCCCGATAATTTTTACACCATGTTCGTGGATTGCATCGCTCATTTGTTGGAACATTGGCACGACTTCGGGCTTAAACGCCATAATATTCAAAGGTGCATTGAGTGTTGTCGGATGAATCCGTAATGCACCAATAACGATTAAGCCTGCACCACCCTTCGCCCGTTCACCATAATAAGCGACATCCCTATCTGTAGGGATGCCATTCTCACTAAAATTGGTTGTGTGCGCCGTGACCATCACACGGTTTTTTACCTGTAATTTACCAAGTTTAATTGGACTAAGTAGTGTTTCAAAAGTTGACATAAATATTCCCCAACATAGGGACAGTTAGTCTGCCTCTATAGGTCTGTCGTGTTATCAATTTTGTGGTAGCGCGTCATATCGAATAAATCGGCTGTATGAATATAATGTGTACCTCCCATACGACCGACTGCTTGCAAGGCTTTTTGGCTAATCTTATGGTCTCCAGCGTAAACTGAGTCATCCACATGAATCATCAGCACATCGCAGAGCATCAAATCACTATGCCCGAGGTCATTCTTGATTGTTACCACTTGATTCAGCTTACATTCAAATTGAATTGGGCTTTCAGCAACACGCATAGGACGGATTAATTCAGACGCTAAAGGTGTGAGATTGGCTTCGATAAATTCATCTACACCATATGCAAATCCTTTAGCAGTCGTATTCATGGCAAAAGCTGTTTTCTCAGTCACAATATTGACGACACATTCACCATTCGCCATCAAATTGCGATACGTATCTTTGTAGCCTCTATCATCATCAGCATACGCCACAGTAAACCCGACTGTCGGTGGCATGACAGCAATACCATTGAAGAAACTAAAGGGCGCGAGATTATACTGCCCTTCCGCGCTTATCGTACTCACCCATGCGATTGGACGAGGCACAATTGCCCCTGTCATCAATTTATAGGATTCCTTTTTGCTAAGGCAACTTGTATCAAAACTGGGCATTCTACAATCCTAAATAGGCTTCACGGATACGAGAGTCAGCAAGTAATTCTTCTCCTGTTCCAGAGAGTGTAATCTTGCCGTGTTCCATCACATAGCCACGCTGTGCCATGCGTAAAGTCTGCACAGCATTTTGCTCGACAATCAGTACAGTTGTGCCTTCACTGTTAATCTGTTGCACCACATCAAAAATGCCCTGAACTAGCATTGGTGCAAGCCCGAGTGACGGTTCATCCAACATCAGTAATCTCGGCTCAGACATCAATGCGCGCCCAATAGCTAACATCTGCTGTTCACCACCACTTAATGTGCCAGCAATTTGAGTTTTACGCTCTTCCAACCGCGGGAACATTCCAAAGACATATTTCAAATTTTTAGGACGATTCGCACGCACTGAGCGCAAAAATCCACCGAGTTCAAGATTCTCAAGTACGGTCAGGTCAGGGAACAATTTACGTCCCTCAGCTACCTGAACTAACCCTGCTTCAACGATTTTATGCGATGCCCAATTCGTAATATCGACCCCATCATAGATAACACTACCACCCCATGTTTTCAGTAAGCCTGAGATAGTCTTAATGGTGGTCGTTTTACCTGCACCATTCGCGCCAATTAAGGCAACTGTTTCGCCTTTTTGAATATCGAGCGACACCCCAAAGAGAATTGGCACATCATCATAGCCCGATTTCAAGTTTTTAATGCTCAGCAAACTCGAACTCCTTCCCTAAGTAGGCTTCAATTACAGTCGAATCACTGGCAATCACTTGAGGTTTATCAATCGCAATTAATTGTCCATGATGCAACACAGCAATTCTGTCCGATAAGGACATCACAGCTTGCATAACGTGTTCAATCACCAATAAAGTTAAGTTGTACTGCACCTTAATCTGCTTGATGACCTCCACGATTTGCCGACTTTCTGTTGGCGTAAGCCCTGCCATCACTTCATCGAGAAGCAGTAAACGCGGTTCGGTGGCTAAGGCACGGGCAAGTTCCAAACGTTTGCGCCCTGCTGTGGTTAGATTTTTTGCCAGACGCTCTGCTGATTCGCCTAAGCCGACAAATTCAACAATTTCGCGGGCTTTTTCTTCCGCAAGACCAGCATTACGATTGCGTAAAAATGCCCCGACTTTGACATTATCCACCACGTTCAAACCAGCAAATGGTTTCACAATCTGGAAAGTTCGCACCAAGCCAAGTTTTGCGGTTTCATGTGGCGGTACATGTGTGATTGTTTCGCCAGCAAACACAATATTGCCCTCTTCAGGGGTATACGTACCACTAATGCTATTAAAAAGTGTTGTCTTCCCTGCTCCATTAGGACCAATTAAACCGAGTGTTTCGCCCTCAGCAATATCAAAAGTGACATTGTCTACAGCGATAAGCCCCCCAAAGCGTTTGGTCACATTCTGAATTTGCAATAAACTCATGTGATAGACTCCTTCGCTGGTTTAGGTTTGTCGTTGCGGGTTGCTTTGTCAATCCAATTCTTGAGCGAGCCGACAATGCCATCGGGCATAAAGATGACTACGATAATCACAATCACGCCGAATAGCATCACATCTACACCCGAACGCCCCTCAATAAAGCCGAGTATTTCTGGTGGGTTACGCACAAATTCACGGGTAAATTCTTCCAGTGGAGTCAATAAAATTGCTCCAACCAGTGGTCCCCAGACTGTGCCTGAGCCACCAAAAATCGGACGTAGCAAAATGTCAATTGAGATTGATACGCCAAAAACGAGCGAGGGGTCAATAAATGTGAAGCGTTGCGCGAAAAATGTCCCACCAGCCGCTGTGAGTGCCGCACTAATCGCTACCGCAATAATCTTATAATTGAGGGTATTCACACCGAGTGCGCTTGCAGCATCTTCATCTTCACGAATCGCTTGCAAATAATAACCGAGCTTATTGCGGTAAATCCAAATACTAACTATCGTGCCGACAACTAGCATACCTAGAATCAAATTGTAATAATTGAGAGGTGTTTCCTCAAAAAGCATCTGCCCCCATGAGTCGCCACCGATAATTGGCAGATTCAGCCCAATTGAGGCATTGATAAAATCCCAATCTTGAGCAATTAAGCGCAGCATCTCAGCAAAAGCGAAGGTTGCTAAGGCGAAAAAATGCCCTTTTACACCAAAGCGAAAGGTCAGCCAGCCCATTGCCGCCCCAAAAATTGCCGCAAAAAACATCCCTGTTACCATACCAATCCAAGGCGAAATCCCAAAATCGGCATACATTACCGTAGACGTATATGCACCAATCCCGAAAAACGCGGCATGTCCAAATGAGAATTGTCCAGCATAGCCACCCATGATATTCCACGCTGTACCGAGATACGCCCAATACAGAAGGCTTGTCAATAAATTCAGCTGAAAGTTACTAACAAAAAATGGCAATATCGCAAAAGCAATCGTCACAGCAACCAAGATGAGATAATCGCGTGGAATCTTTACTATTTGTTCCATTATGCTGATTTGCCCCCTAATAAGCCTTGTGGTCTAAAGAGCAAGACCATAATGAAGATGACAAACACGCCGATTAATTTGGATGACCCCGGAAAGAAGATAATACTGAGTTCTTGTGTTAGCCCGATGATAATACCACCAAGCAACGCACCGAGTGCATTCCCCATCCCACCTAAAACAACAATCACAAACGCGGTGATATTGAAGATATTACCCGCAGTCGGTTCAACACGAAAGAATGGCAAGACCAAAGCCGCCGCCGCACCGACACAGGCTGTCCCGATGCCGAAAGTCACAGCATTAATCCAATTGGTATTGATACCGACTAATGCCGCCCCTGCTCTATCTTGGGCTGTTGCCCGTATAGCCCGACCTAAATCAGTGCGTTGAATGAGAAAATAGAGAATGCCTGTCAGCAAAAGTGAGCCGATAAATGCGACAAGTTGAGGCAATTGAATCGTGACACCCCAAATCCTGAGAGGAAATTCAGCAGTAAAAAAACCAAAGTTGAGTTCAGCCCGTGCATATGGCAAACGAATGGATTGCGGAGTTGCTGTAAAAGCAAGTAATAAGGCATTTTCAATAATCAGGGTCAAGCCAAGTGTCAATAATAGTTGATTATGATGTGGAGCATCGCGCGCAGGATGGATAATAACAGCGTAGACCATAATCCCAATAATGAATAATAGCGGAACCGTAATCAGTAAACCTAAATAAGGGTCAACTCCGAACGAATCATACAAGATATAAGTCGCATAGAGTCCCACAGTCATCAATGCGCCATGGGCAAAATTGATAATTTCTAACACACCAAAAATCATCGTCAGACCCAATGCGACTAGCCCATAAACACCACCAATGAGCAAACCACTCACCATTGCCTGACGCACAACCACGCCATAACGCTCATACCAAGCGCCTGTATTATTCAATACACAAGTCGGAAAAAAGCCCTCAGCTTCAGGTTCTAGGCAACTCTGCCAATCAACTTGGTTATAAACTAAGATGATAAATAAACCGATAACAACCAATCCAGCAATCAACCATCCGCGATATTGCGTCCAATCCACGAAATTATCTCCAATAACACTGAACCTCTTATCAAAATAAATGTTGACGTAAGGGCGTAGCATGCTACGCCCCTACATACAGTGTTGAAATTAATGAGGATTTACTCCCAAGCTGTGCAGAAACGTGGTTCAGCCTCAGCAATTTCTTCTGGCCAAACTTGCACAACAGCACCATCTTGTACTTGCATCACGACAGGCAATGCGTTAGCAGTTTCGCCATCTTCAAAAGTGATTGCACCGTCATAAGGTAGAATATGATCTTCATATTCAGTTTCGAGCAATGCAGCTTGAACGTCAGCAGGGTCGCCTGATTCCGCACGCATAATCGCATCAGCGACAATCATCGTTGCTTGCCATGCCAAAACATCAGCAGCTGTCATTGGTTCTTCAAACATTTCTTCATAAGCAGCACGGGTTTCGGTTGCCAGTTCATTGAGGTTATCCCAGCGATAGTTGCTGTTAAAGAAACACTCTGCTAGGTCGCCAGCATCTTCAACAAATTGGTCTTGGTCGTATGTGCCTTGTGCCACACCCATGACAAATTGTGTATCCAATACAACATCTTGCATGGTTTGAGCAATTGTCAGCCCATCACCATAGTAGCCTGTGACCATAACAGCATCTAAAGCACTGGCGCTCAGTAATGTAACATCCGTTGTGTATTCCACACCGAATTCATAGGGAATGGTTTCACCAATTTCAAAGCCTTGGTTTTCAGCTTCAGCCTCAAACGCACCATAGACGCTACGCCCATAATCCGTGATACCTTCGTGCATAAAACCAACTGTACTTAATGGAATATCATAGGCTGAGGTCATTTCAACGAGATATTGTGCGGCGTAAGTTCCCATCACATCAGCATTCGGTTGAATACGGAACGTCCATTGATTACCATCCGCATCCCGACCTTGTTCAGTAATACTACTTGCAGCAGCAACACTCACGACCAAAGGAACACCTTCACGGGCAGCAACGGTTGCCACATTAGCAGTCACAGCCGATTGGAATGTGCCGATAAGTGCCGAAACACCTTCTTCTTCAATCAAACGAACGGCTTCTTCTTGACCAACATCTGCTGAGCCTGTGGAATCAGCACTGACCAATTCCAGTGTGATGCCTTCTAACATACCTGATTCGTTAATTTGCTCAACAGCCATTTGAATCGCTAAATCCATCCCTTGACCATCATTCGCAAGACTACCAGTTAGGGGGTGAATCGCGCCGATTTTGACGACAACCATGTCATCTTGTGCAAAAGCGACTGCCGTTGCCATCAGCAACAATGCAATCATGACGATACTACGAAATGCTTTTTTCATGCGCTGTAACTCCTATATAGAAATAAATTTAACAAATTTTGATAGTACCGAAATCCTGTTGACCAAATGTCCCCCTATCCTCCTCATGTATCAGTTTGTAATGATTTATCACGGTCAAGCTCAAAAATAGAATCAATTGAGGTCAACTGTGCAAGATTACCTAAGTGCTGCCAGAGTCTTTTCTGCTGGTCACTTGTGTAGTGATTAGATGTTAAATGACTGAATTTCGCAAACAATTCTGAGTCACTCATTGGCTGGTCAGGGTCGCCTTTGCTTCCAATCGCTTCCGATGTGATTTGATGGTCGCCCATATTAATAGTAATTTTTGCCGAGCGTTTGTGAGGGAGCATTGCGGTGTATTGCGGTAATTCTTTCATGATGACCTTACCCGCTAATTGAAGCACATCTTTCCGTTGGATAGCCGATTCGGTGAAGGATTCCGCACCAGCATCGCCATCTATCAGCGTAGTGGCAACGATATAAGGCACAGAGAAACGCGCTCCAAGCGGTGTTTTCGGCTGTGGGTCATCGAGTTTGGAGGCAAAATCGTAGGTTTCAACTGTAATTTGGCTAATGTCATCAATATTAATCGATTCTTGAATTGCCAGAACAGCATCAACAGCCGCATGTGAGTAACGACAAGCGGAATAAGGTTTGAAATATCCACGCATGATTTCATAACGCTCAGACAAATCATCAGTCAGACTATCTACAGTGAAGGAATCCCCTAAAATATCGCCAAAGGTCGTAAAAGCGCCGCCACGCTCACCACGAAAACCGAGTTTGAACATCTCCACAGCCAGCAAACCATTGTGATTAACCATGCCAGCATAGGTATTACGGATATTCGCGCCTTGCAGAGCTGTTTTATACGAAGGGGTAATTGCATAAGATGCGGCGAGGTCGAAAACAGCCAGCATATCGTCAGCATTCATACCAGCAATTTTCGCGCCGATGGCACTCGCACCAATCACACCCCATGCCCCAAAAGGATGTACACTCGGGCGTAATCTGGACGCAATACCAATCCGAACAGCCACTTCATAACCAATAACTAATGCGGTTATCGTTTCTTCGCCTGATAAATTATGTGCCGATGCCAAAGCTAAAGCAGTCGACACAGCATGAATGGCTGCGTGTCCGCGTGCAAAAGCATGACCCTCATCAAACTCAAGTGTCGTGCCAGCTGTGCCATAAACTAGACTCGCCCATTCAGGTCGCACAGAAGCATTTGTGCCTAATAATTTTGCACGTCCAGCATAATTTTCACTGGCAAATTGCGCCAGATGAGCCACTTCGGGGACAGCTAATCCACCGATAATCACACCAACAGTATCGCGCAATACCCAATGGGCGCGCTCAATCACCTCGTGGGGAATATCATCAAAGGTCGTTTCTGCCGCAAAGGTCGCTAACTGTTTGAGAGCATCATAGCGCAGACGATCATTCATGCGGATACCCCTTCTTTGATGCTCATTGCCGCATGTTGACCAGCCAAATAACCATAACCAAGGGCTGTTAATAAGCCATTACCCGATAAATACCCAGCCGCACCATGCCCACTCAGTCCAGCCGCAACACCACCCCCTGCGTATAAATTAGGGATAACTGTGCCATCAGTTTTGACCACTCGCGCATGCTCATCAACAACCAAGCCACCTTGCGTATGAAATAATGCCCCTGTAACCTTGACAGCATAGTACGGAGCGTCTATAGGCTTGCCATTTGTTCGCCCAAGTGCATCAGCTAGATTACCTTTAGAAGCAGAATTATAAGCACTAATCGTATCGCTGAGGGTTCTTGCATCAACCTTAATTTGTTGGGCGAGGTCTACTAAAGTTTTAGCAGTTTTGATCGCCCCAGCTTCTTCTGCATGGCGATATTCCTCAAATGTCATGCCCAATTCATGCAACTTTTCAGGATAAATCATCCATGCGATACCCTCAGGTTGGGCAAGGACTTCTAAGGCACGTTCGCTATAGCCTTGTTGTTCTATGCCGAAGCGCTCTCCATTTAGATTAACTTGAATACCACCCTCAGCGACCATCGCATAGGTGATGAGGATGTTATAAGGAATAGCAACCGAGCCATGTGCTTGGTAAGCATCCATATAAGCTGCTTTTGCTCCGAGTTCCATGCCCCACAATATGCCTTCACCTGTATTACCTTCACCACCAAGATAGAGTGCGTGTTCCATTTCGGGCATATATTGCCTCAACATCTCCTCGTTACCACCAAAGCCATTACTCGCTAGGATAACTTTCTTCGCGGCTACGCGTTCAACGGTGTTACCACGCGCAACCACAACCCCTACCACATCATTTTCATCGTTTACAATGAGATTTGTAACAGGTGCATCCTTGATAACATCCACATTATTGAATTGAGCCAGTTTAATACGTAAAGCGTCGTATAACTCTACCCCACTACGGTTTGGTGGCGCGTGCATCCGATGCGTGGAATGTCCGAGATAAGTAAAATCATCGACGAAATGTAATTCTGCGCCAACCTCATCTATCAGCCAATGCACCACATCCACAATTGTTTTTGCCACATGCAGCGTCGTTTCATAATCACCTTGCTGATGATTCTTACTCATAATATCGCGGACGAAATCTTCGGGGGTTTCATGAACACCTGCTGCTTCTTGTAGACGAGTTCCACCTGCGGGAACCATACCGTAAGAGCGTTGTGTATTGCTGAGGGGACGTTCTTGCTTTTCTAAGATAAGGACTTCTGCGCCGAGTTGACCTGCGATGACACCTGCGGTTAAGCCACAACCACCCCCACCGACAATTACAATATCAGTTTCAAATGACCATTGCCCATTATCGCGTTCAATCGTCATGATGCCATCTCGTTTAAGGTCTGTAATTGGTAAATGAGGTCTTGTGAGGATGTCACAGTGGCATATTTCATCCACATATCAAGCAAGCCAATTTTGTGAGATGCTTCAATGCGGTCAAAGACACAATCATGAGGCACTATCGCGTGGAAGCCATATTGCACAGCATCAACAGCCGCCGCACGAATACACCCACTGGTCGAATTACCCACCAAAATCACGCTATCTATATTCTGATGTTGCAACCTGCTGGCTAAATCTGTACCAAAGAAAACACTACCCGTTCTTTTCTCTATAATCATATCTTTAGATTGGGGTTGAAGCGGAGCTACAAAATTCAGGGTGGGGTCACTGGTGGGTCGATTATGAGGGAGCATTTTGGCAAACAATATCGATATGTCTGCTGACCGACATTGTTCAATCAGAGGAAGCATTGCATCAATCGCGCGCCAACCCCGTTCACCTATCATAGTCGGAGCAGTCGCAATCGCGTCTTCGATTGGCACATCGTCGCCCACAAACAAGACCTGCATATCAATGATTATCAGCACAGGAGAGGTCATCGTACCGCGACTACTAAAGGTGGATGCGCCACGAGTGCGATATCCAGCTTCATCAATGACCATTTTATCTTGTTCTGTTAATACATCTTGCCAAATATTATCAATCATAATCGAATTTATATGAGCCAATAAAACATATTGTCACGAATATAACACTTTTAAGATACAAATACAAACAACTAATGATTTACTCATACTAGCCTCGAAACATCAATTTTTCAGGAAATTCAGTGTAAAACAAGTCAAAAATTGTGGATATTTCTGTGGCAAATAGTGACAAAAAGATATATAGTCATGACAAATTAATATGTTTAGGTACATTTGTATGACCATAGACCGCAATTCGCCCATGCCTCTTTATTATCAATTGAAGCAGTTGCTACTTGCCAAGATTGAGAGCAAAGAACTCAAATCAGGCGACATTTTCCCAACAGAGCAACAAATCCAAGACACCTACGACGTGAGTCGGACAACGGTGCGACAAGCCTTGAGCGAGTTAGAAGATGAAGGACGAATTACGCGGCACAGAGGACGAGGTACATTTGTATCCAAACCCAAATTAGGTCATAGCCCTGAAAACTACCCCAGTTTAGCCGACAATATGGCGGAACAAGGCTCAACACCTGGTTGGAAATTGCTCTCCGCAGAATGGGTTATGCCTCATGCAGAAGTGTATGCGACGCTGCAAATTCCTGACGGGCAGAAAGTCTTTCAGTTGGAACGTTTGCGCCTCGAAAATGACGAGCCGATTGGCTATCACTGTGCTTATGTCTCCACAGAATTTATCACAGGGATTGATGGCACAGCGTATACCGAGGGAGGTTCATTGCGCTATCTCAATGGCTTACCAATACTACACGATTGCATCGCACATCGTACCTTAGAAGCCCTACCCGCTAGTGAAAAAGTCGCTGACTTATTGCATGTCGAAATCGGGTCAGCCTTATTACGAGTCAAGCGCATTGTCTTCTCACCTGATGAAACCCCGATAGAGTATTTTATCGGCTTATATCGTGGCGATAGATTTGAATATCACATCCATAACATGCGTGCTGTCAGTGGCATTAATGCTTAAATACGTATTTAAAAGGAGCAAATTGTGGCATCAACTTATGATTTAGTCATTAAAAACGTTCGGGTGGTTAGCCCCAATAAAACGACAATCGACACCATGGACATCGGCATCAAAGATGGAAAATTCGCCAAAATCGCCCCTGACATATCCGTTGATGAGGGCGACGAAAGCTATGATGGCAAGGGATTACTCGGCATGCCCGGCGCAATTGACCCGCATACGCATGTTGGGATTTATGTGCATCCCTATGACGACGCACCAACGGAATCCGCAGCCGCGGCACAAGGGGGTGTCACGACACTCATCCCTTATGTTCGTACAGGCAGTTTGTACCTCAATATGGGAGGGTCACTAACCAAATTTTTCCCTGAATTGCTCAAGCAAAGTGATGGACGCTATTACGTCGATTATGGCTATCATGTGTCACCAATTTCTGGCGCACAAGTCCATGAAATGGAATATCTACTAACTGAATGTGGCGCACCAAATTATGGTGAAGTCTTCATGTTTTATGGTCTACATGGCTTACATGGCAAATCCGATACGCAGTCCAAGTGGCTGATGCTCGAAGAAGGCGACCATTACGACCTCGCTCATTTCGACTTTATCTGCCGTGAAGCCGCCCGACTCCAAGAGAAATACCCTGACTTGGCAGACCTCATTCAAGTCAGTTGGCATTGCGAAACCCCTGAAATCCTACGTGCTTACGAAACAAAAGTCCGACAAGAAGGCACTTTAGAGGGGCTTGAGGCGTATAGCGCGGCACGTCCACCACATAGTGAAGCGATTGCCATTCAAATTGTTGGAGCAATGGCACAAGAAGCAGGACTCAAACAGGTCAATATTTTGCATATTACGTCCATTGAAGCGATGGATGCAACCTTACGTGCGCGTGAGATGTACCCTGATGTCGAATTTGGAATTGAAGTCACAGCAGGTCATTTATTATTGGATACCGATTGCCAAATGGGTGCATATGCCAAAGTTAATCCGCCACTGCGCCCACCCCATCATAAAGAATATCTCTGGGAAAAAGTCCTCGATGGCACAGTGCAATGGATAATGACCGACCATGCCAATTGCCCCGAAAACCTAAAAGTGGATACTAATGATCCAGAAAATGTGTGGAAAGCAAAAGCTGGTTTCGGTGGCACAGAGTACCTCTTAGCAGGTATCTTTAGCGAAGGCACAAAACGCGGACTATCGCCAAATCGTGTCGCTGAGTTGGTTAGCTGGAATGCCTCTCGTCGCTTTGGCTTATTCAATAAAGGCGATGTTGCCCAAGGTTATGATGCTGACCTCGTCTTATTCGACCCTGACGAAACATGGACAATTCATGGTGAAGATAGCTTCTCAGCACAAGGCTACACCCCATTTGAGGGCTTAGAAGTCACAGGGCGAGCCAAAACGACATTTGTGCGCGGGCATCGCGTGTATGACAATGGAGAAATCGTCGGCGAGATGCAAGGGCAATACATTCATCGCCCCACAAAGTAATAATAGGAGGCATGGTAAATTGTCATGCCTCACCACCACACTACCGTGTAATCGTTACCTTTGATAATCCACGCGGTGAATCAATCTGATGCCCCTTAGCAGACGCAAGATGATATGCAAACAATTGACCAGGAATAACTGTACAAATGGGACTCAGCCATTCTGGGATGTTGGCTGGTAAGGCAACATGGTTAGTCGCTAAATCACATGCTGCTTGATTATCACTAAAGACAATGCACTCTGCCCCACGCTCCTTGAGTTTTTCTAGTAAATCGAGCATCAGCGGTAGAGTTTTGCCACTTGGTGCAATCACCATAACAGGGAAACCTTGTGAAATAATAGCGATTGGTCCATGTCTAAAATCAGCTTCGCTATATTCTTCACCGACGATATAGCATAATTCCTTGATTTTGAGAGCGATTTCAAAAGCCGTTGAATAATTCAACCCACGTCCGATTAAGGCAATTCGTTCCATATAACGATAGCGTTCTGCCCATTGCCCGACCGATTCCGAAGCCACCAAAGTATCCGCAACTATCTGTGGCAGACCTTGAATCTCAGCAAGTTTTGCCTCGTCTTGTGTGAGGTGGATCGTAAGCAATGCCATAGCAACCAACTGTGCTGTATAAGACTTGGTTGCCGCAACACTTTTCTCATCACCAGCATGTAAGTAAATATGATGTTCAGCTTCATTGGCGAGCGGTGAACTTTCATCATTAGTAATACCGAGTGTAATCGCCCCTTGGTCACGAGCATCGGTCACAATCTGGCGCACATCTTCCGAATGCCCTGACTGTGAAATACCAATGACCAATGCCTGATTCATTTTGATATTTGACCCATAAAGCGTATGCACGGAGGGTGTTGCCAACGAAACCATCAAGCCTGCTTCAATCCCTAATAAATATTGAGCGTAACGGGCGGCATTATCCGATGTACCACGCGCCGCAATCAACACATACACAGGGTCAAATGCGCGGATAGCATCGGCGATTTTAGCAACATTGTCGCTTTCCTCAGCTAAAAATCGAGCGATAACAGTTGGTTGTTCTTGAATTTCTTGTGCTAAATAAGACATGATTTTCCTTCTGTGGTTAGATTTAATCGGCTTTAACACTATCTGCAAGCCGTAATTGCGCCATCAATGCAGCACCAATAACAGGTTCATATTTCGGTGTCGGCAACTCGTTTAAACCGAGCCTCTGAGTCAATAATCGACTCATGGCATTATCAGAGGTTAATAAGCCCCCTGCAAACATTATCGGCGGATTTTCCAGTTTCAGCCGATGAGTGAGATTGCGCTCCAATAGCACAATTTCAGAAACAGCTTCTTGTATAATAGCTAAGGCTTCGGGGTCAGCTTCTTCTGCTGCCTTAAGCACCACTTCGGCAACGCGTGCAATCACAGGTACAGGATTTTCTTGATTCACATATACCCATTCAACCAGATGTTTTGCATCATGATCTTTCAGGTAAGCATCGACGTGTTGAACAAAGGGTGAGAATGGCTTATCAGCATCTTGATACTGTATCAGCGCCTTGAGAGCTTGTAGACCAATCCAGAAGCCACTACCCTCATCACCAAGAATATATCCCCATCCCCCTACTTGTATTTTTTCGCCATGTTCATTCATCCCAAAACCGACACTGCCTGTTCCAGCTAATAGGAGCAAGCCATAACGCTCACCAATCCCACCGATTAGAGCGATTTCATTATCAGAGGCTGGTGCGATAAATGTATCTGGTAGAACTGCCTGAATAGTTTCTCGTAGCCAATTTTCAGCATATACAGCCGATGCACCTGCAATGCCGATGCCAACACCTGTTACAGTGTCGAGCTTAGTTATTTGCAGAGCTTCACGAATAGCCGATTGAATGCGTTCTGCTGATTGGTCACGTCCAATCGCACTGGGATTAACCGCACCACGCTTAACTCGTACCAATTCATTCATTTTTTCATCAGTGATGACCACTCGCAAATTACTGCCACCACCATCAATACCCATATAACGGTACATCTTACTCCTCAAAATTATGAACTATCACGCACAATTAGTTCAGTATTTAGCCATGTTACACCAGATATAGTTGCGCCTTCTACTTGGCTCAATAGTTGGCGTGCAGCCCGTTTGCCTAATTCCACAACATCTACCCCAGCTACTGTTAAACCCATGTCTACAGCTTCAGGTCCGTCGCCAAATGCTACTACCGAGACTGATTTAGGAATATCCACGTCAAAAGCACGGAGAACATCCAATACAGCACATCCCATCAAATAGTCAGAGGCTATCACAGCATCAAAAGGTTTATCTGCTTCCAGAAATTCCATAATAGATGTTGCCGCTGTAACTGGGTTGAAATCACCTACTAAATTGTAGTCGTCTGGATTAGTTAGGTCATGTCGCATTAGCCCCATCTGAAAAATCATCTCGCGTTGTTGTCCATCGTGCTGATTCATATCGCCCCGTATAAAGACAATTTTCTTTCGCGCACAATCTTCAACGACATAATTAACCAACTTCATCATACCGTCACGATTATTCTGGACAACAGCTGGTATCGGCAAATCCGCCTCTTGATGGCTCACTAAGGTAATCGGTTTACCTGTTTGGTATAAGCCGAGCAATTCATCATGAGAAAGCACATTCGCTATTACCAAAACACCATCTAGTGCTTCAACGTCTAAACTAATTTCAAGGCGTTGCTTAGGGTCTTCTGCAATAGAATCGACAATAACCTCATAACTGTCTTCTACAATTGCTTTCACACCTGTAATGATGTCACGTTGGAATACTTGCCGTTTATCGTTGGTTATAATGCCAATTTTTCCTGTCATATTCCCAACTCCTCTTGCAATGCGTATACCAACGCCCCTTCCAAACTCAAGTAATTGGCTTGCGCTAGCGTCAGCCGTGCGTAGGTCAAAGCACGATTAGACTCAGCATGATGTAATTTTTCTTCAACAGCATCGAGCAAAACTTGCCCCAATTCACTCATCGACCCTGCAAGCACAATTTCTGATGGACGCATCAAGCCAATAATCCACCGATACACATGCGCCAAAATGGTTGCCATCTCATCAAGTAATTCAAGAGCAGGTGCTTCGCCCAACATAACTGCACGCCGCAATAAGAGATACGTGAATTTTTGGCTTGCTAACACGCTATGAGGATGTTCCTCAATAATCTTTTTTGCAGTCGCTTTAACTGTTTTCCAGCGTAATGTACCAACGCTTTTATTGAGTTTGGGGACAAATAACTGTCCAATATCCTCACTGTGTTGGTAAATATCACCACCGAATGTACTACCGATTTCAATCGCATCACCAATTGAAACAGTCACTAAATGGTCAGTATCTCGGGTACTTTGGCGAACTTGAACGCGCGTTGATAATTCCGTATTATTCCCGATGTAAGATGGAACATCATACATTTTCGTCAGATTTTGTGCTAATGGTAAACCTGTCCATCTTAGGCTTTCAGAATGAACAACTATCCCCGAAGAGCTATCCACAATGCCAGATAATCCTACGCCGATACATAACAATTCTGCATCTTTTTGTGCAATAAGCGCATTAATCGTGCAATAGAGTGCCTGCTGAATATCATCGTTATCATCAAATACCATGTGATGACGTGCGACGACTGTTCCATCCAAGTAAGCAAGTTGTGCGATTATTTCATCTTGTGCAATCGAAACAGCAATGACTTGCCTCGCCGTTGGTACAAATTCAATCAGGGTTGGGCGTTTCCCCCCACTACTGGTCGATATTCCGTAGCCAATTTCAGATACATAGCCAGCATCAATAAGTTCTGAAACAATCGTCCCGATAGTCGGCTTGGTTAATTGGGTTGCAACCGATAAAGCCGCACGGTTATCCGCCAATTTTCTTACTAAAGCACGCATTACTAAACGACGATTATGTCGTTTAACCTGCCCGCGTGTCGCTTTATCCATAGTGTACTTTCTTGTATTTATGCGGTTACTATAAGTCTATTTTAGCGTAGTTTTATTTTTTAGCTTTACAAAAATACCCTATGTAAGTTAAATCATTTTACTAACTTGCATCAGAGATAGCTAGTCTGAGTTTTAACGTCATCGTCATTTAAAGAAATCATTCAAAGAAACACAAAATAATCCAAAATTGTAAAAACCCCTAACAATTGAGGTGGTGCAAAAAGTCGTTTGCTTGTAATCTGGAATTAGTCGCAATTACAGTAAATTATTAGGGTGATATTATCATGCGAAAAGAAATCATTGCATTACTTAAGAGTAGCGACCCGAAAGACCGTGCAAATGGTATCAAACAACTGGTTGCTTCTGGCGACCCCGATGCCTTAAAAATCCTGAGTGCAGTTTACAAAAAAGAGACTCATGAAGGAGTAAAAAAACTCGCTGCACAAGCAGCACGGCAGTTAAAAGAAGAGACTATCGTAGATAGTTTTGAAGATGAACCTGCCCCCGCCATACCGAGCAGTACGAAGCGTGACCCTGAGCAAGCTAAAATGTATCTTGAACGGGCGATGTCTGCTGTTATTGACCTCAAGAACGATGAAGCATGGGAGATGGCACAAAAGGCATTCATGGCAAACCCTGATTACGCCGAAGATGACTATGCAGTTGGGCTTGCCGCCGAAATTACAGGCGCGGAACGAAGTCAGGCAGTAGCAACATTGATGCGCGCATCTACAAAAGCAACGGCTGAAAAACCAAAGCGCGGTTTGAATAAAAACGATGCTGAAGATCGTGTTTCATGGAGCAAATCATTACTATGGGTTGGGCTTTATAGCGTACTTGTGGGTATTGCTACCTACCTCCCATTTGCCTTCATCGGAGACATGATGCCCTTCTTAATTGAGTTTGCAGACCTTAGCGCTGAATTCGCAGAGGCAGGTATAAGCCCTTCTGAATTCTCAACAGGCATTGGCGTTATGGGCATTGGCATCGGAATCGCCACAGTCATTATGACTTTCATTGGCGTTCTGATTCAATACGGTTTTATCCACATTTGTGCAACTATGATACTGGGTGGTAAGGGATATTTCAGTAACTTACTCTATAATCTCCGCTTCCCCTTGATTGCTATATTAATCATTCAAGTTGTGATTTTTAGCATCATGATTTACTCACTATTTACGAGCTTGCCATCCGACCCCGCTGTTTGGGAAGCCGCAGAAATCTCTGGTGATTACTCCGCATTTGATGGAGTTGGTGGAAGTATTGCCTTGATGTATATGTTATACGGTATGAACCTATTAATATCGCTCGGTTTTGTTATCTGGATTTCGATAAATATTGGCAAGACCTATGATTTTGGTGGAGTCAAAGGTTGTTTATCCATAATAATTTCGAGCATCATCATGGTAGTCGTTATCTTTATATGTAACTTCACCATGCTGTCTACGGTCTTTGCCGGCGCGAGCCAGTTCTAGTAACACAAATTCGCACTTACTTTAAAAGGGGATTGTATTTGAATACAGTCCCCTTTTTATGTTGGTGTTCCCTGAAATAATATTGGCACAACCGAAATCACAGCCAAAACCACCATAATCAATGCAATAATTATCATCACGCGCAAGGTTTTCAACATAGATTCATGTTGTTCCTCTGGGAAAACAGCACGTATCATTTTTGGACTTAGCCATGCGGCAACCGCAAAAATCAAGCCCGTCCCCGCTACACCAAAAATAATTAAAATAGGATTCATAAGTCATAACTTTCTCAAGAGTATTGTTTGAAATTATATTAGCGTAACGCGTAATGACAAAAATCCGAGGCGTAAATCATCCCCTTCCTTGAGCGGATATTCAACATTAGGTTCAAGTTTGTCGTTATTAATATATGTGCCATTCGTGCTACCAAGGTCTGCTACACTCAACCGAGTATTTTGTAAGGTGATGCGAGCATGCTTACGTGAAACGCCACGATTATGAGCATGAAAGGCTGACAAATCAATATGTGGGTTTGTGAGTAAATCCATTTCCCGATTAAAAGCTTGATTGCTCTGTGGGTCAAGGTCTTCTGTAGGAATACCTATCAGAACAGCAGTATCCTCACCCCGCCCTAGCGTCACTTTTTCCACCAATTCAACAACCAGTGGTTGTGGTTGTTCCATCGGTAGTTCTGTATCCAAACTATTATTCTCTTCCCAATCTGGAGGGTTAATATCTTCGTTTAGTTCAATCCGTAAAAAAAATGTCATCGGCAATACCTAGTTAATTTTGGCTATCATCATTTGTCTAATATACATCATTTTACAATTCCTCATCACTATATTTTGTTCGTTCTATCATTCACAATGATGACTCGTGATATTTGTATGTGATAAGATATTTTTAGTAAGTATTTATGTGTACCATGTTTAAGTAATGTAAATTTATTTTTAGGAGAAATCCCATGAAGGTGAAGGAGATTTTAGGGAAGAAGTCCGCAGAAATTATCACAATCCAGAGCAATAAGACTTTACTCGAAGCCAGCCAATTACTCACCGAACACAATATCGGTGCTTTAGTTGTAGTTGATAGAACAAATGCCCCTGCTGGTATTTTGTCAGAGCGCGATATTGTCCGTAAAATCGCCTCAAAATCCAGTGAAGCCCTCAAGATGCTAGTCCAAGATGCCATGACCGCTGATATTATCATTGGCTTCCCCGACGATGAATTGAGTTATGTTAGCAGCACCATGACCAATAAACGTATCCGCCACTTGCCCATTATGAATGACCAAACCTTAGTAGGCATGATTTCAATCGGTGATATTGTCAAATTCCAACTCGACCATGCTGAAAATGAAGCACATACGCTACGACAATACATCACAGGTGGTTATAACTGAGCCAAATACCCCTTTACTTGAAATTACAAGTGAGGGGGTCACTGCTTCTTTTTGCCATCACGCTCATTACCACGTTTAAAATTACCTGTTGCTTTAGCTAAAATTAACTGCTCTTCCTTCCAATCCACCCCATCAATTTGTGAGATGAATTTAGACGCATTTTTGCCTGATAATGTCTTAATCAATTTACCTTCATAGTAAAGTAATACACGCTTGTCTTTGGTTATTTGGTAGTCAAACGGTTCTTCTTCTAGTTTGCCATGTGCATCAATGTTGTCACTCATAATTTATCCTCCTCGCTGTTGTCAGATATTATCTTACATAAAAAGGATTTGCTAAGAAGCCAGATTTAAAGTATAAACATCTTGATTATCTCGTAAACATATATGAAAAGATAAATATTCATGAAGCTATTACAAGACATTAAAGAAGCAGGTTATGGATTAATTGAAGGCATAGGCAATGATAATCCTGATAAATCATTACGAGAACATATGGAACTCGTTGGCTCACCCATCGCCTATATGGATTTACCCATGATTATGGATTTAAAACCGCAACCGAACTTTCAGGGGATGTCTTTCGCTGGTACGGATAAGTTCCATATGCACACCGATTTATCGTGGTATGAAAATCCACCACCCTATATTGGGATGTTCTGCGTGAGTATGGAATCAGCTGGCGGAGGCTTGCCCCTTCTGGCAGATAGCTGGCATATTATCAAGCAACTGAGTGAAGATGATATTGCCTTCTTAGAGAGCGAACCCATAGCCTTTGCGTCGCCAGACCATATTGAGCATGAACCCTATCGTGCGCCGATTTTGAGCAAAGGGGATAACGGCTACATCTTACGCTTTCGCTACGATTTACTAGACAATCCCCCTGCACCAGTCACCAATTTATTCGAGGCAATTAATGACAATATCATTTACGTGCCTGCAACCGCTGGCTCATTATTTATTTTCGACAACTTACGAATGCTACATGGTCGCACAGGTTTAAAAGCCAAACTTGAGTCAGACCGTCACTTTAAGCGGATATATGGCGAAGTCAAAGTACCACAAACAGCATAAACCTAATGAGAGGACGGAGTTACCCGTTCTCTCATTTTTCTTACTCCTGATTACCAAAATCAGGTACACGTTCAGCTAAGAAACCGTAGACAATCTGTGTGTAGGCTTCTTTATCCACTATAACGGATTGAGCGTGGTCTGCTCCCCAATCCGTAATGACCAATTCCGTGGTATCGGGATTCGCAGCATCATAGATTGCTTGGCTATGGTCTGCTGGGGTATAGCCATCTTGCTGTGAATGAACAATCAAAATCGGCACATCTACATCACGGACACTGTCTTCTGGTGAAACATCATCCGCGAAAAAGTCTCCACGCATCTCTGAAAACATCAAGGCACTCGGGACAAATATGCCTATCCAATCGCCGAATTGTTCATATGCTTGATGATTGACAATCTCAGGCATACTGGAATATGAGGAGTCAGCAATTACCCATGCAATATCTGACTGTTGAGGTAGCATCTGTAATGCTGTTGCTGCGCCGTAGGATTGCCCAATAATGCCGATGCTCGTCGTCGGAATATCAACATAATCCGCAAACCACAGCAAAACATTTTCGAGGTCATTTTTCTCGGAGTAGCCATAAGTCAACAACACATCATTCGTAGCTGGAGCAAAATCATAAGCGAGAATGTCACATTGTAATTCATAAAAAATTGAGCCGTACACTCGCGCAATACTACGTTCTCC
Organism: Phototrophicaceae bacterium; assembly: GCA_965230145.1. Taxonomy (GTDB): domain Bacteria; phylum Chloroflexota; class Anaerolineae; order Aggregatilineales; family Phototrophicaceae; genus JAUZRW01. The sequence continues at coordinate 674,598 of OZ245943.1, forward strand.
ACCTAGTCCATGCACAATAATTACGCCACAATCCGCATCTTCGGGATTGTCATAAATATCGGCAACCAAGCGATTTTCACCACTTTGTATTTCTAAGGTTTCGGTAATTTCAACATCCCATTCAGGTTCCCAAACAGAACGCCATTCTTCGGAACGTTCATTCGGCGGATTATACACAACAATCTGTGAGGAAAAGTACCAGCTAATGACCAGATACATTCCCACCACAACCAATGATAAAAGAAATAAATAACGTCTCATAAAGTTTCCTATACACCATCGTCAATAGAGTAACAATTATGCCATTTTATACATAATATCGCATAGTTTGCGCTGGTGCATCCACGTTCCATGTTAATATTCGCACAGATTATTCTCCCCTATCCGAGTAACTTCGCGTATCATTATTCTAATCAAAACAATATACTTGAGGACAAAATTCATGAAATGGTTCAATGAACCAAAAAAGTGGGACGATAACAATAATCAACTTACTGTTACAGCCGATGGAAAAACGGACTTTTGGCGCGTGACTCGACATGATTTCATTAAAGATGATGCCCACTTTTATTATCAAGATGTAGCAGGTGATTTTACCGCAATGGTCAAAATTACAGGCGACTATGCAACGTTATACGACCAAGCAGGCTTGATGCTTCGTGAAAGTGACACCACTTGGCTAAAATGTGGCATTGAATATCTCGACGGCGTTCAACAAGCGAGTGCTGTCATCACTCGTGATTTTTCTGATTGGTCTATTGTGCCATTAGACGATAATCCACCTTCAATTTGGATACAAATTCAACGCATCGGCACAGCGGTTGAAGTCAGCTATTCTCGTGATGGTGACAACTTCATCATGATACGACAAGGCTATCTCAGCGAAAAGGAAACTCTGCAAATTGGGTTGATGTGCGCCGCTCCAACTGGCGATGGCTTTACAGTGACTTTTGAAGATTTTATAGTCACACAGGAGATGGATTAATGACATTTGCCCAAGAATTTCGGGAATTTATCTTGTCGCATCCAGCCGATAAAGCATCTGACAATATAAATGCGAGCGGGTCTTCTCGCAAACATTATGGTTTGAGCAACCCAACCATGCGAGATTTTGTCAAACAATGGGCCGGTAAGCATCCAAATTTAACTTATGATGACTGGCAAGCAACCTTATCCGATTTGTATCAAGGTGAGTCAATTGACGAAGCCTGTTTTGCAGGATTTCTCCTAGGGCATTACAGCAAATTCCGCCAGCAATTAGACTTGTCGGTGTTAGATGAATGGATTGGATATTTAGAAGGTTGGCGCGAAATTGATACAACTTGTCAATCAAACTACACATCTAAAGACCTACTCGCAAATTGGGATAATTGGCAACCTTTCTTAGTCAAATTATCACAACGAAAAACTATTCAACATCGCCGAGCCAGCTTAGTTCTGCTGGTCAAGCCTGTGCGTGATTCAGCTGATGAACGCCTAATTACCACTGCCCTTGCCAATGTCGAACGTATCAAACACGAAACCGACAAACTCATCACCAAAGCTATTTCATGGATATTGCGCGAGTCCATCAAATGTCATCGTAAAACCGTAGGTAATTATGTCGAACAGCAAGCAGACACCTTGCCAGCAATCGCAGTACGAGAGTTCAAGAAAAAGTATGAAACAGGCAAGAAGTAGCTTAACCTACTTTCACCTTTTCGTGTTTACCAAAAAATACCCAATATGCCCATAAACTAAATGGTACTATGACCGATATTGCCATAGTTATAATCAATGCCGATAAGGTAAAGGTGGTATCAAGCAATGGTCCAACACTTCCTGCCGCGATTGCATTGCCTAATGTATTAAAAGCAAATTCTGTGGAGAATACACGTCCGCGCACATCTAAAGGCACAAGCTGTAGCAACAGTTGCGTGGACATAACCCAGATTATTCCACCTCCGAAACCCCGTAAAAATGCTCCCAACAGAACAATTGGCAGATTCGCCAAAGTAGAAGCACACAATAATCCAATGATAGAGATAATATAACCAGCCATTATCGTATAACGTAGAGAACGGTCTTTATCACCAGCAAAGTAACGCGCAACAATCGGTCCTAAGCCCGTACCAACCCCTGTTACACCGTAGATGATGCCTAAGCTAATGCCACCCCCTTCACCAATTGGGAAATAACTCTCTGCAATGATTACTTGAATAACTTGAAATCCACCAGCGACAAACAGTGAATTTGACATTTTTTGCACTGAGATAATTAGAATGTCCAGATGGTGTCTTAAGTAGATTAATCCATCAAAATATTGCTGAATCCCAGCCCGAAATGTTTTATCACTTTCATTTAAGTCCAATGGTGGGGTATAAACCATACGACTGAGGATAAATCCCGAAACGAAGAATGTTAATCCATCTAAAATGAAAGCAGGATACACACCCCAAATCCCTGAAAAAATACCGCCTAATGCCGCACCAAAAGCCAGCATCACTGACCATGTAACTGAACTCAGCGCATTGGCAGCACCAAGTTCTGCCTTAACTGTAATATCTGGGAGTATTGAGTTACGCGCTGGGAAGAAAAATCCCTGTCCTGCCATCTGAATTGCCGTCAGGACATAAATCAGCCAGACCCATTCTGGTGAACGCACAAACAAAAAACCTAGAACAGTAATGCCGCGTATGATGTCCGTGATGATGAGGATATGCTTGCGATTGTATCTGTCGGCGACCACGCCTGCGATTGGACTCACTATAAAAGGAGCAAGCATCCGCACAACAAATAAGCCACCAACAGCCGTACCCGATTCAGTGAGTAAAGCAATTAAGGAAGCCGATGCAATAAGGTTAAACCAATCACCCAGTAAGCTGACAATTTGCCCTGACCACATAATACGAAAATTTCGATTCTGACGTAGTAACTGTACATAGCCGACAGGTTCAGCTTGGTTGACAACTGACACAGGTTTTCTCCTAATTTGCAGGCGTAATTACTGCTATCGTACTCGATTCAAGCAACAAGCGCATGAGTCCAAAGTTCATAGGTATTAAGGGCAAAAGTATTAAGCAGGTTTTTGGGGGATGATGGGTATCGACAATTCAACCGTTGTACAACAATCTGCTTTGCTAGTAATCGTTATTTCATGATTATGACTATCTGCGATTGCCTTCACGATGAATAAGCCAATCCCTAAAACAACACGACTATGTGAATTGTCTTCGCGTGAAAATAAGTCATAAATATCATTGAGCATTTTCTCTGAGATCCCAATTCCACTATCTTCGATGATAATCTTGGCAGACGCAAACTCTCTCTCAGTTTTTATGGCAATACTTCCGTCTTCATCTGTGAATTTGATAGCATTATCAAGCAAGTTATCTAGTAAAATATTCATCAACTTAATATCTATCAAAGAATATATATTATCAGGTGAATAATCCGTATTGAGTGTCAGGGTCTTTGCACTTATACGATGTTCATTCCGTTTAATGCAAGATTCAAGCAATTCGTTGATATTGACACGACTCAATGTTAAATCTGCCTCGTTGCGTAATCGAATAAGTGTGTTGAGTTGGTCTGTAAGGTTTACAATGCGCTTAATTTGAGAACGGGCTTTATTTATATATTGTGTAGATTTCTCGCTCTTATTGAGATTCTCTAACATATAGAGATTAGTTTCGATGGTTGCTAATGGAGTCCGAAATTCATGCGAAAATCCGCTCACAATTGTGTCGATCATCTCAGCCTTTTGCTTTTCTAAATCTTCACGTATTTTTTGGCGTTCCATTAGCTTAATTGCTGTAATATCGCTCAATGTAATCAAACGTAAATCGACTTCACCTTTTGCTGATTTTTGTAAGGTCGATATTTGATAATTAATCCAATGTTCCTTACCGTTACTAGGTAGTGTTGACATTTCATCGTAACCAAATCAAAGTGCCAGTGAAATAGAGAAAGCCAAGAAAAGAATAATCGAGTTTCTCAAATCGAGAAAAGATACGACGAAAATGCTTGATTTTATTGATAAAACACTCAATCAAAAGACGCTCGCGATAACGCCATTGATCATATTTACCAAGCACTTTAGCTCGTTGATGAGGCGGAATAACAGCTTCAATGCTCTAGTTGCATCAAGTAGGTAATGAAATGCTCTGCCGCATAGCCACGATCCGCAATCAAACGGTCAAAGTCGAAACCCTCAAGCAGGTGATAGGCTTGGGTAATGTCATGGCGATGTCCGCCTGTCAGTGTAAAGCGCAAGGGATTGCCCAAACCATCAACCATGATGTGGATTTTGCAACTAAAGCTACCGCGACTGCGCCCAAGAGCTTGTTCACCGTTTTTTTCAGCACCTGCCGCGCAGGGATGCGCTCGCACAATTTTGCTGTCAATCATCCCGTTTTCCATATCGGAGTCATTTGCAAAGTATTCCATCGTCCGTTGCCAGACACCTGCTTTGCACCAACGAACAAACCCTTTGTAAATCGTGTTCCAGTTGCCATAGTGAGCAGGCAATAATCGCCACTGTGGCTCACCCATTTCACGGCTTCAACTAAGCTGCGACCGGCTTCTTCGTCTTTGCCTACATACGCATTCGGGTCTTGTAGCAAGAATTCCCGAATTTTCGTCCATTGATTATCAGTTAGTCTCACCTCTGTCATGAGACTATTTTACTCAATTTATTCAAATGTCAACAAAACCTAGAAAAATCTGATCTCTTTTGAGCACTAAGCAAATTCTATGTTTTATTCTCACAAAGTAAGATAATGAATTCTTTTTAAACTCGTTTGAATTTATTTTCAACAATGATAAAATTTCAATATGTCAATCGAGAGATCACAATCAACCTCAGAAAATGAGCCTGAAAACAGACTTAAGGTCTTTATACAACCTGTTACATTTCAAGATTTAGTAAATGCTGGTATGCCACAAGAACAGATTGACCAGCTATCTGATAAAGATTTAAACCATATTACTCATAACCTGCTGGTGCATTTCAATCACGATGTATTTCCACATGAGTTATTTTGGCAAGTCGATGAGTTGCTCGACGATCAAAACCAGCAAACTTAATTTAGTCTTTTGCCTATATTTTCACCCAATTGATTAGGAAATACTCGATATTTTCCCTGCAATTTTTGAGGCAATTTAAGGACTCTTTCTCTTCAAAAACGATACAATACTCAGTGACTGATGGATTAAAAACCCCAAGTATTCATGACAATTATTTCCGATCTAAAGCCAAAACGAGAGAGCCTCGTATCCGGCAGGAGATAATCGACCTTATTCAAACAATGACAAAAGAGAATGTACTTTGGGGTGCAGAGCGTATTCGCGGTGAG
>CBDDKI010000001.1:0-19058 GCA_965230145.1 Phototrophicaceae bacterium
GGTAATCCGCACTTTGCCATCTCACGAGTTGATATTGACCGTGAGGGACCACATTATACAGCTGATACGTTGCCTCTCATACAAGCTGATTATCCTGATGCTGAGTTATTTTTCCTCATGGGTGGGGACAATCTGCGTGATTTCACAAAATGGTTTCGGGCTGATGAAGTTGCCGAACATGCTCGGCTTGCTGTTATGCGTCGTTCTGATGAAGCAATATCAGCCGATATGCACGACGATGTAATTCCTAACTTATCAAAACATATTGATATTGTTGATACGCCTTTACTAAGTATTTGGCTTTCATCTACGCATGTTGTTGAACGCCTTGCTAATAATCAGAGTGTACGCTACCTCGTACCCAATGCAATTTTAGATTATATCAATGAACACAATCTCTACGCGGAGACTGTATGAAACGCTTTTTCATCTTACTTTGTATATTAATTACGTCGATGTCTGTGAGCCTCGCACAAGAAAATTCTGTGCCGACACTTGTGCCACCAACACCTATGCCTGTAGAGGCTATAGGTGAAGCAGATGTTGTCCTAAGCGAGTCTACAATTGCACGTTTACAGCGTGATGGTGTTCTACGCGTTGGGATTTTGTATAACGAGATTCCGTTTGGACAATACAATATACGAGGTGAAGTCACAGGTTTTGATGCCGATTTAGCACGTCTCTTAGCAGAAACATGGGAATTGGAAATTGAATTTGTACAGGTTACGCGCCAAAATCGGTTTGATTTACTGGCAAATAATACAGTTGACATTCTCTTGGCGGCAGTTGTTCACCAGCGTGAACTTGACGCGCGTTTTGAATTTAGCCAAACATATCGTCTTGGCAAACAAGCTATTATGGTTGAATCTGAACCTGATGTTGAAGCAGGCGAAGTAGACGTTGCTTCTATTTTTAATCTTGGTGGACAAGCTGTAGGTTATGTAGTGGGGACAGAAGGGCAAACTGCTCTCAGTAATTGGATAAGTTCTACAGGTGTCCAGATTATGCCACAGGCTTATCTCACACATGACCAGATGCTTGCTGGATTGTTTGGTGGAGAAGTTGTTGCTATTGCAGGGCGCGATACACGTCTTTTACGAACTGCGTCCAATGTCCTAGATGCTGTCGAGCTTTTAGAAACACCCTTGCAAGAAGAAGCCTTTGGTATTGTCATGCTCCGTCAAGATTTACATTTTCGGAATTTGGTCAATCGCACACTTCAATATCTCGCATCTGATGCGGATATTGGTCAGCAAAGCACTTTAGAACGACTTCATACAGATTATTTCCCCAATGATGAGTTTCCATTTGCGGCAATGCCTATTTATGAGAACGTGGGCGATGATGCACCTCATCCATCACAATTTCCAACTGATGTCCCCTTACCGCAAGTTTATGCAACTACAAACATTACGAATAATGGTGTGGTACGTGTCGCAGGTGTTCAAAACCCTGCTGAATTACCGCCAGAACAAGCGATAATTGCGACAGTGAATCGTTCATTAGTTGAACAAGTTGCCGCACGATGGGGCGTACAAGTACAATTTATAGAAGGCGATGCTCTGCAAGCTGTGGCAAATGGGCAAGCTGATATGGCTGTTGGTATTACACCTGATTGGAATGCACCTAATGTTGATTTTAGCCAACCTTACGTACAACATGGTCGTCGATTGATGTACCCTGAAGGGCGCGATTTAGCGCAGTTGGGAGAGTTTAGAGCAACAACACGTGTCTTAGCTACAATTAATGGCGATTCAAATTCAGAAGAACTTGCAGAAGCGTGGGGTAGTGTTGTCGGAATTAACAATTTTCGCTTCTTCCAAGCTGAAATGGATACCGCCTCGAATGCAATTCTCGAAGACAATAATGCTTTAGCAGTGTTTGCCGATACGTTCCTATTGTTGCCAATTGTCCGCAATAATCCGACTGAATTGGCGATAGGTCCCACATGGTATGATAGACGCTTTCTCACCTTTGGTATTCCACAAAACGATTTAGATTTTGCCCGATTGATTAACTATACCTTGCAGGAAATGGTTCGTGACCAATCACTAACGACAATCACAGCGCAAATTATTCCAGAAGGCGAAAGCGCACCACAAATCGGTGTCTGGACAGGGTCAAGTGAGTATTTGGGCATAAATTTAGGGCGTTAGTGTGCGGGTTGAGTACGATTGCGGTTCAGTATCGCAATGATTACGCCAATGCCAATCACCATGCTACCAATAATATCCGATACTGTCGGTACTTCCGCAAAGATAAAGAATGCTACAATTGTTGCTGTTATGGTTATTAACTGCGAAGATAAACTTGTCAGCGTGGCTGTAAAATACCGTAAGGCAAAATTATAACCACTATGCCCAATTAATTGTGGAATGAGCGTAAGCATTATTAACCAAAAGTAACCAGTTGCTGAGTGTCCAAGGATGGGTGTTCTTGTAGCAAGAGTAAACAGCAACCCTAAGATGCCACCAATTCCAAAAAGTATCCACACATATGGGAATAAGGATACTTTACGTCGTACACTTCGTCCGATAGTAATATATGCTGCACCAGCCATAGCTGCAAAAGTAGACAAGATTGCGCCAATCATTGAGTTTGCATCATTAAGTCCTGATGAGTTATTGGCACTTATCGCAATATACACACTACCGACAATTGTAATGAACATCCCAAACCAAACGAATCGATTAATTTGTTGTTTGAGGAATACGCGCTCTAATAATGCTACCCATAGAGGACCTGTATTAACGATGACAAGCACCACGAGCGTTGACGAACTCTCTAAGGCAATAACCATCAATAAGAAGTGTGTCACTAAAAATAAGCCACCAACCATTGCCATAATAATGTCACGTCGGCTAAGGTTTCTCAGTTCTTGGCGGTAATTGCTGAGTACGAGAGGTGTTAATACAAGTGACGCTAAACCAATTCGTCCAAAAGCAATAACAGGAGAAGGTACCCCGTTCTCTTGTGATAACTTTATGAAGGGTGCCGCAAATGTTGTCGCACATACGCCGATTGCTAGGGCAATCCAAGGGTTAAAAGTTGTTTTAACGACTTCGTTCTGTGGAGCTGACTTCGGAAAATCCGTCATTATACTTTGTTAGTCTTTCGTTTTTTGTTTTGTCCATAGGTCGCCAACATCACCCCACAAATAATGACAATACTACCAACGATTTGAAGTGGAAATGGTAGCTCGTTAAATAGGAAGTAAGCAAGAATCGCACTTCCGATAGGTTCAAGTTGTGTTGCCATACTGACAATGGTTGCAGGTAGATACCCAACTGCGTAATTTAAGGAAGAATGCCCAACTAATTGTGGAAATAATGCCATGAGCAACAACCATATGTAACCTTGTGCGCTATATCCGACTATGGGTACGCCAGCGAGAATTGTCCAAACAAGTAGCAATAGTCCAGCCGAACCATAGACCAGCCAAATATAAGGAATGATGTGTAATTTCGTCGTCACGCCATTACGGATACGAGGTTGCTGTAATTTACGCGCAATAATCAAATACACAGCAATCGTTATTGCGCCAATCAGCGATAAACCACCTCCGATTAACTCACGCTGACGGTTAACCTGTACGGTAGATGTATCGGATAACGCCCCTGCGAAACCAATCAGCAAACCTCCCAATATGGCGACCCCTAAACCTATAACCACCAATTTCGGTAATTTTGCTCGAAAGAAAATGAATTCTAAGATGGCAACCCATAGTGGACCACTTGTAACAAAGACGACACTAATTAAAACAGATGTATATTCTAAAGATGTCACCCAACTAACAAAATGTAGCGCTAAAAATGTGCCAGCACCGAATGCCAGCAGTAAGTCTTTGCGGTTTAAAGTTGCAAGGTTAGCACGATGATAAATGAAGACGAATGGTGTGAGGATAATGGCTGCAATCATCAATCGAGAGGATGCAACAAATAAAGAGGGGATACTTTCAGTTTGGGCTAATTTTACTAATATCGCTGAAAACGAAAACGAGCTTAGACCCAGCGCAAGCATCACATAAACACTAATAGGCGTTGCACTAGGATTCTCTAGCCGAATATCAGACATAGTTTTCCTTCAAGGAGATTAATCAGCTAGCAGGATAACATCACATAAGGGTCACAACTATAGCCAATTTTGATTTTTCTTTCTCAAGATAACTGGTCTTTAGTACAATCTTAATAGAGTTCTAATTGTTCAATGGTCTAGTTCTTATCGTTTTTAAATACTCCCTATGTTAAAATACCCATGTTGATAAATTATACTCACTAAACAAGGAGATATTGATGGCTTTTGAAAAAGTTGCGCTTCCTTATGCAAAAGACGCACTCGCACCTAGCATTGGTGCAGACACAATGGAAGTTCATTACGAAAAACACCATACAGGTTACACCAGTAAGTTGAATGCGGCTGTAGAAGGTACAGACCTTGCTGACCGCACAATTGAAGATTTGCTTACCAACCTCAACTCATTGCCAGCAGATAAACAAGGTGCAGTCCGAAATAATGGTGGTGGCTTCTATAATCACAATTTATTCTGGCAAGTGCTTTCACCAAACGGCGGTGGCACACCATCAGGTGAGTTAGCTGATGCTATTGACTCAGCTTTCGGTAGCTTTGATGAATTTAAATCAGAATTTGCATCTGCCGCAGGTGGACAATTTGGTAGTGGTTGGGCATGGCTTGTGGTCAACAATGGCGCACTTGAAGTCGTTTCTACGCCAAACCAAGATAACCCACTAACCGATGGTAAAACACCAATTCTCGGTATCGATGTTTGGGAACATGCTTATTACCTTAATTATCAGAATCGTCGTGGTGATTATGTCGGCGCATTCTGGGATATCGTGAACTGGGACAAAGTAGCAGAGTTATATTCTGCCGCTAAATAAGTGATTGTAAACACATTCACAAGTTACATTTAGGACGCTACAATAGTAGCGTCTTTTTACATTTAATTATTTTTAGTAGGAGAAACAATACATGAGCGACTACCGTACCGAGAAAGACTCGCTTGGCGAGGTTAAAGTCCCTAAAGATGCGCTTTATGCAGCACAAACACAACGTGCTGTCGATAATTTCCCCATTAGTGGCATGAAACCATATCCAGCCTTTATATGGTCAATGGCAATGATTAAACGTGCTGCTGCCGAAGTTCATAAAGACTTGGGCTTACTTGAAGGTGATATCGCGGATGCTATTATGTCTGCCGCAGATGAAGTGGTTTCAGGCAAACTCAATCATCATTTTGTGGTTGACCCGTTCCAAGCAGGGGCAGGAACAAGCCATCATATGAATGTGAATGAAGTGATTGCCAACCGTGCCAATCAGATTCTCGGCTTTGATATTGAAGACCCCAAAAAGCCAGTGCATCCGAATGACCATGTGAATATGGCGCAAAGTACCAATGATACTATTCCAACAGCGATTCGCTTAGGTGTCTTATGGCGTTATCAAGAATTACAAAATACGCTTCAACATTTTGTGGATGTAACCCGCAAAAAAGCCCAAGAATGGGATGATGTCGTCAAGACAGGGCGGACACACTTGCAAGATGCAGTCCCAGTCCGTTTAGGGCAAGAGATTGGCGCATGGGCAAAAGCGATTGAACGCCAACAAGCTAAAGTCGAATTTGCTGCTGAAGGCTTACGTCGTTTGGGTATTGGTGGTACTGCCGCAGGTACGGGCTTAAACGCTCATGACGAATATCATAGTCGGATGGTTGCTAAACTGAGTGAACTCACTGGTTTTGAACTTTACGAAAGTGATGACCTCTTTGAATCAATGCAATCCATGCAAGACCCTGTGTTTTTTAGTGCCGCATTGCGTAATGTCGCTATGGATTTCACACGTATCTCCAATGATGTACGTCTCTTAACAGCAGGTCCTACAACGGGTATTGCTGAACTTACTGCACCAACAGTGCAACCGGGTTCATCCATTATGCCGGGTAAGGTTAATCCTGTGCTAGCAGAAATGCTCAATCAATCGATGTATCATGTGATGGGGAATGATACCGCAATTAACATGAGTGGTGCGGCAGGTCAGTTTGAACTTAATGTGATGATGCCGATTATCAGCCATAACCTCAACGAAATGATGCAAGTGATTATTGGTTCAGTAACGGCATTCACGGATAAGCTCATGGCTGGACTCATCCTCAACCGTGAACGTACTGAAAGCTGGTTGAGCCGTAACCCGATTTTAGTGACGGCACTTAACCCAATTATTGGTTATAACAACGGTGCGAAAGTTGCCAAAAAAGCCCTCGCAGAAGGCAAAAGTGTGAAAGAAGTTGTCCTCGAATTGGATTTAATGAGTGAAGAAGAACTTGATACTGCGCTAGATGCTTATGCCATGACCGAAGGTGGCATTGCTTCAAGTTGATAAGGCAGATTTAACGAGAGGGGTGTACCTAAATCTTACGCCCCTTTTAGAAGTGAAAGTTGCCAGTATATGACAGAAGTAAAGATTAAACAAAAGCCTGAAAACCCAATAATGTCTTTTGCAAAGCGATTAACAATGTTCATATTTGCAATTGTTTGTTTTCTGCCTTGTGGTTGGATAATTACAGTGATGTCGTATCTTTTTGTAGCAGACACATGGGGAGCATCCTTAGAGGCAGAAGTTTACCCTAATAGTTCGATTGTACATGAATATTGGCGTGGTGGTTCAGGTTCAACTTATGACTATGTTTGGTACTGTACATCTGACTCTATTGAATTGGTTATGAGTTTTTATGAAGATTATGGTTTTACTGAATCTGAATATTTGAGTGTTCGTCAGTATGTTGGTGGAAAAATACCACGTAACTTTTTAGCAAAATTGTTTACCTCAATAGGTACTGGCTGGACAGATAGTCCGCCCGAAGCATTTCTTAGATTTTGGATTGTAACCGACAATAACACTGAATTTGAACAAGAGAAATGTAAGGACGGTGTATTAATTGAAATTGGTTCAGGATATGCCGATTAGTTAAAATTCTCTCTGTGTACTTAGCTTGGACTATGGTTCAATATAAGCTCTTAAATAATGCTTGTTAAGGAGATTGTATTTTGAACCGTGAAGAAGCTTGGGCAATCGTTACTGAATTTACTGAAAGCGAAACTTTGCGTCGGCACATGCTGGCAGTAGAAGCCGCAATGCGACACTATGCTCCGAAATATGATGGCGACCCTGATGTATGGGGTGCTGTTGGCTTGCTCCATGATTTTGATTATGAAAAATACCCCGATGTTGCTGTTGAAGGGCATCCTGTTGTTGGCTCGAAAATATTGGAAAAACGCGGTATCGATGAGACAATTCGCCGTGCTATCCTCTCACACGCCCCAGAAATCACAGGTGTAGAACCTGAAAGTGATATGGAGAAAGTCCTTTTTGCTGTTGATGAACTGACTGGTTTTTTAATTGCTGTCGCCTTGGTACGTCCCTCAAAGAATATTCGTGAAGTCAAATGGAAAAGTATCAAGAAAAAATGGAAATCAACTGCGTTTGCCGCAGGTGTAGACCGTGAAGAAATTGAACATGCCGTCGAAAATTTAGGTGTCGATTTGCAAGAGCATGTGATGTTTGTCTTGGAAGCATTACAAGAAAATGCTGAAGCACTCGGTGTAGCTGGAGAATAAAATAACAGAGGGCATACTAAGTGATGCCCTCAATTTTTTACTTATTGATTAAACTGTAGCGTTAATTGATACGCGCCACTAGTTCCTCCGAAGAACGTCCCGAAACGCGACGCAACAATGGTGTATTCCCCATCAGCAGGTAAAGTGAAACCGCTAATCAATGAATCCGTTGTGCGGTCAGTTGCTCCGACGAATGACCCTGCTGGAGCATCATCATTGTTTGCTAACTGTATGCCAGCTTCACTTAGTAAGAACACATTGGTATCAAGAATACTACCCGGTGAACGCTGCATTGTGATTGTCACAATTTGTCCTGCAGTGCCATCAAATGTGTACACATCTAGCGCATTATCGAGTGTCAATGCACCCTGAACAGGAACATTTGGCGTTATTGGTAAAAGTGTTTCACCCTCAATATCAGCTTGGGTAATGCCGTTTCTGCTAAACCCTGCTGGACCAGCTACTGCAGTTCCATCCGAATTAATGGTGAAATTGGTGACGAAATGGTCGCCAATTGCAGGATTCCCTTGTTCCACCAACACGACTTGACCAGCTACAACAACAGTCAAGGTGAAGTCTACAATGCTGGTATCATCACAAGTATTTTCAAACCAGACATCTACTTCATAAGTTCCCGGGCGTAATAAGCCATTGGGCCAATAAATATAAGAGAGTGGTGCGCCTTCTGATACGGTACAGCCAACATTACCATTCTCAGCGAGTAAGCCACCACTGGTGACTTGTGGAGAATCATCATATACAGATTGTCCTACAGGGTCACGCACAAGCAATTGTAAATCAGCATTGTTGTTCCATGTGAGATAAACCTGAATATCACCATCTGGGACAACTAAGCCTGCAACATTATCTGGCAATGCAGAAGTTGATTCAGTGATTACAAGGCTATATTCCCCTTCCGTACCACCAACTTCTTTACCATAACGTGTTGCGACTACTAGGTACGTCCCGGCTTGTGCAAGTAGCTGATTTGAAATTGTTGAATTGGTACTACCCGTAACATCATCATTGACTGCCAATAAAGTACCGTTGGGGTCAATGAGTTGGAGCAATGTATCCAAATTACGAGATGTTGCAGTTAATGAAATTGTGACGATATCGCTTGCTTCTGCTTCAAAGGAGTAAACAACGAAGTCTTGTTCTTCAAAGATTGCGCCTGTCGTCGGTATATCGCGCGGAATTGGAACAGCTAATCCACCTAATTCTATAGCGGATGCTGGTAAATTATTTATGGCTGTATCAGGATATGCACCACCTTGATTTACTATAGCTGTGCTTTCATCCTGAACAATGAAATTAGAGATGTATACGCTATCCGAATTAGGGTTCGTCGACGGTGCAATACTTCCTTCCACGGCTGGTAGGACTTCACCATTGAACGTAACCGTTAGCGAGAATGGTACAGCTAAGTTACTTTGCTCACAGTTTTGACGATAGAATACGAGAATTTCATAGCTTCCTGTGGGCAAGAAACCGGGTTGCCATGTAGCGGTTTCAACAGGAGCGTCTGAGATGACTTCACATAAGCCATTGGCATCAAAACCGAAACTACCACCTATAGGACTTGTCCGACTATCAAAATAGAGTGTGTTCCCGTTCGGGTCGCGTACTTCTAAATTGAGGTCAACCGAGGCACTCCATTGTAAGCGAACTTCCATACCGCTATTAACGAGTACATCAGTGGTGGGTGCAAGTTCAGTGACGAAATCGCCTGTTGGGGTAGTTTGTTCAGGGGGTTCAACGGCAATTGGTTCGTCAGAAATTAAGCTAATGGCAATGTCATAATCACCTTCTTCGCTTGCTGACGAAAATACGGTTACGAAGTAATTTCCTGTTTGGGCAAGTAGAATATTTTCAATGAGAACTTCGCCATCTTCATCTGAATTTTCTTCTGCAATTACATTGCCAGAGGTATCCGAGATTATTACGCCAAAAGCAATATCTGAACTTGAAGCCGATAAGCTCAACACGCTATTCATATCGCCGTCAAAAGAATAGACATCGGCTACGTTATCACTATCGAGTGTGCCTGATGTAGGAATATCTGACGTAAGAACTAATGGGGCTTCTTGTGCAATGCTGATGAAACTAATTATCAATACTATACCGATGAGTAGCAGTTGTACTATACGGTTAAATTTCAATTGCATAGGAATTGCTCCTTGTTGAATTGGATTCCATAACTCCATATCGTAAAGAGTCTAGCCCATTTTACACCGACACGCCATTGCGAGAACATGACGATTACCCATCGGTGGTATCAGTTTCTGCGGTTTCGCTGTCTGTTGGTTGTAGTTCTTGTTCGAGGCGTAACTCGACCATAGTCGTTCTACCTTCAAGGACAGTCACTTGCTCAATAACTAATTGCCCGTCAATTCGCACGAGAACATCATATGTGCCTACCGGAATATCCCCAACAGCAAAATTTTCACGCCAACGCGGGTCAGGGTTCACATCATTGACTGTATTTTGGAAAGTATATGTTGGGACACTTGCAACAACACCAAGCCGACTACGGATAGTTACTGTGACATTATCAACATAATCGCCATTAATATCGACAACCCGTCCTGCGACAACACCAGTTCCAACATAAGGCACCATCCACAAGGCAGGGTTGTAAGTATCACCATAGGCGGGATGTACTTGGTCACCATCCCCACCAATACGTACCTCAAAATGAACGTGTGAACCAGTGACTTGACCTGTAGAGCCTACTAACGCTATTGGATCGCCTGCTTGGACGATATCTCCCTCAGATACGATTGTTGCTAATAGATGGGCGTATAAGGTGTAGATAGGTTGTCCCTGATAGCCGAACTCATGTCGGATGAAGACAACATTTCCATACACGGCGGTATTTTGGAAGATTCCCACACCACTTTCATCATCAATTCCGTCTGATGCGAAAATCACTGTGCCATTAGCAGGGGCGTAAACCTCCTCACCAGCAGGATTCGGCATATCAATCCCATGATGAATCCGTGAACCGAAAAAACCTCCTGCGCCATAGGTATAACTCAGGTAAACGCGATTATTACCATTGGATTCAATTGGGCGACGAAACCAATAATGGTCACGTCCTTCTGGGTCGCGTGATATTGGTGGAACAAGCGCAGGGATATTCCAATCTTCAGGGTCAGTCGTACCAGCCTGTATCGGTGCATTAGCAGTAGGGGGTGGGAGGGTAGGTGTAGCACCGACAGATACATTCGTGTTTGCGCCTTGGTTACTAGCATCCGAAGCACTGATTGCCGTAGCAGTTGGACCCGCAGGTTGAGCAATAACAGGACGGGTTGGCTCAGATAAGGGTAGGTTAACCGTTGGTGCTGGGGATGAATTGTTTCCAAAATTCGTATCCAACAATTGCGAGACATTTAATGCTTCGCTAGTTGGCACACCTTCCGTTGGCATGATAGGTGCAATTGGTGTTGTGCCAGCCGAATTGAACCATAACACAGCACCAAAAATACCGACTGCTAGCACCAATAATATGAACGCTGAAAAGCCACCATTAGAGCGTCGCATAAATCACCTATTCTGTACAAGCGTAATTGACGAGTTGACCTTCGGTATAAAGCTGTAGCATCGCCTCGCACCATGCTAGGTCATCTGTATTGAGGAATAGCCAGAAATTACGTGCGCGTTCATTGGCTATCCAGTCCGACCCTGCTGGCTCGCGCTCCCAATCATAGTCATTGGCTAATAAAGTGAAATCAATATAATATCCTGATGGTACTTCGCGTCGTAGACGTCCACCTTCTTCATATGCACCAACATCGGTTTCCGCGGATAAGAAATCCCAAGGCATATCACGCATTGGTTCGCCTAATTGCCCACGTTGTGAATTTTCATCGACACGCACAAAGACACGCCAATAAACTTGGTTGCCGATATTTTCCCGAACAATTTCAATTGGAGGCGGGAAACCACGCACACCGTTACGTTGAATAGCAAATGCTCGTCCTGTACGATGCCAATTCCGTCCAGGTTCACCAGCATCCGCAGGGCGATCTAAGCGCCAGAAAGCATCGTCTAGTACACCTAAATAATCAAGACCACTATCTTCTAACACTGCTTGTCGAAGAGCATTGAAGGAATCGTTGACTGCATCGCTCAAAATAGCTTGTTCTGTTTGTACATTACCTAACGACTGTAATTGGAAATCAGACCCATCAAATGTATCTGTTTGCTCAATATAAAGGTTATCTTCAACCCCTAACGGTAATCCACCCGAGTTGACTAGTTGCGCTGGTAAGGGTTGTAATGTCCAACTTGGTGCGGTTGAATTTGGAGGTACAGCTTCAATTAGGATCGGCAAACCAGCTTCACCTAGGGTTACTGCATAAATGTCCGTTCGACTATTATTGATTGTATCAACTGCATATGCGAGACTATTGCCGTCAGGTGCAAAAGATGGAGTACGACCAATGGCTACTAATTCAGGTTCTGCACCCAAATCATCAAGTGATTGTATATAGACTGTCTCTGATAATGCTCCTTCTTCACGGACACTATACGCAATTGAACGACCATCAGGCGACCAAGCAGGGTAATCTTCATTGAGATTGGGTGTATTCGTGATATTCGTAACCTCTACGTTTTCAAGGTTGATCACATAAATATCTTGGTTGCCATCACGCCATGAAATGAAGGCAATCCGCCGACCATCGGGTCCCCAAGCAGGTGAAAAATCAGGTGCTGGATGGCTTGTGATTTCTGTTGGTGGTGCTGAGGCATCAATCGGGACAGCATAAATGTCAAGATTATCATTCTGGTAATTTTCATAAGCTAACAGCCTACCATCAGGCGACCAACTTGGATTCGCCTGAAATGAAAGGTCAACAGTTACGGCACTGGTAGCGTTCTGAACAGCATCATAAATGTATAAATCCCAGTTGCCATTACTGCGCCCTGCGTATGCTAGGCGTGTCCCATTTGGACTCCATTCAGGGTCGCGTTCATCAGCTTCATCATTTGTAATACGCACTGGATTACGTGAACCAACATTGACAGCCCAAATATCGGTTTGTCCGCGCTCACGCACTGTGTAAGCGATTGCACCCTGTGCTTGTAAGGCATCAGGTAAGGGAGTAGCAGTCGGTATTTGTGTTGGTGCGGCAATATTTACAGCCACATCAGTTGGAACAGATGCCACATTCTCTGCATCAGCATTGTTATTTGGAAGAATTGCAATCGGTATGACTTGCTGATTTCGATTAGGGTCAGTTGCCCAAATGACTGCGGCTAGAACCCCGACTCCAAGAATAAGTACTAGGAAACTCAATCGACGGTTTTGTATACGTAGTGGATCTTCTTTTACCACCACGTCAATTTCATCACGGGCAGCACGTCGCGCCATTACTTCATTGCCACTTGCAACTACATTACTACCAGCCCGCCTTACTTGTGGAATAGCCAAGCTGATTACACGTCCTATTCCTTTAATAATTGCCCAGAAAAAACTGACTATTATCATCAGAATAGTGAAAATGCCACCAAAGCCACGACCAGCAAAGCTTAGTAATACAGATACACTCTCTATGAGATAATCTGCACTCGCCGCGCCTAATTTTAAAATCAATATGCCTAACTTATCTGTTAAGCGATAAATTCGTAATAACATTTATCCATCCAATGTTTGCAAGCAGATTGCAATTGAAGGCATTGTACTGGAATATTTTGCATGGGGCAATCGTTCCGTAATAAGTCTGAATTAGGTTTGAAAATGGCACGATTTTTTGTTGCCCTGTGTCAATAAATATAACATAATAGAATATATTGTTTTCAGAGAGGATTTTCTATGAAATTTGTTCGTTGGGTGACGGTCATCGTTATCATTTCCTTGTTAAGTCTGCCGATTGTTGCTCAAGAGGATGGTACACATGTTGTGCAAAGTGGCGAAAACCTATTTCGGATCGCGCTCCGTTATGGGGTCGATATTGATGAGTTAGCTGCGCTAAATAATATCGCAAATGTGACGCAAATCTATGCTGGTCAAGTTTTAGCTATTCCTGGCTTAGATGTCGTTGATGAAAGTGATGATATTGTTAATCCATTGGTCGCTGCTGCACCTGTCATCCACACTGTTCAACGCGGTGAATATTTAGGGCAAATAGCAGAACTATATAGCGTCACTGTAGCTGAAATATTATCTGCCAATAATATTCCAAATGCCAATTCAATATACGCAGGGCAAGAATTGCAAATTTGGACAAATGATATTTCTGTAGCTGTTCCAACTGAAGAACAGGTGGAAAATCCAGATGATGTGGAAGAAATTGCCGAAGCGGAAGCCGAAACCCTAGAACAAGTAATACATATTGTACAACGAGGAGAATATTTGTCACTCATTGCACGTACATATGGCGTACCTTGGACGACAATTGCTGAAGCTAATAACATTACTAACTCCAATAATATCACCGCTGGTACTGCTTTAGTTATTCCAGGTGCAGACCCAAGTATTAGCAACGGGAATGTCATCAGTTCTGTACCGACAATTGCCCAAAATTTACCTGACCCTGGCGCACACTGGGGCGTAGGTCGTGAGATTGTGGTGGATTTGAGCACCCAAATGACTTATGCCTATGAAAATGGAAATTTGATGTTCAGTGCCTTAGTATCAACGGGTCTACCTGCTACGCCAACTGTTCAAGGGGAATATGCAATTTGGCATCGTACTCCTGCACAAAGAATGACAGGTCCTGGTTATGATTTGCCGAATGTTCAATGGGTAATGTATTTTTACCAAGGCTATGGTTTCCACGGGACATATTGGCATAATAATTTTGGTAACCCAATGAGCCATGGTTGTGTGAATATGACCAATGCCGATGCAGAATGGCTATACAATTTCGCAAGCCTCGGCACTAATGTGTTCGTTCAATACTAAATTATATTTTGAGTAAATAAATTGAGAGAGCATAATAATTGTTCTCTCAATTTTCTATAGAGCTTCTCTAAACTTGCTATGGTAACTTTAATATCCCTACGTTATACTAACCCCCGATAGTGTTCCCAGTGAATTTTTATCATATTGTGTCAACAAAATGTGACCTCTATTACCATTGAATCTTGTTAAAACCTACGATTTGGAAAGAAAAGTCAACATGAAAAGTCGCATATGGCTACCATTATTATGGGTAGTATGTATCGCTATGGCGTGTACCCCTGCACCAACATTGCGTAATGATGCTTTTCTTGACGATACAAGCCTCATATCAGGCGAACCTTGCACCGCACCCTGTTGGCAAGACCTTATTCCAAATGAAACAGCTTGGGGAGTAGCGCAAGATACTATTGCCAATAGCGAAGATTATATTGAAGTTGATAGTGAATCTGTTCGGAGTACAGGGGAAGCATGGATAGAATTTGCTTATAGAGACGGACCAAAATGTTGTCGCATCTATACGGCAGATGGCGAAACCCTTAGCTCAATATTGTTGCTACTATCGCCACAAATGACTGTATCTGATGTTGTAGATTCTTTTGGTGAGCCTAATTATATAACGGCACAAGCAGAAACTTCTGAACAAGCCTATGTTGCCTTAGTATATGCTGATACGCCAATGGTGATATATGCTTTTGCAGAAAATCTCACAGAAAGCGATATCAACGGTGATAATGAAGTTGTTGGTTCAGTGTATATGTCGGTTTCAGAAATGGATACTCTGCTAGAAACGCAGAATCTTTACAATTGGACTGGTTTTGGCGCACTCGCCGACATTATTACAGGCGAATTTGATATTACACCTGTGCCACAACCAGACGACGAAGAATAAATTTACAAGCTAAACAAACACGCGAAATTCGCACGAAAGGAGCGGTCAATGACCGAAGAAGCAGTAGCAACCCCAATAAAGCCAGAAGAACTTGGTACAGGTACACAGGTAAATGGTGAAGTTACCTATTTAGCCCCCTATGGCGCAATTATCTCAATCAGCCCTGACCTAGATGCACTTCTCCATATTTCACAAATCGGTCGCACAGACTTCCGCAATATTGAAGAAGTCTTTTCCGTAGGTGATGCTGTCGAAGCCTATGTACTCAAAGTTGATGGCGCTAATCGTATTGCCCTCACCATGGATAAACCTCCTGCATTGCCTTGGAGTAAAATTAAAAAGGGTGAAACCTATCCTGGAACAGTGACACGCATTGAATCCTATGGTGCATTCATTGATATTGGTGCAGAGCGTCCAGGCATGGTTCATGTGTCGGAAATGGCAGATGGCTATGTACAATCACCGAATGATGTAGTCAGTGTTGACCAAGAAGTTGAAGTCCGTGTGATTAAACTTAACAAACGTAATCGTCAAATTGACCTCAGCATGAAATCACCTGAAGAAGAAATTCAACAAGTGCTAGAGCCAGAAGGCGAAGTACCAAGTGCAATGGAAATTGCTTTCCGTCGCGCTCAACGCCAAGCTGAACGCAGTACAAAGCCAAATAAAAAAGCAGCAAAACGTCGTGATAATTCACAAGATGATATTATCGCACGTACAATTCGGAATCACCGCGACTAAAATACTGAGTAAGGTCATGCAAATAGTGTGACCTTACTTTAAATCCTGCCACACACGATACACTATAACCCCAAATAACAGCGTAAATGTAAATTCATGAGCCAGGCACCATTGGCAAAACGCCAAAATGACGAAGGCTTGAATGTAAACCAGCCACATAGAAAATAACCAGCCCACTAACCCTAGTATAAAAGCAATTAAGCGACCATTTTCTTGCAAAAATGAAACACTATTTTCCAAGAGTAAGGTTAGCCCGATCAAGCAATATAAGCCAAAACCTAAATAAGCAATTGGGATACCGCCTAAGCGTGACCATTTACTCGCTTGTACCACACTACAGCTAAATGTTTGATTTTCAGAGCAGATAATTGGCGCATTTAATAACTTCACATAACTCAAGTAGCCACTAATCACCAAACCGATAATAACTAATATCAGTGCCAAGTGCCTTGCTTGAAATCCTGTTTTTCCGCTTATTGCTGTCATTTTTGTTGACCTATACACTAATTGGTTTCAATAATTGCACTTTGAGTTCGGTTCCAATGGGGACTTCTCCCATATTCTCAGGAATTATCAGCAGACCATCGGCTAAAACCATCGACATATGTGCGCCAGAGCTTTGTGTGCCTGTTTCGTATGCAACCCAATCATCTGCTTCCCGCTGAAGTGTAACTCTTGCAAATGTGCGTCGCCCGTCTGATGACATTTTCTCCCCCGTCTTCACCTTGATTAAAGGCAAATTACTTCTTTTTCGTCCCATTTTTAGAAGAGCAGGGCGTACTAAAACGAGATATGTCACCATTGCCGAAACAGGATTGCCCGGTAAACCAAAGAAGGGTATATCAGAAATATTACCGAAAGCTAAAGGTTTGCCCGGACGTAGATTAATGCGCCAGAACCCGATTTCGCCAATCTCATCTAAAATCGCGCGTATATAATCTGCTGCACCAACAGAAACGCCTGCTGAACTCACAATTAAATCGGGCTGTTGCTCCAATGTCGTTTTGAACATGTTGCGAATTGATTCGGGGGTATCTTTCGCATTTATTTGGCGTAAGGGTAGTCCACCGTCTTGTTCAATGAGTGCCGCCAAAGCATAACTATTAGAATCGCGGATTTGACCCGATTCTGGAGTTTGGTCTACATCGACTAATTCATCACCGCTACCGACAATTGCCACACGCGGTTGCCGAATCACCTCAATATTAGCTTTACCTAAGGATGCCAACATGCCAATTTCAGCTGCACCAAGCATTGTGCCACTGGTCAAGATTGTCTGTCCGACTTGAATATTTTCACCTTTTTTGCGGATAGCTGACCCTTTTTCCATTGCTCTATACAGAGTTACAGTCTCTTGTAAGCTCTCATTACCTAAATTTGAAAAGTCGGCATCAGTATCTTCTACAGGTATGACTGCATCTGCACCATTAGGTACAGGCGCACCTGTCATTATTCGCGCAGCTTGTCCCTGTTGAAGAGTTTCGGTTGGTGCATAGCCAGCAGGAATATCCATAGCGACATTTAAGATAGCACCCTCATGGCTGTCTTCCGCTCTGATAGCAAACCCATCCATTGCTGAGTTATCAAATGGAGGCAAATCAATATCAGAGATTATATCTTCTCCTAAAATACGCCCTAGTGCCTGCGTGAGATGAATAGTCTCAGCCTCCAATGGTTCTATGCTTTTTAATATTTCCTCAAGTGCCTCGTCGACATTTAATAAATCGCCCATAACATTCTTTCTTTGTGTATTCCCATATTGATGCAGATTATACACAATTTTGCTACACTTACTGGTATCTCAGCAAATTTCACCAATTCTAACTAATGCAGTACAATGTTAGACAACCTAATCATAACTATGGGTGATACTATGGTTTCTACTCCAACTACTTATCCTAAAGACCTTGAAGCTTTACTTGCAACTGTCTCTGATATGACGCCAACCGATATTGCCCTGATTGAAAAGGCATATCATCGTGCGGAAAAAGCTCATGCAGGGCAAACACGTAAATCAGGTGAGCCTTATTTTACGCATTGTGTTGCTGTGGCTTCAATCCTTGCAGACCTCAAATTAGATGCAGAAGCGATTGCCGCAGGATTATTACATGATGTTATCGAAGACAATCATAATATTACCTATGATGATATTCGCCTTGAATTTGGCGAGGATATTGCGCGGCTTGTAAACGGTGTGACGAAATTGACAAAACTCCCTATTGAGCAACTCGGACTAAAATCGGACACAAATCGGACAGACAAAAAAATCAATCGGGAGATGGAATATTTTCGGAAGATGTTCCTCACCATGGATGACGATGTGCGTGTGGTTTTAGTCAAATTGGCTGACCGTTTACATAACATGCGGACACTCGGTTATATGCCAGAGGAAAAGCAAAAGCGCATTGCTCAAGAGACAATGGATATTTTTGCGCCTTTGGCGAATCGTCTAGGGATTTGGCAAATTAAATGGGAATTGGAAGACTTGAGCTTCCGTTATATCAAACCTGATGCTTATCGGGCAATCGCCAAGAGCCTCCATGAACGTCGCACCGACCGTGAAGATTATGTCAGAAAAATGGCAGATAAAATCCGCGAGGAATTAGAAAAACACGGTGTACAAAATCCCATTATAACTGCGCGTCCAAAGCATATTTACAGCATTTTTAAGAAAATGGATCGCAAAGATTTGCCTTTAGAGCAAATTTATGACGTTCGGGCGATTCGTGTGATTGTTAAGGAACAGCATCAGTGTTATTTGGTTTTAGGTATTGTCCATACAATGTTTAGACCAATACCGGGTGAATTTGACGATTACATTGCCGCACCGAAAGATAACTTTTACCGTAGTCTTCATACAGCTGTTTTGGATAATCAAGGCAAG
>CBDDKI010000003.1:0-688936 GCA_965230145.1 Phototrophicaceae bacterium
TGAAAAAATTTACGTTCAATTGTTTTTATTTTTATGACTGCTTATAAAAATTACGCGTAAGGATAAATGCCACTATGATTGATGAAGTGGTTCTGCGAAACCTTCATAGCATGTCAGAATTTCGCCATTTGCTCGAAATCCAATCCCAATCTTGGGGTATGTCATATGGCGAAGCAACCTCACCCTACATCATGGCTGTGGCATGTCATAATGGTGGTGTAGTTATTGGTGCAGAAATTGGTGAAGAGTTAGTTGGCTTCTGCTTTGGCTTTCCTGTAAAAAGAGAAAACCAGTGGTTTCATTGGTCACATATGACGGGCGTTATACCTGCGTTTCGCGGACAAGGCATCGGCTTCAAGCTCAAACAAGCACAGCGTCAATGGGCTATTGAAAATGGATACACTGTGATGACATGGACTTTCGATCCTATGCAACGAGGAAATGCGAACTTCAATTTTCACCAACTCGGCACAATCTGTAATCAGTACATTGTCAATCATTATGGAGAAATGACCGATAGAATCAACGCGGGTCTAGCAAGTGACCGCCTAGAAGTTATTTGGCATCTTAGTGATGAACGTGTTCTGACTTTGGCTGATAATCCTCCGAAATCACTAAATGCGAATGATCATGATTTTAAAGAGAGTACCTTTCTTTTACACCAGAACAATCTTAGTGAAATCATTCGTACAGAGTCAGTATTGGATCAAGAGACTTTCTACATTGAAATTCCATATAGTGTCAATGATCTGAAACACGATAACTTTGTCCAAGCCCAACATTGGCAATTAGAAGTGCGCTGGGCATTACAACAAGCTTTCAAACAAAATTTTATTGTCATTGATTTTGTCACGTCGGGGAAACGTGGCTGGTATGTTTTGCAAAAACATAACTAAACTCAGAATACTTAAGGAGTAACAATTTGAAGCCTATTACTATCAAAGATATTCGATTACATATTGTGTCTTTACCCTATGTCGAACCTTTGCGGACAAGTTTCGGCGTTGAAGCTAATAAATCTGCTATTTTAGTTGAATTAGAAACTAGCAATGGAGTTATTGGCTGGGGTGAAGGCGCAACTGAGATACGACCAAGCTATGGGTATGAAACAATTGCTACTGGTCTGCATATATATAATGAATTTCTGATCCCAAAACTGATAGGTCAGACTATTGAAAAAGCAACTGATGTTCCTGCATTAATAAGCTCTGTACGCGGAAATAATTTCTCCAAAGCAGGGATTGAAGCCGCTGTTTGGGATGCCTTAGCAAAAAACAATGATATGCGCCTTGCAGATTACTTCGCCAGTTTTTTACCCAAAGGTCATGAATCTGAAAATAAGGCAACCGTAGGTGTGAGTATAGGGATACAACCTACCGTAGAAGCGACCATTGCCATTATACGTAAACGTCTTGATCAAGGTTACGGTCGTATAAAATTGAAAATCAAACG
Source organism: Phototrophicaceae bacterium (assembly GCA_965230145.1). Classification (GTDB taxonomy): domain Bacteria; phylum Chloroflexota; class Anaerolineae; order Aggregatilineales; family Phototrophicaceae; genus JAUZRW01. Next base: position 1,453 of record CBDDKI010000003.1, read on the forward strand.
TAATTGGGATGTCGAATTAGCGAGAGGTGTAAGGTCTGTTTTTCCTGATATATCTCTTATGCTAGATGCTAACAGTGACTATTCACTTGCTGATGCAGAGCAACTCACCCAGCTAGATGAATTCAATCTCCTGATGATTGAGCAACCCCTAGGATATTATGATATTTATGAGCATGGACAGTTGCAAAAACTGTTGCAAACAAGGATATGCTTAGATGAAAGTGTGAAGTCCTCGAACGATTTACTTTTGGCGTTACAAGTTGATGCAACTCGTATCCTCAATCTCAAACCTGGTAGAGTCGGTGGATTTTCAGAAAGTCTCAAAATTTACACTATCTGTGTTGAGCATAATCTCCCGCTATGGATAGGTGGTATGTTAGAAACAGGGGTTGGGCGGGCGGCGAATATTGCGTTTGCTTCTTTACCGGGAGTTTCATTACCGAGTGATATTTCCGCTTCAGATCGCTATTTTGATCCAGACATCACTGAACCAGCTTTTATACTAGGTTCCGAAAGTACACTTGCTGTGCCGGATGGATATGGGATTGGTGTCGAGGTTCAACAAGATCGTTTGCAAGAAGCGACTGCACGATGGACAGAAAATTACCCTTATCAAAAAACGAGTGGCTAGATCTAGTTGCAAACTGATTTAGAATCAATAAGGTTTTTAGGAGAGATATAAATGTCAGTGCATGATGATATTCAAACAATAGTAAATGATAGCGATATTGAAATTGGTCTTGTCGCAACTCAAATTGAGACAGGTGAAACAACAGCCATCAATGGGGATGTACCGTTCCCAATGGCAAGTGTTTTCAAGATACCTATCTTAGTAACTGCATTTTCTCAAATTGAACAGGGTATTTCCTCCCTCGATGATCGTATAACCTTAGAAAATGCTTACAAGAGTCCAGGTAGTGGTATCCTTCCATTTTTTGAAATGGGTCTTACACCAACATGGCGTGACTTACTAACACTTATGATAATTATCAGCGATAACACAGCAACCGATATAATCGTCGAACAATTGGGGGGACCTGAGGTTGTTGAGAGTTACTTGCATCAGATTGGTCTGAATGATATTTATTTCAAGATGAACTGCAAAGATCTTTTAGGAACAGTCTTTCCCGAGGAGGCAAAGGATGTTTCATCTGAGGAACGAGAGGCGCTGATTATCGAAAAGGGAATCAATCATGATGCTGTAGCTTTTAGTCTTAACTCTGATAATAATGTCAGTACAGCGCGTGCGATGTCTCAATTGGTCACGATGATTTTCAAGGATGAGATTGTTAGCCAAGATTCTCGTAATACCATGCTGGATATTTTACTTCAACAACAATTTAATGATCGCTTACCCCGTTTTCTGCCACCGGGCATAAAATGTGCCCATAAAACAGGCACTATCTGGGGAATTCGCAATGACAGTGGCATCTACTATATTTCAGATGATAACCACGTTGCTATCACGCTATTTACCCATTGGGATTACGAGTCAGTTTGGCTACAACCAGAAGCAGAACTTGCTCGCATATTTGAGATTGAAACTGCAATGGGAAAAATTGGGCGTTTGGTATTTGACCATTTTAATCGAGTATAAATCGCTAATTTAGCATTGAACTAGGACTCATCTTATGAAAGTTTTCTGTGCTGGAATTGTAACTGAGACAAACACCTTTGCTCCAACACCAACTACCTTGTCCGACTACTCTATTGTTCGCAAAGCAGATTTCGATGCTGAAGAATATCGGACTGAAGGCGAAGCTGAAATTATCACCACCATTCAAAAAAGAATACTTGAGCATGGTTGGGAATTTGATTTTAGTTTGTACGCAAATGCAGAACCCTCGGGTATAACCCTCCGAACAGCTTATGAGAGTCTACGAGATGAAATCTTGGCTGACCTCAAAACCGCTATGCCAGTTGATGCTGTCTTGTTACCCCTACACGGCGCGATGGTCGCAGATGGTTATGATGATTGCGAAGGAGATTTAATTGCCCGTATCCGTGAAATTGTCGGACCAGATGTAAAGATTGGTGTAGAGCTAGATTTGCATTGCCACCTCACTCATTTGATGGTTGAACAATCAGATGCTATTGTCTTATATAAAGAATATCCCCATACCGATATTCAAGACAGAGCTATAGAGCTGACTGATATAATCGTCGATACTGTAGTAGGCAGAATTAAACCCACTATGGCACTCTACGATTGTCGTATGATTAATTTCTATCTGACACCGTTTGAACCAATGAGAAGCTTTGTCGATCATATGATGGCATTGGAAGAAGAGGATGGGATAATCTCAGTTTCTCTAGCACACTGTTTCCCTTGGGGAGATGTCCCTGAATGCGGGACACGTACCTTAGTTATCACCGATAACAATCCACAAGAAGCCGTTAGACTTGCTCAAGAATTGGGAGAACGATTTTTCAATATTCGAGATGAAGTTAGCCTGAAGCCGCTTTCTCTTCAAGATACTTTTGACAAAGCAATGTCGATGCCTATCAGCGATAAACCGATAATCATTGCTGATCAAGCTGATAATGCAGGGGGTGGTGCACCGAGCGATTCTACATTTGCATTACGTGAAATGCTTAAACGAGGTATTACAAATGCGGGTATCGCATTAATCTGGGATCCTATTATTGTGCAAACTGCTATAGCAGTGGGTGTAGGAGCGCAATTAGATATTCGACTGGGTGGTAAAACTGGTCCCATGTCTGGTGATCCCCTAGATTTAACAGTTACTATTACTGGGATTATTCCAAATATGTATCAGGATTTTCCACAAACTGACAAATCAATTCCTTCACTTTGTGGTGATTCTGTGGCATTACATTGTAACGGCATCGATATTATCGTGAATAGCATTCGTACCCAAGTTTTCAGTCCTCAGGTGTTTACTAACTTTGGCATTGATGTTTTTCAGAAAAGAATGCTTGTTGTAAAATCAACCCAACACTTTTATGCCGCTTATGAACCAATTGCGTCCGAAATTATTTATATGGCAGCACCCGGTGCCATATCTCCTATCTTCACGGAGATTCCGTTTAAGCGAGTTAATTTAAACAAATTCCCTTGGGTAGATAATCCATTTGCCACAGTGTGATCTCGAAAAACCTTAAATTCTGGGGGTAAGGTTTATCGAGTTATTAATTATGATGTCTCTGCTGATCTAATCTACATAGTTCACGTTTGTTCTGATAAATTTGAACTAGCCTTTGCATAATAGATGGGTAGAAAATCCCCAAACTATGAATAGAAGTAATACAAAAATTGTTTCAGAAATGCAAAGATACTTTATAGCGCTTTGAGACCATTGAAGACCTAAAATATAGGTTTAGGAAAAGTGGAGACAACCGAACGGAAAGTATGTCTAAGCTGAATTGGATCATTTAAAACAACTAAAATCACTTAAGCCCTCACAGTATGAGAAGGGAAATATATTGTTTTCTATGTTAAAGAAGGTAGCATTTACTGGTTTTCGGCATGAAATGTCATACTTGATATTAGATAAATGAGCTTATTTAATATTATTTGCACCTAAAATAATAGTGTTCAAATTCTACAAAGTTGACAGTCTGCTATCGTCTGACAGATGTCTGCGGTGCTTTAAAATAAACCGGGATATAGTTGTTCAACCTTTGTTTGATTATTTGTGCTATGGTAGTCTACAGGTATTCTACACTTTTAAGACATTCGAACTTTACTTAGATACATTTTTCATCGTACTGTCTCAACTTTCCCAAGAACAACAGATAATAATTCTGCTATCACAATAGAGGATTATCTTAGATGTACAGGATCATTTTCTGCCTCTCTCACGCTTGATTGGAGAGCTATATCCACGTTGAACTCCTCATTTCTATTAACTTGATACTTCCTCTAACATGATTTAGGTTAACAACCCAATATAACCGTTTTCTACACGTAGAGTAGCCACACCCATTTAGTATTAAATTAAACAACTTGACAGTATAAAAGTCTCATCATTATACTTAGAATAGTCGACTGTCGACCATTATTAAGAATATTTATTACATACAGAATGGCAATTATGTCAAATGATAAAAGCAATATTATAGATAACAAACCCCTCCGCGAGCGCATCGCTGATGTATTACGTCAATCAATATTGACGGCTGAATTAAAACCAGGTGAAACGATTGTTGAATCAGTCTTTGCCGACCAATTTGGCGTCAGTCGTGCGCCACTTCGCGAAGCCTTACAAATCTTAAATGCAGAGGGTCTCATTGAACTCATCCCATATCATAAGACAATGGTAAGGCGATTAACCCGAGCTGACATTGAAGAATTGTATAGCTTAAGAAATACACTCGAAGCCTTTGCCATTAAGCGGATTATTCAAAATACGCCACTCGATATTGAACCACTTGATATTTGTTGCGCCAAAATGATTGATGCAGCACTTGCAAATGATGCACAATTAGTGAGTGTTTTTGACCATCAATTTCACGATACACTGATTACATTGAGCAACCATAATCTTCTTATTTCGATGTGGAGTAGCGTCTCTCAACGTGTTCATCAAGTTTTGGCGTTAAGAGATATGCGCCGAAAAGATATTGAGGCTATGGCACGTAGTCACATTCCAATTATTGATGCCATCAGGTCTAGAGATTTGCCACTGGCAACAAACTTAATTGAAATACATATTGAAACAGCAAGTGACCTCATTGTTGATCTTTGGGATGAAGAAACCTATGGTGATTTACAAGATAATAACTAACACATCGGTATAAAAGAAATTATTTTAAAACTAGGTTACTATCCCTACTAATGTTACTTCCACTGGTGCATCTGAAGGTAAAGAAGCCACGCCAATCGCAGCACGCGTTCCGATGGCATCTGCTCCTAAGTATTCAATCAAAAGCTCGGATGCGTAATCTGCAAACTTAGAATGTAATGTAAATCCTGCTTCTGCATTCAGAAACACATTGAGTTGAGCAATTACAGATATTTTTTCATCCTCCTTCAAACAAGATTGTGCTGCAACCAGAGCATTTAGAGTTGCCAAGCGAATGGCATCTCGATGCGATTCTATAGAATCAGTCACGCGGATTTTTCCAGAATAAATGAGGACACCTTCTTTGCGAGGTGTCATACCTGAAGTATAAATTAAGTCTGCATATCGAACAGCAGGTAAATACTTACCTTGTGGGATAGGTTGTTCAATTTTCTGGCTCATATGCGATACTCCTCCACCATTTTTACTATCCGTTCAACTGCTGCAACTGCTGAATTATAGTCCTGTGAAAAGTTGAGTCGGATACTATCACTTAAAGTTGGGGCAAATTCAGTTCCAGTTGTAACTATCACATTTGCTTGGGATCGAAGTAACTGGACAAATAGATTTGGTTCTACGCTAAGCGGCGGTAATTTTGGAAAAAGGTAGCTACCTGCCTGCGGTTTTGCTGTGGGAAAATCAGCAGACCTGAATATCTTCAATAGTGCATCGCGTATTAACTCATGGTCTTGAATACGCTTTTCTAGCCACCCTGCTGGCTCTTGAAACCAAGTCTCAAGAACTTTTTGATTGTATCCTGATGCGCGTAAAGAAACGATTGCTTGAAGTCGTTCCATACGTTCTATCAAGCTAGAGGTACCAAATGCAGTTCCAATGCGAAACCCACTGAGAGACTCAGTCTTTGAAGGTCCCATGATAGTAATAAGATTTTCTATCTGCGTATCACAGGCGCGAAGATGTGTATAAACCTCACCACTGTATAGTAAGCGAGAATACAACTGGTCAACGATTACAGTCACACCATATTTGACAGCAAGCGCTGAGATTTGAGCAATCGACTGGGGAGAATATACGAGGCTTGTAGGATTATTGGGGTTCGAGAAGACAAATACTTCTGTCCCACTTTTAAATGCATCTTCAAGTCGATTAAGATCAATCCCATTTTCAGATGCAGACCCTTGATAATGTAGAGGAATTGGAACAATTATACCGTCGAAAAATTTAACAAGTTTGCGATTGGCAAAATAGTCAGGCTCAACTATGGCAACTTTTGTCTCTGATGTAACAGTTGCGCCAAGTGCCAAAAATAGTGCACCTTGACTTCCCGGTGTGAGAATCAATTCATGATCTGCGGAAACTGGATGCCCTGTAAACTGACCAAGACGTTCAGCTAATCCCTCGCGAATCTGCGCTGCACCACGATACTCGGTATAAGCTTGGCGACCTCCGTACTCAAAGCCACTTTCCCATACTTCCGATACGCCAGGTGTTGGAGGAAAAGCATCAACATCGCCATGAGAAAAATCAACGAGAACTCCATTAAGTTTCTCACCTCGCATAATGGTATTGAGGTCGCTTAAATCCTGCCGAACCTCTTGCCCAGGTGCGTTTTCAGTCTCAAGCGATCTAAATTTTTCATCAAGTGTTATCATCTCAATTTCCTTTGAAATCAGCATATCTGCTGTGTTACAGTCTAGCCATTCAATAAAAGTTTGATTGTCCATTTCGTTACCAGTGCATTCGTAGCAAACTGATACAATTCGAGAACGCTACAAAAAACGGGCTGGAGCTGAGAGGACAAACCTATACATTCAAATCTACATTGAACCCATTACTGAGGGTTGGACAAACCCAATTCGCATCGTATTTGTAAGAGCAATAAGAATTAATCTGAAATGGAACCTAGCGAATGAATCACCCATTTCATGCCCACGACTATATGCAATTGGTGTATTAATAGTTTTTATGACAAAATTTCCTTAGCAGATATGATAAAAAGATTGTTTAAGCCTAACTATGTGCGTAAATCCATATTCTTCATGTCCGCAAATCACCAACCTTGCAAAAGCTCTGATGCGATTACCCTGATGGGCTTAACGACTGCGAAATTTGATAAGCGTCTAATCTTTCACCTGTAATCTCAGAAGCGTTCTTTCGAGCAAGCCATGGAAAAGCTGGCGCGAGTAAAGCAGGATCAACCCATTTTTGGCGTAATTCTTCTGGATAGTGTCCGCGTGACATAGGTGTGTCGATGGGTGCGCCTGTGGTAAAGGTATTAACGGCAATATTATATGGTTTGCCTTCCATAGAAAGGACTTTCATTAAGCCTTCCTGCCCATGCTTTCCAGGGCAATAAGCTGCTTCCTTTACAAAACCCTTTAGTGCAGACCCTGAAGAAATATAGATAATACTCCCACCTCCTGCATCAATCATGGGTTGCCACACAGCCTTACTCAAGATAAATGCAGCTTGTAAAATAATGTCAATTTCTGTACGCCATTGTTCAAAGGTAATATCCTTAAACTCGCGCTCATTTAAGACAGCCGCATTATGAATCAGCACACGCGGTACGCCATAATGATTTAGTGCTTGCTGAATTGCGGTGTGTGTTTGGTCTGCATCTGATAAATCAACTGTTATCGGTAGACAATCAATACCATCAGCTTGCAACTCGTTCGCTAGCACCATTAATTTTTCTGTTTGAACATCCATAAGAGCTAATCGCATGCCTTCTTTTGCACAAGCTCTTGCAATCTTATTACCCAGTCCCTCGGCGACTCCTGTTATTATTCCAAACGCATTTTTTAAGTCAGTCATATTTTTCAACTTTCAATGAAAACGTCAGTTGCATATTCGAGCAATTTGCTCACTATGATCGGCATCATGAAGAATTGTATGAAAAATGGGAACGGTAATATCAACTTCACCAAACATCGGGTGTATCCCTACGCGTTGCCATTGTTCTTCTTCTAATTCAGAAAGAAACCTAACCAGATCATCGCGAGTTTGGCAGTAGTCTGCGAATACAGCCTTTAAGTTCTGATTCGCATAATCACGCTCGGTAATCATTGCCTCACGGGCTACTTCATCATAAACCTCAAATGTTGGATTATCCTCGTTGAGGATACGTTTTAGGCGACCATAGAAAATTTCTTGATAATCACGAACATGGCAGATAATCTCAAGAATATTCCAACCATCAGAACCATCTCTCAGTTGTTGAGCTTGTTCTTGGTTTATATCCTTGATGAGCGCGCCGAGAATCAAATGTGATTTTTTCAGGTTCGATATCATCCATGAATGAGGAATTCTGTTCATTGGAAATCCTTCTGTTTTCACTGTTTAATACAAGCGATTAACATCTAAAACGTTCACTAAATCTTCACCCTTCAGAAAACGTTGAAGATTTTCACAAAAAAGTTCGGTAATTTTATGATTCTCTTTGTCTGATGTACTGGCTGAATGAGGGCTAATAATCACCTGTGGCATATCCCATAAAGGGTTATCTGCTGGGAGTGGCTCAGGCGTGGTTACATCTAAAGCAGCTCCGCGCAAATGTCCTGATTCTAGCGAGGCAATGAGAGCTTCTTGGTCAACAACTACACCGCGTGCAATGTTAATGAGTACCGCGCCCTTCGGTAGCAACGCGAGTTCTTCTGCTCCGATTAGTCCTTCAGTTTCAGGTGTATGCGGTGTTGCCAGTAACAGAAAATCGGCTTGTTTAATAACGGACTTGAGGTCATCGGGAGCATAGAGCTGATCAACATGGGCTGTGGCTTTGCTAATATCATGGCGTGTCCCAATTACGCGCATATCAAATGCTTGTGCTAACTTCGCAACTTCCTGCCCAATTTTACCAAGCCCGATAATAGCTAATGTTTTCCCTGCTAATTCAAACGCACAATAGCGTTGCCAGTGATGTGCTTCCTTTTCACTCTGAAGATAAGTGAAATCTTTTGCAAACATTAGCATTGCCATTATCGAAAATTCCGCTAAGGGTCTTGCATGGACACCGCTAGCAGTCGTAAAAATACAGTTCATGCTCTCCGCATAGCCCATACGATGTACAAATTGTCCGATACCAGAACTCGTCGCTTGTATCCACTTTACATTAGGGGCAAGCTCTGGTAAGTCTTCGCGATGTGTATGGTCAAAATCAAAGAGAATATCCGCTTGCCCTAGCAAAGCACACCATTCCGCTTCTTGTTCAGGCGTGCGATTCACAGGTGCATTATGGTCAGCAATGTAACGTGGTTGTCCCAATAAATCAGGACGATAGACCACATCAACCTGTGGTACTTCTTTGCGAATTGTTTCTACAAGTTCAGGTTCTAAGTATGATGCAATTAAGACTTTGAGACGCTCAGACATAGAAATTTAATTTCCTTCAATCGGTGTGTACAGGAATTCTTTTAATAAATTGAGAGTCGAGGTTAGATCATCAGCATGGATAGTCTCAAAAGGACTATGCGTATAGCGACAGGGAACACCTAGAGCTGCAACCACAGCCCCTTCGCGTAATAATGCGCCAGCATCACTGCCATAAATGCCAAATGCTCCGTGTTGTAGTGGTAGTTCAGCGGACTCAGCAACATCAGTTATTTGATTAGTGAGTTTATAGTTATAGCCATATAGGTCTTTATGGATAAGAATAGGTCCTGCTCCTAAACGGGTCGATACATCTCGTACATCAACACCGGGGACATCGCCTGATAAACCTACATCAACCGCAATTGCATACTGACAATCCGTTTCGCGGTTAATCGAAAATGCACCGTATAAACCGCTTTCTTCCTGTATGGTAGCCCCAAGATACAGGTCATACGCTAATCGGGAGACATCAATTTCTTTAAGCAACTCATCAAATAATGCCAGAGCAACACGATTATCCATGGCTTTGCCAGTAATTAATTGACCTAGTTGGCGAGTAGGAGTATCCCAGATAATGCGATCTCCAACACGGATGCCAGCGGCTTCAACTGCCTCACGACTTGGTAATCCAACATCTACAAAAAGGTCGTTCCAATCCAGTTCTAGTTTGCTACGTTGTTGAGGTGTCAGGATATGTCCTGTTAGCGTCGCAAATATACCCGACACCACTACATCCCGACCTACAATGAGCGCAGGTTGTCCCATGGGGTTGAAATATACCCCACGTAAATCAGGTTTTCCGCTATGCTCACGTTGTCCCGTAGTAAAATAGATGAAGCCATCCTCGGAGATGTACTTAACAGCAAAGCCTATTTCATCTCCATGCCCTACTAGCATGAGTTTTGGTCCTGTGCCACCAACATGTGCAACAAGGTTTCCTACGGGGCTTATCCATGCAGATTCAGCACGAGGCTGCCAGCGTTCTAACAATAGTTCGTGAACAAGATCTTCACGTGAACCCGGACCGGGTGTTTCGCATAATAACTTAAGGGTTTCAAACATAATTTACTCCACTTTTAGACGAGGATCGAGTACATCACGCAAACCATCCCCTAGGAGGTTAATCGCCATGACTGTCACTACAATTGCTAATCCAGGGAAGGTTGTAATCCATGTAGCCGCACGTAAGTAAGCTCTACCTTCCGATAACATAACGCCCCATTCAGGGGTAGGTGGTTGTACGCCCAGACCAAGGAAACTGAGCGCAGCAGCAAAAATAATCGCACCTGCGATACTATTTGTAATTGTGACGATAATCGGTGCAATAATATTGGGCAAAATGTGCCTCAACATAATGCGAAAATCGTCGCTACCAATTGCGCGGGCTGCAAGAACGAAATCCATCTCTTTAGTCGAGAGCGTACTGGCACGAACAACGCGAGTCATGAATGGGATTTGCGAAATTCCGACAGCGATAACAACATTCGTTAAGCCACGCCCTAGTATGGCAACGATTACGAGAGCAGCTAATATACTGGGGAATGAGAGGATGACATCAATAAAGCGCATGATGATAGCATCAACCCAACCTCCATAATATCCAGCAACAATGCCTAACAGGATGCCCGACAATGACCCGATAGCAACTGAAGTTAGACCAACCATTAAGGATAAGCGTCCGCCATATAACACTCTTGTTAGTACGTCGCGCCCAAAATCATCTGTACCAAAGATGTGTTCGGCATTAGGTGGTTGGAGACGATCAGCAGTAGAAATAAGAATAGGGTCATAAGGAGTAATGTTAGGCGCGAATATAGCCGTCAGAATAATAAATAATAATAACGTTGCGCCAATCATTGTACTTGTACTATTCCAGAGTCGTCTCGTAAGTCGTTTTACTGACCGAAATCTTTGGTTGGGATCGTCAGTTTTTAGCGATGCAGGTTTAGTCATAGCGAATCCGAGGGTCAATATATACATAGATAATGTCAATCACGATATTAATGAAGACATAAGAGAGTGCAATAAAGAGCGTGGTACCCTGCACAAGGGTAAAATCTTTATTCAATACCGCTGTGACGTACATTGCGCCAATGCCTAATCTTGCAAAAATGGTTTCGGTAAGCACTGCCCCACCAATGAGATTACCAAACATCACACCGAGTAAGGTTACTGCTGGAATAAGGGCGTTGCGGAGCGCATGGCGAAGAATTACAGCGCTTGAACTTAAGCCTTTAGAACGCGCCGTAAGTATGTATTCGAGGCTAATCACCTCTAACATACTTGAGCGAACCATGCGCGCAAGAAATCCTGCCGATAATAAACCCAATGCAACAGCGGGTAAAATTAAGCGATCAATACCCCCCTGCCCAATCGGCGGCAACCAGCGTAGATTAACTGAAAATATGACAATCAATATCAGTGCTAACCAATACACAGGCATAGAGATGCCTACTAGAGCAATCATCATTGAAAGCGTATCTACGAGAGTATTGTGAAATAAGGCGGCAAGAAGACCTAAACTGACTCCTAGCGTTGTTGCGATTAGCATAGCACTCAAAGTTAGTTCTAAGGTATATGGCAAACGCAAAAATATTTCATCGAGTACATCACGACCATTATTCAAGGATTGCCCAAAATCACCTTGTAATACGTGCCACATGTAATCAAAATATTGAACGTAAAGTGGACGATTGAGTCCCATATCTTCACGGACACGTTCAACTAACTCAGGTGTACTGCGTGCTTCTCCAATGAAAATCTCTGCTGGATCTCCCGGAATTAAGTGCAACATCAGAAACACCAAAACAGTCACGAGAAGGATTGTCGGTATAGCTTGTAATAAACGTTGTATCAAGTATCGAGACACGGCAAAATCCTAGATAGTGCGGATGGTAGTTGTAGTAATTACTACATGATCGTAAAAGTTATTGATGTAATTTCAGGCTTCGAGAAAAGTCTGCAACCGTACATAACCCACATAAATAAGGCTATATTGTAAGGATGAGACCTACGTCGTCTGCAAAAATATTACTAACTTAAACTGGTCACGTACTACCATCCGCCTGTATAACAGCAGATTGTCTTATTCGCTCATCATGCTTGCAGCATAGAAATTCGCGAGATTACCACCACTCAGATAAACTACATTATCGAGACTAGCGGTACTTCCGTAGAGGAGGAATGGGTCATTAATGAACATCATAATGACTTCATCAGCTATTTTTTGCTGAATCTGTGCATATAACTCTGCTCGTGTTTCACTATCTGGTGCAGCGGCAGCAGCATCAATCAGAGCATCCATCTCATCATCACGGTAGCGGTTACGGTTAGTGCCACCATCTGCATTTGAAGAATGATAGAGTGTACGCATTACGCCATCAGGATCAGTGAATGTATCCCACCATTGTTGTGTATTGTGTTCACCTGCACGTACAGCATCGAAGTATCCAGCGGCATCAGCAAGATTGAGATTCATTTGGATACCTACTGCTGCAAGGTCAGCTTGAAAAATAACAGCCATAGCGCGATTTAACGGCACATCACGTCCCCAGTGCTCAATAACGAGATCAACACCGTCACGTTCACGAACACCATCACCATTACTATCGACCCACCCAGCTTCTTCTAAGGTAGTGCGTGCAGCATCTTGGTCAAAAGGCAAGTCATCACATGAAGTAGATGTATAAGCAAACATCACTTTAGTGAGAGGGCTACAACCAGGTGTACCAAAACCATTGAATACAATATCAATGACAGCTTGCTTGTTGATAGCCTGTGCAATCGCTTGACGCACAGCCAATTCATCGGTTGGAGCGTTTTCAAAATTGAACATCATTGACCAACCATGACCCGGTTGTTCGATTTGAATGATGCTGATTGCTTCGTCGTTTTGTAAACGTTCAACATCTAATTCTGGAACTTCAGTAATGAAGTCTACTTCGTTACTTTCGAGTGCAGCTAAACGTGTGGATGGTTCAAGGATAATTTTGAAGGTTATACGTTCAAAGTTACCAGGACCTGTTTGTCCGAAAACTGCTTCGGAACCCCATGCGTAATCTGGGTTACGGACTAAAACAACTTCGCTATCAGGTATATATGATTCAACCATATAGGGTCCTGTACTTACAACACCCGCTAAACCATAGTCATCACCGAGTGATTCAACGCCTTCTGCTGAAGTCATACCGAGATAAGGTGTCGATGCGGAATCTAGGAAAGGTGCGAATGGGCTAGAGAAACGAATGGTGACGGTATAGTCATCAACAATTACTGTTTCTTCATAGGGACCAATCAGACTAAATGCAGTTTGTGCGCCCGTATCAGGGTTTACGATGCGGTCAAATGTATACTTAACATCTTCAGCATTAAAGGCGGTGCCATCATGGAAGGTTACATCATCACGTAGACTAAATGTGTATTCGGTAGCGTCCTCGTTAACACTCCACTCGGTTGCTAAACCGGGATGAAACGTCCCTAATGGTGATTGCCAAACAAGCGGATCATAAACATGAGTCATAATGCCGCCAACACTTGAAAAAGTGGTCACATTGGCATCAAGGGTATCGACATTGTTGTCTAAGCCGATAGAGAGTTCTCCCCCATCTTGTGCGGAAACTGTAAATATCCCTAAAGCAAGAATGAGTATGAGGTACAAAGTTCTTAATCGTACTGATTGCATATAGTTTGTCCTTTCTAAGAAAATCACTGAATTAGTGTTATGTTAAGCATCCAACCTTATATCGTAAAGTTGCCCCTCCTACACCTGTTTGACAAAGTAAACTCGGCTATCTATAATAGCGCTTGTCGATTGTCGACAATGTGCTAACTGACTAGGATTATATTCGATACTATACGACTTGTCAAAAAATTGGATAACTATTGTTTAGGACAAAACAATTATGAGCATTTTGCAGGAAGCAATCAAATGGGAGCGTCATTCACTTGGTGCTGATGCAGCCTTTGGTTCGCTTGATCTAGTAGTTGGGGAAATAGGTAGTGGGAAACCAGTCGGTTTAGTCACAGCAGGTATTCATGGGGATGAAGGTCCTTGGGGCGCGCTTGCTATTCATAAGCTCCTATCTCAAATTGAGCTTGAAGATGTTGTTGGAACACTACGCATTGTCCCTGTTGCAAACCCCTTAGCAATGCAAGCCGATGCACGCAATGCCCCTCTCGATACCCTAGACTTGAATCGCTCATTTCCGGGCAATCCAGAGGGATCACATACAGAGCGATTAGCCGCTACCCTAGCGGAGCATGTTCTGCATGATGTGGATGTTGTTATTGATCTTCATGGTGGTGGAAGCTGGTGTATCAACTCATTTGCTTTTAGTTTTCCCGATGGCGAAGCACTATCGCTAGCTTTTGATGCCCCTTTCATCATCAATGGTCCTGAACGCGATGTCACGCTCACTGGATATGCCCGTTCAAAAGGAGCTATTGCTGCTGCTATAGAAATGGGAGGACGCAGTGAGAAAGAGGAAGATTGGGCAGATCGTATTGCATCGGGCTTGCGACGTGCATTAGGAATTGGAGGCGTATTAAGCCCATTAGCTGACAATCCACAATCCGTGTCTATTCCGATTACAACATCAACTGTGTTACGTCCTTCACAGGGCGGTGTGTTTCATCCAGTAGTTCGGACAGAGGCTCTAGGTACGATTGTTAAGCAAGGCACGATTCTTGGTTATTTACTTGACCCCGTTACACATGAGATTGTCGAGACATTTACCGCACCATATGAGGCGACTGCCCTCATGCTATTGAGACCGAACATTACTCGGATAGAAGGTGGTGCGATGACTTATGTTGTAGGCGAACCACTCAAAACATCAAACTAATATCTAACATCTGATTGATTCTACAGGGAGACTATCATTATGGCTGAAAAATTACGTGTCGGCGTTATTGGAGCAGGACGTTGGGCAACAAGTGCTCACCTTCCCGGCTTTACACGGTCGCCGTTATCGGAGCTAGTTGCAATTTGTGATGAGAATGAAGAACTCGCGAAGCAACGCGCAAAAGAGTTTAACATTCCACATGTATTTACGGATTATCGTGAAATGCTTGAACACGCAGATATTGATGTGGTTGATGTCTGTACCCGTGGTGGAATTGGCGATAAGAATAATCATGAAGCCCTCGCTTTTGCAGCTATTGAAGCAGGTAAACATTGTCTATGTGAGAAACCTGTCGCCCATGATTACCTCAATACATGGAAAGCTCACGAACTAGCAGAATCGAAAGGTTTGAAAACTAAAGTTGGCTTAACTTTTCGTTATGCGCCTGCGATGCAATATATGCGTGAACTGATCGCCGAAGGTTTCATCGGAACGCCTTATATCTTCAACGGTTACGAGCAAAACTCTCAATTCATCAGCCCGACTGAACCTGTGACAAAGGTAGATTTAATTCCAAAAACAGTCAAAGAAGAAATTACGGTGTCATCCATAGAGGGCTATGGTGCACCAATAATTGATCTCAGCATGTGGTTTATGGATAGTTATGTTAAGAGTCTCGTCGGATTACTGTATAACTTTGTTCCCTACCGTACTATGCCAAATGGTGAGCAAATACGCACTAATATTGATGATGGCGATGTGTATATTGGCGAATACGAAAACGGTGGATTTTGCACCATTCAATCGAGCTATGTCACTGTAAATAGTTACCCAGGACTAGAAGCACGGGCATATGGTTCAGAAGGTGCTTTACTTTGCCGCCTTGGTGCCGAGCTTGATGGACAACAACTCTTACTCAAGTCAACGAGTCCTAATGCTCATGAAGTATCCTATGAACCTACCGAAATCCCTGACAAATTTTATCCCCCAGGATACGAAGAAGGCGAACCTTGGCCTTCCATGTTCTATGCAAATTTAATTCATAATTTCAACGAAGAAATTATCAATGGTGGTGATGAGAATCAGGGCAATTTTGCTCAGAGTGCGCGTGTTCAGGAGATAATTAACGCTGTAGAACTATCTTTCCGTGAGAGACGCTGGGTTGATTTACCATTAGCATAAACATCTATAGCAACAAACAATAACTTTGAAGATAAAACCTTGTCTCTCATAAAATCAGGAGATTAGATACAAATGACAACTATTTATGACTCACTAACTTGGCATGAAATTCAAGTGACGGGAAACACTGCTTCTCGTCATATTCCACTAGCTTATGGTGAAGTCGGCACAGAAGGAACACGGGTTACACTCATTGCAGGAACACATGGTGATGAAGGACCTTGGTCAGCACTGACTATGAAAGCTCTGCTCCGCCATCCGATAGAGCGTCTTAAAGGGCGTATCCGCATTATCCCGACAGCTAATGCACTAGCGGCGGAGGCAAATACGCGTAACTCAACTATTGATTCGCCTAATTCGTTTGACCTTGATAGTTGCTTTCCTGGGAACCCTGAAGGCAGCCATACCGAACGTCTTGCCGCACATCTCACTCCCCTCCTCGAAGATAGTGATGTGATTATTGATTTACATGGCGGCGGCAGTTGGTGTATCAATGCCTTTGTTAAACGTTTTGAAGGGTCTGAGAAACTAGCGTCTGACCTTGGCGCACCATTTATTGTCAACGCCCCAAACAAAGCGGGTGGCTTAACTACCTATGCTCATTCACTCGGCATCAAGGTTGTGAATGTTGAAGTTGGCGGACGCTCAGGTGATGAAATGTTCTGGTGTGACAAAATTGTTGAAGGTATGGAGCGTGCTTTATATAACATGGATGTATTGAGTCTGGATACACCTCCTAAACCAGCTGACGTATCTATAGAAGTTGGCAAAACAATGGTCTTACGAGCAAAAGTCGGTGGTATCTTTGTGCCAACGCTTCGAGAAGAAATCGTTGGTAAAATTGTAGAAAAAGGAACCGAATTGGGCAAGATTTTGGATTTGCACACATTGGAGGAGTTACAAGTTTTTACAGCCCCTCATTCACCTACAGCTATGATGTTACTTCGATCTGGTATTTGTGTTGTAGAAGGTTCAGCGTTAATTTATGCTCTTTCTGAGCCAATAACAGTGTAAATTTTCGTGAATATCGGATAAGGGTAATTCACAGCGAGTCAATTGCATGTGGACAAAGATGTATTCGCTTTCAGTATCCATGAGTATGCTTCTTCTAAAAGAAGTATACTCTTTCAGTGGTTCACTGTAATCAACACCATCATAGACATGGATACCATCCAATTCCAAATGCGAAAGGTATTGTTGAATGGGCGCATCCAAATCAAGTTGACCTTCATCGACTAGTTGTATAACAACCGCCGCCGTGAATATCTTGGTGATACTAGTGATGAGGTAAGTGCTATCCGATGAGGCATTAGCCACCCCATCCCGAAAGTTTATACGCTTATCAGCTGATTGCCACCGAGTAAGATATTATGTGTGTTGGATTTATGGCTTTCTTTGTCAATAAGTGTTAGCAATGCCTAGATTAATACCCTTCATTGGTTACGCTTCTCTATCCTTGAAATTCATGTGTATTTTGGTTTTCTATACTAATTGCTTTCAGCTAATAGTAACCAATTTGTACTACCTCAATGAATTCGGTGCTGTAGCGAACACTGCCATGATTTTCACCTGTGATGATGTGGAGTTCCCCATTAGGTGCTACGTCAGCCATCATATTGGGGAACGCATTTGCCTGCATCGTTTCATCATTACTACCAACAATCACTAATAGTGGCACATCAATGGCTTCAAAAGCCGCTACGTAATCATTAGGTGTAGAATTTATCCTAGCACTATAGGTGTAGCTACTAACAAATAAACATTTAAATCTTGTTGAATGCTTCTTGAATCCTGCTTAGATATATTTTCCGTTCTGTTGTCCCCAATTTTCTGGCTTCCAATAGAACCTTCGTATTCTATGGCTTCCGCAAAGAGGATAAGTTGCGCCAATACAAGCCGATTCATCCTAATGCGATTTACAAGTTTATTAAACCACTAGATGTAATGTCCGGAATTGAGAGCTTAAATCCACATGATGTCCAACACACGCTCATTACCAATTTGTTGAATAAGTGTGCATCGGTGTCGGATGTGTGATTCATCGCTGGGCAGACCCGCAAGCGATGCTAAACTATGCACCGGTTAAGGATGCCAAGTTAGTTATGGACAGGTGGCGAATATAAGTAGCGGAATATCCCGAAGAATTAGCCCTGCGATAGGGCTTTTTTTTGTTGACTTCATTACCGATACTTTTCGCTGTTTTAACTTTAATATTTAATCATTTCTTTAAAATCACACAAAATCATAATACTCCCTTCAACAAGAATTATATCCGCCAAATACTTACATTTAATCGAAATTACCTGAGCCTCATTTCAGCGTAACTTCAATGATAAATACATCACTACCGCCACTTATGGTGCTTTCGGCAACATTCCCTAATGTCAAACCTGATAAGAGAATGCCATTCTCATGAATGGTAATAAACAGATTCTTCTCTGCCCATTCATCCGTACCATCGCGCTCAGGCGTCCCCAATTGCCATGTGTCAACACGGTTATAGCTTGTATCGTATTGCAATACAACAAGGTCAAAATTACCTGAACTATCAACAATTTCACCATCTGTGTAGCCTGCTACGAGAATATCACCTGTGTCATTAAGTGTAATCGCAGCGCCTTTATCATTGAGATTCGTACCAATTTGTTCCATAGAAATGATTTCAAAATTGGTATCAAAGACCGCCATAAATATATCTTTATCGCCAGCAAAGTTTCCCGCGAGATTCTCACCAGTAAACCCCGTCACGACGAGATTAGCGTTCGTATCAACAATTGCCCCTGTAATTTCATCCCATTCAGATGTGCCAAATTGATGTATCTCTACAACCTCACCAGCAGATGTCAATTCGATAATTACAGCATCAATCCCACCGCCTACAGTCTCACCCAAGGTACTGGTGGTCATGCCAGCACTATAAATTGTGCCATCTTCGGCGACTGCTATTGCTTGCCCTTTATCTTCACCGTCACCACCTGTCTGTGTCATCCATAAGACCTCACCCTCAGCACTGATCATGGCGGTAATAATGTCTTTGTCGCCAGCATTTGTGCCTGCTAAATCGCCTCTGGTATATCCAGAAATGACAATCGCATCATCGTCTGTGAGCGTTAGCGCATAAGCACGGTCTGCTTCGGCTGTGCCAAATTGTGTTTGCCAGATAATTTCACCCTCAGCATCTAGCTTTATCACGAAAATATCATCGCTTTCATTATCAGGATGCTGTCCATCAAAGTCGCCTTGTGTATAACCAACAACGACAACCTCTTGTTGGGATGTGACTGCTACAGCATAAGGTCTATCATTGCCGACCGTACCTAATTGACGTGCCCATTGTAAGGAGCGGTCTGGATTGTATTTCACAAGCACAATATCTTGATTGCCAATATGATTTTGTTCCATGAATGCACCAGCAACAGCTAAGGCTTGATAAATATTGCCAGAATCATCGGTATCGATACCGCCAGCGAAGTCGTCACCAGTCGTTCCCGTAAGCCAACCATCTACAGTTGATGCTGTTTCATTGCCAGAGTCATCATCTGTATTGAGATAATTACTCAAGTAGCGAATGCCTTCAACAAACCCAGGTTGCCAAACATCCCAATCATGCCCACCATCATAGACGCGAAATTCTGCACTAATGCTCGGTACACGCGCTACTCGGTTGAAGAAACGATGCGATTCAAAATCTAAATCATGCTCAATATCTTCGGGGTTAGGATGCTTCCATTCATCGTCGCCCACCGCAATAAACATATTCAGGCGATATTCACCACTGAAGCTTGTAAGCAATGCTGGATAATTCAAGTTCGTGTAAATGTCCTCATTGAAAAGACTGCTATCATCACTGAAAGCACCAAATTCGCGTGTACTAGAATCCGATGGTGGTAGAGGGGTATAAACCGCAGGACTTAGCACGATGGCACCCATGAACATATCAGGATGAGCTAAAGAATAACGAATCGCACCATAACCACCCATTGAATAACCACCCACCACACGAGATTCACGAGTTGCTAAAGTGCGATAGGTGCTATCAACATGCGGAATGAGGTCATTGAAGAAAGCAGTTTCTACCGCTTCTGCACGATATAACATGCCTGTATAAGCGCTATCTATGTAATAATTACCGCGGTCACTAGAGGGCATATCAGGCAAAATAGCAATCATCGGCGGAATGTCCTCATTGCTAATCAACTCATCCAAAGTCGAACGCACATTCAGCCACGCGGACATTGTATCACCACGCCCATGAAGTAAATACACCACAGGGTAATTCTGCTCACTACTATCATATCCTGCGGGTAAATAAACCTTATATTGGTAGGTTCGTCCTAATGTTTCTGAGTCAAAATCCGCGTCCAGCACTTGGCTTTCGCTTATGTCTTGTGCCATCGTATTTATGCCTATCAAAATAAAAAATACAAAAATAATCATGTAGTCTAGTTTAAGCATTTCCGTTCTCCTGATAATAAATTTAGTAGCAGTAATATAAGAATGCGAGCAAGCAATTATTCAATTAAACACAGAGTATAAGTAGGGGCACACCGTCGGTATGCCCTTACACATAAATCTTGCACCGTCCCAATTCCCAAAATCTCACTATCGCATCCGCAATTTAATAAATCTGAGCCTGTTTTTTTACTAGTCAGCATTTGCCCCATCATAAACAGATGAACGTGGATAAATGACACGCATCGGTTTTTCGCGTTCGCGCTCTTCTGTAATTTGTGCGATTAATCCAGGTGTACGCGCAATCATGAAAAAAGCATTGCCTAAATGCGCTGGAATGTCTAAGTCATAGAGGATTGCACCCAATGCCCCATCAACGTTTATCGGCAGTGTTTTACCTGTCACATCAGTGAAGGCTTGTTTTAAAGCGAGAATACTTGCAACACCATTTCCAGCAACACCACAATCTTTAGCAAGGTCGAGTAATCGTTTTGTGCGAGGGTCGGCTGTATGCAATCGATGCCCTAAGCCCGACAATTTTTGCTTGCGCTCACGGTAATCCCTTACCAGATCCTGCGCTATATCTGCTAGCGTTTTCTCTGTTGTAACTCTTTGCTGAATGTCAGCAATGATTTGCATACAATTTTCGATTGCACCCCCGTGAAATTCGTTGATGCTCAATAAGCCTGTAGCAAGCGCGGCATTTAGTGGCGCACCTGTACTTGTCGCTGTACGAGCTGCAAGCGTCGATGGAGGCGTTGTGCCATGGTCAATTGAAGAGACAAAAATAGCATCAAGTAGCGGCTTAATATGTGTTTCAGGAAGTCGCCCTGTTAAGGCAAGGAAAATCCCCTGACTAAAAGTGATTTCGCCCATGAGGTTATCAATTTTATGTCCTCGTAGCCGAATGGCATTGGGTTGAATATCTGTAACTGCCGTGTACCACATATTCTTATCGACTTCGATTGGTTTTTCTTCGGCTTTTGCAGATAACCCTGCGAGGATTTCCCCTGTGAGTATTGGAATATCGGAGAATGCCTCGGCGATTGTCGCACCAACCTCGCGTAGACGAGCAACTTTTCCTGCATGTGTGCCTCGTCCACCTTCGATAATTGCCCCTGCATGGCTAAAGCGCGTACCTTCTTTGGCAGCTTTACCACCGATATAAGCAACTAAGGGTTTTGTAAATAGACCCTGCTCGATTAAATCAGCGACTTCTTCTTCCTGCGATGTACCGATTTCGCCAAACATCACGACAACTTTTGTCTGCGGGTCCCGTTCAAATTGCTTCATTACTTGCGCGTGGGGCGTGCCGACAATGCTATCGCCACCGACATGCACAACAGTCGATGTCCCGATACCAGCTTGAGCGAGGTAATAAGCCATACTGGTGCTGATACCACCACTCCGACTACTAATCCCTACTGAGCCAGCGAATGCCCATTCACGAATTGCCTCAGCACGTCCGCCCATCATACCCAAAACTGCTTTTTCAGGGCTAAGTACACCTAATGTATTGGGTCCGATGAAAGTTGCGCCATTTTGACGTGCCGCAATATCTATTTCTAGCACATCATAAACAGGCACACGGTCAGGGACGATTACCAAGTTTTTGACCCCTGCATCAATCGCTTCAAGGGCAGCGTTACGCACAAGTGGCGCAGGAATAAACAACACACTGGTATCAATTTGTCCGAGGGTGTTCACTGTTTCTTGAACCGTATCAAAGACAGGCAAACCTTCTGCTTTTTGCCCTCCTTTACCCGGTGTTACTCCTGCGACAACTTGTGTACCATAATCGAGCATCAATCGGGTGCGGAGTAAGCCTTCACGCCCTGTTATGCCTTGCACAATCACACGCTCATTAGGCTTTGCTATAATCGCCATCGTTAATCTAACCCTTCAATCGGTAAGTGGACTTTTCCGCCACCTCTGCCATGAAAATAACAGGTGACTTCACAACCTAAGCACTCGGTACAACCACCTTTTTTCGCTGCATCTTGGCTAATATTGAGGACAGGCACATCATTTTCGAGCGAAAGAATTTGAGGCGCACAAGCAGTTATGCAAATTTTGCTCTCACAATCGCGGCAAATCGCATGGTCAAGGGTGACTGTGCCCCCTGTGACAGTTTCAAAGCGGTAAGGTTCTCGTGCCTCATATGCCTCTTTAACAGAAACATCTTGGACAGGAACATAATTCTGAATTAAGTCTTGCAAAACATCCGTACAAAATTCAGGCGAGGCATCGCGTCCATAGGCTTTAACAGGTGCAGGAAATTCGCCATTAGCTTGTTCAAGAATGTCAATCGCTTGGTCTTCGCCATTACCGCCAATACGAATCACCGCAGGAACATTCAACTGGGTATCCATAAAGGCTTTGACCAAACCACGCGCCGAGTAAATCTGTTCCTGACTAGCAACCCCGCTACCCCCTGCGTAGTACCCATCGATTCCCTCTTGGCTGAGGATGATGCGTGCCGCACGGTACACTTTGCTTGCTGGAGGATTGCCGCTAGTATCGACAAAATTCGCAATCTTAAAATCAGCATTGATGAGCGCATCCATATTCATCATACTGCCACCGCCACCTGCACCATGAAAGCCTATAACACCCTCGCCTTTTTTAAAATCTTGCTCCATCTGGATGAAATAGAATGTGCCTCGATAATCGCCTTTTTCGACATCCCACGCGATTTTCTCAAGTTCTGTCGGCGGACGGTCAAACTCGCGTGCCATCTCAATACCTAAATCAGCGTGACGAAAGACAGCATAATCATCAACCGTCAGGCGGGCATCCAACGCCATTAAGTCACCCGAAGTCGTTATCACCAGTGGGTTAATTTCAGCAGACCGTGCATCATAGTACCGTGCTAGCTCATAAAATTTAACGATAATACTGGCGATTTTATTCAGCCATTTTCGGTCAATCCCTGCTTGCAGAGCTAAATTACGCGCTTGGAAATCTTGTAAGCCTGTTTGAATATCCACAACATGCCGTGCGATACGGTCTGGATGTTCATAAGCAATTTCTTCGATTCCGCTACCCCCGACCGAGCTTAATATCATCACAGGAGCACGAACTCTATCATCGAGAATCATGCCAAGATACATCTCTTGCTGAATGCCGATTTGTTCTTCAATCAATAATTCTTCAACGACAAAGTTACCGACTTTACGCCCGAGCAATTCACGAGCAATCGATTCACCTTCTTCAGGTGTATTAGCGAATTGAACCAAACCCTGTTTTGCACGGCTGGTAGTCCATGCTTGTGCCTTGATGACAACTGCGCCGAGTTCTTCCACAATCTCGCGTACTGGCTCAGAAGCTGTGACCAAGAATGATTTTGGCAACTTAATACCAGCTTGTGATAGCAGGGCTTTACTTTGATATTCGTGTAATTTAGCCATGATTACCGTTTTCTGAAATCGCTGCAACGCTCACAGAATTAAATTGCGTGTGGCTACCATGCCATGTACATAAGCCGATTTGTCCGCTTAGATAAGGACTCTCATCTTCAAAAATAAGTTCAGCTTGTTTCGTACCATCATCAATGGTGGCATGGAGGGTATTGCCCTTTGCTATGATTTGAAGTTGATAAGGTTTATCCCTATCCCATTCAAAATCTGTACTAGCGATAGCTGTATAGCCACAATCATTGCGATAAAGGGTGAATTGATTATCAGGCGCGAGACACAGTGCATAACTGCGGTTTGCCCCACCAACGCGTACTAATGCCCCATGATGCTCACCAACGAGAGGTATAAATTCGGTAGTCATTTGGTAATCTTGCCATGTAGCTGCGCCTGTATAACTTTCACACAAGCCAACACCACTCCCGTGATATGCCCCCTCTTCAATACGCCAATAGCCTCGTAGACGTGTCCATTGGGTGATACCACCTGATTCAGCACGTTCATTGGCAAAGGTCGTTTTCCAATGAGGGGCTTCATCCCAATCAAGTGATTTCAAGTAGAATGCACCCACTTCCCATAATGCGCCTGTATTCCGTAACAAAACACCGACTTCCTTGATGCAAGCGTCGGTTAATTCAGGCAATGTAAAAGTCAGGGTATGCCATTGCCCAGGAATGAGTTCAGTTCCTTGTGCTTGATGCCGTTTATCGGCATGTTCATCATAAGCATAGAGCGAGGCTTGTATCGTTTCGGGTGCATCTTCAGGGATATAAACCTCAGCCGTGAGAGTCTGCCCACCAGAAACAAGAGGCGTGAAGGTTGCACCATAATAATTACCACTTAATTCCGAAGGATGATAATAGGTGCGTGTCCCAATTTGGATTTCGCCCTTTTTGTTCAGCTTGCGAATACTGGTCTGCAAAGTCGGAACACCCTCTATAATGCGCTGTGCTTGGTGAATCGGTCTGCCCTTGTCACCACTTGCAAGGAAATTACTGGTAGAGCCTGAATAATTGAAGTGATAACGCGGAAGATGGTCTATTTTTTCGCCTTGCAACGCATGTCCTAAACGCACAAATAAATCCGCACATTGAGGAATCGTGAGGATATTGCGTGTGCCGATGATGCTTGCCGTAATCAACAAATCATTCATGGGTTCACGCCAAGACGAGTCAATACCATCAACACCTACAGCCACACCCATAATTGCGCCGACATTACCGACATTGCAATCGGTATCCCAGCCAGCCATATTCGCAATTTGGATACTGCGGCTATAGTCGCCTTCACCATAGAGCATCGCTAAGGCAATCACACCAGCGTTAGGGATAATATGTACAACGCCACCGTATTTATCGTAACCAAAATTCGATTTCAGATGGGCGTATCCTGCGTGCCAATCATCAGGATTCTGATTGTAAAAATCTATCATCGACTTAATCACACGCGTATAATCGCTATCGTCAGGGATTTGCTCTAAGCCGATATCTAACAATTTGATGGGATTACTCTCAGAAAATGCCGCGCTGACCATCGCCCCGATGAAGCGTCCACCGTAGATGCCGTTGCCATCATGTGAAACAGATGTAGCTTTTTCGGCAAGGTCTGCCGCAAGTTGAGGGTTATTCGGTGCAACCAATCCCCAAATGTCGCTGAAAATTTGTCCGCCAATTTGCTCTGCGAGTGTTGCGCCATTCATTGCAATCGAACCCGACATGGGTGCAGGAATGCCCGCTCGCATATTACGATAAGCCGTATGTTCGGTGGAAATGCCATAACCACCCCACCACAACGTGCCTTGCTCATCCCCCAGATAATTGAGCCATGTTTCGCCCATCGCCTCAGCACTGATGTCGATTGTTGCGCCATAATCTTCCAGCGCACGAATTAAGACCATCGGCAAGGCTGTATCATCATCTGGCTTGAAGATTTTACCAATATCTTCTCTGAGATAAGTTGTTAATTCGCCCAAATTGTCTCGAATTTCTTCGTATGTCCAGTTTTCTAGTGGCGCACCAAAGCGGACACCAATACACTTGCCGAGCCAGCCAGCGTACACGCGCTTATCATAATCCTGCGGAATCATGTATTATCCTTTGATGTTTGTTAAGAGAGCTTGTGATGTAACAAAGGTTACATCCTAAGTATATTTTGTAGAGTCTCGAAAGTTTTTAGAATAATTTGGATCTTTTGTCGCGGACAGCATCCATGCCGTCCCTACAATAATCCTCATTTTTTAGGCAATAATGTAGAGACGTGATGTATCGCGTCCGAAAACTAAAATCATCCAGTCTTTTCTAATTCCTTTAGAGTTTCTATAGCTTGTAACCTTTGATTTATTCATTGGGGCACACCGTCGGTGTACCCCTAAGGAAACTTATTAATTAATTACCGTAATTGTCATCGAGGCAGGCTTGCGCTGTAACAGCACCATCTGCTAACAATCCAGCAACATCACGTTGTCCACTTTCAATCCATAGAACACGTACATCGCTCAACGGACCAGCGACACAATCCCAGAAGTATTGGCTACGGAGGTAATTTGGTACGAGTTCTGAGTTGAGCAATTGATTGTAAGATACGCTACGTACAGGGTCAGTATCCCATCCAAGTTCTTCCCAGACTGCTGGGCTATTCGGTGTCCAAACGCCTGCTTCGGCAGCAATCAGCTGTGCTTCAGGACCACTCAACCATTCGATGAGTTCCCATGCTGCTTCTTTATTGTCACTACCATTCCACATGTAGTACATATAGGAATCTGTCCAAGGGATAACGTCTGTTTCTTCATTGAAACGTGGTGGCGCAACAACACCCCAATTGAAATCAGCTTGTTCATTGATCGCCGCTAATTCCCAGTCAGAGATAGATTGCATCGCAACATTACCTGATAAGAATACGAGTTCACCAAATTGGTCTTGAAGTTCGGCAGGTGCAGTCACTTGGTCTTCTGTGACCATCTCTAAACACCATGTCATGGCTTCGGCTGTTTCAGGAGAATCCATATAACCGACAACATCACGACCATCAGGGCTTGTCAACTCAGCACCAAGATTGAAGGAGAATGGTGACCATAACATACAACCTTCACCACCAACAATCGCACCAACACCATAAACATCTTCATCGCGGTTGGTCAGTTGGTTGGCAAGTTCACGGTATTCTGCAATTGTCCAGTCATCCTCAGGATAAGGAATACCTGCGGCATCAAACAAATCCATGTTATAGGCGATAAAACCTGAAACAGCATCGCGTGGTACGGCGTATGTCTGACCTTCATAGACACCACGATTCACACCACTTGGGAACCAATTCGTTGCCACACCTGATTCCTCAAGATAAGGGGTTAAATCTTCTAAGAAACCTTGATTTGCCACATCTGGTGAAAAGTAATGATAGAAAACATCAGGACCTTCATTAGCAGCAATAGCTGTTACAACGCGTGTTGCGAAGCCACTGCTTGGATACATTGATAGCGCAACCCGAATATTCGGATGACTTTCTTCAAATGTACGCGCTAAGGTAAAGTGCATGTCGCGCGTTTCGGCAGTATCACGTCCACGTTCAGTAGCCCACCATGTCACCGTCACAACTTCATCTTGGGCATTGATGGCTAGAACAGGCAAAAATAGTACAGCAATTAAAATTGATAGTAACATTCTTTTTTGCATCTCAAACTCCTACTCACTTAAAAATGTGTAATTAAACAAAATGAAAACTTAACCTTTTAATCCTTCTATAGAGATACCTCCTATCAACTGACGTTGAGCGATGAAAAATAGAATAAGGGGCGGAATTGTCGCCAAAAGTGAGCCTGCCATCAGCAAGTTCCAATTGGTCTCACGCGCACCTTGGAAAAAACTCAGTCCAAGCGACACAGTGAACAACTCTGGGTCATTCAGGTAGATAAGTGGTTGTAAGAAATCATTCCATGTCCCTACAAAAGTGAAAACAACCACCAATACCAGTGCTGGACGAGAAAGCGGCAAGATAATCCGCCAGAAGACATCGAATCGGCTTGCACCGTCGATATAAGCGGCTTCATCCAAATCAAAGGGGATGCTCATCATATACTGCCGCACGAGGAATATTAAAAATGGACTGCCTGTGAAGGCGGGAATGATTAAAGGTAAATAGGTATTTATCCAGCCAAGTTTTGCAAACAGGATAAATCTTGGAATGAGTGTCACATGATAAGGAATCATCAAGGTTGACAACATGATTAAGAACAGAATACTCCGCCCCGGAAAGCGCAGACGTGCAAAACCATAGGCAATCAAAGACACCGAAATGACTTCGCCAATCACATTCATCACAACCAAGAAAATCGTATTAAGCAAAAACCGCGCAAAGGGAACTTCTCTAAAGACCTGCGGAAAATTCTCCGTCTGTACTGGATTTGGAATCCATGTCGGTGGAATTTCAAACATCTGGTCAGCACTTTTGAGCGCAGTTGATAACATCCAATATAAAGGTAAAACGAATGCCGCAGCAACCACAATGAGCAAGATATAGCCCAGAATTGTAGCCACATTATCACGGTTCAAGATAGGCTTGCGAACATTCGATGATTTATTCTTTTGATGAGTTAATCCAATTTGTTGAGTCATAGGTTACCTATTGCTATCTCTATCGGTTTCGTAATACACCCAATAGCTTGAACTTCTGAGTACAATCACCGTGAGTACCAATATGAAGAGGGTCATAATCCATGCAAGTGCCGAGGCATAGCCCATCCGTAAGGAAACGAAGCCCCGATTATAGATATAAAGCATGTAGAATAATCCCGATTGTAAAGGTCCCCCTGTTTCACCCGCAGCGATAAATGCAGGAGTGAAAGTCTGGAAAACGCCAATCAAACCCAAGATGAATTGGAAGAAAATCGTCGGGGTAAGCATCGGTAAAGTGATGCGGATAAAACGTTGAACAGCATTCGCCCCATCCACTCTTGCAGCTTCATATAAAACGTCTGGAATGTTTTGTAAACCAGCGAGATAAATAATTGCGCTACCACCCACGCCCCACAAGGCAATCAGTATGAGACTCGGCAATACATATTGCGGATTACCCAGCCAATTCGGACCCTCGACACCAATGCCGCCAAGCAAGGTGTTAATGACTCCGTAGCGTTGGTTCAACATCCATACCCATACTAACGCCGCCGCAACTTGCGGTACAACAGACGGCATATAGAACAAAGTCCGAAAAATACCAATGCCTTTGAGTTTCTGGTTCATCAGAACAGCAAGTCCGATACCGCAGATAACCTCTAAAGGTAGGTAAAAGATAGAATATTTCAGTGTGACCCAAACGGCTTTTTCAAATCGTGGGTCAGCCGTGAATATTGTCTGGTAATTATCCCACCCCACCCATATCGGGTCGCCCACAATATTCCAACGAGTGAAGCTCAAAACAAATGATGCGATAATTGGACCTGCAAAAAAAACAAGGAAGCCCAATATCCAGGGTAAGATGAACAAATACCCTGTTATTGCTTCTTGACGACGACTAACTGATAGCTCACGCCACGTTCTTATGATTGGCAGTTGCATCATGTTGAAAAATCTTTCTTTTAATAATTTTTAAGACAGCACTTTGTGACATCAAAATGTGCTGTCGATTATCCTGTTAGGGTTTCGCTGTTTCAATTGAATGTTTATTCAAGGCGATGAGAGCTTTAGCTAATTCCACAATATCCAGCCGTGAGGCAAAATGCAGACAGACACCTGCGGGTTGTCGTACTTTATCGACCCAATCATTAGGAATAACGGATTGCCCGTGTATCGCGCCTGAAAGCGCACCAACAACGGCACTAATGGTGTCGGCATCCCGCCCGAAATTACCTGCCCAGAACATTCCATTACGGAAATCACCATTGGTTAATTTAAAAATACTATAGGCTTGAGGAATAGCTTCGGCGGCAATAGAGTGAACAGGTGTCCAAAGTTGGGTATGCAATTCTTCCCATGCACGCTCGATGCTACCTGCCTTATCACATATATCGAAAGCCCGTGCCATCGAACGACCCAACCAGCTATCATCAGGGATGACATCCAGACCAGCTTGAATGATGTCCTCAACCGAGTCATTGACCATCGCAACGGCAACACTTGCCGCGACAGCTTGTGCAGCCCAAATACCATCTTTGGCATGGCTAATTTCGGATTCAATTAGAGCGAGTTCGACTGCTTTTTGAGGATTACCTGCACACATGACACCAATCGGTGCGATTCGCATTGCTGCGCCATCATCATTATTCTGCACATTATCCATGCCTGAGAGTGGCGGTAACATTCCCCGTTCAAGATTTGCAACTGCCCCGTAGAGTGGTTTACCACCCCGTTCGGCAACGCCACCTTCGCTGATAATATACTTGTGCCATGCCTCAACGAGATGTTCACTGGTCAAATCGCCGTCACAATCCAGTAAGGTCTGTGCAGTGAGAACAGCAAATTCGGTATCATCGGTGCTACGTGCGCCTTCAAACAAATTGGTGATAATTCCATAGCGTTGACGATAAGCATCATTGCGTCCGATGTCGCCAAAGGCATCGCCGACTGCTAGCCCGATTAAACAACCGATTGCTTTATCTTCTAATTGTGATGTCATCTAAAATATCCTGTGCTTAATAAATAAATTTTCTATCACTTCTAAAATGAGAACGTTCTCATTTTATTGCAAAAAAAGGTGCTGTTATACGTATTTTGAATTTGTACTCTAGTTCGGCATCTTCTTTCTTGGTACAGCGGTTGATGCCCTTACAATTAATTCACAATCCATTTTTAGTTTCTCTAATTTCGCCTGAGTCTTATTCTCAATATGATTGAGCAAAATTCGCGCAGCGTTGATGCCAATATCATATTTTGGTTTAGCAATCGTTGTGAGTTCAGGTGATGTCACGGTTGATGCGTGAATATCATCCATCCCAATAATTGAAATATCTTCTGGAACCCGCCAGCCCTGCTCTTTCGCTGCCTTTAATGCTCCAATTGCAATGCTATCGTTAGCAGTAAATACGGCAGTTGGTGGTTCTTCAAGTTTCAGCAATTTTTGCATCGCCAAATACCCTGCCTCACGGGTGAAATCACCCTCAATGACCAAATCTTGGTCTAATCGTAGTTGATAATAAGCATGGAAAGCAACATAACTTTCATCACGGATAGAATAACGGCGACTTAACCCAGAAATGAGCGCAATTCGCCGATGTCCTAAATCATACAGATGTTGCAAAGCTAGTTCTGCCCCACCTGCGGTATCGCTCCCGACACTATTTACCTTCGGGTATTGATTGCTCGCACCGAGTAAAACAATCGGAATGTGCAGCTTCTCCAATTCAGTAATCGGCGTATCCACAACGTTGATGATTAATCCATCGAATCGATTACGGCGCACCATATTGAGCATACTTTGCTCACGGTCAGACTTCCAATCCGTATTCACAATGACCGTCGTATAACCCTCTGCTTCCGTCGTATCCTGAACCCCACGGGCAACTTCAGGCCAAAAGGGGTTGGTTATATCAGGTATCGACAACGCAACTACGTATGTACGGTCTGTTCTTAAACTGCCAGCAATCGCATTGCGGACATAGCCTAACTGTTCCGCAGCAAGATTAACACGTTCCCGAGTCGCCTCTTTAACTAGCTCCTCTTGTCCATTCAGCACACGTGCCACCGTTGCTTTTGATACACCTGCTAATTTCGCAACATCGATGATTGTTGGACGACGCGCCACTGAAAATTACCTCTAATGAGAACGTTCTCATTATAGAGTAAACCTTTTCGTCGTTTTTGTCAAACAGTAAATTCTCAAATTAGAACACGTGTGAATTTCTTAAGCAATTGCATCAGCTTGATATTAGCTTTTTTGCATATTCACTCCAAAAACCCCAACTGAAATAAAATGAGATATGCTTTTCGCGGGCTTTAAAGGTAAACGACTACAATGTGACCATACCCGATTAATTAGGACAGTAAATTGATTTGAGCGTTTTCAAATTGACAAGGACTAACATAATTCAAAGCAGAATGGAGATGTTTGGAGTTATAGAAGCCCATCCATAAGAAAAGATTTCAGTACGTTCTTGGGTAAGTGCATCAAAAATAGCGTTTTTCTATCAGACCATGTTCAGTCAATAAGGCTAAGAGACCATATGGAAACGAGTAGTTCGCTATTAGTAACTACCCTTTCCATATGGTCTCTTATGTGTTTTACATAACTTTCAATTAGCATTATTGATTATTTTAAATTCACTAAAGAATCTTCTTAAGGGTAGACAATTTCATCTAGTAATTTTTCAGCTAACGATAATGATAAAACCAGAGGATTCGATGCCAGTGCCTGTTTTAATGCAGTCCGATCCCCATTCCAAATAGCATCCGCTGCTAACCATTGGTACTCAGCTAACATATGCAATAAGCCAACTACATCGGACGGAAGTGCATTCTGGACAAGTGGGGTTGCACCATTTTGCTCAAGGCGGGCTGGCACTTCTACGACGCGGTCATCTGCGAAATTTGGAATGGCAGTGCGATTTGGAATATTTAATGTATGAATACTGGCATCCTGTGTGACCAATCCACGCATAACTTCTACCGCCATGTCTCCGAAAATAGACCCGCCACGCCCCTCTGTTAAGCGAGGGATTTCGGCTTCAATCTGTTCCTGAAAATGTTGATAATAGCCTGGCAACTCATCCATGATGACTTGAGCGCGAGATTTTGGACTGGCTTTTGCTTCGGCAACTGTCTCTTCACGATAGTAATAATATTGTAGGTAGCTATTCGGCAAACGCCCATAGTCGCGCGCCAGCTTGAATTGGCGTTTAACACGATTTGAAACATCGTTACGTGCCATTACCTTATCATAGTGCTGAAGCATAACCTCAATACCATCCTGACCATCAATCATAAAGTGTGTACTCCATGTGGCGTGGTTTAATCCAATGGATTCTAGTATCACACTTTCTGGCTGAATATTCATGGCATGCAGAATTTTATGTTGGTCATCGTTAGTCTGGTCACAGATACTAATACAAGGAATATCGCTAAAGTGGGTAACAGCCTCGGCAACAATCTGTGTCGGGTTCGTGTAATTAACGAGCACGGCAGATGGTGCATACTGTTGCATATCATTGAGAATTGATTTGATGACTGGTAAGGTTCGCATCGCAAAAAAGAACCCCCCTGCCCCAATAGTTTCTTGTCCAATAAGATTGTATTTCAGGGGAATCAATTCGTCCTGAGCGCGCGCTTCAAATCCACCCTGACGAAAGGTCGTCAGTACATAATCAGCATTTTGTAGCGCCGATTGCTGTTCACTGTGTTTAGTAATAGTCAATTCCACCTCTGCGTGTTGGACTAAGCGTGAACATAAACGGTGAACAATATCGAGTTCTTTTTCAGCAATGTCCATTAAGGCGAGTTCTGCGCCAGCAAATGCCTCGCCTTGCCGAATAAAGGCATTAACCAAACCAGGAGCATAAGCACTACCACCACCAATAATAGCAATTTTCATAGATATTTTTTTACCTCGTCTAATGTGGGTGTTCCAGTTGCGCCACCAATCGCAGTTGTTG
Source organism: Phototrophicaceae bacterium (assembly GCA_965230145.1). GTDB lineage: Bacteria > Chloroflexota > Anaerolineae > Aggregatilineales > Phototrophicaceae > JAUZRW01. The sequence continues at coordinate 35,060 of CBDDKI010000003.1, forward strand.
TGAGTGCGCCACATACTGCGCCATAACGCAAGCAAGTTTTCATATCATAATCTTGTGTGAGCGCATAGAGAAATCCCGCATCAAAAGCATCTCCTGCGCCAGTTGTGTCAATAGGTGTCACGGATATTGGCGGTGCATATTCCTTTAAATTCTCACCATAAGCGAGTGCGCCGTCCGCACCATTTTTCATAATAATGCTACTGCCTGACTTCATTTGAGCGAGTGTTTTTTCTAGGGCGTTTTCATAATTTGTTTCGTCCATCATAAAGCACAATTCGGAACGTGATGGCATAAAATAGTCAAGTTCCGTCAGCATATGATGCAAACGAGGGTCACGTAAAGCTGCTTCATCCCAGCCTGAATCCATCGAAATTGTTGTGCCAGCGTCATGGGCTATACGGCAGGCATCTGGTGCGTCAAATGCACCTAGAAAACCAGATATATGAACGTGTCTCGCAGGATAGTCGCGCAGAATATCTTCCAGATTGGCAGGTGATTTCGGTTTTTCAAAACGAGTAATAAAGGCTCTGTCTTCTGGGAATGAAAGAGCAACTGTGAGTTGTGTTAGCGGATGTGGATGTTCACGAATTAGTGTACGCTCAATATTGAGTACATCCAGCGTATTGGCAACGAGGAGGCTCATTGGGTCATTGCCGATGTCTGCAACCAAACCAACCTTCGCGCCTAATTTTTGTAAGCCTGCCGCCACAATTGCACTACCTCCAATAGTCATAGTGAAATTATCGGCAAAAATTTCTGTCCCGTATTCTGGCATCTTCCGTAAGCCTGTGAAGATTAAGTCGCAAAATAGTGGACCATAAACCAGTACATCATAGGTCATAGTGTTGATTGCCCTTTCAATTGGCTTATCGCGCGAGTGTAATATGGCGATGCAATCGGACCTTCTAATATCGGGTCGTCTGTATCCTGCATCCATTGGAACAGACGTTGTCGTAAATCCCCTAAAATGTCAGCATACTCTACGTCCCCTGCCCTATTATTCATCTCATCGGGGTCAATTGTGAGGTCATACAATTCAAAAGGCGGGCGTTCGACTGTCAGTGTTTCAATCATCTGTGGATAAATGGGGCTATGCATAATATCCGCAGGCACATTGATTATATCAACTTCGGCATTCCAGATGAGTTTATAACGCTTGCTGCGAATCATGCGCTGGGGTTCATAATCCGTGTGAAATGTTTTTCCTGCATAAATGACATCACGCACATTATGATTTTTCCCGTGTAACAATTGCCAATAGCTTTCGCCTTGTAATTTATCGGGACTGTCGATGCCTAAGCCTTCTAAAATAGTTGGGACAATATCAACATGACTGACAAAATTGCTCAATATTTTGCCTCCGATTAAACCAAGTGACGGTGCGTGCATTATCAAAGCGGTTTCAACGCCGGGGTCATACATCGTGCATTTAGCACGGGGCATCGCCAGACCATGATCAGTCGTGAAGATGATCCAAGTGTCCTCTAATAAATTTAGGCGTTTCAATGCTGAGATAATTGTGCCGACAGCCTCATCCATTTGCTTAATCATCCCTTGTAATTCACTAAATTCCTGACGCGATTCGCCAGTATCAGGGATATAAGGTGGCAAATCAACGCCACGAGAGTCATCAGGAGGTGCAACTTTAAATCCTCCCTCAGAATCACGATGTGGTTCAAAAAACCCAACATTCAAGAAAAATGGTCGCTCATGAGTTCGTTCTAAAAATTGAACTGCGCTCTCTGCGACTTCTGGTGCAAGATGTCCTGCCAAAATATGCTCAAATCCGAGTGCTTTCACGGATTCGTCATCCCAATCCGTAACATGCTGAATACCAATATGGGCAGTTTCGTAGCCAGCATCTTGTAAATACTGTGCGAGATAAATTTCGTCAGCGTGCATCCGCCAGCTAAAAGGATGATGTGCTAACCCGAACATGCCATTGCTATGTGCGTAGCGACCTGTATACAGTGTTGCTCGACTAGGACTACATTGTGGCGCAGTACAAAAACTATTCTCAAAGCGAATGCCGTCTTGTGCTAGCTTATCTAAGTTATCGGATGCCACACTTGACCAGCCATAGCAAGCAAGGTGTTGTCCTAAATCGTGGCAATCCATCATCAAGAGATTTGTCATAACTAGCCTTTCACCGCCCCTGCGGTCAGACCTTCAACAATGCGATTCTGGAAATATAGCACAAGCAAAATGAGCGGAATGGTGACAACCATCGCCGCCGCCATAATCTCTGCCAAAGGTTCTTGCTCGGAAAATTGACCCGTGAATTTCGCAATCGCTACAGGAACAGTCTGTGCGGATGGATTAGTCGTCGTGAAATTGAGCGCGAATAGATACTCATTCCACGAAATAACAAATGCTAGCAATCCTGTTGTGACGAGTGCTGGAGCGGTTAGAGGCAGTAAAATCAGACGAAACGCCTGAAATGGGGTTGCCCCATCGACAATTGCTGCTTGTTCGATTTCCGCTGGTAAACCTCTAAAGAAACTGGTTAATACCCATACCGTGAACGGCAACACGAAAACGGGATAGGTTAATATCAGTGAGAACGGTGTCCCGAAAAAGCCAACTTCGCGCACAATCGTATAAAGCCCCGATAGTATCGAAATTGCAGGAAACATCGTCATAGAGAGAACGACATATAGCAGAATCACCCGTCCTTTAAAGCGTAAACGTCCAAGAGCATACGCTGCAAATGAACCGATTACCAATGCCAGAATAGATGTTGCTCCTGAAACAAGAGCCGAATTACGCAGAGACTTTACGAATAGCGGGTCACGGAATACATATTCATAGTTTTGTAGAGTTGGCTCTTGCGGTAAATATGTTGCCGATTGAAACATTTCCGATTCATTTTTGAAAGAGGTCATAAATGCCCAATAAAAGGGAAAGAGTGCATAAAATGCCACCACGAACACCAATGCGTAAATCAGGATTTTCTGTGCAATATTCGTCAGTTGTTTCTTATTCATTGCCAGTCTCCACATTGAGCATACGGACATAAATGAAGGCGAAAATCGATATGAAGATGAAAATGATAACGCTAATTGCCGAAGCGTAACCGTCTTGCTGATTACTTACAAGCATTTCAAAATTATAGGTTGCCATCGATAATTGTTGCCGTCCGAACAAGACATTGAATAAATCAAAGACACGCAGGGCATCCAATGTGCGGAAGACCAAGGCAATCGCAATCGCGGGGCGTAATAGTGGCAATGTAATCGAGAAAAATCGCCGAATAGGACCTGCCCCATCAACATCAGCCGCTTCATACAAATCTTTAGGAATAGTTTGCAAGCCTGCTAGCAACAAAAGTGCCATGAAAGGTGCAGTTTTCCAGACATCAACGATAATTGCGGTAGGTAATTGTAAGCTCGCATCGGATAACCATGCCTGTGGCATATCAATTAAATTGAAGTCCATTAGCACCTTGTTGACAATTCCAGCACTGGTATCTTTGAGCATCAGTTCCCATAATCGTGCAGAAATGACAGTGGGTATCGCCCAAGGCACCAGCATTACGGCTCGCATAACCCCACGCCCTTTGAAACTAGAGTTCACAACCATTGCCATGAATAAGCCAATTAACAATTCTAATGTGACGGATACAACCGCAAATTGTAGAGTAGTGATAATACTGCCGAGGAAGTCGTCGTCCAACCCACTAACTGCAATTGACTGCTGATTTCCAATTGGAATATTCCATACAGTCCGATACCCCTCAGATAGTAAATCCCTATCGATTGACTCCCAACGTATATTGCCATTAGCCCGAACCGAACAATCTCCTGTTTCGTCATCCAAACGACACGGAACAGTATCGACACGGAAGGTCAATAATTCTGCATAATTTTGTAAGCCAACAAATTGCGGTAATTCAGTTCCTGCAAAGCGTTTATCTGTCAGACTTCGGATGAAGGTTTGTTCCAGAGGACGTGCCGAAACGATAATAAAAATCGTTAATGTGGGGATGAGTAAATTCCAAGCAAGGCGCGTTTCACGGGCAAGTAGACGGTCTTCGCCAATGAAGTGCGTCTCCATATTACGCTCAAACCAGTACCATATGAAGCCACTGATGACTGTCGCAATGATGGGGACGACAATCTGCATAATGAGCATCATGCTCGTTATTGTTGCTTCATCGTCGCCATTCAATCGTAATAGGTTGTAGATATTAAGCAACACGAAAACAATGAGTCCGATTGTCAACCAGAGGAAGGACATCTTCGCCCATTGAGCATTACGTATTTGCCCACTGAGCAATCGTGTGCCAACAATAATCGAAAACATACCTAAAAATAGCACTAATGCAGGTAAAACAATGCCGAATCGCTCTAAGAAAACGAGAATTAAAGAGGGTTGTGTTGGCGATTCTTCGCTAACAACCCAATTTACAGCTGCCTGTATACCCGTATCTTGTACAATACCCGTCACGAAAAATAGCATTGCGCCAATGCCAATAACAATCAGCAAGGCACTAATTAAATATCGTTCAAGGCTACTTGGCGGCGCTTTAGTAGATTTATCCTCATGGTTGGATGTACTACTCATAGATGCTCCAATAAAATTAATTTGTATCTTCTTAAGAAGTATTTTAAGTCCAACAGAAGGTAATTTATATCATGATGGGGAGATACTCAGTATCTCCCCGAAAAATTAAGAGACTAAGATCGTAGTGACCTTATTCTTCTTCAAATAATGCAGCTAAATCGAGTTCGAGCAACTCAAGTGCAATATCTGCGTCTTCTTCACCTGTTAGGATGGAGTGAATTGCAGTGAAGTACAGAGTTGAAACAGCATTATATTGGTCACGAGCGAAGTTCGATGGACGCGCTGCTGTGATTTCCACAATATCAGGGCTTGCAAATGGCATCGCTTCCTGAATTTCAGGATCATCATAGAGTTCAAGAGCTGCTGGCGGTGATGAGGTGTCGATTGAGTAGAATTTCTGATTCTCAACACTGGTCATATAAACCGCGAACGCTGCTGATGCTTCAGGATGATCTGAATAACGTGAAACGCCGATGTGCCAGCCACCGAGTGCGGATGCGCCAGAACCAGAAGCACCTTCTGGGAGTGGGGCGACACCAAATTCTGGGATATTTTCGCTTTCTTGGCTAACAGTATAGGCATAAGGCCAATTACGCATGAAAGCCGCATTACCTACATCCCAGACACTACGTGCTTCTTCTTCTTGGTAGCTAACCACACCTGGTGGGCTGATTGTTCCAACCCAGTTAGCTGCACGTTCATAAGCAGCAACTGACGCGTCATTATTGACGAGAATTTCACCATCAGATGTCAAGAAATTATCACCTGTTTCAGAAACATGCCATTCAAGAGCATTGGTGGTTAAACCTTCATAGGAATTACCTTGCCAAACAAAGCCCCAGAATTCGTCATTGCCTTCTGCACGTTCGCCTTCCTGAATTGCAGTTGCCATTGCTTCGAGTTCTTCCCATGTTGCTGGTGGTGCATCATACCCATATTTTTCGAGCAAGTCAGCGCGATAGTACAACATACCAAAACCGATACGCAGAGGCAAAGCTACCAGACGACCATCAATCGTGTCGTTTTCAATTAATGCTGGCAGTTGTGCGTCAATGTGTTCCTGTGGCGTATAATCGCTCATATCGAGCAAGTGGTCAGCTAGTTGACCAGGCCAAATAACATCTACACGGATAACATCAAGGTCGCTACTTTCAGCTTCAAATGCTGTCAGGTAGAAAGAGAGCAAATCGGTTACGCTAGCAGAACTTTCATTACGTTCTACGGTGATATTCGGGCATAATTCCATGAAGCGATCAATACTTGCTTGTTCTGCTTCTGGATGGCTACCAACAGGGTCACCAAAGTAATTGATTGTGACTTCTTCATCAGTACCACAATCGAATGCCATTTCATCCTGAGCGGTAGTCATTGTCGCTGATAAAGCCAGCAACATAACGAGCGTTAACAAAGTTAATTTACGCATTTAGATAATCCTTTCATCAAAATTTTATTAAAACGTGAGTGAACTTATAGTATTTGCAATCAAATCGATATTGATTTCCTTTCCACTTAAAGCGAACACTGATGATACAAAGCTCAATAACTGCGAACAGCATATTGAGGGGTATCTTATGTTGATTTACCATCAACCCAGATGGGGGAACTCCATGCCCATTGATTATTGCGCTGGCGAACACGAACGTAATACCAATCGCGTTGTGATGTGTTGTGCTGATGAGTCAGCGTAAAGTGATGATGGTAATCGGATTGAGGTACTGCTTGGTGTACACACAGGACAGGCGATACAAAGCCACCTGTATAAAATGTACGTGAGCCTGTTAAGATGTCATGCAGACAAACCTGCTCTACCTGACCATTAATCGTTAAAGTAATCATGGTTTCTAGTGTACCGTCGAGTTCGACCACAAATCCTTCTGTGCATGGAGTATGCAATGATAGATTGGGTAGTGTTTTTGTTTTCAGATGGACATCATTGCCATCATGCTCTAACGATGTATATGCAAAATCACCTTTATGATTGCCCTCAGTTGGGCTGATACCTCGCAAACGAGGTTCAATTTCGTGCAATGTGCCATTTTCGATTGCCAATGATACATCCCAGTCGAATGCCTCTGCCTGTTCGCCCCAACCCATTTCAATATAGACTTTGAAGCGTCCTTCAGTGGCAGATTGCGGCACAATACTCTCGCGGTGGATAATGCGGTTGTTGTGTAGGACATCTATATAATCAATGCAATCCCCTCCAACAACATCCACGCTTATTGCTCGTGTATCATCTGAGGGACAAATACCGCCCATAGTGATTTCGTTCAGGGAAAATTGTAAATTTATTCGATCACCTGTCAGTGCATAGGTACGACGCTTCTGAATAGCCTCCCAGATAGCTTCGCGTGAACAGGATTCTGCCCAGACACCCATGCGCCCATATCCATAGCTCCCAGGAAAGGCATTATGATGGTCAGTCGAGCCAACTACGCCAAATAGATTGCCCTGCTCCCAACCATATTGTGCTGTGCTTTGTTCGTGGCGCGGTCCCATCGAGTGTAAATAAGGATAAGGACCCTCACTACTTTCGGACAAACCGTGAAAAGAGAAAATTTCAGCGATAGGCGACATTTCATAAGTGAAGGACTGCCAGTTAATACCGCGTGACCCTTGTCGGTAACCTATATGATGTGGAATGAGCAATGTTGGATAAGAAAGTTTGCGTAATTCAGCTCGTAAGCTCGCTAAATCTGGTGCATCTATGATAGGCATATCATCTTGCACATAGGGGTAGTAGATACAGTAATCGCCATATTCGATTGAATGCCATTCAAAAGCAGGGAATGTGACAAAATCACCATCTTCATTTGCATGGTCTATATCGCGCAGGTAACCTGCCCAATTTGCCTGTGCCTTAGCAAATCCTTTTTCATGATAGTCAATTAGATAAGCTAATTTTTCATCATCCTTAGGAAGATCTGGCCAGACTGCATGGACGACAACACTCACAAAATCAAGCTGAAGTCGTGCATTATAGAGGGCATCTGCCAGCGATCCATGCCCATAACTTAAATCACAATGGTTGTGAATATCACCGTAGAATATACTGAGGTTGTGGTACGCTTGACTTGTCATATGTGGCATTCTATTTTGCTCAGTTTTGTAATAAATTTACTTTTTCATTTTAATTGGTTCACTTTTATTATATCTTTTATAAAAGATTTGTCAAAAGTTTTTTGGTAATTTATAAATGTTGTTATATACAACCATCATTAAAAACATTCAATCGCATCCCATGAGCCTAGCCGAATTGCATCCCATGACGAATGTGAGTCTACCTACGCTACGAAAGGCGATTCAGGAACTCACGGATAATCACTGGATACGTATTGTTGGTCAGGCAGAAGCTAACGGCGGTCGCCCAGCAATGCTATTTGGGTTCGACGAAAGCTACTTTATGTTACTGGGGGTACATATTCAGTTGCCTGGTGTCAGGCTGGTTGTTTCGGATCTTGCTGGTAATGTTCTTGATGAAGAATCAGTGTTACAGGATGAAATCGCAAATCCGCACCGCATCATGCAAACAATTATCGACTATGCACAGGATATACAAGCAGATTTTGACAATCGGAAGTTGCTAGGAATAGGCATCGCTACACCTGGTTACACAGAGCCTGAAACAGGCAACATTATTTCTATTGGGCGCGTTCAGGGATGGGAAAATCTGCCAATTTGTCAGCACTTGAGTTCGCAGTTAAACATTCCCGTGCAAATCGCCAATGACATTGATTGCATGGCGTTTGCTGAATTTCAACATCGTGGTAAATCACTGATTGATAACTTGGTTTACATCGGTTTTGATGAGGGTGTAAAAGCTAGCATGTTCTTGAATGGGGAATTGTACAAAGGTTCTTTCGGAAATGCTGGTCTTATTGTTGATCGTTTGTTGGATATTCCGAATAGTAGTTTATCGCCCCATGATCGCCATCGTATTTTGACAATCACAGGCTTCAATCAGATTTTTGAGGAAAAAGTCGCTAAATTACCGTTTGATACACAATCACACTATCAAAAAATACTGGATACTACTCATCGCCAGCGTATGCAAGTAATCTTTCAGTGGGCAGAACAAAATGACGCACTTTGTATGGAGCTAATACAAATGCTGAGAGATGTTTTAACCATCGGCATCGTTAATATCATTTATGTCATTCAACCCAATACTCTGGTTATTGGCGGTGTTTTGAGTTCCCTGACAGTTCAACAATTTAGTGCGCTTGTGCAATCTATTCGAGAAGCACTACCTCCTCTTTTTGCCAACCAGATTAAGATTGAACAAGCCTATCTTCAATCTTCTTATGCAGGTGCGCTCGGCGCAAATTATCATTTCATAGATAACTATCTCTTGCGTGAGAATTTTGAGTTGCTATACCAAGCATAACGATATTCTTTTAAACATATCTAGTCTACATCAAAGTGAGGTCTAAGACATAACAATATTTAGCGACTGCTTAAAATCGAATAAGCAATTCTTGGGGAATAATCGCCCTGTTCATTGCGAAATAGCAAGCTAAAACCTGCCATTTCATTACGTGTGGATATGCTCTGCACATCAGCAAAGTTCAAATTCCAAATGAACATCGGTCCCATAAAATCAAAAGAATGCCCAATCTCTAGGGCGCGTAAAATATAATTTCCCTGCTCCGTTGGCGAGACGTAGTTCATCCATTCTTCAACGGGGTCAGCATTTAAATCAGCCCAAGTTGTCCAACCAAACTCAGTCACCCAAATCTGCTTGGCTGTATCGTCATAGGCATCCATGATAGCCCGATAACTATTGAGTGTGTTCAAGAAGAAAAATTGCGGTTGTTCATCCCAACCACGCCCATCAACAGGGTCACAACAGACTGCATCAGGTGCGTTTCCCCAACCAAAAGGATGAACCCCTATCGCAGTATTATCAAGGTTAGCTAGCCCTGTATCGTACATTTGCCATAAAAAATCACGGTCATTCACGCTGACATCTGTTGTATCTGTTGGCGCTAAACCTGCTGTGAGAACACTGATTTGTGGGGCTTGGCTTTGAATTTGTTCATAGACAGGGGCGAATAACTGCATATAGCCTCCCCCATTAAAAGGTAATGTGCCCGTCCATTCGCGCATGAGATTTGGCTCATTCCAGACCTCGATGGCACTTATATTAGACCCTGCATCTGTAAGGAGTATTTCTACAAAAGTGACTAAATCAGCCACATCGTCAGGTGGTCCATCATCCTGTGTGGTGCTACGCGCCCAATCAGGGGCTTTCGCAATGCTCACCAATACCTGAAAGCCATTGTTGCTGGCTGATTGAATATTGCTGATGACCGCTTGATAATTTTCACTGCGCGTGCCAGCACCCTCGGGTTGCACTTGTCGCCAATTGAGTTGCAGTTTTATCCAACCGACATTGAGAGGCTGTGCTTGTGCTAGCACTGTATTCCAATCTCCATTGCTAACATTAGACATCATCTGGATGCCCACTTGGTCATTCGTAATCGACACTGTATTGGGTTCAGGAACGTTGAGAGTCACAACTTCAATACCAGCGGGAGCTAAGGCTTCGCTATCGCCTCCTGCTCCGCTAGCATCTTCACAATCATCAGGTGGGCAAAGATAGTATTCATCATCTTCACCTTCGGCAGTCCAGCCCGTTTCACCATCAAAATCGACTTCCCACCAGCGCAATTGCAAATCATCATCACATTCAGGTCCCCCGATAATCAAGAATGAGCTACCCGGTAACATCTGTGTGATAACTTCACCGTCTGTACTCGGCTCAGAGCGTATTCGATTCGCCACACCGCCCTGCTCAACTTCGGCACGCATCCCCTCAGCAAGCCGTGATGGTATGGGCGACCCTGGGCAAACATCCCCTGCACTACCCGGAATTGTCGGTTGCGGTGTAATTGTGGGTGTAGATTGCAATAATGGGAAACTATCTAAATTATCAGGCACACCATCACCATCGGTATCAGCATTCACAGGGCTAGTGCCAATATTGTTTACCTCGTCGCCATCACTGAGGTTATCGCCGTCGGTATCTCGATTAAGAGGCTCTGTGTTCCAAATGCGGATTTCTTCACCATCATTGAGTCCATCTTCATCTGTATCGGCTAAATTCGGGAATGTGCCTAATTCGGCTTCTAGAGCATTACTCAAGCCATCACCATCAGTGTCTTCACCTGCGATAGCTGTCTCGGTTGCAACTGCCCCTGTTGCCTGTATTACGACGGTAGATGTGGCTTGTTGCCCGATATATCCTGAAAATGCGTTAAAACCAAACAATGCGCCTGCAATTAGCAACACAGCTAAGATACCGAGTACGGCTAACATCCAAATAGCACAGGTCGGGCGAACAAAGAGTTCACCATTTTGCGTCTGTGGTGGGGATAATTCGCTGGTCGGGTTTGGCGTAACTGTCACCATGAACGGATAAAATTGTTGTGTGCCGAACCACATGCGTTTACGGGCTTGAATCTGCATGGCAACAAGCACTTCTTCGCCCGGTAAAAGCCGATATTGCCGACCTTCTAATTGAAAGCGAATCGCTTGTTCAGCATCACGCGCTTGAATAGCATACGTCGTGGCGATATTGCCTGTATTCGAGATAAATAACTCTGCATAACCACGTCCGCGGATGCGCTCAGGGAATAATTCTGTTTTGAAATTATAAATTGGTGTAATGACCAGCGACCCTTGAGTCCGCACAGCCGTTTTCGTATTCGAGCGCGAATGTACATGAACCTCAAAAGCGTGTGCTCCTGCACTGGCAACAACGTCCAGTGGTGGATGAAATTCAATCGAGGCTGTTTCACGATTTAAGGGCAATAAGTACACACTATTTGCGGGGAGAGTGAACCAATTTTGAGGAATACCCTTCACCTCAATTACGAAATGGTCAACCACATCATCTTGATTGACTATCTCCAAGGGCATTACAGCCCGCCCACCAGGGACAACGTCAATGCGCGTGTTCTCAACATTGACGATAATTTTCTCGGGTTCAAGTTCGCGTTGGACGACCTCAACTTCATCTTCACCCATATCGGTACTATATTCGCCCGGAATATTGCTCGGTAGATAAGCACGCATCCCTGTCGCACGTTGGTAATCAATTGCACGGTCTATCCGCACCCAATAATCACTAATGCGAACAGTTTCGTCATGCTCCCAAATCTCAGCGACATTGCTCAGTAGGCGATATGTGCCGAGCCATGAGCCGTTACTAGAGCCAATATCCATAATGCGATAATGACCATCTGCCCCTTTTTCAATCCGTGCATGCCGACGCGATACATATTGACCGCTCAGGCGAATATCTTGGCTTTCATCACGCCCAACAGTATACAAATCACCCGTCATACGTACAGCAATTGTTGGGTGAATATCACTATAAAAAATCAGACGGTCATGCTCTAAATCTTCGGCGGTGCGTGGAGGCTCTGTTCGTAAGGGCATCACCGCAGGGAGCGTGTCTTCCATTGGTGATGTCTTAAAGAGTAAGGCATCACTTGCCTCGTCACTTGTACCTGTTTTTTCGAGAACACGTTGCAAAGCACGCGCTAGTGCTGCCGCTGTCTGATACCTATCATCAGGGTCTCGTGCTAATGTCCGCTTGATGACATCTTCTAATTCTACTGGCACGTCTGAACGCGCACTTGTAATATCGGGCAGAGGTTGCCGTGTATAGAGATGAACGGCATCTGCAATAGAATTAGGCTGGAAAGGTGGATGCCCTGCTAGTAGCTCGTATAAGATAATGCCCAATTCATAAATATCGCTACGAATATCAATCCGCTGGTTCGATACTTGCTCAGGCGATAGATAGGCTAAGAAATTACCATCAATGCGCTCATCCTCATAAATTTCACCGGGGTCGGCATAGCGCAATAAGGTGAAGTCAGTGAGGACAGGTTGTATTTCTTGGTCTCTATCGAGGCTATTATCGGCACGTAAGACCACCCCTTCTGGGCGTAAATCGCGATAGATGAGTCCCTGTTCATGGGCATAATTGAGACCATTGGCAATCTTTAAAATGACTTTTAGAACATCATCAATTTCAATGAGCCGACCATCATCTCGATAACGTTTTATGAGTTGGCGTAGTGAACCACCCGTGATAAGTTCTGCCGCCATGAATACTTCGCCATCAGCATCATAAAATGACAGCACACGCATCACATTCGGATGCACAACGCGACTAAGGATACGTCCTTCTTCAAGGAAGCGTTGCTTGGTTGTTGCATCCCGTGCGAGTTCAGGATGCAAAATCCGCATGGCGACTTCTGTATTACTGCGTTGGTCAAAGGCTTTATAGAGTGCAATCAATGAATTTTCAGCAACAAAGCGGTCAACACGGAAGGTATTAATCGTTTTGCCAACCCGTCGATAACGGTCATTGAGCAAACCAGACCCTAGCATGTCTTGTTCGCCCCGCACAAATTTCATCCAATAATTGCCGACACGCATCACAGTCGATTTCTGCCAGACGACTTCCGTATCAGCAACGATTAAGGTGCTACCCATCCATGTACCGTTGGTTGACCCTAAATCCGTATAGTGGATGACACCGTTCTTATCGATATTCAAGACACCATGTGCGCGTGAGACTCGTCGACCACTCAAGATAATATCTTGGTCACTACCCCGTCCAATCGTCATCCTATCTTGATTCAAAGGTACAATCTGTAGCGGATGGTCTTCACTGAATAGTAGTAAACGGTCACTTTCGCGTATCTCACGGCTGATACCGGGTTCAGAGATGGGAGGCAGTTCTTCATCAAGGGGCTTAATCATCGAGACTGTATCGATTTGGTCGCCAGACGCAATATCTACCTCGACATCACTCAGTGCTGCTCGACGTTCAAATTGCATCCAGAATGTGCCAATACGGATAGTTTGCTTGGTATTTAGCGGTGTTGTCTCGCCAGATTGCAGACGTTGATTGCCCATCCACACGCCATTGGTCGAACTCATATCGGTGATATTGTAACCATCACCCAAACGGTCTAGGCGTGCGTGCATCCGTGATATTGCAGCATCATCCAATTGAATCTGCCGACGACTTGTGCGTCCAATTAAATAGCGTTTTTCAGTGAGCGGGATAATTTTTGGCTCATCGCCACTGTGATACATAATCAAGCGGTCAGTTTGTAATTGCTCAACTGATAATTGCACAGGTGGCATATCAGGATAGGTATCTTCAGGCGGGATACCCATCAGTTGTGTATCTTCCCCTTCCCCTACTTCAGTCGAGAGATTTATATCATTTATCACTTCTTGTTCAGCTAATTTGATGGGTGTTAGGTCAATTTTTGGAACAAGTTGCATCCATAATTCGCCTATACGGACGGGTGTATAGGGACTAAATAAAGTTGGGATGTCGACTTCAAGCGCCCCGTCAGGCAACCATGTGCCATTGGTAGAGCTTTTATCAGTGAAGGTATATAAACCATTCGGTTGGCGTTCAATCACTAAATGATTACGCGAGACGAGATTATCTTTTAGGCGAATATCATCATCTAGTTCACGCCCAATTTTGATTTTTTCCGCTTCAATTGGGATAACAAAACTACCCTCTTGTGTATGAAATACCAAGCAATCCAGATTACGTTGTTCAATACTACGTCCTGGAATAGCAAAGGGTATTTCAGGCTTGGGGAGTTCTTCTTGTTCAATCGTTTCGAGAATGGTTTCGTCGTCATCATCCAAAATGACAATCGGTACATACTCATCATCCACTAATTGCGTTGGTTTGAGTAAATCAGCCAAGACCATGCTCATATCATGAGCAGAATTAAGACGTGCTTTGGGGTCTTTTACCAGAGCTTTGAGGATAATAGTTTCTAAAAGTGGTGGGAAATTGTCTCTTAATTCAGACGGTGCTTGCACTTCATATTCGCCGTGCATTGTGACAGCTTCTGCGAGGCTTTTAGGTGAAAATGGTAGATGCCCTGTCGTCAATTCATAAAGCATCACACCCAAAGCATAGATGTCTGTGCTGGCATCCATACTCTCACCACGAGTTTGCTCAGGTGACATATACGGATATGTGCCAGCAGGTTTATTTTGTGCCATCACCTTATCGGTGGGGTCTATCACAGATGCTAGTCCAAAATCCGTCAGCATGGGACGATAGCCCAAGCGTGGGTCATTGGCAAAACGGTCTAGGACAACATTATCAGGTTTCACATCTCGATGAATGAGTTGATGCTCGGTATGGGCGTAGTGAAGTGTTTCTGCGACTTGCCGAATAATCTCAATCGCTTCTGAATACGGCATAATCAGAGATTTATCGCGTAATTGACGGATATACTGGCGTAGATTCAAGCCATCAACCAGTTCCATCACAAGTAATAACTCATTATCTGTACCGCCCCAATTGAGTACCCGCACAATATTGGGGTGCTTTAGATTTGCCGCTGTATTCGCCTCACGCAGAAAATGGTCTCTAAACGTCTGCCGATTCGCCAAGTGGCGGTGCATAATTTTGACAGCAACAGCTTGTTGTGTATCGGTATCGGTTGCGGCATACACAGCCGCCATACCGCCCTGCCCCAGCAAATGCTCAATGCGATATTGTTGAATAGTCTTACCGATTATCTCGGACATAAAATGCTCTCAGTGTATTGCAATGGGTGTCACGTCAATTCTAGCGTATAAGACGCAAAAGCTGGCTTCTGGCTCATAATTAAGCGATTGGCTACTTCTGCATCAAAGGGCATAATGTCTTGGTTGATGTCACTTACAGGTAAACGTACCACAAAATGGCAGGCTTCATCTTCTATGATTTCTGGGTTCACACCGTAGTAAAGTTCTAGTAAACGAATGAGACCTAGAGGCGTACCACGTCGCATGAATAACCATCCTGCTTGCGACATAATCTGACGTTGTCGTTCAATCGGTAGTTCAGGCAAAAGCAAAATATCAAACCAACTTGCCATCCACTGTAGCCATTCACTCGGCGCAATTTCAGGCGATAAAAACATATCAAAGTTATCAATCAGCCATAGCAGAGGACTCGAAATCGACTCAAAGATGAGCAAATAGCGCCCCATAAATTCATCTTCTGAGAAAATGCCCGGTAAATATTGCATCCATGTACTGCGATTACGAGGAATACCCGGCAAATGATAGACTTCAATATCCGTAACAGGGGCTAGTACACCGTCTTCATCAGCATCAGGACGGATTGGCACAGGCACAGCATCATACAGATAACTCTCGAAGCGCATTAAGTAAGGACCTGCGCGTAGCACATCCCCTTCCCGTAATTCAGCAGGAATATTCGGGACTAAACGATTGTCGTTAAGGTAAACACCATTGCTACTGCCGAGGTCTTCGACAACAAAATGCTCATCTTCACCCCAAAAAATATGAAAATGTCGTCGACTTACTTCTCGACCAGCTAGGCGAATGTCAGCTTCTGCGCCTCGTCCGACAGAGACTCCATTTTTTGGAACAACAAATTCCGAAATATCAATATCAGGTCCATCTATCGTAAACCATGCGCGAACGCCATTTGAGCTTTCACTCATTTTTACTCCTCAAGGGGTTTTAACGTTTGTACTCTAATGTAGAGGCTCGTAAGTCAAAAAGATTAACTTTGGCATAAATATGCTAGCCTATGAGTTCATTTTGATTGCAACTCTACAATAAATTTGGTCAATTATGCTTATCTTTTAACGACTTAGCTACTCGGTTTTCAATAAAGTCGATGCTATCGTTTGATATAAATAGGTCATCATATCGCTTAATCGTTTAGCTGATTCAGGTTCAGGTGTTACTTCTGCGGTTACTTCTGCTGTCGGTACATCTGTTGGCACATCTGTTGGTACGTCTGTCGGTACATCTGTAGGAACGTCCGTTGGCACATCTGTTGGTTCATCTGTAACTTCCGCTGTAGGCACATCAGTCGGTACATCCGTTGGCACATCTGTTGGTACGTCTGTCGGTACTTCAGTAGGAATGTCAGTTGGCACAGCTGTCGGTACATCCGTATTTGGCACTGATGTATTGGTGATTGCTGGCACAGGTGTATTGGTATTGACAGGTACAGGTGTGTTCGTATTGACAGGCTCAGGTGTATTCGTATTCACTGGCACAGGCGTATTGGTGTCAACAGGCACAGGTGTGTTCGTCACTGTACCACTCTCGACAGGTTCAGGTGTATTCGTATTGACAGGCTCAGGTGTATTGGTATCAGCTGGGACTGGTGTATTGGTGTCCGCAGGTACAGGCGTATTGGTATCGGCTGGCACAGGTGTGTTGGTATCCACGGGTACAGGTGTGTTGGTTGCTGTGAAAGTTGCCGTCGGTATGGGTGTTAGAGTCGGTATCGGTGTATACGATGGTGTGAGCGTTGGTGTTGATGTATTGGTCGCTGTCGGCGTTTGAGTAGCTGTCGGGGTAAAAGTCAAAGTTGGCGTAAATGAACTTGTGGACGATGGTGTATAGGTTTCTGTCATCGCTTGTTCAGTCGCCGTCAAAATGAAAGATGTCGCTGTGAGTGCCGTCGCTGTCAGTGCTTCTGCTGTCTCTGTCTGAAACGGAGGCTGATTGGGTGTCGCAGGTGTAACAGGTGTATTTGTCAGGGTCGCTGTTGGTGTATTGGTAGCAGTTGGTGTTTCTGTTGCCGTTGGCGTAAATGTAGGTGTAACAGTCGGAGTCGGAGTCATGGTTTCAGTCATGGCTAACAATGTCACTGTCGCAAAAAACGAGGTTGCCGTTTCTGCTGTGGCTGTCTGTGCCGCTAACGTTTGTGCCGCCAATGTTTGTGCTTGTGCTGTTTGCGCCCCCTGTGTTTGAGCAATGACTGCTGCCGTTTGGGTTGCATTCGGTGTTGGTGTTTGAGTCGCCGTTGGTGTATTCGTCGCTGATGGCGTGACCGATGCTGTTGATGTACTCGTCGGTGACGATGTAACAGTTGCAGTAGACGTATTAGTCGCTGTTGGTGTGGTGGTCGCCGTCGGTGTAGTAGTCGATGTATTGGTAACAGTAATTGTCGCTGTCGTTGTAATCGTTGGTGTACGTGTAACCGTACTGGTTGGTGTACGTGTGGCTGTTGGTGTGTTGCTTGCAGTTACAGTAACAGTCGCTGTTGAAGTCGCTGTTGAAGTCGAGGTACTGGTCGCTGTTGATGTATTGGTTGCTGTTGGCGTTTCTGACCCAAATGGACAACCATTATTTTCTTCAGGTCCTGCTTCTAATGGGCATTCATCATCATCCCCCATCAGACCATCACCATCAAGGTCAGGTAATGGTGTATTGGTCGCTTGCGGACAACCGTCTAACTCAGGCAGACCTGCCTCTAATGGGCATAAATCATCACCATCAGCCACACCATCTAAGTCGCCATCAGGGCAACCCGATGCGGCTTCTGTGCCGACTTCAAATTCACATAAATCAGCTGGGTATGGAATGCCATCACCATCACTATCGAGGTAGCTAGTCGTACAATCAATTTCCTCATCAGTGCCTGTTAAATCAACCACCAAATCATAGTAATCTCGCACTTCTTCATAGATGATTGGTCCACTCGAAATAAGTTCACCATCAGTTACATTGAATAACCAGCGAATCCCTGCTGTGAGTTCAAATTCTTCTTGGTTTGGCATCTGCACATTACAAACCCCATCAAAACAAGTGAAAGCAAGACGCTCATCCGTCTGTTCTTGTGACTCGGTAAATGGTGGAATGTGTTTAGCAGATACACAAAATGCCTCAGCGTGGAATATCATATCAGGCTGTTGTGGGATATTAAGTGTCATACCACCGCGTTCAAAAATATGATTATTGGCGAAAAATTCACCCAATGGCGGAAACAAAACCTGACTATATTGTTCGTTACCCGTCGTCATATTATCGACAGTCGAAACTTGCAAATTTGAGTTTGGAATCAGGAAAACTGCCGCGCCCCTAAAATCAGGAGGCAATTGGTCAGCATTTTCACCCTCAACAATAATAAAGCTATTCTCGGCATCACTATATGGCACACGGAATAAAACAGGAACAGGCTCGCGCGTACTATTAATGCCGAAAAATTGTAACCCGACTTGATTCGCTAGCACGGTTGTTGGGCGTACTGTTGGCGTAAATGTCGGTGTGACCGATGGCAAAGGTGTTGGTGTCGGTGTGTTTGTCGGTGTATACGATAATTGTAGCGCGATTTCTTGTAATACTTGGCGCGTACCCTGCTCTGCAATACGTCGATTTTCGGCAATAGCCAATTGCGAGAATAAATAAACAACAGCAGAAATCAGCACAAATAAGATGCTCGCCAAAATCATTTGATGACTTCGGGATAAGCGTGATGCTACCGTAACAGCGCGTCGCATCCGTGAGGGTACAAACATCATTGCCAGAGCAATATTGTCGTTAGGGTCACGGTTTGCCCCATAACGAACAATACTGCGGACTGCATTTTCGATATTATTATCTAAGGCATGGCGTAAGATTTCATCTTGCCGAACAATGGGTGTGCCATCGAGTTCATTTGTGCCAAAAATACCATCAGAAGCAACGAATAAAGAGTCACCTTCTAATAATTTCATGCCCAATCGACCGATATTAAAGGCACGTTGGGCATTATCAACGGGTTGACCATTCTCGATATAGAAGCCAATATCAACAGGGATTTCTGGGTTCACCCCAATAATCCGCGTGGGATACGAGCCATTCGCAAGGCGTTCAGCTTCATTGGCAGTGATTTGCCCTGCGTAATAATATTCATTAGCTGTGGTATGCTCGATATTGAGGCGGATGAGTTGCTTATCGCGCATCAAGCCAATATAAGTGTCACCGACATGGGCAATATAGGCACGCCCAAATTCGCTCTCATCCTCAAGGTCGATGACCACTAGACCAAGGGTGGATGTCCCTTCACCTTGTAATTCGCTATAAACAACATGGTTTGCTTCTTCGACGGCTTCAATCAGCAATTTCGGGATGATGGTTTCAGTGCTAACTTCAATATGCTCGACAACGGTACGCCCCGTTAGGCGTGCGGCGAGTTCTCCTGCTTCGCCACCGCCTGCCCCATCAGCAACCAAAATAACATGGAGATGTAAGCCTCCATCTGTTTCGATGACTTGATGAAGGACGTAATCCTCCATTTTATCGCGCTGACCAACATCTCTATCAGCAAATGATGCAATATTAACCATCTATCATCCTGTGCTTAAATGGGAGAATAATCATCTTCTAGCTCTGGTCCAGTATCAGGGGCATAACGCAATCCTGGTAATGGCTTAAATGGAATATGCTCCGCATTTGTATACATTGTGCTTTTCAACATCGTTGACAGTTGTTCGGCTTCGTTAAGACTTCTATCGGCTTCCCACAATTCAAAGGTTAGTTGCTTGGTCAGTGCAACTTCAGACCCAAATGGGACGAAATGCTCATCTGACCCGTGCAAGCGTTCGCCATTGACGAATGTGCCATTAATCGTACTTAAATCACGAACAAATACCTCATCAAAACCTTTAATGGTGATGATGCAATGTTGGTCATTTAAAATTGGTGCATCAACCACATAATCACACTTACTGGAACGCCCTATTGTAAATTGGCGACTATCTAGCCAAATCCGCTCAATTCCCAAGCGTTTATTGGTATCATTCGTCGGGATGAGTTGGGCAAACTGCCGATACTCTTCCTCTTCAATGTCTGGCTGATTAATCGGCGCGACAGGTGGCGCAGTATCTGTTAATGAAGCTGTCGTAGGGACTGATGTCACGCGTTCAGTTTCTTTGCGGAAGCGACGTGAACGGACAATCAGCAAAATAATAGCGACTGCCAAAACAGCAATAATCGCTAATAACAAACCTGTTAGTTGCCCGCCATTGCCTCCTAAAATGCCTAAACCATCGCTTGATTGGTTAGCGACAACGGGTATAGCAGTTGGCTCAGGTGTCGGACTAGGCAGAGGAGTAGCAGTCGGTGTTGCTGTTGGGATAGGTGGCGCAGATGGCAGTAGAACACTGCCCGTTGTGCGCGTTTCGGCGGATAAACCTAACTCATCCATTGCCATGACCACGAGTTCTACATCCGTCATCGTGTCAGGGCTGGTGTAATCGCTTAAATCCCATGTGAGTGTATAGCGGTTATCGCTTAAAACAGGCTCAAGCACGAGGTCAGATTGCAAGACTTCGGCTGTATTGGCATCTAGCACCTGCAACCGTAGCGAACTAATCACACGCGGAACGCCATCAGGGAAACCAACTTCTACAGGAACGGCACGTTCATCCAGACCAAAATCCAGCGATAAATCATCTAAACGTGAAATCTGCCGTTCGACATCAAAACTGCGTTGATTAACAAATGTGAGTTCAGGCGCGAGAAAGTTAAAGGTATAGTCAATGCTCTGCTCTACGACTGTTCCTGACGGTAAAACGAGTGAAATATCAACAGCGCGCTGACTTTCTAAACTTAGGCTTTGCGTCTGCCAAGTGAGGGTATAAACAACGCGACTATTGCCGATGGTATCGTAAAGCACTTTGAGGTTATTAATCGGCTGATACCTATCGCCTGGGATGACGAAAATCCCCTCAAAATTGTTGGCAAATAATCCTCCACCCGTATTCGTTAGTCCACGATATGTTGTAGTAAATTCATCGCGTGTTCGATGGGCTTGTACACCGTGTACGGCTATATTGTTTTCCGCAAACAGTCGTGTGTTCTGAGCATCTGATGGACGATTAAGGAATGACCCCACAAATAGCACTTGGCGCGAACTCAGGGGCGTATCTGGAATGGCTTGCAAATCGGAAAGAATCTGTTGGAGCATCGGCTCGACAGAGAAAAACGTTTCAGCACTATTCAGGGAATTAATCGTATTATTTGCTGTTTCGAGGGAATCTATTGGGACAATACGTGGATTAGCACTATCTGAAACACTGGCATCCACGATGTAGAGGGTGATGTTATCGCTTGAAAGATAATAGTTATCGAAGAATGCACGCAGAGAATCACGCACGAGGTCGGCATCACTACCAAAGCTCAAATCAACTGCAATGGCTAAGTTTAATGTGCGGTCAAAACTGGTATTGAGTTGGATATTCTCGGCGGATTCACTAAGGCTAAGGGCATCAGTGCTGAGGTCTACAACAGGGATGCTTTCATCTTCGACAATAAATTGTACAGAAACAGCGCGTGTGCTGTCATCAACCACAGGCTCAGATATAATTATGATGTTCAAATCTGCTGAGTTTTGTGCGACAACTGGCACAAACATCCCAACAAGAATGAATAGTCCTAGAAACAGACGTAAGAACATTCAAATAACCCTATTTGACCAATGCTTGGCTTCCCCACACTGGTAGACTGATAATAATATATTTCTCAAAATAACGACTCTATTTAAAGTATAGCCTGAAAACACAGAATAAACCCACGCAAAGGCTTAAGATTTGAAGGCAATTTCTCATTAACGAGGTGGATTAGTCGGGCGTACTGTGCTAGTAATCCCTACTGACTGCGTTACTGTCGGTGAAACAAGCTCAATCGTGACATTGAATGCGGAAGTCGAACTTGGAGCAACAGTCGCAATGATAACAGGGTCATTCGGTGTTGAGGTAATCACTTCTTGCGTGTTGATAGTCAATGTACTGCTAATCGTTTCAGTATCAACAGGAACAGGGGTTAATATCGGTGTAGGCTCTACGTTTTGCTCGACAATCTGCGGCTGAGCATTATTTTGACGGGCATCATAGAGTATCCCACTTCCCCACAAAATCATCAGTCCCAAAGCAACAATCAACAAACCTAAAATAAGGCATCCACAACCAATACTGCCCTCTTCACTATCTTCAACTTCGTCGCGCTCAGGTTTAGAGACTGCCACTCGTTCAATGTTTTTGTAACGAAATACATGCTCATCATCACCCATAAATACCCTATCTTGTGGCGTTATATCCCATGACATTTTATGGCTCTGTGTATTCATAACATCAACCACTATCGCGCTGGCATTATCAGTATTGTGGCGTTCATTCGAGAGATTAATCAGGTAATCAGTGAGATTTTTTAGCGGTTTCGTACTGAGAATGTCGGATAACTCGCTATCAGGAATACGTGAGGTGATGCCATCAGTACACAATAATAACCTGTCGCCTGCCTGTAATTCTATTTTGAATACATCGGGTGTAATCGTATTGGTTTTACCGACAGCTTTCGCTAAGACAATTCGCGTTTCAACCACATCATAGGTACTAGCATTATCCACAGGGATTTCTTCGCTATGGTCTTGGGTAATTTGCTCTAATATCTCATTACGCAGCAAATACAGGCGTGAATCGCCTACGTGCAGAACTGTTGCTACCCAGCCATCAATAACTAACGCAGTGAGAGTTGTGCCAGCGTGTTGCTTAAGATTTTTTAAGAAATTCCTAACTTCAACATTCGCATTCTGGACGGCTTGGCTTAAAACATCTTCCCATAGCACATCCGTATCTTGGTTCATATCAAAGGCAGATAAGAGATAATTAATCGTAAATTCGCTCATCTTATCGCCACCATAACCAGACCCAACGCCATCAGCGATAGCAAATAAATAAGTATCTTGAGCATGATAGATACCAACAGCATCCTCATTCTCTCGGCGTGCAGGACCGACATCTGTACCCCAATCGGCGTGAATATTTATGCGCTCGGCGAGTTGGTCACGGGTTTGTAAATCGACCTGAAATCTGCGCCCATCAACATAGATTTCGCTCCCTTGTGGCAAGAGGATTGTCCCCTCAACAGGGTAGCCATTCACGCGAATATCGGGAGAAGTTGTGGAAAACAAAACTGAATTGTCAGTCTCTGATTCGGGGTCTGCTTGAGTAAATAAAAATGTTTTGCCGTTCACACTGTGTTTTACCTGTGAACGCCCACTACCAAAGCCTAAATGAATGATTTCGCGTTGCCCATTCATGCTATCGAAAAGATGAATTTGCGTATAAGAGCTTATGGTACTGGGTGCTTTACGTCGATTACGTTTTGTGATTTTTTTATGAAGTCTTTCCGCCGTACCGCCTAGTGCATAAGACTTTGCATCATCCGAAGATATATCGTAGTCAGGCTTCTTATTGTCATCCTCGCGTGATTTTTCCCGTTTGGAAGAAATGCCAAGGTAACGAGCAGGCATTTTTGTATAGTATCGTAGGCGACCTTGCATAGAGGCAATGCGACGTTTGCTCTGCGTAAAAATATTATTGCTCCGCATGCGTGAGGCTTGATTCCGCACATTACGTATAGGGCGCAAACCTTGATTAACAGCCGTTCGTATGCCTGATGTGAAACGTCGCCAAAATATCATAGCTTAATCTGACACCGTAAATTGACCGGGAGAGGTTATGCTAATGCTCCCACCCCATGCACACATACATTTACAGTTAGACATTAAAGCAGGTTGATTTTGAATCAACACTTTTGGATTCGGGGGTACCCAGGGAGCAACCGTGACTGGAACACAAGGCGCAGGGGTAAAGACACCCAAAGCCGCTGAAGTCGCTGCAATGACCGCAGGGTTACTCGGGGCAGAACACATCCCAAACGTTGGAATATTCGCCATCGGTGCAAAATCCATAATCGTGGCGGCTGGTTTGCCCCCTATTAGTACGGTTGGACGAATGACGCTTAAAACAGCAGGGGCAACGCCAAATGTACATTGCATTGTCGCACCCATCACAACAAACTGAGCCATATAAATTTCCTTTAGAATAAGTCTCCAAATTAAAAATATTGCGATTATTCAATTCTATTTTCATTCGTAGGGAAGGGTTTCAAACCATCCCTTAGACAAAAAGACATTTTATGAGCCTACAAATTCACTATCGCCAACCACCCTACCAAGGCTAAAATACCAGCACAAAGGCAGATAATCAGAACCTTTTGTTGCAGGGATAAATTGCTCTTAGCATCAAGATTGGTATTTAAGCTGTGCATGTCAACTTCATGATCAGTGAAAATGTCACTATTCAGTGCATTAACCGTTGTTAGCGGTATCATCGTTGGGATGAGGTCGATATATGCCTCATTATCAGGAACGTCAATCATATCCACCAGAGCATCGACAAATGCTGTGTTCGTTACACTAGGATTTTGATTAGTGAAGGCTTCTTGAAATAATGAGTCTAGTCCCTCTAAATTCGCGCCACGTAAGTTGATAGGCAACTCTGCCGAACTAATCGTGCTAGGACGATACCAGGTTCTTTTGTCTAGTTTTTCTCGCCCAATTTTGCGTATCTCCTGCCGATGATCACTAATTGTATACAAGGCATGACGACCAAATAAGACTTCATAACACACGAGCGCAAAGGCAAAATTATCAGTAAAGATACTAGGCTTTAAATTCGAGAATGGAGGCATATAAAATTGTGTGCCAACTTGTGGATTTGCTGAGTCAATATTATCCAGAGGCAGAGAAATACTGAAATCAAGCAAATAAGGTGTTTCCCAACCGCGTATATTGGCAGGTTTTACATCTCGATGAAGGTAGCCCATTTGATGCACAGCATCCAATGTTTTAGCGACATCCGCCAAGCATCTGAGTTTATCGCTAACAGTTCGTTGCATCATCTGCCCTGAAGCAATGTCTTCTGCGAATGAGTTACCATCTACAAATGACATTACAAAAAACGGTGGCACTGTCTCTAATCTAACCTCATACAAATCAGGGATATGTGCCTCAAGTGCCATCAGATGAAGGGCATCCACCTCGGCTCGAAAACGGCGTAGATGGAGGTCACGCTTGGAACTCGAATATAATTCAGGTTTCATGACCTTAATAGCAAAAGGAGAACCCTCAAAGTAAGCCAGCCAGACATCGCCACTAGAGCCACTACCAATACAAACATCCAGCGTGTAGCCAACTAATTCAACACCAGAGTCAGGTTGTATGATAGGAAGTTGTTGCACATTACTCATAATAAATACCAAATCTTGGATGTAAGGGCGTAGCATGCTAAGCCCCTACGAAAAATCATAAATTTATCTACGTGTTTGCCCGGGCAAACGCAGTTGAACTTTGACGGTATTGCCGAATAAAACCACATCACCATTGTAAACTTGCTCGCGCTGGTCGGGTGATAAATTGACATAGGTATCATTCATATAAATCGCTGTGCCGTAAGAACTGCCAATATCAGTCAAATAAAAATTATTGCCTTCAGCACTAAAATACGCATGGCGACGCGAGATACTACGTTCATCCAACGCAATCAATATATCCTCGTCAGGATTATAGAAACGTCCTAAACTAAATGAGCTTTTCGGCAAACGTATTTCAGTCGTTCCCGGAATACCCTCCAGAACGGTCATTGTGCCTTGAAAGCCTCCACTATGAATATTATCGGCATAATTATTTTCAACGTTGCCGAGCGTGTTAGTTGACCCACCTACTCCACGCGGTGAGCTTGGCATATTTGGTGAGGCTTTACTGCGCCGACTCGGTTGACGGATTGCCCGATTCAATAATATCCAGTGAATGGTCTGCACCATTGCCACCACAATCAGTGTAATCGGAATAATCCAATAGAGTTGATTAAGATTCATGTTTTGACCTAAGTTCTGTTTGAAATATAACGCTAATAATAGTTTCTCGTATTTTTACGACAGCATCATGGGTTTGTTATGTAGTTAATAAGATAAAAGAGGCATAATTGTAGGGACAGAGCAGGCTCTGTCCACCGAAAATTGCTCAATGAGTAAAATTCGATAAATATTCACAATTTGCCGTTGTTTTAAACGGTCGAGATATATCTCGACCCTACACCAATGTCCTAAAATGACGATTGATGTAGGGACGGCATCCATGCCATCCGCGACTTTATGACACATTTTTAATTTCATCTACTTTGATACTCTGCAAGTTGCTACCAATGCTTAATACAGCTACAATGACTTTTATCATACACTGAGTTTATGCTTGCTTAGCTTTAGGATAGTCATTTTATGGATAATGGAGAGATTTTCGCCAAGATAACACAAATGCGCGAAGCCGCCAACACAATGGGACGTACTGCCTCAAATATTGATAGTGGTTTACAAGCAGTTGACCGTGAAGTGCGTGCGTTGGGCGCTGACCGTTTCATGAGCATTGGCGCGGAATCTTTTCGGGCAGAATACAATCGCCTAACGCCTCGTTTACATGATGCCTTTGACTTACTCCGCCGTTTTCAAGACAAATTACAGACCTCAGCCGACGACATCGAAATGGCAGCGCGTGGTAACATGGGAGGCACAACATGAGCGATTATATCAAAATCCCTTATGCCGAATTATTACAACGGGCGGCACGCATTCGCCAAGAAGCTGAAACTATTCGTGGTGAAATCCGCACCTTGAAAGCAACTGTTGAAAGTGTGCAATGGATGGGTCGTCGGGCGGATAGGTTCTTTACTTTATGGAATGAAACCTTGCCCGATATGGAGGCATGGGTTGCTATTCTGGAACGCTTTGCCAACGAATTAGAGAGCCAAGCCCGTCGTATCCAAGCGGCAGATGAAGCATTCTAAAATTATGATACGTAAGAAATTTGTATTTTCCCCCTCTACCCCTAGCCCCTTCTCCCACCAGTGGAGAAGGGGAACAAAACAACATTAAAGTCCCTCGCCCTTGATGGGAGAGGGATTTAGGGAGAGGGTGACTGATTAGTATATTAACTAGGTCATCATGTCTGAAACGCGCAATCGTTCGCCACGCCGACAACGCTTTGAATTTCCACAAGGCGAAATTCAATTACCACCGCCTCCTGAACAAGCTGAATTACGTGACCCTCATTGGCTTGTCAGTGTCATTCCTGTGATGGGCATTGGGGTGATGGCATTATTTTATCTCCTGCGCTCCACAGCCGATTCAGCCAATAGTGCCTTATTTGCTGTGCCATTATTACTACTCGCCCTATTCACTATTGCAGGGACATTAATCGCTCAACGCTGGCGCAGACGCGACTATGCGCGCCAAAATAACGAGAGCATGTTGCAGTATATCCGACTGTTGCAGAGCAAACGCGCTCGTTTACAAGCGGCTACCGATGCCCATAGAGCTATTTTAGACCAGCACTTTCCACCATCAGACATCATTTTAGGTGATATTTTATCGCCACAATTTCAAGTCAGTGAGAAACATCCATCTGAGGCAAATTTCACCCATTTCCGGCTCGGTTCAGGACGTGTGCCACTCTCAGTGCGTATCATCACCCCTGACCCCGATGCACAGAATGAAGGCACAGCCCGTGCATTTCAACTAGCGAATGATTACCGTTTTTTGCATGATGCTCCTGTGACTTTATCCCTGCGTGACCATGCACCTCTAGGCTTAGTCGGGCGACGTGATAGCGTTCTAGGGACTGCACGGGCTATCCTGAGCAATCTCATCTCGACACATCCATCGACAAATTTACAAATTATTCTCTTAGCCCCTCATATCCAACCTGATGATTGGGAGTGGTTACGCTGGCTACCCCATACCGATAAAGGGGCATGGCTTGCGTTTGATAGTGAAAGCCTCCGCCGAATTTTAGCGCAATTGAGTCAGCAAATTGATAATCGCAAGCATCAAAAAGACGGTCTCAATTCACAACATATTCTAGTCGTTTTTGATAACATGACCTTAGATACCAATGATGCTATTTACCAAACACTCCTACAAGATAACCCTGCTATGGGGACATCGACCCTAACGATTGCTAGTAGCTATCAGGATTTACCAGCAGAGTGCCGTACTGTCATCGAAGTTCATGAAGATGGTACGCTAGATTGCATTGGCACACGCGATAATACCCTGAATATTCATCGGGCAAAGGCGGATAAAGTCTCTCATTATGATGCTCAGACCTTAGCACGGGCATTATCGTCCCAAAACATAAATCGCAGTGAAGGCACTGAGCGCATCCCACAACATATAGATTTCCTTGATTTATATGGGGTTGATACGGTGGAGCAGATGCAACGCCTCATTCACCGTCGTTGGCAACGCGAGATACCCGATGGTGTTCTGCCCTTCCCTGTCCCTATCGGACGCGAAAGCCTTGCCGCCGATACGATTATCCAACTTGGCGAAGAACATCATGGACCACATGGTGTATTAGCAGGCACAACAGGTTCAGGTAAATCCGAACTTTTGCAGACACTAATCGCCGCTTTAGCAATTGAACATCATCCGCAATGGCTCAATTTCTTGCTGATTGATTTTAAGGGTGGCAGTACCTTTGATACCTTTAATAATCTACCCCACACAGTCGGTACAGTCACGAATTTAGATGGCGCGTTAATCAAGCGTGTGTTGGATGCCTTACGTTCAGAAATTGATGCGCGACAACGGCATTTCAAGCAAAACAATGTGCGTGATATTCGCCAATATTATCGTTTTTACTCACGCCTGAATGCTGAGTATGCGCCAGTTCCACATCTATTTGTCATTGTCGATGAATTTGCCCAACTTGCCCGTGAGATGCCTGATTTCCTAGCGGAGTTGGTGCGTATCGCACAATTAGGGCGTAGTTTGGGTATTCACCTGATATTGGCAACACAAAGTCCGATGGATGTCATTACGGACGACATCAACGCCAATTTGCAATTCAGAATTTGCTTGCGCGTGCAAAATATCGAAGCCAGCCGTGCCATGCTCCGTCGCCCTGATGCCGCATATTTGCCTCCAGATTGGGTCGGACGAGGCTTTCTGCAAGTCGGTGAACGCGGTTTGTTCAAGCAATTCCAGACAGCATATTTAGGGGGTGATTATCAGGATAACAGCGACACAGATGATGTGCCGATTTTAGAGATAATCAACGCCAATGGCAACCCAATTAACCTTTTGCCTGACCTCGAAACATCATCCGAAACTGATTCATACTATGAGCCTTTCACCACAGGACATGCTATCGTTCAGAGCATCCAAGATTATAGCCAACGGCATCAGATTAGCCCCTCGCAACCCTTATTATTGCCTCCCTTAGATACACGCATCGGCTTAGGCAACATCCTCGATAATCGTGTTGTCGGGGGGTGGGACGGTCGTGGTTGGTTGGATTCAATTGACCGTGATAGGGGGAAGGCATTGCCAGCAGGTAGCGCACCCATTGGCTTACTCGATGATGTCTACGAGCGCGTTCAACCTCCGCTATGGATTCATCTCAGCGCATACGACAATCGCCAGAGTAGCAAAGATGGGCATGTGCTGATTATTGGTAGTCCGAGTTCAGGTAAAACGACTACCCTGCGTACTTTAGCCCTTAGCCAAGCCTTGCTTCATCATCCGAGTGACATTCATATGTACTTCCTGAGTTTTAGTGATGGTAGCCTCAATCAATTGGCAGAGATGTTGCCCCATGCTGAACGGGTCATTCATGGGACGGAACAAGAACGCGTCAGACGCTTATTCGGGCGCTTAATCAATACGCTACAAGCAAGAGAAATGGGACGTAACCCTGCCCAACCGCGTATCGTCGTTTTCATTGACCAATACGAACAATTCCGCGATATGTATTATGACCAGCATATGAGCGATTTTGACCGTTTGCTCAGTGAAGGTCGTGCAGTCGGGATTTATCTCATCTTAACAGCGAGTAGCATTAGTTCTGTTTCCGAACGAATGCGTTCATTGATACAACAACGTATCATGCTCCGTGCAACCGACCCTAGCGACTATCTAATAGCCATCGGCGCACAACCTAGCACGATTGATGATACGATGCCAGCAGGACGAGGCTTAATTGCCAATAATCCGCCTCTGCCCTGCCAAATTAGCCTACCCATGTTGACAACCTTAGATGAGAATGCCAGCCAAACCGAAATTGCATCAATTGCGTCGTCGATGCAACAATCTTATGCTAGCCAACATGGACGCACACAAAGCCCATTACCGATTGGTGAACTCCCGATAAAAATCAGCTTAGATGACTTAGAACAGCCAACAGCCAAGCGTCTGATAAGCACACTCGGTTATTGTGATGATGACACCCTCAGCACTTTTCATTTAGATTGGCTCCAAGATGGACCTCATTTTGTCATCACAGGTCCGCCTGCATCGGGCAAAACGAATTTACTGCGTATTGCCTCCCTAGCATCTACACAGCAATTTGCGCCAGAAAAATTACGCCTCATCTTGGTCGATTTCACAGGACGTAGCTTCCGTGACCTTGCTAACCTCAAACACACTTTAGCCTATATCAGTAATCCGCATGATTTTGCTGAGATGCTCAATCGATTAGAGACTGACTTAGAAGCATCGGCTAATCTCGGTTTACACACGGTCATCATGATTGATAATTACGATATACTCACAGAAACACTGGCTGGTGATACGCTCTTACTCAAGCAACTACGCACAATTTTACGCACTCATGCCGAGCAATCCCTCTATTTATGGGTGTCTAGTCAACTAGAGCATATGGGCGACCCACTGCTACGGCAGTTATTGATGCAACGTTGTGGCTTTGGCTTTGGCTCTAAAGAAAGCCTCTATGGATTTAATGTACGTACTAACAATTTGCCTCAGGATATGATGCCTCAAGGACGGGCGTTTTTCGTCCAATACAGCACTATTCAGACCTTACAAACAGCCTATATTGAAAATGTCACCGATTATGTGAATGACATCAATACATCCCGTTGGGAAAAATTAAAGTCGGCGCAATGGCATGGGAATTACACTCAGAACCGCCAACCTAAGCAAAATGAGCAAGTGTCATCTACAAATTCACCGATAGATATTGATACAGCAGGTCTGATTGAAGATTTATTCGGGCAAGATGTTGATGGGGATGATTAAGCTATTGATGGGGTCACTAAAATATTCACCACGAAGACACAAAGAACACGAAGAAAAACAGTAAAAATGAGCCATTTTTACTGTCTATTAAAGACAGTTTTTACTGACACTTTTACGCCAACAGTTCAAAACTGTTGTCTAATTTTTGAGGGTAAGTCCACTGAAGGGACTGTTAAAAGAACTCCTTTCAGTGGGTTTCCAGACTGGCTAGCGTGACGTTTTGAACGTCTCGCGGTGTAAATCCCGAAATTTTATCCTCAAATAGCTTAAATTATACCTATGAGACAAAGCCTGCTTTGTCCACCGAGAAAATCACTCACATGTGTAAACTGTTTTACAAGAGACCTTAGCATAAGCCTGACATGACCAATAATTCAATGATTTTTGAGAAATAAAGCCATGCACTCGGAATTAATCGAAGCCAATAAAACATTTTTTGCAGGAGACCGTGCCGAAACTCGTCGTTTACTGGCAGAATATTGCCGTACCCAAGACGGTGACTGGGAATTGGTACAGTGGCTAGAAGCGCATGCCCAAGATAATCATGATGAGTTCATCAAACTCCTGCAAGAATTAGTGGCACAAGGTGAGCCAGATAACCTCTACGTACAGATGGCGAGAGCTTACCTTGATGAAGAAGCCGAGTATCAGAGTAAAATCACGCCCCCATCAAATCCGCGCCGAATATGGTCAATTGGGCTGGGTGCAGGGGCGATGTTCGCCTTGGGATTAATCGTGGCTTATGTATTTATTTCTGGCTTTGGTGGTAACAACAATAATGAGATGCTGGTTGTCACCGCCACACCTGACCCTCTGCTTGCCCTTGCGCCGACACTTCAATTAGAAGACCGTAGCCAAACCTTATTTGGTGATTATACCGCACGCTATACCAGTGGCATCCTAGAAATCACCGCTATTGAAGACCGTTCACAACGGGTGATTGAACGGCGTAGTGACAGCCTAATCACGCCAGTACCGGGTGCGCGTTTCGTTGCCCTCTCGATAGTCTTTGAATGTCGCAGTGGCATTTGTCGCCAACCACCGGAAGCTGATTTATTCCTGCAACTCGATAATAACGAACTCATTCCTAGACGCACAGATGTAACTATTGGTGATACACTAGATTTACAAGCGGTGGCACTAGGGCGTACCACTCAAGGCTGGATGATATTTGAAGTCCCTGCCTTAAATCGACCTACTGCCTTGATTATTCAAACATTGCCCGACGAAACCGGCACGCAAGCACCTGCCCTATCTATCGAATTACCAGCATTCTAGTTGAGACAATGCTATGTCGGAAATTCATCTAAAACTTTCAGAATTGCGTGATTGCGCCGAGCAACTCCGCCAATCAAAACGCCATCTTGACCAATCACTGACGAACATTGGCGATGTACTCCGTGAGTTAGCGGTCTTAGGCATGGAAGAACACGAGTTTGTTACATTAGGTCGTCCACAGATGCACACCATGACCTACTGGACGCAACGCCTCAATCATTTTGCAGACCGTCTGACTGCCACAGCTGATGATGTTGAAGGCGCAGTATTGTTTGAGTTGCCCCATTTCGACCTTTCACTTCTTCCCGAACGTGACACGATTGTTAGCCAAACGATGAGTATTCCAAGTAGCGTAGTTGAAGTCACAACCCTTGATACAGGGAGCTTATATGTTTCCTCAGCGAATACTGAGCTATTCTTGAACTTGCGTGAGCGTCAAAATCTATTAGCGGAGCAAATCGGCGAACGTACAATCTTAATTGAGCAACACCAAACTGCTGTGAGTGAATTAGAAGCGACTCGTAACCGCGCTCTGAGCTATAATCCCGATTTAGACCTCAATTCTGTACCGCGTATCCAAGCCCTACAAAATGAGGTCTCGCAACTTGAGTCCGAGATTACTCAAATGGATACCACTATTGCCTCGCTTGAAACCGAAGTTCAGACTTTAGATACACGGCTGGCGACTATTCAACCGAGCAGTGGCGCAGATATGAGCATCATTGCCGATATGGAAGGCTCGTCAACCAATCCGCATGTGGTCAATAACACTTATGATTGTGTGAACCATGTCGTACAAAAGTTGCCAATACCGCATAATATGGCATTGGATGCTCACTCGTGGAATGACCTCGCACTAGCGCATCCTGAATATGGCATCAGCATTGGCGACCAGCCCTTAGAGGGGTCTGTTATTGTGCTAGAACGTGAGCATAGCTATGCAGATGATGTCTTTGGGCATGTACTCTATGTGGAATCAGTCAGTGATGGCGAAATTTGGGTAACAGATAATAATAATCCCGAACCAATACGTTTTAGTGACCTCACCGACCAAACAACAGGCGACCTCGTGAGTTATCTCTATTTCCCTTGGCACACACGTGGATAATTTTGCCCAATCCTTTGCCAAATTTCGGAAAGTCTCACTATAATAATCGTATCGTAATCCAATAGCTTTATGTTCTAATGTATATAGAGGCTCGGAAGTATTTAAATAATTGGGGTCATTTGTCGCTGACAGCATCCATGCTGTTCCTACATAAATCCTCATTTTGGGTGCTAATGTAGGGACGTGATATATCGCGTCCGTAAAGATAAACCCCTTCTTCTACTGCCTACTTGTTCATAATGCTCGTACAAAATATCTATCTCTAAACCCTTAAACCTTTTATTGTTGATATTCCTAACTGGTAAATCTCATGACTCAATACATCATACGGCGCATATTACAAGGTATTCCTACCTTTTTTGGCATTACCATTTTTGCCTTCACCCTCATGATTATCTCACCGGGTGACCCGGTCTCACTCATTACCTTCAATCCAAGTTCAGGCGATACTGAAACAGCAGAACGTATGCGACGACAACTCGGTCTGGATAAACCTGTTATCACACAATATATCTACTGGCTTATCGGCAATGATTGGACACAATACGACTCCGACGGCGATGGTATTGATGATAGCCAAGGCACACGGTACGGACTTTTACGAGGCGATTTAGGCGTTTCCATTAAGCATCGTCGACCAGTTTCAGCACTTTTATTTGAGCGTGTTCCTGCCACCTTGCAATTGACCTTCTCAGCACTGATTTTAGGCTACAGCATGGGGATTTTACTTGGCATTCTAGCGGCAGTCTTTCACCGAACGTGGATTGACCAGGTGGTGCGGATTATCTCGGTTGTGGGAAATGCTGTGCCTCAATTTTGGCTTGGATTACTTCTCATAATTTTATTCAGTGTCAATCTCGATATTCTGCCGATGAGTGGCATGCGGAGTATCAGTAATCGTGGTGAATTTGATTTTTGGGATACTGTATCACACATGATTTTGCCTGTGAGTGTCTTATCCCTGAATACCATTGCTTTCGTCTCACGCTTCACACGCGCTGAATTGCTCGAAGTGCTAGAACAAGATTTCATCCGCACAGCACGCGCTAAGGGTCTTGGTGACCAGATTGTTTGGTGGAAACATGCACTCAGAAATGCCCTCTTACCCGTTGCGACCTTCTTAGGTCCGGGCTTAGGCACATTACTCGCTGGCGCTGTCATTGTCGAACGGGTTTTCACATGGCCCGGCTTAGGGTTGCTGATTATTGATGCGGTTTTCCAGCATGATTACCCCTTAGTGATGGGGTCAATTGTAGTTGCCTCGATTATGTTCATTTTAGGGGTACTAATATCCGATATTCTCTATGCCTTGCTTGACCCGCGCATTCGTTTGAAATGAGACGACTATGACAAAAGACAAAATAGCATCCCTAAACAATCAAGAACTAGACGAAGCTTTATTAGCGCGGTCTTTATGGCAAGATGCCTTGAGACATCTACTCAAAGATAAACTAACCCTGCTAGCATTGGCGGTACTCCTAACCTTAACTGTCATCTGCATCGTAGGACCACCCTACGTCGAGCAAGAACTCGGCTTAGATGTCACCCGTATTCGCGTTACTGAACGCTTCCATCAACCTGGCACAGAGGGGCATTTACTCGGGACAGATGAATATGGACGCGACCAACTCATCCGCCTCATGTATGGAGGACGTATTTCCTTAGCAATCGCCTATACAGCCAGTTTCATGATTATCGTGATTGGCGTTACTTTGGGGCTGGTAGCAGGATATTATGGTGGCGTTGTCGATGACGCGATTATGTGGGTTATCAACACCCTCAGTTCGATGCCACCCCTCTTTATCTTGTTGCTTGTTTCGGCATTATGGGCGCCCGAAGCTGAGATGCTAGTCGTGATTTTGGCTTTACTCGGTTGGTTCGGGACATGCCGTTTAGTACGTGGTGAAGTGCTATCAATTAAAGAACGTGACTATGTACTGGCAGCGAAAGCCCTTGGCGCATCGGACTTTCGCTTGCTCTTTTCCCATATTTTGCCGAATGTCCTCTCGATTGTGATTGTGACAGGGACAATTATCGCTGGTAATCTCATCCTGCTCGAATCAGGCTTGAGTTATCTCGGTTTGGGTGTGCAACCACCAACCCCAACATGGGGCAATATGCTCACAGACGCCCGTAATTTCCTCGTCACAGGCGTTCACCTGATAGTCTATCCGGGTATCTTGATTATGATTACCGTCTTGTGCTTTTACCTTGTGGGCGATGGTCTGCGCGATGCCCTTGACCCACGCCGTAAGCAT
This sequence comes from Phototrophicaceae bacterium, assembly GCA_965230145.1. Lineage (GTDB taxonomy): Bacteria > Chloroflexota > Anaerolineae > Aggregatilineales > Phototrophicaceae > JAUZRW01. The sequence goes on from CBDDKI010000003.1 coordinate 71,012, forward strand.
TAAAGCCTGTTAATACACAATGAGATATATCGCTTGTTAAGTCTCTGAAAATAGCTCACGATATATCTCAACAACCTTCCCCATTTCCACATCCGCATTCAGTATATTGGATGCGTCATAAGCATTGTGCTTCATTTCCATGATGCGTTCAGGTGTGAGGGCATTCAACTTTTGCGCGATTTCTTCGGGTTCATAGGTCTCGCTAATCACGCTGAAATCATACTGAAGGGCTAAACTCGCCATACCGGGAGTTGGTGAAATACAGACAGCTAAACCAGCATTGATGAAGTCGAAGAACTTATTGGGTAATGCCGCCATATGATTGAATGTGTTCGGCTTGAGTATGAAAATACCAATATCGTACTGATTAATCGTGCGAGTAATTTCAGTCGGTGCAATCGGTTCGTAAAAATGAATGCGTTCTGGGGCAATACTTTGAGCAAGTGCCTTCAATTCATTGACATACACCTGAAACTGACCAGTAATCAAGTAAAAGTGCAAATGATAATAATCATTCGCGTAGCGCATCATTTCTATCATCAATTCCAGATGCCGTCGTGGCGTAGCGCCCCCATGATGAACTAAGTGTATCGCATCGGCATCAATAGAAGTCGGTAACAATCCTTGTTGACGTGGCGCACTCATAATGACCTGTGTAGTCAACCCAAATACTTCTGCGTATTTTTCTGCTAATAAAGGGCTAACCGTTGTCATGCGAGTGGCTTTATGAGCAAAACGCTTTAGAAAATAGGTGGCACGAGATGCTAAAAAGAACTGTCTTAGTGCAGAATGTTGTTGCCCGGGCGAATATTCATGAGCATCAAAGACGATTTTAGCCCCCAATTGAGTCGCTATTGGCACAACCAACGGCAAGGTATCCCAATCATTGGCATGGTAAGCATCAGCATTTGCATCTAGTAATTTTTTTTTAATCCGTCGCGCACGGATTGTAAGTATATATTCGAGGGGTAATAAAAAAGGCAAGAAACGCCCTAAAACGACAATGGCGATACGTAAAATACGATCCATCCATTGTTCTAACTTGCTACCAGAAACGTTATGCCATTCAACCTTTCCCTTATATTCAGGAGGCGCATCCCCATAACCAATTACTGTAATATCATAATGAGGAGACAAGTATTCAACTTGGCGTAGAACTCGCGCATCACGCGCAATCGGAGATAATGCAATAATACAAATATGCTGATGTGTCATCTTCATCCTAGGGGTAGTATCTTATGTTTTTTAGTTAAGTGATTTCATTATAATATAGGTTCAGTTTGGAAAACCTTTAAACTTTTATTGTTGATGATGTCGTTGGTATTACCGTACTTAGTGTCATCTGGCTTAAACTAAAAGCATTAATTATCTAAAAATTGCTTTTCAAGATGGGATGATGAAAAAGAATGCAATCCCTTAAATTACGAGAATTATTTAGCAATAGCTTCGCCAACCTGATTCGACAGGGCTTAAATATCATTATAAGTCTCTTAAATTCAGTCTTAGTTGCAAGAGGGCTTGGGGTCGAAGGTCGTGGTGAATATGCGCTGGTTATCTTATTACCAACATTAGTCCTAACATTCACATCTTTAGGAATTACCAGTTCAACTGTTTATCATGTGGCTAAAAACAAATATAGTGTCAGTCTGTCATTTTATGGCAACCTCATTATATCGGGATTAATCAGCATTTTTTCCATGGTTGCTGGATTAATTATTATCCTTCTAGTGCAAGATACATCAATGTTTGTCGATATTTCCCTCTCGCTTTTACTCTTTGGCTTGGTTCTAATCCCAACAACCATATTCTTGCAGAATATCCACACAATTTTTATTGGGTTACAAGATTTTTATGCCTATAATCGTGTTTATCTTGTTATGCCTTTAAGCTATTTAGTTTTTAATTTCATTTTTATATGGGTACTTCATTGGGGCGTTATTGGTAGTGTTTTGGCATTAATCTTAGGTAATAGCAATACATTATGTGTTGCTATTTACTTTTTACGTAAATACATTCCGAAATTCCTCCCCCCTCAAGAATTGCCAAGTTATGATTACTATAAAAACATGATTTCTTATGGTTTAAGAGCACATATTGATGCAATCATGACCTTCTTGAATCATCGTCTTGATGTATTTATCTTAGCCTCGTTAACAGACACAGTATCAGTTGGTATTTATACCGTCGCAGTTACCGTTGCTGAAAGATTATGGATATTATCAGGTTCAATTTCTCAAGTCCTATTCCCTCGTATTGTCGAGCTTGAAAATTTTGAAGAAGAGCGTAACCGTCTAACATTGATGGTTGCGCGTTACGTGTTATGGGGTAGTCTATTTTTCGGAATTATTTCGATATTTTTTGCGGATTGGGCATTTGTATTTCTATACAACGAAGAATTTAGAGAATCAGCCTATGTGTTTAAATGGTTATTGCCAGGCATCATCAGCATGGGTATGGCAAAAGTGTTAGGCAATGATATTGGCGCGAGGGGCTATCCACAGGTAAATTCAGTTCACTCAATGATAGCTGTTGTCGTCAATGTAATATGCAATTTTTGGCTCATTCCGATTTACGGTTTTTTAGGAGCCGCGCTTGCAACTAGTATATCCTACATCGTCTGGATGTTTATTAAAGTCATCTACTACGTGTATAAATTCAAAGCATCTTGGCTTGATATATTCTTACCAAATCAAGAAGATTTCAGATTATTCAAGAAATTATTGTCTTATCGCTCTAAACGTCAATCATAAAATTAAATCTTTAGTTCCGTTGTGAGGAAAAGTAGTATGAATCAGACTTCATATTGGAAAATTCACTTTGTCCTGTTGGCTGGGATAACAATTGTTTTATGGTATCTGGTTTTTTATCTTGTGCCTCGTGGTTTCGATATAACTGATAACGCATTTTATCTTATGGCTGTACGAAATTATGAGGACTATACAGCCTCACCTTCTATGTTTCACACAATTATTAAACCTCTGTATGATATTGGCGGCGCGTCAGTAATCAACTTAAGACTTGGGGGGGCATTTATATCTCTGTTAGTGAGTATTCTTAGCGGTTTCGTAATTGTTAAATATTTTTTACAGAAACAATTCGACTATGTGTCTAATAGAAAATGGTATGTCTATAGTTTGGGTGTGGTCATCATCGCCAGTGGGACACTCCAATTCAATAGTTGGATCAATTCACCAAATTATAATTGGCTCAATCATATTGGATTGATGCTTTTCTTATCGGGTTTATTTATCTGGTTGAATAAGATTAAGCCACAACATTCAGCTTATGCGCCATTTTTAATCATGTTTGGTTTCGGTATAACATTTTGGGCAAAAACACCAACTGCGATTTTGATGCCCGTTATGGTTTTGATTATCTTGTTTGTGAACAGACATATCATCAAGTCATTATTATCAATAAGACATTTTGTATTCGGTGCGATTGGTGGGTTTCTCAGTCTATCTCTTGTATTTTTACAGGGTGAGACTATAAATGAGGTTATACAAAAATTACAGTTGGGCATTGCTTTACAAGCTGCAAAGACTGCTGGCACAGAAAATGCAGCCAGATATTTACAAACTGAGTTAATGAAATTACCGTGGATGCTTCGCCCCATCCTGTACTATCTTTTCACAAATATACTTATTGTTTTGATACCCACAATATGTGTAATGTGCTTGATTTTCTACAATACTTCACGAAAAAAGCCACAACAAAATATTATTCTCAGCACTCGTTTTGTTATTTTTTGGGGATGGCTCGTTAATGTTCTGAATATTAGCTACCAATTTGAAGCATTCCAAATAGCCTCTTGGAATCTAAATATACTTTTTATCACAGTGATATTTATCACCTTGAGCATATTCAATGAGAAATCAGCCAATACTGACATTGATAACAATCAGCAACAATTAATCAAAGCGAGTTTTGCTTGGTCGCTGATCGTATTTTTTATGCCTATACTATTTTCTTTCGGTACAAGTTCCGCATTCACAAGACATACTGGCTTGGCTTCTTATTTTTATGTAATGGCAACCATCATCTTATGGATCAATCCGATAACGATGAAAAATAAGCTCGTTAAAAACTCTGCCCCTCTAGTATTCATCATACTAATATCCTATGCGACATTTGTAACTGCAAATGATCCTTATCGGCAAACAGATACACTTTATAATATGAATGAGGAAGTTTCCATTCAATTTGGAGCAGATAGTTTGATTGTAAGTGAGTCTATGGCAACTTATACCAACGAATTACAAGAGCAAGCAACTATAGCAGGGTTTGAAGCAAAGACACCAATAATTGATTTGACTAGAAACTCGCCCGGAAGTGTATTCATTTTAGATGGTCGTGCAAACGTGTTTCCTTGGATATTGGGTAATAACGAATCACCTCATGATTTTGTATATTTGCTCTTAGAACAATGGACTCAAGAAGACCGTGAGACAGCATGGGTCATAACAACAACTGGCTCAACCCTAGAATCGGAAATGGAAATTTTGGCTCATTTCGGCTTAGATTTAAGCGAAGATTACGAAGAAATGTTCACAATTGCACGCCCGTATCGAGATGAAAGCCAAACTTTTTGGCGACCAATAACGCCTACTAATTCGCCCTGAAAAACTGTTCTCTCTTGAGAAGAAAGCCAAGAGCAACATCATCAATATGACCTCCATAAAATAGCTGAGAATTATGCGACTAAATGTAGTAAGGAATGTATCATGAGCCAGAAATATATAGTGTACCTTGGGTTAATCAGTCTCTTCGCATTGCTCATAAGTGGCTGTGATGCACTCCCCAATGAAGATACAGTATCCCTACCAAATCAATTCGAGAGCAATGCCTTTGCCCTGCATTACCCTCAAGATTGGCAATATCAGATCCCTCAAGTCAATATGCTCTTCCTCGCCAGCCCTGAAATCCTCGCGCAAGAAGCAGGCGCAACCCTCACATTACAACGTAGTGTTGCCCTATCCTCTTCAACCGATAATTTATCTGGTGCATTGCAAAATTATCTGGAACGCGGACCGCTACGGGCAGATAGAAATTGGGAACTGATTGGCGAGATTGAAACAGTCGAATTAGACACCTATGAGGCAGTATTCGTCGTTGTTGAAGGCTCAGAGAACATCGGCACACTACCCATGCGCTCTGAGATTTATGTCTTACAAGCCGATAGTGGTTTTTACTTTATCTTCACGCTCACAGCACCCCTAGACCAATGGGACGAACTTGCACCAACTTTTAACGCAATTAGAGCCAGTGTTGATATACGAGAGTAGTTACTCCATACGGATTTATTTGGTTAAGTGATAAGGAGTAAAATAGTTTGTTAGATTTAGCTTTTGAGCGATATATCTTTGAGATAAATGTATACAGTTGTAGTTCTGATGAATTTTATGCAAAACGAACTAAAAAGTTGAATGAAGAAATACAGAAAATCGAACTCAAAGGTGGATCAATGCCCAATAAGCAGAAAATGTTGTTTACAAAATATTTTCAAGAAAAATATGGTCAATGGAGATACTCACAAGTAATCGGCGTGATTAGATTATACATTTTAGGTACAAGTATTCGAGGAGAAACATGGTTTGTAGAAGCTAAAAAAATTACACGAACTATGAAGAAAAAAAGTTTTTATCATTATGGTAAGTCATTTGAAATTTCGATTTCCAACCAAATGCCTTCTAATGAAATTTATAATTCAATTTGCTTAGAAATTAAACATATCTCAAGCGAAGAGCCTTTTCGTAATAGATTCATTGATTTAGAAGCATTCAATAACATTGGTAAATTTGTGGATTGGCGTGAAATACTAGGTTTCTAGTTGAGCGTAAAATATAGAGTTTTTATCACATTATTGTTTACATTATTTCTTTACAAAAAGGGCGTAGTATTTTCTACGCCCTTACAGTCACTTAACTATCAGTTTTAAGCCTTAGTTATCCAATGTCCACTCATGAACATGCGCGGTATATCCATAGAATACCCATGATGGTCCTGGTTCAAAACCACTGATGCGCGTATTTGCAACGTGGAAGATATTCGGGATGAATGTCCAATCATAGGCAACATCATCATGCGTAATTTGTTGGATTTCATAGTAAATTTCTGCACGTTCAGCAGGGTCACAACCCGGTACAGTACGTGCCGCTTCAATCAGCGCATCCACTTCTGGATTCACATAAGACGCGAGGTTATTGCCTGCACCCGGAATATCTTGCCCACTTTGCAGCAAAGTCGTGAAGGTATTCGGGTCAGTCGCGGTACTGTTACTCATGGCTGTAGCATCATATTGTTGCCCAAGGTAAACCTCTGGAATGTAGTTTGACCATTCAACGAGTTCCAGTGAAACATCCATACCAATTTGGTTCAGTTGGTCTTGCGCCACAAGAACAGAAGTCTCGAACAATTGTAAAATGTTGCTATAGCGGATTGTAAAGGCAAGTGGTGTACCTTCTTCTGCGGTTGCACACCCGTTGCATTCACGCACACCATCGCCATCTGCATCTGTCCAACCAGCTTCATCTAGCAAAGCCATCGCTGCATCTGGGTCATAAGGGTAAATTTCAACATCATTATTGTATGCCCATGCGTATGCAGGTGCAACAACACCCACGAGCGGCGTACCACCCTCTTCACCACCCAAGGTTTCCAGAACATCAAGTTTATTCCAACCTAATGCCACTGCTTGGCGCACGAGAACATCTGAGAACAATGGATGCGGTGTTTGCTCAACTAGATTACCATCTTCGTCATAAGCAGGCTGCGGATTATTACCATCCACCCAATTCAAAGACAAGAAATTGACTGAAACTTGTGGGAATGCTTCATATTGTAAGCTATCACGATTTGAAATCTGCTCGAACAAATCGCCTTGGAAATAGGTGTAATCCAATTCGCCTGATTGAATCGCTTGGATTGCGAGTGCTTGTTCACCAACCACACGGTTAATCAAGAACGGAATATTCGGCGCACCAGCATAGAAATCAGGATTTGCGCGGAAACGTTGGAATTCATCAGGTGCCCATTCTTCAAGAATGTATGGTCCACCACTAATGTCTGGATTCATGTTGAAATCACTGGTTTCAAAATCGCTGAAATCTTCCGCATATTTATGAGCTGGCATAAAGCGGATTGCTTGTAAATCACCCAATGCCGCACAATTAATGGCTTCTAAGACAATTTCATAGGTACTATCATCAATGATATTAAATTCAGTAATCTGAGACACAATGTCTTCGTAAATGGTATTGATGCTATCTTGTTGTGCTGCACCAATTACGAATTGCATATCATTAGATGTAATTGCTGTACCATCACTCCAAACTGCGCCGTCTTGGATCGTGAAGGTATAAGTCAAACCATCTTCGGATACTTCATAGGTTGTTAGACCAGGAACAACCTCGCCTGTGAAACTATCAACATCTAAAGGTGTAGGAAAGAGAAGCGCATAGGCTTGGAAAGACGCGCCATCATTTGTGAGTGCAGGGTTGAAAGTCACGATGTTACCAAAACCACGAATAACAACCGTCTCGTCATCCTGCCCGATAATAGGAATTGCTACGAGGAGTAGAACTAAGAATAAAACAATACTTCTTTTCATCAAAAATGCCTCCTAATGCATTCATTTCAGGCTAATTGTTGCCCGACTATTCGCAATTTTAGCGAGAAATGAGTATCTTTCCAAACAAATTGACAACCTAAAACGGTTGAAATTCAAAATTTTATTTATTTTTCTGGCAAACATGTCCTTTAATGTTCCTACCAGTAGCTAACTTATGACAGCGCAACGAGGCGTCCGCGAATTTCAACCAACATAGATACACTACCCACAGCTTATTCATATAGTTGACCCAAGCAATAGGACTTAGGTGGTTTTTCACATTTCGATACAATAGTGGGCAATAGTGATGGCATTGACGTTATTACCTATTTATGAGGACATTTATACGCCATGACTATCCCTGTTTAATACAGATTGGAGACCAACTATGGCATTTAAGATTACCGAACTCAAGATTAGTGATGCTGAATACGCCCAACGTAATCAGCGTTTGCAAGCGATTATTGAGGAACTCGATTGCAGTGGTGTTGTGTTATTTGATGCAGATTATATTAAATATTATTTGGGTTTTGCCTTTATCCCAACCGAACGTCCGATAGCTTACATCATGAATAAAAAAGGCGAACGGGCGATGTTCGTCCCACGAATGGAAACCGAACACGCAAAATCGATGGCGGATATAGACCACGTTGCTTATTACCTCGAATATCCGAATACCAATCATCCGATGAATATCTTGGTCGATACCCTCAATGAAATGGGGATTAGTGGCAAAATCGGCGCAGATAATGATGGCTACCCTTGGATTTTTGGCTATCGTGGTGAGACCTTATCTAAGCTGACGGGCGCTGAAGTCCTGAATTGCCGTGCGCCGATTGAAGACCAAATGGCAGTGAAATCCAAAGCTGAAATTGACTTGCTCAAGGAAAGTTGCAAGTGGGCAAATCTCGCACATATGCTCCTACAAAAATACACAGTAGTGGGTATCGGCGAGGTTGAGGTCTCACAACGGGCAAGCAACGAAGCGACCTTAGCCATGCTCGAAGCCATAGGACCTATTTGGCGCAATAATAGCTCATACTATGAAGGCGCAATGGCAGGCTATCGTGGTCAAATTGGACGTAATGCGGCTATTCCCCATGCTTTAACGAGTAACATCAAATTTCAAGCTGGGGATGTATTAGTAACAGGGGCAAGTGCGCCGATTTGGGGTTATGTTAGTGAATTAGAGCGCACAATGATTTTAGGCACTCCGACTGATGAGCAAAAACGTCTATTTGACCATATGTTTAACTTACAGACTCTGGCTATGGAAGCACTTGAACCTGATAAACCCTGTAGTGCGGTGGATAAAGAGGTTCGAGCATATTGTGAAAAGCATGATTTGATGCAGTATTGGAAACATCATACAGGGCATACAATTGGTTTACGCTACCATGAAGGACCATTCCTTGATGTGGGCGATGATACGCCAATTAAAACAGGCATGGTTTTTACTGTTGAACCCGGCTTATATAGCCCCGAAGTTGGGGGTTTCCGCCATTCGGATACAGTAGTCATCACCGATGATGGTGCTGAAATGATTACATTCTATCCACGTGACCTTGAGTCACTTACTTTACCGATATAATCATACGCACTTTAAAATGTGAGAATTGTAGGGATGGTTCAGCGTATCCATCCGTTTTTCTTGGTGGATGCATACGCCGATGCGTCCCTACACTAATGCAGTTTGGATTTAATAGCTTCATGCTATTTTGACTTTTACAAACGAATATTTTATCTCGTAGATTGGAATATAAATGACACAAAAAACAGCCGTTGTAACAGGTGCAGGCTCAGGGATGGGGCGTTCGATTTCGCTTCAATTAGCAAGTGAAGGCTTTCATATTGTTCTGGTTGGCAAGACCGAATCGAAATTACTGAAAGTCGCAGACGAAATTAGTGAATCAGGTGGGTCATCTACTGTAAAGACGATGAATATCACCGAAGCCGATAAGGTCAAGGCGATGGCAGATGAACTCGCAGATACTGCTGTCGATGTTTTGGTCAATTGTGCTGGTGATTGGCTCATTAAGACGATGGATGAAACCACTGATGCTGACCTTGACCATATTCTAGGGGTGAATCTGCGCGCACCATATCTCTTATCGCGTGATTTTTTGCCCCATCTACGCAAGAGTGACAATGCCAGTATCATCAATATTGGCTCAATGGCGGCAGTTAATTCTTTTGGCGGGATTAGTGCTTATACTGCGGCAAAAACAGGCTTGCGTGGTTTAACAGGGTCACTTGCTGATGAACTACGTCCTGAACTTATTCGTGTCGTGATGCTCTCACCGACTCCTGCGAACACACCTATGCGTTGGGATGCGTCGCCTGATATGGATCCTAAAATGCTGGTTGAACCTGAAACAATCGCGCATATTGTCTCAGTGATTGTAAATTTGCCGAAAGGTATCACGGTCAGTGATATAACACTGGGTTCAATGCTCTTAGAAATGGGAGACTGAAATTCCAACAAATCTTATTTGTCGAAGCGCATATCAAGATGTATAGTTAAAATAATGCTGTATACATATTTTGAGGTGAAAATCATGCAACGAATTTATCAAAATAAACCTGCAAAACAAGAGAAGCAATCAAAACCTCCTGTTTCAACTCAAACACCTCAATTCAATATGGCACAAATTCAACGCGCAATTGAAGACCCAACCGCAGAAAATCTAACACCCGAAGCGATGTCCGCTATTCAACAATTGCATGGTAATCAATATGCCGCACAGTTAAGTAGTGGTACAAGCTACCCTGTCCAAGCTAAGTTGACTGTTACCGAAGCTGGCGACCAACATGAACAAGAAGCCGATGCAATGGCAAAGCAAGTTGTATCAGGTATCAACAATGCTTCTGTTCAGCGTGACGGTATGGAGGAAGAAGAACTCATGATGAAACGTGAGTCTCTCCAGCGCGACGAAATGGAAGAAGAAGAATTGATGATGAAGCGCGACAGTCTCCAACGTGATATGGAAGAGGAAGAACTCATGATGAAACGCGATGGCGATGTCATGGGTGGTTTGGACGTATCTAGTGAAATCGAAACAGAAATTGAACAAGCACGCGGTGGTGGGCAAGCCATGCCAGACAATGTGCGCTCGAATATGGAAAGTGGCTTTGGTGCAGATTTTGGTAATGTCCGCATTCATACCGATTCAAACGCTGATAATTTGTCACGGTCTATCCAAGCGACTGCCTTCACAACGGGGTCAGATATTTTCTTCAAACAAGGCGCATATGACCCGAATAGCAGTTCTGGGCAAGAATTATTAGCGCACGAATTGACACATACCATACAACAAGGTGCATCCAAAAAAGTAGACGATGCTGAGCAATCATAGAAGAATCCACAAAATTAATTATGAATTTGTAGAGACATTGTCTGTATTGTCCTTTGAAAAAGATTGGTCAAGTGTAAGGGCGCAGCATGCTGCGCCCCTACAAATAAATTCTAAAACTTTCAATATTCTACAATGAACACTTAATAACACTCTATAGGTGGAATGAGGCATGAAGCATTCCCACAGACTCTTGATTCAAACAATAGTCTTATTTTTGTTGGTTTTTAGCCATACAATCGCACAAACAGACCCGCTTGCATCCCAAGTCTCGAACCCTGCGTTCGAGGCTTATCGCTGTGAGTTCATTTCGGATACCAACCAAGTGCGGATTAGCGCAACCCTTGTCGGCGCGAATGGTCTGCCCATCCCCATTTCAGATGTGACTTTATCAGTACGGGTGAGCGAAGAAGATACGGCGTTACTGTCTGATGATGCGACGCTTGCAACCGTCACACAACGCGACCCCCTCCAGATGATTATTGTTCTGGATACCACCGAAACTGTGCCCGTTGAAGAGATTGTCAACGAATTGATTGAAGAATTATTCCCACGTCTCTTAGTTGAGGATGAAGTGGCTTTAATTACATTTAGTCAAGAAATCCAACCTCGTACAGCCTTTTACACCGATAAAAATCGCCTCGTCAATGAGCATGTGCTGGATTTACTAACCCTCGAAGGTGATAACCGCCTTTATGCTGCAACCCTAGATGCCACGACTGACTTTTCGCTAGAGTCAAATCGTCGCCGTGTGGTCTTAGTTCTGAGCGATTCAGGTCGACGCGAAAGTGATGATACACCTGTAGAAGAAATTGTCGCACGCGCTCAATTGAATAACGTGCAAATTTTCCCGATTGGCTTCTACACGCGTGATTTTCCTCGTCCAATCCGCGAAGATTTCTTTGCCCTCGCCAATGGCACAGGCGGTTATGCGTGGTTTTATGACCAGCCGTATATCAGCCGTACTGATGTTTCTGAGCAAGTCGGCGAATATCTGACTGAATTTGTGGATGCGCTCAATGGCGAAATATCCATTGCGATTAATGTGCAAGGGCTTGAGCCAGACAACAATTTCATCAATTTCACCTTGCAAGCCGATACTGCCAATGATGCAATAATCGAAACGACTGTCACCTGCCCGATTGAACACTTACAACACAGCATCGTCTTTGCAGATGACCTCAATGATGTGATTGTGCGTGGCAGTGTCGATATAGGCGTAATACCCGAATCCGACTTTGACCTCAATGAAACCGTAGCCATTTTTAGGCTGGATGGAGAAATCGTTCAAGATACAGGCGAAACAATCTATACCTTCAATTCATTAGACCGCACACCAGGTTTTTACACCATCACCGCCGAATTACGTGACCGTCGGGGCAATATTTTAGCCACCACACCAACATCTATTCGGGTATTCTCTCAGCAGACACTCGGCTTGAATATTCTAGGTGCAGATGGGAATAATCTCAGTGGACTCTTGGAACTCATCTTAACGGTAGATGAAGCCAGCGACAATCTCTCCGAAGCAGAGTTCACGATTGCCCCTGCAAACGATGCCAGTAACCTGCATATTTTAGGAACATCAGTCTTTGGGAGCGATAACTCAGCAACCTTTATCGTTGACGATATTGAAGCAGAGGTCAATCGCTTATTCCCTGATGCTACAAGTGGAACGCAATATATTTTAGGGGCGCGTGTCTTGGGCATCAGCACTGATGACCCACTCTTTGCTGTAACCGATGATATGCTGGTCACGGTGAATCAAGCTAGTGCGGAAGCCGTAGCCACACCGATAAGTCAACCCACTCAGGAAGCACCGACTGCCCCGCCGATTGTCAGTGAACGTGTTATCTGGTTTGGAATCGTATTTGCATTGCTCCTATTGAATATTCTGCTCTTTAGCGCCATCCGACGTGCGCGCATCCGCAGACTGATTAACCATCCTGATGATTACGAACTCAGCCCACGATTGATGACAATTACGGTTTATAGTGACGGTGTTAGCCAATCCCATACCCTGACAAAGCGTACTGTATTCGTCGGTAGAGGCTCATCGAATGATATTAATTTAGGACCTGATTCCAATATCTCGCGCAATCACGGGGTCATTATGTGGCGCAAAGGGCATTGGTATTACAGCAATCGCAAATCACGTTTACTCGCGCGCATCAATGACAGTCGCAAACGGGGCTTAATCTTTTATCGCCTCAAACCATTCACTGAGATTTTGATTGGTAATTCGCTGATGGTTTTTCATGAAAATAGCCAGCAAGATGTCGCTGATTTTGTCAAAACGAATATTTAGCAGAAGTTATCGCAAAAATTTTGGAATGACATTTTTGAAGCACAAATCCTGTGTCAGTGTATTTTTGTTATCGGTTATCGGTCTACAGTTATCAGTACAAAAGCAGTTTGAGATACCGATAACCGACGACTGATAACTCTCTAATTAATGTACGAATACCATTTTATGAAACAATTTTGATGGTTGCGTAAGGTAATCATACAAGCTCATGACCCGACAACTGCCGACAACGATTATCACCACGAGTTACGCCTACACGGCTCGATTACATCGTAGCGTAACAGTGGGTACATTGGCACAATATGTCTCGCAACTAGAGGCGAACGTCAACGCAGGGACGTTAGAAATTGCGCGTGCTTTGCCCTTAGATATGCGCGTGCAAGCGATTAATATGCAAGCAGGAGACCGTCTGCTAATAGCCAATGACCCTATCAAGACCAGTAATTTAGCCTTGCCTCCACGTGCAGGAGAACAATTTGTCCGCATAGAAGCAGGTGCAATGGATGTTCGTCTGCGCGGTAAGCGAAATATCACAGTTGGATGGTCAGACAAAAATCATCTCGCTGTCCCCGATGTTGACTTACGAGGTTTGGTTACACCAGAAACCCTACCCTATCTCGCCCAAGATTGTATGCGAATTAAATTAGAAAAAGATACATGGTACGCCCAACGGATGGGTGATACGCCCATCATGATTGACGAGCTTGATTTAATGACTCTGCCTGTTCCGCTCAATCCAAATCAACGCGTGCGCTTGTATTCATCAGAGCATTCACGCGGTAGAGCTTACCCTTTAGTAGAATTTAATCTCTCGCTTGAAACGATTGATGCTCAAGAAGCGGTTGCGCCATTGCCATCAGGGGATATGTTGGTATCCGTTCAACCCGGTATTGAAGGTCAAACTCGCTTTCTTAATGCTTCTGAACGCCTGACCTTGCGCCAGATTATCGCCGCGCTTGCCCAATACGACAGCCTCGCTCTGAGCAATGCCTCTGTATATATCGCGCATGTGCTTCCTTTGGATACAGCCTTGCATCAGATAGTCAATGAAGATGCTTTTTTACATGTGCCATTGGAAACTCGCTATGCACGGCGCGTCCTACAATTGCAAGATATTTACCATTCAGGGCAAGTCTATAATATCCGTAGTGGACGCTCCGACACGCGAATGAATCTTGGGTGGCGCACAATGGCTGAGGCGAATAACTCGCAACTTGACCTCGATTTGTACCCTAGTCTGAATATACCACCCTCATATTATCCCAATGCCTCAGAAGTCAAAGCCTACCTAAATTACAGTGCTTTTGCTGAAACGTGGTCAATCAATGCAGAAGATACAGGTCAGATTGGAGTTTTTATTAATAATATGCAGGTCGGGCATCTGCCCATTCGTGTCGCAACAGGTGATGTTATCAGCTTCGGGTCAAACGTTGCTAATCCCTTTGTACGCCTCAAAGCGGATATAAGTGTCGAATAATTGACGCTCAGAAATCCCAAATCATGCTACACTGATTTTATGCTTTTTAGGTACAGACATATCATTGGATATGCTGTTTGTTTGAGAGATTAAACAACACCCCCTCCGTCGCTGACGCGACACCTCCCCCGAATTCAAGGGAGGCTGGGGAACTACGGAATCTATGATGTAACCATAGAAATAAGCAGCTTTTTAGTGCTTTTCTCCGTGCCTTTGCGTCTCTGTGGTTCATTATTTTATTAAACTGATATATGAAACTATCATATTTTATTGATTTCTTTATTAGGTAAATAATGCAAAATACGATACTCAATCATCTGCAACGCGCACTCCAGCAAGCCGATACTCTTATCCAAAGTGCCATTAATCGAGCAGAAGCCAGTGGCTTCGATGCAACCGATGCCTTACGCGGGCTGGTCGTTCGTCCCGAAGAAGCGCAAAAGATAATGGGGCAAAAACCATTAGCGAGTTTGTGGGGAAGAGATGGAAATGAAAATTCGCTATCAGCAAATGTTATCGGTACTGACCCTAATCTACCTTTCGCGCGCTTGATAAAAACCTTTGGGCTTACAGTCATAGATGCTTATATTATCTTGCTAGCATTAGCCCCTGAAATTGACCGTCGCTACGAGCGGATTTATGGTTACTTACAAGATGATGTCACTCTGCGCTACCCCACTGTCAACTTGATGATGCACCTTTTAGGGCAAGATACACAAGCAAGGTTACAGGTTTGGGAGCAATTGCAAGTACATATGCCTCTCCGCAAACATCACCTCATCACCATAGATAAACCTGAACAACGTCCAAATAGTGCTTTTATTAATCAACACCTCAAATTAGATGCCCATATTGTTGCCTTTATTTTAGGGCAAACAGAGAATGACAGTCGGCTTGAATATCTCTTAACACCCGCACAAGGCAACCCGACGATTCACTTGAGCAAAGACATTTTATTACCCATTCATCATCAATTGTCGCAATCGCCTCTAGTATTCATGCTCGGCAATGCTCCAATTGAACAGCTTGAAACGGCATTGGCATTATGCGAAGAACATAGCCTACCTTTATTTCATTTACGGGCTGAATTACTCAATGAAGTCACACAATCTCAACCCTTAGCATGGCAACTCGCACTACGTGAAGCACGTCTGCGCGGTGCGGCACTCATCATCACAGGCTGGGATAGTCTGCTAGATGATGACGGTGAATTAGCAATCCCATACTGGACAGCTTTACAAGAATTTCCAAATCCTGTTTTCATCAGCGCAAAAGATAAATGGGAACCTTTAGTGACTCAACGTAACCGCTTACTATTGCGCTTAGAATTTGATAGTCCAGATTATGATTCACGCCTCAGTGCATGGAAACAAGCTATCGGGATAGACAATATTGACCCTGCCATTTTGACGGAACTCGCTACGAAATATCGTTTTCATCGCGCTCAAGTTGCGAGAGCCGTTCATACAGCGCGAGATTATGCCGCCTCACGCGGAACGCAACTCGATATTCATGATTTACAAGCTGCCGCGCAAGCCCATTCTCGTCTACGGTTAGGGACTTTTGCACGCCATATTGAAGATACTGTGCCTTGGGAAAAACTCATCCTCCCTGATGCCGAGTTGGGGCAATTACATGAAATTGTCAATCGGGTGCGTCATGCTCATATTGTGCAGGAAGATTGGGGCTTTAGTGAGCATCTCCCCAATAGCAACGGCATAAGTGCTTTATTTGCTGGCGAGAGTGGCACAGGCAAGACACTCTCCGCGCAAACACTCGCTACTGACCTTGGCTTACCCCTCTATAAGATAGATTTATCAGGCGTGGTCAGTAAATATATTGGTGAAACCGAGAAAAATCTGCGGGTGATTTTTGAGGAAGCGCAATCTAATAGTGCCATGCTTTTCTTCGATGAAGCCGATGCGATTTTCGGCAAACGAAGTGAGGTTAAAGATGCGCGAGACCGTTATGCCAATATCGAAGTAGCGTATCTGCTACAACAAATTGAAGACTACGACGGCATTGCGATTCTTGCCACAAATCTACGCCAAAACCTTGACGAAGCCTTCACCCGTCGCCTCGATTTTCTGATTGATTTTCCCTTTCCAGAGGCAAAATATCGTAAACGAATTTGGCAAGCACATTTTCCACCGCAAGCCCCACTTGATAAGACAGTTGATTTAGAAGAATTAGCACAACGCTATGAATTATCTGGCGGTAATATACGCAATATCGCTCTAGCCGCCGCATATCTTGCCGCAGTCGATGGAAGCCCCATCTCAAACAATCATATTCGCATGGCAATTCGCCGTGAACATCAGAAAATGGGACGTTTAATTCATGAAGACAGTTAGGATATATTTTCATGCTTCAAGATATTGATAAAACACTAGAGAATATTTTATATGAACGAGGCAATATCGCACGCCGAGATGTGGATGTAGCTTTTGACCAACCCACAGGCGATTGGGCATCACGTATTAGTCGCCCGACACTTAATTGTTGGTGCTTTGATATTCGTGAGAACCTTTCATTACGTGCTTCCGGTGTGCGTGTTGAGAAAAATAATAGCCATGCTCAGAAATCATTCCCTGCGCGACGAATGGATGTCACCTATCTCATCTCATCTTGGGCGCGTGAAGTAGAAGATGAGCATAATCTATTATGGCGTGCACTTACCACCCTCAAACGAATGCCTCTTTGGCAACCGTCTGATTGTGTCGATAATCTACGGTATCAATCCCGCAACATGCCAACGCTTGTAGCCGATATGAGCGAAGCATCGTTTAATCTCACAGATTTATGGGGTGTTTTGGATAACCGTATGAAACTTGGGTTTATCTTCCGTGTCACTGTTGAACTCGAAACAGATATTCTGGATGAGCCACCCTTGGTACTTACATCAACTATCACAGTTGGTCAGAGTGCGCGTCCAGAAGAGTATGAGATTGATATACGAGATAAGGACATCATCATCCCGAAGCCCCAAAAAGACAAAAGCAAAGATAACGAAGATAATTAAGCAATAGTTTCAAAATTGTATCAAAATAAGGCTAAATTAACCTTAAAATCTCAATGTTTAGATTTTCTTTCTGACATATACTGAAATATGTATGCTTTTGCATTTTGCTGTATAGAGTTGCTGATGGAAGCATCATGTTAAATTGTATACAGCTTATTCCAAATATTTTATTTTAGGAGAGCTACAATGCCCAACTATTTGTCCCCCGGTGTTTATATGGAGGAGGTAGATCGCGGAACGAAGCCAATTGAAGCAGTTGGCACAGCAGTCGCTGCCTTCATTGGCTATACCGAACGCGCTTCCGAAGAAAAGAATGGCGAACAACGTTCATTAGTCGGAAAACCTACCCTCGTCACAAATTGGAGTCAATACGTACAGAAATTTGGTGGTTTTATCAAAGGTGCTTATACACCTGATTCTGTCTATGGTTATTTCGCTAATGGTGGTGGTATATGCTACATCGTCAGCATTCGTACATTAGGTGTATCTGATGACCCATCGGCTGTATCTACCGCAGAGAGTTCAATCACTGTTGATGATGGCAAAGCTGTTGCACTCAAAATCTCGGCGAAAAAAGGTGGACCTGCTGGTAACGATATTACTGTTGACCTCAGCCATGCGATGCTCCCTAGTGGATCAGAAGATGATAAAGATGACAAAAGTAGCAAATCTGGTAAAGCCGCTGCTGATACCGATGGTGGTGGCGGCAAAAGTTCAGGACCTGCCCTCTTCAACATGACTGTTAAAGTGGGTGGACAAGTTGCTGAACGCTACCCGAATGTTTCAATGGATGCAAAAGCTGACAATTACGTCCAAACTCTGGTTGAAGAACAATCCCAACTGATTTTTGTTGAAGCAAAAGGTAAAGCTGATGCGCTACCTTCAGCTGGTACATATGACCTGACTGGTGGTGAAATTAAAACTAAAGCGATTACCGTCAATGATTACCAAGGGGATGCTGCGAAACGTGTTGGTCTGGGTGGTTTAGAACCGCTTGATGATGTCACCATGATTTGTGTGCCTGACTTGATGGCGAGCTATGAAGCTGGCGAAATCGATATGAAGGGCGTACAAGCCGTTCAACAAACCATCATTGATTACTGTGAAGCTGTGCGTTATTGCTTCGCTATTCTTGATAGCCCACCGGGATTGATGCCTCAAGAAGTCGCGGAATGGCGCAAAACAGTCAATTACGACACAACCCGTGCCGCACTCTATTACCCTTGGATTGAAATTTCAGATATGACCGATAACGCAGGTCGTACCCGTACTGTACCCCCAAGTGGACATATTGCAGGTGTTTATGCGCGTGTGGATAATACACGCGGTGTACACAAAGCTCCTGCAAACGAAATTATGCGGAATACACTTGGTCTTGAGGTGCAATTGACCAAGGGCGAAAATGATATTCTGAACCCACTCGGTGTGAATGCCATTCGCTCATTCCCCGGGCGCGGAATCCGTATTTGGGGCGCACGTACCCTTTCAAGTGATGCCTCATGGCGTTATATCAATGTTCGTCGCCTCTTTAGCATGATTGAAGAGAGTATTGAACGCGGTACACAATGGGTTGTCTTTGAACCCAATGACCAAGCATTATGGGGACGTGTGAAACGTGATGTGACTGCCTTCCTAAAGCAAGTCTGGCGGACAGGTGCGCTCTTCGGGCAATCACCATCTCAAGCATTCTACGTCAAATGTGATGCAGAGCTAAACCCACCTGAAGCCCGTGACCTTGGGCAACTGGTTGTTGAAGTCGGCATCTCGCCTGTAAAACCAGCCGAGTTTGTCATTTTCCGTGTAAGTCAATGGTCGGGTGACGGGGAAGGATAATAGCTTATGCCTGCATCAACTGATGCTGTAACTGGCGATCCAATTGTCAGTTTTCACTTTAAAATTGAAATAGGCTCGATTAGCGGATATTTTATGTCTGCAAGCGGTATGGGGTCTGAAACCACAACCATAGACCATAACATCGTATCTGATGCTGGTGTCGATATCACTCGTAAAATTCCGGGGCGCTTAAAATGGGGCGATATAACCCTAAAACGTGGTGTTACAGCTAATATGGATTTTTGGGCTTGGCGGAATCAGGTACGAGAAGGCAATGTCGCCTCTGCTCGGCAAGATGGCTCGATTATTATGTATGACCAAGAACTCACTGAAATCGCCCGTTGGGATTTTGAAAGAGCATGGCCTCTCAAGGTAAGTGGTCCTGATATGGGGTCTGATGACAATAGTATTGCAATGGAAGAAGTTGTCATTGTCCATGAATATATTACACGAGTAACGTAAGCAATTAGAGGGTATGGCAAGCCATGCCCTCTGAATAATTTTTTGAAGAAAGGGTGAAAGATGCCAACTACAACTGATGCAGTAACTGGCGATCCGCTAGTTGGTTTTAATTTTGGACTTGAAGTCTCGGGTATTATCTCGGGTTATTTTACATCTGTTTCTGGATTAGGCGATACGAGTGAAGTCGCTGAACATAATGTTGTTGGTGAGAGTGGATTAGAGGTAGTTCGTAAAATACCGGGGCGCATCACAAATAGCGATATTACTTTGAAACGTGCTATCACAACCAATATGGACGCATGGGAATGGCGCAAAATGGTCGAAAATGGCGATGTGTCAGGTGCGCGTAAAAATGGCTCAATCATCATGTATAGCCAAGAAGGTGATGAGGTCGCTCGCTGGAACTTTGAACATGCTTGGCCCTCAAAAATTGAAGCCGATAGTATCGATTCAGGTGGTAGCACAGTGATGCAGGAATCAATTACAATCGTTTTTGAAACCCTCACCCGCGAAACCTAAACACTATATGGACAGAAATTTCTCTTGGAGACTCTGTCCATTTTCTTTATATCTAACAAATTATTGCTTGTAATTTATATAAGCCCTCTTAGCGAGAGGCTTATTCCCTAATAAACTCATTTTAAAGGTTCATAATTAATAATTTTGATAAGGGATTGATGTGTTGCAGACTGAATTTGAATTTACACTACCAAACGGGTATCTTGATGCCAATAACACATTGCATCGGGACGGTGTTATGCGTTTGGCAACTGCCCTCGACGAAATTGCTCCATTAGAAGACCCTCGTGTACGAAATAATGAAGCCTATGTTGTGATTGTTTTACTATCACGGGTTGTCTCGCAATTAGGGACACTGACGAAAGTTACCCCACAAATCATCGAAGGTATGTTCGCGGCGGATATTGCCTTTCTGCAAGATATGTATCGCCATATTAACGAATTAGAAAATCGAACCTTAGCAATAGATTGTCCCAATTGTCGTCATGAATTTGAAATGAGTATCCCCTTCTTGGGGGAATAACACGCTACCCCATTGACCGCTTGCACGAGGAGGTAGCGTATCTTGCACTAGGATTGGGTTGGAGTCGGTCGGAGATTCTCTCGATGACCCACCGAGAACGTGCCCGATGGGTTCAACAAGTTACGAAACTCTACACTAATCCAGACGCATAATATGCAAGTATGTACTGATACTGAGTAACATCGATAAGGTAATCAGATGCCAGTTGAAAATTCAAAGCAAAGCACACAGAGCAAAAGCCAGCAATACGAAGAAAAAGTACAAAAAATTGCTGACCGCATCTGGAAAATGTGGGAAAAAGACTTACGTAATGAACGTGAGCGACGTGGTAAACAAGGGAGATAACTCATGCCCGTTCCGAATGGAAATAATTCAGTTATATCGGGTGCTATTGACCCTGAAACTATTTTTAGATTCCAGATCATTGTGGATGATATTTATTTAGCGGCGTTTACTGAGTTTCAAATGCCAGATTTAAGCGTGGAAACAATGGATGTCACCGAAGGTGGGCAAAATACCTTTGTGCATAAATTGCCTGTGCGCTTAAATGTTGGTCCCGCAGTGATGAAAAAAGGTATCACTGCAGATTTATCATTGCTTGAGTGGTACATGCAAGTTGTGAATGGGAATATCGCAACTGCAAAACGCCAAGTATCAATAGTTATGTACAATCCTCGCGGAAGTGGTTTACTTGCCTTTAGCTTCCGCGATGCTTATCCTATCAAATGGGTTGGACCATCACTCAATACTGAACAAAGCACAATTGGCATTGAGGAACTACATTTTGTCCATCATGGCTTTACAATTGAAAATAGAGAACAATCATATTCAACATCAAGCTCATCAGGTTAAGATGATAGTTGTAAGCGTTCTTGGAGACTTTCATGGCGGATGACAAAAATCAAAAACCAATGATGACACTCGGCATGTCTATGCGACGGTTTGGGCGTAATCTTATGCGCCATTATGACCGTACTATGTCTGAGCCACAAGAGATTGACCGTCAGGTAAAGCCCTATCAGTCAATGTCTACATCGCCTTTGAATTGGGATAATATTGTTACGCCTAAACGAAATAACAGAGAAACGCCTCTAGTAGCAGAACCTATTCAGGATGAAATACCTGAGCAATATACACCACCACCTCAACCACGTCGTCAAGCGCACCCACCACAAAAACCGATACAACGTCAGCCTGCACCGCCAAAGAAAAGAGGCTTAGACCCACGGCTAAAGGCTATTCTTGACTTGCACAACCAGCGTGATGCAGAACGTGCCATTCAGCGTAAGGAACGTCTAGCAAAATGGGAAGAAGCCCATGAACAGGGTGATAGCCAACAACCAAGCCCTAATATTCCGGGTTGGAAATCAAAACCACGCGCTTCCTTTGATTACATTGAAACCTCAACTTTAATCAAAGATGAAGCAGAAAAACCGAAGCAGGAAAAAATCCAGCGTGATGCTGATGATAGCCTCCCTGCGTCACGGTCTAAAATTGTAGAAGAGCAAGATTTCTCTCAGCCTGAAATGGAAGAGGGGTATATCGCCGCTAATGAACCCTCATGGGATGATGTGGATGATGATTTTGAAGACCTGCAACGGACTCCTTCGATTGAAAGTCCCTATAGTGACTTTAACAATGATTTTCAAGAAACTGAGCGTATCACACCTATAGATACACCCTTCACTGATATTGACACGAGCAAAAACATTAAAATGCCTGCGTCAAAGCAAGGCGCTACGACTAACGATGCCAGTCCAGAGGCAAGGTCTGTGCAACGCCAAGCGGATGAAGAAGCATTATCCGATAAGCAAGTCGTAAATGATACGCCTACACAATATATAGATGCACAGAGCGAGGATGTAGAGCAGACGTTTGAAAGCCCTGCTACCCAATCGCCCGATACTTCTCAAGGCTACTTTGAACGTCGCAAACCCCGACCTCAGCGTTCGATGAATAACCAGCGCGATACAAATATTCAGCGTAAAGTCGAAGCAAAGCTGAGTGCTTCACCACGTCAAAACGAGACAAGCGATACAGAATCATCTAGTGAAACACACGAGAGTGACGAGGATTTATCGGAACCATCTCAGGGGTTTGCAACACATGATGCACAGAATAATCTTGTGCAACGCCAATCAGATGAGACATTGGGTGATGCTGAGGATGCCTCCTCAAGTAACATAGATAACCCAGCAAACAACCTATTAGATAAGACTGTTTCTATCCCAGCCGCCCCTATTCAACGTCAAACAGATGATGATTGGGAAGATGATTTTGATACGCAGATAGTTGATACGAGTGACCACACGCCTAGTCAGGTAGATAATAATTTCACTCAAAATGATAATTATTCTCAGATAGACAATACGCCAAGCGATAAATCTCGCCCTGTCCAACGCCAAACGGACAAGCAAGTTAAGCGCGATGATAGCAATTCTAATGACCGAACTGAATATTCTCGTCCTGTAAATTCAGTAAATGAAGCGAGTGAAAACGATTCTAGCATTCAAGCTGAAAGCAATTCGGAACAAGATGAAGCGTTTGCAGATAATCACGCGCAGGATGTTCCTAAGCCTATTCAGAGAGAATTAGATGTAGATGCTCCGCATTATTCGGATGCTAGCCAAACAAATAACCCTCCTCGTCCTAATCAACGCCCAGTAGCTGTAGACGCAAAAGAAGATACTTTCGTTGGTAAGAGCGATTTTGATACGCAAGTCACTGATACGCACAATAATATCTCTTATGAACAATCTTCTCAGATTCAACGCCAGCCTGATGTTGAGGCACAACAAGAGGTAGATGCTTTCTCAGATAATCATGATTTTTCTTCCCCTATTGAGGATAGTGTCCAACGCCAAGCAGATGAAAGCTGGGACGATGATTCTGATACACAGGTCATTGATAACGTTGATTATGAACCCAGTGACTCATCCTCACAGGTTCAACGCCAGCTAGATAGAGATTTCACCGATAATGGCATCTACCTTAATATAGATAACGGTGACAATGTAACAAGCGATAGCCCTCATCCAATCCAAAGACAAAAAGATAATCGGCATCAACCTGAACATAATACGGTTGCGGATAACACCCCTTATTCATCATCGGAAAATCCCAACCATGCTATTCAACGGCGACTTGATAATGAAGCTCAAGAAAATGATTCTTTCTTTGTAGCAAACGATGATAATACCTATCCATCAAACACATCGTCTAATGAAGCACCACAGCAGCTTCAACGACAAAAAAATAATTATCAAAATGATGAAAATAATAGAGACGCGCATTCTGAAACAGGGGCTACACCAGCAAATATCCCACAGCCTATACAACGTGCAACAGAGACAGATGAAGGTGTATGGTTTGATGATGACGGCGATACACAATTAATTGATACTGTTGACAATACCAATGAAAACAGCACGACCCAACGTTCATTAGATGTAAATTCCAATGATGTGTCTAGTAATGTCGATAGCTATGCAGACACTATACAACACCAAGCAGATACTAACTGGAATGATAATAGAGATTATGCACCTGATTATAATAACTCCCCAGTAGATACACCTACTGATAATACGCCACAGCGTCCGATTCAGCGTCGGCAAGCATCACAAGCAGATGATAGCCCACGTCAACAAAGGTCTGATAAAACTACACGACGAATACAACGTGACCCAGATGCGCCATCCACGCATAATCTAACTGAGAACACTGAGAGCATTGATTTTCCTGCAAATGACAATTCAGAGTTTAACTCCCCTATTGTGCAACGCTCCATGGGTGCTGATGGGGAAATGGTGTATAACGTTGTTGAACCTGCTGATCATTCATTAGAGCGTCAGACTGACTCAACAAGCAATTTACATCAAGCCTTGATAGACGCGGGTATTGTCCCTGTCGATAGCCCCTCACCTGATTCGTTTGAGCAATCCTCGACTGAAGTTGAACATTCTATTTCGCCACAGGATAACTTCGCGCAATCGACAGTACAAAGAACTCCTGAAGAACAGCGTTCATCGTCTCCTGCGAATAACGCCGAGCAAGTGAAGCCTACAAACTCAAAATCTTCAGAGATTGTTCAGCGTCAAATGGGTGCTGATGGAGAAATGTACTATAATAAAGCACAAGATTCGGATACCTTACCAGAGCAACCAATTGATGTTTTTCAGGGGCTAATGCAGGCGGGAATGATTTCTCCGCAAGATAATCCAGCCTTCAATACTGATTTTGGTTCAGCAGATAATACAAACATTCAACGCACACCCGATGAGGGAGTATCTGACATTGGCATCTCGCAGGATATTCAAAATGCCATGCTTCAACGCTTGAGAGATAGAAATAACGATATAATGCGAGAAAAAGCACAAGCGTATGACACACAAGATGACATTCAACGCACGCCAGAATCTATCAACCCAACATACACAGCGAGTGTTCAACGGACACCGCCAATTGATATGCTCATGCGCGAAGAATTTATTGATGATGATAGTGACGTTGATGATGTCGAAAAATTAACACGCGATGTCTATAGATTACTGAGTAATCGCTTGCGAGATGAAGCTGAACGACGCAATCGCAAATAGATTTAACTGAACGGAATGGAGATAAAAGGATGCCTTCACAATCATTAAGCGCTAGTGGTGGCAATATGGGCAATACACGTGGTGGTTTGCGTCCGGGGTCAATCACCAATTTATCCAACAATACAATCGTAAAGTTTCACTTTAACCCTCATGAATTTAGTATCAGTAAGAGTAATACGTGGGTCAAACGGGCGAGCCAAGGCAACGATATTCCTTCGATTCACTTTCAAGAAGGTGGACCACAAACCTTATCTTTATCCCTGCACTTTGATACGCAGGTAGAAGGCACATCAGTCACAAGTATTACCAACCCATTGTGGAAAATGATGCTGGTTGATTCTAGTGAAACAAATCAGCGTACAGGCAAAAGTCAGCCACCGACAGTTGAATTCTCATGGGGACCTCTAGCCTTTAAAGCCATCATCACGCAAATGTCAGAAAAATTTGTCTTATTCTCAGATACAGGTGTTCCTTTACGCTCAGTAGTAGATGTGAGTTTGCAACAATATATCGAAGAAGGTACTTCAACTGACGACCTCGGACTCACAACGGCGAATTTACCTGCCCCTGCTAGCCAACCTGTCACATCCAGTGACCGTATCGACTTACTTGCAGACTCAATGACAGGTTCACCTGATGGTTGGCGCGACCTTGCCTCGCAAAATAACATCGCTGACCCTTTAAATCCTGTCGTCGGTAGTAACGTCAGTTATAGAAAGTAAGAGCGATAGTTTATGCCAGATATTCCAGAAGTTTTTATCAAAGTTGATGGTGCAGATATTGAACCTGCGTTGATGCTAGATTTGAAAAGCATCGTTGTTGAATCATCCCTAAGCTATCCTGATACCGTTACAATGTCTTTTATTGATAGTGACGTTGAACACACAGATAACAGCCTCAATAAATTTAAACCGGGTAAGCCTATTAAGATTTCTTTTAAATATGGAGACAACCCCGAAACCACTGTCTTTGATGGAGAAATTACAACCATATCCCCTGAATTTGGTGAAGATTACAGCGCGACCCTCGTAATTAGCGGTTACGATAAACGGCATCGTTTGATGCGTGGTACCAAATCCAAAGCGTATTTGAATGTCAAGGATAGCGATATAGTCTCTCAAATTGCAGGGCAATATGGGCTATCCCCTAAAGTCGATGCGACATCTATCGTCCATGAGCATGTTTTTCAAGACAATCTGACGGATATGGCATTTCTCGAAGAATTAGCGCGTCGGAATGGCTATCAAGTTTATGTTTCAGGACGTGACCTGCACTTCAAAAAACCAGAAACGTCTAGTGCAACCATTGACCTAGAATGGGGAAACGATTTAATTAGCTTTTACCCACGTCTCTCCGCTGCGAGGCAAGTTGATGAAGTGCTTGTGCGTGGTTGGGATGCAAAAACACAACAAGCCATTGAAGGCAAAGCAACCAATAGTAGAACCGCACCAGCTATTGGCTTTTCTCAAAAAGGAAGCGCATTAGCAAAGAGTGCCTTTGGCACAGCAACGCATGTTGAAGTACGCCAGCCCGTTATTAGTCAATCTCATGCAGATAAAGTAGCACAAGCTATTTTAGATGAAGTTAATGCTGAGTTCATCGAAGCAGATGGACTTGCTATCGGCAATACTAAGATTGTTTCTGGCGCGAGTGTCAAAATTGAAAATGTCGGGACACAATTCGGTGGAACATATAAAGTAACCAACGCCAAGCACTTTTTATCAAAAGGACTCTATGAGACAGAATTTCGCGTCGAAGGCACACAAGCCAATTTGTTGGGAGGCATCCTTGATAACGCTAGTAGCGCAGGCATAGAAAATTACCAATTATGGACTGGCATTTACCCTGCAATCGTTACGAATAACAATGACTCAGATGGAAAATCAAACCGCGTAAAACTGAAGTATCCTTGGCTAGATGACGACATTGAAAGCCACTGGGCGCGTGTCATTTCCATCGGTGCAGGTAACGGTATGGGATTACATTGGCTACCTGAGATTAATGACGAAGTATTAGTTGCTTTTGAACATGGTAATTTCAATCGCCCCTACGTTTTGGGGGGTGTTCATAGTAGTAAAAATAAATTATTGGCAGATGTCCCAGCAGGGAAAGCGATGGATGTGCGTGTGATGCGCTCGAAATCAGGTCATAAAATCATTATGGATGACCAAAGTGGTGATGAAAATATTCTGATAGAGAGCAAAAGTGGTCATACAATTAGGCTTGATGATAAAAATAAGTCGATTGAAATTAAATCTAGTGGTGGTAAGAAAATCAAGATTGATGACCAAGGTAATAGCATTACCATTGAAGGCGCACAAACCGTCAATATTAAATCGACAGGTGCAATGAACTTAGAGGCGAATCAGGCGATTACGGTTAAGGCAAACCAAGGCGTTAATATTGAGGGGACAGGACCTGTCAATGTCAAGAGTAGTGCCATAGTCGAAATCAAAGGCTCATTGGTTAAAATCGGTTAATTGAGGAAACGTTTTTATTCCGAAACCAGAATGTGTGTTACCCTGCAATTATAGTATTGATACAAATTTAAAAGGCTATTTTATGAAAACTTTGATTGGTAAACGGGTGGGGTTTCCCTTCCGACTCAATGACCGCAACCAAATATCATTGGTCGGGGATGATACAGCCATTCGCCAATCAATTTTCCTCATTATTCATACCATTCCGGGTGAACGTGTGATGCACCCGACATTCGGTTGTGAAATTCATTCCCTCATTTTTGCACCAGCCAACGATGAAACCATCATCTTAGCGGAACGTTATGTCCGTGAAGCTCTTACCCGTTGGGAGCCTCGTATTGAGCTAGAACAAGTCCTTGTGACAACTGGCAATATCGACTACGGTGAACTCGTCATTAATATTGGCTATAGCCTCAAAGGTGAGCAAGATATTCGCAACCTCATTTACCCCTATTATCTAAACCCTCAAGAAAGTCAGGAATCATAAATTATGGGATTAGAAGCACCACGTTTAGATGACCGCAGTTTTCAGGATATTGTCAACGAAGCCCGTGCGCGGATTGCGCTCTATGCGCCTGAATGGACAGACCATAACCTCAGTGACCCTGGCATCACGTTAATTGAATTATTCGCGTGGATGACCGATATTACGCTCTACCGTTTGAACCGTGTCCCTGATAAGCACTTCATCAAATTCATGGAACTTGTCGGGATGCGTCTGATGGAAGCGACACCAGCACGCGCAGATGTTACATTCTGGCTAACTGCTCCACAAACCTCAACGTTTGTCATTCCGAGTGGTACAGAAGTCGCAACCACACGTACAGAATCAGACCCTGCAATTGTGTTTAGTGTGCATAAACGCATGGAAATTAAAGTTGCTCATCTAGACTATATTTTGAGTTCTTTCGAGAATAATGATGAACACACTTTTCGTCGCCACAACGTGCGTGCAGTCACCGAAGGCTTAGAACAATTTCGCATGTTCGGTTCAAACCCAGTCAGAACAGGTGACGCACTCTATCTTGGTTTTGAAGAAGATATGAGTCACCATCTCATCAGTATTGAAGTAGATGTTGATATTGCCGAAGGTGCTGGTATTAACCCACTGGCTGACCCACCCTATAGATGGGAAGTGCTGAGTGCTGATGGGCAAAACGAGTGGAAAGCGGTTGATGTCGACATTGACAATACGAAAGCCCTGAATGTGAATGGCTTTATCCGCTTACACTTACCAGAAATGGCACGCTCTAACCGTGCAGACCTTAATGCCTATTGGGTGCGCTGTCGTTATGATACGAGCCACACTGACAATCACTATGAAGTGAGTCCAGAAATAAACCAGCTGACTGTCACCAGCTGGGGCGGAACAATCGGCGTAACCAATGTATCGCGGATTGCGCGTGAAGTCTTAGGACGCTCAGATGGTACACCTGGGCAACGCTTTCATTTAGAACATGCGCCTCTCCTTGCTCGAACAAATGAAGAATTCATCATTGTTCGTTTGGAAGATGGACGCGAACAACGTTGGGAAGAAGTGAGTGATTTTTCAAGCTCGACAGGAGTAGACCGTCACTACACGATTGATAGCCAAACAGGTGAAGTGCGCTTTGGTCCGACAATTCCGCAACCTGATGGGCAAATCAAGCGCTATGGTGCGTTACCAGCAAAAGGCGCAATGATAATGATGTCCCTCTATCGTTTCGGTGGCGGGCAATCAGGCAATGTAACAGCAGGGACAATCAACATCCTTAAAGAAGCAATTCCCTATGTCGCTCGAATCGAAAATCGGCTTCCTGCTACGGGTGGTCAAGATGCTGAGTTACTCGAAAATGCTAAAATGCGCGTTCCCCATCATATGCGCTCCTTACAACGGGCTGTCACCGCTAGCGATTATGAATATCTCGCCCGTGAAGCCTCACCAGAACGTATCGGACGGGTAGAGTGTCTTCAACCACCACTCACGCAACGTGGCGAAAATGTCATTCTTATCGTGCCACATATCCCTGTTTTGCAAGGTTTTATCTCACCTGAAAGTTTGGAATTAGCGGAAGATGTTCGCCAGCGCATTCATAGCTATCTGGATGAGCGTCGCCTCTTATCCACGCGTTTAGAAGTCACGACACCCTCATATCATTGGGTTGAAACTCAAGTTCAAATTCGCGTTAGCCAACATGCAGATGCCGCACAAGTTACACTCGCTGTTGAGCAGACACTGTTTAAATTCGTCAATCCCTTAACAGGTGGTTCAAAAGGTACGGGCTGGACTATCGGACGTGATTTATTGGTATCCGATATTATTGCGACTTTGTTGAGTGTGCCAGGGGTAGAATTTGTGCGTAAAGTTGAATTATTCCCTGTTACTTATGAAGGGCGCACCTTTGAGCGTGGTGAAGCAACGGACGAAATTTCTGTGCCGTCCCATGGTATTGTAGTCTCATACCAACATACCGTATTGGTCTCGTCATAGCAGTGTCTGGGATTGCATTTATCTCAGTTAGCATTAAGCATCGGCAAATTATCGCTGAATATATTGATGCGATAGTTGAGACACTATCCAAACAGGGTATTCAAGCCAAAATATTTGTCGATGACTATACATTTAAGACATCCCAAGAAAATACTATGATGAAGCAGTCTTGCGCTGATATAAAGGCGTGTGATTTTGTTATCGCCGAAGTATCACACAAAGCTGTAGGGGTTGCTGTCGAAGTCGGATATGCTATTGGTATTGGCAAAGCTGTTATTTATCTTAGGCATGAAAATTCAGAACATTCCACAACAATCAGTGGTATATCAACTCACAAACTAGTGTATAGCTCAGTCGATGACATTCAGAAGGGACTCCCCAAAATCATTGAGCAAGTCCTTCAATAAATGAGGTGACGCTAGACCTTAAGCTCCTAAACGTTTAGCAAGTAATTCAGGATTTTCAAAACGAGAAATCGCAAAATCATCTAAAGCAATCGACGTATCATTGCCTAACACTAAATCTGCCAATAAATCTCCCAATACAGGACCAAACTTAAAGCCATGCCCTGAAAATCCTGTTCCGATGATGACATTGTCATATCGTGGATGTTTATCGAGAATGAAATGATAATCAGGCGTATTGGTATATAAACAGGTGAGAACTTCTATCGGCTCATTGCTTAAATGGGGGAATGCGCGGTCAATCCAGCCCTGTAAAGCAGACATGACTTCATCAGGAATAACGCGCTCATCATCAGGATGAATAATATGCCCAGAATGATGCCACCCTGCCTTCACCCCTTGAATATCGACAATTGGCAAGCAATAAAACGATGCGTCTGAATTGGGCAATCTATGATGGTCAAGCATGACAGGCATTGTCCCGACACGATGATTCACTGTATCGTCTTTAGGTGCAAAATAGGCTAAAACCTCTTGTGTCACGGTCAGAGGCAAATCAAGGTCAAGTTGTTGCGCCAACATTTTAGTCCAGCCACCGCCAGTTATGACCAGATTTTTCGCCGTAAATTGCTCTCCTACATCACTTGTTACAGTTACCGCATTGTCTTGTGCATCTATCGACTTAACGCGCGTCCCTGATAGTGTCCGTCCACCCTTTGCTTCGGTGAGTCGCCATAATGCTTTTACAGCAGGCGTTGCAAAAGCGACTGCCCCACGCGGTTGAAAAATGATGTCACTATTTGCTTGAAAGTGATATTGAGGAAAGCGTTGATTAGCTTCATCAGGGCTTAAGCGTTCATAGGCAATGTCATATTGCTTGAGTATGGCTTCCGTGACAGCAATTGCTTCATCACCGATTTCACCATATTCAAGTAAGCCTGTTTCTTGGAGTAATGTTTCGCCAGCCTCTTCACTGAGAGTTTGCCACGCATCATAGGCTAACATTGCCATCTCAACATAAATTGCCTCTGTATAATTGAAGCGCACCACCCGTCCATCACCGTGGGAACTACCATGACTATGACCTGCTTCAAATTGATCTAAAAGCAAAACATTTTGTCCTTGCTTTACCAAAGAGTAAGCAGTTGATGCGCCAACAATCCCACCACCTAAGACAATGACATCATAAATTTCTGACATAATTTTCCTCGTAACGATGTTATTCCATTTTATCAGGTGAAATGGAGTGCGACGAGGACTATGTTTGTAAAAGCAACAATGTAGTCCTCGTCGCATTAGTGATAGTAAACAAAAAAATGTCAACAAACTCGAAGGTTTGCTATTCAGCCGTAGTAGGATCGGTTTGTGAAACAACCCGTGTGATTCGGTCTGCAGGAATATCCAGACACCGTGCATGCTCAAGTAGTACATCTGTGTCTTTTGCAATGAACATACAGTAAATCTTGTTATCGGTGTAGTAGGTCGTCACCCATTGAAGTTCCTTTGGTCCGATTTCGTTTACTACAGCCAGTGATTCTAGAGATCCTTGACGGAGTTCTTCGGCTGTCATCTTACCAGCTTCTGGGACTTCGCGCTCAATAATAAACTTTGGCATATGAATACCTCTTGTGTTACATACTGTCGGTATATATAATACATACCAATGGTATGTTTGTCAACAGAGGATTGTCTATGAAAATGTCTAAGAAAGAGGCTCAAGGGCAGGTAACACGCGATGCCCTACTCTCTGCCGCACGTGAAGAGTTCGGAGCACAGGGCTATGCAGACACAGCTGTGGATGAAATTGTGCGTCGAGCAGGTGTCACCAAAGGAGCGTTTTACCATCACTTTTCGGGTAAAGAAGAGTTATTCCTCCGCGTGTTTGAGGATGTAAAGAAAGAATTGAGTCGTGGCGCGTTCATTGTCCATGTAGAACATGAACCCTTCATAAAATCAGAGCCTCAAACACGAAAGTTGAAGCGTTTTAGTGAACAGTCGAACACAGAAGTTTGGCACGAACTGCTTGAACGCTGTCGCCTCTACATCGAGTATCATTTAGATCCGCGAGTGCGACGTATCGTTCTTATTGATGCCCACTGGGTGCTTTCATGGGATGAGCGTCAGCGAATAGAGAGCGAATATGGGATTGTCCTACTCCGCGCAGACCTGCGTCGGGCTATGCACAGGGGCATTATTCAGAAACTTCCTTTGCGGGTTCTGGCTATCATTCTAGTGGGAGCACTAAATGAAGCATGTCTGCTAATCGTCAATGCTTCTAATCCTGGCACAGCACTGGATGAAGCGATAACAATCATTGAGAGCTTGCTTGAGGGACTGAGGCATAAGAGTACAACGAATCATACATAAATTCTAAATAATGAATCTGTCGATCAAAAAAGTAGGGGCTAATTCCCCTAGAAAACAACCGACTAGGACTTGATTTAACTGTTAATGAAGTTTTGCTATAGAATCAAGTATCCAAATCCAGCAAGCTACCAATATCCATTATAGTCGCATTTTTGAGTGCAATACTCGCCGAAACCGCATCCTGAACAGCCACCCCGACCGATTTAAAATAGGTGATGACCTCGCTGGATTGTCGCCCTGCTTTTGTACCATTTACGACTTCACCAATTTCTGCATAAAGGTCATTCTCGCTAATTGCACCATTATTCAGCGCAATGATGATTTCACCTGCTTCGGCTAAAACAGCGGATTTATTATCCATATAGATGCGAGCCTTTTGCAAGGTCACAGCATCGACTTCTTGCATACTCGGCATATACGAGCCAACAGCATTAATATGCACACCAGCTTTGAGCAAATTGCCATCAAATACAGGAGAATGTGAACTCGTTGCAGTGCAGATAATGTCCGCATTTTCGATAGCTTCATTGGCTGACTGAGCAACCGTAATCGCCGTTGGTATTGTCCCCTGCCCTGCCATCTCTCTCGCAAATGTCTGAGCATTCTCTTTATTCGGACTATAAACCGTTGCTGTTCTTATCTCACGTATTGTACAGACAGCGTCGAGTTGGGTTCTGGCTTGTACACCACTACCGATAATCGCCACATGCGAGGCATCAGGGTTCGCTAAAATATCGGTTGCTGCGCCTGCACCTGCTCCTGTACGAATCGCGGTAAGTGTGCCACCTTCAAGCATCGCTAAAACTTGCCCCGTTCCCGCATGTAGCACCAACACCACTGCGTGAATGGTCGGCAAGCCTTGTGCTAAATTTTGCGGAAAAACCGAGACAATCTTTACACCCATTTCGCCACTATTCTGCAAATGCGCTGGCATAAATAGCGAAACACCGTCATTCTTCCCTTGCACACGCGAGCGTAGAGGCATCTCGACTGCTTTCGCCGACAATGCCCCATATGCCCGTTTCATACCCTCAATAGCATCTGCCATTGGCAAAGCACGTATCACATCTGAGCGCGAGAGAAAGCGGATTTGAGCCATTAGAGTTGCTCTTCCAAACGGTCATGAGCTGGTGGAGGTGTATCCGACAAAGCACTAATTTCCTCACGCCATTCAGGTGTCATGTCGATATTCACGGCATCTAAAGAGGGTTCAAGTTGCTCCAAATTACGCGCACCAATAATAGGCGCAGTCACCGCAGGATGGCTATTCGCCCAAGCCACTGCCAAACTTACAGGATGGTAGCCTTTGTCCTCAGCGTAATCAGTGAAATTTTCAGCAATCTCGTAATAGCGTTCTCGGCTATAGCGTTTGGTGTACATCTTATTATCGACGATGCGTCCCATATCAGGCTTTGATTTGGTGGAATATTTGCCTGTTAGTAAACCACCACCCAGCGGACTATAGGGAATGACAGCGATATTTTCAGCTTCTGCCATTGGTAAAATTTCAACCTCTGCTTGGCGTTTAACCAAGTTATACATCGGCTGAATCACTTCGATTCGCGTTAAATTTTGGGCTGTTGCGATGCCTAATGCCTTGGAGATTTGCCATGCTGCCCAATTACTAATCGCTGGATATAGTATCTTTCCCTGTTGCACGAGGTCATCTAATGAACGTACTACCGACTCAATTGGTGTTTTTGTGTCAAATTTATGGATGAAGTACACATCAATGTACTCGGTATTGAGGCGTTTGAGACTTTTCTCAATTTCTTGGCGCAGATGAAAACGCGAACTGCCATTCTGATTAATACCATCGCCTGTGCGTGAGGTTGCCTTAGAGGTGATGACGACTTCATCACGGCAATCTTGGATGAGGTCGCCTAAAATTTCTTCCGAGCGTCCGCCTGCATAGACGTTCGCGCAATCGAAAAAGTTAATACCGACTTCTCGGCAACGGTGGAACATCTCAGCTGATGTCTTTTCGTCGGCGGTATCGCCAAAGGACATTGTGCCAAAACATAACTCCGAAACGCTTACCCCTGTTTGACCTAATAATCTATATTGCATCACTATCCCTATTCTGTATCGACCATAGGAAACCTATTTTAACGTGGGATGCAATTTCGCCCAATTAGGTGGACTTATCAGCAGGGCTTTGCTCTATTAACCTCTGCATCTCCGCATTCAAATCGAGTGTTTCACCAGCTTTAAGCCACTCATCTAAAGTCGCTTGCTCTACCTGCGCCTTGAGGTCATTTAGCAATTTCTGTGCTGTATCACGCACATCATTTTCGGTCTTTTCATGGGATGCCACCAAACCGAGCCATTTTCCTGCATTTTCGTAATCTTCTGCCTTCATCGCTACAAAAGCATAAGTCATGATAAGCTCTAAGCGTCGTGCTGGTGAGTCATATTCTTCAAGGAGCAAGGTCAGGGCTTGTTTTAGCGTTGCCCTTGCCTCATCCATCTGCCCCATCTCAGCATTAACCCCAGCAAGGTTAATGAGATTGGTCGTCATCAAGTTCATATCACGGATTTCAGTCGCAATCTCTTGGCTACTGCTCAAGGAATAATGCGCCGTTTCATAATCTTTTTTATCTCGATACATAATGCCGATATTCGATAAGGACAACGCCACACCGGGTTGATCATTGATGCTCTGATTCAGTTGTATCCCTTGTTTGAGATACTCAATTGCCTCGTCAATCTCACCCCGAAAATCAGCGAGTGTTCCGAGATTGTTATAGGTCAGTGCCATCCCTCGCTTATTACCGATTTCTTCCTGAATGGCTAAGGCTTGTTGATAATATTCCTCTGATTTATCTCTATCACCAATGCGTGAGGCAATCCAACCCAAGGCAGATAACGCTGTCGCTAATCCGCCTCTATCACCAATCGCTTGAAAATTGTCCCGACTACGTTCTGTTTGTTGTAGTGCGCCCTGTGCATCTCCCAAAGGTAGGAGAACGCCCCCTAAATTGCGTAAGGTATGCGCCATAATTTGCTTATCATCAATGGCTTCGGCTAATTCTAGGCTTTCTATGAATTTGTCACGGGCAACATCCAAATGTCCCTGCATATAATCATTCGCGCCCATAATCCGCAAAATGCTCGATTGAATCCCCTTATCATCAATCGCCTTAGCAACTGCCATCCCGCGCTCTAAATACTGATTCGCCTTACTGAGACGACCAAGCATCCCATTAATTGTGCCGAGCGAGAGTAAATTTTGTGCAATCAATGACTGATTATCCAACGCTTCACTGGTTGTGAGGCTTTTCGCAAATTGAGCCTCTGCTTCATCGTAGTTGCCTGTGCTACGGGCTGATTCTCCCAACCAATGGTGGATTTTTGCCCGAATTTCGGGTCTATCATCCGTATCAAGATACTCCAACGCACGTTGTAATATTCTAATCGCATCACTAAAACGCCCATCTAAATCGACCCATCGTTCAGCGGCAAGTTGAATATAAGCGAGTTCTTTGTCTCGATTTTCAGCAGATTGCCAATGTTGCATCAGTACATCAGCATAATCAGAGAGGTTATGAGCATGGATGACCTCAATAGCCGAGGCGATAGCTTCATGAATTTGAGGTTTTTCGTCTGTTGGGATTGTCTCTAAAATAGCTTCGCGGATTTTATCATGCGCGAAACGCCATGTATTCTCTCGAACATCTAAGACTGTCGCATCAGCACAGATTTGTAACCATGCCGTAAGCTCATCTTGGGTGAAATCGACAGCTTGTTTCAAAACTTCGCTATCAAATTGTCGCCCTAAAATTGCCGCGTGGCGTAATGTCCCCATTGCAGAATCAGGAATACGAGTTAAACGCCGTTGTACAATCTGCTGAATGCCACCAGCTAAAACAGTTTCAGGTAGTGTCTGTGTACCAATATCACGAAATGACCCCACATCTTCAGCCAACGCCCGTACAATCTCGACCATGAAGAAAGCATTACCCTCTGCCTCAC
This sequence comes from Phototrophicaceae bacterium, assembly GCA_965230145.1. Classification (GTDB taxonomy): domain Bacteria; phylum Chloroflexota; class Anaerolineae; order Aggregatilineales; family Phototrophicaceae; genus JAUZRW01. The sequence goes on from CBDDKI010000003.1 coordinate 108,412, forward strand.
GCTGTATCAAATCCACCACCTCATGGTGTTGCCCTGCTTCACCGAGCATTGATTCTGACAACGCACGAACGGCTTCTTCATCTAATAATTGCAAGTGTAATGCTGTCATTTCGGATAATGTTTGAGGTAATTCTGGCATTTCATCACTACGAAAGGTAGCAATTATCATCAGTGGTAGTGTCGTGATATAGCGCATGAGTGCTTGTAGTGGTGCCAGGCTCTCAGTTGTCCAATGTAAATCTTCTAGTAAGAGTACAATCGGTTTCTCGTACTTACGGAACACATTCACAATGGTTGTTGATAAACGTTCCTTGATGCTTTTACCCGTTAAACTCGGTGCATCCGCAACATCTTGATTGAGTAATGTTTCAATATCGGGTACAACAGCTTTCAGAATCTCGGCTTCCTGTTCATCTATCTCTACCGATAAAAGCAAGCGTCTGAGAGGATTACGCCACAATTGAAACGGCAAACCACCATCAGAAACAGCTTGCCCTGTAAGTACCAAAGCCCCTTCAATTAATGCGCGCGTCTTGAATTCTTCCAAAAGGCGAGACTTTCCAACACCACTTTCGCCACCGATAAGCCAACCTTGCCCCCGACCTGATTTCACTTCCTCAAATGCAATCAGCAATTTCGCCATTTCATCATCACGCCCGACAAATTGTGATGCTTGTAGGTAGCTTTCACGAACAGCTGTATCATCACTGACGACAATATGCCCTGTATCGCCTAACGCACGAATCACATCATATGCGGATTGATAACGGTCTTTGGGGTCTTTTAGGAGCAAACGTTCAATAATCTGGCGCAAGCCCTCATCTTTAATATCCTTACAATCAGGCTCTACCCCAATATGTTCGTAAATGAGTTTGGTTACATTTTTGACATTAAAAGGATGTTTACCAACCAGTAACTCGTATGCCAATATGCCAATGGCATATAAATCGGACATATTAGAGGGTTTATTGCCTTTGAATAATTCAGGCGACATATACGCCAACGTACCCACAATATTACGTGCAGGGTCTTGGGTAGATTTTGCAATATCAGCTTGGGTACGTGCCAAACCAAAGTCCATTACACGGATAGATGTATCTTCTGTGACCAGCACATTATCGGGTTTGATGTCGCGGTGCAGTAAGCCACGATGATGCAAATATGCGATGGCTTCTAAGAGTTGCTTTAAGAGATTTATTTTTTCATCAACATCGGCATTTTTAGCATAGTCAATAATAGTTGAAGCATCTGCAAGGTATGGCATTGTATAAAAAGGTTTGGCGAGGTCATCAAAACCGTAGTCTAAAACACTGATGATGTTCGGATGACGCAAGGAGGATACCGTCCGAAATTCCATGGTGAGGCTCAAACGCACTTCACTATACGAGTCCCGTTCGTTGAAGGCTAAATTTTCGTCTGAGACAAGAATTTGCTTAAGGGCGACAGTCTCCCCTGTTAAGCGGTCTGTTGCCAACAAAACGACCCCCATACCTCCGCGCCCCAATTCTCGGATAACGGTATAACGGTCTGCGATTACACTTGCCATAATGCTCACTTCCCACTGATTAATTACCCTCCTATTGTGCATCAAGTTCGGTGTTCTTGCATCAGCTATTCCGTTATGTACCTGTTGAGCCACGAATGATCAGTTCACCTTTGAGGATAACTTCACGCGCAGGGCGCTTTGGGTCAGCAATCCGTTGGAATAATAATTCTGCTGCACTTCGCCCCATTTCATAAGTTGGTTGGCTAATCACAGTTACACCAACACCAATATGTTGCATCCAGATTGTTTCATCAAAACCTGCTAACAAAATATCGTTAGGGATAGACAATCCAGCCTGCTTAATGGCGTTCAATGCTCCGATTGTCAAGCGAATGTTACCCGTCAATATGGCATCGGGTCGATTGTTTGATGCTAGCCACTCACGAACAGCCTGTTCACCTGCTTCTTCTCTGGGATACACGAATTTAGTTAAAGGATCTAATCCACATTCGTTGAGACACTGAATATACCCTTCCAGACGTTCGCGCCCTGTTGTGCTTTCGCTCATACCAATGACTGCACCAATATTCTGACAACCCCGTTCTACTAGGTGATGTGTTAAGTTGTATGCCGATTGCACATTATCGCTCAGGACATAATCCGCTTCGACATCATCGATCTTACGGTCAATCATCACGATAGGGGTATTATTCTTAAACAAAAATTGAAAGTGCTGGGCTAGACTGGGCGTGGGAGACAAAATGATACCAGCTACATTTTCGTCCAATAGCGTATTGAGATAGTGTTCCTCTTTTTCAGGATTTTCATCCGTATTACATAAGAAAACACTCATCCCATGCTGATGCGCCACATCTTCAATTGCACGGGCAATCGCAGTAAAAAAAGGGTTCTGAATATCAGAAACAAGTAATCCAATCACGCCTGATTTCTGAGTGCGAAGACTACTCGCCACGCGATTACGACGATACCCTAATTCATCCACAACCCGCAAAACGTGTTCACGTACTTCTTCGCGCACATTCGGCTTGTCCGTTAATACACGCGATACAGTGGCAATTGATACCCCTGCATGTTCTGCTACTTCCTTCATACTAACCATAAAAGCCAACTTTTTGTAATCGTTTACACTATGCTGGGTAGTATATCGTATAAGTACCTTTATTAGGTTCTATATTGGTTCTATTGGTCATCAATTAACTAAAACGAATGGGTTTTGGCTATATGGATAGTTATTGTATGTTTCCATTGAAACAATCTGTAAAATTCATATCGCTATCCATCTACGTTCTCGCAAACTCCACCTTCATATAGCCTTGATAAGAACCTCACAACAACCCTAAAAGTGGGTTCATACTTGTGAAAATGCTGTCAGATAGTCTTCAGAAATCAATTTTCCTGCAACTTTCACGCTATCATGTTTTCATTGCAAATATGTACAAATATTTTTGATTTCTCAACTACTGAAAGGTTTTCATAATGAGGAAATCCGCTTTACTTTTAACTCTTTTACTAGCGTTAACATTCGTTGTAATACCAATCTTGGCACAAGACACCGACATTCAACCGGGAGAAGGTGCGCCTATCATTGAACCGAATTTCGGCTCTGATATTAATACGCTCAACCCGATCATCGTTCAAGATGGACCCTCACGGACTGTTATCAATCGTATTTTCCCACTACTCGTCAATTTCGATCCCTTTACCCTAGCATGGGAACCCGGTACACCACGAGGTCTTGCTGAGAGCTGGACAATCTCAGATGATGGTTTGACCTATACGTTTGAACTTGACTCTGGCTATATGTGGAATGACGGCACACCTGTTACCGCAGATGATGTTGTTTATTTCTGGGAAATTAGTGAGATTGAAGGCGTATCACCAAATGGTTCTTTCGTGAACGATGTTGAAAGCATGACAGCCGTAGATGATTACACTTTGGAAGTTGTTTTCACACAACAAACTTGTACCGCTATTGATACGCTCGCGCCTGTTTACGCCGTTCCACGTCATCAATATGAAGCATTATTCGGTGATGACTATAGCGCAATGGCTGATAGCGAATTTAATCTCGATATGCCTGTTTCTGGCTTAGATTTCCAATTTGCGAATTATCGTCCGGGTGAGCAAATCACCTTACTAGCTTTCCAAGATTATCCAGATGCCTTCGCAGGTGGAGTTATTCCTGAAGGCTACATCTATAAAACAATCACCGATCAAGTCGTACAAATGGAACAATTCTTCGCAGGCGAACTCACATGGTTGCCGAGCGTACCACAAGCCTTTCAGGACGAAGTACGCGAACGGGCAGAAGCTGGCGAATTCCAAATCGTTGAAAACCCAGCGACTTCCATTCGTTTCCTTGCCTTCAACTTAGCTGACCCAACCAACCCACAACCAGCCTTTGATGAAGATGGCAACGCAATTGACCAGGGACATCATCCTGTACTAGGCGATGTACGTGTTCGCCAAGCATTGGCTTATGCCATGGAATTTGAACCGATTAATCAAGGTGCTTTCTTTGGTAATTCACAACCAATGGGGTCACACGTATTGCCAACCTCTTGGGCATATACTGACCAATTGAATCTTTATGAATACAATGTCGAAGAAGCAGAACGCCTTTTAGATGAAGCTGGCTTTACTGATGAAGATGGTGACGGCATTCGTGAATGTAATGGTTGTCTCTATGCTGAACAAGGCACACCTCTGAGCTTCCGCCTCGGAACAAACTCAGGCAATGTTTCACAAGAAGCTATGTACACCATTCTCCAAGACCAATGGAGCGAAGTCGGCGTTGATGTTGAGTTACAAATCTTGGACTTCAATGCTCTGGTTGATGAACTCACAGGTCAAACATACGATGCAATTGGTCTATTCTGGGGCTTTAGCGTACCAGATAATCCAGATGTTGAATTAAGTGACACCTTCACACCATCTGCCGATGTTCTCGGCTCAGGGTTCAACACCTCGTCATACAACAATGCGCGCGTCAACGAGTTGGTCCAACAAGCTCGCACCCTCCCCGGTTGTGACACAGCCGAACGTGCAGCACTTTACCAAGAAGCTTTCATGGAACTCAACCATGACTTGCCATGGCTCTGGATTAGTACCAGCATTGTCATGAGTGCAGCTCAACCTGACCTCCAAAACTGGGATCCACAAGCTGGATACTCACGTTGGAACATGGATGGCTGGGCGGCAGAACAACGCTAAATAAGCATCTATTTGTAAGGGCATACCCGTCTGTGTGTCCTTATTAATTTGTGCTGTTTATGAAATTAATAAGGAAATAGATTGTTCATTCATATTGTTTTTGGCGGATAGCATCTACACACAGCGTTTTAATGTAGGGATGCGATAATGCTCTTTAAGAAATTAGAACGGAAATAGATTTTTGTGTAAGGGCGGGTTTCACCCCCCCCTACGCAGGACGACCACACAGGGTTCGCCCCTACTTTATTCTCCGTATCAATTAATAATCTGCATTATCACATCCGCCTTTAGAAACTCAACCGATAATCATTTCGACACAGAAAACACGTCTTTTTAATGCTTTTCTTCGTGTTCTTTGTGTCTTCGTGGCGAATCTTTTCTTAACTTCCCGGAAAATTAGCTTAATTCGAGTAAGACTATGACAAAATATGTTGTACGCCGCTTATTGCAATCCATTCCTATCTTCTTTGGTATTACTTTATTATCTTATATGTTGATGCTAGGCACGCCCGGTGGACCTGTTGGCGCGATGTTCTTCGGTTCTAATGCCTCTCCAGCTGAAATCGAACGCCGTACTGCTGAATTAGGTCTTAATGACCCGATGTTCTTCCAATATATTCGCTGGCTTCTCGGTGATGATTGGATGCGCTGGGATTCTGACGGCGATGGCATCTCAGATGGGTCATTCCTCATTCCATTGGATGCCAATGGTGATGGTGAACCCGAACCACCCGGTGTGCGTCGGGGTATCTTACGTGGTGATTTCGGACGCTCATTCTTCCATCGTCGCCCTGCAATTGACATTCTATTTGAGCGCCTTCCTGCAACTTTAGAATTGGGTCTATCGGCATTACTTATCGGCTTATCAATTGGCTTGGTTGTAGGGGTACTATCGGCAGTGAATCATGGGGGTATATTCGACCAAGGAGCGCGTGTAGGTGCGGTGTTTGTCAACGCGATTCCAAACTTCTGGTTAGGTTTACTCCTATTGTTAGTCTTTGGGTCTACTTTGCGCTGGTTACCATTGGGCGACCGCTGTAAAACCTTACTGACAGATTCCTGTCCGCCGATAACTGAACGCTTAGAATACCTGATTCTACCGACCTTCGTGTTGTCGAGTGGTGCGATAGCGACTTTCTCACGCTTCATGCGGACAGCGATGTTGGATGTGATTAATCAGGATTATATCCGTACGGCGTATGCAAAGGGCTTAACTCGCCGTGAAGTCTGGTTCAGGCATGGTTTCCGAAACGCCCTTCTGCCGATTGCGACCTTCTTAGGACCATCAATAACATTTTTACTAGCAGGTGCAGTTGTTACCGAGAGAGTTTTCTCTTGGCCTGGTGTTGGACTTTTAGCTGTGAATGCAGTCGTACAACGCGACTACCCTGTTGTGATGATTGTGGTGATTTATAGCGCGTTTGCGACCATCATAGGTTATTTATTGTCCGATATTTTATACGCTTGGCTTGACCCACGTATTCGTTTTTAGAGGTGAACACTATGGCACAATCAACAATTGCAACCATCAAACTTGAAAAAGAAGACTATGTAAAAAGTCGCTCTTACTGGAATAAGGTGTTATATCGGATAAGCCAAGATAAAATGACCATGCTTGCTCTCGGAGTGCTATTTTTGCTAATCGTGGTGACAACAGCATCGCCACTTATCACCGAATACATTCTCAAGATTGACCCCAATCAAACTGACCCCATGCAGAATTTCTTACCACCACTCAGTGAAGGGCATATTCTCGGCACAGATGACATTGGACGCGACCAATTAGCACGCTTACTTCATGCAGGTAGTGTCTCGATTCGGATTGGTGTTTTAGGGGCGTTTTTCTCGCTGACGATTGGTTTAGTTATCGGCACAATTAGTGGTTATTTCGGTGGTATTTTCGATGACATTATGAACTGGATTATCACCACCGTTGATTCTATTCCATCACTCTATTTGCTGATTCTGTTTTCCACTGTCTTTGAGCCATCTGCCGAAACGCTAATTTTGGTAATTGCCCTTATCAGTTGGACAGGACCGATGCGACTGGTACGGGGACAAATGCTTTCCTTGCGTGAGAATGATTACGTCTTGGCGGCACAAGCATTAGGGGCGAACCCATTTCGTATTATGTTCGTTCACATCGTGCCGAATCTGCTCTCGATTGCGATTATCTCAATGGCATTGAACATCGCAGGTTTGATTCTAGTGGAATCCGCCTTGAGCTACTTGGGTTTGGGCGTGCAACCACCACAAGCGACATGGGGTAATATGCTCTCGAAATCACAACAATTCTTCCGTCAGGGAGCGCACTTGGTCTTCTTCCCTGGAGCAATGATTTTCATCACAGTACTCTGTGCCTATGTTGTCGGTGATGGCATGCGTGATGCCCTCGACCCGACGACGGCTGATTAAACACATATTGATGTGGGAAATTGTCTGCAATGTCTCACATCAATACCTGTCTTGTCTGTTAATGTAAGCTAAGGCTTCTTCGATACTGGTAAAACACCCTGTATCTTCTTGAAAATTATTTTGTAACCAAGTCCTAAAATTCTGTATCCACGTATGCTCACCCACGAAATATTGATGAAAATTTCTAGGCGTGGCGCTATTATTCCGTTGTTTTTTTCTTGCAGACAGCAATTTTATAAACGTACCGAAATCAGCTTCAAACTCTAAAGCATTCCAGATAATCTCTATATTTTTAGGTGACTGTTCTATCATAAAAGGAGCAAGCACATTGGAATTGATGTCTTCAATTTCCTCGACTGAAACATTCCCGACTATATTAATGACAACCAAGCAATCCTCTTCATTTTTCTCAACAGTTATTGGCATAATCTTTTCCTCATCCCCTGAACAATAAACCTAACATCTCTAATATACTATAACGATAATTACGATTATTCAGTAAAGATTACGAAAATTTCTATCGGCAAGAATATTTGTAATTTGGGAGTTTTCACCTTCTTTCCCTAACTCAGCCCCCAATATAATACATCTCGACCTTATCGCGCCCTTCCGTCGCAGTTGAACGAATTTCGCTGTAGCGGTCATCACGTTTTTGCCATGTTTGGCTAACCAATGCCTTGAGGTCATCGTCGCTTGCGCCCTCGCGCATCGGAGTCTTGAGGTCAACGCCTTCAGTGGCAAATAAGCACGTAAATATCTGCCCTTCTGGCGATAAACGCATTCGTGAGCAATTGCCACAAAATGGCATCGTCACTGAGGCAATTACACCTATCTCACCTGCTCCATCCACATATTGCCAACGCAAAGCAGTCTCACTCGCATAATTACGTTTCCGCTTTTCGAGTGGGAATACGGCATCAATTGTCTCCACGATTTCTTTAGCTGATACAACCTCATCCAGTTTCCAGCCGTTCATTGTGCCGACATCCATATATTCAATGAAGCGGATAATATGCCCTTCATCACGCGCCCACCGTGCCATATCAACAATCGTATGGTCATTGACCCCACGTTGTACGACACAATTGATTTTCGTCTTTTCAAAGCCAGCATCCTTACCTGCTTGAATGCCCTCTAGCACTTTTGCTACACTCGCGCGTTGCCCATTCATCTTGTGGAAAACATCTTCATCCAGTGAATCAAGGCTAATAGTCAGGCGTTTTAAGCCAGCCTCTTTGAGTTTGTGGGCGAATTTCGGTAGCAGATAGGCGTTAGTCGTCATGGCGAGGTCTTCTACACCATCAATTTTCGCCAACATTCCTACTAAGCTATCTATATCTTGCCGAACCAGAGGCTCACCTCCTGTTAGACGCAATTTTACTGCACCCATGCCTGTAATAATTTGCGTCAAGCGTGTGATTTCTTCAAAGGTCAGGATATTCTCATGTGGGAGAAATTTAAAACGCTCGTGGAAAATTTCCGCAGGCATACAATAGGTACAACGGAAGTTACACCTGTCTGTGACAGAAATTCTTAAATCCCGTAAGGGACGTTCAAATGTATCCACAATTTGGGACATTATTTTCTCCGCATTTAATATTGTTACTTTAATCTAAGATGATGACTGCTCGAGAGATATTACCCCCATTATAGCAACCAATTGTATCAAGAAGATTAACGCGCACTCTCTTTGAGGACATTCTCATAGCGACGAGCCACATCGTTCGGATCAAAATTTTCAAGGGCATACTGTCGAGCATTGTGGCTCAATTTGTCATACAACTCTTGGTCATTTAATAAGGACTGAATCGCCTTCTGCATTGTTTCTGAATCTTTGGGCATTGCGACAAGTCCTGTTTTTGTACGATTAAGTAAGTCACCCATAAAGCCATTAACTGCGATAACTGTTGGTGTGCCACTAGCTAATGCCTCATATAATTTTGCTTGAAAGCGTAATCTATCAAGTTCATTATCGTGCAATGCCCAAAATGTGAGATACGATGCCCTCCAAAAACTAGGGACTTCATCCGCAGGTATCCAATCTATCACACGGCAATGTGCAAATTCAGGTAGTGCCAATGCTTCTAGTAATTTGTTTTGTTGTGACCCGTTACTAACAAATAGAACGGTTACATTAGGGACGTCAGCAAGAAAGTTTATACTATTGAGCATTGTTTCAAGGTCAATATGAGGTCCGAGAATGCCCAAAAATGTGATGAGGCGTTGCTCGCCGAGATTGTATTTTTCACGAAATGATTGCCCGTTATCTACATTGTCATAGAGTGGTAAATCCACGCCATTATAGATAACGTGTGCATTCTTGACCTTCCCAATCCTATTTTCAATTTTTGGGAGTAAGCTATCATACATGACTGTAATGGCATCGGCATCTCTCTGGGTAAGGTTTGTGAGTGCCTTGAACAACCGATATACGATACTGGTCTCAGCAGTGACACCTGCTACCACAAGATATTCGGGCCAAAAGTCTGATACGTTCAAGACATAAGGACTGCGTTTAACCTTGCTGATGAACCAACCTGCTAAACCCGTAAAAATTGGCTGATTTTCGATTAAAATTACATCTGGACGAGGCAAAAATAGTCCCCGAAGCATACAAATTAGCATGAACGACAGTTGGCTTATGAGCCGTAAAATAATACGCTTGCTCGGTGTCGCCCATAACCATGCTTGAATTACACGAATACCATCACGATTCTCATCTGTGAATAACTTGCCACGATATGGCTCTTGAATGACTCCCTGCGGATAATGAGGCATTGTTGTGAGTACAGTAATGTCATGCCCCCGTTGATGCAAAATTTTCATCAAACGAGACAATCGTATTGCAGCTGCACCTGAGTCAGGCTTATAGTAGTGTGAAATTAGTAATATATTCAAGTTACACCGTTTATCTACTCTGAAAATAATTCATGATATATCTGCACAACCTTAGCCATTTCAACATCAGCATTAAGAGTCTTAGATGCTTCGTAGGCGTTATACTTCATTTCCATGATGCGCTCAGGAGTGACGGAATTCAACTTTTGCGCGATTTCTTGAGGTTCATAGGTCTCACTAATCACGCTGAAATCATACTGGTGGGCTAAAGTTGCCATGCCGGGTGTCGGTGAAATACATAGAGCTAAACTCGCATTGATAAATTCAAAAAATTTATTTGGTAAGGCTGCGAAATGATTGAATGGAAAAGGCTTTAGGATATAAAAACCAACATCATGTTGGTTAATAGTATGTGTAATCTCATCAGGTAAAATTGGTTCATTAAAATGAATGTGGTGTGGTGCAATACTTTGAGCTAAGGATTTCAACTCATCAACATATGTCTGAAAACGCCCGCTCACTAAGTATAAATGTAGATGGTAACGAGCATCTAAATGACCCATCGTTTCAATCATTAATTCTAAATGTCGCCGAGGTACCGCAATACCATGATGAACCAAATGAATCGCATCAGCATCAACAGGACTAGGTATAAGCTCTGCATGCTGAGGGGCATTCATGATAACTTGCGCCTCTAAATTGAAGACCTCCATATATTTTTCAGCTAATAAAGGGCTAACCGTTATCATGCGGTCTGCTTCATGAGCATAACGCTTTAGAAAATACGTGGCGCGTGATGCTACAAAGAATTTTCTTACTGCTGATTCTTGTTGCTCTGGCGAGTATTCATGAGCATCAAAGACAACTTGTGCACCCAACTGTTTAGCAATCGGCAAAACCAATGGCAAAGTATCCCAATCATTGGCATGATAGACATCCGCATTTGTCCCTAACACACTTATTTTTGCTTGTCTCATACTTGGAATAATTGTGAATTCTAATGGTAAAGCAAAGGGGAAAAATCGACCAATGAATACAATAGCCATACGCAATAAAAGTTCGATTCTTTGGCTTAGCTTACCCCCTCTTATGTTATGCCAATCAACCTTATCTAACCATTGTGGTGGTGCATCTCCATAACCAATAACAGAAATGTCATAATGAGGGTGTAAGTATTTAACTTGACGTAACACACGCGCATCACCTGCAATGTGAGTCAATGAAACAATACAAATACGTTGACGAGTTCTTTTAGTCATTCTTAACACTCTTTATGTTATATTGATAAGATTATCTATTACCTAGACAATAAACCTGCATAAATACCAATAAATTTATCTGATACGAGCTCTATGTCGTTCATATTAGATTTATTTTTTATCTCCATAGGATACTTAGGGTTGAGAGAATACAGTTTTTCGTGATTTCCTTAGTATAATAAGTGGTGCTAATCATACTGACACCCTATCGTCACACCTAATGTTGTAAGATACATATAGTCAAACTTGCAATAATAAAGCTAAAGAATTTATTGGGAAATGCCACCATAAGTTTGAATGTTTGATGCCCTCGTTGATGCAAAATTTTCATCAAACGTGATAAGCGGACTGCTGCCACCCCTGAAGCGGGTTCATAATAATGTGAAACAAGTAGAATATGCAAAATACATCCTAATAGCTGTGCTAATCTAAAATTACAGACCGCATTTCATGAGTCTCAAGGATTAGGTGTCAATATTAGCACGTTTCTCGCAAATTCCTTATTATTCTCCCACAAAATCAGTGTAAAATAGGTTTATACACGTTTTTTATGTGACATTAAGATACCGAGAATATTCTATATGTATAGTTAAAGTTATTCTGTTAGCTAACACAATTGAGGCAAGTCCATGATGGATGATAAAACAATACACGGCGGTACAGATGATTTACGCAACACAGAATATGGGAAAACTTGGGTTGTCTCGGAAGATGAGTCCGTTTCGCAGGCATTAACAGAAATTCTACGTGCGACGATTGAAGATGAAGACCAAATTGATAATCAAGGGATTTTATTTTATATCGCTAATGAAACAAAACCAATTGTTATAACGAATGAGGACATCATTCGGATTGGGCGCGGTGATGCTGAGGCGAACCCAGTAGCTCTTGACCTAACACCTTTCTATGGAGCTGAATTAGGGGTCTCGCGCTACCATGCTGAGATTATCTTCCAAGATGCGACATATTTTATCAAGGATATGGGTAGTACCAACGGCACTTGGGTTAATAATCAGAAGATAGCACCCTATCGCCAGACCGTATTACAAGATGGCGACCAAATCCGCTTAGGACATTTTACAATGCTAATTAAGTTTACTATTTAGGTCGGATTTTTATTGGTAGGTACAGACCTCAAATAAGTTGACTTAATGTATTTTGCAATTTATGTTTGTGGAATTAGGTGAGAATATTGGGGTAGTAATAGAGAGGCAATTGCGGACAATGAGTGAGCCGCAGAAACCGGATACTGTTCCGGAAAAAGAAATCAATACAAAACAATTAGATACGGGTAAATTTAACCCTGAATTACGAGATAAGATTCAGTCTCTTGGTAATACCTACACATCCCATGAACGTAGATTGGTCTTATTTTTCCCTTTAGAACCCGAACCAAAAATCTTAGAAGTGACCGATAGTGTATCTTTAGGACGCACAGATGTACGTTCAGGTATCCAACCCACAATCGACTTAAGTCCCTATAGTGCAGCTTTACTCGGTGTATCTCGCTTTCACGCTATAATCAACCTTGTAAACGGACGCTTTCATATCAAAGATATGGGTAGCACGAATGGCACGCGCATTAACGGCGTAAAAATTTCCCCTTATCGCCTCTTGCCTTTTAAATCAGGCGATACCCTCCGTTTAGGGCATCTCAATATCCTCGTAGGATAATTCTAACTTTCATATAAAGAATAATTACAAGTCCATTAAATTATAGTGAAATCATTGTGCTTTAATTTGTTCAAACAATTTAGGTATGGTATTCTTTTATTCATATAGATTTGATCAAAAATAAACTTTATGGTTTTAAAGAAGATAGTTAAAACAGATTTAGTAGAACTCATCAGAAATGATATTATTCGAGGCGAATTTACCGCAGGCGCACATTTGCGTCTAGATAAACTTGCGACTCGTTTTAATGTCAGCACAATGCCTATTCGTGAAGCGTTACGCGCACTAGAAGCGGAAGGTATTGTCTATAGTATCCCCCATCGTGGCAGTTTTGTAACAGAATTTAGTGTAGATGAATTGCTTGATATTTTTGAGATGCGAGCCGTTTTAGAAAAAATGGCAACGCGTGATGCTGTTCCTCATCTAACAGAAACCATCATTAATCAACTTCAAGTGATGGTCGATGATTGGCGTGCAGAATCGGATGATGTTGCGTTGATGGTACACCAAAATAATGATTTTCATAAACTCATCTATCAACAAGCTAACCGCCCCCATCTCTATAAAGAAATTATGATTCTAAGAAATCGTACCCCTCATTACTTACGCAGTTATACTGATGAAATGGGGCATTTTGATAATGCAAAGCAAACACACCAATTACTTGTAGATGCTTTTCGAGTAGGCAATATTGAGGATGCTAGCATCCTTATGTTTAATCATGTGTGGGATGTTGGGCAAGCCTTAGCAAACTACATTCGTGATAAAAATAATGAATAGAATGCAAGAGAGGCAAACTTAACGTTCTGCTTCCAATCTTATTATTAGGACTTTTTATGACCAATCGATTACAAGATAAAGTTGCACTGATTACAGGCGCTAGTCGTGGTATTGGCAAAGCAATAGCCGAAGCCTATGCGCGTGAAGGCGCAAAGATTATCCTCAATGCACGCGGACAAGAGACATTAGAGGCAACTGCCAATGAACTCCAAGCAAATGGTGCAGATGTCCTTGCCTACCCCGCCGATGTTGCAGATAGAGAGCAAGTACAAGCCTTAGTCGATGCTAGTCTCACACACTATGGACAGATAGATATTTTGGTCAACAATGCAGGGATTTATCAACCTGCTACTTTCCTCGATTATTCTTTTGAGGATTTTTCGCGTATTGTTGAGACCAACCTCTATAGCGTGTTTCATATGTCTCAAGTGGTTTTACCCCACATGATTGACCGTCAGCAAGGACGAATTATCAATATCTCATCAACAGCAGGTAAATGGGGGTCACGTAACCAGAGTGCCTATAATGCTTCTAAACATGCCATCACAGGTTTAACGCGTTGTCTTGGCTTAGAATTGGCAGGGCAAAATATCACTGTTAATGCGATATGTCCTTGGATTGTCGAAACTGACCTCATGGAAACATTTCAGGATGGACATGGTGAAATCAATAATGTTGATGGCAAAGTCTTGATGGAGACTATAAAAAACTCTGTGCCGATTAAACGCTGGATTCAAGTTGATGAGGTTGCACATCTAGCTGTCTATTTAGGCTCAGACGAATCCGCTTATGTGAACTGCCAAGCATGGACAATCGACGGTGGCTACACCATGATTTAGGAGTGCCTAGCATGGATGCAAGCAATCAACGCCCGTATTGGAATATGGATATTGAGCCTCGATTCAATACCCCTGCCATCACGACAATGCAGTTTGAGAAACTCAAGCAACAAATTAAGCGTTTACGTCTTCATGCGCCATATTACACGCGCTTGTTTGAGCAACACGCAATCCATGAAGATACAATCGGCTCATTTGAACAGTTCCGAGAAAGAGTTCCCATTTTCACCAAGCAACATTATCGAGAACTCTACGACAAATATGATGGCAATATCTTAGAAATAATCAACCAGACGAGCCCCGTAAATGCCTATGAAGATTTGTATCTTATGGCAACCACCAGTGGTACATCAGGTGAACCCTCCCCCTATCCCATGTCTGAGTATGATGCGTGGGAATTTTATGGCGAAATTATTGCACGTTACTGTTGGCGGGCTGGCATCCGTAAGCAAGACCGTATCCTCATGTGCTATGGCATATCGATGGTCATCGCAGGTATTCCAAGCATCATAGGTAATTTCAAAATTGGCTCAATGGTCATTCCTGTCGGCGCACAAGCTGGCTCAGAACGTATCCTCAAAATGGCAAAGCACTTCAAACCCACAGCCATGATGGGCACACCATCGCTTGCGCTCTATCTTATTGAACAATGTCCCAAAATTTTGGGGATACCCGTCAGTGAGTTAGGGATTAAGACCATCATTTGTGGTGGAGAACCCGGTGCAGGCTTGCCCGAAGTGCGCCAGCGTATTGAATCAGCTTATGGCTGTAAACTCTATGATATGGGCGCGGCATTGGGTATCTCTTGCGATTATCCTGAGTATCAGGGAATGCACTCAGTGGGTGATGACTTCATGATTTTTGAATTGGTCGACCCCGATACTAAAGTTCCTTTACCTTTTGAGCATGGTCAACGTGGTGAAGCAGTCTATACAACACTGAGTGAAGGTGCATGGACATGGGTACGCAATTCACCGGGAGACATCATGGAAATTGCGACGGATGACTGTCCTTGTGGACGAAGTGGTTTTCGGTATCGCGTGGTCGGGCGTGTCGATGATATGCTCAAAGTTAAAGGGGTGATGGTCTACCCGAATATGATACGCCAAGTGGTTGAGACCTTCGTGCCGAAAGTCACAGGACAAATGTTGATTGTCCTCAATGAACCACCTCCTAGAGTTGTACCACCACTCATAATTAAGCTGGAATATAGCGATGACTTCCCCGTAGACCAGTTGGAATATCTCGCAAACGAAATCAGCGAAACTATGAGCCAGAAAATCAAATTGCGCCCTAAAATTATCTGGCTCAAAGAAGGCGATTTAGAGCGGTCTACTTATAAAAGCAAGACATTTGAACGAAATTATTGATAAGAAGATAATTTATTTACAGCTTCGGACGGTATCATGCAGTTTTACAATTAAATACGGAGTTAAATGGGAGTTTATTTTCGCCTTTTGACCCCTATCCCCAGCCCTTTCCCCATGCGGCTCGTTCCTCACCTGTGGAGAAAGGGAGCAGTTGAGTCCCCTCTCCGCTAGCGAGCTTGCGAGTGCCGAGGGGAGGGGATACTTGGGGAGGGGTTGAGAAGCAAACTCAGAATGAGTATTTATTCCATAATCTCCGTCTTAATTTTTTAAAGAGCATTATCGTGTCCGAAACAAAAACTTGCAAATAGATAAATTTTATTAGGAGAAATTTTTATGGGAAAACGTCGATTTGTCGATTTAAGTTTAGAACTCAAAGAGGGCTTAGGGGTGGATGTCTCCGAAGTGCCTCCTGCATTGACAAAATTGGTCGAAATACTTGCACCCAAAGTCAAATATATGGATCACGAATCCAGTGTACCCAATATGCTGGCTTCATTTCCGGGCGCAACGAAAGATGATTTGCCCGATGGTTTAGGCTGGTCAGAGGAGACTTTGACCGTCAACACCCATGCTGGCACCCATTTTGACGCACCCTATCACTATGCCCCAACTTCCGAGGGCAAACCTGCCAAAACGATTGATGAAATCCCGCTTGAATGGTGCTTCAATGACGGCGTTGTACTGGATATGCGTCATAAAAAAGCAGGTGAAGTTATTACAGTAGATGATGTTAAATCAGCACTTCATAAAATTGATTACACCCTCAAACCCTATGACATCGTCATGATGATGACAGGGGCAGACAAAAATTGGGATACGCTCGCCTACTGGACAAGTTATGCAGGCACAGGGCGCGAGGCAACCATCTGGTTAGCTGACCAAGGTGTGAAAATTGTTGGGACAGATGCCGCAGGGTGGGATAGACCCTTCCAATATGCCGCCCAAGATTTTAACGAGACAGGCAACCGCGCCCTCATCTGGGAAGGTCACTATGCTGGGCGTGACCGCGAATACTGCCAGATGGAAAAACTAACCAATCTCGACAAATTGCCTCCACATGGCTTTCAAGTCTCTTGTTTCCCGATAAAAATACTCAAAGCAGGAGCAGGTTGGGTTCGACCCGTAGCGATTATTGAAGAATAGTCTGATTCAATAATTAATATTGGTAAAGCAATAATCAATTATAATTATGATGAAACGTAATCTGTTTCTTTATAATCACAATACTTATAGTTTCATTTGAAAGGACAAATATGCTAAAACGTACTATATTTTCTATTTTTATGGTGATGGCACTGAGCCTCACATCGGTAGCCGTTCTCGCTCAGGATGATGATATGGAGATGGTTTCGCCAATTCCGGGCGCAGAATGTAACCCTGATGCTGAAATGGATATGGATAACCCACTGGTCGTCGGTGGCTCATTATCGCTAACCGGTCCACTTGCCCCAACAGCCACTATTCATAATATCGTTGCCGAAGTCTTTGTCGACTGGGTCAATGAATGTGGTGGTGTCTTGGGTCGTCCTGTTGAATGGACTGTTCTCGATGACCAATCCTCAGCCGAGCAAGTCACCTCCAACTACGAACGCCTTATCACAGTGGACAATGTCGATTTTGTGATGGGTCCCTATGGTGGTGGAAATATTCTAGCTGGTGCAGCGCCTGTTCAACAAAATAATATGGTCTATATGACGCATACCAACGGTGTGCCACAAATTGACCTCGGCGAATACCACTTCCCCTCATGGCAAATTGGTAACGGTGAAAACCCAGAAGATCTTCCACCTTGGGATGTTCACGCACAAGTAATGTGGGATGCGGTTCTATCCGTTGATGAAGCACCACAAACAGCCTTTTACATGACCAATCAATTCCCGACAACCTTGGAAATGACAAATGGCGTTGTCGCTGAAGGTGAAGCACGCGGTATCGAGCAAGTCGGCGAAACAGTCGAATATGCTTTCGGTACGAGTGATTTCTCAGCCATTGCACAACGTATCTCAATCGAAGACCCTGATTTCATCTATATGGGTGCGATTGGTCTCGATGGTGTCAATCTCTTTGATGCTTTTGAAGCAATTGGCTACATCCCTCGTGGCATTTATATCGCCCTACCCTCACCGGGTCCAATGATGTCTTTAGGTGAAGTTGCCGAAGGTGTGATGTCACTGAGCGTCTTTGAAGTTAATTCAGCCTTAGCAGATGACCCTGTAACACAAGAATTTGTTGCACGCTTCCAAGAAGCCGCCAGCGAAGCCGAAATGCTGACCATTGTTGAAACCCAAGCTGCCGCAGGTGTTAGTGCATGGCAATCCCTCTTTGCCGCGGTTGTAGCGACAGAGAGTTTTGAACAAGATGATGTCCGCGACTGGCTCAGCGAAAATGAATTTGATGTTGTCGCAGGCACAATCAGCTTTGATGGTTACAATGGCTTTGGCACGGACTTCTCACGGATTGTCCAAATCCAAAATGGCGAACGGGTTCTCGTTTGGCCTCCAGAAGATCGTCAAGAAGATGTAACTGTCCAATATCCAAATTAAAGATTACACCCTCTCCCTAAATCCCTCTCCCATCAAGGGCGAGGGACTTTAAACTACTAAAATTCCCCGTCTCCCCTAGTGGGAGAAGGGGCTAGGGGTAGAGGGGGAAATTAGGAAAAATTTTCTTGAGTACCGATGCTATTCTTCTCATTCAAACCATTATTAGCGGTCTGACCTTTGGTGCGCTATTCGGCATTATCGCGCTCGGATTATCCCTCACATGGGGTATCCTCCGCATTGCGAATTTTGCCCATTTATCTTTTGTGCTACTTGCCGCCTATATCTCGTATACCCTCTCTGTCGATTTTGGTTGGGACCCCCTTCTAACACTCGTTCCAATCGTGCCTCTGATGTTTTTGCTTGGGGTTGCGGTGCAGTGGATATTTTTACGCTTCAAAGTCACAACCTTTACCTCGCTCTTACTGACATTCGGCTTGTTCATCGTCATGGAAAATATCATGACCTTCATCTGGACAGCCGACCAAATCAGCAGTCGGCGCGAGATTTCGCAGATTTATCGTCGGGCTGTGCGCTTACCTCTGCCTGAACCACTCGATAGATTGGCGATTTTGCCACCTGATTTACTGGCGTTTATCTTTGCGATTGTCCTCGCAGGGGCTATCTATTTTCTTCTGCGCTATACCCGTTGGGGACGCGGTGTGCTGGCAATGGCACAAGACCCCGTTATCGCACAAGCCTATGGCGTAAATTATCAACGCTCTGCCCTCATTTTATCGGGGATTGCCACCTCAACCGCAGGAATCGCAGGAGTGATTGTCGCCATCAAAACCTCATTGTTCCCATCCTTGCCGATTACATGGATTGGACGAGTTGTGGCGGCAGTCATTTTAGGGGGATTAGGCAATCCGATAGGTGCAGTAGTAGCAGCATCAGGATTAGTGACCATCGAAGGCATCTGGTCAATTTATCAGCAACCTGCTCTAGCACCTCTGATTTCTTTCTCAATTTTGGTGGCTGTGTTGATTATCCAACCTGATACGCTCATCAAACGCTGGCGTGAACGGCGTAAAATTCAAGAAACACTCGCAAAATCAAAAGGAGATAAGCAATAGATGGAACGCTTTGGTAATCCTAAGATTTTGACTGGTTTTTTGGTCACAGGTATCGTTTTGCTGTTTTACCCGACGATTATTGGTGTACTTGGTGCGGGCAATTTCTATATCACCCTGATGCTCCAAATCATGGTCTGGATTTCACTGGCAATGAGTTGGAATTTTTTCAGTGGCTATACAGGTTATTCGAGTTTCGGGCATGGGGCGTTTTACGGCATCGGCATGTATACGACCTCCACCCTGATGGTACAACTCGGCTTCCCCTTCTTATTGACATTACCCATTGCTGGACTTGTTTCTGCCTTAGTGTCGCTTTTAGTTGGCGCGGTGATTTTCCGTTTGCCTCAATTTCGTGGCGAATTATTCTCATTACTCACTCTCGCCCTAACCTTCATCGTGGCAACCATTGTCACCAATGTCGATTGGATTGATGGTGGCGGTGGCGTTTTCATCCGTGATGCCGATACAGCAGGTTTTGCTGCCGAAAACAATATCGGCTTATATTATGTCGCGCTGATTGTTGCCCTATTTACCAGCTACCTTGCCTACTATATTTTTCAGTCACGCTGGGGACAAGCTCTCTTTGCAATTCGAGATGATGAAGATGTCGCTGACGGTTTGGGCGTACCGACCTTTCGCTATAAAGTCGTGACCTTCGCCGTGAGTTCCTTCTGCGTGGGCTTGATTGGTGGCATACAATCGCTGTTTATCGGTTATCTGGAAGCGGTGAATGTCTTTGCCGTGATTACCCCCCTCATTGCGCTGATGATGGCAATTCTCGGTGGTAGTGGTGTCTGGTATGGACCGATTATCGGAGCAGTCATCATAACCACCATGCGCCAATTGCTGACCAGTGGCGAAAGTGCTGTCCTCAATCAGATTTTCATCGGTATGGTGTTAATTTTAGTGATACTACTCATCCCTGATGGTATCGCAGGCTTACTCCAACGTCTCTTCAAAAAGCAGAGGACACTCAAAACAGCGGAGGATAGCGCATGACACCTGTCTTTGAATGTCGCAATATCGTCAAAATTTTCGGCGGACTCATTGCCGTCAATCGTGCCTCTTTACACGTCAATCAAGGCGAGATTTTAGGCTTAGTCGGACCCAATGGCAGTGGCAAAACCACGCTGATTAACGTCATCAGTGGGCAATATCAAGCCAATGGGGGCGAGATGTTCTTCGCTGGCGAGCAACTCAACAATCTGCAACCGAACCAACTCGCGCATCTTGGTATCGCCCGTACTTACCAGATTCCACGTCCGTTTCCATCGCTCTCGGTGATAGATAATGTCGCCTTAGCGCGGATGTTTGGGCGTGAGCATCATAATCGGGCTGATGCCTTAGACCTCGCCCATGAAACCCTGAAATTTGTTGATTTAGGCGATAAAGCCCATGCACCTGTCTCACAATTGACCTTGCATCAACGCAAATTCTTGGAGATGGCACGCGCACTCGCTCTCGAACCGAAGCTATTACTGCTAGACGAAGTTCTCGCTGGCTTGAACCCCTCCGAAGTCGCACACGGCATTGACCTCATCCAGCGTATTCGTGGGATGGGTGTCTCGATTATTTTTGTGGAGCATAATATGAGCGCAGTCAGCAAATTATCTGACCGTGTAGTAGTTTTGAATTATGGCAAGAAAATCGCAGAAGGCTTACCTGAGCAAGTTCTCAATGAGGATACGGTCATCGAAGCCTACTTGGGAGGTCAGCTATGAGTGACTTTTTCAGTGTCGATACGCTCTACGTCAATTATGGCGAAGCTGAAGCCTTACATGGCATCTCCCTCGCCAGTGATAGAGGCAAAATCACCACGATTATCGGGGCAAATGGCGCAGGCAAAACCACCCTCGTCAACACAATTTCGGGCATTCTCAAGCCAAAATCAGGCACAATCAATCTCAATGGAACGGATATTAGTCGTGTACCAGCGCATCAAGTCTGTGATTATGGCGTGGCGATTGTTCCCGAAGGGCGACGTTTATTCTCAAAATTGACCGTCCTCGATAACCTCAAGATGGGGGCATATCCTCCGCATGCCCGTGATAAAGAACGCTCTACCTTGACCTTCGTGCAGGACTTGTTTCCGCGTCTTGCCGAACGTCGCTCACAGATGGCTGGCACACTCAGTGGGGGCGAACAACAGATGCTGGCTCTCGGACGGGCATTGATGGCACAACCTTCCCTGCTCCTCCTAGATGAACCCTCACTCGGACTTGCGCCGATAATCGTCAAGAATATTTTTAATGTCATTCAGACGATTAATGCTGAAACCAACCTGACCATTCTCTTGGTCGAGCAAAATGCGAACCTTGCGCTCCAAATTGCGGATTACGCCTACGTCATTGCTGATGGACATATCGTTAATCAAGGCGAACCCAGCGTGCTATCTGCCGATGATTCCATCAAAAAAGCCTATCTTGGTCTAGAGCATTAGGGAAAAGGCATAAATATGAAATCTGAATACGAAAATATGTGGACAACCAATAAAGAGAATTATCGCCTAATTGAAGTGCCTAATCTTGGCTATTCTATATTCCGCATTGATACGATAAGTTCACCAATTATAGAAAATGACGAATTGGCTGAACAAGTCATCAATGAAATGCTTGAGGCAGGTGTAGAGATTGTTAAAGCCGAAGATTGGGGCAATTTCTTAGCTTCATTCGTTGATAATTTAGACGAATATGATTGGGAGCAAATTATCTGATTTCTCTCTCGTTCTCCTCTTCTCTATTTTAAAACAACGGCAATCTTCATAGCCATACTGACAGCATTCGGCATTTGGCTACCCTGCCTGCCGATTTAGATTGTTCTAGTTTGGAGTATTAATAGTTATTGAAGCTATATTCATTTTATACATTTGATTAAGTCAGAGTGACTACATTGTCACTAAATTTTCTAATTCAGACCGACTGGTTGGTAGTTCAAATAATTCAAACAAATTAGACTGAATGTCCCACAACAAGTCTTTCTGTATAAATTTCAATAAAATCATTTTCTGGGAATCTGTAATTTGTTCTCTTGGAACACTTAGACTAGGAACTCTGTGTTGGTCAAACGTAATGTGAGCAAGTATACCACCTTCACTTGTTATAGACATCAAGATATGAAGTGAATTATAATCAAAATCTCCAAAATGCAGATTTAATAGTATTGCACCGATTTCAATCAAAGCGTATTCATCTAATTGATATTCAAAAATATTTATTAAAGATTGTGTTGTTTGATTAATCTCAAGAGATAACAACGCCTCAATCCATAATCCTCCAAGTAATAAATCTTCATTTGGATTCCTAAAATTAGTTTCTCTTAGAATATTAACTAATATATTTACAGTGTTTTTTGAAACCTGTTGTCCTGTCAACAAAATTAGATAACATGCACTACGTGATAATAAAATCTTTGAAGTATGTTTCCTTTTTAGAGATTTTGCTAAGACCATTAAAAATTCTGACTTTATATACTCTGTATCATATTCGTTATTTCTAATGGACTTGTATAGCATACGATAGGCTGCTAAGGTTTCTCTTTCTTCAACAATACGATTAGTTTTTATATATTGAAGTATCGTACTTGCAATTTGAACTCTTTTTTTAGGCATATTTTCCAATAAATGTATAATTTGTACTCGTACATTTAAGTTGGGGTGATTTAGCATTTTCAAATAAACTTCAAACTTACTATCAATTATTTCGTAAATCCTTGTTGCTCTTTCATATTGTACCTGCCCTAAACTTGATACTTGCCGATAGGAGGATGCGATTTCAAGAAGTTCGATAACATAAGCTAGTTTAACAGGTGTATCTCCACCTAACATTTCTATCAATAATTCGACTAGTAATACAACAGCATCAGTCTCCAAAACTTTATTGTATACATTTTCGGCAACATTAAGAGCAATAGCATGTTGCCCTAAAAATTCAGCTAACGCGATTTTAGAGTGAAGTTGCTTTTCTTCTTTTGTTGACATTAATCCAACAACTACATTTGGAACTTCTGGAGCGTTAAGCAAGTTCCAATCTTTGATAGTCATATTCTCTTCCAGTTATCAGATATCTTATTAAATTCCTATTCCGCAAAAATATCACTCACAGGCAAGGCGAAATCAGGCAGTATCTCACCACCATGTATAGTGTCTTGAATGCCAAGTTGGGTTGGCTTTTGCTTGGGGATGTAAATTTCAACACGCTGTGTGCTGGGGTCAACAATCCAGACCACTGTACCTGCATTGAGGTAATTGGTCAGTTTGATGCGAACATTAGCAGGATTATCTGTTGGAGATAAAACCTCGACAGCCAAATCAGGCGCAATCGGGTTATAGGCTTCGTCTGATGCTTCGGCTTGCCGTGCTTTAGACATGAAGGCAACATCAGGGATATAACGCTGTCCA
This sequence comes from Phototrophicaceae bacterium, assembly GCA_965230145.1. Lineage (GTDB taxonomy): Bacteria > Chloroflexota > Anaerolineae > Aggregatilineales > Phototrophicaceae > JAUZRW01. Next base: position 132,319 of record CBDDKI010000003.1, read on the forward strand.
GACACTTGGTAGCCACCGTCTGCCCCAGTGACGTAGCCGAGTTTCTTCTGCAAGACATACGCCCCTAATAAGATGCCAATGGTCATCGCAATCCGCGACGAGCGATTATTAGATACCACAGGATAAATTTTCCCGTCAATTAACTCGAATACCGTATCACCATGCTCTGGCAACAAGATAAATGCTTCAAATTCCGCTTCGCTGACAATTCTATCATCAATAATCATGACAGGCTCTTATCTCAAACAGCATTTCCATCATTATACTACACTTGAAAAATCGCTCTGGCTTTCGCTGAACTACGTTAAGTTTTTCCAACATTAAAAACGGACATATCAACGGGGATATGCCCAACATCTAGTCCATCAAATATGCTAAGCTCTGTCTAGCACCTTAACAATCGAATAGTCATTAAAGTCTTTCTCCACAGGGAGCGTCAGCGAGTGCATGGGGAGAGATTTAGAGAGGGGTTTGGAACAAACCAAACACAAACCAACCGTGTCAAAATTTCCCTGTTATCTTCGGCTACCTCACGCCCAAAAATCTCTGTTTTCCCTGTTATCCCCTGTTAAACAGGAAAATCACCTACCCGCTCAAGAGAAAAATCGCTTGCGGAGCGCCGCCCACGTCCCGACCATCCCATACGGAAAGACCAACACAACCAGAATGAAAACAAAGCCCAAAATCAGCAACCAATTTTCACCAATATTAATCGTGAATGTGCCAATCTCAATCACCGAATCACGGAATAGCACGTCCAAAATATGCAGACCACTCGCACCAAGAACAGGTCCTATAAACGTCCCTACTCCACCGATAATACTCATCAAGAGCGCATCCACCGTCACACCCACACTCAGGATTTCAGGACGTGCGGCTTTATCCATAATCGAGAAGAGCATCCCTGCCATACTCGCTAACATGCCAGCAATCGTAATCGACAACAATTTATAGCGCAGGGTGTTATAGCCAATCGCTTGTGCGCGTTCTTCATTCTCCCGAATTGCCTGAAAAACAGTGCCAGCAGGCGAATTAACCAAACGTTTGATGAGCATGTAAGTCAGCACAAACAACAACAAACCAACGTAATACACATTGATACGATTGCGCGAGGGGTCAATCCACAGGGGCAAATTGACAATATTCAGCCCATCTTCACCATTCGTCAGTTCAAATCCCCTGAAAAACAGCCAGCCCATTTCAGCAATTGCCAGCGTGAAAATCGCAAAATAAATCCCACGCAAACGCAGAGACACCATCCCAATCAAGAACCCCAGCAGACCGTTCACAGCGAGGATTACCACAAAGGAAACGATTAGGGCGAGGTTTGCACCCATACCGCTAAATTCAGCAATCATGCCCAGAATATAGCCACCCAGCCCGAAAAAGAGCGCATGCCCAAAACTGATAACGCCCGTAAAGCCAAACATCAAATTATAGCTCATGACCAAGACAGCTAAGGTAAAGACGCGGATGAGGTGTGCTTGCCATAAAACCGATTGCCCACGCATCATCATACGGTCGCCACGCGCTACACCAAAGGGACTATCACCTGTTAGCCATGATACGATAAACGGAAATAACAGGAGAAAAATCAGCGTCAGCCATTCCAGCCAATTGCTCCGCAGATTTGCAACTAACTTTTGCATCAGCGTTCCTCCCCAAACAAGCCTTGCGGACGAAACAGCAAGATGATAATCAGCAAGAGCATCGGTGTGATGGTCGCTAAAACAGGCAAATTGACATTCAGGCTGAATTGTTGCATAGTCGCTAAGGATAAGCCCAATAAAATACTACCGACGGCTGTCCCTTCGTAGCTCCCTAATCCACCCAAAACAATGACGGCAATCGCTTGTATCAAGAAGGTGCTACCCATGCTGATGGTCGCTCCTAAGAATGGTGCGGCAACTGCCCCACCAAAGGCAGCGACAGCACATCCAAGCGTGAAAACCAGCGTGAAAACCGCTCGAACGTTTATCCCCAAAGCACTGACCATCTCAGGGTCTTCCACCCCTGCGCGAATGATAATCCCGATGCGCGTTCGACGTAACAGCAGAGCAATCCCGAAGATGAGCAATACGCCAATGCCAATCACGAATAAACGGTATGCCCCAAAAGATTGCCCCAAAAAAGCGAAGTCCGCATCCCGAATACTAAATCCCTGTGTCCAAGCATAGGGCGTTGTACTCCAAATGCTCTTAATCCCTTCTAGCATCACAATCGACACGCCGAAGGTCAGCACCAATTGGAATAAGGGTCGGCTATAGAGTGGGCGTAACAGGACGCGCTCTAAGAAAATGCCCAGTAGGGTACCTGCAATAATCGCTAGGATGATGCCTGTGATGAAGCGCAAATTCGGGTCAGGGATGGTTTCAGTTAGATTGATTGTTCCCGTAGGGTGCATGACATCGTAGGCAATGTACGCCCCCACCATGAAATATGCCCCCTGAGCAAAATTCAGGATGTCCATTAGCCCGAAGATAATGGATAAGCCCGATGCAATCAGAAAGAGTAACATCGCCTGAAACAAGCCTGATAGAATTGTAATGCCGAAGCTACTCATATTAAATTCAGTTGAATACAAACCGAGCGATAAGATTGCAATCAGCATCGCGCCGACCAACATCCACGCATTACGGTTAAGTGATGTGTTCATAAAAAATCCTTTATGCCACGCCGAGATATTTTTGAATGAGGTCTTTATCGTGCTTGAGGTCATCCATCGACCCACTTGCTACGCTATGCCCCTCATCAATAATCACATATTGGTCTGCCAGTAGACTTGCCACACGAAAATTCTGCTCAACCAGCAAGATAGTTTTATCAGCAGAGAGTTGTTTGATAGCGTTGATGAGTTGCTCAATAATAATGGGTGCGAGACCTTCGCTGGGTTCATCAATGAGTAATAAATCATTATCAGGGACTAATGCCCGTGCAATGGCTAACATCTGTTGCTGACCACCTGATAAGTTTCCACCCGGCAAGCTATATAAGCGTTCTAAATCAGGAAATAATTCAAAAATAAAATCACGTTTTCTAGGTAAATCATCTTTTTGACGTGCCGCAATTTCGAGATTTTCGCGCACAGTCAATTCCTTGAAAATCGCACGATGCTCAGGTACATAACCGATACCTTGTTGTGCTATCTTGTGAACGGACTGCGCTAATAAAGATGCACCCTGATATTGAATAGCTCCCTGCGATACAGTATGTAAGCCCATAATACTCCGCAGAGTAGTGGTCTTGCCTGCACCATTTCGTCCTAAAAGAACAGAAATCCCACCACGAGGTACGCTAACAGAGACACCTTGCAGAATATGAAATTGACCAATAAAGGTGTGAATATCGTTAATCTCTAACAGGGCATCAGCCATGAGCATCTCTCTTTTCTACCATTTCATCAGCATCGCCATATAAACTACCGAGATAAACCTCTTGCACTGTATTATTATTGGCAATTTCAGCGGGTGTACCTTCGGCTAACATCTGCCCCAAATTCATAACTGTGATGCGGTCTGAGATACCCATGACCACACTCATATTATGCTCGACCATCACGATCGTTTTATTTTGGGTATGCCGTAATTGGTCAATAATGTCGATGAGTTCAGGCACTTGTTCGGATGCCATGCCTGCCGTGGGTTCATCCAGCAATAAAATATCTGGTTCAGGCGCGAGTAACATCGCTAATTCGAGTTTGCGTTTACCACCGTGTGGCAGTGCATTAGCTGGAACCATTAAGGCATTGCCCAGCCCGACAGTTTCTAAAACACTCGCAGCTCTATCGCGTAAATCGTGAAAATCATTTGCGTTGCGCCAGAATGTGAATTTCACAGGGGCAACAGCTTGTGCTGCTAATCGCACATTTTCTAAAACAGTCAAATTAGGGAAGATATTTGTCACCTGAAATGAGCGTCCGATGCCATGATGAATACGCTCATGAAATGGCAAATCCGTAATATCTTGCCCACGTAACATCACGCGACCTTTTGTCGGGGCATATTTGCCACTGAGTAGATTGAAGAAGGTGGTTTTCCCTGCCCCATTTGGACCAATGATACTGTGGAGGCTACCTGAGCTTATCTGCACACTAACATCCGAGACAGCGACCAGCCCACCAAATTCTTTTCTAAGGTTATGTGTTTCTAAAATAATATTGTGTTTATCTTTTTCACTGCTCATAATCGCTGAGTCCGATATAAATTTGGAGTACATAAGAGATTTTATTTTCCCCTCTACCCCTAACCCCTTCTCCCACCAGTGGAGAAGGGGAACTGAGCTACCTTTAAAGTCTCTCTCCCTTGATGGGAGAGAGATTTAGAGAGAGGGTGATGGGTCTTACTCTTCTTCCATGCCTGCCATAGCGTCTTCAAGGAAAGCTTCATCTAACGCACAACGCTCTTGCATTTCTTCTGGTAGCAAGCAAGGTGGTACGGTATCAAATGCAGATGTTTCTTGGAGCAAGGTATAGAAAGCATACTCTTCACTATCAAGATTATCTAACTGAGCAACATACATTGGAAGCAATGCTTGGTGGTCACTTGGGCGAATGTAGTATGTCCCTTTTGGACCATCAAAACTCATACCTTCAATCACAGGGATAACAGCTTCTGGCAAGGTATCGCCACCTGTTTCAGTCAAGCTCATGTAGACAGCTTGAGCGGTTGCAAAACCACATTCTGTAAAGAGGTCTGGATAATCAACTTCACCTGTTACTGGATTTGGATAGAGTGCTACATGGCGTTCTACCATCCAATCATTGGCTTCGGTTTCAGGGAATGTATAGTGATACACAATCCAAGAGACATTACCAACGGTGCTTGGGTCAGATACTGCTACGATGTCGTTACTATTGAAAGCAGCAACAATTGCCATTTCATCGGCTACACCAAGTTCATCAATTTGTTGGAAGAGCGCAACAGTTGTATCGCCAGCCCAGATTGGAAGCAACGCATCTGCCCCACTATTGAGAACTTCTTGCAGATAAGGGGTGAAATCGGATGTTTCGAGTGGAGCATAGATATTCTCTTGTACAAATGTGATACCTGCACCACCAAGCACAGCTTGGCTTGCATCAGCAGATGCACGACCAAAGTCGTAATCAGCTACTAATTGTACGAAGTTTGTGCCGATTTCTTCTGTTGCGTAAGGTACGAAAGCCAAGAAATCTTGGAAGCTATTACGGCAAACACGAACGGTGTTGACGTTAAAACCAGCCCCTGTAATTGTAGGGGATGCACCGGGTGCAACAAAGAGCATGACTTCGTTATCTAGCGCGACTTGTTGCAGACCTGCGGTTACACCTGAACTTGGCGCACCGACTAAGACTTCAACACCTTCAGCTTCGATGAGTTCACGCGCTTGTTCAGCAGCAACGGCTGGGTCACTACCATTATCGCGGATAATCACTTCAACAGGACGACCAGCAATTGTCACATCAGCCATAGCAGCTTCGACGCTATCGTACTCAAGTGGGTCAATCCCTGCGGCATAGAGTAAGCCGAGGTGAAAACCATAATCGAGTTCATAGCCATAAATACTTAGTGCGCCACTTTCATCGGTGAGCAAACCAATCTTTATTGGTTCGTCTTGGGCGGAAACAACTCCCACAATCATTGCGAGTGCCGCAACAACAAGTAACAAAATTTTACGAAACATAAATCTTTTTCCTCCATATGAATAGAATAGTTTTGATTGATTCAGGCGATGCAATAATTGTCATCTGCCATCAGTCACTAGAATTGGATACAAGCTCGCGCTTGAGTATTTTGCCTGCCCCACTAATGGGCAGAGAGTCCACAAACTCGATATGTTGTGGCACTTTATAACCAGCCAGACGATGTTGCAAGAATTTGAGTAAATCAGCTTCTATGAGCAAAGCATGTGGCTTTAATACCACAAATGCCTTACCTACCTCACCCCATTTATCATCGGGGATGCCGACCACAGCACATAGCTCTATATCAGGATGTTTGTAAAGGACTTTCTCGATTTCTGCTGGGTAGATATTCTCACCACCGCTAATAAAGACTTCTTTTTTGCGGTCAACAATCATGTAGTAATTTTCTTCATCACATATGGCTAAATCGCCCGTATGAAACCAGCCCTCATCATCAACAGCTTTTGCACTTTCTTCAGGCTTATTGAAATAGCCACTCGATAATGACGGACCCCGTAAGACGAGTTCACCGATGGTATTGGGCGGTAATTCTTGATTGTTTTCATCGACAATCCGCGCATCGACAAAAAAGTTGGGTCGTCCGATACTTCCTGCTTTACGCACCGCATCTTCGGGCGCAAGCGCAAAAACACCAGGTCCAAACTCAGACATACCAAAACCTTGCTTGAACTGAATGCCCTTTTGCGCGCCAAATTCTTTGACCAATTTCACAGGCAAAGGCGCACCACCACTGGTACAAAAGCGCAAATTACTCAAATCCGCCTCATCCCAATTAGGAGCATTCATCATCATCTGGTACATCGTCGGCACACCAGCATAGACCGTTGCGGCGTATTCTTGCATCAAGTTGAGGACTTTCTCGGCTTCAAAACGACGCATCAACACAACTGTTCCGCCGAGTATCAAGAGTGGCGTTGTGTAAACAAGCAATCCACCTGTATGAAAGAGGGGAAAGGTATTCACAGTAACATCCCCATGCTTCAAGTCATGTACGATGGTATTTAGCGTATTCCATGCAATCATCCGATGGCTAATTTGTGCGCCTTTAGGTAAACCCGTTGTACCACCTGTGAAAATCAGGCAAGCAATATCTTCCTCGGTAACTGATTCAGTGGTTACAGGGCGTAAAGTCGAATCCATGAGGATTTTCTCAAAGTAGCGACTATTGCGTAAGCCCTCGCCATCAATATGCAAAACATGCTGAACACAATCTGCTGAATTGGCAATGTGTTGCGCCGCTCCGCGAAATTCATCCGAGAAAACCAAGACTGTCGGCGTAGTATCATGAATGAGGTCTAGTGTTTCACGCCAATGTAATCGCCAATTGAGGGGAACATGAATTGCACCTAATTTGCCACAAGCAAAAAATAAATCGAGATGTTCAACGCCATCATGGGCAAGAATGGCAACTCTATCACCTTTTTTGATCCCTGCACCATCACGCAACCAATTCGCCAGTCGATTAGCACGGCTATTCATCTCACGATACGTGAACGAACGATGAGGGTCTTTGCCAGCATCAACGACGCCTAAGTCATCTGGTGTGTATAAGGCACGACGACCTAAAATATCACCTACATACATGGAATATTACTCCCCTCATTCTAACGACAATGCCGTTGTCAGTTTGACTTCTTGCAAGACAACCGCTGTTTCAATGCGTTCAATCCCGTCGAGTGTCGTCAATTTACTAATTAAGTTATTGAGTGCTTGCTGATTTTCTACCACAATTTTCAAAATCATATCGCTCTGCCCTGTAACCAAGAAACACTCCAGCACAATCACAAGCTCTTGTATCGCTTGTGTCAGTTTTTGGATAACATCTTCCTGATGTGAACTCAGCCTAATCTGCACAAAGCACATCAGGTCATAACCAATTGCCTTGCGGTTCAAGAGGGCGACATATTGCTGAATAATGCCCTCACGCTCTAAGCGCTTAATCCGATTATGAACCGCAGGTTGTGATAGATGAATCTTCCGTGCGAGGTCTGCCACACTCGTGCGCCCATTCTCTTGGAGTTCTTCCAAGATGGCGATGTCGAGTTGGTCATACCCTCCCTGCTGGAGTGCCTTTTTCATGCGTCAGATTGTTGTAAGTGGGCATGAAAGTGCTGATTAAATTCATCTGGTTTTTCGATATAGGGTGAATGGGCTGTTTCCTCAAGCACCACTTCTTTGAAATCACCATACTTTTCTAAGACCGCGCGTGTCTGTCCGACCATAGGTTGCGGTGGGAAAACATCTGCGCCGGGCCATCCTGGAACTGCGCCCAACTGCCCCAATGTGCCTAATTCAAAGAAAGAGGCATCACTCACAATTTGGTCGGAATCGCCACGTATCCACAATACAGGTGGTTTGTTTTCAATCGCATAGAGTTTATTCACATCATCTGCATAAATTGGTGCAAGTGCATTATTAGGACCAAATTTACCCGGTGCAGCATTAGGCCAATTTTCGGATGCAGTGGCATCGCCCGGATAACGATTTTCGCCTGTATGAATGGATAGCGCAGATGAGAGGTAATCGTCAATGCGCTCAGGGACAAAAGGCGGTTTCCAGTAGAAGCCATTAAGAACATTCATTGGGGAACTTTGCCCGTCGGTACTGCGGTCATTTTCAGCAATCGCTTTTGCAAAATCTGGGCTGACAATACCCCCACCGCTACCTGCGCTATCAGCGAAGCACATCTCGCCATCCAGTCCTTTTGTGCCACCAAAGCCATAAGGTGAACCCGGTGCAACCAGTGTCACGCTACGAATACGCTGAGGATAATCCATCATGAATTGCCAGAGAACAGAGCCTCCAAGGGAGTGTCCAACAACATGTGCGGTTTCAATGCCGAGTTCATCGAGCAATGCAGCTAAATCATCTGACCAATCTTTACAACCACGTGTGGCATCAATCAGCGCATCTGTATCTGCCCCACCATAACCTCGATTATCGGGTGCAATACCGCGATAACCTTCAGGCAAGGCAAGCATCGTTTCTTCCCAGAATGTTGCTGAGGAGACATTCCCGTGAATGAACACAACAGGAATGCCACTCTCACCGCCACTGAACAAGACTCGTGTCGATAAGCGTGAGCTAGTAATTGTTTTTGAAGTGATGCCATCTAATGTTGGAATTGTCATAATTTTATCCTTTTAAAAAATTTATTCATAGGGGCGCAGCATGCTGCGTCCTTACATTCGGATGATTTTTTTCTAACTACTTTCGAGACTCTACGTTTGTAAAGACTGGAAAGTAATTAGAAATACCTGTCACATTTTTGGCGGATGGCATGGATGCCATCCCTACATCAATCCTCATTTTTTAGGCAATAATGTAGGGTTGAGACCTGTCTCAACCGCTTAAAAAATCAGATTTTATTCTAAAAACTTTTAGGACATTACAATTGTTACTTTTCTTCGTGTTCTTCGCGTCTTCGTGGTGAATATTTTAGCCCACCTTAATGGCAATGCACTGTCGTGTGCCCTTACCCTGATACATATTGTGTGCGTAATTCGCGTTTTAAGACTTTACCTGCCGCATTGCGTGGTAACTCATCCATAAATGCTACACTTTGCGGTACTTTGAAGGTCGCCAAATTGTCTTTGCAATGCTGAATGATACGTTCGGGACTAATATTTTGTCCTGATTTTGCGACGATAATCGCTTTGCCTGTTTCGCCCCAGCGTTCATGAGGCACACCAATCACAGCAACATCGGCAACTGAGTCTAGCTGAAATATCACTTGTTCCACTTCGGCTGGATATACATTCTCACCACCTGAGATATACATATCTTTGTAACGGTCTACAATGTAAATACAACCGTCATCATCAATTGTGCCAGCATCACCACTATGTAACCAGCGATTACCATGCTCATCGATGGTGAAATTCTCGTCATTCGCATCAGGGCGTTGCCAATATTCAGGTGTGATATTGGATCCACTAACGATGACTTCACCTACTTCACCAACAGGTACATCCTCAAAATCATCATTCACAATCCGAACGCGCGTGTGCATTAACGGCTTGCCAACCGAGGTTGGTTTGACGATAGCTCGACGTTTAGCAATTAAGAACACTGTCGGACTGGTTTCTGTCATACCAAAGCCAAGCTGAACAATGATACCGCGCTTGGCATAGGTACTAAGTAAACTCGCTGGCATCGGTGCGCCACCACATCCCCAAGATTCAACGTTACTAAGGTCAGTTGCATCAAAATCAGGATGTTGGCTCAAAAACAGATAAATTGCTGGCACGCCAAAGAAATGCGTCATCCCCAAATCCGGGTTCGAGAGTGTTTTTAATGTGATTTCAGCATCAAATTCACGGGCGATAATGCTCGTACCACCATGATGAATCAGTGGATTAGCATAGAGATTTAAGCCCCCTGTATGGAATAAAGGCAACACAACATATTGAACGCTATTGCAATTAAGCCCTGTTGGTATGCTGATGTTGATGGCATTCCAGAAGGTCATCCCATGTGTAATGATAACACCCTTCGGATGCCCTGTTGTCCCTGAGGTGTACATAATTGTCATGGGCGTATCATGCGTTGTCTGAGGATTCATCTGCACATCAGGCGTTGCAGACGAAACAGCATCTTCATACGAAGGCATCTCATCATTGGGGGCTTCGTTTTGCGTAATTCTGAGGCAATGCTTGAGTGTTGTTTGTGCCAACAAGTCAGGGAGGGTATCAGAAAAGCAATTATCATAGACAATGCCTTTTGCTTCGGCGTTATTGCAAATGAAAACCAATTCAGGCAATGCTAAACGCCAATTCAAGGGGAGCATCATCGCACCCAATTTGACACAAGCAAACTGAAAGACAAAATATTCGATTGAGTTTTTCGCTAAGATTGCCAGCCTATCACCCGACTTAGCACCCCAATCATCGCGCATGACCGTTGCTAACTGCGATGCACGTTGATTCAAGGCAAAATAGCTCAATTCTTGACCTGTGTGTTGGTCAATCAGAGCAATTTTATCTGGTGTTCGGTCTGCGTGAAAAGCAACCCAATCGGATGCTAAAATCATTGTTTGTCCTGTAAAAAGTTTTAAAATAATTTTGCTTCTTTTGTCGCGGACAGCATTCATGCTGTCCCTACAGAAATTTTTACTTTTTAGGCGGTAATGTAGGGACGTGATGTATCGCGTCCGTAAATCAAAACCTACTACCTTTTTAATTTCTCTCTACTTCTCTAAAATTAGTTCTACTTTTACCCCCAATGCAGGGTAATAGCACTCCACGTATAGCCCGTACCTGCTCCCACAAGCACAATGACATCGCCCTCTTTAATTTTCCCCTGTGCTAGACCCAGTTCAATCGCAATCACTTGGTCAACACTCTGGATATGCCCATAATTATCTAAGTAAATTGCTTGGTCTTGGCTCAGACCAATTGTTTCTAATATTAAATCGAAGAACGACCGCTTCATATGCGTGATGCCCATAAAAGCAATATCATCCAGCGTATAGCCACTTTTCTCAACGGATTCGCGTATAACTTTGATGAAGTTTTCGAGGGATGTTTCGCCTAAGCGTTCTGCCATATACTCAGCGTTTTGCACATCAAGATTGCCGTGATAATCGCCTTTAATTGGGTGGTCATCACCGAGCGCATCTGCTTCACGAGTGAGCATGACTGTCTCAGAGAGGCTACCATCGGTAATGGCTGATGCCCCCAAAACGAGATTTTTCTCTGCGTCACGGCGTAAGAGCATTGCGCCACCACCTGCCCCAAAATTGTACATGAAGCGTGCGCGTGGATTTTGCAAATTGATGAGGTCATTTTCACGGCTTGCTGCCGCCAATAAAACAGTGTTTAAGCTAGGGTCAGCCAGCATCATGCTCCGCGCGATATTCATAGCAATTGGCGCACCAGCACACAGCGCGTACATCTCAAAGGCATAAGCATTGACTGCCCCTACCTCATGCTGAATTTTCCCAGCCGCATTCCACACAACATGGTCTTTATATTCACTACCATGTGAGATAACCATATTAATTTCTGTGGGGTCGATACCTGCTTGTTGAATAGCATTGAGACTGGCTTGGCTCGCCATGTAGCTAACCGTGTCACGCTCAGAGGCGATATGCCGTTGGCGAATACCCATTTTTTCGCGGAGGATATGTTCAGGAATATCAGTTGCGTCTACGAGGTCGGAGGCAACTTGAATCGTCTCAGGGAAATATGTACCTGTGCCAATAATTCCAATTTGTACTACCATCAAAAATCCTATTGCATGAATATTTTGATGATAGCTTAGCAGTATTTACAGAGCTTTCACAGCAAGACAAATGAAAATAAAGTCATCGCGCAAAATTACATCAGAAAATGAAGTTGAGGCAAATATTTGTCTTTTCTCAGCTTCAAAACTGCCAAAAAAGTGAAAGTCCAGCTAGCATAGCGACCAATGTCACTACTGACATGCCTAAACCAACCAGAAAAAAATCGCCAAATTTATAACCCCCTTGCCCCATCATCAGAATATTAACAGGATGAGCAATGGGTGTCAGGAATGCCATCGAACATGCCATTGCTACTGCAACCGAGATAAGGCGTGGATTGATGCCTATTTGCAAGGCAGCATTAATCGCTATCGGTCCCACAAGTAGTGCTGTTACTTGCCCACCAATAATCTGAACAATGAGCATCGTCAATATAACCATACCTGCAACAAATATCAGTGGATTAGAAGTAGCCAAAAGCGAAACGAAAATATTGCCGATACGGTCAGCCAAGCCAGATTGTGTAATGGCGAAACTTAGAGGAAGCATGCCTGCAATTAAGAAAATAACGCGCCATGAAATCGCATCATAAAATTGCTCCATGCTCAAACAACCTACAATTACCATTGCAACTGCACCAGCTAACATGGCAATAGGTAAAGGAATAAAATTTGAAATGCCCAAAATTAAAACAATAGCTGTAATCACCATTGCGTGAGGTGCTTTTTTAGAATTAACAGATAGATTAGAGTATTGACCTGTCGGCAGGATGTAATTTGGGTCATTCGCAAGGTTTTCAATATCGCTGGATTGTCCTACTACAAGTACTGCATCTCCTATCTCCAGAGGTATTTTCCGAACATCTGTATCATAACTTTCGCCATCGCGCCAAAGGGCAAGTGATAAGAGACCTGATTTACTATTTAATTTCATTTGAGAGAGTGTTTTACCAATGGCATCAGAACGAGGTGCAATCATGATTTCAATCGGCTCAATCGGTAGATTATGCCCATTAACATAGGCTTTGTCGTCAAACAGCGTATTTCCCCATGTCACCAATTCTTGCACACGTTCTTCATTCCCGATAACTAAAAGTTCATCATGTGCATGAAGCACTTGGTCGGATTTAGGAATGGTTATTGTTTCGCCCTTACGCCAGATAGCGGCAACTGTTAGACCTAATTTGGCGTTAATCTCGCTATCTCTGATGCTTTGAGCGGCTAATTGTGACTCATCCTCAATCTGAATACGCCACATACGCTCAGACAAATGATAAGTGTCTTTCAGGTTAATTTGACTGGGATTATCGTTTGATACACGATTGGGTAATAGATGACGACCTACAACGACCATATAAATAACGCCTGCTATGATAATAACGAAGCCTGTCGGGATAAAATCTAACATGCCTAAGCCCTGAAAACCGTTTGTAATCAGTAACTCGCTCATCAAGATATTGGCAGTAGTCAAGTAGGTTGCCATCCCACCCAACAACGTACCGAACGACATCGGCATCAATAATTTTGAAACAGACACCTTTGATGTACGTGCAACTTTAACAGCTGCAGGTAATAATACTGCACCTGCCGCGACATTATTCATAATGAGAGAGAGCATCGCCCCAGTAATCATGAATAATGTCATTAGTTTAACTTCAGAACCCTGCCCAATGTTATTGAGTTGATTCGCAATCCACTGCACAACACCTGTTTTTTCCAGAGCATAGGTGATGATGAATAAGCCAATCAAGGTTATCACAACAGAACTACTAAATCCCGATAAGGCATCCTGAACGGACACTAAACCTGTGAATGTTAGAATCAGCAAAATGATTAATGCGATAAGTTCAGTCTTAAGCCGTGTTGCGAATATAAGTAGAAATAGAAGGATGATAATAGCGATTACAGAAATTTCAGGCATGGTGAGCATAAATACATTCCATCTGCGGGTTTTTAAGGATGCGTCTCTATAATACTACTGTGATTGCTTGTTGGAAACATTGATGAATTTAGACAATATTATTAATTCACCTTACGCAGTGATGTGAAGAAAACTTTGGTATCGTGCATGTAGTGGACTGAGAGAATCATCAGTTGCCGATTTTCAGTTATCCGAAAATGGTTTTTGTATCTCCCGATAACCGATAACTGTCAACTGAAAACAAAATTGACTTGAACAAAGCTATTTGTCATCAGTTTATCGCTCTAAAAACTGTATTGCGTAACCAGTTATTAAATACAAAAACTGCCCCACCCAAACTGAGTGAAGCAGATCATAATCCTCTATAAAAACTATCTCAATCGTGATGAATATCGAAACCGAATTGCGGGTCGCCTGACCCACCTATATCAAGGTCAAGATGCCAGAGAATTGCCAGTTGTACATCCGCTTGCAAAGATAACCATTCGAGGGATTCCCGTAACCATTGCGCTTGTTCATCTGTTGAGGTCGTATTCGCCCATTCAAAGAATGTAGGAATATTATCTGCCCCTTCTAAGGCTAAATAACCCAGTGAGGTAATACAAATCGGTACATCTGCCCCAGCGACAGCACGATAACGTTGTAATTGGGTCGGCAAGTAACGGGTATAATAATTATCTCGCGCATCCCCTGAAATCGCTAAGGGTGGAACTGTCCCTTCTACGAATTGCATCCCAAGGCAATCCACCATATCGAACGTGCCTAGGTCATATAAGCCCTCTATGAAATTATCATCATTGATAACTTGTCCGGGGAAGGCACTCTCAGCACCCGTTGGAGCAGGTGCGCCAGAGATAACAATTGTCCTGCGATTTTCTGCGCGAATAAAGGTCGTGGCATCCCGTAATAACAGCCAATACGACTCAACATTCAGGTAGTCCGATGGGAACGAACGGTCAATATTGCCCTCTTGCCAGATTTCAATCGCATCCGCCCCATGCCCAGCCAATTCACCCAAAAACATGGCATATTGTTCGCGGTAAGTATCAGAATATAAGCTAGGATTGCCATAGACACTCAATAAAATTTTGAATCCTTGAGCATGAACCGCATCTATCTCTGCACTGACCTCTTGCACTTGCTCAGGATTATCGACATCAAAATAAATCGTACTTGCAACCCATCGCATCCCTGCATCACGCATTAGGTTTTCTGATGCAACGCCATTATCGATAGGGGTAAATGCCCCGAATTCAAACCCAAAGGCATCGGACACGACTGGCACGGCATCAAACAAAGTATCGTGCAAGACCATTTCCTCAACGACTGCGCCTTGTGTATCGGGGCTAAATTGAAGCATCGAAAGGACATAACCGAGTATCCCAAAGACGATGGCAATACTCGCAACGGGTAACAATCGTTGCCACAGATTAACTGGGCGTTTCATTTTACGCTGGCTCATATGTTGGGCTTTCTGCCATATCTGGCGTTGTTTATGTGCGGATAATCTTTCTGGCTGAAAATGCTGGCTCAGGTTTTGTAGTAAGCGGACATCTTCATCTGTTAAATCGACCTCTGTGGAAAGTTCCTGTGAAAGGTCATCAAGAAATTGCTCATAATTGTCTTGTTGGGATGGCATCGTTCAATCTCCTGCTGAATAAAGAACTGCCGTGCGTTTCAATTGCTGGATAATACGATGGATTTCGGTTCGGACAGCCGTCGCACTCTTGCCGACCACCTCCCCTACTTCCGATGCGGATAAATCCCCTGTGATGCGGAGTAACAAGAGATTGCGCTTGTCCTCATCTAACTTATTGAGAAGCTCATCAAGGTAAGCGTGTTCTTCATCCTGAATGACTCGTTCCAATGGTGAGGTATCAGGCGCAGATAACACCGATAATTGTGACGGTGGCAAAGGCTCAGGTCGCTTGGCACGGTAGTAATCCACTGTGATGTGATAGGCAATCCGAAACAACCATGCCCCGACATTATCGCCGTTAAACGTATGGCATTTATCCATCGCACGAGCGAATACTTGGCTCGTAAGGTCTTCGGCATCAGCGATAGAGCGCACACGGTACAAGCAATAACTATAGATGCGCTCAACAAACGCCTCATATATGGGCGCAAACGCATTCATATCCTGCTGACTCGCACGCATGGCATCAGCTAATTGTTCTTGCCTATCATCGGACATCAGACCATCCTATTTTTGTAACGCGCTACACCTAATAAGACGGAGACAATCGGTTTTTGTTACAAATTAGGTCGATTTTAATGAAAATTGGGGAGTGTTATTGCGGAAAGATATGATTAAAGAAATTACCTAATATCAAAGAAGCAAATAATATCGCAAAAAATCCTCTCAATAATATTCCAATGGCATTGTTACGAGGTTTACCAAGTTTCGCTCTCGGTTCCCGAAAATAGTTAGGGTAGCTATCATTTCTGTAAATATAGTATCCCGCAAATAATGAGTAAACTCCAAGAAAAATAAGAAATACGCTAAGAAAGATGAAGCTAAAATTCCATAAAAGTTGTTGCATACAAATCTCCCCTATATTGAGGCTGAATTATATTTCTATCGTAGGCACGAGGATATTTCCTAATCATTTTTGAGAACCCAAGAAGCAAATAAAAGTAATAGAAAACTGGATATACAAACGGGAATACCTATATAACCTAATTGCATACCCAAAATTGAGTAGGCTAATAGCGTCAGAAACATGATGAAATAAGCAAGGAAACTATAAAGTCCAAATTTCCGAGCTTTATCTCCTTTTACAACCCTATGAGTTGTATAAAACATGATGCGCGTTGTGAGTTTAACTTCTCTTTCAAAGTATGAGCGTAGAGATAGTATCATGCCTAAAATTACGACAATGTACAAAATCGTGATTAAAAACAACTGCATTTATGATGCCCTTAATACTCTGCGCCTCTGCTTCTCAGTGTTACGCTTTTAAGTGAAACCAACTTACTCGTCCGTCCCAATCGTCACCTCAGCAACAGCCATCAAGCCATTTTCTGCCCCATCGGATGTAATCGGAACGCGCTCTCCTGTCAGCACATCATACAAGCCTGTGTATAAAATATATCGCCCTGACGGTGCATCAGCTGGTATCTCTAAAGTCACTGTATCGACTTCACTCATGCCAGTAACCCATGTCGTGGTTGGGAACAAGCCCTCAAATGGCGTTTGATCAAAGATGCGAATGTCGCCCTCACCTTCTGGGACTAAGTGTAAAATTTGGGCTAACTCGGCAGATACATCAGCAGAACTCATCCATTGGAAGTCAAAGCTATACGCATCCTCAGCTTCTACAACAGACAAAGCAATCCCATTGGCAAAATTGTAATCTGCATCATCCACGCTATTTTCCATTGTAGATAAAATCGGAATAGCCGTCATTACAGGACCCGAGTTTAAGACAGGCACATTGCTCTCTTCCGCAGTATAAGTGAAATAGACTCCATCACTTGTCTCGCGCCACACTGTCGGGATGATGAGCGGACTTATTGGTGTTTCAATATCAGAGGGCAACTCAAATGCTACTTCCGTCCAATGGACGGTATTCCCAAACCAATCATCAGTTGGTGGGGCATTAATCACCTCATTCAAGCGCATAATTGACTCGCCTGTGATGGGATGCACGATATTTACAGTATATCCAAATTTATTAATCGGTGCTTTTTCTGAATACCAATATAAACGCACCCGAATCGTATCGCCTGCCATCGCCCTATCTGGGCTAATACGATAACCGCGCACAACCATACGACCATTATCGAAACTCGCGTTGACTGGCTCTGCCATGAAACGTAACTCAATCGCAGGTAAGAACCAGTAACTAAAAATAAGCCAACTTAGCCAAATGAAAGCCATTGACGTAAGCGCCACGCGCACCCGTCGCATACGCACTTTCTCATAGGTTTGCTCAACGAACAGTAATAAGCCAATAAAGGCAGTTGCATACCCTGTAATCTCGAAGACTTCTTCTAATATCGGTAGCGATGCACAATACGAGCGCGGTACTAGCCCAAAACACAAATCCCCGACAACATTTTCTAAGACAATTCCACCGACTGCCGAGACACCCAAACCACAGACAGTGATGAACAGCGCAATAAATTGTAAACGTGTATAATGAAACCAAACAACTGTGAGCAAGATTAGAGTGGTAACGCCAGCCACACTGATATAAATTTCTTCCCAATAGGCGAGAGTTTCATGGATGAGGAAATATTCATCCGTTGCCAAAAACCAGAATAAACTTGCGACATACAGCCAAAGCGGAAAATTCCACCATGCTTTTTTACGTGAAAAGGCTTGAATAAAAGCCATTGCCCCTGCACTAAACAACAATAATGATGACATTGTCGCCGTATGATTGAACTCGCCATGCTGAAAATCTAAAAATTGACGTAATGGACCTGAGAAAGTATTACGTGTGGCATGCAAGCCATAGGAAATTGCAATAAATAGAAGCAAAATATAGACAATAATTTGGCTAAATACAGATAATTTAGGGCGCAAAAAAATAGAGAATAATATAGTAACCAGCACCAAAAAGCCAATAATCAAGTAGGGGACAGGGATTAACATTCGATGTCTTTCTATAGAGGTCGTTAAGCTGATTTATTGAGGGATATTATAAGGTAGTATTTAATATATTTAAACGTGCGTTAATAGTATCAGAGCTTAGAGTCGCTGTATAAATGACTGTTCTATCAGGTAATCAAGCACATATTGCGCGTTCATATCAGGGCTGGCAGTGGTCGTTTTTAGGTGGATGTCGGCATTGTCAGGGGCTTCGTAGGGGTCATCAATGCCTGTAAAGCCTTTAATCTGTCCACGACGCGCTTTGGCATACAAGCCCTTGCTATCCCGTGCTTCACAAACTTCAAGCGGTGTATCTACAAAAACTTCAATGAAGCCCTCCCCGACCATACTCCGCACATCGGCACGGGTTGCTCGGTAAGGACTAACTGCCGCACAAATTGCCACGCCACCATGCCGTACAATCTCACTCGCTACAAATCCAATCCGACGTATATTCGTATCACGGTCTGCTTTACTGAAACCCAAGCCACGCGATAAATTTGTCCGCACAATATCGCCATCTAAGAGTGTCACTTGCCGACCATGTGCGCGGAGTTTTGCCGATAAAATACTAGCAGTCGTGGATTTACCTGCCCCGCTCAGTCCCGTAAACCAGATACAGATGCCCCGTTCGTGCTTGGGAGGATAGGCTTGCGCCAGAATATCCGCTACTTCTGGACGCACAAACCATGCAGGTAATTTCTTGCCCTTATCCAGATAGCCTCGACGCATGGCTTTGCTCGATAATTGGATACTCTGCTGATGCTCGGCTAAATCTGTGCTATCGGCATAACGGTCATCTTCTGGCAGATAAACCCACTCTCGATACGGCAAAACCTTTACACCAAGTTCACTCTCATGCGTCTTGACCAAATCACGCGCATTGTAATCTGTATCACTATCACGAAATGGATTGGCATGGTTGCGCCCTATCGGCAAATGTGTGACTCCGTAATTGCGTGCGATAATCGCTTGCCACAATGCCTCGCGCTCACCTGACCAACGCAATGCCAGTGGCAAGAGTGAAATTAACATTTTATCTTGGGGTAAATGATTATCTAGCAACGTGGTATACGCCCGAACACGAGTATAGTGGTCAATATCATTGGGATTAGTTAGACCGATAATTGGTTGTAAGAGTAAACTCGCATCTAAGTCTTCACTAGCGTGCTTGAGCATCGCTTCATGCGCCCGATTCATAGGATTGCGCGATTGAAAGCCTACAACATACTTCTGGTGTCTCAGTTTGTGGCGCACTTCAGCAGGAGTCAGGCGTAATTCAGGAAAATCATATTGCGGTGGCAGGCGTAAGACTTGTAATTGCCCTGCAATATTCAACCTGCCCCATCGGTACAACTCGGATACAAGTGGATGACGGGTATCCGTTGTGCGGAGAACATTCTGTGCGTAGCTATCTATATCCCACTCATAAATTTCTTCAACGGTCATTATCGCTAAGAGCGAATTACGTCGGGTACGGAGCGCGATTTGTGTATCAAGACTAATCGGCGCGTCAGCATCCACTGGTAACGTAATCGGCATCGGGAACAATGTGCCATCACTCAGGCGCATCGTCTCTAAGACTGACTCGTAATCTGCTTGTCCCATGAATCCACGCAAAGGTGAAAATGCCCCGATTGCCAATAATTCAAGGTCGTGCGTTGCGCGTTCAGATAAGCGAATGGCAGGTAAATCTTTGGCAAAATTGTTTAATGCCTCATATTTATCTACACTCACGCGCAAATCAACCAGCGAGCCTTTGTACGGTGTCAGTGTCATGGGTAGCCTTTTGTGCCAATTGAGGATAATTCACGCAGATATATTATCAGATTGTAGCGTCAACTCACAGCCAACACATTATTATGAGTATATAATGTTTGATAGTTATTTTGTTATAGGAGTTTGCTCATGCGCGAAGTGAAGAAGTATCCTCAAGTACCTGCGATGACTGATGCAGAGCTAGACGATTTTCTCTCTCAACGGGGATTGGTCGCACGCCTGAGTACCATCAATCCAGACGGAACACCCCACACCATGCCAATCTGGTATGAATGGCGTGATGGTGAAATCATTGTCAGCACACAGATAATTCAGCGCAAGGTCAAAAATATGCAACGTGACCCGCGTGTAACGGTTTTGATAGACACAAGCGACTTTCCGTATAAAGGGGTCATGATTTATGGCGAAGCAACATTAGACTATGACGATGCAGTGAGCAAACGCATTAGCATCTTTGAGCGTTACTTCGGTGACCGTGATAGTGCAGAGGATTACGCCCGTAAGCTGGCTGATAAGTGGCAACCTGTTTTGGTACGCATCAAGCCAACGAACATTATTTCATTCGATTATACGAAGGGGTCTTTAGTCTAAAGTCATGCAATGGTCATGATTTATTTCAATTTTTCATTATGTTCTTTACGTATCGTGATAAGCAAAGAATATGAAAGGTCTTTTTGCGAAATTTTAAAATTTTGTACCAAACTTCCGCTATCATCCCATTCCTTATTATTAACTAATATACCAAATTCATATATGGCTTTCCGTTTTTGACTTCCATGTATAAACCACTCTTGTTTTATACCGTGTAAATATCCACTTCGCCAGTTTTCTGTAGTCAATAAATTACCAGATTCAGACCATTCTCTTGTAAGACCTTCTTGGTAGCCATTTACATATGACATTTCACTCCACGTCTTTCCATTTTTGTGCAAATCATAAATAACGCCTGTAAATGGTTTCCCTTTCCAAAATGCTAAATGATCATTTGTGAACTCTAATTCATTTTGTTGTAATCTAATTTCAGGCATTTTATTGTACCAATACAATGCTAAATGCTTTATCAAATTTCTCTATCATAGTCACAAGTTCTTATGGTGCATATCTATCTTATGTTTCCTCGACTAGCAACGATTTTGTTTAGACCTTCAGCTATTGTTCTTCCAAAGCAATAGATTTCTCTGTATCCTACTTCATAATATATACGTCCAAAGTCGTCTAAAAAAAGTAAAGATTGTCCACCGATTTCTCCAATAGGATACAAATTCTTGACTTTGACGATTTCAGCATACGGTTTAAAATCATCACAAAAATCTCCTGCAATGAAACCATCGAAATGCACTTTTCCTGATAGCATTTTTTTCTTACCGTTAATTTCGATAAAATCTTTATGAGGCAAATTTATTTTCAGTCCACCAAAATTGCTAAGAAATTCAACTACTATTTCGGGAACTGAACAACCTGCCTCTTCATGGGCTTTCACATACTCAGTGACATCAACTTTACGTTCAGGAGTCCACCCTGACTTACTCAGGAATTCTATAGTTTCTTCACTTAATTCCTTCATACTTTGTTACCTGTAAATACGATCAGATAGTATGATTATTGTCTCTGTTAAGTTTTTCTAACACTAAAAACGGACATATCAACGGTCATATGAACAACAACCAGCACACAAAATATGCTAGGCTCTGTCTAGCACCTTAACAACTTCATACCCATTAAAGTCCCTCTCCACAGGGAGCATCAGCGAGTGCATGGGGAGGGGTTTTTGACTAACCAAACACAAACTTACAGTGCAAAAAATTCCCTGTTATCTTCGGCTACCTCACGCCCAAAAATCCCTGTTTTCCCTGTTATCCCCTGTTAAACAGAGAAATTCAAGCGTGAAATGCTTTCAGAATTTATCGACAAAATTTGCAAACAAGGCTTTTAGTTCATCAAATTCCTTATTGAAATTCGCTCGTGACCACCCAAAGTGCCTATCACCTACCCCTGAATCCGAGATGCCATCCACTTCGAGCATATAGCCCCATTGCAATGCGGCACTGGCATGATTCTGTAAAAATTGTCGGTTCAAGAAACGCTCAGTCGATTGGCAACGATTCGCAGCTTGTGATGAGCCGAACTCTGTCCAAATCATCGCACGACCTGTCTTGGCAGCAGCACGAATATCCGCCATACAATCATCTTCTAAATCCCACGCCGCATGAGGGTCGCCATTATGAATACCTTGGTACGTATGGCAAGTCACAACATGGATGTGCTTCCGTTGACTATAGAATTCCAGCACAAACTGATTTTGCTCCGCCGCAGGGGGCTTAATATGCGAGGCATTAATCATCCCAATTGCAATCGGGTGGGTTTTATCCATCTCATAAATCATCGCAGAGGTTTCATCCACCCAACGCGCAAAACTTTCTACATCGGTATCACTAGCTGGTGGTGGGTAAATTGCAGGTTCATTCATCAACTGCCAGATACCAACCCCTGCATGGTCTTTAAATGCTGAAACGACTTCTTTCACATAGGGATGATAATGATTACGGAAGGCATTCGTGTTGAAGTAATCTTTATGATAATGCCCCATCGGTGTGCCTTTTTCATGCCATTCACCGTCTTCTTTCGGGAACATCCCCACATCAGCCAATGAATCAGTGAGCGTCACGACTGCCACTAAATCATGGTCACGGATAACATCTAAAGTTGCCTCAATCCGTTTGAGGTTGTCATCCAAGCTACCGTAGGTGACATGCGGGGTGAAGAATCGAACCCACTTCATATTAAGGTCTTGAACACTTTTACAATAGGTTTCGCGCCCATGCTCACGCGCCCATTGCCATTGTGGGATGCCAAAATGCGGAAACTCCCGAATATTCACGCCCAACTTCGGTCTATCATCACCATCAATACTCAATGCAGTATAACGACCATCTGAACCTTGCTTCTCAATTAACTGAAAGCGTCCGAATAAGGGTGCTGGTTGATGGTCAGCAACCTCTGCTTCTTCAGTTGTTTCAGGACGTTCAGTCACCTGTGCTGATGCAGTATGGACTTCAGGAGTGCTTGTTTCTTCTGCGCGTTGTGCGTCATATTCTTCAAAACTGACGAGGTAGATTTCATCAAAGCCAGCAACACGCTCGGCAATCCAATTCCCTGCAAGTTCGACTGGTGCGAGGATTTGCCGCCAAGTGATGCCGTTATTAACCGTTGTTTTATGCGAAACAGTAAGGACATCCCCTTCTTTGACAATTGCTACAGGCTCTTGTTCGGTTGTGGTATTCTGGCGCACATTAATCTGAGCGATATTGACCTTCACTTCTAAGCCATCCCAAGGCGCAAGCCCATCAACAGTGAGTTTGCCACCACTTTCAAGTTTTAGCGTGTTACCGACAAAAACAGGTTTGCCTTGTATGGTAATGGTCACAGCGTCTGTGATGGTATAGCTGGTTGTTTCCCCATTGTGTTCAAATTGTATGATGAGAGGCTTTTCATCAGATGGCATAAGACTTCCCTTTTAATAACTAAAAATATTGTTACATAATATTATTGTAGTGGGGATTGTTATAATTGGGAATTAAGGTCGCTTATATCGGCAAGTCATCATCGAATAATTGTCCTGTGGCGATGACTGCTTCATGCGTGGTGGCGAAAAAACGGTCACGCCCGATGAGGTCACGTAATTCGCCTGAGTTCATCCGTGAAAATGCCCGACTGCGTAACTCACTTATCAGAACTTCGATACCTAGTTCATGAAAATCTTTGACCAGTTCTTCTAAAATTTGGATAGAACTCGTATCCAGTGTATTAACTGCCCCACAGCCTAAAATGAGAAACTCAATATCTTGGTGTTCTGAGAGGATATTGCGGAGATAACCATCTAAATATTGTGAATTGGCAAAATAGAGGCTTTCATCAATGCGTAAAATCAGCACATTTGGAATTGGAATTGCCTGCTCATGCTCAATGTTGGTATAGAAATCACTATAGCCATCACGACCTAATTCAACAATCGGCGTGCGACTGGTACGGTAAACATAGAGGCTAATCGACAGAATAATCCCCAATAAAATGCCGATTTCGATGCTGAACAAAAATACACTGAGCATCGTCACAAGCATAACGCCTGTTTCAGAGCGACTATATCGCCAGAGTTCGCGCATCGTCTGAATATCAATCAAGTTAAAGACAGTCGTGATGATAATTGCCGCCAATGTGGCGCGTGGTAAATAGTAGAAGAGTGGCGTTAAATAGATAACTGTTAAAGCTAACATCCCTCCTGCAATAATTGATGACAAGCCTGTTTTTGCGCCCACAGCATGATTCACTGCCGAGCGACTTATAGAGGTTGTCACTGGCATCCCACCAGTTAATGCTGCACCGATATTCGCCACGCCCATCGCCATTAATTCTTGGTTTGGGCTTAGTTTTTGCTCACGACCCGTCATCAAGGATTTTGCCGTAGAAATATCCTCCATAAAGCCAACAAAAGCGATGGCTATTGCACCAAGTAATAAGGCTTGCCAATGGGTGAAATCGAACCCAAATGTTAAAGAGGGAAATCCTGCTGGAATATCACCAATCACTGCAACATCATAGACACTTTCTAAATTGAGCCAATAACTGAGGCTGATACTGATTATCACCAAGACCAATGCTCCGCTACGCGTTATAGCAAAGCGTAATAATTGTGGTGCTGAAAATCGCTTGAGCAAGGCATCTAAGCCATAACGAAAGAATAGCAATAAGCTAATTCCCCCAAAGCCGATGATAACCGTCCAGAGGTTTATTTGCTGTAGATTTTGTAGTGTCCGCCATAAAATCATATGTGGGAACGATGTGCGCTCGATGCTGACACCCAGCAAATACTGTAATTGACTAATCGCAATGATAATCGCTGCCGCATTTACATACCCTACTAACACAGGTCGACTCAGCAAATTAACGATAAATCCTAAGCGCAGAATGCCCATCAGCACATAAACGATGCCCAAAAACAGAGCCAGTGTGAGAGCAAGTGTCGTTGAACTTATGCCGTTATTTGCCGATAACGCCCCGATTGTGCCGAGGGTCATCACAGACGTAATCGCAGTTGGACCTAGTGTCAGCACTCGCGCACTACCTAACAAACCATATATCATCACAGGGACGATACTCGCGTATAAGCCAACGATAGGTGGTAGTCCTGCTAGCAAAGCATAAGCCAGACTCTGTGGGACAAGCATCACAGCAACCGTCAAACCAGCAATGATGTCCCCCAACAAATCATCGCGTCGATAGTGAATTAGCCAATCAAATATGGGCAGTTGTCTTTTTGAATGAGGATTGTCGGTAGTATTGGGCAATGCAGAAATGACTTTCTACCAAATAATGTAGTGCTGAATTATAGGGGATTGCTAACTGCATATACAACAGGTAGTCACTTAATCTCTTAAATAGTGACAGATTTTCTTTGCAAAAATCAGTAAAACACGTAACACTCACCTGAATAAGATTAGTAAAAATTTAGGATGACAAAATGAGCAAAGCAAAGGTGATTGTTGACCCACACTTCCGCACGATGGATGAAATTTTCTCCCCAAATGATAAAGCCAGGTTATATGACTTAGTTGATGTTATTTGGGGCAAAGATGAACCAATGCCAGACGAATCCTTTCTGGAAGCCTTACCCTCTGCTGAGGTTGTCGTGAGTTCGATGTGGCGTTATGGCGATGTCTTAGATAAAGCGGATGCTTTACGCACAATCATGACTGTATCAGGGGCATTTCCGCTCACATTAGATTATGAAAAATGCTATCAACGCTATATCCGTGTGTTGAGTGCTGCTCCTGCATTTGCCCGTCAAGTAGCAGAGATGTCACTCGCTATGGCGTTAGATGCCTGTCGAGAAGTCTCGGCTAGTGATAGAGCCATGCGTAGAGGTGATGAACTCTACCTGAAAGAGAGTAACCTAAGCAGTTTCATGCTTTTTGACCAACCTGTAGGGTTTATTGGCTATGGCAGTATTGCACGAGCATTGCAACCCCTTCTTGCACCCTTTAACGTCACAATTTCTGTTTATGACCCTTGGCTAGGTGATGGTTTCTTAGAACGCAATAGAGTAACCCCTGCCTCATTTGAAGAGGTTATGCAGCAGAGCAAAGTGGTTTTTGTTTTAGCCGCCCCGACTAAAGATAATGAGGCAATGATTTCACGCCACTATCTTGAAATGCTCCAGAAAAATGCTGTACTGGTCTTGATGAGCCGAGCGCATGTCGTAGATTTTGATGCCATGACTGAGCTTGTCTTAGAGGGTCGCTTTAAGGTCGCAACAGATGTTTTCCCGACTGAACCCCTTGAGGCTGACCATCCTATTCGTAACGCAGAAAATGCCGTTTTGTCAGCGCATCGAGCAGGGTCAATCAAAGAAGGCTTATGGGAGATTGGCGAGATGGTTGTTGATGATTTAGAGGCTGTTTTACAGGGATTACCACCTCAACGCTTACAGAGAGCAGAACCTGAATTATCCATGCGTTATGCCCTAAATACGGCAAAGAAACCCAAGTGAACTTCTAGCTTGTAAGTCTTGTGCTACAATCGCATGTTGTCATTACTATGGAAATTACTTAAGGGAAGCGACCAATGTCACAAAGTCATGAAGGTCCTACGGGAAGTATTCGTGAATTTGTTGTGCGAGCAACGGCAAATTCTATTGGAAAAATGCGGAAAGAAAGTACCACTCGTATGGAAACTACGTCAGGTACGGTCATGATAGAATTTGAAATTGCAAGTGATGAAAGTCCAATTCTTGGCGGTGAAGAAACTGCCCCGCCTCCACTTGCATACTTCACCTCATCGATTGCATTCTGCTTGATGACACAAATTACACGTTATGCCAATATGCGGAAACTAGACCTGCAAGATTTAAAGATGACTACTATTGTCCATTATAGTAATAAGGGGTCTGTGTTAAAAGGTACAGTAGAAGGCATTGTTGATTCGATTGAGTCAACTATCGAGATTGACTCATCCGAAACCGAGGAAACCATCAATACCTTAGTGCGTGATGCTGAACGTGGTTGTTATGTTCACTATGCCCTAACGCAACCGATGGTCGTTAATAATCGAATTGTTTATAATCCAGCTTAATTAGCTTCTGGATTTTCTGCCTGAATTTTTTGAAAATGTTCTAATGTTTCAAGTGCGCGGTCATATTCTTTGTGGACGCGCATTTTACTATCACGCTCTTCTTTGCTGGCGCGGTTTGCCGTAATTTGCAAGATGAAGTTGTGAAGTGCATTCCCACCCAATAAGACTATCAAACCTAAATTTGGATGTGTGAGATGTGGGGCTGTTCCTGCTTCTGGAACGATTTCCTTGTCAAAGCGTTCAGTCTTGCTAAAGTCACTTAATATATAGACTTTTTTATCGCTGGCATCAAGTAAATCTATCATAGTTTGCTTGTATTCTAGCCAATGCTCAAGCGTAAAAATGCCTACATGTGAAATCTCAATAATACCGTTATCAAGTGTTTTTTGTTGTAGCATAATGATTTGTCCCATAATTATGTGTGTTATGTCTATGGTAATATAAAATCTATTGCCTCAACATTAACACTAAATTTCACAAATCAATTATCATAAATCGCCACGACACGCGTCCACCCTGCACTGGCATTAGCGACTTTTACAGGAAAACAAGCCACTTTGAACCCAGTTGCAGAGGGTAATTGGTCAAGATTAGCTAATTTTTCAATTTGGCAATATTCCTGCTCTATCCCTGCGCGATGTGCTTCCCATATTTTGCTTGTATCTCCATCTTTTTTGAATTGCTGGACGACTGCCCAGAAGGGTCTATCTAAGCCCCAACAATCTGTACCAATGACGCGAATACCTTGCTCTTGGATTAACCAAAGAGTGCTTTCCATGGTTAAGCCTGCCCCACTGTTGAAGTATTCGGCATCGCCCCATAGTTTATCCGTGTCTGTCCAGAGCATTACAATGTCATACGGCTTGAGCGTATAGTTAATTTTTCTCAGAGCTTGTTGGATATCGGCGACAGTGATAACACCACCTTTTTCGATATGACGAAAATCGAGGCGAACACCATCACGGAAAAACCATTCTAAGGGCATTTCGTCAATGGTGCGGGCAGGTTTTCCCATACTGGTGGGGAAGTAATGCCAGGGCGCATCAACATGTGTACCATTATGAGTGCTGGCTTGTACACTCTCCACGCCCCAGCCCTGTCTTTCTGGGAAATCATCAACATCACATTGTAGATATTGTGCCATCACCTCTGCGCTTTGCTCATGATTAAAATAGGTGATGCTTAAACTGAGAGGTTCACTTGGTGAATCTTCTAACGGAACATTGAGGTCATAGAATTGTGTCATGATGGCATCCTAAATTGTGTATATAGATTTTCATGAGTATAAAACGCACCTCTGATTTGGGCAAAGATTACCTAGTTTCACTGATTATCAATGTGAAATCCATCTAATGTGAATTTTATTCAAGCAGTCCTTCTAATTTTTTCATATTAAATCTCAGTAAAAAGTTTAAGAAAATGTTATGGTATCCTTAATAAAGAATGTTGAGGGTATCAGCTTTGTTGACTGTTTTGATTCAATCTCTCATCTTGGCATCTGCTGGAATAGTATCCATCGGGTCGATTATGATTGTCATCTTGTTGCTCATCTCGGATAAGGGCTGGCAAAACGGCTTAGGTTATATGCTCGGCTATGTGAGTGCGTATACTGTAATTGGCATATCTGTCGTCGTGCTGAGTTACAACTACACCACATCTGAAACCCCTTCAGATAACCCCAATTTGATGATGCCTATACTGCTCATCTTGATGGGCTGTTTACTTCTATGGCTTACACAACGTAATTGGCGTAAAGAACCCACCACAGAAGAGAGCAAACCACCGCGATTATTCGCTATCTTAGACAAAATTACCCCGATACGTGCGTTCTTATTCGGAGCTGTGGTTAGCATCATTAATATCAAGAATTTAGCAATTTTCTTATCGGCTGTCTCGGTATTGCTGGTTAGTGACCTCGTCCTATCTTCAAAAATCGTGATTGTACTACTCGATGTACTTGTTTTCTGTGCATCAGTTATCGTCCCTGTTGCGATTTATCTCTTATTTCCTGCAACAGCTGAGGAACGCTTGACGAGCCTCAAACATACACTCGAAAGCTATTCGCGCCCTATCAGCATTTGGATTCCACTGGTTTTCGGGCTTATATTTTTATTTCGCGGACTCACAGGATTAATTTAATGAATAAAAATGACCTTGTTCTTTCATTTAATGATATTCGCGCAACAGACTTGCCTTTGGTGGGGGGTAAAGGAGCTAATCTTGGGGAGATGACCTATGCTGGCTTTCCTATTCCAACTGGATTTTGTGTGACAACGGTAGCATTTAAACAATTCATAGCATCATGCTCCGAAATGCCTCGACTTTATGAATTATTAGATACTGTAAACAGTAATGACTTAGAATCAGCACGTACAGTCGGGCAAACAATTCGGCAGACTTTACTCGATGTATCTATCCCACAAACGATAGCGGATGCGGTGACGGACTGTTGGCAACATTTGGGCGTAGATGAAGCCTATGCGGTGCGGTCTAGCGCCACAGCCGAAGATTTACCTGATGCCTCGTTCGCAGGTCAGCAAGATACCTACCTCAATATTATCGGACAAGATAGTTTGCTAGATGCTATTCGCCGTTGTTGGGTATCGCTTTTCACCGATAGAGCGATTTTGTATCGGTGTCAAAACGGCTTTCCACACCAAGATGTACAGTTATCAGTGGTTGTGCAACAGATGATTATGGCTGAAAAATCAGGCATATTATTCACAGCAGACCCACTCACTGGGCATCGACATACTGTAGCGATAGATGCGAGTTATGGATTAGGAGAAGCCTTAGTCAGTGGGATTGTTTCCCCAGATGCCTACCATGTTGATAAGCGCAATCAGCAGATTATTGAGCGACAAATTGCAGATAAGCAAATCGCTATTTACCCCGAAAAAGATGGTGGGACTCGGCAAGAAAGCCTGAGTGATGCTCAACGAACCTCAATCGTTTTGAGTGATGAGCAGATTATTGCCTTAGCTCAATTAGGGTCTAATGTTGAGGCGCATTATGGTGTGCCACAAGATATTGAATGGGCAATTGCAGATGATGAACTGTATCTACTACAAGCCCGTCCGATTACCTCGCTCTACCCTATCGACGGTTTAGTATCGCCCGATGATAGCCTTCATATTTTCGCTAGTATGGGGCATCAGCAAAATATGACCAACGCCATGTATCCATTGAGTATATCGACAATGCAATGTGCCGTACCCATCGGACGTGAACACAATGCGATTGAAAGCAACTTTGCCCGTTCTAATGGCGGACGATTATTTGCCGATATTACAATGCCATTGCGTCATCCTATCGCGCGTAGAGGCTTACTGGCTGTTATTTCTCAATTTGACGCTTTAGCTCCGCAAGCCCTAAAAACTGCTATGCAACGTCTTGAATTTCAAAAAGGCAAAGGACTTCACCTTCCATTTAGTTTCATACCTAAGATTTTGAAAATGCTGTATCGGGTGGTGTCGGCTGTGATATGGGAAGATTTAAGCGGATTATCGACGCGAGTCAATGGGATTATGGCACACCATATGGCAGAAGTGAAAGCAAAAATTAAGTCTGCCAGAAGTGATGAAGCCCAAATTTTAGCCATGATAGAGGTTTTGCATACTTTCTTTGGTGTGGTTTTTAGATGGGCGCATTACTTCATTGCGGGCGAGATTGCTAAACGTGCGCTCCTCAAGATTGGACATGCTTGGGAGGATGAAATCGAGCTTGATGCACTTGATTTGGGACTGTCAGGAAATGTGGTCGTTGAGATGAATCTGGCGATTGGTGATTTGGCTGACTTAGCGCGTCGTTCACCAGAATTAGTAACTCTATTTGATGACTTAGGCAATGATGGTCAGGCGTGGTTAGAACAAGCTGAAAAAGCAGAAAATAGCCAAGCATTCATGAGCGCATGGGAGAAATTTATCGCTGACTATGGTGCGCGTGGGTCATCCGAAATTGATATTGCTATGCCAAAATGGTATGAAGAACCGCTCTCATTATTGCAAGTAATTGCGAGTTATCTCAAGCAAGAGGAAGGTAATCATCGTAAACAGCATCAGAAGTTAGTGAATGCGAGAGAAAGAGCAACCGAGCAACTCATCAATAAATCGAAGCGTGGCGTATTAGGTTGGCTAAGGGTACGTATAGTCCGACGTTTATTGCATGTGATGAGTGAGGCAAGTGTCTTGCGTGAGCATCACAAATTTCTGATTATACAGATTTTTGGCACGATTAAAGAAAATCTCAAGTCAGTGGCTGTGCGCTTAACCGAGAATAATATCTTAGCCAAGCCTGATGACATCTGGTTTTTAACTTGGACAGAGTTATTAGCATTAGCGCGTGGGGATAAGCTCAACACGCGTGATTTGGTGGCTGAACGACGCAAGAACTTTGCACGTTACCAGAAGATGACTCCGCCAGTTGTGTTGACCAGCGACGGTGAAACGCCAGTGGTTAAGTACCAAGTTGCTGATGCACCCGAGGGGGCATTGGTCGGGCAACCTGTTTCAGCAGGGATTGCAGAAGGTATTGTGCGCGTCATTCATGACCCGCAAACGGAAACGCTTCATGCTGGTGAGATATTGGTCGCGCCATTTACTGACCCTGGTTGGACACCGCTATTCATCAATGCCAGCGGGCTGATTATGGAAGTGGGGGGCATCATGACGCATGGCTCAGTGGTTGCACGTGAGTATAGCATCCCTGCGGTGGTGGGTGTGCGTAGCGCGACGACGGAGCTAAAGACAGGGCAACGGGTTCGGCTAGATGGCAATCGTGGCGTGATTGAGATTTTGTGATTTTCCTGTTTAACAGAGCATAACAGGGAAAACAGGGAAATTAACAGGGATTTTGGGCGTACACAAAAAACGCATTAACAGGGAAATTTTGCTAAAGCGGTTTGTGTTTGGTTAGACCCACAAGCGTAATGCAGAGTATGAAATTGTTAAGGTGCTAAGTCCAACCATAAAAGGTTTTGTCGTTATTTTAAGCGGTTGAGACAGGTCTCAACATGAGTGCCTAAAACTTTAGGATAGCTGTAGGGATGGCATCCATGCCATCCGCCAAAACAAATATAAGAATTAATGTGGTTGTACTTAGACAGAGCCTAGCATAGTTTGTGAAATAAATGTTGTTCATATCACCGTTGATATGACCGTTTTCAGAGGCTAATCGCAATAATATTAGCGACGTTGGCGTAGAGCAAATTGTGAATAGCGGATTTTTTCCTCTATAAATTGTCGAATAACATCCAGCATATTGGCATCGCCGAAGAAGTGCTGACGATAATCACCACTGCGTAAGAAACCATTTTTCGGGCGTAAGAGGCTCGGGCGTAATTTTGTGCGCGGTAAGGTGACTGCCCCATCAAGCACAGCAACGAAGGGGTCAGGTATCCAATCGAGATTGCGGAGGATGTCATTCGCTTGCTTGACTGTGGTTTGTACATCGGCTTCATCGTAGGGGTCAACCATTTCGATGAGGGTATCTATCTGCTGGGCAACAGTGAAAAATTCAGGAAATCCCCCACCTGACATCTCTAATTTGAGCAGTTCTTCGTAATAAGCATCACGGTCATCTTTGAATTGCGCGCGCATACTGAGTAATTTCACCAGTTCTGTATATGCGCCCAAGAGCCATAACACCGAATAGACTTGCCATAAGTCAGGATGTTTGAAGGAGCGAAATGAATTGGCGATTAAACGGTCATTCATGCTCAGGTAATTTTGGGTGATGGTCTCTAAAGGTGCAAAGGCTTCTTGAGAGTAATCACCTGTTTTGTGTGCTTTTAGTAGCAGATGTGCCATCATCGAGACAGCCGTGAGTGAATTATATAAGCCTTTGGAATACAGGGGGTCAACAAATCCTGCTGCATGTCCGAGTAACGCCCAACGGTCACCGACGACTTGCTTGCTACTATATTGAATACGTCCTGTCCGTACCCAATCACGGATAGGCTTTG
This sequence comes from Phototrophicaceae bacterium, assembly GCA_965230145.1. Lineage (GTDB taxonomy): Bacteria > Chloroflexota > Anaerolineae > Aggregatilineales > Phototrophicaceae > JAUZRW01. Next base: position 165,614 of record CBDDKI010000003.1, read on the forward strand.
CTGTTTTGAATTGCGCTAAAATCGCGGGGTATTGCTCAAGGAAGGCATAAAATTCTTCTTCTGGTGAGAGGTCATCGCGTAATGGATATTGGCGCGGGTCAAGCAGTAATCCAACACTGATGGCTGGATTGGTTGCATTCGGGTGATTGTTAAAGGGGATAACCCAGAGCCAACCCCCATCAAAGACATGATGAAGTGTGCCTTCTGCCAATGAAAACGGCAATTTGTAATCTTGGCGCGATTGGCTGATGTCGTGATAGCTAGGTACGTCAATCATATGCGTGAAAATCGCACGCGAATGGGTTTGTTGGTTATCAGCCCGTAAATCTTCTTTTTGACCAATGAGTGAACGAAAGCCACTGCCATCCACCACATAATCGGCAACAATCGTCTCGTTTTTAGTGGTGCAGAGTTTCACGCCATCCGCTTGGAACTCGATATCCATGATGGGTGTATTCTGGCGAACGGTTGCGCCATAGTGAATCGCTGTTGCCATCATGAAGGCATCAGTATCTTGACGGAATAAGTGCAATTCATGCCCGTGTGGTTCTTTGGGGATGACTGCTTGCAAAGTCCGTTGTAGCTGATGCGTTTTCTCGCCTTTTGTGTGGCGCAGATAGCTGAAATGACGTTTTACACCATGTGATGTGCCGATGAAATCTGCAAAATTCTCCGAGCTAAAATAGGCGAGTTCAGGCACATCGTAAAATTCGGCGAGGGTTCGCATGGTTTCAGAGGTTTCTAAAATCATCGATTCGCCAATTGAAAAGCGTGGATGCTCTTTTGCCTCAAATACAATCACGCTCAGACCTTGACGCGCTAGAATGCTGGCTAAGGTTGTCCCTGCCAGACCTGAGCCAATAATCGCAACGTCATATTTTGTATTGGGCTGTGTCGATTTCATGGTGTTCCTTATTTTATCTAAAAAGTACTTTAAGTATAAATCATTGCGCTTACAAAGTAATTACGCCTCTATAAAATTTATTTGTCCTTTTGAAACAAATAAAATCACGATTTGCTCAAGATACAATTAAAATTGCCTGTTATCTTTTCCGCATTTTCTAGTCTTATAAGGTGAAAGATGCAACATAGGAGACAATTATGACAGAACAGATTCAGCTAAGCTTAACAGAATATCAAGCAACTGATGAAGAGGAAAATATAGATTCAGATTACACCACTATTTATCAACAGCACAAAACGAATATTTACCGATACGTACTTTCAAGAATAGGACATGTTGAGGATGCACAAGATATTACAGCACAGGTCTTTCTTAAAGCATATAAAAATATCGATACATATCGACATGAAGCCCCTATCATAAATTGGTTGATTGGTATTGCACGAAATCTGATCATTGACCACTATCGAAAAAACCAACCAGAAAATACTCTGGTTAACCAAACAGAAGTAATTGCACATTCTTCACCATCATTGGAAGAAACACTTGAGAAAAAGAATCGCTTACAACGCGTTTCTGAGGCTCTGAACGCTCTCAGCGAGGATAGGCGTGAAGCTATTTCATTACGTTTATTTGCAGGTTTATCAAATCAAGAAATTGCCGTGCTTATAAAAAAAAGTCCTGAAGCAGTTGCTATGTTAGTTCATCGGGGAATTCAGGATTTGAATACAAGATTAGGGAATGAGGAGACTTTATCATGACAACGCCACAAGAACTTGACCTACTTATTCGTAAATTACAAGACGGAGAACTTATTATCCCTACGAATTCTAATGAAGAAACAACTATAGAATTGGTTAAATTTGCCCAGAGTTTGAAACTTGATGAAGCATTTGATGAAGGACTGACCCAGCAACTTCATCAGGTCATATCATCAAAACATTCAGGACAATCTGTCAAATTCATGCGTAGGCTCTCTACTATTGCGGCTAGCATGATGTTGGCATTGGCTCTTGTATTAGCTCTCCCTCCATTACGTACAATCGCACAAGATTTACTAGCACAGCTTTTCCCAAGAACTGACCAAGAGGAAATCTCAATTACCTATAACGATTATGATGATATGGAGACGACATTCACCACTATTGAGGGGTTAGAAGCAGCCGTATCATTTGATTTATTAGAACCCAATATCCTACCCTCTAATGTAACAGAGAGTGTATTCGTATATAACAGTGCTCGAAATGTTAGTACACAATGGTACATTACGCCCTTTCGACAATTTGGAATTTCACAACAACCTTTAGAAAGTATCCAGTCAGGATTATTAGCATTTACTTTCGATTTACAGTTACCTGATTCTGTTGACACTCAAGCAGTTGAACTCGGTTCGGTAATAGGAGAACTCGTTGAAGGTATGTGGGTAGAATCAGAAGATGATGAAACTTTCGTGTGGTCAGACAATTTCTGGTATTTCTCACTTCGCTGGCAGGATGCTACAAACATCTATGAAATCACACTGATGCCAAGAGGTGGAAATCCATCTCGTGAGGATTTAAAACAAGAGATAATCGCATTTGCACAACAGATGACACAATAAATTTCAAAATGTTAAGAGAATCTATTTAAGCTATAGACCCTCTTAGTTTCTTTTACTATGCTACAAATTCTATTCATCCATTAATTCATAGACCACATCAGCAATTTCAAAGGCAGCATTCGGATTACCGACTGCTTTTGCTTTCTCGGAGCGTACTTTAAGTAATTTCCCATCTTCTTGCATCCAATGGAAAACAGTTTCGAGAACATCCATCGGGTTGAAGGCTTTATCGCCTGCCCCATTCTCTAGCACGTAGTTGGCATTTCCTGTCTCTTGACCTTCAATGACATCCGTAATGAGGATGGGTTTGCCCAATGCCAAAGTCTCTGAGACGATTAAGCCCCCTGCTTTGCTAATTACCATATCGCCAGCACGAATCATGGCTGGAATATTCTCAACATAATTGTAGATATGAGTCATCACATGCCATTCTGTATTTTTGAAGCGTGTATATAATTTTTCATCTTTACCTGCAACCAACACTAACTGAATATCTAATCCTGAATGATTCAAGCCATGCAGATTTTCTACCAGATTACTGACACGCGAACTACCAACAACAATGATGGTTTTCTTATTTAAATCCCAGCCATGTTCTTGTCTAATTTCTTCGATAGTGCGCGTTTCATCGAGGATAGTTGGATTAACAGGGATACCAATTTGACGAATTTTTGCTTTCAACAAGCCATGATCAGAAGCGAGTTTTGCCCCAATATCTGTGGGGACAACAGTAATTTTTGAGATTTGGTTGAACCAGCGACGATGAATGGTCGTTAAATCGGTAATGACCGTCACAATCGGGATTTTAAAGCCAGCCATCTCGTAAAGGCTCTTGAGTGGTGCGAGATAATCTTCATGTACAACAACAATCACATCAGGTTTATATTCATCAATCACGCTGTAGACCGCATCGCGCAACATCACCGAAACAGCACTATTGGTCGCCATTGCTGCAATGCCTGTATCGCTCAATTTATAGAGTAGCTCATACAAGCCTTCTCGTTTTGAGCTTTCGTCGTATAAATCATGAATTTCTTTGAGGATGTCCGATGTCATTTCGTGTTCAGCAGGATTAACCACCGTCACATCGACATCATCATGATTACGCTGTAGCGCCGTCGAAATTGCGTTGGCGGCACTCATATGCCCGAACCCAAGGCTTGCTGTCATGATTAACACACGCTTTTTTGCCACAATTCAGTCCTTTTATTCCAAAGTCATATCAAATTTTGTAAAGATATAACGACAGTGTTCCCTGTAGAATATCGAAAGAACTTAGAAAATGTGGTAGCTTGTGCTTTCGGACGCGATACATCACGTCCCTACATCTTGCTAAAAAATCAGGAATTAATGTAGGGACAGCATGGATGCTGTCCGCGAGAAAAGACCCTATTTTGTTCTAAATACTTTTACGATATTCATGAATTTTGACGATTATACCGCACTTAGGTTAATTATAGACTAGAATACATCGAGGTCATGCCCTGATACGATATTACCTCGATAATAGCGATAAATCTCGTTGAATAGGTCACCTTCACTTGTGTCCCAAAATAATTGATGTACCAAAACCAGTAACTTCGGTTTTACTTTCTTGGCGATTTCAGCTAGTTCAGTTGTCGATGTATGAGAATTACGATGATAGGCTTGCCACTCAGGAGACCGCGTCTCGAATTGTTTGGCTGAATAGACCTCATGGACGAGAATATCACAACCTTGTGCGTGTTCAATGAGTGATTCGGTGGGACTTGTATCGCCCGAAATAACGATTGTTTTATCTGGCGTGTCAAATTTATAGCTGTAGGCTTCTAAGCCCCCGTGTTTAGCACGAAATGCTGTTACAGTTACCCGTTCATCTTGATAGATTTTACCTACTGCAATCTCGATGACATTCACTTTGAGCGGGTGGTTAATGGGTGCAAGTCCGTCACGATGCTCACCAATACCGATTTCATAGGCTTTCAGCAGATGGTTTATCAGTTTTCCTGTGCCGTTTGGTCCCCATACTTGCAAGGCATCCGTTCTATCTAAAACCCAAGGGGCAATGATGAGGTCTGCTAGACCTGTTGTATGGTCGGGATGGAGATGTGTCAAGAACACTCGTGATAAGTTTTTAACATTGAGCGCAGTAATATCTTTCTCTTTTACTGCTTGTGCAGCACGTTGGACAGCTCCTCCACCACAATCCACCAAGTACGGCACATCATCAACGATAATTGCCAAGCTCGATTGATAGCGAGTCGGTAAAATGTTGGGTGTGCCTGTACCAAGCAATACTAATTTTGTCCGCGACATGAATGACTGCTTTCTCTATTTTACGCAGGTGTTGTTCCCACGCTCATTTTCTCAAGAGTGCGAATTTTAAAAGGATTTTCTTGCTAATAATCCATTGACGATAGGTGCTGTTGCATCATCTTTGCTATTGTAAAATCTTCGTCGTAATCGTCACCATCTTCGATTGACCAACTGATGCTCAAGCAGGCATGGGCAAAGGCAAAGGCTAGAACCCGTTCGCCGGGTATTTTAAGTGCATCAGCATAAATCTTTACATGACGCAAAAGACGTGCTTCATCATGTGTGATGTCGGGCAACCCTATTGGGTTAAGCAAAGCATTGGCAACATCGTAGGTATTTTCCCCATATAATCCTTTGGGGTCAAATGCGAGCCAACCGCGTTCACTTTGGCGGACATTCCAATGGTGCATATCCCCATGTAAAACGACCTTATTCTGCTCATTGGATAGTAATTTTTCAGCAACCTGTGCGCCGTACATAAAAATAGAGTCTGTATTCGTTTCTGCTAATCTGAACAAACTACGGAAACGTCGTTGCAAGGTGTGTAGCTCTTGAGGTATAGGTGTATCTTTAGCAGTGTGCAATGCCTGAACCACTTGTGCAATAATTTCGGCAGCTTGGTCATCATACCCCTTTGTTACTAGCGGAAGGAGGTCATCACCGTCTAAATATTCCAGTAAATGCGCGTCCTCACTAGATGCGAGGAGTCGTGCTGCACCATGCCCGTCGTAATGTTGTAATGCAATCGCACCTCGTAATTCATCTCGAACACCCACCTCATTTAGCAATTTCAGCACAACTTGCTTCCCGTTGCGCTCTACAAGGTAAACGGTACTCGTATGAGTCTCTGCGAGAAGACTAGGCGCGGAAAGATGCCAATTTTTACTGTAATACGTTAGCTTTTCCACTGATTGACCTATCTTTACATATATATAATCTTGCTTTGTTATAGTAGATAATGATTTTATCGTGTAATCGTTACTAAAAAGGACACAATATGACCAATTGGCGAAACAATATGCCTTTACTTGAAGAATTAATGACCTACGAACGCATTGGCTTAATAACCGATATGGACGGAACGGTTAGCCCGATTGTGCCTATACCGAGTGATGCAAAACCCACAGAGCGAAATCGAGAATTATTGCAACAATTGAATCAAGAGTTGGCTTTAGTTGCTGTGGTGAGTGGACGTGCAGTCTCGGATGTGCGGCAACGGGTAGATTTGCCTGAGCTAACCTATGCGGGGAATCATGGCTTAGAACGCTGGCACAATGGTGGGGTTGAACTTGCGCCTCAAGCAAAGCCCTATCGTGCTAATCTTGAAGAAGCGATGCACCAAATTAAAGAAATGATGCCTGATGGCATGTGGGTTGAGGATAAAGAAGCGACTTTATCTGTACATTACCGTGATACCGAAAATCCAACTGAAACCGCCGAGCATTATCATTCCCATTTTGAAGAAATCGCTGTCTCAAATGACTTGAAACTCTTTCAAGGTCGGATGATTTTTGAGTTACGTCCGCCACTGAATGTGGATAAGGGAACTATTTTCAAGCAACTGGTCGAAGAAAATGCACTTGATTCAGCACTCTATATCGGGGATGACACCACAGATGCTGATGCCCTAAAAATGGCACAGCATCTGCGAGAAGAAAGTATCTGCTATTCGGTTTCGATAGGCGTTGCATCTGCCGAAACACCCGACATTGTGACGGCTTCATCTGATGTCATGGTTGAGGGTGTATCGGGCGTAGAATCATTTTTAGGCTGGTTACTGGAATCTGTTAGAGCGTCCTGAATTTGGTTATAGAACCATTCACGTACACCTGCATTACGTACGACGGATTGCATTTTTTGTGCGCGTTTTTCTCGTTCACCACGGGGCATCGTTAGGGCTTGGTGCATTGCATTGGCTGTGCTGTAAATATCAAAGGGCGATACTGTAATTGCTTCATCACCTAATTCATAAAAGACCCCCGCATGTTCGGATAATACTAGAACACCATCGCGGGTATTGACCAATGTCCCCTCTTTGGCAACGAGATTCATGCCGTCTGCAATCGGGTTGACGAGCAAGACATCATAGAGTTGCATCGCGGCTAAGGCGCGTGGGTAATTATTGCCGAGGATGACATTCACAGGTTGCCAAAATTCATCGCTGAATGTGGCATTAATCATCCCTGCTTCTGCCATAATATCGCGTAAATAGGTCTGGTATTCATCGACTTCCATGCGTGACGGGACAAGTAGCATCCAAAATGTAACATCACCGTGATGTTCGGGATGGTCTTCTAAGAGTGTGCGATAGGCTTGCAATCCGCGTAAAATATTCTTACTCGGCTCGACCCTATCCACGCGCAAAATAAGTTTACGATCACCAATTTGGCTGATGAGTTGTTCTTTATGTAATTTTGCTTGGGCTTCATTAACCAGTGAATCGACTTTGTCAACATCGACTGAAATCGGGTAATCATATGCTCCGACCTTACGTTCTTTAAATGTAATGGAATCACGCGAACCATAAGAATGTGCGCCTTCGATATAGAAACGTGCTGTTTGTACAAAGTTGAAAGCATCACGTCGGGTTTGGAAACCAACTCGATTACTAGCTAATAGACTTTTCAAAAGGTCATCTCGCATCTTACGAGGCAAGGTGCGCCAACTATCCGGACCGGGCCACGGTATATGGATAAAAGGTTGAATTTGGACGCGGTCTCCTAAGCGTTTTCGTAGATATTTCGGCACAAAGTACAAATGATAATCCTGTGGCATGACCACAACTTGTCGATTAGGGTTATCTTCTAGGATTTTTTCAACGCTATCAGCAATCACGTCGGCGAATTGTTTATTAACTTCGCAGTAGCCTTGTTCCCACGCATCCCACATCGATTTGTCAATAATTGGATTACGCACCATATCCCATAAACCGTGTTGAATGAACCACAATAAGGGGTTGGCTATCATGTTATAAAATTGATGGTAGGCATTATCATCGCTGATGAGCAAGCGTAATTGAATGCCACTAAGGTTATTAATCTCACCTGCTTGTTCTTCTGCCCATGCTTTATCGGCATCACTCAAGGCTGAAGCGACCCATAATACGTCTAATTCTTCGGCTAAGGCGGCAAGTGCGGTGACCAATCCCCCTGAGCCTCGGCTGATATTAAAGTCGCCTGCCTCGTTTTGTTCAAACTTATAAGGTCCGCGATTAGACGCTATCACAATGAGCGGATTATCTTGCTTATTAAATTGAAGTTCTGTCATTCCCTGACCCTCTTATCTCTTATATCTTACACCTAACATAACACACGACTATTGGCTGTATATTAAAATTGTGTATATTGCCAGCAAAAAGGAACAAGTTGCATCATAATAACGTTGACAATATAAGAATAATTATTCAGGGAGCAACTTATGTTTAGACAGCGTAGTATAGCAATAGTGATTTTATGTTTTATCTTTTTTACGAGTATCAGTACGAGTTTTGCTTGCGGTGGCTTATTCTGCCAGAACGTGCCTGTAGCGCAACAAGCCGAGCGTATTATCTTCACGATGAATGGCAACGGCACAATCACCGCTTACGTCCAGATTAATTATACAGGCGATGCTCCGAGCTTCAGTTGGGTTGTACCTGTCCCGACTGTGCCAGAGATTGATGTTGCTGAAATGGCAACTTTCGATGAAATCGACCGACTCACCCAGCCGATTATTTTAGCGCCACCTGTACCGAGTTGCGCTGCAGTTCCTATGCCACAAATGGCAATGTCCGAGGCAGGAGCTGTCGATATGGAAGCTGATGATGGAGTCGAAGTCTTAGCCTCAGGCACAGCAGGTCCTTATGCGTATGATGTGGTAGATAGCCCTGACCCTGACGCACTGATTGACTGGCTCAATGAGAATGACTATCAGGTGACGGAAGAAATGGAACCTTTGATTCATGTCTACAATGAGGAAGGTATGCCCTTCTTGGCGATGAAACTCCAACCTGAATCGGGCGTGCAGGATATTCAACCCATTTCTATGACTTATGAATCAGAATTACCCATGATTCCTATTCGTCTGACTGCGGTTGCGGCTACCCCTGATATGAATATCCTCACATGGATTTTTGCTGATAAGCAGGCTGTGCCTACAAACTATGCCAATCCACGCATACCAGATAGTGATATTCGTGGTAATTTCACAACATTCACAGGTAACAACTACATTCAATTGGTAGATGACGCCGTTGATGAAGAAGACGGTTTGGCGATGGTTACCGAATATGCTCAACCCACATCCGAACTAGTTGAGATGCAAATTACTGACCCTCTTCTACAGAATTTGACACAACAATATAGCTACGTCACACGCTTTTTAGGGCGTATGTCACCCGAGGATATGACGCTTGACCCTGTGTTTGATTTCAACGGCGACCGCGCTGACATCTCCAATGTGCGTGACCTAACACAATCCGATGCTGAAATTTTCTGGTCATGCCCGAATTTACTGCCTACCCCACAGAGTAAATTACCTGTTGGAACAAGTGTAACCGTCGTTATCTTCGTTCTTGGCACGGGTTTATTCGGTCTGCGTCGGAAAATTGGGGGAAATAATAAGGCATAATCTATAATCGCATATAGAGACCAGAGTTTAAACTCTGGTCTTTTTCATCACTACTGATTCTGTAACCATGTAATTATGTCCTCTAATGGTTGAGAATCTATTGGATAAAATCCATCCTCTGCTAAGATTTCTGTTTGGCTCAAGGCATGTCCTAAATCAGGATATATATTCAATGTTGTGTTCTCAGGTGATGCTTCATGAATTTCCTCAGAATTGGTTACAGAAACCCAGCCATCATTGCCACCATGGAGTAAGAGTGTTGGTATATTCACCTCGGCAATGAGTGAGGCAGTATCATAACTTGCCTCAACCGATGGTAAATAGGCTGGTAAGTTATTTAAATACATAGCAATCGCTGGTGCAAGTTCATTATCTATATCAATGAGTTCATCGCTATTTTGGTCAACAAATTGATTGATTGTTGGATTATCTTCTGGGGAACCAGGTTCATAGAAGAAAAAGGGGAGCATAAGCTGTGTAGAGCCAGCAGGAACATCAGCAATATCGTCTAGGGATAATAGTCCGTCGCTATCTGTATCAACAACATTTTGTAGATAATCGAGCGCAATATCTTGATATTGATAAGGTAAAACTTCTACAATAGAGCCATTAGGCGCGCCTTGTAGGATTAATCCATTTATATCGTGGCGCATATTTGCCAAGTTTGATGCGACCCATGCTCCTTCACTCCAGCCGTAGAGGAAGAGTTCATCCGAATTAACTTCTGGTAGTAATTGAGAAAAATCAATAACTGCATTTGCATCTTCGATGAGAATATCAAGTGTGTTATTTTGAACTTGGGCTGTGTCATAATCTCGGAGTGCATTTACACCTCGTTTATTAAAGCGTAATGTTGCATAGCCATTCTCAGCTAAGTATTCTGCAATTAAGAGAAAGTTCTGTGAAATAGGCTCATCTGTATTGAGTGACGCATCAAAAGATGATGCGTTCATATCATATGGTCCAGATCCATGTAGTAATATGACTATAGGAAATTCTTCGCCACTATCGTTAGGTAGCATCAATTGTGCTGAACTTGTCCAACCGTCAAATTCAATCTCAAAATCTTGTGTGGGAAAGTCTAATTCAGCTTGTGTTTGGGCATGTATAGATATACCAATTAGTAAACTGAATAGCAGTATTATTGTAGTTAATGTTTTGTGTATCATTTTGCTCTCTCTTTCTTAGTTGTTTTCATCAGGGAAGAATATTTCTTCAATTCTTTGCCCGAATATCTCGGCTAATTTGAACGCTAGGGTCAAGCTAGGATCATATTTCTCTTTCTCAATAGCATTAATCGTCTGGCGACTCACATCCGCATGGTCGGCTAAATCTGCTTGCGACCAACTACGTTCAGCACGCAAAACCTTTAGTCGATTTTTCATTGGTAACGCCTTGTCGCAATGAATTGTCCAATACCCCACAACGCAATTGACATCGGAAAGACCCAAATTAAGCTCAACTGCGGCACACCTGCATCAGCCAAAAATCCCAAAGTAAAAGTAATTGAGCCTGTCATCAGCATACTGAAAGCCACTGCTTCAAATTGAATACGCCGTTGCAATTCATCAAGGCTACGAACGTATATCATCACAACCCAAATACCAAAGAGAACTGGCAATACAGGTAGTATCGCAATGATGATACGTAAAGCCTGATTATCTACTGTATTCAGAAGCAAGCGCGAAACAATCAGTAAAACTGTGTATGCAATCATCGTCACTGAAAAGTGTTTGAGGTATGTCCGTACATTTTCTTTCATGATTTTCCCTTAATTATCTGATTGATTATTACGCGCGAGAAAAAATACCATCCCAATTGCAACGCCAATTCCTATCCCGACTGACATATCATCTAAAGCGACTGCCATAGCGATACTTAAACCAACTGTCATTGCTAGTGCAGCTAACATATCTTGCTGCTTAATTTGCTTGTTCATCTTACATCCTCACTATATTTGCGTTTGATGCACCAAATGTAAACCTATCTGTACTAAATGTCAAGTTTTATTTACATTATGACGTGCTTTATTTACATATTTCATATGTATCAAGGCGAATTTAAATTGATATATCCAATAAATTGACTCTCGCCATTTATATTTGCTATAATTATTTCATATAATGAAACTGCATTTTACTTTATGAAATCCTATGGCGACTGCACCTGACGGAACACAATCTATTATTCGTGCATTGAGTGTCCTCAAGATGTTTGATGACGAGCATTCAAGCTGGGATTTGCAAGAACTTACGGATGCCTCGCAACTCAACAAGACCACCCTCTTTCGCATATTAGGCGCTTTAGAACACGAAGGCTTAATAGAGAAAAACGACGATGGGCGCTATATCCTCGGTTCAGAGATAATTGCGCTCGGTGGACGTGCAGCACGAGTCAACAATTTACGCACCGTCAGCCACCCAATTTTAAAAAATCTCACCAACCTCACAGGCGAGACAAGTACGCTCGAAGTTCTCCGCAATGATAATGACCAAACATGGTCAATGCTGGTGATTGATGAAGTCATTGGCAAGCATATTGTGGGGATTACACAGTATATTGGCAGTCGTTTACCTGTTCATGCGACCTCTACAGGCAAAGCGGTCTTGGCATTCTCAGATGAAGAGACCTATCAAACAATTTTAGAGGCAAAACTTGCCAGTTTCACAGAAAAAACTCACATCAATCCATCTGACCTTCGTCAAGATTTAGCTATCGTAGCGGAGCAAGGTTTTTCTGTAGCATATGGTGAATTAGAACTGGGATTAGTGGCGATAAGTGCGCCAATTTTCGATGCTAATAATCAGGTTCGGGCAGCAATTAGCTTATCAGGAGCTAGCGTGCGGATAAAAAGAGACGATGTTCACGACCTAGCTCTTCTAGTCTGTGAACATGCCAGCAAAATTTCATACAAACTCGGTTTTAGACCATAGAACACCCAAACAACACACATTTTTAGATACAAGGGGAACATATAATGACACACACAACCCAAAATCCACCTGACCCTACTTTGGCAGAGTCTGCTATAGAACTCGCCGCCCAGTTGCTACAACGTGCGGAGGCTGTACAGACATCTGCCGAAGAAAAACAAGGCGCAAAGCTCGCGCGCATGATGAAAGACCCCAATGGCAAAACCCTCACAATGCAACTTAGTGACCAAGCATTCCGCAGTGAAGACCCCGCCCGTGTCGCTGATCAAATTGCCCATCTACTCGATGAATATGGCGTACCCAAATATTTTGAAAAATGGGAGCAACTCGCGCTTGCTTTAGGCTCACAAGTAGCAAAGTATCTGCCAGCATTCGTTATTCCGCTGATTGTTGAGCAAATTCGCCAAGAGACCAATAACGTTATCTTGCCATCTGAGGAAAAGAAATTCCGCGCTTATCTCAAATCGCGTCGTGAAACAGGCACACGCCTTAATATTAATAATCTAGGGGAAGCTATCCTCGGTGAAGGTGAAGCTAAACGTCGTCTCAAAAAGTATATGGACTTAATCGCTAACCCTGATGTGGAGTACATTTCTGTCAAGATTTCCTCGATTTTTAGTCAGATACATCTCGTCGCCTTTGATTACACTGTTGAACGCATCAAAGAGATTTTGCGCCAACTGTATACCCAAGCCATGAAACATCACTATACCCATCCTGATGGTCGGCAAACACCGAAGTTCATCAATCTTGATATGGAAGAATACCGCGATTTGCACCTTACGGTGGAGGCATTTACACAAGTATTAGATGAGCCTGAGTACAAAGATTATCGTGCAGGAATTGTGCTACAAGGTTATTTGCCTGATTCAGCCCAAGTGCAACGTGATTTAACCGAATGGGCAATGAAGCGTGTTGCAAATGGTGGCGCACCGATTAAACTCCGTATCGTCAAAGGTGCGAACCTCGCTATGGAAAAAGTCGAAGCCTCAATTCATGGGTGGGAACAAGCCCCATACCCGACTAAAGCGGATGTCGATGCGAATTATAAGCGCATGGTGACATACGGTATGACCGAGGAACGCGCGAAAGCCGTTAATCTTGGCATCGCTAGCCATAACTTGTTCGATGTCAGTTACGCGCTCTTGCTCCGTGAAAAAATGGGCTTAGAAGATTACGTCGAGTTTGAAATGCTAGAAGGCATGGCAAATCATCAAGCCCGAACCGTCAAGGATAAGGCAGGTGGCTTGTTGCTCTATGCACCGATTGTCTCGCGTGATGATTTTCATAGTGCGATTTCTTATCTTGTGCGTCGTTTAGATGAAAATACAGCCGAAGAAAATTTCTTGCATGATTTATTCGCTATGCGTGTGGGTAGCCCTGAATGGAAAAAACAGCGTGATTTGTTCCTAAATGCTTATAGAAATATGGGTACAGTCAGTGACGAACCGCGTCGCCAGCAAAATCGCCAGACAGAGAATTTCCGTATCGACCCCGAAGCCCCTTTTGATAATGTCGCCGATACTGATTTTTCGCTCCGTGCCAATCAGCAATGGGTGAAAAATATCGTCGAAGAATGGACAACGAAAGCATTCGATACTGTTCCGCTACAAATTGCTGGCGAAGAAATCACCACTGAAAAACTCGCACAAGGTGCTGACCCTGCCCTACCGAATGAGGTCGCCTATCACTATTCACTGGCAACACCTGAGCAGATTGATGCTGCTTTAGCAACAGCAACAAAAGCCCAACCTGATTGGCATGCCCGTCCTATTGCTGAACGGCGTGCATTACTAATCGAAGTGGCTAATCAACTCGCCAAGAAACGAGGGGAATTTATTGGGGTGATGCTCCGTGATGCAGGTAAACAAGTCGAAGAATCTGACCCTGAAATCTCCGAAGCGATTGATTTTGCGAATTATTATGCGCGGACATTCGATAATCTTGAGGATGAACTCAGCGACGTAGAACAATCGGCATTGGGCGTTGTCTTGGTTACGCCGCCTTGGAATTTCCCCCTCGCTATTCCAGCAGGTGGTGTCTTATCCGCATTGATGGCTGGCAATACGGTGATTATTAAGCCTGCCCCTGAAACAGTTCTGACTGCGTGGTATATGGTCAATGCAATGTGGGATGCAGGTATTCCGCTTGATGTTTTGCAATTCGTACCAACAACTGACGATGAGGTTGGGCGTTCTTTGGTGACGGATGAGCGAGTCAAAGCGGTTATCCTCACAGGGGCTTACGAAACCGCGCAGATGTTCCTCAGTTGGAAGCCAAGTTTACGTCTATTTGCTGAGACAAGTGGGAAAAATGCGATGATTATCACGGCTATGGCAGACCGTGATCAAGCCATTAAAGACCTTGCGAAGTCCGCTTTTGGGCATGCAGGGCAAAAATGTTCCGCAAGTAGCCTCGCTATCTTAGAAGCCGAAGTCTATGATGACCCTGCCTTTAAGCGACAACTCAAAGATGCGGTATCCAGCTTACATATCGCCTCAGCACATGATTTATCGGCAAAGATGACCGCTGTTATTCGCCAGCCCGACCCGAAACTAGAGAAGGGTCTGACTACGCTTGAAAGTGGCGAAGAATGGCTACTCCAGCCAAAAATGCTCGATGGTAATCCGAATTTATGGACACCCGGTATTAAACTCGGTGTCAAGCAAGGCACATTCTTCCACAGAACAGAGTGTTTCGGACCCGTTTTGGGCTTGATGCGTGCGCGTGACCTCGACCATGCTATCGAACTGGCTAACGACAATGATTATGGTCTAACGGGTGGTTTACACACTTTGGATGACCGTGAAATTGAGATTTGGCGCGATAGAGTCCAAGTCGGCAATGCTTATATCAACCGAGGGACAACGGGCGCAATTGTTCAGCGTCAACCTTTTGGTGGATGGAAGAAATCAGCTTATGGCTATACGAAAGCTGGCGGTCCTAATTACACCTATACCCTCAGCCATTGGCAAGATGATACTGACGACGTAAAGACACTACTTGGACGCTCACACCAATCTTATAAAGACGCATGGAATAATCACTACTCACAAGAGCATGACCCTAGCCAAATTTTGGGCGAAAGTAATGTATTTCGTTATCGTAAATTAGGGCGTGTTCTTCTGCGACTCTCACCTGAGAGTAAGTCAGTCGATATTGAGCGTGTGTTGCTGGCGACTCAATATTGTGATGTGCCACTCTATGTGAGCCTCAGCGATGAAAGCGCGAGAGCCGATATTCTGAACTTAGACTCATGGCGACATATCACTGTGAGAGTTGAAGATGAAGCGCAGTTTATCAAGCAGATTCAGAGCAAGCAGTATCAATATCAACAACGGATACGCGCAATTGACCCTGTAAGTGATGCCGTTCGGGATAGTGCAATTTCGGCGCATGTGATGATTGCGGATGCCCCTGTGGTAAGCAATGGTCGCTTAGAATTACGGCATTATCTGCAAGAGCAAAGCATGACACAAACAACGCATCGTTACGGAAATATCGTGCAGAAGTAAGGATTTGGGGAGCGTGCGAAATGTGCGCTCCTATTCAAACACATCCAAGTAGGCTTCGCGGAGAGATAATTCACAATCAATATCATCTAGCGGAACGGTACTATCTAAGCCTGAAAATTCGCGTAACAACCAGCCACTTTCATGACGAGTATAAAGTTGGGCAAACGGACGTTCTTGGTCTAGAAGTAAATAGGCTTTGACTGAGGGTAAACTGCGGTAGAAATCTGCCTTTGCGCCTCTATCATAATTGGCTGTAGATGGGGATATAACTTCGGCAACCAATATGGGATTTGTTAGCATGGTACGCTTATCATCAGCAAAGGTAGCTTCACCACAAACCACCGAGAAATCAGGGTAAACATACTTAATGTCTGTGATTTTTACCTTCATATCGCTGGTAAAAGCACGGCATGATTTATTACGGAGTTGGGTGCGAAGTTCGCTACCAGCATTAAGTGCAATCGTACTATGTGTATCTGAACCGCCAGCCATAGCAAAAATTTCGCCATCAATATATTCATGCTTGATGCCTGTTTCTTGCTCGTAGTCTAAATATTCTTGGACACTCATGTACTTGGGTAACTGTTCGCTGACCATAACAATCACTTTTATCTACAGACTGATATAGATAATTATATCATGAATTACAACAACTCCTTGAGGCTGTCGACAAAGTGACGTGGGCTAAGGGGCTTTGGATAATAAGCATTGAAACCAGCCTTGAGTGCTTCTTGAGCAACTTCAACGGAATCATAGGCTGTTGTCGCTATGACAGGCATTGATGCGCTATCATAAACATCGCGTATCTGGCTCAACATTTGCCAACCATCCATTACTGGCATTGATAAATCTGTTACGATACAAGTCGGATGGGTAGTTTGAAGCAAATCTAAACATTCTTGCCCATTATGTGCAATGATGACATCCACTCCGTGATATGCCAAAATCGTTGAAGCAAGTTCTACATCATCATAGGTATCTTCAACGACGATTATTTGCCAATTTTCGGGTGACATATTATTGCCCTGCATTCTTTGCGTTTAATATTGTCTGCATATCTTGTACTAGTGTCGCTATCGTATAGGGCTTTGCAATGTAGCCTGTAAACCCAGCTTCCAAGACTCGTTCCTTATCCCCTTGC
Organism: Phototrophicaceae bacterium; assembly: GCA_965230145.1. Lineage (GTDB taxonomy): Bacteria > Chloroflexota > Anaerolineae > Aggregatilineales > Phototrophicaceae > JAUZRW01. The sequence goes on from CBDDKI010000003.1 coordinate 182,610, forward strand.
ATAGCATGAGCAGTAAGGGCAATCACAGGAATAGTTGCCGTATCAGTATTAGCTTTGAGGCGTTTGTGCATTTCCCAACCGTCCATTTCAGGCATTGATAAGTCCAGTAGAATAACAGTCGGCATGTAACTTTCCATCAAGCTAAGGGCTTCTAAGCCATTCATGGCAGTTTTAACCTCTGCGCCATGAAAGGTCATTGCGGCTTGTGCAATGGCAAGATTATCAATTTTGTCATCAACAATAAGAACGCGCCATGCAGATAAATCTATTTTATGGACTTTTCGCTCAACTTGGCTGAGATGTCCAGTTCGAGGAAGTCGATTTTGATTACTCATTTCTACCTACCCTTTTACGCTAATTTCAAAGATTCCTGTTTTGGTTTAATGTTGCGTTGAATCGGCAACAATACTGTGAAGGTACTGCCTTCGCCTAAGGTACTCTCAACGCGGATATTGCCACCCATTGTCATGGCTAATTTTCTTACAATCGCTAAACCTAAGCCTGTACCACCATACTCGCGAGTTGCACTATCATCTACCTGACGAAATTCATCGAAAATAGTTTCCAGCTTATGTGGTGCAATCCCAATGCCCGTATCTTTAACTACAATCGACCATGTATCATTGCTGTTACGGTTAAAATTTAAGCATATTTCTCCTGTTTTAGTAAATTTAATAGCATTCGAGACCAAATTTACAATAATTTGGCGTAAGCGCATCGAATCGCCAACAAAAGATGGCGGTAAATTGGGGTCAATCTGCGAGACAAACTTTAAGCCTTTTGCATCAGCAAGGACGATATTCTGTTCAACGATTTCGCTTGCCCAAGGCACTAAATCAATGATTTCTTTACTAAGCGTCATGCGACCTGCTTCAATTTTCGATAAATCAAGAATGTCATTGATAAGCCCCAAGAGATGCTGAGAATTAGACAAGATGCGCTCGCCATATTGATATTGCGTCTCGCTCAGTTCACCAACCATCCCTGACAATTGTAATTCGGTATATCCCATAATCGCGTTCAGAGGGGTACGGAGTTCATGAGACATGGTTGCCAAGAATTGGCTTTTTAGGCGAGTAGTTTCCAAAATTGCTTCATTGGCTTCTTGCAAGGCACGATTGGCTTCTTTAAGCTTTGTAATATCGTGTATAAGAACAATCCGCCCTGTTGCTTGATTTTGCTGATTATAAATACTCGAAATTCGTAAACGAAAATCACGGTTTTCACCATCTACCACGAAAGTTATTTCGGTATCTGTTTGCGGAATATCACTAAACTTTTCTAACAACTCTTCTTGGTTGACGACGAATTTTGTAATAGGTTGCCCTATGACTTCTGTTGAAGTTCTGTCCATCAATTCTAAGACAGATTTATTTGCATCAACCACACGATTCATATCATCCAGCACTAAAATACCTTCATCCAAATTGTCAACGATGACATCACGCGCAATCGGTACAATATCCATTAACTGATAGCGATATAGACCCCAAGCTGAGGCTGTAACGGTGATAATGAAAGCAAACGGTGTTATATCAACATAATCAGGCAGAGGACTATAGCCAAATAAATAGATAAAATTCGTTATCCAAGGTGAAAAAACACTGACACCTAGCCATGTCATCTGTCCGTGAAAAAGTTGTGGCGAACGGATAGAAGTGCGGACTAACAAAATAGCACTGACCAATAGCAGGAGATAACTATAAATGGCGTGAACCCAGAATAAAGTCTCCCAACTATAATCTAATACCCAAAGTCCCTCAGTTTGCACAACACCAACACTACTTAATAATTGATTATGCAATGGGTTAGTTAGGAGAAATAGTTGAAGCAAAATTGGTTCAATGCTCAGGATTGTAACAAGGCGCTTCGTCACCCATTTTTCTTTACCGATATATTCCAGCATGAATACAAACCAAGCCGCAGGAGCTATCGAAATACCTAAATATGATAGATGAAACGAAACTATCTTTAAGTTAATCGGTATCACAACAAGTTGCATTGCATCACCAATTGCCCAAATCGCTAAGCCTAATGCCAAAGTAACAAATGGCATGATGCCTGATCCCGGACGGCGTATCCAGATAGCATAAGCTAGCCATAGAGATAAAAGACAAGTAGCAATGAGGAGCAATGCGTAAGGTGTATATTGGAACATATTTATGCCTAATGATTTCGATATCAAAAACTGCATTAGTAAACTCAATTAATAATAACCGAGAAATCACTGTACGAGGCTTAACATCATGGATAGTCTTTTGACTAGCCAGATGGCTAAAATACAATAAAAAAGACGCATCGGTAGCGTCTTTAGCTTAATTATTTGATTTTGTGTTATTCAGATATCTTTAGTTTTGAGCGATATTTTCCCCATGTTTTACAAAAGGTTCTGCCCAACGACGTGCTGTGCCATCAGGGTTAAGAATAGGTTCAGCAGAATATTGACACAAGAAGATACGACGCATGGTGTCGGTAGTATTAGCCCCACTACGATGTAAGACAGTGCTTGAAAAGAGGGCGATACTGCCAGCAGGCAAAATTACAGGGATACCTTCTTCGTCGCCATGATAACCAACACGATCATTAGTTTCAGGGTCAACCGTATGCTTGATAAATCCGCGTGTATTGGCTTTAGAATACGGCAGTAAATAGACCGTGCCATTCTCTTCCGTGACATCATCCAGAGTACACCAGCATGTTAGATAAGGCTGATGGTCATCATCAATGTAGCCTGAGTCTTGATGCCATGAGAATTTCATCCCGACCTCCGCCATCTTGACCACATATTGCTCTAAGAAGAGATAGGCTTCATCACCTAAAGTAGCTTTGCATACATCTGCCATCAAATCACTGAATAGAAATTCTTGCAGTTTTTCACTTTCTTTGTATTTCATTTTGATGAAGTAGCGTTTATCACGATGATTCAAGCCCATGAAATCCACCCCTGCTTCATCCATTTCTGTATTAATAGCATCCATGTAACGCGCACATTCATCGCGCAAAATTGTAAGTAAGTTATCTGGAATGACATTTTCTAACAACATGTAGCCTTCTTCTTGAAATTGTTGTTTCTGCTCTTGTGTAATTGTTACCATCATAAAATCCTTTTTACTAAGTAATTACTAGCACTATAGAGCATATTAAGTCAGAATTTATTTCATATTATTCACATTTATTCTGACATTTTTGGATTTTAAGGCAAATAATATGACAAACTTACAATACGGCTTAAAGATTTGGGAAGTTGAACCACAGTCAATGCAAGCGGAAGCACATCGCCATAATGACATTGAACTGATTTATATTGAACGAGGTCATATTTCCTATCTATATCACGCCGAAACATTGACTCTCAAAGCTGGTGATATGATGATATTTTGGGCGACAATACCGCATCAATTGTTAGATGTTCAAGATCATTGCATTATGCACATCATCACAATTCCTTTGGCACAGGTCATTGCATGGGAACTTGCGCCAACTTTTCTAGAAAATCTGATGAACGGCAAGCCAATTGTGCAGAATAGTGTCTTCAACAATAGGCAAATTAGCCAGACATTGTTGCGACAATGGCAACGTGATTTGCAGATGGCAAGTACGGAACGACGTGATATTGTCTTACTTGAACTACAAGCCTTGCTCAAACGCTGGTGTCTTTATTTGGATGTTGAAAAAGAAGGCAACATTCCAACGCAGACATACCATTCTAGTACAACGCTTCACGCGCAAGCTATGGCACGCTATATTGCAGCAAACTATACACAAGCCCTAACTTTGGACGAAATCGCTCAAACAGCAGGCATCAATCCGAGCTACGCATCCAGTATTTTTGCTCAAGAACTGCACATTAACCTATGGGATTATCTGACGCAATATCGTGTCGCCCATGCTCAGCGTCTCTTGCTCTTAACTGACTCCCCTATTCCAGCAATTGCTGAGGCATCAGGCTTTACATCAATCAGCCAATTTTACGCTATATTCAAAAAACACTGCCAACAATCGCCGAAGCAATTCAGGCTATCGGTACAGTGAAAAAGCATACAGAGTAAAAGGCAAATATGTGAGTTTTCCGCTTATCTTCGTGATGGTTATTGTTTTAATCTTTTACACGTAAGTGCACGATGCGGTCAGTTGAATTACGATAATAGGTTATCGGCTTACCCTTCCAATCCATATCAAGGGCGAGCCAACGCTCAGGATAACGGTCATAAATGGAAATATCGCGGATATACTCTAATTTCGGATGCCACTGCCCCATCGCTGAGGCATCCCGAATACCGAACTTAAATTGAGCATCGGTCTTAGAAATCGCATTATTCAAATGCGTGTTTTTCGCTTGCGACACCCCTATCACTTCGAGTAATAATTCCGCTTGCGAAAATCGCTCAGCAATTGCCCCTAACATCCCCTTAATTTGTTCTTCTGTGAGGTACATCAATAAGCCTTCGACAATGAATAAAATCGGCTCACCCTGTGGCAAGGAATCCATCCAATCAGTATCGAGTGCGGAGGCTACTAAAGTGTAGTGACGTTCAGTTTCTTGCATTAATTGCCGACGGACTGCAATCGACTCAGGTAAGTCGAGTTCTATCCATGTGAGTTGTCCGTTATCCATGCGGTAAAAACGTGTATCCAATCCTGCGGCGATATTTACAATAGTCGCATAGGGGTTTTTCTGGATGAATTCGCACACCAACTCGTCGAAAATTTCAGTCCGAATAGCTACGCCTAGATGATTCATGAGTGCATCATCGAATTGCGAAAAGTCATACTCAATGCGCTCAACCCAACTTACGGCAATTGGGTCTTGGAAAATAGGATTATCTTGTCGTGTTTCGACCACTCGCGCGTAGAGAACAGGGAGTAAGGTTTCCATCACACCTGTTAAATTGTCAGTAGAAATTTTTTCGGTCATGATTTTGCCTTAGCGCCACACATATAGAGAAACGTAAGGGCGTAGCATGCTACGCCCCTACTATTACCAATTATATTTATAGTATATCTTAATTTGCCACAGCGAGGGCTTGCTCTAAGTCCGCGAGGATGTCCTCAATGTTTTCGATGCCGACACAGATACGAATCATATCTGGGGTAACACCTGCACTAGCGAGTTCTTCCTCAGTTAATTGACGATGTGTCGTGCTAGCTGGATGTGCTGCCAATGATTTTGCGTCGCCAATATTCACCAAACGTTTGAATAAGTTCAGTGCATCGTAGAATTTCACACCCGCTTCAAAGCCACCTTTAATGCCAAAGGTCATCAATGCAGATGGTTTGCCATCAGTATATTTTTGGGCGAGTTCGTAGTATGGTGAACTTTCCAGACCAGCATATTGTACCCATTCAACACCATCATGATTTTCGAGATATTTGGCAACTGCAATTGCATTTTCAGTATGACGTTCCATACGAAGTGAGAGCGTTTCAATACCTTGCAAGAAGAAGAAGGCATTCATAGGCGACATTGCCGAGCCAGTATTACGGAGAGCCACTGTACGCGCACGTCCAATATATGCCGCAGGTCCAAGTGCCTCAGTATAAACTACACCATGATATGATGGTTCAGGGGTATTGAGCATCGGAAAACGGTCTGCGTTATCTGCCCAAGGGAACTTACCTGAATCCACAATGATGCCACCAATACTTGTACCATGTCCGCCCATATATTTTGTAAGCGAATGCACGACAACATCTGCACCGTACTCAATTGGTTTTAGCAAAACAGGGGTTGCAACGGTGTTATCCACAATCAATGGGACACCATGTTTGTGTGCCATCTCAGCGATTGCTTCAATATCCGCAATGTTGCCAGCAGGATTACCAATCGTTTCACAGTAAACCGCGGCAGTTTTATCATCAATAAGTTTCTCAAGGCTTGCAGGACTATCATCTTCCGCGAAGCGCACATCAATACCCTGTTTAGGAAGCATGTGCTTAAACAAAGTGTATGTCCCACCATAGAGCAATGGCACAGATACGACATTGCTACCTGCTTCAGCAATGTTCAAAATAGAATAATTAACTGCTGCACTCCCTGCACTAACAGCTAAGGCGGCTACACCACCTTCAAGAGCGGCAACCCGTTGTTCTAAGACATCATTGGTCGGGTTCATGATGCGTGTATAAATATTGCCCGGTACCGCTAAATTAAATAAGTCCGCGCCATGCTGAGCATTATCAAATTCGTAAGCAACGGTTTGGTAGATTGGCACAGCAACAGATTTTGTGGTTGGGTCTGTTTCATAGCCCGCGTGTATAGCTAATGTTTCATCCTTCATGGAAACTCCCTTTATATAGTATATCTGCGATTAATGGCATCAATGTGTTACTCAAACTGCAATAGTGTAACGAATATCTCTAAAATTACGATACATAAGTTAAGTGCTTTGTGTAACATTAGCAAAAAGTTATGGACTGTGAAGCATGCTATAATGAAATTAGATGCTAAATACGGGGGTAGTACAACGATGCCTGAAGATTTATCCCAAAAATATACTGTCGAAGAATACGAGGCAATTGAAGAAGCCGAAGGCATTAAATACGAGTATATTGACGGCGAAATTTACGCCATATCAGGTGGCACACGAACCCATAGTCGCATAGCAGTCAATTGTACAACATCATTAGATATACAGACACGCGGTAAGGTTTGTGAAGTATTCAATAGTAAAATGAAAGTAAAAATTACAGATACTAAAAATGTCTATCCTGATTTTTCGGTTGTTTGTGGCGACCTAGAATTTGTAGATGAAAAAGAAACTAAACTGGTCAATCCTATTTTCGTGGCTGAGGTCATGTCGCCATCGTCCGTTGATTATGACAGTGGCACAAAAGCCAATTTTTACCGTAGTTTGCCCTCAGTACAAGTGTATCTGTTATTAGACCAAGAAAGACCTTTTGCTCAAGTGTTCACTCGCCACGAAGCAGGTTGGCTACTGCGTGAATATGAAGGCTTAGATAATGTCATCACATTAGAGGCTATTGGTTGCAATTTGGAAATGCGCGAGGTGTATTTAGATGTCTTTGAAGAGTAGGAACAATATGCTCCTACTCTTTAAGTTGTAAGACTTTATCCTAGGGCGCTATCATCATCCGTAGGAGTATCATCAGTCGTGCTACTTGTGCCTGTCAATTCAGCAGTCCGACGTTTCGCATCTTCCACAAATTCCTGAATACCCTTCGGCGTGCGGATTGATTGTCCCCACTGAGCCGTTTCATCACTCATCACTTGCAGAGTTCCCTCTGAATAAGCTGTTAAACTCGCACGGTATAGGTCATCAGGCATTTCATCTAACGGGGATAAAGCATCAGCGACTTCGATATTTTCTTTTGCAGAATGATAGAGGGTAATTTGCTTATCCCATTGATATAAATCTGCCAAAGTATTGAAGAAGCCACCTAAAGCAGGTAAGGCAACGGATAAAATAATCGCAACATCAACTGTAATCGCTAAAGTACGACAGTTACCCACTAAATCAGGCATTGTGTTTACATGGCATGAACCACTTTGAGTGAAATAGATACCCCCAATCAAGCCTGCTATTGCCGCTGCAAAACCCGTCAGTAATGAAATTGTCGCGCGGATACGATTGACTTGCATAGAGGATGCTTCAAACTGGGCAACTTTACGCTCGTAAAAACTGCGTTGGTCATTCAGCGCAAAATGGTCAAAGAGTTCATAGCGTGTTTCTAAATCTTTTCGGCTTAAATCAGCCATAATAGTCCTCTTTCCTTAATTACGCATTTGCAGATTTATCAGGGTATATACCACGATTGATATTCGCCGCACGGATGGATAACTGGAGTTTTCGGTCTGTCCCTGACAATTGGTCGTAGGGTTCTAAATCCATCAAGTAGCGGAAGTATTCACGTCGTAGGTATTCTGCATGACGACGATTGGTCAACCATGCTGGTAAAGGTGAAACGCTACCGCTAATTGTCGCAAGATAAGTTGTAAACAATGCTACGACTGTTTCACCAAAGGCTAAGTAGGGCAAAATATCAGGATTATCATTCACAGCCAATGCCTGAAATGCTCCTATCACTGTCGCGACTGCCGCCAACATAGAGAAGCCAATTTGATAAGTACGATAGCGGTTTTGCTGTAAACTCGCTGTATAATCACGGTCACGGAATAAGCGTAACAACTCATGGTCCAGATGATCCATATCATCTTCAAGGCGTTGAATTGCCTCTGCATCAGCCCCTTTAGCTTCTAAAAAGGCACGCATCTCTTGACGATCTATCAGTTGGAATGCTTTGTCTGGTTCATTGAATTTGAATTTTGGTAATTGCTTTGCCCATGTGGGCCAACCCTCACGAAAGCCTTTCGGTTGTTGTGTTACAAATTCCTCTTTGATGACTTTAGGTGGTTTTGGTTTGCTAGATGCGCCACCTGTTCCTTTATCTAATTCCGCCATACCATTTCCCTTCTGCGAAATGTGAATTGGTCATTTTATAGCTCGTGCTTCATAAAAATTGAAACAGCAATAATAACAATATCTAAAAATAGCATGAGACAGCTTGATAATGCAAATCGTTCTATGCTATAGTCCACTTTCATACATATCTCACACAAACTCACCATCACAGCACCGTTAGGATAGTCTATGCCAATTGTTGCCCATTCCCCCTTACCCAGTTTTGATAAACTACGCGATGAGGGGCAAGAGGTCTTAAAACTCAACCAAGCATTAACACAAGATATTCGAGAATTGCACATTGGCTTGCTCAATATGATGCCCGATGCCGCTTTAGAAGTTACTGAACGGCAATTCATGCGGCTTATTGGGAGTTCTAACCAGATTGTACAATTATTCGTGCATCCTTTTACGGTTCCGGGTTTGCCCCGTAGCCCTGAAACGCAAGCCTATATAGATGAGTATTATACGTCGTTTGAAAAAATATGCGCGATGGGCTTAGATGCAATTATTATCACAGGGGCGAATGTCGCGAATCCTCATTTGGATGAAGAACCTTTTTGGGAAACCTTAACCAATGTCATGGCGTGGGCAAAAGACAATGTGACGTCAGTTTTGTGTTCTTGCTTATCGACCCATGCGTTGATGAAATTTTATTATGAAATAGACCGCACGCCCTTGCCTGAGAAAAAATGGGGAGTCTTTAATCACCGTGTTATCGAACCGATGCACCCCCTGCTACGCAATATCAATACCCGTTTTGATGTGCCTCATTCACGACATAATGCCATCACACGCGAGCATTTTGAACAAGCAGGTTTGCCGATTCTGATTGAAGGCGCAATCGGTGGGGTGCATATGGCGGTCAGCCCAGACCATCTACGGGTGGTATACTTTCAAGGACATCCAGAATATGACATCAATAGCTTGCTCAAAGAATACAAACGCGAGATTTTGCGCTATCTAAATGATGAGCGCGACGAACCACCCTTCCCTGAGAATTATCTCAATGAAAAAGCGATGACTATTGCCAGCAAATATTTGGGGACAGCTATCCATGCTAAGGAAAACGGCGACCCAATTCCTGAATTTCCTGAAGATGCCATTTTGCCTCATCTCGATAACACATGGGGCGATACGGGTAAAGCGATTTTCAATAATTGGCTGGGATTAGTCTATAAATTTACAGGCGTAGACCGTCACAAACCGTTTACAGATGGTATAGACCCCAATAATCCGTTGGGATTGTTGTAATCAAATTTATTTTCTTAGGGGCGCTATGTCTCTAACAGTGTCTTTAGTTAAGAGGGAAAAATGACTGAATTAAAATGGGCGGATGTCCCAAAAGAACAAACATGGAATCGAGAGAGTGTCTTTGAAAGTTGGGACGATTTCCAAGCAGAATTTGATGCTGTTGCCGGGAAAGTCGCAAGTTTGGCAAAATTTTCAGGGCGTTTAAGTGACTCACCCCAAGTGCTTTTAGACTACTTTAACCTGCTCTATCCCCTTCTGCGGAGAGCTGGGCGTTTGAGCGTCTTCTTAGGTCTTGCCAACGCTGTAGATACCTCAGATGCTGTAGCAAAATCTAAAGCAGGACAATTATCAAGTTTATTTGGTCAAATAGCGGCAACGACTGCCTTTGCTGAACCTGAAATGCTCCAAATTGGGGAGACTTTGCTGACTTGGGCAGATGAAAACGACGACCTTGCTATTTATAAACATTATTTCGATAACCTATTACGCCAAAAGCCATATTCACAATCGCCAGAAGTCGAGCGATTACTCGGTATGGTGCAAGATGTTTTTGCAGGTCCATTTCAGACTTATGGTGAATTGGTCAACACAGACTTAAAGTTTCCTAAGGCAAAAGATAGTCAGGGAATAGAGCATCGCGTTGCACAGGCGATTGTTCCCCCAACAGGCATCAAAAATCCTGACCGTGTGCTACGCAAAGATGCGTGGGAAAAATTCGCTGATGGGCATAAAGGGGTCGAGAATACTCTCGCCAGCAACCTCATCACCAATATGAAGCAACAGGTGTTCATGGCGCGCGCTCGTGGATATGACTCTGTCTTGGATTCACAACTTGTACCATCCAATTTACCAACCCAAGTATTTCATACACTGGTCGATACTTTTGAGGCAAATATCTCTGTCTGGCATCGGTATTGGGAAGCCAAACGTAAAGCCCTCAAGGTTGATACCCTGCATCCTTATGATATTTGGGCACCGATCACTGATAATCCACCGAATATCAGCTATGAACAAGCAATTGACTTTATTTCGACAGGCTTAGAGCCAATGGGGGATGATTATGTTTCGGTTTTACGCAAAGGAGCTTTAGAAGACCGTTGGGTAGATTACGCCCAAAATGAAGGTCGCGCGCAAGGGGCTTTTGCCAGTGCCAGCTATGATTGCCACCCTTTCATCTTCAACACTTTCGATGGCAGTTTGACATCAATGAGTGTTCTCGCTCATGAATTAGGTCATGCGATGCACAGCTATTGGATGGATATGCACCAACCCGAAGTATACAATGGCTACTTTGCTGATGGCACATCGGCATCTGCCGCCGAAACAGCCTCAAACTTTCATCAGGCGATGGTACGGGCTTACCTTATGGAGACTAAAGCCGACGATAAACATTTCCAACTCGCGCTGATTGACGAAGCAATGTTTAATTTCCATCGGTACTTCTTCGTCATGCCAACCTTAGCCCGTTTTGAGAAAGAATGTTACGAGCGTTTAGAGAATAACCAGCCACTGAATGCCGAAATCCTCAATGAGATTACCAGCCGTTTATATGGTGAAGGTTATGGCGATACCATGACCGATGACCCACAACGCACCGCAACGAATTGGATGCAATATCAGCATGTGTATGTGCCATTTTATACTTTCCAGTATTCAGTAGGACTCAGCGCCGCACATGCTTTAGCTGGTAATATCTTAGACGGTCAGCCGAATGCGGCAGAGAACTATAAACGCTTCATTGGGGCAGGATGGTCACAATACGCGCCTGACTTATTCAAACTCGCAGGAGTCGATATGACCCAAGCCGAGCCTGTCGAGCAGACATTCGCTGTTTTAGAGGGATTGGTCGAACGTTTAGAAGATTTGGTGAGTTGAGTTATAAACACAAAATTTATGGGGATGGATGCGCTTATTCATCCCTTCTCAATATGGATGAATACTTAGAATGTTGGATCATCTTCTTCAGTGAGTATATTTAAGAACTCATTGAAGCTATTAGCGACAAAACAAACAGCACTACCCATTTTATGTTCCCAAATATAGATCTTGTTCTTGTATTTATTGTGCCTTCCAATCCTTATTAAACTTATGCCTGTACCTCCAATAAGTAGAAGTTAATCAGGCTTATCTTAGATTGTTTAAAGTATTTTTAGGTCATCGTTACCCACATTCAGTCCAAGAAAATTATCCAATAATGTATCGCACTCAAACTGGATAGGTTTAATGATACGGTAGTTTGTTTTTCATCCTAATTCAATATACACTCTATGAAATATTTCTTTTGCTTGAGACATCCTCTTACAGACAACGTATACTATTTTTATTAGGTAACAATATGGATTTACCAGTAATCGGTATTTTGCATCCCGGAGCGATGGGTAGCTCAGTTGCCGTCAGTGCAAAAGACAGTGGTTACACTGTTTTATGGGCATCTGAAGGACGCAGTGAAGATACAAAAAGTCGCGCCGATGAACATCAACTCACAGATGTAAAAACATTATCGACACTATGTGAACAATCTGACATTATTCTTAGCGTGTGCCCACCTCACGCAGCCGAAGATGTCGCAGAGCAGGTTGTTAATGCAAAATTTAGTGGGTTATTCGTGGATGCCAATGCCATTTCTCCGCAGAAAGCCCTGCGTATTAATGAAAAACTAGCTATCGCCGATATAGATTTTGTTGATGGCGGCATCATTGGGGGACCAGCGTGGCAGTCAGGGCGCACATGGCTTTATTTATCCGGCAAACGTGCTAGAGAAATCACTGAATTATTTACAGGCGGCGCACTAGAAACAGAAATCATTTCTGATGAAGTCGGAAAAGCATCGGCTCTCAAAATGGTCTATGCAGCTAATACCAAAGGTAGTACCGCATTACTTGCATTGGTATTGGCTGCCGCGCACAAACTCGATGTGAAGAATGTTCTTGAACGGCAATGGCATCGTCAGGACGAAACACTCGTCACGAAAAATCAAGACCGCATTCGGCGTGTCACTCAGAAAGCTTGGCGATTTGCAGGAGAAATGGAAGAAATGGTCGAAACTTTTGATGAAATCGGCATGCCGTCGGGATTCCATGCCTCTGCTGCAAATCTTTATCAACGTATTGCAAAATTTAAAAATGCTGATGAGTTGCCAGAGTTATTCTCTGTTCTTAATGCACTTCTGGAAGACGAAGATATTTGAAGAAACCTCTGAGCCGTACTAATGATACTTTACTTACATCTGTACTATCTTGCTACTTTAAAATCTATTGTCAAACAAATAGGGCAAAATGTCACTTGCTTCAGGATAGAAGTAAATTGAAAGCGCATTACCACCTACTTTAATGATTGACTAAATTAATATAACGTGAGTTTTATTATAAACAAAAAAGGTCGTCAATAATTAACGACCTCTTGCTATATAAATTTCTATACTTTAGTCAGATTGACTTTCGGGTGTTACCTCAAATTCAGGCACAGGACGTGCATCGGCATCTGCTTGGGTTTCAGCTACCCCATTCTCATCAATATCTTCGAGTAGCCAATCCATTTCCATTATTTCACGACGTTGCGCTTCGATAATATCATCTGCCAACTCTCGCACACGCAGGTCTTCAATATTGGCGTTCTCGCTGGTCAATATCGCAATTGAATGATGAGGAATCATCGCCCGCATCCATGACGCATCAGCTACGGTTATCTGGCTACGGACTAAAAAGAGTGCCAGTAAAAATACGACTAAGCTACCGACGTAAATCCCCATGTTGATTTTCGCATTTTTATACATATCGCGCATGAAGCTCAACATGATGACTGCCATTGCAGCACCCATAATTAGCGTCATGTAAAAACGAGTTTCACTCCAATAGACATGCTCTAAAGCATAAGTATTGAGATACATCAAAATATACATTGCAATCATTGAGGTTAAAATCATTGCACCGAATTTTAGATACTTTGATTGATTGTCTTGATTCACAATTCACCCTCCTATAATACAAATTCATTATTCATCTATTAAACCAGATAGAATTTAAGGTGAGCTAAAACTAGTATTGGAATTGTATTGTTTAGACAACAAATTGTTTTTCCGCGATACTGCGATATAGTTAAACATGATAATTTTGAGTGTAAATATTATGAGTTTCAAGCTGATTAATCGATAATGCAACTGTTCTATTATCCAACAAGTTTTGCAATTCATCCGCCTGAGAGTCTACTTTTGAGGCTCTAATTCGACTTTGTTTTTGGGTATATCGCATGCAAAAAACACATATCGCACTTTGCCAAGGACATTGGACAGGTGAGCAAAGTACGACAATTGAACTTTACCGAGAGTTGGTCAATGAAGCCGTTCAAGAAGGCGCGACCTTAATCTGCTTGCCCGAGTTCAGCATTTTGCCCTACTTTGCAGGTATCCGAAATAACCCTGAAAGCACTCGCTGGCAGGAAACCCTGCATGAAGGCGCAACTGCTCGTTTCTGCTTAGAATTAGCTAAAACACATGACGTAACGATTATCGGCAGTATTTTCGAGCGTGATGGCAATAATCTTTGGGATACAGCCGTTATCTACGGTGGAGATGGTCAACTCAAACATTACACGCGCAAAGTCCACATTCCATCAGGCGAGGGTTATCACGAAACTGATTATTTTAGTGGTTATCACGAATACCCTGTACATCAATTAGATACTATAAGACTTGGCGCGCCAACCTGTTATGACCAATGGTTTCCTGAATTAGCACGTATCTATGCGCTAAATGGTGCGGAGCTTATCTATTATCCGACGGCAATTGGTAGTGAACCGACTGCTCCTGATTTTGACAGCAAAGACGCTTGGCAGACTATTATGCGTGTTCATGCTGTTGCGAATGGGATTTTCATCGGGGCATGTAACCGTGTGGGCGTTGAAAATAATGTAACATTCTATGGCAGTAGTTTCATTTGTGACCCTCTAGGCAATATTTTAGCTGAAGCAACACGCGATACTGACGAAGTCATCCATGCAGAGCTAGACCCCAGTATACGGCAGCAATATATGGAGTTATTTCCACTTCTCCACCAGCGCAAGCCACAACATTACGCCCGTTTAATCGACAATTCCGCTTTATCTGAGCAAAGCACATAAGGAATATCATGATAGAAATACATCAATTCAAACTAGGGAACTTCAACTGCACAGTCATCAATGATGGCTACATTACGATAGGTCCAACGTCGGTTTTCTTCAAAGGAGCTACTAAGGAAGAACTCCAGCAAGCCTTAGATGAACATGGTCTGAAGGCACAATCTATGACTATTCCTTGTAGTTGCCTCTTAGTCGATACAGGCGAGTATAAGATTTTGGTTGATTGTGGTTCTGGTGGGGAAATGGGCGGCTATGAAGAAGCGAAATTAGGCTACTTGTTTGAGGGATTAGCAAGCATTAATATTCAGCCTGATGATATCACCCATGTTATCTTATCTCATGGACATTTTGACCATATCGCGGCTATTGCTGATGATACGGGTAAACCAACATTCCCTAACGCTAGCTATATCATGGCACGCGATGAATGGGATTATTGGGTTACAGAAACAGACGATTTTTCGCCGATGCACCGCAAATTAACAGGCATCAAGCCTCAATTGCACCTAGTTAAGCCCGATGCCGATATTCTCGATGGCGTTCGTGTCTTGCATACACCCGGACACACTTTCCATCATTTATCCGTAGAGTTTGAATCAGATGGCGAAGTCTTGCTCTGCCCTATTGATACGATGGATCATCCTTTACAAGGACAACATCCGACATGGGGCGCAAATTGGGATGTCGATGCTGAGAAAGCAACTGAATCACGCGAGAGAATCCTCAAACGCGCTATTGAGAAAGATGCTCTAGTGCATGGTTTTCATTTCCCGTTTCCCGGTTTAGGAAAATTCAGCTTTGATGGCACAGTCTGGCAGTGGCAAGTAAGAGAATAATATCAACTACTCGCATGCAACTTATTGACTTGCTCTTCAGCCATTTCCCGTGCTTCTTCCAACGTTTTAGCATATAGCCATTCTGTGTTTTCAAGAATATCAGGGTACGATTGCCTCAGCACATCAATCATCACACGCACAATTAAATCGGCTTGCAAAAATACAGATATACCAGAATTATTGTGCGACATGGATTTACGTATTACATTCCGAATGTGGATAGCCGCCCCAGCAGGTAGAAAATTACTTTCGCGCATATCAATAATTGAGACACAAGAATAACTTACCGTATCCATCAATTGGTTCGCTTCATCTATTTTGGAATAAAATTCTTCCCAAGTCCATTTGCCCTGATAGACAAACCGCACAATAGAATGTTGATCATTATCCCAGTCAATCTGAATACCCATAAAGCCCCCACAACTATAACTTTAATACTAATTATACCAGTAAGGACATATCAAACCATTAACGATAACTTATTTGAGCATCACCAAGGTGTTTTACGCGCCCAATCCCAGTAATACGTTTTTTGACATTCGGATTACCATAATATCGTACTTGCCCTGCCCCGCTGAGGACAATGTCTAAGGTATCATGAACCAGAACCGTCACGTTGGCTAACCCTGATGAGCGAATACTCGCTTGCTTGGATTGTAGCTCGCTTGCCTTAATATTCCCCACACCATATAAACTGAGATTTTGTGATACAACTCGTCCTGCTAAGTCGATATTGGCTGTGCCTTTGATTGTCATATCGAGGTGGTCAGCATCTAACTTGCCAATGGTCATCGTTACACTGCCCGGCGCATCAATCTCTACCTGACTTGCTTGTACTTGCTTGGTCAAGATTTTCGCACCACCTGAAATATGCAGTGAAAAATCCATCACGGCTATCGTACCAACATCTACGTTTGAACCACCCGGCAAATATAGCTCAAATGATTTGCCACCAATCCGCTCACATTTCAATGAGCCACCACCTGCAATCCGAATACCTGTAATCAAGGGCATCGTCACTTCATAAATGATTTTGCCACTTGAATGAATGGTCGTTTGGGATTTTTCAAAGCCAATGATGAGGGTTTCGTCCACGATTTCGGTGGTAATAATATCGTGTATCTCATCATCAGCGACGATTGCAAAGGAGAAATCTTGCCCTTGCGTTAGATGTATATCGCCTGCCCCGCGCATATCAATTCTCGTAAAATCTTTTAAATCATGTGTTATACGGGTTTGTGTTGTCATTAGATAGTTTCCTATTATTTGATTGTCTACTTGGAGTTACGAGGCATACAACGCAAAAGTTCAATTTTCCGTTTTCAAAAGGTATTGCAATCAAGTATTATGAGAATAATATAGGGGTGAAACATGCTCCGCCGAAAATTAAATTGACTAGGTATATCAATGCAGAGCCTCAACTTCCAAGCAGAGCCTTTCAATCCGCACCCACTCATGCGTAATGCCAATGTTCAGACCCTTACAGGCGAATATTTCCGTAAATGGAGCGAAGAACCACCGTTTCGTCGTGTGCGTCTTACCACCCCTGATGACGATTTTCTGGATGTCGATTTTGCCGAGGTACAAGGCTATTCATGGCAAGATTTAGGGAATGATGCGCCTATTCTGTACTTTTTACATGGATTAGAAGGTGATGCACGCCGAGGTTATGCTATTGACTTATATAATTCAGCCTCAAAAGCAGGGTTTCGTTGTGTTGGTATCAATTATCGCTCTTGTAGTGGAGAAATGAACAAACAAGCACGCTTTTATCATATGGGTGCAACTGATGATGTACGTTTTGTACATCAATACTTGCTCGATACTTTCCCTGATGCACCAATGGTCATGATGGGTGTTTCGTTAGGAGCGAATATGTTGCTCAAATATTTTGGAGAATGTGGGGATACGCTCTCAAGCCGAGTTGTTGCAGGAGTTGCAGTCTCGCCCCCATTTGTTGCTACTGGCACTCAGAAAATCAGTGACGACCCTATCGGTAAATTATATGGTGGGCATCTACTTAGAAGTTTACAAGCTAAAGTCCGCTTGAAAGCTCATGACCTCTATGCTACGAAAGCCGACCCTTACCGCGCATTAAAAGCAAAGACATTGCGTGAATTTGACGATGCAATTACTGCCCCCTTACATGGGTTTGCAGATGCTCACGATTACTATTCACAATCTAATTCTATTAACTTTCTTGGTGATATTCGTCGTCCGACCTTATTATTACGCGCCGAGGATGACCCTTTCTTCAACAATGATATTCCCTATGACCTGATTGCCGAAAATCCTTACTTATACCCAGCGTTTACAAAACATGGTGGGCATGTTGGATTTGTCGAAGGCAACAGCCCTTTCAATTATCGTAATTGGGCGCAAGAGCAAGCCTTACGATTCTTTGAGGAAGTATTAGCTAACGTGTGAGAGTTAACAGCAAAAATGCGATAGGACAGTAAGCATAAGATAGCTGATTATGAGCAATCCACCGTCACGAAAAATTGCCCATAACTCTAAATACGACCATCCCATCGCATTCATTCGCGATAGTCATATTATACCACAAAGGGTCAATAAAGGTCAATATTTATTGGTATCACTTAACAATAGTGATAATATGCGCTGGCGCATCAAATTCCACACGCCCATCCTCAAGCGTAAATGACTGTAATTCTTTTTCTGCTTCGTTTAACAAAATCTGGTATTGTTCGTCACTAATTGAATCAGCTAATACCCAGCCTTTAATATCCGTGAACATCCAGTCAGCAATGGATGGAAATTTTGCTTTGCCGACCAGTGTTTCAATCTCATAATCGACATCTAGCCCATCAAATAATGTCTGTAAAGTTTGTAGATTTCCCAAGGTATAGGGCGCACGTAGTCCATTCGCCGCATCTTCACCGAATAAACGCAACAACAATTGAACCATTGCTGAGTAACCTGTTGTTTCTTCCAATTCTCCCCAAACAGCTATCACCAATCGTTGATTTGAACGTAGAACACGCAACATTTCACTGATGGCTTTTTGCCGATTTTCAAAGAACATTAAGCCGAATTGGCTCACAACAGCATCAAAATAGTTATTATCGAAAGGCAAATCCTCTGCTATACCGTGTTGCCATCTAATGTGTGGTGCTTTCTGACGCGCTACATCTAACATACCGTCATTGACATCTAAGCCTATTACCGTCCCATTCACACCAACGTATTTAGCAACTTTTCGCGCGAGTACCCCTGTGCCACAAGCAACATCAAGAACGGTCTGCCCCGCTTTTATTTGCGCCCTATCAGCAATATGCGCTGTCCATTCTTGGAACAGTGCTGGAACAAAAAATTCGTCATAAATTTGTGCAGCCGTTTGGGTCACTTGTCCTCGTTCATTATCTTGCATTCTTCATATCCTTTCTGATAATCTCCGAAAATATCTTATGATATACTGCAAAATCAGAGCTAGTACAGAAAATGAACTGGTGGCTATATTTGGAGGAGGGATGTATGGCGAAATATGGGCAATATTGTCCCATTGCACAAGCACTCGACATATTAGGCGACAGATGGACACTACTTATCATCCGCGACATGCTCACAGGTACAAAGTATTTTAATCATTTGCATCGTGGACTACCTGGTTTATCGCGCGCCTTATTATCGAAGCGTCTGCAACATTTACAAGAAACAGGCATTATCGAAAAACAGCATAATGGCGATGCAAGCAAGCATACAACAGAGTATCGTCTCACCGAAGCAGGTAAAGACTTGCAACCTATTATCAGTTCTTTGCTTGTTTGGGGAACAAAATGGTCATTTGATAACCCAACAGAAGAACAACTCGACCCGTTATTATTGATGTGGTGGATGCGGAGCCGAGTGCATCAAGACAGCTTGCCAGAAGAACGCATCACAATCCAATTTAACTTTCATAGTCCAAAGTCAGATACTTATTGGTTGGTACTCAGCAAAGACGATAATGTCATTTGCGTTACCGACCCCGGTTTTGAAATACAAGTTATCGTCACCGCCAATTTAAAGCAATTTTTTAAGGTATGGTTAGGCAGATGTAATTATCATCACGCAATTGAAACAGAAGACATCGTCATTGATGCTATTCCTACTTGGCAAGATGCTTTCCCAACGTGGTTTGCATGGAGTCCTGCCGCAGAATACGTATCACAATTTCATGGTGTTTGAATCAAAAAAGTGCTGAGTTTTTCAGCACTTCTGTAAATTACACTATTAACTAGACTGCCTTTTCGCGCTCTTGTTTGATGCGGTCACGATAATAATTCGCACTAGCTTTTGGAGTACGCTCCTGTGTATCGAAATCAACATGAACTAAACCAAAGCGACGATTATAGCCTTCTGCCCATTCAAAATTATCGAGCAAACTCCACGCGAAATACCCTGCAACCGATGCGCCTGCTTCAATAGCGCGTTCTACTGCATCAATGTGGCTCTCAAAATAGGCTTTGCGTTTAGGGTCATTAACTAAACCATTTTCAGGCTCAGGGTCATCATACGAAGCCCCATTTTCAGTGATATAAATTTTTGCAGGATAATAAGCATTGTGCAGATACATCAATGTTTGGAACAAGCCATCAGGATAGACCTCCCAATCAAAGTCGGTACGTGGGACATCTTCAAGGCGATGATGCTTGGTTTGCATAAAGGGTTCATCAGGGTCATGCGAAACAACGTTACGAGTATAGTAATTAATCCCTAAGAAATCGGTAGGAACTTGTGCTTTTTTGATGTCGCTCAGGTCAATATTTTTGAAAATCCCGTGTGGCTCTAGCAATTCAACCATATCAGCAGGATATGTCCCGCGAAAAACGGGTTCTAAGAACCAATCATTATGGAAATTTGCAAACCGTCGTGCCGCTTGACGGTCATCCCAGCTATCGGTAAGTGGCATACTATAGCCTTGGTCTAGGGTTATGCCAACCTCTGCCCCTTCGCTATGAGCGCGAATAATTGGCACAGCTTCACCATGAGAAATCAATACATGATGGGCAACCGTGTACGCCGCTACGGGGTCTTGCTTGCCCGGCGCATGAATCCCCATTAAATTGCCTAACATAGAAACCACAAACGGTTCATTATGGGTTATCCAATTTTTAACACGGTCACCAAAACAATCACTGATAATGCGTGTGTAATCGGCAAACCATTTCACACTGTCAGGATTTTCCCAACCGCCCTTATCTTGTAAAGCTTGTGGCAAATCCCAATGGTATAAGGTCAAGTGAGGTGTAATATCTTCTGTCAGTAATTCATCAATGAGGCGACTGTAAAAATCTAAGCCATGTTCATTAATGACTCCAGTTCCCGATGGCAGAATACGCCCCCATGAAACACTAAAGCGGTAGGCATCTATCCCTAAATTCTTCATCAATTGGACATCTTCAGGATAGCGGTGAATGTGATCACAAGCGACATCTCCTGTATCGCCATTATGGACTTTGCCCTCTGTTTTTGAGAATGTATCCCAAATAGATACACCACGTCCATAGTCTAAACCGCCACCCTCTATCTGATAACTAGAAGTTGCAGTCCCCCACACAAAATTTTTCGGAAATGCCATAATGTAATCCTCCAAGAAAGTGGCTCAAGCCACCCAAAAATCAAAACTAAATAAAAATGCTTGCATCCCTAATAATAGAATGCTGAACAAAATCCATGCACGCTCAAAGATAGGATTCTTCGCCCATTGCCCCAGCATCACCCACAAAGTCGGTATTGCCAATACATAACGAAAGGCACTTTGTGTCCCTGTCCAACCGCCTGTTAAGGGGATAAGAAGCGCAAAAAATCCGAATAATGCCAAACGTGGATATTTTCTTGCCGTGAGCAAACAACTCAAAACCGCTAAGATAATTGACCCCACGCCCAAGAAAACGATGACCTGTGTTTCACGAAAAGTTTCAGCGCGTTCTAAGAGTAAATTCCAAGCGTTTTGTGTTAGTTCTAAATCCAGCAAGCTATTGCCGAAAAAATTCGATTCAACAAATTCAAATGGAACACCATAGAACCAACGCCAGATACCGTAAGCCAATACGGGTAATAGCATCAATGGTGCAATTTGTAGTAAAGATTTTTTATCATCAGATTGGTAATATTCAAGCATCCAAGATAAGACCAACGGTGCAAGCAAGGTTGCACCAATTGCACGAGTCCATGTAGCAAATGCGGCTAAAACTGCAGCCGCAATCAGATGTTTGCGTCGCATCAACGCAAGGCTAGAGAATGCCAATCCAACGAATAAACCTTCTGTATAAACTACCGCAAAAAACAGTGACGACGGGAAAATGAGCATCATATAGATAGTTCGCATTCCCCCTTCATCGCCTAGCTCATCACGTACAATATCGTAAAGTGCAACCATACCCGCCAATGTCCCGAGCAAGGAAATTAGCACACCTGCGGCAGTTGATGCCGCAATTCCACTAAGCCCAAACAAGGTAAAGGGCAAGCGAAGGACGCGCATTAGATAAGGGTACAATGGGAAAAACGCATAACTTAAATTATATGATTCACCATTCGCCTCAGCCACACTAGTGCTAGGGTCGAGACGAATTTCAGGATTATCATACCCAACTTCCGCAATCGAAAGATAATACTCACTATCCCACGCTACTAACTCATTAAAAAATGGGTCACGCAGGAAGGGTTGATTATTACGACTACGAGGACCTGTTTCTCCTGCAGTCCATACCAGCGCATCATCAGGACGTTCAGGTGAGTATCGATAGCTAGCAAAGTGCATATATCCAATGATAATCACACTCCATGCTAGCCATAAGAGAACAATATTGCGTATATTTTCTCGCGTCATAAACTCGTTAGCCTTAGTCAAAAACGAGCAAAATAACGGATTGTGCTGGCATATCTAAGGTATCATCGCTGAGATAATCATCAACTGACACAGTTTCTGCTGTAACGTCTGGCGAGAGTAAGCGCATCTCTTGAACCGAAGCATCATCAAGACCTTGCAAATCAAGCGTAATTTCACGATCTTCTTCGTACAAATTCGTGATAATGAGTGTCGTTGTGCCATCCTCACGACTTGTCGCTAAGGCTGTCACATACTGGTCTGACGAGTCGGATTGCAAACGGACATTGCCCATCTCGCTATAAATGACAAATGTATAGTATGTAGGGCGAGGTTCGTAGCGGTCTAAGATACCAAATTGTCCACCACCACCAACACTATAAAGCTGGAAATAACTCACAATATCAACTTCTTCGTGAATGAGGGTTGTCAGCACGCCACTATACCAGACAGCGTTGTAATAACTGTCAGGCGTTGCGATGCCACCGCCACTATTGCTATAGTGTGAATTAACCTCAGTAATACCAATCGGTCTATCTTCGCCGAGTGTTTCATCAATGACTTCACGCATATTTTGAACAACAGTCGCCCAGCGTGGTACATTTTCACGCATTTGCGGAATCGTGGTGGCATCTGTCATCGTCAATGGGAATGGATAACGATGGACTGCAATAATATCCACCAAATCACCGTTTGCAATCAAAAATTCACGTAACCATACATCTTTATATTGGTAATTAAAGTCTGTAAGCTCGGTTGTATCAGGAAATTGATGTAATTCAGGACCTATTAAGATAATGTCAGGGTCAACTTCCAGCATGGCAAGCGCAAATTCACGCCATTCTTCATTGTATCGTTCCACAGTGTAATCATCATAAAGGGTTGGCTCATTGCCAATATACCAATAGCGGACATCATAATCATTTTCGATGTTGGTGTAACGTACAAGATTAGCGGCTGTTTCTGCATCACCATTAAGCAGACGAACATTAATACTCGGCGTTGCGCCCCAATTACGGATTTGTGCCATATATAAATCAATCTGGAAGTCCGTTATATCATTTAAATCGCCCCAGTTACCATGTGGGAAACGTACAAAACCCAGATTAATCGCCGCCGCCTCATCCGCAACATCTAACGACGTGCCATCAGGGCTATGGTTGACACTCATGACATAAGGGTTAATTTCATTGAGTTCTTGAGAAGCATCCACACTGACAACAATAGCATCATCTTGAGCAACAACTTGTGTGATGTATACAATGCTAATGAAAAGAATGAGAGCAAAAGAAATTAGGAACAATATAGAATGCTGTTTTCTTATTAATAACATAATCTTTTAAATCCTTTTTAAGATAGATGTATCTTAGACCTGACCGCAAAAGCGGTCAATCCGTTACATATTTATCTAATTACAGGCACTATTTGAGTGAAAGCAGTGCAAGAGGTTTAACTTTTGCACTGCTCTTGATTTTTTACTTATCCACTCCTGTGAGAATAACACCCTTCATGAATATCTTCTGTGAGAAGAAGAAAATAAGGATGGGCAGAACCATTGCCATGAGAGAGGTTGCCTGTACCAATTCAGGACGCGAGCCATATTGGAAATTGAATACCTGAACGGCAACAGAAATCGGCAATAACTCACGCTTATCAAGAAGGTAAATAAGTGGTGCGAAATAGTCATTCCAAGCAAAGATGAAGTGGAACAACCCAACTGCGATAATCACAGGCCAAGACAGTGGAATAATAATTTGCCACAAAATGCGTAGTGGACCTGCTCCATCAATCATCGCGGCTTCGTCAAGTTCTTTCGGTAGGGTCATGAAATATTGACGGAATAAAAAGACATTATAAGCATTCGAGAAAAAGTGCGGCAAGGTCAAAGGCAACCATGCGATGATTGCAACCAAGGGGTTAAAAACCGCACTTGGTAATCCCATGCTCGTTAAGGCACTTTCAAGGCTATTGGTCAACCAATTAAAGAACGCAAAAGTCGGTATCAAGGTGACTTGTGGTGGCAGAATAATCGTGCCAATCAGAATAATAAACAGAATATTTTTACCGGGAATGGGGAATCGTGCAAACGCATATCCGACTAACAAGCTCGAAATAATCGTACCAATCATCCCGACTAGCGCGATATAAAGCGTATTGCCGAAGACTTTTGGAAAATTGATGCCGTTCCATGCTTCTACATAATTATCCCATTTCGGGTTAATAACTGTGACAGGCGCTAATCCACGCCAATTGCCTTCCCATTCAATTAAGGCTTGTTCAGGATTATTAATATCCACAAATTGGCTGGTACTACGTCCTCTTTGAACAAGTGCCATTTCTACCGTTGGCTCACCTTCTATGAGAGGCACATTGTAGACATCATATTCTTCGCCTTCATATTCAAACGTAATCGCATCCAGCGGCAAAACTGAACCAGTAGCACTTGCAACTTGTTGGTCACTATCTTTGACTGAAAGCAATGCCATATTACCAAACGGCAATAGATAAACGATTGTGCAGGTGAACGCCAGCATGAAAACCATACCATAAACCCATAGTTTACGGAGTTCCACACTATAACCAGGGGCAGTATTGATATTTTTCGGTTTCATTGTTGTCTCTGCCATGATTAATCACCCCCTGCGTAGAATACCCATTTACCAGATGTTGAAAACAATAGAATGGTGAAGAACAACGAGATAATGAAGATAAACCACGCTAATGTTGCACCATAACCCATATCAAAGAAGGTAAATGCGGTCTTATAAAAATGAATGTTATAAAAGTATGCGGCATCTGTTGGTACACCGCGAGTGACAATATATGGCACAGCAAAATATTGCATCAGACCAATTACAGTCAATACGAGATTGTAGAAAATAACAGGTGAAATCATTGGAATGGTAATACGGCTGAATTTCATCCAAGCGCTTGCCCCATCAACGTCGGCGGCTTCATATAATTCTTGTGGTACACCTTGCATAGAGGCGAGCATCGTGAGCATCGCATTACCTGCACCCCAGACACCGATGAGCAAAAAGCCTAGCAAAAGAGTCCGTTCATCTTGCAACCAATTCGGCAAATTTTCAAAACCGAATAGTTGCAACACGGGTTTGAAAAACTCACTTTCAAAACCTAAAATGCGTAACATACGATTCAGCCAACCTGTTTGACCATTGAGGAAAGCTTGCCAAATGAAAATACCAGATACTGCTGGTACCATGTAAGGCATATAAAATAAGGTGCGCCAAACAGCTTTACCCCATAAATACTTCGCATTCAAGAGTGCCGCCATACCCAGTGGTAATAATATCCCAATCGGTAAAGCAATCAGTGCGAAGCGAAGTGTTACTGAGAGTGAGAGAAGTGTATCGGAGTCTCTAAATAGACGTTGCCAATTTGCCAAACCAATCCATTGAGGTGGTTCACCTGAACCGAGTGAAAAATCGGTAAACGTCCAATATAGAGAAATTAGAATAGGCACGGCGGTAAAGACAGTGAAACCGATAATCCAAGGAGATAAAAAAATTAATCCCCATTTCTTTTGTTGTCTTTCAAGTCCCTGCGCTTCATTTCTTCTTTTCTCAGCAGAGTCTTGCATTCCTACAACTTGACTGCTAGCCATAAAAAGTCCTTTAACCTTAACTTTGCCTGACAGTTTATTCTAGGTACTCTATCCACAACTCTCTATTTGATGTTCGAGACGACTGTCAGTGCGAGATAGAAGTAACTTTTCTTTAAAAAAACGTTTTTAGCTTAATCATAAACTTGTGTGAACTATTATACAAAGGGGACAGAATATACTGTCCCCTTTTCATTACTCAACGCATCATCATTTAGTTGCTGATGATTTCGTTAATTTCTACTTCTAGCGCATCAAGTTCCGCTTGAACATCGAGGTCACCACCTGTTTCGCCGAAGAGCAAGGTTTGGAAGGCGAAAATTGTATCGTCAACCTGTTGCCAATTTGGTGAGTATGCTTCGTGATGTTGGTTACCTGGATTGTTATAAGCAAGGCTATCTGTTGGAATATTCAAGGCGATATCCCAAGGATAACGTTCTACCAGACCATCAAGGAATTCTTGTTGGTATTCAGGACGTGCTGGGAATGCACCGTAGAATGGGGTCAAAGCAGGTACAGCTTCGTCCAGTAAGTAACTTAGTACGGTGAATGCAGCTTCTGGATTCTCTGAGTCTCTTGTCAAGCGGAAGGTATCAGCATCGGTTGCTACATGATACTCACCATCGAGTGAACGAGGTACAACACCGAAGTCCCATTCAAAGCTACCAACACTAGAATCTAAGCAGCATGTGTACCAGAGTGGTGCAATCGCCATAGCGAGGTTGCCAGATGAGAATGCGTTACCACTGTTCAGTAATTCACTACCATCATAGGTTGTATTCGGAATGAAGTTATCTTCCCAAACAGCTGCTTGAATCCATTCGGTAGCTGTACGCCATGATTCAGGAATGGTATAGGTATTGGTTTCTTCATCATAAGCATCTTCTGGTTGAAGATCGGTCAATATGAGACGCATACGTGCCCATTGGAAGTTCAAACCAAATTGAACGATGTTATTCGGGTCAAATTCTTCCATTGTTGCATCATTACCATTAACATCAACGGTCATGAACATGCCGAGTTCGCGGATTGTATCGTAGTTCCATTCAACTTCTGTGCCATCTGGCATAACATACATTTCACCAAATTCGGTTGGTGGATAGTTTGCGCCTGCTTCGTCAAAAAGGCTACGGTTGAAGTAAGTTACAGATGGGAATACAGCAAATGGAATACCGAGTAATTCATCACCATCACGGTAAAGGTCAACTAATGCAGGGTCAAATGCACTCAAATCATAATCACTTGATTCAATGAGCGGTGTTAAGTCTGCCCATAAATCAGCAAAAGCATTTGAACCACCAACACCTACTGGACCAATAATATCTGGTGCGCTACCAGCGGCAACGAGGGTGCTGAGTGTATCGCGTGCGGTTTCATTGCTTGCTGCAATATTGATGACGAGTTCAATTTCATCTTGTGAGTTATTGAAATCTTCAACGACTTGATTTTGTGCTTCGATTTGTTCTTCATTTGAACCTGTACCAAGACCAACGAACCATGTTACAACGGTACGGTCTTGGGCGACTGCTGGTGAAACACTGATAATAATCAGCAGTAACAGCATCGCAAGAACAGAAAGTTTCTTCATTTTGTAGCTCCTTATATAAATAGATAAAAATTTTAACTAGATAGCGTTAGTAAAGTAAATTTACTTTGCTAGACAAAAATATTATACAGCAAGTTATTTCTTAACGCTAGTAGTTAGTAAACTAATTTTCCTTACCGCCGCAACTTTCGCGTATAACGAGTTGTGTTGGTAAAGCCTTGCGAATAGGTGCAGAAACTTTACCTTCTATCAAGTCAATCAGAGTATGGCATAATTGCCTACCCTTCTCGACTACAGGTTGGCGCATAGTGCTAATGCCAATTTTCGCTTCTGTACCTTCGACGAGGTCATCAAATGCGACCAACGATACATCCTGCGGAATTTGGATACCTCTATCAGATAAGGCACTCATCGCTCCTACAGCTATATTTTCTTGGCTAGCAAATACACCATCAAAAGCAACTTTGGCATCAAGCAAACGATTAACTGCTTCATAACCAGCGCGTGTGTTGTATTTATCAATGACAAGAAGGTTAGGGTCGAACGAAATACCTGCATCACTTAGTGCAAGTTTGTATCCTAGAACACGGTCATGCGTATCAATGATTTCTTTGTCACCTGCTATCATCAAAATGCGACGACGACCTAGTTTAATGAGGTGATTAATAGCAGTACGAGTAGATTCTACATTCTCGACGGTGATATAATTGACATTATCATTGTCAACATCAATGCGATCCGCAGATACAAAAGTTGTATCGGTATCCAACATCTCCTGAATGATAGGATGTCCAATAGCTGGGGAAACTAACACAACACCATCTAACATTTGGTTACGGATAATCCGACGTGTAAAGCGAACATCGTCTTCGTTATGCGTACCAAGCATGAGCAACATAGCATAGTCACGCTGTACAGAGGCTTCTGAAATTCCCCGTAGGATACTAGGAAAGTATTGTGATGTGTCAAAAAACATGCTTATGTTGTTAGAGATAACCACGGCAATGGTCTGTGTACGATTTGTAACTAGAGCGCGTGCATTCAAGTTAGGCATATAGCCTTGAGCATCAATGACAGCCTGCACTTTCGTCCTAGTTGTATCACGCACACGGGCATCATTATTGATGACACGCGACACAGTTGACTTGGATACCCCTGCTAAACGGGCTATGTCTTCTAAACTCATCAAAATACTTTCAAAAATTTATGGGAGCGTTCCCATAACCTAATAAAAAAAGAGATTTTTTTACCACACACTTATGGGAGCGTTCCCACCGATACATAAACATTAGCCCAATATTAATTTAATGTCAAGAAATTCATGGTGAAATTTAGCACAATTCACCAAATAACTATGTTCGTTCCTCTACAAAGTAGCCAAATTATCCGCTTCATGACCTCTAAAAAACTTTAAAGAATTATTATGCACTTGCTAACAATTATGAAGATTTAGTGGGAAATTAATCTGAGGGATAAATGTATTTATAGGGGTATAGTATCCTATAGCTAATACATTTTAGTCCGAGATTTGTTTAAATTGTTGCATCCAGCCCAATATAGACGACGTGTTAAGGTGAAATAAAAAAGGTAAAAGTTAAAGTCTAGCAACACAATTTACCTTTTACCCTTTAATTTTTACTTCATTAGCGATTTTTCCAGCTTTTAGAGGCGTTTCATGGGAAGATAGCTATCCTAGCTTGGCATTATTTTACGCCTCAATACCGCCAATTGTCACATTATCAACCCGTAAAGTTGGGACACCAATTGTACTGAAGAATGGCATTTGTCGTAAATCATTACCAACATCACTGATATTTTGTAGAAGTTCATCTAGTGTAGTGGCAATTGTTACGCCACCAACAGATTGCTGAATTGCGCCGTTTTCTATCCATAGGCCGTTAGCAGACATTGAACATTCGCCAGTTACGGCATCTACCCCACCTGTCTGCATGACACTCAAGACGTATAACCCTTTATCCACCCCTTTAATAATCTCTTCAGGGGATTTATTGCCAGCTTGCATGTAAAAATTACTTGCACCTAGTGAGGGCAAGCCTTGGTGACCTTGTCGAGTGGCATTGCCTGTAGAGATTGTGCCTTCTTTGGCGGCTGTGTAGCTGTCGTACATCAGATTTTGTAGGACACCTTCGTCAATTAAGCGTGTTGCTTTTGTAGGTACACCTTCTGCATCAAAGGGCGCAGATGCCATACCACCCTTGAGGCGACCATTATCCATGAGGGTAACCATGCTACTACCGACTTCTTGATTCATCTTGCCCATCAAGAATGAGCGATTACGTTGCCAACTAGAGGCGGATAATGCTTGCGATAAGACAGCTAAAATCTGTGCGCCTACAACGTGGTCTAGCACGACTGTGCCTTTTTGCGTCGGGACGGGTTCACCGCCCAGCAAACTCAGAGCTTTTTTCGCAGCCTTTTCACCGACAGCAACAGGGTCAAGGTCGGCAAAATAATTGGACGCACCTAAGTCAATTGCATTCACCATGCCATTTTCATCACGAGCAATGGCTACAAGAAAACACGCTATCGTTGTGCGTCCGTAATAATCAGCAAAGCCCTTAGAATTGGCGAGATAGGTGTAATTCGTGGAATCGAGATAAGTAGTCCGATTCGTTAAGACAATCTTCTCATCATATTCAAGTGCCGCTTGCTCCAGCTTGAGTGCGAGGTCAATTTTTTCCTCAACCGAAATTGTCTCTAAATTTTCATCCCAAATACCTAAATCTTCATCAGGAATTGTCTGTAATTCAGGTAATTTTCGATACTCATCAGCAGTCGCTACTTGGCACAATTCAATTGCTGTGCGCCATGTCTTTTCTACACTTTCATCAGACAAATCCGATGTATAAGAATAGCCGACTTTGCCCCCATCTATCACTCGAACACCCATACCTCCTGACCCAGATTGTGATAGTTGCTCAACTTCGCCCTGACTCACGAGGATATTCGTATCTTTACTATCGGTGATAATGACTTCTACTTCTAAGCCATCAGAGGTAGCTTTTTCTACGACGGATTGTGCTAATTTTAGATAATCTGTCATTTTATATCCTTTTAATAGTGATTGTGTGAATAGTTAAACTCTAATCCGTGCCAGCGACCATCACTTTAGGTAAGCGGACTGTCGGCTGACCCACGCTCACACGGGCGGATTGTCCTTTACCACACATACCAATGCCGGGGTCTAATGCGAGGTCATTACCAACCATATCAATTTGTTTCAGCACTTCAGGACCATTGCCAGCGACAGTTGCCCCTTTTAGAGGCGCGGTTAGCTTGCCATCT
Source organism: Phototrophicaceae bacterium (assembly GCA_965230145.1). Classification (GTDB taxonomy): domain Bacteria; phylum Chloroflexota; class Anaerolineae; order Aggregatilineales; family Phototrophicaceae; genus JAUZRW01. The sequence goes on from CBDDKI010000003.1 coordinate 213,538, forward strand.
TCAATAAGAAAGGCTTCTTTCGCGTTAAATACAAAGTCACCTTTGGCAATATCAGCTTGCCCACCTGACATACTCTTGATGAAAATTCCATGTTTGGTATTGGCAATTATCTCTTGAGGGTCATGTTCACCGTTATCAATAAAAGTGTTGGTCATACGGGGCATTGGCATATGACGGAAACTTTCACGTCGCCCATTACCTGTCGATGCTTCACGACCTACCCGACGGGCTTCGGTTAAATCCCACATATATTCTTTAAGGATACCTTTTTCAATGAGGACAGTTCTTTGTGAGGGTGTGCCTTCGTCATCAAAACGAATAGAGCCACGTCTGCCTGCAATTGTGCCATCATCTACTGCGCTAATGATAGGTGATGCGACCATTTCACCGACTTTACCGCTATAGGCTGACCCACCTTTGGTCACGAAATCTGCTTCCATTTGGTGTCCACAGGCTTCGTGAAATAATACCCCACCCCAGCCATTCGGTAAGACCACCGTCATTTCCCCTGCTGGGCATGGACGCGCATCTAACATTCTCACTGCTGATTCAGCGACTTCACTGATTTTAGCGATTGGATCATTCTTATCGAGCAATTCCAAACCAGTTTGTCCGCCAAAGCCTTCAAAAGAATTTTGCAAATTACCGTCGCGTTCAGCAAACACAGCCATCATAAGTTCGACAAAATTACGATCATCCTGTGCTTGAACCCCATCGCTGTTATAAATCCACACTTTGCGACTTGTCTCAGTATAGTTTGCGATGACTTGCTTAATCAGTGGGCTGTACGCACGCCCTTTGTCGTTTATTTCATGTAGAATCGATGCTTTTTCATTAATGGACATGCTATCAAAGGGTTTTTCAATATTGAATTGCAATGGACTTTTACGTTCAGTGAGGTCAATCATTTGAGGAGTTACACTATTTTTACCTGCTGCTGCGGCGGCACGTGCGACTTCGAGCAAACTTTCTTCTGTAAGTTTATCTGTATAGGCGTAAGTAACAAGATTATCAAAGAATACGCGTACCCCTGCTCCTCTATCTGAGCCACGAATTGCCTGTTCAAGTCGAGAATCATCTAAGCCTAACCGTAATAATGTTCGATCCTCGATATAAATTTCAGCAAGGTCAGCACCAGTTTTGAGGGCTTCCGCTAATATACTCTTTGCCAAATCTGGACTAATCATAAAAAACCTTTCTTGTAATGTTAATTTTTGAGATGACACTATATATCTATACGTAGTGTACTGCGAAAGTGTTCATTATTTGATTCATTTACACCATTTAAATTTATTTTAATAACGAATAAAACCGCAGAAATAACGAATTAGCCAGGTGGCTAGGTTGCAAAACCGAAATAGTATGTTATATTTAGAATAATTACGAAAGAGTTGGCAATAAATAAAGAAATTAGGAGATGAAGTGAACATCTTATACATTGAAGACAATCCATTAAATTTTCGCCTTGTTCAAAAGATGCTCAAACATCAGCATATCGTTTTCGGTGCAATGACTGGCTTGGATGGTTTAAAAGAAGCACGAGAGCTAATGCCAGACCTCATCCTGTTAGACATTAACTTACCTGACTTTGATGGTTTTAAAGTGCAAGAACAATTACGCGCTGATAGTCGCTTCAACCATATTCCTATCATTGCTCTGACAGCAAATTCGATGTTTGGAGATCGTGAACGCATTTTAGATGCTGGTTTTGATGATTATCTTGCAAAACCCGTAACACGTCTTGAATTAACCAAAACTTTAGCCAAATATGACATGATGGCTGTTGCAGTTGCAAGCTAACCCGATAGAATTTATCAGCTCAAGACCTCTTAGCTATCACTTGAAGTAGTCCGATTTGCCTTCGTATTCTGTTGATGCGTTGTCACCAAATAATCAATCAGTTTATGTTGTAATTGAAGTGTGGCACCCATTGCATCTAATTTACGGTGCAAATCGGCAATTTCAAGTTCAGTCTTAAGATTCACTTGATAATCATTTTGTGCGACTGCCCTATCTTTCTCTGTCTGACGATTTTGGCTCATCAAGATAACAGGGGCTTGTAACGCTGCTAATGTACTCAGCCCAAGATTGAGCAAAATGAAGGGATAAGGGTCAAAGGCTTGCTCCGCTAAGTAGGCATTAAATCCAATCCATACCAGCATAAATAAGCCAAAACCGATAATGAATGTCCAACTCCCTGCATGTTTGGCAATATTATCTGCTAATCTATCTGCAAAAGTCTCATCCTCAGCCAATTCGTCATAGACATCATCTGTTACAACAATTGGGCGTAAATTCTCAACCAAATCTTGTGCTTCAGGACTCACCAGACTATTGAGTGCTTTAATATCCTCAATGAGCGTCTGTATGATTTGCTTATCTTCTACTATTTCTTCTTCCAAATCGTCAATTTGCTGATGTAAGTCGTTCTCTTCCATAGTAATCATCCTCCTAGAGTGCAATGACGATGCACACTTGACTATGCGAATTAATCTTGAGAATAATAACGTTTGTTAGCTAATTTTTCTGGCAAATTACTTTCCTGAGTGCGTTTGCCATAACCAATATCTTTCATGAATTTGGTAGGGGCATTTCGTAGGTGCATTGGCACGTCTAAATTCCCGTGTTTATTGACATCTTCTAGCGCACTGAAAAAGGCTTGATAAGATGCTCGGCTTTTCGGCGCACTTGCCAGATACGCGACACCATGAGCGAGGTTAATTTGTGCTTCAGGCAAACCAATTGTCTCAACTGCGCGAAAGACAGCATTCGCAACCACTAAAGCCGTTGGGAGTGCCATGCCCACGTCTTCACTGGCAAAAATCACCATCCGACGTGCAATGAATTTCGGGTCTTCGCCAGCATCAATCATCCGTGCCAGATAATACAATGCAGCATCCACATCACTCGCGCGCATACTCTTGATGAAGGCACTAATCGTATTGTAGTGTTCTTCACCTGTTTTATCGTAGCGAATGTGCTTGGACTGTAAGGTGTCTTTTAACTGCGTGACACTGATTGTATCGCCATATAAACTGACAGCATTATTGAGTAAATTCAAGGCGGCACGCGCATCACCATTGGCATAATTCGCCAAAAAATCGACCCCGTCCGCATCAATCTCAACCCCTAAATAGGCCGCGCCACGCGCCACAATCTCTTGCACTTCATCAGGTGTTAGCGCATTCAAAATGAAGACCTGCATCCGCGATAATAAGGCGCTGATAACTTCAAAACTCGGGTTTTCCGTGGTAGCGCCAATGAGCGTGATTGTGCCATCTTCAACATACGGCAATAGAAAGTCTTGTTGGGCTTTGTTAAAACGGTGAATTTCATCGAGGAATAAAACGACCCCCTCAGGCGCAGGCTCATCAAATAGAGTGCGTTGTGCGGTTGCGCCTGCTTCTTCGACTACACGCCGAATATCTGCCTTGCCCGCAGAGACAGCCGACAATGCAACATAGGGTCGATTGGTATGATGAGCGACAATCTGCGCGATAGTGGTTTTACCTACACCAGGAGGACCCCATAAAATCATGGACGGCACACGATTATTTTCAATCGCAATGCGTAGAGGTTTACCTTCGCCTACTAAGTGCGATTGTCCGACAAAGTCATCCAATGATTCGGGTCTTAATTGTTCTGCTAGAGGTTGTGATTGCGCCATGAGGAGTCCGTTTCGATTGTTGGAAAACAGACCCCTATTATAATCTCATGAGGCATAAGAACATATAACCTATTTTCTAAGTTATAGCCCCTAGAACCCTGATTCCCATTTATAAATAAAGGCAGAAGAATCAGGCATGACGAAATTTCTAAAAACACCGTCCGTCACTTGAATAGTAAAATCATTTTCTGGGCTATTATTGCCGTGAGGTGGAATGTCATCAACTTCATCAATAGATGCTAAACGCACCCAATGTCCATCAATACCAAAGTGAATATCAACCTCAACAGGATGATTTTCCAGATTAAGGAAAATTACCATCGCATCATGAAAATCTTCTGTCGGGGTTGAACGCCATCCGAGAACACGTTTACTCGCACCATGATCATCACTTAACCATGAGCCAATAATCCATTTGAATTGACCATCTTCAATAGGGTTAAAGCCATAGAGTTTGAGCGCAGGATAGCGTCTACGCAGATTGATTAAGCGTGATGCCCATTGATAAAAGCCATTTTCTGCCAGATTTTCAGGGAAATCAAAGTAAACTTTATTGCGTTCACGGTCTGTACCAAATTCTTGCCCCATGTACATCATCGGTTGCCCTAGCGCGACCATCGTAGCGAATAATCCGAGACGAGCTTTGCGTTCTTTGGCTTGTGGCGAATTGAGATTCTCGACAAAACCAACTTCGTGGGCAACACTATGCTCATCATGGCTTTCACAATAATTGACTACATTATTGGTATGGGTAGCAAATTTACCTTTAGAAAAATAGAAAATATCGGCTAAATCACTGGCTTCATTATCACTACCTTCAAACTCGCCTTCTCGTAGAAATGCTTTAATGGTGTCATGGAAGAAGTCACACCATTGCCCATATCCATCAAAGCCCTGCCGATTGAGGTCTGTTTCATTAGGAAGATTTTCCGCAATTAAAATGACATCGGGCTTAAAGGCTTGTAATTCATCTGCCAAGCGTTGCATGAAGCTATGGTCAATATACATTGAATGAGTCGCATCAAAGCGGAAGCCATCGATATGATATTCTAGAATCATCATTTTACAGGCATCAATCAGCATATTTTGTGTTTCAGTACGCTCAGTTGCTAAACGATTGCCCCAAGGCGAACTTCCGCTAAAGTAAATTCCACCCTCCCCGTGTGCCATTTCATTCGGATCATCAAGGATGTATTGCCATAATGGGTTCCAACTATTGGCTGAATGATTGAAAACTTGGTCAACAATCAGCGCTAAACCATGCTGATGTGCTGTATCCACCAACTGACGCAGATCATCGGGTGTGCCAAAGTCACGCTCAATAGACATGAACAAAGAACTGTTATAGCCGAGTGCATCCTCACCTTGCGGTGTCGGCACTTCTGAAATCGGCATGAGATAGAGGCAGGTTACACCGAGGTCGTCAAAATACTTGGCGTTAATTCTATCAATAATGCCCTGATATTTACCTTGATGCGCTTCTACAATGTCGGGATGCGCGTGGGTAAAGCCGTGAACATGCAATTCATATATGATAAGGTCATGAATAGCAGGTGTGCTGTAGCCCTCATCATGCCATTGATACGCAGATGGGTCTACCAATAGACTATTATTAGCCGAGTAATCCATCCCAAGAAAACGAGCGTAAGGGTCTACCATTAAGCGTGACTCAAACACTGTATCTTGCATGAGACAGTTATACTCGATATAGAATTTGTACTCGTCGCCGACCTGCATCTTGTCTGTACCTGCATACCAAATATTTGGAGCACCAAAATAACCTTGATGCAGAGTCATCTCTAGGAATTGCTTAGGATTAGGGTTCTCCGCATTGGGATATTGCCAATCATTGAAATCCCCCGTAACCCAAATCCGTGACGCATGCGGATGATAAACAGCGAACAATGTGCCATTTACTGTTAGAGTTGCACCCAGCGCATAGCGTCCATCTGTGTTGCTGATGTAAATACCGTCAATAAAATTTTGATTGCTGATAACTTGCTCGGCAGTTAAGTTGGCGATGTGTTGAGGCTCGCTGACATAGACGAATTTATTCCATCCGCGACACCAAAATTCCTGCCCTTCCTTAATGTGTTCGATAGCGATTGTCCGCACTAAGTTATTGTCTTCCTGCTCATGAAGTCCCTTGTCAGCAAATTTGAAGTACAATTCCCTATCGGTAGCAACCTCTAGCTCAAATATTTCCCCGAACTCGTCTTTACGCGAACTCGCTACCTCTTTAGTCCCTTTTTCGGCTGTTTGGATAATCAGCTCTGGTTCTGAGAAACCTGCAAAGTTATCAAAATGAATGACGATTTTAGTTGTCATAATTATCCTTCTTAACCCCTAATACATTGCTGTTATTTAATAGCTCGCTAGTATATACAGAAGCACTTAGAGAATAGATAAATGCAACGTAAATATTATATGAGATTGTATACGGTACATCTCTCAGCAAATCACTCGGGCTAATAAAAATAGACGACAATTATGCTGTTATTTACCAAGTAAAATCACATTAATTCTTATATTTATTTTGGCGGATGGCATGGATGCCATCCCTACGTCAATCATAATTTTTTAGGCGTTTATGTAGGGTTGAGACCTGTCTCAACCGCTTAAACCTCGTGTGGTTGTACTTAGGCAATAAGCTGATTAATCATCTTTCTTCTTGATGGCGTGACCCCCGAATTGATTCCGAGTGACATTTAGCAACTTATCGGTGTAACTTTCACCCTCACGAGAGCGTAAACGCCGTAACAGTGAGGCTGTAATCACGGGCGCGGACACATCCAAATCAATCGCTTCAAAGACTGTCCAACGTCCTTCGCCACTATCAGAAACATACGGCGCGATGTCTTCAAATTCTTGGTCTTCTACAAAAGCATCGTGCATAAGGTCTAGCAACCAAGAGCGCACAACCGAGCCATCTTGCCAAATACGAGAAATCTCTGCCATATCCAAGCCGAATTCTTCTTTGGCTTTCATAATAGAGAAACCTTCTGCGTAGGCTTGCATCATGCCGTACTCAATACCATTGTGAACCATCTTCACAAAATGTCCTGAGCCACGAGGTCCTACATAGCCCCAACCTTTGTCTTTGGCAGGTGCAAGGCTTTCTAAGATTGGGCTGATATGCTCGACAACCTCATTGTCGCCACCAATCATCATGCTATAGCCTTCTTTAAGCCCCCAAACGCCACCCGATGTCCCGACATCCACCATGTGAATTCCTTTTTCGGCAAGGTCGTCGCCATGACTCATGGTCGATTTATAATTGCTATTGCCCCCATCAATGACAATATCGCCTTGACTGAGTAAATCACCTAATTTGTTCAGAGTGCTTGTTGTTGGGTTACCAGAAGGAACCATCACCCAGACAATACGAGGAGCATCCAATTTGCTAACTAAGGCATCAAGACTACTCGCGCCTGTTGCACCATCCTCTTCGGCTTCTTTAATGGCTTCTTCACTTAAATCAGTTACAACGAGTTCATGCCCATGTTCAATTAGACGTTTGGTCATGTTTGCACCCATTTTGCCTAAGCCGACCATCCCTAATTTCATGTGATTTCTCCTATTTTCATTAAGTCTTACTTAACCAGACCGAGTGTCTGTAAATTGTTCTCGACTATCTCATCAGCCCGAGACAGTAAATCATCTAAGTCATCTTCACTGGCATGGATAAAGCGTCCTGTCAGTTTATCCGCTTCTCCACTTGCCAAACGCACACATAGCTCGCCACAGCGTTCAATTGGAATCCATGACTCGTCGGGTAAATCTTGAAAGACGGGAACATCCTTTGTCATATCTGTTTTGACTAAGCCCGGACTAATGACAAAAACACTAACACCATTTTCTTTTACCGCTTCGGCTGTGCTATCGGTCAAACGGACTAATGCCGCCTTACTAACTGAATAGCTGGATGACATAGGAGATGGGTTAATACTCGCATAACTACCCATGTTAATGATGCGTCCTTGCTCACGTTCTACCATACTGGGTAATATAGCTCTGGAACATAAGAAGACACCCTTAACATTGACTTCTTGAATATGCCACCAATCATCAATATCTGCATTCCAAGGTGTTTCCCCTAGTGCGCCAATCCCTGCATTATTGACCAATATATCAATTGAGCCATAGGTTTCTGTCACTTTTTTCACTGTGTTGACAACGTCTGTATTATCGGTGACGTTCATTACAAAAGCAGAACATTCTCCGCCTGCATCGCGGATAATTTGGACTGTTTCCTCTAATTTTTCGGCATTACGCGCTGTAACAGCAACCTTTGCACCAGCCATCGCTAAAGCACGGGCAACTTCACGCCCGATACCACGGCTACCCCCTGTAACTAGCGCGACTTGTCCGACTAATATATTGTTCTGCATTTAAGCTCCCTTGTGATCATGCAAGTATTTGGTAGAAGGGCGTATCGTCAACGCCCCTACGTAGAATTATCTTTCGATGTATTGCCTACAGACGTTTATAGGCTATCAATTAGTATACGGAGGTTTTCATTAATATCCGATAGGTGCAAGCGAATAAAATGACGGTCAACATCAAGCAATGCCGCACGGTCACCCAAGGCTTGTGCTTCCTTTAAAGTACCGAAGGTCATTGCGCTTTCGTCTGAGCCAGCTTCATCAGGAATATCAACATCAAGAGGATCATCTGCTGTGAGTTGGATGAATAAGCCTTTCCCAGCATCTCCTTTGTGTAATTGCCCTGTGCTGTGTAAGAAACGAGGTCCAAAACCGATGGTTGTCGCTAGTTTAGTCGTATCACGTAGTTTACTCTGCAAGTGTTGCAGTACATCCATAGTTTCTTCAGTCATGGGTATATAAGCATGGACTGAGATATATGCCCCGTCTTCAGCTTGTGCGAGGAAATTTTTAAGCGCGTCAGCAACACTATCTGCTGAAACATCGCCCATAACTTTGATGCCATTCTCTGAAAGTGCGACAGGTAATTCGGTTAATTTACCTGTTTCTTTGTATTCATCAATTTTCGCACGCGCTTGGTTTTTCGCTGATTCAACATTGGGTTGGTTGAAAGGATGAATGCCAAGGAAGTAGCCCGCAATCGCGGTTGCCATCTCCCATAAGAAGAATTGCCCGCCAATGTCGTATTTGCCATTGAGATTAATCTTAACAACAGGATGCCCTGCTTGCTTGAGGCTATCTATCGCCGCATCATAGGTTTCGTCATCAGCGACTTTTATATACACAAACAGGCGGTCATCACCATAGGACTCAGGCGAACCAATTAATTCGCCGACAACGGGTAAGATACCTGTCCCATCTTTCCCTGTGCTTTCCGCGATGAGTTGCTCGACCCAATCGCCAAAATTTGCTAACAGTGGCGAAGCAAAAATGGTCACTTTATCACGTCCTCCTTTGGCTAATGTCCCCATAACTGCACCAAGTTGTGCGCCAAAATTGTTCTCTAGCTCAAGCGAGTTATTGTTACCTGCCATCTCTTGAGCGCGACGCAATAATTCAGGCACATCCACACCAATCAATGATGCAGGAACTAAGCCAAAGTAACTCAAGACACTGTAGCGTCCGCCAATATTGGGGTCATTGATGAATAAGGCACGGAATTGAAGCCGTTCGCTAATGCCGATTAATTTGCTGTCAGGGTCAGTTATGGCAATGAAATGCTTGCCGACAGCGTCTTTATCACCATGATAAATATCCAAAAGCAGGTTATAGAAATACTTAAAGGCTGAGAGTGTCTCCGCTGTACCACCTGATTTTGAGGCAACAATGAAAGCTGTCACTTCTAAATCGAGAATATCAGCATAATTTTTGACCATGCTTGGGGCAGTGCTATCGAGAATATTTAACCCTAAGCCATAGCTTTCATCAAAGACAAAACTCAGCACTTCTGGCGCAAGGCTACTGCCCCCCATGCCGAGTAGAACTACATTACTGTAACCATCGTTTTCCAGTGAAGATGCTAACATCTGCAAGCGTTCGACATCGGCTTGCATGGTATCCATGATAGTCAACCAACCTAAGCGATTTTCAATTTCTACAGGGCTTTCTTTCCAGACGGTATGGTCATGCCCCCAAATCCGCTGGATAATATTATTGCTTTCAAGGTCAGCAAGACCAGCATCATACACTGATTGATACTGACCCAAATCGAGTTGCATTTTCTCCATTATTGGCTCGCCCCTTCTGCGAATTTTTCACGTTTAGCGCGAATGCTATCCATCAAACTCGCGAAAGGTTTCTCGAATTTATCAACACCGACATCTTGCAAATTTTGGGTGATAGCATCGTAATCCACGCCGATTTCCGCTAACTTATCAATATCGGCTTGGGCTTCAGCGAGGTCTTTATCAATCGTTTTAGCGACTGTTCCATGATCTTTGAAGGCTTCTTTGGTTTCAGGTGGCATCGTATTCACCGTGTGCGCGCCGATTAGTTCATCAACATATTTCACATCGGAGTAAGCATCATTTTTCGTGCTGGTTGATGCCCATAATGGACGTTGAACACGCGCACCTTTTTCCGCTAGTGCATCCCAACGCGCACCGCTAAACCAATCTTCAAAGCGTTTATAAGCTAGTCGGGTATTGGCGACGGCGATTTTACCGAGTAAATCTGTATTGCCTGTGGCTTCGATTGCATCATCCATATCGCTCTCGACGCGACTAACGAAAAATGAGGCAACTGAGGCAACTTTACTGAGGTCATCAGTATTTTGTGCGAGTATTTCTAAGCCATCAAGATATGCACCAGCCACATTATCATAATCTTGTAGGCTGAACATCAGCGTGACATTGACGTTGATGCCATCACCTATCAAAGTTTTAATCGCAGGGATACCTGCATTTGTAGCAGGGACTTTAATCATCACATTGGGGCGATTGACTTTTGCAAATAAATCACGGGCTTCGGCGATTGTACCGTCGGTGTCATTTGCTAGTGTTGGGCTGACTTCTAAGCTGACGTAGCCATCAACTCCATCGCTTTCATCATACACAGGGCGCAAGACATCAGCCGCATCTTGAATATCCTTAATAGCAAGAGCTTCATAGATTTCTTCAACGGTTTTACCCTGTGCAACGAGTTCTTGAATTTGTTCGTCGTAATCATCACTATGCGCGATAGCTTTTTCAAAAATGGCAGGATTGGACGTTACGCCACGCACACCTTCATCCACAGCCGCTTGCAGACCACCATCCACAATAAATTGGCGACGGATATAATCAATCCAAACTGATTGCCCTTGTTGTCCATATAAATCGTGTAGCTTTGTCATCATATCTCCCTTATTCGGATTTTTAAAATAGCACTTATTTCAATTGTGTCGTATCTGAAACAGTTTTGCTATGTATTTTACTCATGTTAGGTCAAATATACGTTAGATGCTATGTTTATTGGATGGATTGAGGCTTATTCGCCTTACATTATGGATTTCTTAGAAGAAATTTCAATTTTGGGAAATATGTGTTTTGAATCACGAAGCAATGAAAACCACGAAAAAAGCCTGACGCTAAAGTGGTCAGGCTAAAGATTTTCGGGTGCTAAAGCACACTTTTTAATCGTGATCAGGAGCGAAAAAAGAAATCAGAAATTCGCTAAGTGTGTCTCCCGTTTGTATCATTTGATACTCTATGAGCGACTCATTTCACATGCGAAAAAGATGTGTTGCAATTTAGGACAGAGCAGGCTCTGTCCCTACAAGGATTCTGTCAAGTCTTTAGTGTCTGTTGCGATTAATTGACCACTGGAAAACATCGGGGCGTGCATAATGCCCTGTGACATCTAATGCCATACTCTCACGGATAATCATATCGAGGTCAAGTTCAGCGGTGAGGATGATTTCTTTATCATAAACAGGTTCGACGAGATAACTACCATCAGGGGCAATAATGGCACTGCCTCCACGTTGGACGTAATCATTAGGCTGGATGCTATCTGGGAGGGTTAATTGTGAGGGTAAATGCTTGGCTTGTAAAACGCTCCCTGCCGCCAAGACGAAGGTGCGACCTTCATGGGCATAATGTCGGCTAGCCACCTGAAGCATGTCTTTAACGGTAGGCCATGCAGCGATATGAATCTGCTCGGTGGATTCGTGCATGGCTTGACGTGCCATCGGCATCCAATGTTCCCAACAGACGAGACCTCCCACACGCCCGATTGCTGTATCGACAGCTTGCACTCCTGCCCCATCCCCTGCACCCCAAATAATGCGCTCAGTATAAGTCGGGACGAGTTTACGATGATGGTTGACCAACTGCCCTGTGCTATCAATCGTCAGGATGCTGTTGTACAGTGTGCCATACCCTGCGCCACGTTCGACGCGTTCGTTAATCGGCAACACAAGGACAATGCCTAATTCTTTGGCGAGGTCTGCTAAAGTTTGTACTTCTGTCTCATCCGCAGTCGGGCTATTTTTGTAGAGTTGTGCCCAGACTTCTTTCGTAGCGACGTTATCCCACAAGCCCATATCCGAGCAAATATCAATCCAGACAGGATAACCCGGAAAGAACGTCTCACCGAAGGTGACGAGTTGTGCGCCTTGTTTAACCGCATCATGAATGAGGTCTATCGCCTTTTCGACAGTTTGGGGCAATTTATAATAGACAGGTTCAGCTTGGATGATGGCGACGGTGACAGTGGGCATGGGTGTTTCCTTTATAAATGGAATTAATTTCCAAATTGTAGTATCACCTTGATGTTGGGGCAATATGATAAGCTCCGCCATAAATTTCTAATATCCAGCCGACCCTACCTTGATATTCAACCTTTAAATAGCCCCATCCAGTTTCTACACATGCAAAATCATCTAAAATTTGAACCTCTGCACCCACTCGCAATGCCTCTGCCTCACGCCATTTTACATTTTCAAAAGATACATCACCTTCTGCAAACTGCGCGATAGCCACTACCCTGTGTTCTGCTATTATCTTCGCCCAATCCCCTGCCTGTAGACGGGTCGGCAGTGTACCCGGACAAAAACGCCCATCGGGAGGGGAAATATCTATATCAAACTCCGTTAATTCACTTCCCGATAGGTTGGATTGTTCATTAACAATCTGAATATCCCCACCCGTTTCATATATAACATACTCTCTTATAGTTTGGTCTGATACTACAAATTGTGTAATCACATTATTTTCTTGGTTAATGGTTAGCCAGCCTGTGTTTGTCATCAGAAGAAAAGTCTGCATACTATCATAATAAGAATGTATTATGTCACCATTTCTAAAGACAACTGCATTATGTAAATTATTCTCATTCACTAGAAAAGCTGCACCATTCATTATCCAATGTGGATTTGGATTACCTTCGGGACGTTCACTATTGTAATAAACGACTTGCCCTGCTGTCTGAGGGAGTATTTCATCTTCTTGATAGAGTGTGATGACATTTTGACGTGGAGGGAATGTTAAACCTCCAAGTGGAAAATCTGCATAGTTTTCACTATAAAGTATTTCGCCTGTACTCTCCAACCGTTCAAGCATATGTCTATGATGAAATACTGTTGTATCAACTATAGTATTGTCATGTGGATGCCATACTTTGTAAAAATAGTGCATTTGAGGACTACATCCACTACATCTTGGGGCAAACCAAATTCCATCATTCGTCCAATCATCTACCCAAGCAGTAGTTGTTTGAAACCGCTCATCAATATCCAATCTGATTGTTCCTGTAGTAAGGTCTACAACTACAATACCCCCATTGCCACAACATCCGCTTATAGGTACATGACTAATATAAGGTAGTGCAACTGCCGTCATATCTGGACTGAACGCTCCAAAGTGGTAACTTACAAAGAATTCTGTTTCTTCGAGCGGGGGCAACTCGACTTTATAGTTTTCTCCTGTATTCATATTTTTAATGACTGCCTCGGTCATATAAGCATGTGACCAGCGAAAAATGGTTAATAAATAGCGTCCATCATCACTTAAATAACGTATAGCGAACTCGACTTCATCAGGATTAGTAGGGACAATTTCTCTATCACTTTGAGGTATATGGATATAATTTATCTCAGTTTCAGTAATTTCTACAAGCGAGGCTAAGTCTGAATCATAGAGTGTGATAGACCATGTTTCAGTTGATTGTGAGGTCTTAGCTTGTATAACAAGGGTACATAGAATGATTATAGTTAAGTAGATGGGTATAGAAAAAAACCTAATTTTCACACACAATAACCTTTTAGATAAGGAACTTGCATGTAATTTTAATTATCGCTGCTTCTATAAACAACCTATTTAAGCCCTTTGACCTACCTACGCAATACATACCCCTAAATTACGAAGTTATAGTTATTTTATAGCTAAGGCTTTTATTCGCATAATACAAAATTGACCCACACAGAGGTGAGTCAATTTTGCAAAAAGGGGAAATGAACAGGAAGTTTCTATATATCGCTATCTTGTTCCTCTGCACGCGCCATACCCGATTTGAAATTAGCAACGGCACTGCCAATTTCACCGCCTAATTTCGAGATACGACCCACACCGAACAAGAGCGCAATAATCACGAGGATAATGAGTAATTCAGCAATTCCAAATGGCATTGTTTATACTCCTTTAATGGTTAATCATATGTAGCATAGCAAGAAAATATTACATAAATGTATCAGACATAGTTTCACATCACCTAGAATATGGTATGCTCATGAAATAAATCAATATTAAGAGATGGTACAGAATGCAAACAGCAGAATTAGTATTAGATGCAAAGGCAGAACTCGGCGAAGGTGCTTTATGGGATGAACGCACTCAACAATTATATTGGGTCGATATTTTAGGCAGTCAATTGCATCGGTATACCCCTGCAACTGATACGGATGAAGTATTCTCAGTTGGGCAACACGTCGGAACAGTCGTCTTACGTGAATCAGGCGGTGTGATGCTAGCAGTGAAAGATGGTTTTGCTCGTTTTGACCTCGATACAGAAACCCTCGACATCATCGCCAATCCTGAAAAAGATATAGATGGCAACCGTTTCAATGACGGTAAAGCTGACCCTGCTGGACGCTTTTGGGCAGGCACAATGGCATATAACGCTTTGCCATATGCTGGTAGCCTATACTGCCTTGAGGTTGATGGAACGGTCAGTAAAAAAGAGAGTGATGTGACCATTTCTAATGGCATCGTCTGGACTCCTAACCATAAGACAATGTATTACATCGACACCACACCAAAAGTCATTACAGCTTTCGATTATGACAAAGCTACTGGCAATATCTCAAATGGGCGGATTGTCGTCAAAGTGCCTGACGATATGGGTTCGCCAGATGGCATGGCAATTGATAGCAAGGGTCAATTATGGGTAGCACATTGGGGATACGGTGCAGTCGTTTGTTGGTGTCCGAAAACAGGTGAAAAAATGACCGAGATCCCTGTCCCTGCAAGCCAAGTTACAGCCTGTGCTTTTGGTGGCGAGGATTTCAAAACACTCTATATTACGACTGCCAGAAATAATTTATCAGCAGAACAACTAAAAAAAGAACCCTTCGCAGGTGGATTATTCCTTGCACAAACAGATGTTGTGGGCTTACCTAGCTACCGTTATCAGGGATGAACGTTACATAATATTCACCCTATAAGTCAAAAATATCTATACTTCTAAATCATCACGATGGGTCAGCGTCTTTAGGCTCATCTGTCAAGTCAGATAACAAACCTGTTTTGCCGTCCTTATCAGTCTCGGAATTGCCTACTTTATCAGATGATGTTTCTTCTTTGACATCTTTAATAGCGTCTTTAGGGATTTTCGGCAAGTTCGATAACAAGCCTGTTTTGCCATCGCTATCAGCCTTCGCATTATTTGGGACATCAGCTTCTACTTTTGGTTTGACCGCTTTATCGTCTTCTGTTGGGCTAATGGGTTTGTCAGATAAAAGCCCTGTTTGAACTTTATCGGCAACAAGCGGTTTTTCAGCGACTTCTTCATTGGCTTGAGGTGGCTCGGCATCAAATACTTCTGTTGCGCCAAGCGCATCCAGCACCTCATCTTCATATGTAAAGTAAACTTCAAGACGACATTCTCCCAAATGTAAGAGATCACCATGATAGAGATCCACTTCTTCCATGGGTCGAAGGCGCACTTTATTTAGCCATGTGCTGTTGACACTTTCTAAATCTTGTACATAAAAATAATCGTTCTTCGGTGCGATCAAAGCATGTTGGCGTGAGACACCTAACCTATCACCGTTAAATGGTTTTGTATCCAAATCAACCGCTTTTTTCTTGGTTGTACGCCCGATAATAATCCCATTTTCTTTAACTTTAACGCGAACTTTTTCTTTATTAATCCCAACCAAAAATGTTAAGTAAGTCGCCTTCTCATTGCGACGCGGTATTTTTTTCTCACTCATCAAAGACTTTCCCTGATATTAAGTCAATATTTTGTAGGACATAACCATATTACCAAATAGTTGGTAAATACGCATAATCTCAATTTATTTTGGTCGAGTTGCTAGTCATTAAAAATATACAGACATGATTTTCTGTATAGATTTTGCGGATTCCATCCCTTTAAGTTTATGGATTTTTATAGGGTTAAAATCTATCTCAACCAAAATAATGACAAAAATATAATTTCTTTCCTACTAGCAATCATGATTTTATTTTATCACTAATCAGGCAAGAGGCTATGTGATTCGTGTTAAGATAACGTACTAAGTTGTTCTTTTTTCCGTTTTTGTGTCGGTAATTTGATGATTGCAATCACCGATAACACCGCAATGAAAGCTAAGACCCATAAGACAGGTTGGTAACTGCCGAACCATTCAAACAAGATACCTGTGCCAATTGGAGCAGCAGTAATAACGAAAATCATGAGAAATGCCATCATGCTATTGATACGTCCATATTCGGCTGTGCCATATAACTCCGCTAACATCACAGGGCGGACGAGAATCATCGCCCCATACGCGCCACCAAAAATTAGGACAAACAGTCCTACGAAAAATAGAGATTGCGAGATAATGAGTACACCAAAAGAAAGTGCTAAGATTGCCATTGTGAAAATGGTGACTGATTTGGAGGAAAAACGCTGTTCTAGTGGTGCGAAAAGTAAGCGACCAATCACTTGAGTGATACCGATAAAGCCAGCTAACCATGCTGCAGTTGTCGCATCTATGCCTGTGGTAATGGCATAAGGGATAAAATGTACTCGAATACTGATGGAAGCCAAAGTTGATAATCCAAAAGCAATCGTTAGCCATAGGAATGTTCGGCTACGGATAGCTTCCTTTGCTGGGATACTCGGTTCAGGAATTTTGACCTGTTCTTTATGAGGGTCTGTAATTGTGCCATCAGGTTCTAAACCGATGTCTTCTGGACGACGACGCAGAATAATCGCGTGGAATGGAATAGTAACTACACCAAAAACAATCGCCAGTATGAGGACAGCCATGCGCCAGCCAAATTGATTCAGCAGATAATCGGCAAGTGGCAGAAAAATAGTGCTAGCGAAGCCTGCGACAAAAGTTACGATAGCCAACGCAGTCCCTCGTTTTTGGCTAAACCAATTTGCGACAACAACAAAGGCAGGGTCATAAAAGAGCATTGCCATAGTTACACCAAGCAACACCCAAATTGCGTAAAATAGCGGTATCGTCTCGACAAAAGCCCATGCAATTAGAAGTAGAGTCGCTAAGACGGATGCAATCGTCATGAGCAAACGCGCACCATATTTATCCAACCATGTGCCGACAGGTAAAGTCACAAAACCTGAAACGAATAAGCCAACGGAAAATGCCCCTGTAATCTGTGAGAGCGTCCACCCCATTTGCTCTTGCATCGGTGTGATGAAGACAGTGAAAGCATAATAAATCACACCGTAAGATACTGTCTCAGTGATTGCCAATGCCCAGACAATATACCATCCATAATAGATTTTTTGTGGCAGACTATTGCGTTTTTCTGGCATGTGATGACCTTGGAGCGCGTAACTATCTCCCAACCATACGGCATATCTTGTCCCTTGTATAGATACACACAGACCATAGGCAAACCATTGTGATTCAGTAGCTCTGGCGTGCAGTGTTACAAACCCAGAACCAGTACAGTAATTATCAATTCGTGTTAGGATATTTTGATAAGAATGAGGATGCAGGTAATGGAATTTGCCCCACTCACACAAGAGTATCACAAGCAATGGGCTGAACTTCTCGCTATTTGTTTTGAGCGTAGCCCAGAAGACATGCTGGCGCTATTAGAATGGTTACAGAAGATGGGTCATGTTGTGGGATGGGGAGCATGGGATGGGTCTAAATTAGTCGCACAATATACCAGTTTACTCCGTCAATTGTGTCAGAATGATGTGACCTTTTTAGCTGGCATGAGCATCAATATGGCTGTGCATCCTGATTATCGTGGGCGCGGACTAATTAAACAAGTCTCCGCACCTGTCTATGAAGAAATAGAGCGTTGTAAAGCACTATTTGGCTTTGGTTTTTCCAATGCAGAAGGCGTGAAAGTTGATAAACGAAGCAAAGGCTACGTGTATCAAGTGCTTGGGAAATTACAATCTTATCTGACTGTGCTACCTAAAATTGATGCTGATGCAGTCCATTTAAGTGACATTTTACCTAGCAACAAGGTTTATCTTAGCGACGATGTGAGCAATGAGAAGTTACATTTTAAGAAATCGCTCAATACATTCAGAGTTCGCTATGCTGAGCATCCATTTCGTGATTATCGATACGGGATTGCCTATGATAATGGCGATAGTGAAGGCATTGTTATCTATCGGGATACTGTGCATTTTGGGATACATGGCGTTTCATTGATGGATGCTTATGGAAACAATTTGCCCGATTTATTACGCCGTTGGGGAAGCACACTCAAGCGACAGGGTTATCATTTCATCCACACATTAGCGACACCACAATCCACCATCAGCATGGGTCTAACACAAGCAAGTCAAACCCTGATTATCCCATATAGCCGTAATCCACATTACCTGACGTTGCGCCCTATCAGTCCATTATTGTCTGATGAAGTCAACAATTTTGAAGCATGGGATTTTATTGGTGGCGATATTTTGTAAATATTGTTTTCAGCATGACTCTTGTAGTCTCTAATCCTTATATATAAGGAATTTGTTAAAAATCCGTGCATCAGTGTTACACTTGGGATGTTTGAAGAAGAGAGTGTAAATGTGTTATGAAACGCTTCACCTTAAAAGAAATTGGTAAAATTGCAGGAGTATCACGTGCAACGGTCTCACGAGTTATCAATAACCACCCCAATATCAGTGACTCTGTCCGTCGTCGTGTCTTGGAAGTTATCGAGGAAACAGGTTATCAACCCAATATTGCCGCGCGAACACTTGCCTCCAATCAATCCCGTATTTTAGGCTTAGTAATTCCAGCAATTCTATCGAATGTCTTTACCAATCCCTACTACCCTCGTCTGATTCAGGGGATTGCTCAGGCATGCAATGAAGCAGATTACACTATGACGTTATTTCTATTCCAAACCCCTGAAGAAGAAGCCAGTGCAACCCAACGCATTGTCCGTAATAGCTTACTTGATGGCGTGATTCTCAATGCGGATTATGAGCGGTCAGAATTGGTTGAGGGCGTTATACGCGCGAATATGCCATTTGTACAAATCGGGCGACCCAATGTTGATTTAGGCATCCATTACATTGATGCAGATAATATCGGTGGTGGGAAATTAGCTACACAGCATCTCATCGACCTCGGACATAGGCGGGTGGCGCAGGTTGCTACGGCAAAAAACGCCGCAGGAATTGACCGTGATATAGGCTACAAAATGGCACTCGCTGAAAATGATATTCCACTGGATGAGAATTTAATTGTTTTTGCTGATTTTTCAGAGAGCCAAGCCTATGAGGTAACACAAGATTTGCTCAAAGAGAAGCCAACCGCTATTTTTGTACAATCAGACTGGATGGCGATTGGGGTGATACGGGCAATTCATGATGCTGGCTTGCGTATTCCAGAAGATATAGCGATTGTCAGTTTTGATGATTTGCCCATCGCTACCCGTGATAAGCCCCATCTGAGTACCATTCGTCAGCCGATTACATCTACTGGTAAAGTGGCTGTTGAGACCTTGTTGAAAGTTATCAAATCGCCTGACATTGAACAACAAAAGGTGTTTCTCCCTGTTGAGCTAGTTGTGCGGGATACATGTGGGGCGAGTCAGGTGAAAGGTAACAGATAAATTTGTGAGGCTGAGCGTATGTTTTAAGCGGTTAATATAATTTTTCATTTTCTTATTCATTTAAATTCAAGGATAACCCCCACTCTATGACAACATTATGGTTGATACGGCATGGCGAAACAGATTGGAATGTTGAGCAAAGATTTCAAGGGAGTAGCGACCAAATTCTCAACGCACAGGGTGAGGCACAAGCCACTTGCCTTGCACCAAGACTAGCGCAGATGAACTTTGATGCGATATATGCGAGTGACCTCAAACGTGTTCAGCAGACTGCTCATTTTGCGCTCAATGGACAAACTGAGAGGCTAGTGTCTGATGCGCGACTGAGAGAATTGCATTTTGGCACGTGGGAAGGACTGACTTGGCAAGAAGCCCGTGACCAATTCGGGGAGGAGTTCAAGGAATGGGCGGATAACCGTGAACTGAATCCTCATGGTGGCGAAAAAATGTCCGATGTGGTGCAACGGGTTGAGGCATTTCTGGATGATATTCAAGAGAAGCACAAGGATGACACAGACATTTTGATTTTCGCGCATGGTGGGGTCTTGGCGGTGTTGGTCTGCCTGTTATTAGGGACAAATCCTAATCTGTGGTGGCAATATCGATTTCTGAATTGCACGCTGAGTGAGGTGATTCTCGTTAATCGTGGGGCAATTCTGGCACGGCTGAATGATGCCAGTCATTTAGACATAGGTGAAAGGTAAAAGGACAAAGGTAAAATAGCGCAACTGTGTACCTCTGATGATGCTCGAATTAGCCTTGCCGATGAAGCAATATCTCTTTACAAGATTGAGGCGAGAGTATCTATGCTATAGGCTCAACGTAGGTGAGGCGCAGACGTTTATTGGCGTAAGATGGGATATACTCAAGGAAGATTATTGTGAGGATTTTATCTATGCGTGTTTATTTGAGTATCTTGTTTTGTCTTATCCTTGTGGGGATTGGTCAGGCTCAAGGCGTTCCAAACCGCTATGCGATGGCTTTAGAGCGCATCACCGAAGCCGAGGCGAGTGGTACAACTGTACTGAATTTATCAGATATGAGATTAACTGAGCTACCACCCGAAATCGGTAATCTCAGCAATTTGGAGGAACTTTATTTAGACTATAATCAGCTAAGTAATCTGCCCCCTGAAATCGGCAGTCTTAGCAACTTACAAGTCCTTTCTTTGTCTAATAATTGGCTCAGTAATTTGCCTCCTGAAATCGACAATCTCAGCAACTTGCAAGAGCTTATATTATGGGACAATGGATTGAGTAATCTACCGTCTGAAATCGGTCAGCTTGATAACTTGCAAACACTCGATTTACGGAGCAATCAGCTTAGTAGCCTACCATCCGAAATCGGTCAGCTCACTAATTTACAAAATCTTTCTTTAGATGGCAATCAACTCACTAATCTGCCACCTGAAATCGGTCAGCTCACTAACTTACAAAATCTTTCTTTACAAGGCAATCAACTCACTAATCTAACGCCTGAAATCGGTCAGCTTACCAACTTACAAAACCTCTATTTAGTTTCTAACCAACTTAGTAATCTACCATCGCAAATCGGTAACCTCAGCAACTTGCGGAGCCTTAATCTCTTGGGTAATGAATTAATTAGCCTCCCCTCTGAAATTGGTAATCTCACAAACTTACAAGGACTTCGTTTAAGTGGAAATCAGCTTAGTAGTCTACCACCCGAAATCGGTCAGCTCACTAACTTACAAAATCTTTCTTTGAGTGATAATCAACTCAATAATCTACCCTCTGAAATTGGCAATCTTGATAGCTTGCAAACATTTAAATTGAATGGCAACCAACTTAGTAGTTTACCACCTGAGGTCGGACAACTTGAGGCATTGTGCCACCTCGATATTAGTCAAAATCAACTTCTTACTCTTCCACAACAATTAGGACAACTAAGAGAGCTTGAATCAGATGTAGACTGTTTGTCCCAATCAGGACTATATGTTGACGGCAATCCGCTAATTTCACCTCCTGACGAAGTCCTTGAGCAAGGCACTGAGGCTATTTTGGCGTATCTCCGCAATGAGGCGTGGTGGCATTTGCAACGGATGCTTATCAGCGTTGCGAGTGGTATTGGGTTAATCACCTTGGCTATTTTGGGTTTGCGCTGGCGAAATCGGCGAGGGAAACGGAAACGCAAAAATGATGCGATTCAATCTAGCCCTGTCTAGCAGACAAACGAAACCTTAATCTTTAGTATCGCAAATATTATTTTGGGGTATAGTGTTAGATATGTTACGCAGTATCGTTTTTAGAATTGTATTTTGATAAGCAATTATCTCGTTGAGGTACATTTTGTTTTCAGTTGACAGTTATCGCTCATCAGTAAGAACAGGCTGTTTCGGATAACTGAAACCGACGACTGATGACTCTACCCATACGATAAATGTAGCAAGCTGATTAACCACATCATCACTGCGTAAGATAATTAAATCAATAAGATTTTTTATCCTCAAAAGGACTGATACTTATGGAACAACAACCCCTGATGCTAAAAATTATTGGCATTCCTGATATACCATCCATTACACAAGTCAACGCACGTCCTGATGCGACAACCAATAGCCAGATTATGTTCAAAGTGGATGTTGGCACAACCGACATCATTGTTATTAACGTTAAAGAAGATTTAGAGCAACGGGCAAAAGACGGCAAAGTCTATCAGTGGTTTCATGCTCAATTTGCCCAAGGTACAGCATGGGTACGCGATGACCTCATCGAAATTTGGGGCGATGGCACAACAGCTGGCTACCCTGTTATCACTACACCTGTGGTTGCTTTTCAATTAACACGCGAAGATGATGACAGCGTGCCACAGGGCGCAGAAATTGTAGGGGTGAACAATGCACCAGCAGGTGTTCCTCCTAGTGCGGCTACAGAAGTTACAGAAACCGAAACGAAAACCGAAGACAAGGTTGCGATTACAGCCGAAAAACCTGTTTCTATACCCGAAGGTCCTCCGACAGCGATGGCGATGACGTCCTTCCCTGCGAAGTTACGTCCGGGACCGGGAACGGGGCATAATCCACCGATTGCGTCGATGCAATATCGGGATACCTGTGAAGTCTTAGAGGCAAAAATGGGCGATGATGGTAAAGCACTGCATTGGCTCAAGGTGCGTTATAAAGGACAAGAAGGATGGACACGCGAAGATTTGGTGCGCTTGAGTGGTGGATTCACGCCATTTGGTCTAAGTGCGCCTGATAAATATCCTAGTCCTGTGCCTGAATCCACATGG
This sequence comes from Phototrophicaceae bacterium, assembly GCA_965230145.1. GTDB lineage: Bacteria > Chloroflexota > Anaerolineae > Aggregatilineales > Phototrophicaceae > JAUZRW01. The sequence goes on from CBDDKI010000003.1 coordinate 236,637, forward strand.
ATACGCGGTTGGGATGTGGATGGGTCAATCTGGAATACGGGTATCCATCATGGCTGGGATCATGCTGGCAAGAAAAAAGCTGAAATTCTAGGGGGTCCACAGGGTGGCGTGGTTTTCCAGAAGATGCTCTGTTCTAAGTGTACCTCTCAGGGTTATAGCACACTTGAACGTGGAATGTCGCTCTATGATGCGCGCGTATATAGTGACCCAAATTGGAATTTTGGCTACGGACACTATGTGATTATCGGCTATGAAAATAGCATATTGCCACAATCGACACGGGATTATTTGGAAGCACAAGGGCGTGGTGGACAACATATTTTCGTGATGTATGCTCATTGCCAAGATTTATTAGTCGAAGCAGGACAAACACTTTTACCAAATCAACACATTGCGACGCTCGGCAATAGTGGTAATTCGAGTGGTCCTCATCTGCATCTAGAAGTGCGTATTAGCGAAACGATGCAACCGAAAGCATGGTACGCTATCAAAGGTGGATTAAGTTCACCGGGCATTTTGTTCTTGCGGTAGCTAATGTAAAGCCAATTTTGAATGAAGCAGATTGTGACCATTACCTGTCAAGTTAAGGGCAAAGATTCGCCACGAAGGCGCGAAGGTCACGAAGAAGAGCGAGAAAGAAGGCTTGTTTTCTATCTAAACCCCTATCTCCCCGCTCTTTCCCCTCTGTACTCGCAAGCTCCCTTGTGGAGAAAGAGAGCTTTATGGTCGTGAGATTTTTTGATAACAGTTATTTTCTTGTCGCAGATGTTCTCAACAAAAAAAGGCAAGCGACAGTCGCTTGCCTTCTAATTTATCTCGCTTTGCTAGGTTTAATTAGCGAACGTGAAGTGTTGCCCAATAAGGGTCTACACTATAGTAGTCATACACTTCGGTATTGAAGTTCACGTCATTGGTTTCTGGCCAATTGTCTTTATCAAACCCTGGTGCATTTTCGAGGAAGTCCTTATCGTAATCTAAGATGAACTTCTCATTGGCTTGGTCAATTGTGAAGCTATCGAATGGAACTGCGAATAGCTTATTGCCAATACCTAAGAAACCACCAAAGGAAAGAACGGTATACAGAATGCGTCCCGTGCTGAGGTCAATCATAATGTCTTCAATATGACCTAAGTTTTCACCGTTACGATTAACGACATCTGTTCCGTTGATAGATGACGTAGATAGTGCATTCATCATTGTTTGTGTGTTATTCATGTTGCGCTCCTTTTGCTTAATTTTATAAACAAGCATGAGCCAGTCATTACTTAACTCACTATGGTACAAGCATAGCAAGTGCGATTAAACAGAGACTTATTTCTATCCAAAAACTTTATAAGAATTGTTTATAAATTTATTTATGAGGGAACTGAGGCTAAAAAATAGCATTTTCAGGGATGAGCTGTTTAGCATAGCCTATCATCCTGAACGACCTGTTCAGAAAAGATGCAAAAAGCTATACTTGGCTTATCATCCTTGAGGGAAACTGTGAGTGCAGTTTCCCTCTACCAATTTTAGGATGAAATTAGCCTGCTTGAATTTTTAAGTTTTCCGCCAATGATGGAGCTGTTACAAATATTACGATGCACACAACGCCTAAAAATATTCTAATTCTGTGGTGGAATTATGACTTCGCCCGTAAAACAAGATTGACCATATTACATCATTTACACGCATTAGATGAAAGCTCTGTTAAGCATAACATCATCTATCATAATGCCTTTTCTCCCCTTCCAGAATGGTTCAAGACTATTGGTTTTGATGCCGTTATTTTGCACTATTCATTTGTTGCCATGCGCTTCCTCCCTGATTACTGGGCAGAGTGGAAGAAATCAATGGATTGGATAGCAGACTGGGACTGCCTCAAGATTGCTATCCCACAAGATGAATATGATAAATCACAAGTGTTGGATGAGTGGCTGGATGAATGGGGTATTTCAGTTGTATTTAGCTGTTTTGAAGGCGAGAATGTCGAGATTATCTATCCAATTACGTCGCAAAAAGCAACGTTTTATTACTGTTTTACTGGCTACATTCATCAGGAAACAGGCAAAGAACTCAGCGAAAAAATCAAGCCTCTTGCTGACCGTGACTACGATATTATCTACCGAGCGCGAAATCTCCCCTTTGAATTTGGGCATCATGGACAACTCAAGCACCAAATCGCTGACATTGTGGCTGAAGGCGCAGAGAAAATTGGTTTAAATGTCAATATTTCTACAAAAGAGCAAGACACTATTTATGGTAAGCATTGGGTTGAGTTTATGGCTTCAGGCAAGGCGACTATTGGTATTGAGAGTGGTGTGAGTTCGCTTGATTTAAGAGGCGAAATTAAACAAAAACTTCATGAAATACTGGCGAAAAATCCGAATATGAGTTTTGCGGAAGTCCGCCAGCAAATGCCAAAGGGCTGGGATGATTATGAGTTCTTCGCCATTAGTCCACGCCATTTTGAAGCTGTGATGACCAAAACGTGCCAGATTCTAGTCGAGGGCAATTATAGTGGTGTGTTAAAGGCAAATCAGCATTATATTCCGCTAAAGCGTGACTTCTCTAATCTGGAAGAAGCCCTGTCAAAACTCAAGGATGATGATTATATTCAAGCCATGATTGACCGCGCCTACCAAGAAATCTATCTGAGTAAAAATTACACTTACGCTAGTTTTGCGAACCAGCTAGAAAATGCCATAGATATCGAATTAGCGAAGTCAAATCATGTATCAAAGGAAATTAGTCCCTTTGTTTGGTACAGAGCAGTAGCATATACACGGTTTACCAGAATGATGACTTACCTACGTATGTTTTTATTGTTCAACATTGCTGTTCCACTTGTAAAAGCTAAGAAAGCGATGGGCATTACAGAAGACCATTTTATACAGAAAATCATTGACCGTATACGAGGCAAATCTCGGAAGTAGGTGCTAGTCAGAGCGTACTAAACCATGTCGCCAAGCAATTGCGGCGGCTTGCGTTCTATCGGATACATCGAGTTTAGCAAATATCGCGCTCACATAATTACGGACTGTGCCTTCTGCCAGATGAATGCGTTCGGCAATATCAGCATTGGTCAAGCCATTCGCTAGTAAATTCAAGATTTCGCGTTCACGTTCATTGAGGCTTTCGGCAATTGTTGAATCAGTGGGTGTGCCATCCTTGACCATACGGTAGAGTGTATCCGTGATGCGTGGGGAGACGATTGTTTTGCCCTCAGCAACATCTTGAATCGCACGCACAATTTCTTCACGGGGGGAATCTTTGAGCAGATAGCCCGATGCCCCTGCCCTAATCGCATCGACCACCCATTCATCAGCATCAAAAGTTGTCAGAACTAATATTTTAATCGTCGGGAATTGCTCGTTAATCCGACGGGTTGCCTGTACGCCATTCATTACGGGCATTTTTAAATCCATCAGCACGACATCAGGGGATAAGTCATCCAGTTTAGCTAAGGCATTCGCGCCATTATCGGCTGTGCCAATCACTTCTATTTCAGGTGATGCGCCGACGATTAATTCTAAACCGTCACGGGCTAGGGCTTGGTCGTCCACTATCATGACTTTAATCATGCGTCCGTTCCTATGTTTAAGCTAATTTTTGTGCCAACCGTTGGTTCACTTTCTACTTTCAGTATAGCACCACAAATCTCGGCGCGTTCGACCATTCCCACTAAACCAAAATGCCCTTCTGGTGGGGTTTGGTCGCTATCAAAGCCAATACCATTATCGCGGATTTGTAGATTGAGCATCTTTTTCTCTACTTCTATACGACACCAAACATCTGTTGCTTCGGCGTGTTGGACAATATTATTGAAGGCTTCCTCTGCAATGCGGTAGACATTGAGTTCAACCTGCGTTTTCAATTCGGGTAAATTATCATCGGCATTGAAATGAACCCGAAATCCTGCTCGCTTTGCGGACTTTTCTGCCATTACTTGCATTGCCATTGCCAAGCCCAAATCATCCAAGGGGCTAGAACGTAAGGCTTGTAAGGCTCGGCGTGTTTCGCCTAGACCATCACGGGTCAAATCTCGGATAGTATCAATGCGTTGACGTGCATCTTCGGGAGATGTCTCCCAAATGGTGGTGACAGCCTCTAGTTGGATAGCAACAGCACTGAGCGTATGTGCGAGGGTATCATGTAAATCGCGTGCCATGCGGTTGCGCTCTCGGCTGACCGATAGTTGCTCTTGTGTAACTGCATATTGTGCCAGTTGTTGATTTGCTTCGCGTAAGGATGCGCGTTGGCGACGTTGTTCAGCAATGAGTCGAGCGATGATGAAACCAATCGCTATGAAAATCAAGTTGCGAATTAGTGCTGGCTCAAATAGGGTATCAATTGGCACACTGCCTAAATCTTCTAATGCTAGTCCAAAAAACATCTCTAGTCCTGTTGTCACTATAGAGAAGATAATCACAGCAATGAAACCATATTGTGTAGCAACTGCTACCACTGGCGGAAGTAACCACAACACCAGCACCCCTGCATCGCCAATACTGGCATCCCCTACCAGCCCTGCATCTAAACGCGCTTGCACAGCTAAAGCCAACATAAAAATCGGCATAACCGTCGCAATGATTAAGGCGATAGGCAAATAAACGCGTCCAAACCAACGTTGAAGGCGTTCACTTCGTAGATACAGGAGTAAGATGCCTGAATAGATAAAACCAAGAATGACGATAACTGGCGCACCAACATCTGTCGCATTGCGTAAGCCACAAATACCAAGCACAGTCAGTCCCCATTGCAACATCATGAAGATGCGAAATAAGGATAATAAGCCGGGTTCAATAATTGCTGGTTTAGTCATTTTCATGAGATAAGTTTATCACGAAGAGCCTTAAATCAAATATGCCTGCAAGCACAAGCTGATATGACTGTAGTCACATTTATATGCTGATTATCCTCACACTGATTCAGGAGTGCTATGACTTCACGAGAGTTTCTTTCTGCCTTTTAATAAGGATATGTGAACTCGTTAGTGCGTAGGACAGTGAAAAATTAACTCAAGCGCATGCGATAGATCGCATCCCTACACTACAAAACTATTTAGTGTAGGGACAATATCATGCAGATTAAGAATCTAATTGAGCAGATATTTCGGCGGATGGCATAGATGCCATCCCTACATAAATCGCCATTTAGGGCATTGGTGTAGGGTCGAGATCTATCTCGACCGTTTTATTTCTTACCGAATTATTTCCTTAAAAAGCATTATATCGTTTGCCATGAAAAGCATTTATACACTGTCTTACACGCACCACAATTTATCTATTATTAGAAGGAGATACAAATGGGCATTGGAGATATTCTCGCCGCAATCAGCATCGCAATCGGTATGATACTTGCCTATCCAGCATTGCTTATATTGGTCAATTTGCTCTTTAGTAAGACAACTATCCGCGTGGCAGAACGCCTCGAACACGGTATGAAGTTACCATTTTTTGTGGGATTAATCATCGTGGGGATTGGGGCATTTGCAGTTGTTGCGCTTGTATCTGCAGGAAGTGTTTTACAGCTTATTGGCTTCATCCTCTATTTACTGCTCTCGTTTTGGGGAACGATTGGTAATGCTTCGCTGGCGCGGGTCTTTGGGATGCGCTTGAGTGACATCAGCAAACGCGAGACCTCTTCATTATATCAAATGCTGAGTGGTGGCTTTGTTATTACACTCTCATTTGCCTTTCCACTGGTCGGCTGGTTTGTGCTGATGCCAATAGTCAGCGTGATAACAATCGGCGCGATGACCCTCAATCTCTTTAGCCGTAAACGCTATAGCGTATCTGAACAAGCAACGGAAATGCTAATCCCATGAGTGCCTTATCTCGGCGCAACTTCCTGAAACTGGCTGTGATGGGAGCAGTTGCGACAGGCTGTAGCCCGATTATTGATAATCGTCTGCAAACAACATCATCTTTGCCGAGTGATTTCAGCACCGCACCGAGCAATATCATTCACTTGCTGAATCGTGCGACCTTTGGCGCGACTCCGCAGTTGGTCGAAGCAGTGCAAGCACAAGGTATTGAGGCATGGCTAGACACGCAATTGGATTATCAATCGATAGAAAATTGGCAAACTGACTTGCGTTTACGTCGTTATGACACATTGACGATGACACCGGGCGATTTGCTCTCATTCGTGCGCTTGCCAGATAAACGCTATGTTGCGAATGAGCTAGCGTCAGCAATGTTAGTACGGGCGATTTATTCAGAGCGTCAACTCTATGAAATGATGGTGCATTTCTGGAATGACCACTTTAGCATCTATTATTTCAAAGATAGAACGGCAAACTTGCAAACGGTTGATGACCGTGAGGTGATTCGTCCGCACGCGCTAGGGAATTTCGGGGATATGCTCCGCGCATCAGCCCATAGTCCTGCTATGTTGGTCTATCTGGATAATGTCGCCAACGAGAAAAGCCACCCCAATGAGAATTATGCCCGTGAAATTATGGAATTACACACGCTTGGGGTCGATGGTGCATATACAGAGGATGATGTGCTAGAAGTTGCCCGTTGCTTCACAGGATGGTCAGTTGGCGAAAATGGACGTTTTGTTTACCATGCTGAATGGCATGATGAAGGTGAAAAAGTCGTCTTAGGGCATGTGATTCCTGCTAATGGGGGTAAATCTGATGGTGATAGAGTATTAGACATTCTAATTGAGCATCCCGATACAGCCCGTTATGTGACAAGCAAACTCTTACGACGCTTTGTTGCCGATGACCCACCACAAGCGATGATAGATGATATTAGCCGTGTATGGACTAATTCTCAGGGAGACATCCCCACGATTATGCGTGCGATTTTCCAGCATGAGTCATTCTGGACTGCCCCACCAAAATTCAAGCGTCCCTTAGAATATGTCATCTCAGTTTTACGCAGTCTACAAGCGACCTACAATGGCTCTAAGCAATTGGTCGAACGACTACAAACAATGGGACACCGTCCTTTTGGTTTCAATACACCCGATGGCTATCCTGATACTGCTGATGAATGGCTCGGTAGTCTTGTACCGCGTTGGAATTTTGTTCAAGATGTTGTGACAGGTCAGCAAGCAGGGGTTTCAATTGGCATTCAGCATTGGACAGGTATTGCTCAAGCACAGGGTCAGCAAGCCTTAGCGAATGCTATTTTGCTACGCGATATGACCCAAACAGAGCAACAAGCCATCACTTCTATTATCCCTAATGCGAGTAATTTAAATCAATCTGATGTCCGTGCTAATTTAGGTGTTTTGCTCAGTAGCCCGACATTTCAATGGCGATAAATGTATCGATTCTGTAAGGGCACATCAACGGTGTGCCCCTACTTAAAGAAAGGTAGATAAATCATGACTACAACACGACGCACATTCTTAAAATCAATCGGTATCTTAGGCGGAGGCTTGGTCTTACGCGAGATTGTACCGAGTTGGATGCCCCGTTTATCCTTTGCAGAAGATGGCATCTCAGGAGATGTGATTGTCAACATTTTCTTGCGTGGGGGTGCAGATGCGCTCAATATGGTCGCACCATTTGGTGATGAAGATTACTATATCGCACGTCCGACTCTTGCCCTTGCCCGTCCAGATAGTCGTTCGGGTAATGCTGTGTTGCCACTGAATGATTTCTTTGGTTTAAACCCTGATATGAGTGCTTTGCATGACCTCATCACATCAGGACATATGACAGCGATTCATGCAGTGGGTGCGCCTCACATCTCGCGCAGTCATTTTGAGGCAATGGATTTAATCGAACGTGGAACAGATGGGCATGATGGCGCAAATACAGGTTGGCTCGGACGCTATTTATCACAGACGATTAGCGAATCCGATACAGCTTTACGGGCGATTGGTTGGGGCGATAGCTTACAAACAAGCCTAATGGGCTATATCCCTGCTACTGCTTTGCGCTCCATCACCGATTATCATCTCGCCAATGAAGACCCCCAAGCCTTCCAAATGGCAATGTCACAACTGTATCAATCCGATGAAGTTCTAGAGCAATCGGCACAATCTACAATTAACACCCTCGACCTAATCGAACAAATCCATGTGGATGACTATGAACCAGCCAATGATGCCGTCTATTATGAAACTGATTTCGGACGTGCCTTGAAGCAAACGGCAGCTCTCATCAAAGCGGATGCTGGCTTAGAAGTCTCATGTATTGATATGGGTGGTTATGATACACATATCGCGCAAGGTAGTACCATCAATACAGGCGTAGGAAGTTTCCCCTTATTGGTCAAAGAACTTGCCGATAATGTACGCGCATTCCACGATGACTTACTCGAATACCGAGACCGCGTGACTGTGATTGTGATGTCAGAGTTTGGGCGACGTGTGCAGGAAAATGGCGCTGGTGGGACTGATCATGGGCATGGTGGTGTGATGTTCGTGATGAGTCCTGATTTACAGGCGACCAATGTTCATGGGGATTGGCCTGGTATCAACACACGTTTCCTCGATAATGGTGACCTCGCAATTACTACAGATTATCGTGATGTTCTCAGTAGTATCATGCTACAACGCACAGGCATTACTGATGTGAGCGCGATTTTCCCTGATTATCAATATCGTCCTACAAATTTATACTGATACTAATGGGACAGATTATCTATCTGTCCCAAATTTTTACGGCAAAATACGGTGTGGCACAATCCGCGCCATTGATTTCCAGTAGATAAAGGCTTCACCATAGGCTACGCCACATTGCATCCCACGATAGGCACTCTGAATATCTATCATCCGCATCATGGGGTTTTGGTCTTCAGGCGGTAGAACAAAATTCGGGTCGTAAGTATCAGGCATCATCTGGCTATAATGCTGACGCAACATCTCTCTTTTTGTCTCATAAAAATCCGTTATATCGACCCATTCTTCGGGGATAAAGCTCAAACCAAGCACGCCATCCATAAAGGCAATGGGGCAAGGTTGACGATAAGGCGCTAAATCTGAATGAGGATAATTCCGTACTCGTGCTAATTGCACTGCATCCAATACCATTTCATGAGTATAACGATGGTCGGGGTGATAATCATCTTTAGGATGCGTGATGATAATATCAGGTTGGGCTTCGCGGATAACATTCACGAATTGTGCGGTGTATTCTTCTGTCGGTTTTAGACCACCATCAGGAATACCCATCCATACCAATTCCGCACCAATAATATCAGCAGAGGCTTGCGATTCTTTACGACGCACTTCTGCGATTTGCTCAGGGTCGCCTTTAGGTCGCCCACGTCCATCTGTCACCACACACATGAAGACCTTGTCTCCGCGCGCGGCGGCTTTGGCAATTGTGCCACCACATTGCACCTCAATATCGTCACCATGTGCGCCGATTGCTAAAATATTCAAGGGATATGCTCCTTTTTTGTAAGGCAGACTGTCGGTCTGCTTCCTACGGATGTATCTAAATTATACTTTCAACCTCAGCTTGTAGACGTGCATCAGCAATATCGAGTTGATGCAGATAGCCTTCGTATTGGGCACGGTCTTGGGCAAGTTGAGCAGAAATACCATCAAGGACAGCATCCGTTGCTTCAGCAGATGTTCCGCCTTGCACGGTACGAATAGCCACAAAATTCTCAGGGTCGATTGCTTTTTTAAGGCTTTCATCGGAGAGCGCTACTTCTTGCCCGATTTTCTCTAACGCGACTTGCTTCATAATCTCACTCGTGAGGTCAGTCGGCGCGAGTTTATGAGTTAGGGCGTAAGTAACCATCCCTGAAACGATACTATGCGCTTGGCGAAAGGGTAAATTCGCCTCACGCACCAAGGTATCTGCCAATTCAGTAACAGTGGTAAAGCCAGCGATTGCCCGTTGTCGTAAATGTTCAACATTCACATGCAATGTTGCCATGACCACACTATACAAATCTAAAATATCGTGCGCTGTTTCTAAGCCACCGAATATCAGAGGGAAAATTTCGTCCTCAATGTCTTGGGTATCACCAAAGGGGATATTATGACATTGTACAGCAATCCCCTGTGCGTAGGATAACATGCGACTGATGCGCGCGCGGATATGCTCTAAAACAACAGGATTACGTTTCTGCGGCATAATTGAGCTAATCTGAATGAAGCTATCATCAATGCGGATTGCCCCACTCTCTTGCGTTGCCCAAAAGAGCATATCTTTTGTGAAGCGTGATAGATTAACACTCAGACTACTCAGAACATTGCCAACATCTGTGAGATTATCGGATGAGGCGATGCTATCATAACTACTTGCCATCACTTTATCGAAACCCAGTAAATCCGCACTGAGTTGACGGTCTATTGGAAAGCCTGTGCCTGTGAGTGCCGCCGCACCAAGTGGACTCTGATTATTGACATCATAGGCAAAGAATAAACGCGCCATATCACGCTCTAAGAAGGAGAGTATCCCACCCATATAATGCGCCATTGTGCTGGGTTGTGCTGGTTGGGTGTGTGTATAACCGGGCATGAGTGTATGCAAATGGTCACGCGCAAAATCCAACAGTACCGAGCGTAAATTCAGTAAATCTGACATCATCTGAAGCATGAGTGGACGTAGAGCCAAACGTGTTAAGGCATAACCCAAATCATTACGACTCCGCGCCAATTGCAAATTACCCCCATGCGCCGCACCGACAAGTCCGATGATTTTATTCTCCATTGCAAAGAATAAATCTTCCAAACCTGAGCGGTATTCCAAGCCTTCTAAACCATCAGCTTCGACTTTTTGCAGTGCAGATAAGAGCGCTTTAGCATTCTCAAGAGTGATAATACCACTACGATAAAGCATAACTGCATGAGTCTTATTTGCCGCTATCATTGGTGCATAGTAATGAATTTCTGCATCTGTGAAAAAGGGCTTTAAGACGTATTTTTCATATAATGGATGCGGAAAGGATTTTGCTGTATCTGACATAACTAGCCTTTCAAGCCTGTGAGTGCGATACCTTCAATAATATAGCGTTGGAAGACAATCACGATAATAAGCAAGGGGATGACTGACAACGATGCCCCTGTCATAATCAAATTCCACTCTGAGCCTGCTTCAGTTGAAAAGAACTGCAAGCCCACGGGTAAGGTCATCATTTCGCGTTGTGATGTGATGATGAGGGGCCAAATGAAGGCATTCCAGTTGCCTAAGAAATTAAAGATACATAACGCGCCAATCGCTGGCAAGCTCAGTGGCACGACCATCCGCCAGAACAAGCCAAATTCACTGACCCCATCAATACGGGCGGCATCTAGCAATTCATCTGGCACACCTTGCATGAATTGACGCATCAAGAAAATCCCTGCGGCGGTAATGACACCCGGAAAAGCAATGCCCCAATAGGTATCTATCCAAGGCGCACCCACAAGCGGATTAGCCGCCATGATAAACCAAGGGATAATCAGCATTTCGGTAGGCACCATTAGCGAACTCAAAAAGGTGATAAAGACAACTTTTTTACCCGGAAAGTCAAACTTAGCAAAGACATAACCTGCTAGAGAATCAAAGAATGCTACGCTCACAGTCGACATAATTGCAACAATTAGCGAATTGATATACCACCGAGGCAAAGCTGTTTCTGTTAGAACATATCTATAATTCTCAAGTGTTGGTTCTTGCGGTAGGAAACGCAAAACCAAAATTTCTTGTAAAGGTTTAAATGATGTCGCAATCATCCATACAAAAGGAACAACCATTGTGAAACCGAGTAAAGTCAGCACGCTGTATGACAATACTTTGTAGCCATATCCATCTGCCCTATCGGAAGGCGTATTCTTCGCTTTTTCTTTGAACACATCTGTTTTTACAACAGTCATGATAATTTCCTCAATCTACTCGGCGCGTGGTTACTGCAAGTTGGAAAACAGTAATAACCAGAATAATGACAAATAAGGTAACTGTCAGCGTTGCCGAAAAACCATAGTTATTACTATCAAAAGCTTCACGCACCACTCGTAACACAACCGTTGTTGTCGAGTTCAACGGTCCACCACTACCTTGTACAGTCATCGCATAAACAGGTGCAAACATCCGCAAAAATGAGATAGATTGCAAAACAACCAAATAAACAATGCTCGGATTGAGCAGTGGGAATGTAATACGGCGGAAACTCTGCCAACGACTTGCACCATCAATTTCTGCGGCTTCATAATAGCTTCTTGGAATTTGTTTTAAGCCAGCGAGAAAAATAATCACCGCAAAGCCCAATCCTTGCCAGATAACCACAGCCGTAATCGAATAGAGGGCTTGGTCAGGACTTCGTAAAAATGGCTGGGCAGGTAAAGAAAATGCTTGTAATAAAGTGTTTATAAAACCCTGCCTCTCGAACAATATTCGGAACACCCACGAAATCGCAATCGTCGAGGTTACAAAAGGCAAGAAAAATAATAATCGGTAGAAGGTACTCATGAAGCGAATTTCATTGAGCATCAGCGCAATCATCAAGGAAATCACCAATTGTAGAGGCATTCCGATAGCAATATATTTCGCGGTATTTTCAAAGGAACGGCGCGTTGGCGAACGCTCATTGGCGAGTTCTTCAGCCAATTCTTGGTAATTCTCTAATCCAATAAATTCTTGTTCTTCAGCGAGTGGATTCCAGTCATATAAACTCATCTGGAAAGCAAAGAATGTGGGGTAAATACGAATATACAGGAAGAAGATTATGGGTATGGCTAAGAAAATATATGCCCAAACGACCTTCCGTTTCGCAAGCGTCATATTATTAAACATAAGTCACCATCTTAAATTATGACTGATTGGTGGGTTGGAATTATGCGATATTAAGAGGGACACACCAACGGCGTGTCCCTAATTTTAGAGAGAGAGATTGAACCTTAACGGTCTTCCCAGAAATCATCGAGCAAGTCTTGTTCGATTGCGGCGACTTCTTGTAACGCATCACAAGGATCCATACCTGACAAACGAACCAAATCCAAGGCATCAATCATAGTTTGACGTTGTGCAGTCTCATCAACAAAGAATGTTGCATGAGAGTAATTCAAGCCAGCAATGAAAGGACCAATGAAGGGGTCTTCCAAAAGTGCAGGGTCATTGACGGCGGATGTTTGTGCTGGCAATTCACCCACTTCATTCACCCACAATGTACCAGCTTCTGCAGTGGTGATGAATTGGAGGAAACGATTTGCTGCATCCATACGTGCTTCATCTTCTGCTGCACGACGTGTAATACCGTGTGTCCAGTATGAACCATAGGTGTGTTGTTCACCATTAGGACCAACTGGTAATTCAGCAATGCCGAAGTTGAGGTCTTCATTGCCTTGTGCCGCAGCTAAACGGAATGAACCATCAATATGGAGTGCCGCTAAACCAGCTACGAAAGCATCATCAGCATCAGCTGTACCACCGACACCTTCATTTGTACCTGTGAGTAATTCTGTTTCAAATTGTGTAAGCCATGCAAATGCTTCACAACCTTCTTCGCTATTCCAGAGGACTTCGGTGTAATCGTCGTTATATGGAACACCACCATATTGGCGCACGAGTGATTCGCGGAACCAGTGATGTGCTTGCCCACTCATTTGAACAGCATAACCTTCTGTTACGAGGTTATCGAGGCTTGGGTCGCCATCATAAACCGTCGCGGCGACTGCCATTTCAACAAATTCTTCGAGTGTTGCAGGAGGTGCATCATAACCAGCATCTGCTAGCAAATCGATGTTATAGAACATTGCCAAAGCACGGACTGCTGTTGGGACTGCATAGTATTCGCCTTCAAATGCGGCTGAGCCACTAACCATCGGCACGAAGTTTTCATTGATATATTCTTCGGTGAATGGTTCAGGCAGTGGTACGAGATAACCAGCATCTACAAAGGCAGGAATCCAACCATAGAATAATGAAACAACATCAGGACCAACGCCACCAGCAACCGAGGTTGCCAATTCGGTACGGAAGTTATCATAAGCGATGTCGCCATTATGAATCACGCGAACATCTGGGTTTTCTGCTTCAAATTGTTCGATGAGCATGTTCATTGCATCAACACGCGCAGCAAAATTGTATTGCCAGTACTCAATCTCGATTACATCATCTTGTGCAGTGGCTTGGTAACCAACCAAGAGCATCAAGAGGATACCGACAATGACGAGATATTTTGTTCTCATTACTTAAATCTCCTTCAATTAAATATTTTAAAAATGAGCATTCATCGCAAATACTATTATAAATTGTACTGCGTCTAATAGATTTAACCAAAATTGCTCATTTATGTTACCTAAATTTAGTTCATATATCACGATTGATGCAAGTCGATTTTGAATAACTTAGCGGCATTGCCACCAAAAATTTTCTGGACTTGCTCATCGGTCATATTTAAATCATAACAGTCGCGCAGTTGGTCGCGCAAATACGGTTCGGCAAAACCACGCGGAAAATAACTCGAATCTGTTCCGAAAATAATACGGTCAGCACCGATTGTTTCCATATATTTGCGGAATAATTTCTTGGTTGACCAATCGCCATCTACCCACCGTACCCATTGGTTTGAGCCAGACGTATCAATCGAGACATTGCCACATGCCCAGCAAAGTTGTAATGTTTCACGTATCCATGCACATCCAAAATGCGGTACAACGAAATTCACATCAGGGAAATCACGCGCGATATTGTGTAGCTTGAGGGGATTGATATTCTCATGTGTGGCGATACCTCCCCCACCACCTTGAATCCCAAAGTGAATGAGAACAGGAATATCAAGTTCAGCACACATCTCCCAAACAGAGTATGCAGCTTCATCTTCGATCGGGTGATCAATCATTGGGGCGAGGAGTTTATAAGCCTTAAAGCCGTATTCGGTCACAGCACGTTTGAGTTCTTCGGCGGCATTTTCGCCAAATGGATGATGATGTGCAAAGCCGATGAATTTATCGGGATTCATCTTGATAACTTCACCGAGATTATCGTTGCCACCACCTGTCACAAAACCGACAGCACGTAAGCCATATTTCTCAATTTCGGCTGACCATCGTTCAGCTTGGGTTTTGTCGTCGGGACGCTCTTGGTTTGGAGGGTCAAAACCCCACATCTTACGCCAATGTGCGCTGTAATCACGGGCGTATTCGCCTAATTTGCTTGCACGTACTTCTCCACGACGTTCAAGATACTTAGCGCGAATGTCTGTTCCCATATCTTTGAACCAAGGCTTACTGGTTGGGAAGTGGGTATGAAAATCAATAATTTCTAAATTCTGATACATAATTGTCCTAATAAAGATACTTTTGTAGATTTAGTAATTATTATTGTAGCGCGATTTGATCATATATCTAAAATTGGTATAGTCCAATCTTTCGTATATTATGACTAAGGCATTACATCTAGCACATCTTGAATTTGTTGGCGATGATTCTGACAATGGTTCGCATACATTGTCAGTAAATCAGCTAATTGATAGACTTTTCCTGAATTAATACTCTTACCTCCCTTTGTCCAATCCTCAATATTTATGAGCATATCTGCCCAACGCATATGCAAGCCTTCAAGTGCCATCAATGAGCCAGAAATGTCAGCACCTTGAGCATCAGGTAAATCGGCAAGAATATCTTGTTTCGTCCAGCTTAATTTCGCTTCGTCTTCACTCAGTATCCGCTTAAATAGTTGATACGTATTGCTGTGTGAATCAAACAAATGGTGAATATTCTGGGCAATCGTCCATTCATCGTCAACATAAGCGGTTGTTAATTGCTCGGCACTTAAATCCTTTACCTGTTCGCGTAAACTCGGCACATAATCTCGAATGATGGCTATCTTTTCTTCGGTTGTCATCAATTTTCCCCTTTACTCTTTAATTTTAACTGTACACTAGGATTGCTAATCTTATCTGTATAAGAATGCGCTTTGCATGTATTATTCCCTCTCAATTTCAGCAATTACACCTTTAGGTTTATCGTCTATGCCCGACCAGCCGAAGCGCATATTGGTACTCTACCGCCTGCATTATCCGCTTCATAAATTGCGCTTATCGAGTTTACAGCAATTGCAAGCACTCGAAAAATCCAGTTCCTCATATGAAATTGTTTATTTCAACGCTGTATTTGGTGTACCTAGCTGGTTCAAAAACTTAGATTTTGATGTCATCATTTTATCAACTCTATTTTTAGGGATGCGCTGGTTTCCACGTTATTTTCAACAATGGAAGCAAACCATGAAGTGGATTGCAGAGTTCGATTGCCTCAAGATTGCTATCCCACAAGATGAATATGACCATGCTCATACACTCGATGATTGGTTATATGACTGGAATGTACAGGTTATCTTCAGCAATTTCGACGATACTTACCGTGAAACGCTGTATCCTAAAATGCACCAAAAAGCTGAGTTTCATCACTGCTATACAGGCTATATCAATCAAGATACAGTCGATGAAAATAGCCTCAAGCCGATTTCTCAACGTCCTTTAGATATTGTTTACCGCGCACGGCATCTGCCCTATTGGTTTGGGGGATATGGGCAATTTAAGCACACAATTGCAGAAAAAGTCACTGATTATGCACCAGAACATGGACTCAATATCGACATTTCAACAAATACCGATGACACAATTACAGGTTCTGAGTGGATACAATTCATGGCATCATCCAGAGCGACCATTGGCTGTGAAAGTGGTGTAAGTGCCTTAGACCCGCGTGGTGAGATAAAATCATCAATTATGCAATGGCAACAGCAAGAGCCTAATCTTAGTTTTGAAAACGCATCTAAGCGCTTGCCAGTTGGATGGGATGATTATGAATTTCTCGCAATAGGACCACGACATTTTGAGGCTGTCATGACGAAAACCTGTCAAATCCTCATCCGAGGGGATTACAGTGGCGTGCTAGAAGCCGATAAGCATTATATCCCTGTTGAGCATGATTTCACCAATTTAGATGCTGTTCTTCAAAAACTCAAGGATGATACCTATGTCCAACAGATGGTCGATACAGCCTATAATGATATTGCGTGTAACGACGCTTATACTTATGAAGCATTCGCGGAGCAACTCGACACAGTTATCCAACACCATACACAGGATAATACTTACCAAGAAAAACCGCGTTTGGGGTGGCAAATTAGCATCCCATCACGCGTAGTTGATACAACCATACATATAATTGACTTTGGGATTCGTACTTTTGGAGTACGCAAAGTCATCAGTAAATTAATGAGTGGAGCATAATCTATGAGCAAAATTCTAACGATTGTTGGCGCACGTCCGCAATTCATCAAAGCCGCCCCTGTTAGCCGTGCCATTCGTAATTTAGGGATGCAGGAATATCTAGTACATACAGGGCAACATTACGATGAAAATATGTCACAGATTTTCTTCACTGAGATGGGCATCCCTGAACCTGATGTGAACCTAGAAATTGGCTCAGGTACACATGGTGAGCAAACAGGCAATATGCTGATTGCAATTGAACAATGTATGCTAAATGAAAAACCAGATTGTGTATTGGTCTATGGCGATACGAATTCGACGCTTGCAGGGGCATTGGCGGCGGCAAAATTACACATCCCCATCGCGCATGTCGAAGCAGGGTTACGCTCGTTCAATCGATCAATGCCCGAAGAACATAACCGCGTGCTGACTGACCACAGCGCAGATTTGCTTTTTTGCCCCACAGATACTGCTGTGAATCATCTCAAGACAGAAAATATCATCGAGGGTGTGCATCAGGTGGGTGATACGATGTTCGATGCTGTTCTGCAATTTCGCTCTATTGCTGAAGAAAAATCTACGATTTTGGAAACACTTGGACTAGAGCCTAATAGTTTTCATCTAGCGACGATTCATCGACCCTACAACACGGACATTCCCGAAAATCTAACTCAGTTACTCAATACATTCGAGATGCTAGAACACCCTGTTATCTTCCCTATTCATCCACGCACACGCCAGAAAATTGCTGACCTCGCCGATGCACCGACCCTAAAAAATATTCGTTTGGTTGAACCAGTGGGTTATCTCGATATGCTGATGTTAGAAGCAAATGCTCGTTTCATCCTAACTGACTCAGGGGGTATTCAAAAAGAAGCCTATTTCTTAGAAACACCCTGTTTAACCCTACGTCCTGAAACGGAATGGGTAGAAACATTGACGGATGGCTGGAATGTGCTAGTCGGGCGCGATTATCAGAAAACGCTCGATACAATCCAACAAAAGCGGAAATTACCCGCACCGCGTCCTGTCTTTGGGGATGGTCATGCTGCTGAGAACATCGCCAAGATTTTGCAGGAGTATCTAAATTAGAGCGCACCTGTTAATTTCAGGAATAGCCAGAAAATAATAAGCGATGTAATCTGCACAACAATCGAAACTTTAATGAGCGACTGCCCTGTTCGATGAATCGCCTTGGTTATCTTTGGTGTCTGGTCATAATAGCGGTTGAGTGTATCTTCGTTGTATTGACGAATTAACTGACGCTCTAATACTTGCGCTTCTTTTGTGTTTTGGTCTAGGGATTGCTCATCATTCATATGTTTTACTATCGCCTCGTTAATGATATTTGCAAATGCTTTGTAACTATATAAACCGCTTAAATAAATGTCTTCGTATGCTCTATCCGCAAGTTGCTGTAGATAAGCAACATCATTGACTTTATCTAAACAGTCAGACAAATTCGAGAAATCGCGCTTGAGCGGAATATAATGAACATTGGGAATTAATATCCCACGATAGTCACCTTCTATCAATATCTGTGCAGTCTTAGTCATGATGCTCTCGAAATTGCGTGGTGTTAAGGTGAATAGCTCATGCGAATCCCAGCCATCTGGCATCTTTTCACTAATGTCTTCATAGGATGAATCCAGATTTTCAGCTAAAAGGTGCATGATTTGTAATTTAACTTCGCCCCGCCAATCTATCACGCTTGAGCCACCTTCAATACCGATACTCGTCTTACCTGATGCAATAAAATCCAACCATTTATCCCCCGTGATAGTATCTGCTTCACTGGTTGAAATATCACAATTTAGACCTTGCTTAATAGCCTGCGCTTTAACAGTATGAGCAATTTGATATTTTAATTGACCTTGCTTACCAAACCAGTATGGGAGATGTCGAGCGCGATACACAATATCAACCTCACGCTCGGCAATCGGCAAAATAGCCTTCGCTTGAGTCGCATTTTCGTCTATATAACCCGGTAAGACCCGTGTAATTTCAGCATATTGGCGCATAATCGGATACAGTGGTGTTTCAGGGCGATATTGCGTGCTGAAAATAACCTTAACACCCCAATCAAATAACCACTCATCTAAGATTGCTGATTGCGAAAATTCATCTTGTGGAATAGCAATCTTGAGGCAGTCAAGGTCAGCAAGCCAATCGTGGCACTGCTTCCATTTAACATGATGCCAGCCAATTGTGCGATAGCCCAAGAAACTATAGTGCAAAATGACAACATCAAACTCTCTATCACGGAGTATTTCAGGGATTTTAGGCGTGATGTTCTCATTCGACCAAACCCAAGGTTCAGTAGCATGTTCAGCAATCGCATTGAAGTAAGTTATATCATGCTGAATATCACTATTCTCTAACACCAGCAGATGGTGCTTAATTGTCAAACGTAGGTCGTCTAATATACCCTGCTGAGCGTATACAACTAAAATACGTTTGGGCGTTAAACTCGTCATAATGAACAGATCATCTTTCGTATTGGTAGCTTGCCAAACGAGTCATTTGGTCTTCAATGTATTGTTGAATACGTTTGTAATCGTCGGATAAATCAGCCTTTTTATGGGATGCTTTCAAATCTGGGATGGGTTTATTATAACCTATCAACTTCTCTATAGAATTCGCTAGATAATTAGATAGTGTCTCCATAATATTGGCTGTGGTATCACACAAGTCCTCATACCACATCGTCAAGAATCTATCTTGTGCATATGTACTTAGGTCTCGCCCGATAATGCGATTGTATTCATATTGTTGCTCTACCACCTGTTCCCAATATGGGCGTTGTTGAATCTCCAGATAATTAGCCGTTGTCGCTGAGTTCCATACAGTCGATGGGTCTCCCTGACGATAGCGTGATTCTAAATCTGATAAAGCACTCAAGCCAATATCACGCCGAATCCAGATAAAATGTGCATTAGGAAAAGTTTCGGCAAGGAATTGTATCCGAAAGCAATGCCAAGCATTTTTAACAAGAATAGGACTCTCGCTCAAACCATAAATACTCGCAATCGTTGCCATAAAATGAGGCATCTTCTCAGACAGAATAGTTCGGCTATAGGTTTCGGTTGGATGCTCGCCACCAAACCAATTTTTGAAAATATATGAGGCTTCTGATGCTCCTAATAAGCCTTTAGTTTTACCATATTCACTCTCGTAACGATTTAAATTTGGTTGCTGTAAGCTATTTTCTAGCGGAATTGCTAGAAGCGGATGCTCTGCGAAATGATTATTCGCCAAGTTTGTAAAATAGAAGAAATCGAAAAAATCTATCATGAGTTGATAGATTAAGGTACTTCCTGTTCTCGGTGACCCCAAAATAAATACGATAGGGACATTTTTAGCATCAATATGCTGATATTGTTGGAAAAATTGTGCTTCAATTTCTTGCATTACGCTTGTGTCATGTCTCTCGATTATTCGTTTTGTGCATTAATAATATCTAGTACAGCCGATTCTAATTTTGGATAGACCAATTCAAAGTAAAGCTCATGCCCTTTTTCGCTCAGATGCAATAAATCTGGGTCTTCCATCAAGAGAGGCAATACTTTGTCACGGTCTTTGCCTGTATGCTTCACAAAATGGCTTTCAATATCATTCAAAATGAGGTTATCAGGATTATCCTTAGCAACATTCCGAATAATTTGATTATATTGCTCGTTGCTTTGTTGGTAAACAATGTCTGTATGTGGGAAGATTTTCTGGTCTAAGCCTGTGGGATGATTGGTATTCAGCAAGACGGTTTTTGCACCAAAATTAAAACTACGACGAATGATTTCCTCCAAGTTTGCGCCAAACGCTTTCGGACTCACACGGGGTAAGCCTTTATCTGTTTGCCAATAATTGCAATCATTCATACCAAATTGAACAATCACAATATCAGGATGTTGGGATTGCAATTCGTAACCAATCACTTCTAATGCTTGCCGAGTGGTGCGCCCATTGGCAGAAGCATTGTTGGTGACAATCCGCCAATTTTTTTCTTTTCCTAACTGCGCTAAACTCGCAGAAATTTTTGCAACCCAGCCATTATGAATGGATACATGCTGACCAACACAAATCGAATCGCCAAAAAAGAATACTCGTATCTGATTCATGCTGAACGTTCTCCTTGTATAACGACCATACACACTTGCCGACCATTTGCGAACAAACTCGGCGGATTATCGGTTAATTTCTCTAATTGTACTTGGGCAATACACTCATGATATGGCTGAAGTACCCGTTGCAGTTGCACACCATCCCACGCCATCATGTGGAATATCTCATCGCCGTCAACTCGTTTCACTTGATACCACCGAGGTGAATTATAGTAAGTCAATGATAGGCGTAATTCTCGGCAAATTGGCAGATATTTATCTATAAACATGCCTAAACGCTGGTCAACGTTCGGGAATAAATCATTGGCGATAATCATATCATAGTCTTGATCGGGTTCATAAGAATACCAATCCTCAGCCAGCCAAAACTCACGCTCAAGTTCGGCAGATAATTTATGCAGATTATCTTGGGAATCATGCGCCATAATATCTAAGAGTGTGTACTGTTGATTTTGTATCAGCAAACGACTTAGCGACGTTACCCCACCGCCAATATCTAAGATGCTCAGTTTTGATTTTTCTGCTAGTAAATCCCCATAGATGGCATCGAAAATCATACGCTTTGGCAAGGAGTTTTTGAGCCATCTATGCGACGTAAATTCTGAGTCTAAATCTGTCGCGGTTTGCGTCATCTGCTCCAAGATAATGTCTCTAGCGGAATATGCCTCAAGCTCTTTTTGCGTGAAAACAATCATAATCGTCCTTGAATTTCACTTTAAGAAATCTGCTTTGGTGGATGCCAAATTGCCTGATGTGGGCGCACATAACCACGAATGGGCGTGGCGATGCGTTGTTGAACATAGTAGGTTTCATCATCATGTCGTGAGGTATCCACCACTGAAAAGTTCAAGGCGTTAGGGATAAAATCAATGGTAATGCGCTCATAATGGTGCATCATAACATCCACCATATACTTACCCGGTAATAAATTCGGGTCTAAATCCACCGCAATTTCAACCATACCCGTTTCTAGTTCATAGGGGGCTTGGTTATGGTTAATATTGAAAGAGGTTGAAAATCGCGTGCCTAAATAAGTCGAAAACCCAACTTCTACCACAGCTTCTTTGATAGGTTTAAGTACCTCAAAATTCATCACAATCCGAATCGGTTGGTTCATGAAGAAACTACGAGAGGAGACCCCATTTTCATCTTGCAAATCGACCTTCCGTAAGAAGGCTTCTTCGCCTCGCAATTTGCGCGGAAAATCATGCGGTATTACACCATCATCAATTTGTTCATTCGCTAGATAACGCGAAATGACACTTGGCACAGTATCATCCATCACCACATGACCACCCTTGAGTAGGATAGCACGGTCACACAATGTGGAAACTGCCGCCAAATTATGACTCACGAAGAGAACAGTACGTCCTTGATTAGCGACATCACTCATCTTACCGAGGCATTTTCTCTGGAAGCTGGTATCACCGACTGCTAAAACCTCATCCACAATCAGAATTTCAGTCTCAAGGTGGGCGGCGACAGCGAAGGCTAAACGAATCATCATCCCACTAGAATAGCGTTTCACTGGTGTATCTAAGAATTGCTCAACCTCCGCAAAATCAACAATTTCATCGAATTTTTTATCAATTTCTTGACGAGTCATCCCAAGAATTGTGCCATTCAGGTAGACATTTTCTCGCCCAGTCAATTCAGGATGAAAGCCAGTCCCAACTTCAAGCAAGGAGCCGACACGCCCTGCAATCTCAATTTCGCCCTCTGTCATGTCTGTAATACGTGAAAGTATCTTGAGTAAGGTACTCTTACCAGCCCCATTCGCTCCTAATATACCGACACTTTCGCCTTGTTGAATATCAAAATTAACATCTTGCAATGCCCAAAACAATTCACTTTCGGGGATGGGACGACCAATCTGGCGCAAGCGTTGCATAGGATTTTTGAGCATATTCATGATGGTTTCGCTGATGCGCGGATATTGCTCTTGTTTGCGACCAATGCGGTAACGTTTACCGACATTTCTTGCTGAAATTACAGGTTTACTCATGAATTACACCACATCTGCAAATACTTTTTCAATACGTCGGAAATAGTAAATTCCACTCATCAAGATAACAAAAGTTACGATACAGGAACTTAGTAAAAGCGGTAAAATATCGACATCTGTTCCTAATAATGCCCAGCGAAATCCTTCTATTGCACCTGCCATTGGATTCAGACCATAGAATACACGCCATCTCTCAGGGACAAGGCTAGCAGGATACACCACAGGCGATAAATACATCAAAAATTGAGAGAAAAACGGAACGATGAAGCGAATATCCCGATACTGCACATTGAGCGCAGAAAACCACAACCCCAGTCCCATCGCAAAAAACATAACAATGAGAAGCGTCACAGGGAGTAATAATATTTTGATACTCAGCCCGATGCTAAAGTAAAGCATCATCAATACTAAGATGATTGCCGCTAATAAAAAGTCAACCACAGGTGGCAATAAACTCGCAAGCGGTATGATAATACGTGGAAAGTAGACCTTAGAGAGTAAATTAGCATTGCCCACCAAGCTATTAGACGATTGATTTAATCCATTGGCGAATAACTGCCACGGCAAAAGCGCAGAAAAGCTAAAAATTGGATACGGGATGCCGTCAGACGGGATACTCGCCAGTTGACCAAAAATAACCGTAAATACAATCATGGTCATCACAGGTTGCAAAATTGCCCAAGCCGCGCCTAACAAGGTTTGCTTGTAACGCACAGTTATATCACGCCAAGCCAAGAAAATTAGTAAATCACGAAATTGCCATAATTCTACTAAATCGAGACTAAAGCCATTAGAGGGTTTTAAGAGTATTCTATTATCGTTGCTAATATCCATTGAGCCTCACGTCATGATGCTACATACATCGTCAAGCGACATGAAAGTTTACCAGAATATTGACAGAGGACAATCGCAGATACGATTATCTACCCTTAGCTAAAACTGCTGGCAAGATGCGCTTTTATGCCTCATGATAGTACCCTTGACCCGATATAGTGAGGCTTTATAATACAGCACTGTTCGTAAATTAAGACCTAATGTCTCCCATTTTAGGCAATTTTTTGTGCAACAATTAGGAGTTTTTAGCAAAATTTGATGGATAATCCTCAACAACAGCCAAAATCCCTTGCATTGTGGGAACGTATCATGGCTTGGATGACAACATCACGGTACATTGTGCCGTTTTTATTTTTCTTAGGCTTGCTCCGTGCTGGATTCGGTTGGCTAGCCTATGCCCCTGCTGATGGTGCAGACGGCATGAAGTATTATCTCTACGGGGCGTTTATTTCAGGCATTCCATTACATCCACTTGTCAGTGAATTATCGCCTTTATATCCATTTTTCATCTACATCCATCGTTACGTACTAGGCAATTTTGATTTAATCCTCATCACCCAATTTCTGATGTCTGCTTCCTTGGGGATACTCTATTATCTCGCCCTCAAGCGTTACCATGCGATTTTAGCTGTGGTTGTCGCCTTGGTCATTATCGGCGATATGCAGACAGCCCTCAATTTCAATTTCACATCAACTGAGCCACTCTATATTTTCTTATTGGCAACGACCTTCGCCTTTAGTCTGCAGTTACGACGAGACAATTCGCTGAGGAAAGGGCTATTATTCGCTGTTGCAACAGGGATTAGCCTTGCTTTATTGAACCAAACACGTACAGTCGCAACTTTAATCATTGTGCCTGTAGTCGTCTTAGCTACTATCCAGACGCGCAGTTGGCAACAAATTCTTGGAATATTCGCTGGTTATGGATTAACACTCTCGCTATTTCTCGGATTTTTATCAGGGAATGGTGTCGCACAAGATGGTAGTGCTAATCAGATTATGTTCTTCAATTTCTTCAGCCGTGCTGGCACACTCACAGAAGTAGCCGATGAATCATCTAGCACCTATGAGTTACAACAAGTCATCCAAAGCTGTAATGAGTCTGCTGGGACTTCAACCACTTTATTTGACTGTATGCAGGACGAACTCGGTGGACAAGCAGAAGTCACAGCAGTTATCCAAGAAGCCTATGTTGAGTCGGCAACTGAGCAGTTATCATCGTTTGTCACGCTAATTTATGACAATGTAACCTTATTTCTCAAGATGTCAGGGCATCAATTTTTTGAGCCTGAACGAAGTCCATCTGATGCTCAATGTGAGGATATTGTCGCACGGCATGAACGTAATATCGCGTTTTTCAATGAACTATGGACAGGGGTCGAGATTACAAACACCCAGCAAGAGGCACTCGAAATAACCAGTTGGGATTTTAACCAGCAGATGTGTCCGCCGAGCAAAACTATTCCTGAATTTCAACGATTGGCATGGTATATTAGTTTCCGTTATCGGTCTATCAGTCGCCCAAACCCATATTTATGGTATGGCTTACTCCTATTATTGATTTTCGTTGTGCCACGTTTGCGAAAGTTGTGGTATCCCATTTTTATGGCGGGGGGCTTATTGGCATATCATGCTCTAATTAGTGCTGTTGTGCTGAATGTTCAACCACGCTATGTAGTGGTCACAAATCCATTTAAAATAATTCTGGTTTTTGCTTTGATTGTATTGGTTATAGAGCAAATTATTCGCTTTATTCATAAGAGAGTTTACGGGAAGTAAGCTCACAAGGGGTTAAGGGTGTATCAAAACAAAACAATCGCAGTTGTTGTACCTGCCCATAACGAAAGCAAAATGATTCACCTTGTAGTTGAAGGGATGCCTGACTTTGTTGACCGCATCGTCATTGTGGATGATAAAAGTGCTGATAATACTGTTGAAGTTGTCAAGAAATTAGCTGAAACACATCCGCGCATTCACCTTATTGAGCATGAAGAAAACCAAGGGGTCGGTGGTGCAATTCGCACAGGTTATATTTGGGCGCGTGATAACGATATAGATGCGACTGCTGTAATGGCTGGCGATAACCAGATGCACCCGGATGATTTACCTGCCCTCTTGCAACCGATTGTTGATGATACAGCCGATTACACTAAAGGCAATCGCCTAATCACAGGCGAGGCATGGAAGAAAATCCCTAGAATACGCTATCTTGGTAATGCCGCCTTATCCTTCCTAACGAAAATTGTCAGTGGGTATTGGCATATCGCTGATTCACAATCAGGCTATACGGTCATCAATAAACGTAGCCTCAATCGTATTCCATTGGAAGAAATTTACCCGCGTTACGGTGTCCCGAATGATATTCTCGTAACATTGAATATTCATAGCTTACGGGTTAAGGATGTTCCTATTCAACCGATTTATGCCTCAGAAGTCAGTGAACTCAAAATCCATAGAGTTATTTTTTCAATCTCACGGCTGATGTTCAACTTATTTTTTAAACGTATGCTTCAAAAATATATTATCCGAGATTTTCACCCTCTGATTTTATTTTACTTTCTAGGGATAACATTACTCTTGTTGAGTATCATCTTGTTCATCATTGTAATCTATGTATGGGCAATGGTTGGTGATATACCCGATATTTCATTTCTTGCTTTCTTATTATGCTTCATCTCAGGCTTACAATTAACCTTATTCGCTATGCTTTTTGACATGCAATATAATGAAGATTTAAAGGCTTAATATGGTACACATACACCCTAGTGCAACAGTAGAAGATGGTGCTGAAATCGGCGAAGGAACGCGTGTTTGGCACTTGGTGCAAATTCGTCCCCATGCGAAAATTGGCAAAAATTGCAACATCGGGCGTGGCGTTTATATAGATGCACACGTTAATGTTGGTAATGCTGTCAAAGTTCAGAATTATGTCTCTATTTATGAAGGCGTAACCATTGAAGACGGTGTTTTCGTAGGTCCGCATGTAGTCTTTACCAATGATAAAACCCCACGCGCAATCAACGCAGATGGTAGTCCCAAAGCGGTTGATGACTGGAAAGTCACCGAAACGCTCATCAAATATGGAGCGGCACTGGGAGCAAATAGTGTCATCGTCTGTGGTGTGACCGTTGGCAAATGGGCAATGGTCGGCTCAGGCTCGGTTGTATCGCGTGATGTACCAGATTATGCACTTGTTGTCGGCAATCCAGCCCGAATTATCGGTTATGTTAATGAAAAAGGTGAGCGCGTTGATAGCCCACCGAATAAGGAGTAATTTGTATGGCTAATATATCAATCGCCAGCCCAATCATTGGCGAAAAAGAAAAACAAGCAGTCATGGAAGTCCTTGATTCAGGATACTTAGTACAAGGTCCACGAGTCGAAGCCTTTGAAAAAGCATTTGCGGACTATTGCGATGTAAAATATGGAATCGCATCCACCAACGGTACAACTGCCTTAACCGTTGCTCTCTTGACCAGTGGTGTTGAAGCTGGTGATGAAGTCATTATCCCCTCATTCAGCTTTGTAGCGACTGCGACCAGTATTCTGAGCGCAAATGCAGTGCCTGTTTTCGTGGATATTGAACCTGAAACTTTCTGCATGAACCCAGAGCTAATCGAAGCGGCGATTACTGAAAAAACCAAAGCAATCATGCCTGTTCACCTCTATGGGCATCCTGCTGATATGCCAGCAATCAAGAAAATTGCTGATAAGCATAATCTAGCCATTATTGAAGATGCTGCCCAAGCACATGGTGCAAAAATTGATAATCAACCCATTGGTGGTTGGGGGATGGCTGGCTTTAGCTTCTACCCTAGTAAAAATATGACCACAGGCGAAGGCGGTATGGTCACAACCAATGACGATGACCTCGATAAACTCGCTCGTATGATACGCAATCATGGCATGAGCCAGCAATATCTGCATGAAGTTGTCGGCTTCAACTTCCGTATGACCAATATCATGGGTGCAATCGGCGAAGTTCAGTTGAAACGTCTGCCAGAATGGACAGAAAAACGCAATAGTAATGCAGCTTATTTCAATGAAAATCTGAAAACAGTACGTCCACCGATTACCCGTGACGGTTGTTATCATGTTTATCATCAATACACCGTCGTTGTTCCTGAAGGAGCAAATCGTGATGAAATGGTAGACGAACTCAATAATCGTGGGATTGGATGCCGTGTATATTATCCACTACCGATTCATTGCCAACCGATTTTTAAAGAAGAAAATGCACATCTCGATTTACCTGTCACCAATAATATGACAGAGCGTGTCTTTAGCTTGCCTGTACATCCAAATCTCAGCCAAGAAGATTTAGAACGCATTGTTCATGAGGTCAATTCACTGTGAGCTTAATCAATTTACAGAGAAAAATCGATGATAAATCAGCGCATATCGCTCAAATTGGTTTAGGATATGTTGGCTTGCCTGTTGCTTGTATGTTTGCGAAAAGTGGTTTCCGTACTACGGGTTTAGATGTCATTGCTGAACGAGTCAACAAAGTGAATCGAGGGATTAATCCAATTGAAGGCATTGAACCCGGTTTAGCTGATTTAATAGAGACTGTTGTCGGGGATGGTAATCTACATTGCACGACTGATGTCAATGAATTAAACAATGCCGATGTCGTGATTGTTGCTGTACAAACCCCTGTTGAAGAAGATACGCATAAGCCTCGTTACGAAAATCTACGTGCCGCGCTGACCGATTTAGGCAAGGTGCTACAAGAAGGCGCATTGGTCATCATCGAATCAACAATTGCGCCAAGTACCATGCAAACGGTTGTTATCCCGACTTTGGAAGCCAGCAGTGGCATGAAAGTCAGCGAAGGCTTTTATTTAGGTCATTGCCCTGAAAGAGTGATGCCCGGACGCTTGCTCCATAATATCGAAAATATGGATAGAGTGATTGGTGGCTACGATGAAGCAACCGCAGATACAATGAAACTGCTCTATACCAACATCATTCGTGGAACACTAGATACAACCGATTTACTCACAGCAGAATTGGTCAAAACGACTGAAAATGCTTATCGTGATGTGCAGATTGCCTTTGCTAACGAAGTCGCCAGAGTCTGTGAAGCACTCGGTGGCGATGTCTGGAAAGTGCGCGAACTCGTGAATAAAAGTCCGGGACGGCAGATGCTCTTGCCCGGTGCTGGTGTTGGTGGGCATTGTATCCCTAAAGACCCTTGGCTGTTAATTTCGGCTGTGCAGGAAGGTGTCCAAGCGCAACTCATCCCAACTGCACGACATATCAATGAATCCATGCCAGAACACGTTTTGGGACTCATGCAATCTGCTTTGTTAGATGTCAATATCGACCCTGCTGATGCAACAGTGGCTGTCTTGGGTTATGCTTATCTGGAAAATTCAGACGATACACGTCACTCCCCTAGCGAAGCATTCATTCAAGTCGCTAAACCACTGGTGAAAGAACTGCGCGTCCATGACCCATTTGTACATGCTTACATAGGAGACTTAAATGCGGTCTTGGCAGATGCCGATGTAGCGGTTATTTTAGTCGCACATAATGATTACAAAGAAATTGATTGGACTACTGTGTTGCCGACAATGGCAACGCCGATTGTTGTTGATGCGCGTGCTGTGTTGCTCAAAACGGACATGCCAGAGACAGCAAAAGTTCATATCCTCGGAAAGGGACAACATTAGATGATTAAAGCGGCAGTAATTGGTGTCGGGTCTATTGGACAGAACCACGCCCGTGTTTATCGAGAATTAGCAGATGTAAAACTGGTTGCAGTGAGCGATAATGACGAAGAAACCGCAAAGCGCGTTGGTAATCGGCTGGCAGTCGATTATGTGACAGACTATTTGAAATTGTTGGATGATTACAAACCCGATTTAGTCTCGGTATCTGTACCAACTGTCTATCACTATGATGTTGCTCTACAAGCCATCGAACGTGGTATTCATGTTTTGGTCGAGAAACCCATCGCGGCGACCCTCGAACAAGCGGATGAATTAATTGCGGCAGCAAAAGCAAACAATGTCAAGCTAACTGTAGGGCATATTGAACGCTTTAATCCTGCTATTCAAGAACTGAAACGTCGTATTGATGCTGGTGAAATTGGTGATGTATTCCGTATTCAATCCCGACGTATGGGTCCTTTCCCAACTCGTATTCGGGATGTCGGTGTCGTGATTGACCTTGCCAGCCATGATGTTGATATTGTGCGTTATATCCTCGATACAGACATCAATCGTGTCTTTGCTGAGACCACAGGTAGCATCGCCACTGACCGTGAAGATACACTGGATGCAGTGCTACGTTGTGAGAATAACGCCATTGGCACACTCAATATCAACTGGATTACACCGACGAAAATTCGTGAACTGACCGTAACAGGTACGAATGGCATGTTCCTAGTCAATTACCTCACCCAAGAGGTTTACTTCTACGAAAATGCCGATGCTGCCGAAATGTGGCAATCCCTTAGCTTGCTCAAAGGGGTTAGTGAAGGACAAATGGTACGCTTGAAGGTCAATAATCAAGAACCTCTCAAGGCAGAATTAAAGAGCTTTGCCGATGCCGTCCGCAATGATACGAATCCCCTAGTCTCAGGTGAAGATGGCAAAAAAGCACTTCAACTCGCTCAGGCTTTAGTGAAATCTGGCTTAGAGCAAGCAGTTATACATATCGATTAATGCGTGTTTTAGTCGATATAACCCACCCTGCTGACGTGCATTTCTACCGTCGAGCAATACAACATTGGCGCAATAATGGTGATGACGTTCTCATCACCAGTCGCAATAAGGGTGTGGTACTCAAGTTATTAGAAGATTTCGACCTGCCACATACTCAGGTTGGCAAACAAGCACGGGGTGGTGCGGCAGGTTTAGCAATTGAATTGGTAGAGCGTGGCTTCACTATCCGTCGTCTGGTAAATGAATTTAAGCCAGATGTTGCCACAGGTTTTGGCGGAACGTTTGTCGCCTATGCTTGCTTGGGCAAAAATGTTCCTGTCGTTATATTCACGGATACCGAGGCAAAATTAGCTAATGCAATAACCATGCCTATTATCGACGTTGTCGCCACCCCGGCCCCATTCCAGCAAGATTTCGGCAAAAAACATATCCGCTTCAATGGCTTTAAAGAACTTGCTTATACGCATCCTTCGGTTTTCACGCCTGACCCTGCAATACTCGCTATAGAGGGGCTTGAGGTAGACGAACCGTTTTCAATTTTGCGCTTGGTTAGTTGGCAAGCAAGCCATGATATTCAACTCAGTGGCATCCCTGATGTCGAACGTGTGATAGATAGCCTCTCACAACACGGACGAGTCATCATCAGTTCAGAACGTCCCCTGCCGAAACATCTGCAAGAATTTGAGATGAAAGGCATGACTAAGAATATGTTGCATCTTCAAGCCTTCGCTCATCTACTTTTTGGTGAGAGTGGCTCAATGGCAACAGAATGTACGATGCTCGGTACACCTGCTATTTTCTATAATCCTGCACGTTTAGGGTCAATTCGCATTCAAGAAGAAGTTTATGGCATGCTCTTTACTTTTCACGATACAGCTAACGACCTCGATAAAGCCTTAGCCAAGGCGAGTGACCTCCTCAGTGACCCCAACACACAAGCGCATTGGCAAGAAAAACGCCAAGCCATGCTTGCTGATACAATTGATATGAATGCGTATATCATTGACCTGATTGAGAAAACTGCAAAGTAATCATGGCGAGTAAAATCTTCGATAGCATTATTATCGGTGGCGGACAAGCTGGCTTAGTGACGGGCTATTATCTACAGCAACACGGACTTGATTTTCTCATCTTAGATGCGAATGACGAAATTGGTGGCAGTTGGCAACATTATTGGGATAGCCTTAGCTTATTTAGCCCTGCAAAATATTCTAGCTTAGACGGTTTGCCCTTCCCTGCTGACCCCAACTACTATCCATCACGTCAAGATATGATTGATTATCTGCAACAATATCAACAGCAGTTTGATTTACCTGTGGTGAACAATACAACAGTAGCTACTATCCGTAAGAATAATCATTTCAGGGCGATCACTCAGGATGGCAAATGTTATGAAGCTAAGTCTATTATTTCAGCAACAGGAGCTTTTACAAAGCCGTATATCCCTACTATTACAGGGCAAGAT
Source organism: Phototrophicaceae bacterium (assembly GCA_965230145.1). GTDB lineage: Bacteria > Chloroflexota > Anaerolineae > Aggregatilineales > Phototrophicaceae > JAUZRW01. The sequence continues at coordinate 268,838 of CBDDKI010000003.1, forward strand.
GATTTCACAGGGGAACAACTCCACTCGTATAGCTATAAAAGTCCTGAGACATATCAGGCTCAACGACTTGTTGTAGTTGGTTCAAATAACTCCGCAGTTCAAATCGCTTATGAATTAGCACAAGTAGCTGATGTTACCCTAGCTGTTCGTAAAAATATCAAATTCAGACCAATCAAATTTTTGGGTAAAAGTGTATTCTTTTATCTACATGATACAGGTTTTGATATGTTGCCAATTGGATGTACGTTTGGCTTATGTGTGAGTGATTCGGTTTATGACGATGGACGCTATCAGCAAGCTGTGCAAGCAGGTAATCCCAATAAACGCCCGATGTTCAAAGCACTAACAAAACACGGGGTTATCTGGGCGAATGATAAGCACGAAAACATAGATACGATCCTCTATGCCACAGGCTTTTCGGGAAAAAACAAACCCTATTTACGTGACCTCCAAGCCTTAAATGACAAGGACTTACCTCAACATCACAAAGGTGTCAGTACCTCAGTAGATGGATTATTTTTCATCGGCTTAGAGGGACAAATCGCCCCTGCTTCTGCAACAGTGCGCGGTGTTAGTCGGGATGCAAAGTATATTGCTAATCAAGTAGCGGCATATCTCTAGCGTAGAGATTGCGTCAGGATTAGTCGAATAAACGGAGGCATTTCGTCTAGTGCATTGGAGCTTAAAATAATGCGATAATGAGCGTATCGAATTATTTGTTGTCAATAACAAGTTGACAGGGGAGAAAGATACACTATGCCTAACAAGTTTAAGTTACTTATCATTATCGGAATGCTATTTTCTTCGGTGATGACATCCTTCGCACAGAATACTGCGCTTATCAGCTATGATGAAGTTGTCACTGGTGAGCTTGATGATGACACATACGAACAACTCTACACCTTTGAAGGAGAAGCAGGCGATACAATTGTCATTCAGATGGATGCAACATCCAATGACCCACGCCTCGATAGTTTCCTGACGCTACGAGGAATTGACGGACAAGACCTCACATCAGATGATGATTCTGCTGGTAACCTCAATTCACTCATTGGTCCCTATACTTTGCAAGAAAGTGGTATATATACGATTGTTGCCACACGGTATCAATTAGAGACAGGCACATCTACGGGGTCGTATGAACTAACAGTAACTCTCGGAGATTTTGAAACCGTGTCTCTCGACGAGGTAACAGAAGTCACAATTGATGGTGACAATTCAGTCTGGTTTTTCTCATTCACCCCACCAGCAAGCGACTTATATCAACTCAACTATAATTTGCTGTCTGGTGACTATGGCTCAGATATTTCCGTCCGTGACCCACAAGGAAATTATATCGCCAATACCAGTGTCGATACCTACAATACAGATAACTTCGCTGTGATGGCACTCAATGAGGGTGAAACTGTCAACATCTACATTCGCTCTTACGCATCTTATGATGAAAACGGTAATTTCCAAGAGGACGGTTTAGAGGTCAGTTTCTCAATTGTCACAACGACATCAGAGCCGCTTGTTTTTGATGGTGATACTGTGACCCTCACTGGAACATTGGAAACATCAGAAAGTGTTGATTACTATACTTTTAACGCTGAAGCTGGACAAACACTAGGCAACATCGTTCAAAATGAAAACAGCGATGATAGCTTTGAATTCTATGCGATTGTCCCTAGTGTTTACACGAATTTCTATGGTTCAAGCTACTATAGTGACAGTGATGTACTCATGCCTCCACAAATCTTGACTGAAAGTGGTGAGTATATCTTGGTTGTTCATCGTGGCACATTACCACCTGAAGCCCAAACCGATGGTGCAGTGAATTATGACTTCACTATGGTACTCAGGGCAACAACTGAACTTGTGGATGGTGTTCCTGTTACGGGGACAATCTCAAGTGAGGGTGTATATGAAAACGGGTTCATCTACAATGGGCAAGCAGGAGAAACCATTACTTTCACCTTAACAAGTACCAATGATGAGTACCGTCCAGCATTCTCGATTGAGCTACCGCCACAAGACCTAACCAGCATCGAATATAGAGGATTCAATGCGAACTTTAGCTCATCCGAACCAAGTACGATTAGTTACGATGTGACACTGCCTTATGATGGTGCATACATTGTGCGTATCTCGAATATCAATTACCAAGCACAAGACTATAGTGGCGATTACGAATTAGTTATCGAAAGCAACTAGCTTGTGTTCGTAGATAGTCCGTAAATAGAAAGAGGCGCAAGATTTTGCGCCTCATTTTTATTCTCTAATAAAGAATTACCATGAATAGGCTTCTGGAGCTTCTCCACCAGGACCGGGGAAAATTTCATCTAGCTTGGCTAAGACATCTTCTTCTAGAACAATTTCTGTCGCACGTACTGCACTTTCAAGTTGTTCCATCGTACGGGGACCAATAATTGGTGCAGTAACAACAGGATTGTGTAAGAGCCATGCGAGCGCAACTTCGGCGGGTGGATGCCCAAGTTCACGACATAAATCCTCATAGGCTTGCAATTTATCGCGATTAGCTTCCACTTGTTTGACAAAATCTTCGTTACTGCGTCGACCCGATTCCATCTTTTCTAATGCACCACCCAGTAAGCCACCACCTAACGGACTCCAAGGAATTAGACCCAAGCCATAATGACGGCAGGATGGAATAACCTCAAGTTCAATATGACGATTATCTAAATGATAGATACTCTGCTCACTGACTAAGCCCGTCATGCCACGCTTAGAGGCTTCCTGACAAGCAGTAGCAATATCCCATCCTGCGAAATTGCTTGAGCCGACATACACCACTTTCCCTTGTTTGACGAGGCTATCAAAGGCTTGCCACGTTTCATCCCAAGGGCAATCTCTATCGATATGGTGCATCTGGTAAATGTCAATCCAATCCGTCTGCAAACGAGAGAGGCTACCTTCACAATGCTTACGGATTTTATAAGCAGATAAGCTACGCCCATCGGTATTGACCTCTGGCAAATTTGCACGTCTTGTGACGGGATTAAAGACTTTGGTTGCGAGAACAACCGCATCACGCCGTTTATTATTCTCAGCGAACCATTCGCCTATAATTTGTTCGGTACGTCCGTGTTCATCACCCCAACCATAGACATCAGCTGTATCAAAGAAATTGATGCCCAGTTCCAATGCACGGTTCATAATAGCAAAACTATCTTCTTTTGTGGTATGCCAGCCAAAATTCATCGTTCCTAAACATAAATTACTGACTAATACACCGTGATTACCTAAGCGGTTATGCTCAAGTGCCATGAGAGTTTTATCTCCTTCTGTATCGTTGCAATCAGTCACTAATATAACGCAAAATGCTCGCTCATGCTCAGGATAGAGTGATTAGAAGGAAAACCTAAAGTATTTGAACTTTTTTGGGATAAAATGCGTATAGAAAGGTAGAAGAATGGTCTAAGTTCAACCAAGCAAATTTAAGTGGTTAATGTTATGCTATAGAGATAGAACAAGGGACGAATAGCAATCGTCTGTCTATTACTCACTCTTTCTGCCTGGTCTGGGTGAGTTATCGCTGAGTGACTCTGTGACCACACGTATACCGTGTTTAGAGCCTTAGTCAGCAGACGGTTGCCACTCGCTTCTTGTTCTACTTTAATTATAGGATTTGAATATTTCATGAACATTGCGTCGGTCTTAAATGAGGGATTAGCCTCGACGGTATAATGCGACTTGCCATAGCCCTGCTTTACGATGCTCAATTTGCTTTAAGCCATTCGCACGAATAATTGCATCAATTTCATCACTATCATGAATAAAAGTACGAAATGGATTGCCACGTAAACGAAATACAAAGAAGTTAAAAATCGGCATGACAGTTTTGCTGATGATATTATCACGTGGATAGATTAAGCCGTAAAATTGCTTTGCTCTTGCTGAGGATAAATCCACTAAAGCGCGCATATCAGGATAACAACATACTACTTTATCGAGTGTCACCATATCAGCAACATCAATTGAGGAAGAAAGTTGCACAAAATCACCCTGCTTAAAGTTCATTTTATCTAAATGCCCACGCCTCTCAGCCTCCTCTTTAGCTGTCTGAATATATGCGCTTGAAGCATCCACGTCGATAGCTTGGTCTAAGCCTTTGGCGATGAGTTCATGCGAGATGACACCCACCCCGCCACCAATATCCAGCAAGGATTTACCCTCAACACCAAATTTCTTGAGCATATCAAGTAAAATACCTGTGGATTTACTTGCACCTTTTTCGTGATACTCCTTCAAATCGCGTTTAGCAAAGCCTTTATTAAAGACATCATCTGCACCTTCGCAATGTGAACATAGCATTTATATATCCCTAACCATTCAATTCCATCACACAAATGCCTTCAAAGTAGAAGCCACCATCGTCTTGTTGCTCACCCATCACCGCAATCTCGACAACGTCACCTTTTCGGCATACTTCAATCACAACGCCATTCACAAGAGCATCATCGACTGCATTAAACGCCACACCATCGTCATTAATGGTGACTTTCGCGCCTGTTAGTAATAATTCACCTGCTGTCGGCAATTCGTGAATATCTATATCAAAAGCTTCAGGAGCAATTGTTATTATTGCCATAAATATTTTCCTTTTTCTATTTCAGTTTGATGTAATATGATAGCATGGCAATCAAAAAGAGCGAGGTATAGTGACGAATAATCCAAATTTGTTATACTTCACATATAAAATGTCAACTAATAGAGGGACTACCTTGTTAGAAAATATTCATATCCCAAGAGAAAAAATCGTTCAATTTTGTCGTCAATATCATATCCAAAAATTAGGGTTCTTCGGGTCAGTTTTAAGAGATGACTTCAATAGCGAGAGCGACCTCGATATATTGGTCGAATTTTCACCAAACCATATTCCGGGTTGGGAATTTGTAACGATGCAAGATGAATTAAGTCAAATTTTTGGGCGTAAAGTCGACCTTAATACCGCAGGATTTCTGAGTGAAACCTTTCGTGATAAAGTTCTTCAAGAAACAGTTGTAGTGTATGGATGATAAAGACCGCAATCGCCTAATTGATATGCTCAGTGCATCACAACGTGCCATCGCATTCGTTGATGGTAAATCACGCGAGGAACTTGAAGCAAATCAGGAATTACTTGCTTTTGCTGTGGTAAGAGCTATTGAAATAGTCGGCGAAGCCGCAAGCAAAGTCAGTATAGAAACACGCTCAGATTTTGAGGATATTGAGTAGCATAATATTATTGGGATGCGAAATCGTATTGTGCATGATTATCTCAATGTCGATTATGACATTATCTGGGCTGTTATCAATAAAAACCTTCCAAAGTTGATTGAACAACTAGAAAATATTCTCGATGACTAGGCTACTAATCAAAAAGAGCGAGGTTATAATAGCCTCACTCCCGAAAAATCGTCGCTTCCTGCCTAGCTCTGAATCAAATCAATGAGTGTTTGCTCTTCTGGTCTTAACGTTAATTTGTCTTGCTTCTTGAGATTTGCCTCATATAACGAACAAAGTTTTCCTGCTTCGTAGGCTTCAAAAATTTGTGGATACACATAGTAATCTCGGCATACGGCAACTGTATTCCCTAGGGAATCGGCAACACACTCAATACACCATTTAGCATGTTTGTCGATTTCTAGGTCATCAGGTACATCATTACACAGAACTTGAATTGCCAAAACCGACCCACCCCATGTGCGGAATATCTTTGCGGTAAAATCTTCGCCTGTAATGTCTTTAATATAGGCATTTACATCCGATGAATCGATACTATGATGTTGCCCGTCCTCATCATAATATTGGAACAATTCATATCCCGGAATATCACGGCAATCCTTCACTGCTCGTGCAAGGCTTTTATCCTCCAGCATAACTTCATGTTCTTTGCCACTCTTGCCTGTAAATTCAAATGTGACCGAGTTCTTTCCTATATCAGCATGTTTATCGCGGAGTGTCGTCAAACCATACGAGTCATTTTGCTTTACATAATGTGTATTGCCGATGCGAATTAGCGTTGTTTCAAGTAAACGGACAACTACTGCTAACACTTTTTCCTTAGATAATTTGCGCTTCCGTAAATGGGCATCGACTGTGTCACGTAGATTAGGGAGTGCTTTACCAAATTGCGCTAAATTGTGGAACTTCGTTTGTCCGCGCAGGTCATTCCATTGCGGATGATAAATATATTGTTTGCGGTCTGCATCATCACGACCAGTCGCCAAGATATGACCATTTTTATAAGGACTAATCCAGACATCAGTCCATGCAGGCGGAATGACGAGACTTTCTATCCAGTCACGCAATTTCTCATCTTGGATTGTCTCACCCTTTTTATCCTGATACGTGAACCCACGTCCCCAAGGCTTACGGGTATAACCCGCCATATCTGTAGAAACATAACGCAAATTTGTATTTTCAAGTAATTGTTGAGTATCCATCATATAAACCAAAATTATTCATACTCATTTGAGAATAATTGAGATGTATGATACGAAAATGAGAGATATTGTAAAACTTCACTAGAATCAAAAGAGCGAGGTACAGTGACCTCGCTCCAGAAAACTAATTTTAGAGTTTCCTAATCTGCTAAGGTAGATGTATCGCCAACATCTTCACCCATTGCTTGCGCTTTGAGGATACGGCGCATAATCTTACCTGAACGTGTCTTAGGCAAGCTATCGACAAACTCAATCTGGGTCGGCTTTGCAATCGGACCGACTTCTTCGCCAACATGATTCTTGAGTTCTTCTACAAGTTCATCGTCGCCTTCATATCCTGAAACCAAGATACAGTATGCGTAAATCACATTACCACGCAAATCATCAGGGACGGCAATTACAGCGGATTCGGCAACTGCTGGATGACTAACCAAGCCAGATTCCACCTCAGCTGTACCAAGACGATAGCCACTCACTTTAATGACATCATCATTACGACCAATCACCCAGAAATAGCCATCTTCATCTTTACGTGCCGTATCGCCAGCAAGATACCATCCGAATTTCTCGTATTTCTTCCAATATTGGTCAAGGAAACGTTGGTCATCACCCCAAACAGTACGGAGCATTGAAGGCCAAGGACCTTGAATGACTAATTCACCATCTTCACCGGGTTCACAGGAGCGACCATCCTCTTTAACGACATCAACTTTTATGCCGGGGAATGGACGTGTAGCGCTACCGGGTTTGAGGCTTACACTCGGCATTGGCGTAATCATGAACCCGCCTGTTTCGGTCTGCCACCATGTATCCATAATTGGGCAGGTTTCATTACCAACCACTGTATGATACCAGCGCCATGCTTCAGGGTTAATCGGCTCACCGACTGACCCAAGCAACCGTAAACTACTGAGGTCATGACGTTCAACCCACGCATCACCAAAGCGCATCAAACCACGAATGGCTGTTGGCGCAGTATAAAGGATAGTAACCCCGTATTCTTCAACTATGCGCCACCAACGGTCAGGATAAGGATAGGTCGGCGCACCTTCATAGATAATACTCGTTGCACCTAGAATAAGCGGTGCATAGACAATATAACTATGTCCTGTAATCCAACCGGGGTCAGCCGCACACCACCAACGGTCATCATCTTTAATATCAAAGACCCATTTTAGCGTGGTCGATGTATAAACTTGATAGCCCCCGTGTGTATGTAAAACACCTTTTGGTTTGCCTGTCGTGCCAGATGTATAGAGAATGAAAAGCGGGTCTTCGGAATCCATTACCTCAGTATCTGCATATTTACTGGCAATTGGCAAATTCATGAGTTCATGCCACCAGTAATCACGCCCCTGCTCCATAACCACATCTTGCTTGGTACGTTGCACGACAATCACTTTTTCAACGACGGGTGAGCGCTTAACTGCTTCATCAGCAACTTCTTTAAGGTTTACAGTTTTGCCCCGTAGCCATGCCCCATCTTGAGTGATAAGCAATTTAGACTTGGCATCCGCAATACGGTCAGCGAGGGCTTGGTCACTAAAGCCACCATAGACCACACTGTGAGGCGCTCCGACTTTCGCACATGCGAGCATTGCAATAACAATTTCGACGACACGTCCCATATAAATAGTGACGGTATCGCCCTTTTTGACACCCATACCGCGCAAAACGTTGGCAAATTTATTAACCTCTTGCCACAAACGCCAATAGGACATTGTAATTTTCTCGCCATCCTCGCCTTCCCAGATGATAGCAAGTTTATTCTTGCGCCATGTCTTTACATGACGGTCTAGTGCATTATGGACAATATTGGTTTGTGCGCCTGTGAACCATTTGTAAAAAGGGGCATTGCTGTCATCAATGACCTTATCCCATTTTTTATACCATTCGAGTGTTTCAGCACGTTCTGCCCAGAAACCCTCAAGGTCATCGACAGCTTCTTGATAGACCTCATTGTAGTCAGGCACATGCGCGTTATTAATGACATCCTCAGTGGGATGATACCACTCACTCGTGGGTGGGGAAAATTGCTCAGACATTAATTTTTCTCCTCAATAAATTCTATTATGTGTGTAAATAGTCTTGATGCGATTATAGGCGATTTGAGCTATTGGAGCAAAGAAAATGGTTAGTAAATTGATTTTACTTATAGCGAATTTTATCCTTTTCTGTTGATAAAAACAAGCTATTTCGTTACTTCCATAAAACATTTTTTATGTAATACAACATTTAATATTTTTACATAATTTTTATCGGAATAAGAGATAGGCTAAAAAGAACAGATGTATATTTAAAACATGTAGGCACGGGGACAACGCTTGATCAGCGCGTGTCTACTAGAAATCGGTTTCATTTTCAGTAAATAAGACAGATTTCAGGAGGAAAGAGAACCATGGCACGTCAAGATTCAAAAAGACCACAAGAACCTAAACTACCTCGATTGGACTTTGCTGGTTTACAAAAAGAGGATATGTACCCATCAGTGCATATTGTTGCCCTCAATCGTGACCAAAAGCCAATCCACACAAGCGAAATTAAAGAAGATGGCAGTTTTGATTTACCAGAAAAGGTACTCAAATCCGCTTATCGCATCGTAATTGGCGCTATCCCTGATGATGAAGATGAGGCAATCGATACCGAAAATAGCCTCTTTTATCGTCCAGAGCAGTTTGCTGACTTGATGGCACGCGGTGATATAGGCATCGCCGAACGCTACTGGCGCAGATGGTACTTCTTCACAACCTGTGTAGCAGGCTCAGTACAAAAATGTACGTTCTTACCTTGGTGGTGGCAAGCCTTACCTCACACCTTAGCGAGTCCGCTAGCGAACAATCTCGATTTCCAACCTGTACAAACCTTGAGTCGCAATACCTTGCGCGATGTCATCCGCAGTCGTGAGGTCAACCGCGTTGCTTTCCCTGAGTTGGAAATTGTCGATGTTTTCCCAATCTACCGTTGCGAAACAGTCTGCATCGGTACAGTAGAAGTCTATCAACGCCGTTGTTGCTGTGAATGGGTGATTGATTTAGGTTCGCTGGAAGATTTACTGCGCGAACTAGAAGACCTCGTGCGCGTCATCCCTGATGATATTCCTATCCCAGACCCCGTACCTGACCCTTTCGACCCAAGTTTACCACCGCGCTTGATGAAAAGTGTGTTGTTTGAAGGTGGAACACTCAATCAGAAGGCACTTAATGCCAAGCAAGATTTGTATGCGCTCAATACCTTGCCAATGGAACAACTTGAAGATTATATCTTTGCCCGTCCATATTTACGTCGTTGCTCTTGTAGCCATCCTCACAAAGTGGCTGAAGGCACAATTAACCCTGATGGCACATTCAATATTTGCTGGCGAACTTTCCCCGTCTTATTCGATGAGGATTGCCACAATGAATATGCTTATATCGTAAAGCAAGAAGTCGATGGTGAAACGATTGTCATTTACAACGGTTTAGCTGCCAATCAATGGTTCCATGCAAATGACGATGCAGTACTTAAATCAACAGATGCCCGCGCGATTGGTTGCCCCGACCCTGACCAACGGGTTAATGATGCGGCAGTCTACCTCGATACTATTGGTGGTACAGAGAGCTGGCATTTGGCAACCCCTCTATCCGATAGTTGGGATGGTGTGCAACCAGCCGTTTATAATAGCGGTTTAGCCTTCCCTGCCCCAACCGATGCTGATGCCGCTGGGCAATTCAAGAATTGTAATTGGGGTGGCACGCTGAACTTACGTTATATGTTCACATGGCAACTCAAGCAATTGCCTGAAAAACCAACCTACTACCGCGTTAGTTGGATAAGCGCAGATGATAGTGGCAACCCGACAGCAGGCGCAACACGTCATTACTTCTCACAAGGTCTAGCATGGAAGAAATACGAAAATCTGAAAGCCGTGCCTGTAACGTTAGGTCCGAATACTGTCGGTAGTGAAGACAATCTATACACAATTCCATACTACGATGGCACAGTCAATTGGACAGGGTCAACCACACGTCATGCCTCAATCAATACACATGATTTCCCAGACGGGCGCTACATCATCACCTTAGAATTGTTCGATGAAACAGGTCAACGGTTGCATCCGTTCGGTACGACACCTGTATCAGCGGGCGACCAAGCAAGCGATTTTCATTTCTTACGTTGGTTCCAAGATACCCCTGGTCCAGACGATGATTTCGTCAACATTCCCTATGGAGCGTTAAGTCACATGGTTTGGTGGGATAATCGCCCTGTGAAATTAGAACTCGGTCCTGTCTATCTTAATGGGGTGGAATTTAACCAAGAATGTCTATTCTTGAATGGCGAACCGACCTCTACTGTTGCCTTAGCCTACCGTGCCTATCACCCGAATGCTCGCTTCCTCTACAATCATGGACTGAGTTGGCGACGCGGTTATGGTAGTTATGCAGGCTCAACGGGTAACTTCCCGAAAGCCACACCTGATGCTCTTGGCGCACCGCTAATGGTACACGGCAATGTCGGCACAGAACCCCTATTCCCATTTGGCATTAGTGGTACACGTACATTCGAGCAAATGCTTCGCACGGACTTAGTTCCAACGCGCCAGAAATGTACCTTTGCTGTTAGTGTGGCGGCTCGTGCCAAAACAACGAATGGTTCAGGCTTTGCAGATTGGACAAGTAAAGGGGGTTCATTCGCTCTCGATATGACTGACCCTTGTGCAGGTTGCGAGGATTGCGATTAGATAATCAGGAGGTAAACCAGAATTTGTAGGGGCGTAGCATGCTACGCCCTTTTTAGTACATTTATTTTAGTTCAATGCCAAGAGCATCTCAATGCGCCCAAAGGCAACAACATAGCCAAATTTCTGATAGGCTTGCCATGTCGGGTGCAAAACAGGGACATTCTCAACTTTGGTATCTTGCATATTGTAAGTGGTATGTACAGCCGCCAGCAAAGCAGACATCATCGCGTCACTAATATCAGGCGCAAAGACAAAATGACTCAGTTGAAACGCCGTTTTCTGGAAGACAATCCACCCTTCTTCACCATCAGGCAAGGTAACACACAAGCCGAGCATCTTACCAGCATTGCGTAAAGACGCTGTTTGTTCTGTCCATGCCGCGCCAGCTTCGCGCTTCTCTAGTAAACGAAAGACATTTTCACCCTCGATAGGTTCAATGGTCATCTCAGGGACTAAGCTAGGGTCTACTGCACCCGGTGGTCGACGAATGACCAATAATTCACGGGTAACTTCAAAGCCGAGTTTCGTAAATAAACGATGGGCAGGGTCATTCCCTTTGATAACTTCCAACTGAACAAAGTCTTTACCCAAGCGTTGCGATGCCTCAATTTCCGCTTCCATCAAAAACAAGCCCGAGCGACGACGACGACGATCAGGAATAACGCCTAAGCGAGTAATCCATGTCTTATCATCGCGCACACCTAGCATGCAAATCCCGTTTATTTCACCATCTTCAGTATCCATCGCCACAAAAGAGGATGCGAGGTCTACATCATAGGCTGTCACATAGTCTTCCATCCGACGCGCATTCATCGGCATGGGTACAATGTAATCTTCGCGTGCCCGACTATAAATATCAGCTAATTCTGTGAAATTATACTGGCTTGTCGGGACGGCTTTATGCGGAGAATCCGTCATACGTGAGCTTTCCTTTGTAAGCATGAAATTAACTTTCGAGAGCGTCTTTTTTAGGTAAAAAATTAGAGATTTGGTCGGCAAATGTGCGTGTTTGTATTGGTTTGGTAATTACCCCATCACAACCATAGCGTGTCGCCATATCATGTGCTTCTCCGGGAGGCCAAGCTGTAAAGGCGATAATAACAGTCTGGTTCAATGCAGCTTGTTGTTTAATCAAGCCGATTACTGTCTGCCCATCAATATCAGGTAGACCTAAATCGATTAACACGAGGTCAGGAACAGTATCAAACACCGTTTCTAAACCAGTTTCTCCGTCTTCTGCTATGACAACCTCATGCCCAGCACGCCGCAACAGTTTATCGACCATCCGCGCATTTTGTGAGTTATCTTCTATGACTACAATGGAAGCCATTTTTTGTTCTCCATAGTTCTATGTTTTCTATAAACACAGTCGGCGAACAATTGCTTGTCCGCCGACTGTGTTTTCTCTCATTTCGGCAAATGACGTTCACGTTATCCTATACATTAGATGGTCTAATGTAAGAGATTTAGTCTCCAGCAACTGGTAAGGACAGAACATCTTGAATTTCATTGTCAGATTCATCCTGACTATCAGCTTCCATTTGTTTTGCCAATTCAGCAACTGGTAAGGTGAAGTAGAAGGTAGAGCCTTCGCCGACTTCACTGGTTACGCCGATTTCACCATCATGCAATTCAACCAACTGTTTGGTAATCGTCAAGCCTAGACCTGTGCCACCTGCTCGGCGGGTAGAAGAACCATCAACTTGACGGAAGCGTTGGAAGATAAGGGCAAGCTGTTCTGGATTCATGCCCATGCCTGTATCAACCACTTCGATTCGCATATAGTCATTATCCAACATACCGTAGCGTACAGTCACACTACCTTCTTCTGTGAATTTAATCGCATTACTGACCAAGTTCAGCATAATTTGGTTCATACGAACTGTATCAATATATGCCAATGGTATTGGTGAAGATTCTTCTAAGAGAATATCCACATTTTTATCTTTTACCAGAACTTGGCTACTGGTCACAATTTGTTCCAAGACCTCAACAAGGTCTTTTTCTTGACGGCTCAAGAACATCTGACCCGCATCAATCTTCGCAAGGTCAAGAATTTCGTTAATGATGCTCAAGAGATGCTTACCACTCGTGTAGATTGCATCTACATCTTCAATTGCATCCTCGTTTAACTCGCCATCAACCCCATCAAGTAGAACTTCACTATAACCGATGATAGAATTCAACGGTGTCCGCAATTCGTGGCTCATATTCGCCAAGAATTCTTGTTTCAAGCGGTCAACTTCACGCAAGCGCTCAACAGTGCGACGTTCACGTTCAAAGGCTTGTGCATTACGCACGGCAACCGAAATTTGCGATGCCAATGTACCTTGAATACGAATATCTTCGTCATCAAAACGGTTCGCTATATGTGATTGCAAATCCATTACACCAATCAGTTCATTACCAATCACAAGTGGAATTGCCATTTCAGACCGTGTTTCTGGAAGCATTGGGTTTGGCAAAAAGTCAGGAACGGCTTGAATATCGTTCACCACAACAGCTTCTTTGTTTTTAGCAGCACGAGCAACCAAACCTGTACCATTTGCGCTAAGTTGATGCCCTTTTTCCTTCATCAAGCGACCTGTCTCACCTGCACCTGCCGCTAAGACAAGCGCATTGTTTTCTTCATCATAAAGATAAACATGAGCATGGTACAAATCGAAGTTTTGTTTTGTCAAATCTACCACTGATTGCAACAAGTCATCTACATTCAGAATCTTAGTCGATGCTGCTGATACATTAGAAACTGTTTCTAGCTCAGACGCACGACGTTGCGTTTCACCGAATTGACGGGCATTTTGGATGGATGTCGCAATCTGGTTCGCCAAGGTTACTTTCGCTTGGTACTCAATCTGTGAGAACGCATCTAAACTGCTATCTTGAATATCTAGCACACCGAACAATTCACCACCATACACAATCGGAACTGCTAGCTCTGCTTTGGTATCTGGTAACAACGGATTCGCTAAGTGGTCCTCAACCTTCGACACATCGTTGATTGCCACAATCTCACGTTCACGAGCTGCACGAGCAACCAGACTCTTAGGAGCATCCATGCTAATGGCATGATTGTTCGCTACCATCGTACGACCTGTTTCACCACTACCTGCATGTAGAACGAGTTGATTTCCTTCTTCAACCAAATACACCTGAACATGGTAGTGACCCATCTTCTGCGCTGTGATGTTTGTCACATTCCAGAGCAGTTCATCAACATCCGTCGTACCTGAAATTTCGGTACTAATTTCGGTTACCGCTTGCATCTTGAACGCACGGCGGTGAGTCTCACTGAACTGACGCGCATTTTGTATGGATGTTGCAATCTGGTTTGCCAAGGTCACTTTCGCTTGGTATTCAATCTGTGAGAACGCATCTAAGCTACTGTCCTGAATATCTAGCACACCGAATAATTCACCACCATACACAATCGGAACTGCTAGCTCTGCTTTGGTATCTGGTAACAATGGATTCGCTAAGTGGTCTTCGACCTTCGACACATCATTGATTGCCACAATCTCACGTTCACGAGCTGCACGAGCAACCAGACTCTTAGGAGCATCCATACTAATCGCATGATTATTCGCCACCATCTTACGACCTGTTTCACCACTACCTGCATGTAGAACGAGTTGGTTTCCTTCTTCAACCAAATACACCTGAACATGGTAGTGACCCATCTTCTGCGCTGTGATGTTCGTCACATTCCAGAGCAGTTCATCGACATCCGTTGTACCTGAAATCTCGGTACTAATTTCGGTTACCGCTTGCATCTTGAACGCACGACGTTGGGTCTCACTGAACTGACGCGCATTTTGGATGGATGTCGCAATCTGGTTCGCCAAGGTTACTTTCGCTTGGTATTCAATCTGCGAGAATGCATCTAAACTGCTGTCCTGAATATCTAGCACACCGAATAGCTCACCACCATATACAATCGGAACTGCTAGCTCTGCTTTGGTATCTGGCAACAACGGATTCGCTAAGTGATCTTCGACCTTCGACACATCATTGATTGCCACAATCTCGCGTTCACGAGCTGCACGAGCGACCAGACTCTTAGGAGCATCCATGCTAATCGCGTGCTGGTTTGCTACCATTGTACGACCTGTTTCACCACTACCTGCATGCAGGACGAGTTGGTTTCCTTCTTCAACCAAATACACCTGAACATGGTAGTGACCCATCTTCTGCGCGGTGATGTTTGTTACATTCCAGAGTAATTCATCGACATCGGTCACACCTGAAATCTCGGTACTGATTTCTGTTACCGCTTGCATCTTGAACGCACGGCGTTGAGTCTCACTGAACTGACGCGCATTTTGGATGGATGTCGCAATCTGGTTCGCCAAGGTCACTTTCGCTTGATACTCAATCTGCGAGAACGCATCTAAACTGCTGTCCTGAATATCCAGCACACCGAATAGCTCACCACCATATACAATCGGAACCGCTAGCTCCGCTTTGGTATCTGGTAGCAACGGATTCGCTAAGTGGTCCTCAACCTTCGACACATCGTTGATTGCCACAATCTCGCGTTCACGTGCCGCACGAGCGACTAAACTCTTGGGAGCATCCATGCTAATCGCATGGTTATTCGCCACCATCTTTTGCCCTGTTTCACCACTACCTGCATGTAGGACGAGTTGGTTTCCTTCTTCAACCAAATACACCTGAACATGATAGTGTCCCATTTTCTGCGCTGTTATGTTTGTCACACTCCAGAGCAATTCATCGACATCGGTCACACCTGAAATCTCGGTACTGATTTCTGTTACCGCTTGCATCTTGAACGCACGGCGACGAATATCGGCTTCATTCTTTAATTGTTCTGTCACATCACGCGCAACAAAGTTCATGCGTTGACTTTCAAAGTCGGTTGAAGCTTTCCAAGAAATCGAGATGTAGCTGCCATCACGTTTGCGGAAGCGATTCGTAAAACCAATTACTGCCACACCACCCGCGGCTTTTTCTACTTCTTGCATGGTTGCTTCAATATCATCAGGATGAACAAAATTCAAGAAAGGTTCAGCCATCAATTCGTCTCTAGTCCAGCCAAGATTATCTTCCCACGCGCTATTAAGTTGTACAAAATAGCCTTCAAAGTTAGCTGCACCCAACATATCAATCGTAGAATTGAAGATACGGTCTAATTCACGTGCTGAAGTTTCAACAAGTTGCAATGTTTGAACATTGTTCACCGCAACACCCAGTTGCGCTGCTAAAATTTGGAGTACCTGAGCATCATCTTCATCGAAGCTGGCTACTTTACTATCTTGAACATCGAGTACACCAACTACTCGTCCACCAACAACCATTGGAACTGCCATTTCAGAATGTGTTTCTGGTAGTAATGGATTAGGCAAGAAAGTATCTGATAGTGTCACATCATTAACAATCACAGGCTCATAGGTACGGACTGCCTGAACAACAATACTAGAGTTGTTCTCTAGGGAGATGCTGTGCTTATTGGCAACCATCTCTAAACCAGCTTCACCTGCCCCTGCAACCAGTTTCAACGTATTGCTGTTTTCATCCGTTAGGTACACGTGTGCATGATATAAATCAAAGTTGTTACGCGTTAATTGGCTTGCAGTACGAAGCATCTTGGCAATATCACGTTCTGTAGAGGCTTCAATAGATACCTGAGCCACTGTTGCAAGACGACGCGCACGTTCCGATGTATCCGCCAGCAAGTTCACATTTTCAAAGGTAATCGAGAGTTGGTCAGCTAGTGTTTGGAACAATTGTTGCTGACTTTCATCAAAGGCGTCTACCACAGTATGCTGAATATCCAACACACCAATGATCTTATTTTGAGCGCGTAAGGGAATTACAATTTCAGACTTGGTATCGGGTAGTAATTCATTCGGCAACCAATTCGGGTCATTGATGGTGTCTTGCACAACCGTTGCTGTTCCACTTGCGATTGTTTTCGCTACCAGAGATTGGCTATCTAGGGATAATTTGTGTTCGCGTGCTAAGAGTCGACGACCCGCATAACCTGTGCCGTCTGTAAGTACCGCAAATTCATTGTTATTATCAATGAGATAGGCTTGAACATAATAGAAATCGAAACGGTCACGAATAAGATTTACTGTGAGACTAATCAGTTCATCACGGTCACGGATTTGATTCGCCGCTGCTGCAATTTCTGCTGATGTCGCAAGGTCAGCCGTGCGCGCATCAATGCGATCTTCAAGGTTACTAAAGACGTTCTTGAGTTCTGCACCCATCGTATTAAATGCTTGTCCAAGAATACCAAACTCGTTGTTCCCTTGAACCGTTGTACGTGTATCCCAATCGCGGTCTTGACCGATTCGGCGTGCAGCTTCAGTCAATTCACGAAGTGGATTTGTTAATCTCCGTGCTACGAAAAACGCACTAATCAAGCCAACACTAATGATAAGTAGCACAGGTACAATGGTCGAACTTGTTGCTTCTCCAACCACACTGTAAGCCACATCTTGAGGAACAATGACGACAACACTCCAGCCTAATTCGCCAGCGATGTTTTCACTTTCTTCTTCACCTGCTTCTTCTATGCCGACGATGTATTCTCGTTCTAAGAGATATGATACGCCGTTGCCATCTTGCAAGGTGATAACATCATTCTCACCTTCTGCTGTGAATTGAGTTGGTAAAGTTAAGCCAACTGGCAAGTCTTTATTAGTCGCCAAAATTTCATTTTCAGCGTTAATTAAGGCTAAGAAACCTTCATCAAACTCAAACACTGAGAGGACTTCTCGAATTGATGCCAAATCGTAATAAGCGCGCAATACACCAATAAATTCACCTTCGGATGTAATAGGCACAGACATCAAAAGAGCTTCACCACCAATATGTTCATCGAAAGTCAATTCAGGCGCAATATAAGTTGCCCCTTGCCCATTGCTCCATGCCGCTTGCCACCATACTTCATCTGCTTGGTAATAATTAGTCGTCAAATTAGTTGCGGCGACCAAACCACCATAGCGGTCAGTAATCAAGATTTCGGCATAACCTTCAGAATTTTCGAGGAATTCTGATAGAGCTTCGTCAACGATATCGTTATTTAGGACACCACGAATTAGAGGGATGTTAGCTGAGGAGGCATTAACCCATTCTTCATCACGCGCAAGTAATAAAGCATCAATTTCTGCACGCGATTCTGGATAAGCCGAATTAATCTCATTTATTGTCGCTTCGAGATTACCATTATCGCCTAAAAACGTGAATCGACTAATTTCACTCTCTAGTAGTTCGTAAAAAGCTAGAGAATATGTTTCGGTCAATAAGTCTAGCTCGACATCAATCTCAGCCTCAAGGCTTCTTTGCAGAGTTTGTGTCGATATAAATTGTAGGGTAATAGCCGGTACAATAACCAAAGCTAAGAAAAAGAGGAACATACGATTACGGATTGAGAAAAACCCTAGTCGTTGCTCCTGTTGTGATTCATTTACAGTATTCGCTGTCATTTCTTGCCTCTATTGTTCTGTATTTTTGGGGTGCATTCATCGAACATTACAATAGATAGTGTAAATTAATTTACCCTTGCTAATAATTAAGGTTCACTTATCAGCTTAATTAAAATAGCTTTTAAACAAATCTATAACCATTTAACAAGATTAGACTTCTGGTGGGTGTGGATTCACTGAACAAGTAGCACTTAATGTGAGACAACTCCTAAGAAAAAGTTGCCCCTATACAGTAATTGATGAAATTTTCCAGCATCATCTGAGGAGAGGTTTACCATTGTACAGTAACTTTAGCTGAGGAAGCGGTTGATTCGACCTGTTGAGAAGCATACTCCTCAGACATATCTTTCAACTTATCAATCATTCCTGAAAAAATAGGTCCGTGCAACGGGACTAATACATACCAATACAGTAATCCGAATAAACCTTTGGGGGCAAAATAGGCAGTTTGTACAAGAACGGTTTCATTAGCATCATTCTTGCAAGTCTTAAATTCGAGCCATGCTTTGCCGGGAACTTTCATCTCAGCACGTAAACGCATCAAGTGTCCTTGTTCAATAGCTTCTACACGCCAGAAATCCAGCGCGTCACCAGCATAAATTGAGTCAGGATGCCGCCGACCACGACGGAAACCAACGCCCCCGACTATCGTGTCCATCCATGCCCGTATTTGCCATGCCCAGCCAAATGTCAACCAACCACGTTTACCACCGATTCCTGTGAAGGCGCGGTACACCACTTGCGGAGGTGCATCAACGATACGCTCACGTCTCTCGATGAACATGCCCTCTTCTTCTTCAAATACCACAGGCACTTTATTACGCTGGCTACTGACTAGTGAATCTGTCCAACTGGTTTCGATTTCACTCGCATCTAATTTTTCGAGTGCCAATTCAACAGCTTTTTCATAAGAAATAGGTTTGATATTGGGGAACAATTCTTCAGCTAATGTTGTGTCAGCAGTGGCTTCATTACGTAAGCCTTCAATTAGAGGACGTGCTATCTGATTGGGTATCGGTGTCACAAGTTGTACCCAATGGGATGATAAACTGGGTGTGAGTACAGGAACAGGAATGATCCAACGTTTTAAATCACGCAAATCAGCATAAGTCATCATCATGTCACGGTAGGTGATAATATCAGCTCCACCAATTTCAATGATCTTACCCGTACTATCTGGCGTTTCGAGAGCATCAATCAAGTAAGATAAGGCATCTCGTATCGCAATGGGTTGCGTTTTGGTATAAACCCATTGCGGACTAATCATCACAGGCAATCGTTCCGTGAGGCTACGTACCATCTCAAAGGAAACACTGCCCGACCCAACTAAGATACTTGCTCGAAACTCAGTCACAGGAACACCGCATTCAGCAAGTGCCTTACCTGTCAATTGACGTGAACGCAAATGGTCAGATAAATCTGCATCTTCATCACCAAGTCCGCCTAAGTATATGATACGTTGAACACCTTGCTCATGAGCTGCGGTAGCAAAATTTTTAGCCGCTTTGATATCACGTTCATGAAAGTTATCATGGTTGCTCATACTATGGATGAGATAATATGCTGCGGAGATACCGTCTAAGGCAGGTGATAATGTCTCTTTTTTGAGAACATCACCTTCAAAAACTTCCACATCGTTCACCCATTCACGTCCTGTTAAACGTGTTGCGTTACGTACCAGTACACGAACCGCGTATCCCTTTTCTAGTAAGCGCGGAATAACGCGCCCGCCAACATACCCCGTTGCCCCAGTGACTAATATCCTATGCTGTTCCATTAACTATACGTCCTAAAATTCTCCAACAAGATAGCTCTATTATTGCATTTCAGCATGAAATACAGCTTGGTAAATCTTGAGTATCTATTCAGACGTACATTAGATTTGCATAAATTTGCATTTTCTGAGCGTTATTAAAAGTGGGCAAATTCTCATCACCATCGAAATATAGTGCTTATTTTGGGGTATGATTCGCTAACATTTAGCGTTTTCTAATCTTTGTAAGAAAACTGAGCTTTAACTATGAATACCCCATTTTTACGCCCAAAACATACTAACAATAAAGACAATATGTATTTTCAAATAAGATTTCATCGGAAACGTTTCCAAATTAAATCTTATTTGGGCGCAAATTCTTTGTGCATTATGTATGAATTTTTGCGAAAACCTTTGAATTCTGACATAATTATGCTGAGCACATAAGGTTTTAAATAGATATATGTGCATTTTTAAACTTATATAAGGAGTTTGTAGATGTTAAATAGAGGATTTCGTTTAATCTTAGCGATGGTTGCAGTAATTGCCGTCTTCGGTATTTCTACTGTCGTCGCTCAAGATGATTTCGTTTTCCCAATCGGTGAAGACGACACATTTAACTGGGAAAGCCTCGAAGCGTTTGCTGATGAATATGACCTTGAAGGTCAAGAACTCAGCATTTTTGGACCTTGGCTCGGTGTCGATGCTGACCTTGTAAATAGCGTAATTGATTACTTTGAATACGCAACAGGCGCGACCGTAAACTATTCAGGTTCAGACGCTTTCGAGCAACAAATTGTAATTGATATTGAAGGTGGTAGCCCGCCAAATGTTGCTGTTTTCCCGCAACCAGGTCTCGCTGCTGACCTCGCATCCCAAGGTGCTTTAACACCATTGGGCGAAGATGCTGCTGAATGGACACGCGAGAATTATGCAGCTGGCGATAGCTGGGTAACACTCGGCACATACGCGGATGAAAATGGTGAAGATCAATACTATGGTTTCTTCTATAAAGTCGATGTGAAAAGCCTCGTATGGTATGTTCCAGATGAATTTGAACTCGCAGGTTACGAAGTTCCTGAAACAATGGAAGACCTTCTCGCACTCAGCGAACAAATCGTTGCTGATGGTGGCACACCTTGGTGTACAGGTTTAGGTAGTGGCGATGCGACTGGCTGGCCTGCAACAGATTGGATTGAAGATATTCTTCTTCGTACACAACCACCAGAAGTTTATGACCAATGGGTTGCTCACGAAATTCCATTCAACGATGAACGTATTGTCAATGCGATTGATACCTTTGGTACATTCGTATTCTCAGATGGTTGGGTAAATGGTGGACCTGCTTCAGTTGCTACAACTGATTTCCGCGATGCACCACAAGGTCTATTCAGCGTTCCACCAGAATGCTACTTACATCATCAAGCAAGCTTCATTCCAAGTTTCTTCCCAGAAGGAACTGTATTGGGTGAAGATGCTGATTTCTTCTACTTCCCGTCATTTGCAAGTGAAGACCTCGGTAACCCAGTCTTGGGCGCAGGTACATTGTTCGCTATCACCGAAGATAGCGAAGCAGCACAAGTTTGGATGGAATTCCTCCAAACACCAATCGCTCACGAAATTTGGATGGCACAAAGTGGTTTCCTCACACCTTTAACCTCAGTCAACGTTGACGCATATGCGACAGATGCACAACGTGGTCTGGGTGATATTCTGCTTAATTCAACGACCTTCCGTTTCGACGGGTCTGACTTAATGCCAGGTGCTATTGGTGCTGGTGCATTCTGGACAGGTATGGTCGATTACGTAAACGGTGAATCTGCACAAGATGTTGCAGACGGCATTGAAGAAGTTTGGGCAGGTTTAGAATAATCACGTCACTATCTAATTTTTAGATAGCAACGTAAAACATTGCGGGGTGACTTCTAGTCGCCTCGCTTGCTATATCCTGATAATACATTTTTTGGAGATTGTACGATGCAACAAATACTTACTGCTTTAATAGCAATAGTTGTTGGTGTGGGCGCGACAGTCTTGTACTTCTGGGGTTCAAATTTTTTAGTTGATCGTATATTTGCTGATGAAGCAGGTCCCAATGGTACAGTTAAAAAGAGTAAAGAAACCACGCGCGAAGCAATTCGTCCTTGGCTATTCATTGGTCCCGCCGTCATCATTCTATTTATGTATCTCGTGTATCCTGCTATACAAACCGTTTGGTTAAGTTTTGGCGATACAGATGGCAACGTCCGTATATACAGCCCAAACTATCCTGAAGTTGTAGATAATATTGAAGGTGTCAGCCTCTCTGCCCTATTAACATCTGAAAGACTGCTGGTATTACAAGATCAAATTGGCGAAGAATACCCTGCTGTCAACGAATACTCAGCAGACAATATTAGTGAATTTAATACAATAGAAGATTTACTCAATCAAGTTTTTGACGATTCTAATTTTGAAGTCACTCAAGATTTTGTGTTGCTACGCAATTATGAATGGGCTGTCAACAGTGATGAATTTTGGGAAGCCGTTCGTAATAATGTTCTCTGGTTAATTGTACCTTTCGCTAGTACCGTGTTTGGGCTTTTGGTCGCCGTTCTGGCTGACCGTGTCCGCTGGGGAACAATCGCAAAATCATTGATTTTCTTACCTATGGCGATTTCTTTCGTCGGTGCAAGCGTAATTTGGAAATTTGTGTACGATGCAAACCTCGCCAATCCCGGACAAGCACCACCTGATCAAATTGGTGTCTTAAATGCCATAATAGTTACTTTAGGTGGGCAACCACAAGATTGGATCGCGCTACAGCCTTGGAACAACTTTTTTCTGATGCTCATTCTTATCTGGATTCAAACAGGCTTTGCAATGGTGTTGCTCTCTGCCGCCTTACGTGGCGTACCAGAAGAAACACTGGAAGCGGCACGCATTGATGGAGCAAACGAAGTTGAATTATTCTTTAAAATCATGATCCCACAAATTATGAGTACCATATTGGTTGTACTCACTACAATTACAATTACTGTCCTCAAGGTATTCGATATTGTAGCAGCAATGACCAATGGTCAATTTGGGACACAGGTTCTGGCGAATTTGATGTACAACCAAGCTTTCCGCGCCTTCCATGATGGACGAGGCAGTGCGGTAGCAGTCATCATCATGCTCGCAGTTGTTCCAATTATGGTGTGGAACATCCGCCAGTTCCAGAAAGAGGAGAATGCTCGATGAATACTCAAATTCCTATTCTGAAAATGTCTGTTGGTGCATTTCTTGCGCGTGCAGCCCTTATTCTACTGGTCATCGTATGGACATTGCCGACATTCGGCTTGCTCATAAGTTCTCTGCGCGATAAAGACCAACTTGCTATTTCTGGCTGGTGGGAAGCTCTGTCAAATGTTGAAACGACAGGACAAGGGCGTACACTGACTGCCGACCAACAAGAACAACTTGACGACGGTAATTATGTAATAACGGGCAATATCTTCGCAGATGAAGATGGAACAGTGACAGGTAATGCTTCCGTAAATCAATTTGGTAGCCGAATTTTTTTGCCACCAAATGAAGACGTTGTCTATGATGATATTCAAGCAGAGCGTCGTGGCTTCAATGATTATCAAGCAGGTGAAACTATCAACATAGCTGATGATAATGAAGACTTCCCTGCTGGTTCAACATTTACACTCAATACTGATGGCACATATGAATTCCGCGCACCTGAAGAATTTACCTTCACACGCGGACAATCTGTCTTTTATGTCGCTGAATTCCCACCGACTTTTACATTGGAGAACTATAATGAAGTCCTAACTGGCGAAGGTATTGGACAGTCATTCATCAATACGTTTACAGTGACGATTCCTGCGACAATTATCCCAATTTTAATTGCGGCGTTCGCGGCATATGCCTTCTCGTGGATGGAATTTCCAGGACGACGCATTATCTTTGCGATTGTGGTTGGCTTGCTTGTTGTCCCACTACAAATGTCACTAATCCCCTTGCTCAAATTCTACAACCTTATCGGTGTAGCAAAGACCTATCCCGGTATTTGGCTAGCACATACCGGATTTGGTCTACCTTTGGCAATTTACTTGCTATATAACTATATTTCAGGCTTACCGCGTGAAATTATCGAATCCGCTAAGATTGATGGGGCATCACATTTCATGATTTTCGTGCGTCTTGTGCTTCCGTTATCAATCCCAGCACTCGCTTCATTCTCGATTTTCCAGTTTCTCTGGGTTTGGAATGACTTGCTAGTTGCACTCGTATTCCTGAGTAAAGATGCCAACCAAATCGTCCTCACCTCGCAAATCCGTGAGTTACTAGGGTCGCGTGGTGACAACTGGGAAATCCTGACCAGTGCAGCATTTGTTTCGATGGCTGTACCATTGATTGTTTTCTTCAGTTTACAACGTTACTTTGTACGCGGGATGCTGGCTGGTTCAGTCAAAGGTGGTTAGAAATCACAGCGGGAGGATTTCACCTCTCTAACAACATAACAATAACATGGGGCGTATACTCTACGCCCTTTTTAATTCCATGAAATTTATCAATCTGTGATGAATGATTTATACTTGGCTCAGGTAAATGTAAAGGTAGAAGACATATGTCTATTTTCACCAGTAAACCCAAAGATTACGTCCGCAAGCCGACCTCGCGTTGGACACCTGAAACATGGGTAAGCAAGATACCCTTCCGCAATTTATCCAACTTCAAAGAGGTCTTTCGCGCGGTTTGGGAAAATCGGGATAATTTATCCTATGCGTGGCGGATTTTGAATCATGGGGTCTGCGATGGTTGTGCATTAGGCACATATGGGATGAAAGATTGGACAATTGATGGGATTCACTTGTGTAATGTCCGTTTGCGATTACTGCGCCTCAATACCTTACCTCCCCTAGATATGAGCATATTATCAGATGTTGCACCACTAAAAGATATGCGCTCTAGAGATTTACGCAAACTCGGCAGACTATCTCATCCCATGATACGAAAACGTGGCGAAAAGGGCTTTACTCGTATCAGTTGGGATGAGGCAATAGAGTTAATATCAGCAAAAATGCGCGAGATTCACCCTGACGAAAGTTACTTTTACTTAACCAGTCGAGGCATCCCCAATGAAACCTACTATGCGGTACAAAAAGCTGTCCGCGCAATGGGTACAAATAATATTGATAATGCCGCAAGGATTTGTCACTCACCAAGCACCTTCGGACTCAAAAAGGCATTAGGCGTTGCGGCAACAACCTGCTCTTACACCGATATGATTGGCACAGATGTCGTGAGCTTCTTTGGTTCAAACGTCGCTAATAATCAACCTGTAGTAATGAAGTACCTCTACCATGCAAAAAAAGCAGGAACAAAAATAGTTTCTGTGAATACCTATCGTGAACCCGGTATGGATGAATATTGGATACCCAGTGATATAGAAAGTGCTGTTTTTGGGACAAAATTCGTCGATAATTATTTCCAGGTTCGCGCTCAGGGTGATATGGCTTTCTTACACGGTACAGCCAAAATTATCATCGAACGCCAATTATATGATGCCAACTTTGTTGATAATTACACCGAAGGTTTTGACGAGTTAAAAGCCTATCTTGAGACACTATCATGGGAAGAAATAGAAGAAGAAAGTGGCTCAACCAAGCAAGCAATGACAGAATATGCACAGATATTAGCCAAGGCTGAACGCGCAATTTTCGTCTGGGGGATGGGCATTACACAGCATACGACTGGTGAAGATAACATCCACGCCATTATCAATGTAGCTTTGATGAAAGGCTTTGTTGGGCGTGAAGGTTGCGGACTGATGCCAATTCGCGGACATAGTGGGGTACAAGGTGGCGCAGAAATGGGAGCATATGCAACTGTCTTACCCGGTGGACGTGCCTTTACAGATGAAAATATCACGCAATTATCAGAGCAATTAGGCATCGATTTACCGACAAGTACAGGTGTAACAACTCCCGTTATGCTCGATAAAGCGTTGGATGGCAACATTAAATTACTCTTTGCAGTTGGGGGAAATTTCCGTGAAGTAATGCCCGACCCTAAACGAGTGGATAGTGCCTTGAATCAAATTTCTCTGCGCGTGCATATGGACATCACCCTATCCAGCCAAATGCTTCAAGACCCCTCCGATACAGTCTTATTATTACCTGCAAAAACACGCTATGAAATCGAAGGAGGCGTGACAGAAACATCAACCGAACGGCGAGTTATTTACAGCCCCTACATTAAAGGAAAGCACATCAAACAAGCCCGTAGCGAAATTGACGTTATCACTGAAATTGCTTCACAGGTGAAACCAGAATACGCTGATAAAGTGCGCTTCGCATCCACACAAGCTATCCGTGAAGAAATTGCTGAGGTCATTCCTTTCTATAAGGGCATCGAAAAGTTGACCAAAGAAGGCGATTATTTCCAATATGGTGGTGAGAGATTATGTGCCAATTGGAATTTCCCGACTGAGACAGGTAAAGCGCAGTTTAAAAGCACTGCCCTACCGAGTGTTCCACTAGAAAAAGATGAATTTGTGATTGTCACACGGCGCGGTAAGCAATTTAATAGCATCGTCGAGGAAGATATCGATACATTAAATGCGATGCCCCGTGATGCAATTCTCATCAACAAAATAGATGCCTCTCGTTTAGGCTTTGCAGATGGCGAACAAGTCCAATTAATCAATGACGTGGGCATTTATACGGGTCGATTATTCGTCAGCGATGTTGCCGAGAAAACTATTCAAGTCTATTGGCCCGAAGGCAATGTACTTATTGAGGCAGGCAAAAGATCGCCTTTAGCTGAAATCCCTGCTTATAAATCAGGCAAAGCCCGCCTGACAAAGTTAGAGAAACCAATTCCTGAGCCTGTGGTCAATGTCTAATGGAAAAAGCTCGTGTTGGTAGTAAAGAACAAGTGTATATCACCCAAGTCCGCGATGGGGTTATCAAAAAATTACCCCGTCGAGATGATGTTGTCAGCGAAGAACCACTTGAAATTCGCATTCAAACTCCTGACTACACGAAAACACTTGCAGTCACAATGCGAACACCCAGTGCAGACTTTGAATTAGCAACAGGCTTTTTATTCTCAGAGGGTATCATCCGTAGCGCAGATGATATTCACGAAATTAGCTATTGCGTCGATAGCGATTTGAGCGAGGAACAACGCTATAATGTGGTTAATGTGCGCTTGCGTCACACCCCACAGCGAGAACTCAAACACCTTGAGCGACATTTCACCATGTCCAGTGCTTGCGGTGTCTGCGGAAAATCTAGTATAGAAGCGATTGAAGTTGCGGGTCTGCAAGCAATTCCAGAGACATTTACCATCAGTCCTGAAAAAATTGCGTCATTATCTGCCAAGCTACGTGCTGAACAAGCCATGTTCGATACAACAGGTGGCTTACATGCCGTTGGTTTGTTCGATAAAGAGGGAAATTTGTTGGCGACACGCGAAGATGTCGGACGACACAATGCAATGGATAAGCTAATCGGTTCGGCAGTTTTATCTCAGCAAACCCCTTTGAACGAACACATTGTATTAGTCAGTGGACGTGCCAGCTTTGAATTGGTACAAAAAGTAGCAGTAGCACAAATCCCTATTTTTTGTGCGATTTCTGCGCCATCTAATCTCGCTATCGCTACAGCACAACGCTTTGGCATCACCCTAATAGGCTTTTTACGAGGCAATAATTTTAATATTTACTCACACGCAGGACGTATAGCATAGGAACACATCAATGACACAATTCGCATGGTGGCAAAAAGGCATCGTCTATCAGATTTATCCGCGTAGTTTTATGGATAGCAATAATGATGGTATCGGAGACTTACAAGGTATCATCGACAAACTCGATTATCTCAACGATGGTACAGAAGAATCTCTCGGCGTTGATGCCATCTGGATTAGTCCCTTTTACCCTTCCCCCATGGCTGATTTCGGTTACGATGTCGCAGATTACTGTGATGTTGACCCCATGTTTGGTGATTTAGACACCTTCGATAAATTGGTAACAGAAGCGCACAAGCACAATATCAAAATTATCATCGATTTTGTGCCGAATCACACCTCTAGCCAACATGACTGGTTTAAAGAATCTCGCCAAAGCAAAGATAATCCCAAACGCGATTGGTATTTCTGGAAAGATGCCAAAGCAGATGGTAGTCCACCAAATAACTGGGAGAGCGTTTTCGGTGGCAAAGCATGGACATGGGACGAGAAAACCGAGCAGTATTATTTCCATCAATTTGACCCTGCTCAACCCGATTTGAATTGGCGCAATCCAGAGGTTCGTCAAGCGATGCTGGATGTTTTGCGCTTTTGGCTTAAACGTGGCGTGGATGGCTTCCGCATGGATGTGGTCTATATGATTATGAAGCATCCTGATATGCCAGATTATCACTCTGATGCACGCGATGTGACGGACAATAGCAATCTCAGCGAACAGCATCCTGCTTTTGACTATCCTGGTATTCAAGATATTTTTGCTGATATGCGCGCCATTCTGGATGGACATTCTGCAATTGGCATTGCCGAAGTCTGGCTCAGTGATGAAAAGCGCAATGCCTATTTCCAACACTTCGAGATGCCGTTCAATTTTGACTTCCTCAGTTACGAAACGCGCAATAAATGGTCAGCAGATTTTTTCAGGAAGACTATCCACGCTTACGAAAACAGTATTCCTGATGGTGCATTCCCGAATTATGTTCTCGGTAGCCATGATGCGCCTCGCCTCGCCTCACGGTATGGTTCAGAAGCACGCGCACGTATGGCAGGGATGCTCCTCCTGACTTTACGCGGAACACCTACCCTCTACATGGGCGACGAAATCGGCATGGTCAACGGGGACATTCAGGCACACCAAGTGCAAGACCCACAAGGCAAAAATATGGGGGTTGAGCATACTCGTGATGTATGTCGGACACCAATACAGTGGGATGCTAGCGATTATGCAGGCTTTAGTGAGCATGAGACATGGTTGCCTGTCAATGAGGATTACAAAACACGTAATATCGCCCTGCAAGCGACTGATGACAACTCGATTTTAAACCTCTACCGACAACTAATCTGGTATCGGAAAGAACATCTTTCATTGAGTATCGGCGACTATAACGCGATTGATGCTCCTGAAAACGTCTTTGCTTATATCCGACAATATGAGAATGAAGAGCATCTCCTCATTTTTAACTTTGGGAACGAGGCACAAACAGTTGCCTTACCCAAGTCAGGGAAGATTATTCTCAATACGCATCTAAACCGAAGTGGAGACGTTGCTGATGCCATTGAAATCGAGGGTGATGAGGGGATTTTGATACGATTATCGTAAGACCTTGCAAGCTGTCACCTAATTGGCGTACGGATGTCGTGGACAACGCTTTATTTTTCCTACTATACTGAGTCAATCAAACAAATAATAGCGTAGGAAATAGGGCATGAAAATCGATTCACATAAAGTAAAACAATTACGGATAGCTAAGAATTGGTCACAAGAACAACTCAGCGAAGCATGTGGACTAAGTGTGCGTACTATTCAACGTTTAGAAAATGGAGACAATGCGTCTATAGAATCTGTCCGCGCATTGTCTCTTGCTTTTGATGTTGACCCTAGCGAGCTACTTCTCAATAGTCACAATCAAGTAATGACACCTCTCGGTGCTATCAAGAAGTCAATGTATCAGTTCACAAATTTCTCTGGCACAGCAACACGATTTGAGTATTGGTGGTTCTTTTTATTTTTTCTGCTGGTATCAGCAATTGCAATCGTTATTCATGAGAAAGCCTATCAAATCGTTACACTGATATTATTGCTACCCTTCCTTGCTGTAGGCACTAGACGCTTAAATGATATTGAGCGTAGTGGTTGGTGGCAACTGTTCTTTCTAGTTCCCTTTGGACAAGTTGTTGTGCTTTATTTGCTAGCGCAATCCAACGATAGTCATTCCAATTTAGATATCGCATAAGAGAAAGACAGCTAAATAGAAGTGGGAGCAGATGATTATGGCATCTACTCCCGTGTAACATTGAGGAGAAATGTGTGGGTTTATCAGGTGTTTCAGGGTGTCATAACACCTAATGTAATCAGTATAAAACAAATGTTCTGAAAAATGTTGTTGATATGACCGTTCATATCCCCGTTTTTAAAATGAGAAAATGGTTTGTACTCATAAAGCACGCTTATCACAACTACAAAAATGTCAGCAACCAACGACTGAGCCAGAAAATTGTCATGCCCCCTAAGATAGTATAAAGGACATTTCGAGTACGCCATGCGATAAGAATAGCCACTATACCAGCGATAATTTTTGGATTGAGCGAAAGGTCAATCACATTGTCGGTGCGTAATATTGCAGGTGATGCCAAAGCAAATAAGACTACCACAGGCACGTAGCGCAATGCTTTGACCATAAGCGCGGGCATTTTCCAGTTACCGAGAAATATCAAAAAAGAGTAGCGTTCAGCTAGTGTAAACAAACCCAAAATTAGAAATAGTAGCCACAAATTCATGCTTCATCCTCCCCTAATATCACACCGACAGCCATTCCACAGGCAACAGCAATGATTAATCCGATATTATTGGGTAAAGAGGCAGTTACTAGGGCAACCCCACCTGCAACTGTTCCAGCAATCAAAAATGTCCAATCTTTAATTGCTGGTACAGCAATCCCCAAGAACATCAGCGGAATGGCAAAGCCAAAGCCCCATTCTGTTGGGATGAATGCACCAACAAATAAACCTAAGGCACTGCTCAATATCCACGATACCCAGAGCATGATACTATGTCCGAAGTGATACCACTGCTTATGGGGTGCATCAGGATGTTCATTGAAATATGTAATCGACAAAGCATAAGGTTGGTCGGTAATGAAATAGCCTAAGAGCAATCGCCACCATACAGAATACGGTCTGAGGTAAGGGGTTAAAGATGCGCTGTAGATAATAAAGCGCAAATTCACGATGCTCGCCGAAATAATAATAATCCAAATTGCCGCATCATTTTTAAGCAATTCAAGCGAGACGATTTGCGCTGCGCCAGAAACCATAAAAATCGACATACCGATGCCCTGTGCTGGCGTGATACCAATATCTGTTGCTGCCACTCCATAAACCAAGCCAAAAGGAATAACGCCTAAGATAATGGGCAAAAAAGCGCGTACTCCTGCCCAAAATGCGGATTGTTTCGTTGTATATACTGCCATGAAACTCACTTTTTCTAATTGCTGTCTATCGATACTTACTATTATGTATTCTTATTTTCACAGTGTAAGATGCCAATAGCACCAAAGAAGTAGATTGGTTTTTAAGCAATTTAGTTCAGAAAGTAGTTCATATTACGAGGCATCATACCTAGAAATATGAGTAAATATTAAATCTTTTATCTTGAGTCATCTAATTACCATTATGTACACGTTATATGGAGTAGAAGCAATCAATTTAAGTGTTTTATTTGCACTATCTTGATATTTGCTTCTGTTGATTAGTATCTATGTTTGGCTTTATAGAGCGAGATAGTGGTTCATTAGAGCCAATAAAACCTTGTTAAAGGTGATTTGAAACCTGATGCAATGGTAGAATAGATTTCTCCCTTCCCTCCTTTGTTTGTTGTGGCTGGCTTTTTTGGTCAGCCACATCTATAAAAATTAATAATTTTTTTACAGGAATACTATAATATTATTTAATATTTATTGCATAACAGCGCATTTTTTTGACCGTTCTATAATGTTACCAATGCAATGCTGTGGTGATTCTAATATGTATTTTGTATAGTCTATTAACGAGTAGTACGCTAATCACGGAACATCATAAACCATTCTTATTTTTTATTGTTAGTAGATGTGTTTCGTCATATAAGCTGTTATACTCATGACTGACATAATACGAGAGTAATCATGGGCGAAACACCAATAACAACATTATTAGAAGAAATTGACGCGGGCAATGAGGATGCGCTTATTCAACTGCACGACGAATTTTCGACACCTGTTTATTCTGTGGCATATCGTGTCTTAGGCAATTCACAAGATGCGGAAGAAGTGACACAGGATGTTTTCCTGAAATTGTGGGATAAGGCTTACACCTTTGATGCCAATAAAGGGAAATTTATTTCATGGATCTTAACGATTACACGCCGTTCGGCTATTGACCGACTACGCAAGCGTGACCGACGAGAACCACCTGAAGAATCTGTATCGATGGACGCCGCGCCGTATTTGTGGGAAACGAAGCTCGGTGAAGAAGATATGAGCGATTTGCAACGTTCTTTATTGAGCGTGATGGGTGAATTACCAGAAGCCCAAAAAGAAGCGATTTATCTCGCCTACTTTCATGATATGTCCCACAGCGATATTGCAGCACATTTAAATCGACCATTAGGTACTGTAAAATCACACATCCGTTTGGGGATGCAAAAATTACGTGCTAAATGGACAAAAAAGCAAACAAAACCAACAACACAAATTGATAGTGAACGACGTTATTCATGATGACACGAGACGACTTACTTAACCTCATCCCTGCATATGCTATTGGTGCGCTTGATGATGACGAGCGGATTGCACTAGAAGCATTGCTTGAAACTGATAGTGAAGCTCAAGAGAGCTTAGAAGAATATGAAGCGATTGCAGATGTGATAGCTTTTACAGTTCCTGAACGCCCTGCCCCAACACACCTTAAAGATGATTTAAAGGCACGTTTGGCGGCACGTCCGAAAATTGTGCCAAAAGAACAATCGGCATCAACATTAAAACAAAGCCAAAAAAGACAACCGACACAATTATCTTCGATTTTGATAGCTTCAGCCGCGGCGATTTTGATTGTTGTTATTGGCGTGGGGCTATTCTTATCACAAGATACAGCTCCTACCCTCTCGCCTGATGAAGAATTGTTTAATCAAATTGTTGAAAGCACAAATTTCACCCAATTTGAAATCACGCCATTGGCTTCTGACGATGCTACAGGTGAATTAGTAATTGATTCTGATGGCGGACAGGCTGTTTTACGAATAGATTATGTTCCTGATAGAACTGACGAAGAAAGTTATCAACTGTGGTTTATTGATGGAGAAAATGTACAAAGTGCAGGGCTATTCTACTGGCCAACAGGATTAGGTCCTCATTTTGTACGGATTGAAGAACCTTTAGGCGATGTCGATACGATTGCCATGACAATTGAACCATTCGAGGGAAGCCCTGTCGAGAATTCCCCGACAGGTGATATTCTATTTGGTGTGGAACTCAAATCCTAAACATCAGCTGATACATCTAGTATGCTACACCTTCTCAACCTTGACGATAACATAGTCAGGGTTGTTTTCTTTTAAGACAGTGTAATTACGTTTAGTGAGATAATCACCTTTTCGCACATCGCCAGAACCATTCATACTGATATGTGCGCGGATATTAAACGGTCCTGAGCTATCGCCAATGTCGCCATCCAAAGAAAAGGAAAAAGGCGCATCATCAGCATCAATCCCACGTTGCACTGTTTCAACAATCACTTGTGCTGGCATATCCATTAAGCCAACCGATTCTAACGATACAAATAAACTCGCCCCTGAAAAAGCCTCAGCTGATGAAGGTAATTCAACCTCGCCAGTTACAATTACTGCCATAAGTCACTCACTTCCTGTGGTATGCTGATTATAAATCGCTTAAAGTTAAAATGCCTCTACTTTAATATAGAGGCATTGTATATAACATTGAAGAAGCTAACACTTAATAGCCATACATCTCTGCAATAGCATCTAAGTCACCTTCGCTGAGGTGTGTCCGTTGTCCAATTTCAACATCATCTTGAAGTGGTACGATTGTATCTTCACCATTCTTAGAGAATGCCCAACTAGGATAGTGCATTATTGACCCGTAATCATAAGGTCCAATATCCTCACCATTATCGCTTTGGATATAGAAGTTATGCTCATAGCCCCGATAAATAT
This sequence comes from Phototrophicaceae bacterium, assembly GCA_965230145.1. GTDB lineage: Bacteria > Chloroflexota > Anaerolineae > Aggregatilineales > Phototrophicaceae > JAUZRW01. The sequence goes on from CBDDKI010000003.1 coordinate 303,126, forward strand.
TCTCAAAATGAACTTCTACATACTCATCACGGTCATTACGGCTTTGCTCGTGCCATAATCCAAGTGCATGTCCGATTTCGTGAATAGTATTGCCTGTACTGCATTGGGGAGCGAGGAACAATCTTTGCGCGCCACCTTGCATCCCAACATAAGAGGCACAGCCTGTTGACGTTACAAAGCGAATGTAATTCGGATACTGGCTTGCGTTGTCATCCGTGCGCTCTACGAAGCGGATTTGAGAATGTTCTTCCCAATATGCAATCGCATCTGTGATACGAGATTGCTCAACCATATTTCGGTCAATGGTATAAGGAACAAGTCGGTTTGGCCACATATAACCTGTGCGGGGTGTAATCCCTAAACCTGCTTGGGTTGGTTGGCTACTGAGGATTATATCCCCCTGATAAATTGCCATATCATTCGCATCTGTATATGTTAGCGGATGATTACTTACGTAGATACCATCGAGTACCCCTGTGAAGGTTGTTGTACGCACTTCACCTGCCTGACCGTCTTCAAAAGCTAGTCCAAATTCAGGATGAAGCGCCGATGGTACACCATCAGGTTGTTCAATATCAGGCATTTGACGAAAATTTTGCCAGATTGCAATTGTACCCAGAACTATCATCAGAAATAAGATGCCGAGCCAATGACGTTTCGTAAATCGCTTATTATCATCTTGATACATAATAATAACCCTTTAACATTATCTGTTCAGTTTCATTATACTACGAAAATTCTCCTATCTAATGACGTAATCTCTAAAACACAGATTTAGCAGTAAGTATGCCTATACTATGCTGGTAATCCTAGCACAAATAAATTAAATTATTTTATTAACTATTATTTCCAGATATTATGTATTAATCCTCATAATTAATAGTTATAGAACATTAACTTTATACTGTAATAATATATCTCCATTTGTAATATTGACCCTTTAAAACACTTTAAAATTCTTTATGAAACATACAATAGATGATTGTAAGTTAATTTTTTAGATACTTTCAAAAAATCTTAATTCTTTTTCTTAATTTTTGAGTCTAGTATTTGTTTGTTCGTAAACGATTACAATAAATATCAGGTTATAGGAACTTTCGATGAATACTAAACGTTATACACAAGTAGTTGGAATAGCAGTTTTACTGGTAGTTTTTGCTCTAACAAGTGCTCTTACATCCGCACAGGATGGTGATCCCATTGTGGCTACACTGCCGAACAATACTGTGTGGGAATATGAATTCACTGAAACAACCCAACAACAATTTCTGTTCCGGGCTTCTACAGATGATATCACCACGCTTATTATTATGAATGATAATGCTGAGACAGGTGTTGTCGCTAGTCTTCTTCGATTTGGCGATTTTCAAACTGTTAGTGGTATGAACTCAAATGTTAGTGGAACAACCTTCTGTCTTCCACGCGGTTTTCAACAATACCTTTTGACAATTGAAGACCCTAATCAAGCTGATGGTGCAAATAGCTATCGCGCATTGGTTACTAATCAACCAACCTCCATTTGTGAACCAGAATTAATTGACAGCATCATGGGTGAACTTGAAGACATAGAAGTCGTAGGCGGTTTAAATAACAGTAGTATCTCCACTGACTTGATACTTGATGTCGCAGACCTTGAGTTATCCGTTGAGGTGAATGTTGAGTTAGGTCTACCAACAGAAGATGTTTTAAACACATTAGACAGTGACAACGAAGATAGCTCATTAGACTCTGTCACAGATGATATTACCGATAATATTAACACTGTAACATCTAGAGATTTTTCTGACTTTGACATTTCACTTGGCGTTGGAAATGATGACACAAACCCATCTGCCCTTTTAACAGTAGAAGATGGTGACGACGTATTACTCTCGGCTGATATAAACATCTTGAGTGACGAAGACGCATTACTTGATGTTGATGCACTCAATGATGATGTTATCGCTGTCTATGTGTCAGATGATGATAATGACAATCTCGTGGTTGATATTGTTCTCGGTGATGATAGTGGCGTAACAGTTGCTGATGATATTGATTTAGGCGAGCTAGGCTTGGATGTTATCGTTGAACTCAATGAAAACGGTCTGTTCGTAGACGCATTACTCAATCAAAATTCGATTGTCTCTGCTAGTGTGGTTGAAAATGAAGTAGCAATCGATTTATTCGAAGAAGACTTAGTCGGCATTACAGCAAACGAAGAAATCCCTGTCTTTGGAACTGTCTTACCTATCGACTTAGAATTGGCTATGGATGACCAAGCCCTTGATAATCTCGTACTCGAATTAAATGTCGATGAGACTAGCGATGCCCTTACCGCAACAGGTCTATTAAAAAGCAATGATGATGTATTGCTCTTGGTTGATGTCAACATCTTAACTGATGACCAAGCCTTACTTGATGTCGATGCACTCAATGATGATGTTATCGCGGTCTATATCTCAGACGATGAGAATGGCAATCTTGTAGTCGATATTGTTCTCGGTGATGATAGTGGCGTAACCATTGCTGATGACCTTGACTTAGGTGAGTTCGGCTTAGATGTTATCGTTGAACTCAATGAAAATGGTCTGGTTATTGATACACTCTTGAACCAAGAAAGTATCGCTTCAGCAGAAATTGTGGACAGTAATTTCTCTGTCACCATCCTTGAGCAAACCTTAGTCTCAGAAGATGTGCCTCTTGTAGAGGAAGTAGTCGATACAGCGTTAGATAATACCGTTAGTAGCAATAACGATGGCGCTACAAGCACCTGTTCAGCAACTCCAACATCACGCTTTGGTGCAGTCAATGTTCGTACCTTACCAACCACTGCTTCATCTGTAGTTGCTGTAGCCAATGTCGATACAAACGTTGACATTACAGGACAAGCTCTCGACGGTACATGGATGTATGTAACATTATTTGATGGACGTACAGGGTATATGTCAGCCAGTGTTCTCTCTGTTGCAGAAGTCTGTGTATTAGCTGATATTCCTTTAGTTGATGTTGACCTAGCCGAAATCCAAGCACTAGAAGCCAGTGTACAAGTAAACAGCCCCGTTGATGCAACTGTAGATGTCAATGTTGGTGAAGATGGTGCTAATGTAGATGGAACAGTCGGTGGTGTCGATGTCAATGTCGGTGTCAACACTGAAGACGGTGTCGATGTCAATGTCGGTGGTGACGGCGGTGGCGTAGATGTCAATGTCGGTGGCGACGATGGTGGTGTTGATGTCAATGTCGGTGGTGACGGTGGCGTAGATGTCAATGTCGGCGGTGATGGTGGCGTAGATGTCAACGTTGGTGGCGATGAAGGCGGTATCGGTCTACCCTAACCTTATAACTCCCATAATTTAAACGATGAGCCTATCAATTTTGATAGGCTCATTTTGATTTCCTGACGAATACAACATTTACCGTTAAACTACGTATACAGTGATGAAATGTTCACTAAGGGAAGCAATGGGGAAAAGAATATGTCAACAATGCTTGAAGCTATTGGGCTAAAGAAAAGTTTTAAATCCTCCAATGGCAAAGATAAAGTTATCGAAGCAGTACGCGGTGTCGACCTCAGCATCAGACAAGGCGAAATTTTTAGCCTTTTAGGTCCTAATGGTGCAGGCAAAACCACAACTATATCTATGATGAGTGGTCTAATCGAACCCACAGCAGGTGATGCTAAAATTGGTGGGTATAGCATCGTCAAAGAACCGATGAAAGCCAAACAATTATTAGGGGTTATCCCACAAGAAATTGCCCTCTACCCAGAATTAAGCGCACGGCAAAATCTCACTTTCTTTGGGCGAATGTATGGCTTAAGTGGCAAAGAACTCCAAACCCGTACAGATGAAGTCCTCGACTTTATTGACCTCACAGACCGTCAGAAAGATAAGGTCAGTACATTTAGTGGTGGGATGAAACGCCGTGTAAATATCGGCGTGGGATTATTACATCGTCCGAAGTTGGTCTATATGGATGAACCTACCGTTGGTATTGACCCTCAAAGTCGGCGACGTATTCTCGATACGGTTTTTCGCTTACGTGATGAATACAATATGACTGTCCTCTATACCACTCACATGATGGAAGAAGCCCAAGAACTCAGTGACCGTGTCGCAATTATGGATCATGGTGAGATTATTGCTGTTGGTACACAGGGCGAACTCACCCAACAAGTTGGTGAAGAAGACCGCCTGATTATTAGCTTTGGTGCAGACCCTATTCCAGATAATCTCGCCAAGAAGATTGAACAGCAAGTCGTCGGCGTAACTCGTGTAGAAACTTCTCTCAAAGACCTGAATAAAGATATTTTAGAGGATAAACGTGCAACAGGGTCAGTGGCGATTGTCGGCGCAAATACAGAGACTATTATCACAGTCTACGTGCAGATGGGACGTAAAGCATTACCGCGTGTCCTCAATGTAATTGAATCGGCAGATGTCGAAGTACAGTCTGTCACCGTGCGTGAACCCGATTTGGAAGCGGTGTTCTTGCACCTTACTGGACGTGCATTGCGTGATTAGGAGCTAAAAATGCAGAAATTACTCACCTTTGCATGGAAACAACTACAAAATGTCTATTCTGATAAAGGCTTACTGCTCTTCTTACTGATTACCCCTGTTGCTTTAGCGACCATCATGGGATTAGCTTTCGGCACGTCAGGCGGTTCATTCACACTCGCAGAGATTCCCTTAGCAGTCGTCAATTTAGATGAAGGCGACGGCAATACCAATTATGGAGATACAATTGCCAGCATTTTGCTCTCAGAAAATACGGGGACGACAACAGGCAACAACGCTGCAACCTGCTCACTCATTGAGGATACCTCAGCAACAGACGATGATTCGCCTCAGCAACAATCTTTAGAAGATTTATTCGATGCGGTCGCAGTTTCCTCACCAGAAATTGCTCGTGAAGGGGTTGATAATGGCGAGTATATTTCAGCCGTAATTATCCCTGCGGATTTCAGTACATCACTCGCTCCAAATGTCAATTTTCTAAACCCACCTGAAAGTCCTGATGATCTTACAATCACACCGACCACTGTAGAAATTTACGGCAATGGTAGCGCACCTATTTCCAACCTTGTTGTACAAAGTATCACCGAAAGCATTACCAGCCAGATTATCACTGGCTCTACTGCCGTGAATGCGACTATCAGCACCATCTTAGAGAACCCGCTAAACCTTGTGCGGATGTCCACCGCCGATGATGCCGAATTCGCTGATTTTGGCTGTGCTTTTCAACCTAGTATTAATCCAATTCAGTTGAATCGTTTGCCTTTGGACGACGTGCAAGCCGAGAGTGCTTTCGTGCAAATCATGGTCGCAATGGGGTCAGCGCAAGCCGTGTTCTTTGCTATTTTTACGATGAATAACTCCTTGCTCTCCATCTATAACGATAAAAAGCAATGGATTTTACAACGTCTGTTGATGACCCCTACCCCACGTCTGATTATTATCGGCGGTAAAATCTTGGGCGCAATGGTCTTGGTCTTTGTGCAGGTTGGTCTACTCTTGCTCACGATGACAGTGATTGCTAGCTTGGTGATGGGCGAACCATTATTCATTTGGGGCAGTAATATCCCCCTACTCTTACTGCTGACATTGGTGGTTGGCTTATCTGTATCAGGTCTTGGCGTATTCGTCATTGGTCTAGCCAGTACCCCTGAGCAAGCCCAAATCTTTGGCACATTAACCGCAATCGCAATGGGTATGCTCGGAGGCGGATTTGGTTTCCAGATACCCAATCTTGAGAAACTATCCATTATTTATTGGGGCGTTGATGGCTACGCTCGTTTATCGGGTGGCAACACTGACATTATGACCAATATTCTGGTTTTATTGGTCGTAGGTGGTGTGCTATTCGCGGTTGGCTCATGGCTATTCAACCGTCGGATTGAAGTATAGGGAGATACTCATGCAAAAATTACTCGCAATCGCTTACACAGACTTACGTATTTTCTTATCCGATAGAGCCAACTTGGTCGGTTTACTGCTCATACCAACTGTCCTCACTGTGGTTTTAGGCTTTGTTGGTGGCGGAGGTGGCACACGCAATGTACGAATTGGCATTATAGATGAAGATAGCTCCGCACAATCTGAACGCTTCATCGACGAAGTAGCAGATATTAATGACAATTTTGATGTATTTCTGCTAACAGAGACTAATGTCGAAACGGGTCGACAACGGGTGGTTAACGGTGAATTTGATGCGCTGATTATCCTCCCTAGCGATTTTGGAAATGCCGTTGATAGCTTCCAGCCTGTGGAGATACCTTTTTATAGTAACGAAGAACTCACCACACCGAGTGTGATTCAACCTAGTATTCAGGCAATCATTGGGCGTTGGAACGGGAGTATCGTTTCGGCGCAAGTGGGGGCAAGGGTGGCTGAAAATATAGGCGCGACAGTCGATACGCAAGCCATTTATGAGCGCGCCAATGCTATCCTCAGTCAAGAGCCTGTGCAGTTTGATTATCAATTGACTGTGGTTGAAGAAGACAATAGTAGCTCGGGATTTAATCAATCTGTGCCTGGTATGGGAACAATGTTCGTGATGTTCACCATTTTAGGCGGGATGGCTGTCCTCATCCGTGAGCGTGAACAATGGACATTGCAACGCTTGGTCGTGATGCCTGTTAGTCGCGCACAGATAATTGGGGGCAAAATCCTCGCTTATTTCACACTTGGGCTGATGCAGTACGCCGTAGTCTTTGGCATTGGTCTGATATTCGGTATGGATTTCGGCAATAACTGGCTTGGCATTATTTTGATTGCGATGGCATTTTCATTAGCGGCGACTGCCCTCACCTTTGCTGTTGCGACACGCTTACGCTCACAAGGGCAAGCCTCACAATTGACGACGCTCCTTGCGCTTGCCTTAGCTGCACTAGGGGGTGCTTGGTGGCCCTTGGAAATTGTCCCTGATTTCATGAAAGTGATTGGGCATTTCTCACCGATTGCATGGGCGATGGATGGCTTCCAAGATATTCTGTTTTACGATAGAGGTTTAACGGCAGTGCTACCCGAAGTCGGCGTGCTTTTGTTGATTTCACTGGTTTTGTTCGGCATTGGTATTGTCGGGTTTAAGTACGAGTGATTTCTCTGTTTAACAGGGCATAACAGGGAAAACAGGGAATTTTGGGCGTGAGGTAGCCGAAGATAACAGGGAAATTTTGACACCGTTGGTTTGTGTTTGGTTAGAGAAATATCCCTACGAAAAGTATGAAGTTATTAAGGTGCTAGCTAGAGTCTAGCACTTTTTGATTATTAGATGTTGTTGATATGACCGTTCATATCCCCGTTTTTAAAATGAGAGAATAGTTTGTATCATCAGGCTATGAGACAAAGGAATGGTGATTATGAATACAGAACAAAGCACGTTTCAAGGACGTTGGCAAGCTATTAATGTGATTTGGTCGGATAATCGTTGGTTATACATTTTAAGTGGGCTTCTATTCGGATTATTAATTAGCCCTGCCCTAGCACAATTAAGCGATAACCTCAAAGCTTTTGTAGATAATCTCATACCAGAAGCTATCGGTATCGTCTTCACGGTATTGATATTGGATAGATTAGCGGAAAACCGTAACCGAGATGAATTAAAGGCTCGTTTATTTAATGAGTTGCGCTCATCAGCCGTTGGACAAGGAACGGCGGCACTTGCTTGGCTCAAACGTGAAAAATGGATAGAGCCTGATTCACTCATCGGCGCAGAGTTGCATCGCGTCAATTGGCAAAATGCTTTTGTAGGCAATCTCAGTTTAGAGAATGCCAATCTGAACGGTGCAATATTGAGTAACGTCAGTAACCAAGTAACAGAGCGTGCTGGACAGCGCATAGAGCATCCCATAAATTTTCGGAATGCCTCACTGAAATATGCACAGTTAGATGAAGCTGTACTCATTGGTGCTGATTTTAGAGGCGCACAATTGACCCATGCCAATCTTGAAAATGCTGTGTTGGTCAATGCGAATTTAGAGGGTGCAGATTTAAGCGAAGCCAATCTACACAATGTCAACTTAACAGGTGCTATCTTGCCTGATAGTACAGTATGGTCTAGTGAAGTTGATATGAAGCGTTTTACAAATGCTGAGCATCCGAACTTTTGGCAAGCACCTTAAAATCTCATGATTAGAACTGTTTCTTTAGTCTGTTTGTAAGTTTTCTGTGGTTAAATGAAGGGTGTTATGTCGGTTGATATTTGGAAGACACTATGCACTCCACACAGAATCCCGTTGTGACCTCATCAAACGCAATTCGCGCCCTGATGGATATGATTCAGCGTGCGGTTGTTATTGACGATGAAAAACTTGAACTCATTTTCGCGGCGATTTTAGCACGTGGGCATATCCTCCTCGAAGATATTCCGGGCATCGGTAAAACATTGGTGGCAAAAGCGATTGCGACATCCATGCAAGCCAGTTTCAAGCGCGTCCAATGCACGCCTGACTTATTGCCGAGTGATATTACGGGGAGTGCAATTTATAACCAACGTGACCAGCGTTTTGAATTTATTGAGGGTCCTCTCTTTGCGAATATTGTGCTAGTCGATGAGATTAACCGCGCTTCACCGCGCACGCAATCAAGCCTATTAGAAGCGATGGCAGAAGGACAAGTCACCTCAGATGGCAATACACGCCAATTACCCGAACCCTTCTTCATCATTGCCACGCAAAATCCCATCGAAATGGCAGGGACATTCCCATTACCCGAAGCGCAGTTAGACCGTTTCTTGATTATGCTCGATTTGGGTTATCCTGAGTATATCGATGAAATCACTATTCTTGAGCGTGAAGAACACAGTAATCCGCTCGATGCCCTCTCAGCACTTATCAGCATGGATGACATTATTGCGCTACAAGACCAAGCCAAACAAGTCGATGTGGTGCGTCATTTAAAAGAATATATCGTGCAGATTAATCAAGCAACCCGTACGCATCCTGATGTTGTTTTGGGGATTTCACCGCGTGGTGGGGTCGCTATGCAGAGATGCGCCCAAGCCCTCGCCCTCATTCGTGGACGTGATTTCGTCACTCCTGATGACATCAAAACATCTGCCCGTGCTGTCGGCGGACACCGTATCCTCAGCCGTGACCGTAAGCCTGAAACAGCTAAATCCGTTTTGGATGACATCCTCAGCCGTATTCGTGTACCTGTCGAATAATCATGAAACGGACAGCACGTTTCTGGTCATTTTTAGTGGCATCGTTTTTATTTTGGGGTTTTGCTAACCAGACGCAAATTGGATGGCTTTATGTTGTTTCAGCTATTTTAGGTGGCGTTCTTTTCGCTGGATGGTTACTCAATCGTGGCACACTCAAGCAAGTATTGGTCACACGCCAGCTACAACGCAATTTAGACGATGCTCTCCATGAAGGCGACGACATCCGTATTAAGCTCACGCTAAATAACAAAGGGCAATTACCAGCATCGCATCTCGCGCTGATTGAGACTTGTCCCTTGGCTGACCCTGATAGCGAACAACATGCTTTGCGAATGTTCATCCCTACCTTGCAGGAATCGCTCAATTTTGAGTACGAAACGCTTGTCCATCGGCGTGGATTATACAGCTTTCCCCTTGTACAAATGACCTCGCGTGCGCCGTTTGGCTTCTATGAACGACGTGGCGAGCAAGCCGTCGAAACCTCGGTATTGGTTTACCCTGAATTACGCAAATTGAGTCGGCTTTCGTTATTAGATGAGCAACCAGCCGCCGAACTCACTAACCCCAAAGCAGGCATCGGCAGTGAGGTGATTGGGGTGCGCCCGTATCGTGCTGGTGATTCACCCCGTCATATTCATTGGCGCAGTGTAGCTCGGCGTGGGCAATTAATCAGTAAGGAATTTGCACAAGAAACCCAACCCGGTCTGAGTATCGTCTTGGATAGATATTGCCCCCTAGACCCATTTCCAGATACAAAACATCAACCGTTTGAAATGGCTATCAAGTCTGCGGTGAGCATTGCCGAATATGCCATGCGAAAAGGCTATCCTGTCTATCTCGCTGCTGATAATGAAGGCATGGCTGTCCCACAAGGTGCGATTGTCTGGGATGCCTTGATGCAATACACAGCACGGGTCAATCCAATACAGCAAAATAATTTAGCAGATGTCTTGAATTATCAGCCAATGCAACAATTCGTGGCGATTATCATGGCGTGGGTAGATGAGACTATCGTAGAAACGCTCTTGTCGATGGCACATCGTGGCTACAATTTGCTAGTCGTCGTACCCGACCCCAGTAGCTTCCCGATTGAGAGCCAGCAATCTGCCGATAATTTAGTCAGTATACTCGAACGCAATGGGATTGCCACGCGCCTTATCCAGCATGGGCAAGATTGGGCAGACATCATCAGCAATGAGCCAGACACCCTCTCTCTAAATCTCTCTCCCATCAAGGGAGAAAGACTTTAATGGTAGCTTAGTTTTTACATATAGAGAGTAATGGCATAATAATTAATGAATATAGTGGGCTTTTAATGTTCAAAATTTTCAAACGTTTCATCCCTGAGAGTATCAAACAACCTGAAGATTCGCTCCCTCTACGTTGGATTACAGGGATAGCCCAAGCTGTCGGAGCATTGTCTTTAGCTTACGTAACAGCACAATATTGGTTATTCCCGATAGGTGTTCTGTTGTTGGCATTCGGGCATACTGTCGCTTATCGCACACGGTATAACCCTCAGAAGTGGGTTAAATATGTCGGATTTATCATCCTCAACTTAGGGGTTTGTGGGATGATTGCCGCAATTGCTAGTGGACTGCCCTATCCGCAAGCCATGTTTGCTGTTTTTGCAATGAGTTTTGTGAGTGTGGAAGTCCGTAGTCGCTTGAATTTATATTCTGCATTGGGCTTGGGTTTCGTCAATCTTTATGCGGCGGCGACCCTCAGCCGAGATGTTCTTTACGGAATATTTTTGCTAATATTTATAGGCTTACTCTTAGCATTTTTATGGCGTGCTGATAGTGAAGATGGTGCAAAGCAAAATCCCTATATCTTACGCCCTGACCCCAATGCAGATTCCGTATCCACAGAGAAAAGGTCTAAGTGGCTTTGGCTAGGCTTACGTTTTGCTGGATTATCCATCCTGCTAGGCTTTATCGTCTTCATGTTGACTCCGCACTTTGCTAGTTTCCCCTTCCTCACACCGATTTCCTTATCTGTGCCGATAGAAGCGTCCCCTAATCGTGAAGTGATTAACCCTGCTGTGCCATTGGTACAAATTGAAGGTATCCCACCCCAAGACCAAGAGAGTGAATATTTCTTTGGCTTCGGCAGTTCAGTTGATTTGAGTTATCGTGGTGGCTTGAGCGATACGCTGATGATGTACGTCAGTAGCCCTGCATGGAGTTATTGGCGTGGCTACGCTTATGATACCTATAATGGTCAGGCATGGTATCAGTCCGATACGACAGTTGATGAGATAAGAAATCCGACTGAGAGCAGTTTCTTCCAATTGCGTGAAGATTGGGGGGATGACCTTTTCGTACAGACCTTCTACATTCAACAGCCCATGCCGAATGTGTTATGGGCAGGTGGCGACCCTGCGCTGGTTATTTTTCCTGCAACTAGAATTGGCATTGACCAAACAGAGGGTATTCGCGTTGGCACATCCTTAGAAGCAGGTATGCTCTATACCGTTGTCTCGAACCGCATCGACTTTGAGCCTGATGAGTTACGCCGTGATTCTGGCAATTTCCCTGACGATATTAGACAAAATTATCTCCAACTGCCTGATAGCATCACCCAACGCACCCGTGATTTAGCTTATTCACTGACCGACAATGCCCCCACAAATTATGATAAGGTCATTGCAGTGCGCGATTATCTGTTGACGACCTTTCCTTATGATTACTTTCCACCTCCGCAAGCCCCTGATACCGATGCCGTTGACCAATTTTTGTTCGTTGACCAGCGTGGTTTCTGTGAATTATATGTGAGTTCAATGGTTGTTCTCTTGCGTGAATTAGGGATACCAGCACGCTTTGTGGTTGGTTATGGCAGTGGTAATTACAATACTTTCACGGGCTACTACGAAGTCCGTGCGAATCATGCTCATTCATGGATAGAAGTCTATTTTGCCGATTACGGCTGGGTTCCCTTTGACCCCACACCCGGTTGGGAAGGCGACCCGCAAAGTGGTGCGGTGCAACGCTGGGTTTTCAGTAGCCTCTTTGAGGGGGTAACTTTACCGCAAATTGAACTCTCAGCAGTGGCATCCGCAGGGGTGACGTTGGTCAGTGTAGCTATTACTCCGCTACTCTGGATTGCTGGTATCGCTGTGCTGATTGCAATGTTTTATGGCACTTGGCAATTATGGCAAAGATGGTCTGCTAATCGTCCGACGACCTATCATACTCACCCAACACGACGCAAAATTTTCCGTGAGTATCGTCGCGCCCAACGTAAGCTAAAGGTGAGACGTGGTGACGGACAAACTGTCCAAGAACAGGCGACGCAACATCCTGAATTACAAGACATTGCGGATGCAGTGGACATCGCATCGTACCGTCATACCCCACCTGATGACAGTCTGCTAGAGCGTGTGCGTCAGTGGATAGCGAAGATGAGCAAATAAGTTACACTAATAACAAACAAACTGAGAGAAAAACCCCTTTATGAATGAGCAGGAACAAATTGAACTTTTAGAAGCTCTAGTAATAGACAATCCTCAACTTGACGAACTAGAATCACTCATTTCAGAGTTTAACATTTTTGAAGCAATTGGCGCAGTGAGACAGGAACTCAGACATTCTGATTTTTTAGCGTTTCTGCTAAATCCATCAGAAAAACATGGTTTAGATGATAAGTTCCTCAAACGATTTTTGATTAAAGTTTTATCCAGTGCGGACGAATCTCCAATTTCACCTATAGCAGTCAATCTAACTGATTTTTCCAAGGCATTAGTCGAACGTGAAACACAGAATATTGACATCCTAATTTCTGATGCAGATAGTGGAATTGTTTGTTTGATAGAGAATAAAATATTCAGTAGTGAGCATAGCAATCAACTAGCTCGTTATTTGGCAATTGTTAAAAGACGCTTCCCAAAGTTCAAAACAATTATTCCTGTTTTTCTGACACCTGATGGTATTTCGCCAGAAGATGATAATAGCCCCTATATACCGTTTAGTTATGAAGAAATCAGCGAAATTATTGAGCATGTACGCCAAACTCAAGAATCCATGATTGGTGTTGATGTAAATACAATGATGCACCACTACATAGCCATGTTAAGGAGACACGTTGTGAGTAACTCAGCTATTGCCGAACTTTGTCGACAAATTTATCAAGCCCATAAACCAGCCTTTGACTTAATTGTTGAGCATATGCCCGATATTAGGCAAGAAATATCTGAATATCTCGTACAACTTGTAGAGAGTACGCCAAACATTTCAAAAGTAAGATATTCAAAATCATATGTGGATTGTATGGTGACTCAATGGGAAGAAATCCCATCACTAAATGTAGGTACAGGGTGGGCAAATAGTGAAGCAACTGTTTCTATTGAATTTAGTAATGCTGATGCAAAATTAAGTTTGTATCTTATTGTAGGTCCCGTCCAACAGGGTTATCAACACATCCGCGAAGCAATATTTAAACAAGCAAGAACGAATCCTAATGTTTTTCGGAATTGTCGTTCCAAACTCAGTAAACAATGGACGGTACTGTATAGAATGGATATCTTACGTCAAAGTGACTACGAAGATGCTAGTTCAGAAGATTTAATCCCAATCATCGACGAAAAATGGCAATATTTTCTACAAGAAATCTTACCGATGATCCACGAACATTTGATGACTATAGAATTTGAAAATACTATAGAATGAGCAATTATAGGATTAGTCAGGTGGGCATAATAGCCAAATTATGTCTCACCAGCCCCAAGTGCCTGCCCCACCTTTAAAGGGACCGACAATATCTGAGGTTATCCATCCACCGTAAAAGTCGCCGTCTTGGGCTTTGACTAATTCATCATCGACATAGCAGGCATCCATTTTGCTGGCATAAAAACAAATGTGGTCAGTGATTGCTTCAAATCCTTTGCTGGGATTTTTATATCCCCAACTCGCATTGGGCGCAATTTTATCACCGACTTGGATTGTCCAATAGCTTGCGACGCCCTTAAATTCGCAAAAAGTGTTACGTGATGTTTCTTGAAGATATTTCATGTGAATATCTTTCTGAGGGATGTAATAGGCAGGTGGATGGCTCGTCTCCAGCACACGATAGGCATCCTTCGTTTTGGCAATCACTTCGCCATTGAAAATGACCTTGAGTGTTTTATCGGTTTTCTCTACACGCGGTGGACGAGGATAGTCCCAAACCGATTCTTGATTTGCTTGTGGTTTTTCAGGTGTTATATTCGCTGGCATCTAATAAACCTCTCTCAGTAACGATTACTCCGTGAGTTTACCTGCAAAACTTAAACATTTTATGAAAGAGAGTTTTTAATGTATATATTTTTCTGAAAAGCCATAGAATATTGAGAATTACACCTCAATATGATTCAATTTATACCATTAGTTTGACAGAAGGTTTAAAACATATTAGTATTGTTTTGAGAGCGCTCTCAAATAGGATGTGAATATGAGGCTAACACTAGAAAAAATCGGAGAATTAGCAGGCGTTTCACGCTCAACCGTATCACGGGTAATTAATAATTATCCCCATATACGACCTGAAGTACGTGAAAAAGTCCTGAGTGTAATTAAAGAAACGGGGTATCAACCGAATCTGATTGCACGGTCTTTAGCAGCTAATGAATCAAAAGTGATTGGCTTAGTTATTCCAAGCATCATCAATGCTGTATTCACAGATCCATACTATCCAAAGCTCACACAGGGTATTGCACAAGCATGTAATGAATTGGGCTATACTTTAACACTAATGTTGTTTCATTCACCCGAAGAAGAGCGCCAAAATGCACGACGCATTATTAATATGAGCTTGTTAGATGGCATCATCATTACGGCTGATATTCTCTATGACCCGCTTGTTCCAGAACTTCTGGAAAATGAGGTTTCTTTTGTGCAGGTTGGACGACCACAAGAACCTGAAAAGGTGAATTATGTGGATATAGATAACGTGTATGGTGGCGAACTAGCAACGGAGCATCTCATCAAGTTAGGCTATCGTCGCATTGCTCAGATTGCAACGGCAAAAAATACAGCAGGTATTGACCGTAACACGGGCTATCGAAAAGCCTTAGAAGATTGTGATATTGCATACGATGAGAGCCTTATAGCTTATGGTGATTTTTCGAGGGAAAGTGGTTATATCGCGATGAAAGAATTGCTACCACATCAGCCAGAAGCTGTTTTCATTCACTCGGATACGATGGCACTGGGCGCAATACAAGCGATTCGTGAAGCGGATTTGTCTGTGCCAGATGATATTGCCATTGTGGGATTTGATGATTTACCACCTGCTCTGCTAGCAGAACCAACGCTGACGACTATTCGCCAACCGATACATCACACAGGTATGAAAGCAGTTGAGTTGTTAATTGATGTCATAAAGAATAAGGCACAAGCTCCAAGAAAACGAATTTTGCCTTTAGAACTTGTTATCAGAGGATCATGTAGAGATATTTAGTATTAGGTATAACAAGATTACTATCAAAAACATTCGGTAATCTTTTATTTCCATTTTTGAAATTCTGAATTATAGAATTTCTAACTATCTGAGCGAGAGAAGTTAAAAATTTTTTTACATTTTGAGAGCGCTCTCGAAAATGCAAAAAACAATTTATGGAGGTGTACAAACTGTAAAACATAATATTGGAAATGCCTACAATCTGTTTCGTTATTACGTATCTACAAAAGGAATTTTAAAATGAAAAATTTTAGACAGCTTTCAATCTTTTTAGTAATAATAATTTTCTTAGTCACAAGCATTTCTGTTACGGCACAGGATGACGTAACACTCCGTGTATTGGTTCATCAGAATCCACCGATGGTTGAATTTATGGAACAATTCAACGCCGAATTTGAAGAAGCGAATCCGAATATTACGATTGATATGTCTGTTGTCAATGCGGCTGAATTAGCAACTGTTACTCAGACACGTCTAGCAGCTGGTGATATTGATGTCATCGATATTTTTGGATTCTCAAATGCAGCGCAAGAATATATGACAGATGCAACTGCTCCAAATTGGCAAGTCATGATTGAAGCTAACCAATTACTGGATTTAAGTGACCAACCATTTCTCGACAATTATGATACAGCAGCCATTGAAGATGCAGGTTCATATAACGGTAGTGTTTATTCCGTGAATCTTGGTCGTGTGATTTATAGCGGTATATTTGTTAACGAAGACATCTTCGCAGAATTTGGTGTTGAAATTCCAACCACATGGGATGAACTTGTTGCTGCATGTGAAACTTTTAACTCAGAAGGTATTGGCTGCATGACTGCAGGTGGTGCAGATGGCTGGCCCATTTTCGTCGGTGCATATGGTCTCATCGGCTCACTGTTCCCTGATCAAGCAGGCTACGTTGAAGGTCTCTGGACAGGTGACGTTGCTTTCAATGATGAAGAGAACTTGGTGATGTGGGAACGTATGCAAGTCTACGCACAAGAGATGATTGAACCAGGCGCGAGTGGTATCCCTGGTGATGCTGCACCTGGTCGTTTCGCAAGTGGTGCTGTCGCCATGTTCCCAGGTGGCTCATGGTATGCACCATCAATCGAAGCTGCAGAACCAGAATTTGAATGGGGTTTCATTCCATTCCCCGGTAGCAATACCCCTGAAGAAAATGAAATTTGGTTTGGTAAATACGACCAAGGTTGGGCGATTGCCGCTGATTCACCTAATCGTGAAGCTGCATTAGCGTATCTTGAAGCATTCTCTGAACCAGAAAACTACAACGCATTCATCAATGCTGTCGGGTTCATCCCAACACAACCCACCGCTTCACTTGATACACAACTCGGTGAAGAGGTTGCTTCATATCTTGATAACTTCCGCGTTGGTTTCGAGCAATATTGGATTGCCCCAACAGGCGTGGGACAATGGGCATCACCTTGGGCAAGTTTCTTCGCACCATTTAACGAATGGGACGATGCCGCTGCACTAGCAGACCGCGCTCAAGCAGATCTTCAATCGGGTCTGGATGCTGTTTCAGGCGAGTAGTCAATATTATTTGAAATATAACACCCCTTGTTCATAGGGGTGTTATTCTCCCTTACAAAAATTAGATTAGGATGATGGATAATGAATTATCCTTTTGGACATGAACGTCAAAAATGGATTCCTTACTTATTAATTATTCCGGGCTTATTTCTTTATTTCTTAGTCGCACTTGGACCGTCACTGGCAACTTTTGGATATTCATTTACAGATGCAACAGGTACGGCTGGCGCGACTATTAACTGGATTGGCCTAGAGAACTACGAAGAATTTTTGCTGATAGGTCAAGCAGCTCGTGATAACTTTGGGGCTTTATATCGAACAATCACGTTCAGTGTCATTGTTTCAGCAGTACAATTCGGACTCGGTCTTTTATTGGCTGTTCTCCTCACACAGAATCTCTTTGGCACTCGCTTTTTCCGCACGCTGTTTTTCTTACCAGTTATTCTTGGCGTGGTCATTCAAGGCTTAATATGGAAGCTGACCTTATATCCTCTTGGGGGACCTGTTTCAGAAATATTCCAATTTTTCGGCGTTCGCAATGAATTATTAGGTGGGACAGGGGCATTTTGGTGGGTCATTGTCGTACAGATTTGGGCGAATACGGGTATTACAATGGTGATTTTCATTGCAGGCTTACAGACTGTGCCTGAAGAAATGTATGAAGCAGCGCGTATGGATGGCGCAAATAATTGGCAACTCTTCTCAAAAATCACATGGCCCATGATTACACCTAGTGTGAATACCAACTTAATTCTCAATATTATTGGGTCATTGCAAGCATGGCAACTCTTCTGGGTGCTGATTGGTTATCGTAATGGGACACAAGTTTTAGGCTATGTCATTTACGCACAAGGTTTTGGACAAACGTCAGGAAGTGTTTCAAATGCCTTCCGACAAGGATACGCCGCCGCCGCATCTATTGTGTTATTCGTATTGGTTTTGATAGTCGGTTTAGCAACCCAGACTTTCTTGAATCGTAGAGAAGAGAGGCTCTTAGGATGAGTGCTATCAATACAAACCCATTAGCAACTACAAAATCTAAAAATAATAATCGGCAAACTCCTATGAGCCGTTTCATAAACCACATCACCAATCCTTGGCATTTGATTGCTTATGCGATTTTGATTGTCTTTGCGGTGATTTATATTGGTCCGATTATGTTACTAATCAGTACATCCTTGAAAACATCGCGTGAGTTTAATATTGATGTTATTGCACTGCCCTCGTCTTTAAATCTGGAAAACTTTGCTGAAGCATGGGAAAAAGCAAATTTTGCGGGTTATTTGCTGAACTCGGTTTTGTATGCCACAGCTGCAACCGCTATCTACGTTATTACAGCTGTTTTTCTCTCGTTTCCGATAGCACGAGGCTACGTCAAAGGCTCTAATTGGTTACTGTTCTTGTTTGTTATGGCTCTATTTTTGCCACCAGCCTTAATTCCACAATTTCAGCTTATTTTGAATTTAGGTCTATATAATACACGTATTGGATATATTTTATTACTCGTGACCAATCCAGTGGGCATTATTATTCTTGTCAATTATATGAAATCCCTCCCACGCGAACTAGATGAAGCCGCCGCAATTGATGGCTGTGGATATTTCCGCTTCATGTTGTCGATTGTGTTCCCACTTGCACGACCTGCTATAGCAACTGTGATTGTTATTCATGCAATTGGTATTTGGAACGAAGTTGTGCTGGCGACGATTTATCTATCAAATGATAGCGCCTACCCTGTTACTCGTGGTTTGCTCGTATTTCAAGGAGTCTATGGTAGTGACTGGCCTGTATTAGCAGCTGCTGTCATGCTCATGACTATTCCGATGGTGATTTTGTTCTTATTCTTACAGCGCTATATTGTATCGGGCTTAACCCAAGGGGCTGTGAAAAGCTAATCCCCTTAGTTGTTTTATCGTTTCGGATTATAGGACACAATGTATGTTACACGCAGCAAGGTTACACTAATACTGGCATAAAAATTTATACCAACATGGATTTGAACCCAACATATTCTATTCGCCTGTCAATAGCATTCAAGCTCAGAATAGTTAGGTCAATCCTAGTGCGCTTTTATTGGTATAAATCTACAGCAGATAATCTATTGCGTCCGCACTGATAATTTTTCGCGCTCCACGTTATTCTGTGGAGATACCATCATGCAACAGTATATAAGTTTAACTATCCTCAATAATGCTTCCTGAAAGAGTGTTTATGTAATGGAGATAACAAAAACAGTATTTGAATCAATCCGTCCGCGATACCCAGAATTTAAGGGGCAAGTCGCGCTGGTTACGGGGTCTAGCAGAGGTATTGGTCAAGGAATTGCCCTGCGTCTGGCGCGTGAGGGAATGAAAATTTTCTTACACGGGTCAGATGCCGATGAACTAGCAAGCAGTGTTGAAGAATTGAAGGCATTAGAGGCTGATGTGCAAGGAATTGCAACAAATTTCAGTACCGAAGAAGGAGTCAATGAATTATTTGATTTCGTCAACGCAAATGCCAATCGTCTTGACCTTCTAGTGAATAATGCTGCTGATTTACGACGTATCGATTTTAATCAAGAACATGATGAATTGCTGGATTATCAGATAGCTGTCAATATCCGTGCGCCTTATCGCTGTAGCTGGAAAGCCGCCAGTATGATGCGTGAAGGCAATGGTGGCAATATCATCAACATCAGTTCTGTGGGGGGCTTACGCGCACATTGGATTGGTCTACCCTATGATGCAACAAAGGGCGCGATGGATGCAATGACTCGCGCGATGGCACTGGACTTGGCAAAGCATCATATTCGAGTGAATGCCATTGCACCGGGCGCAATCCCAACTAAAAATCTAAACCTAAAAGATTTAGGCATGCGCTATGACGCAATCCGCGAACGCATTCCCTTAGCTCGCCTCGGAACTCCCCTCGATATTGGGGCATCAGTCGCCTATCTAGCATCCGAAGATGCCAGTTATATTACAGGTCAAATTATTTATGTCGATGGAGGCATCACCACACAGTTGAGTCCTCCTGGTCAACCTATTTAAACCAAAGAGAGCATATTATGTCAGTTGTTACAATTAAAGATGTACAAGTTATTCTCACACAACCTCTAAATCAACGTCTGGTAGTTGTCAAAATTATCACCTCTGAACCCGACTTGTATGGGCTAGGATGTGCAACATTCACACAGCGTTTTCGTGCTGTACATGCTGCCTTAGAGCATCATATTAAGCCCTTTCTCATTGGTCAGGACGTCAGTCGCATTGAGGCTATCTGGCAAATGCTGATGGTGAATGGCTACTGGCGCAATGGACCTGTGTTGAATAATGCTATTTCAGGTATTGATATGGCACTTTGGGATATCAAAGGCAAGATGGCAAATATGCCTGTCTATCAATTACTAGGTGGAAAATCACGCGAGGCAGCCGCCGTTTATGTTCATGCCAATGGACAAACCATTGATGAAGTCATCACCGATGCACAGGCTCTAATAGAACAAGGCTATCGTCATATTCGCTTGCAGATGGGTGGCTATGGAGGCGATGGTGCACGGGATGTTCGTCCTGATGGCTCACTAGACGGTGCATATTATGACCCTCGACGCTATGTACGCCAAATGGTGAAAATGCTCACCACTGCACGTGAAACATTAGGCGAAGAAATCGAACTTTTGCATGATATTCATGAACGTCTGCAACCGATTGATTCAATCGCATTTGCTAAAGAACTTGAACCTGTGAATCTATTCTTCCTTGAAGATGCCCTCGCCCCTGAAGACCTCGATTGGTTTCATAAAATACGCGCTCAGACAACAACGCGTCTGGCAATGGGTGAACTCTTTGTGCATACCAATGAATGGCGAACGCTCATCGAAAACCGCCTAATTGATTTTATTCGGATGCACATTAGCGCAATTGGTGGGATTACCCCTGCGCGAAATGCCACCATCCATGCTCAATCTTATGGTATCCGTACCGCATGGCATGGTCCTCATGATGTGTCGCCTGTTGGGCATGCGGCAAATCTTCATCTCGATTTATGGGCACCAAATTTTGGTATTCAAGAATGGTGTCGTTTTCCAGATTTAGTCTATGATATGTTCCCTGGTTGCCCAGAAGTTAGGGATGGGTATATGTATCCCAATGATGAGCCAGGACTCGGCATTACGATTGATGAAGACCTCGCACGTCAATATCCTTGTACGGATGAAATCATTCAATGGACGCAAACTCGCTTACCTGATGGTAGCCCTGCACGTCCCTAATGAATGGAAAGGATATAATGATGAGATTATGGAAAGTATTCATTCTCAGTTGCCTTGCAAGTATTGTTGCCTTGAATGTGACCGCGCAAACAGATACAGGTGCGGTTTCACTTTCTCCTACAGAAATTGTATGGACAACGACGCAATACGAACTTGAAGACTCAGGCGCAATCATTCCTAGTTCTGTGGATAACAGCAGTACAATGGAACATCGCTTCGACGGCTATATACTCGAAAATGATTTTTTGCGGGTAACACTTTTGCCTGAATTTGGTGGACGCATTTTATCCATCATTTATAAACCGACAGGACATGAACAACTTTATCAAAATCCACTGGGGCTACCCTATGGCATTGGTGACGGCAATTTTTATTATGACTGGCTCATGGTCTATGGTGGGATCTTCCCAACATTTCCAGGACCTGAACATGGAAAAACGTGGTTTCTTCCTTGGGATTTTGAAATCATCACCGAAACAGATGATATTGTTACAATAGAAATGTCATTCGTCGATGATATTCGCTTTGCGTCTGCACCCTCACGTTTTAATGCTGAACCAACAGGATTAGAAGCTCGCTTTCGTGTAAGTCTCCACGCAAATAGTCGAGCCGTTGATACAGCCGTCACGATTAGCAATCCAAGTTCAGAGAGTGTTAGCTACGAATATTGGACAAGTATTACCCTTGCACCGGGGTCAGTCCCTGACGATACGCGTGTTACAGCCAATACAGAAATTATCGCGCCAATTGATGTGGTTAAAATGCCGCCTTGGTGGCCCGCAACGATTGCCCAAGAAGAATTAACCAATACTCCTGATATTTATACTTATAATAATTTACGCCTCTTTGAAAATTGGGCGGACATGGGCATCGCCTATGCCTACCCCACCATCAGTGAGAGTAATTTCTGGGGTGTGATCAACCACGATAACGAAGAAGGCATTATCCGTGTTGCTGATAACAGCATTTCTCAAGGGCTAAAGATTTGGACATGGGGCTATCAGAGTGCATCCATTCCACTAGAAGCATATTCTAACATTGAGCGCCGTCCCTATATTGAATTATGGGCAGGTGTCTCGCCTGAGTTTTTCACCCCCGCCTTGCTACCTGCTGAGACAGACATTACCTTTGAAGAACGCTATACCCCAACAGTAGGCTTAAGCGGTGTAACTCATGCTAGTGATACACATTTGCTAAACGTTCATCGTAGCGATACAGAAACAGTTGAATTACAAGTCTTTAGCGTCGATGTTGGCGTAGAATCAACCTTGCTCATTATGGATGGTGATGTTCTCATTCAAGAGTTAGTGATTGAATCAGATCATGATGTAGCACAATCGTTTTCGATTGACATACCTGAAAATACCAGTGCGATGACATTCACGCTGACAGATGGCAATGAAGAAATCATATTATCGGGCAATCTTATTGAACCGATTGAATAATCGCAATCTAGCAAAAAGTGAATTCGATTTGCTTTAGCTCATAGAATTTGCGGATACATGAAGTAAAAAGGATGTAATGAAGGTGACACAGAAATTTATACTCTATGTAGGAACGTATACACAAGCTATCTCGCATGTGCCACAAAGCAAGGGTGATGGTATCCATCAGTTTCAGTTGAATCAGGCAACGGGTGAATTAACAGCCCTTGGCGTAACACACGGCATTGAGAATCCGTCTTTCGTGGCGATAGACCATCAACAAAAGTATCTCTATGCCAGCACTGAAATAGAACCACCTGTTACAGGCACAGTGACTGCCTATGCAATTAACTCTGCGTCAGGGGCATTAACAGAGCTAAACACGCAATCTTCAGTCGGGCGAACTACAGCATATGTATCAATCTCCGCTATAGATCGTTATCTATTTGTAGCAAATTATATGGCACAACCATCCATAGCGATGCTTCCTATCATACAAGATGGTCACCTTGCATCAGCATCTGATAGCCATCAGCATACAGAAACACCTAATGGGACTGTGCCCTCGCGCCAAGATAGCTCACATGCTCATTCGATTATCCCTTCACCAAATAATCGCTTTGTATTGGTCTGTGACCTTGGCTTAGATAAAGTTATGGTGTATCAGTTGGATGAGGAGAATGCGCGTCTTATCCCCCAAACCGAGCAACATTTTGATGCTCAAGCAGGCTCAGGTCCACGCCATATCGCCTTTCATCCAACACAGGACATCGTATACCTTGCCAATGAACTCAATTCAACGGTGGCTGTACTCACATTTGACCCGTCATCTGGTCAGCTATCTCTAAGGCAAACTGTAACGACCCTACCTGCCTCTTATGCAGATGGTAATTGGGTATCTGATATTCATACCAGTGATGATGGACGTTTTGTTTACGTTGCCAATCGTGGACACAATAGCATTGCTATTTATGCGGTTGACCAACATTCAGGAGAACTCACGCTGATAGGACATGAATCAACTGATGGCAATACCCCTCGTAGTTTTGTGATTGACCCATCAGGGCAATTTTTACTGGTTGGCAATCAAGATAGCCATAACATCATCAGCTTTAAGATAAATACGACAACAGGCTTACTCAAAAAAGTCGCTACGACAGAATGCCCAACCCCTGTTTGTTTGAAGATGATCCGTTTAGATAGCTGAGGGATATGCGATTGCAGACCTTTAATGTATAGCGTCCAAAAGTTATAAATAAATTTAGGCAAGAATAGTTCATTAAGTTACGAAGGTAAAATTATAATGTATAGATTACTAATTTGTGTGCTTCTCGTGATGAGTATTGTACTAACAGTGACTGCCCAATCGAATGATAATGCCAGCCCAACGGAGTCATTGCTCATTGATGATTTTGAGACTGGTGAATTATTTACAGCACAAGACGCGACTGGCAATGACCTTGGATATATTGCTTGGAGTGAAACCGATGATAATGTGCGCTTACGTTTGAGTAATGTCATTCGCGGAGATGAATCGACCAATGCATTATTCGTGCGTACCCAAATGAGCGAATTAGGTGGATTTAGCCATATCTTCAATGACGGTGAAGCGTGGGCAACTCAAGATTGGTCGGATTACAATGCCATCCAATTTTTATTTCTCGGGGAAGCCACAGAGGACGACATTGTATTTGAGCTATTTGACAATCGGAATCCTGATATAGATGCAGATACAGCTGAACGTTGGTCATATACTTTTACAGACGATAGCCCTGAATGGCGACTCATTCAAATCCCATTCCATGACTTGCAACGGAGTTCTGAGCAACAAGCATCTGATGCACCTGATGATGGCTTAACCTTAACAGAAGTCTCAGGGTATGGATTGGCTTTCCCTATCGGTACAGCGACCGAACGAGCATATATTGACAATGTAGAGGTCGTTGCGCTTGAAGAAAATCCCGATGGAACAGTGATTACCACAACTCGTATTACCCGTATCGACATTGATGAGAGTATTGAATGGGATAGCCGTGAATGGGAACTCATGTGGTCAGACGAATTTGACCTTGAAGCTGGCGAACCGCTCAATATGGATTACTGGAATTGTGAACTTGGGGGCTGGGGTTGGGGCAATTCCGAACTAGAATATTATACCTGTCGGACAGAGAATGTGGTGCATGATGGTAACGGTAATCTGGTGATTACTGCACGTGAAGAAGCAGTTCCAGATGATGACTGTTGGTACGGTGAATGTACCAATACATCAGCACGCCTCACGACACAAGATAAGGTAGAATTTACCCATGGTCGTGTTGAAGCGCGGATTAATATCCCTCAAGGACAGGGTATCTGGCCTGCATTTTGGATGCTCGGTGCCGATTTCCCAGAGGTGGGATGGCCTCAGAGTGGTGAAATCGACATTATGGAAAATATCGGGCGCGAGAGATTTACTATTCATGGCACGATTCATGGTCCAGGATATAGTGGTGCAGGTAGTCTCGGGCGTTTGATTGTCGCCGACGAACCTTATGCAGATGATTTCCATGTCTTCGCAATTGATTGGGATCCATATGTAATTCGCTGGTATGTTGATGGCGAAATGTATGGCATCATCTCAGTTAATTCACTGAACGGTAAAGAATGGGTCTATGAACATGATTTCTTTTTGCTTCTCAATGTGGCTGTAGGTGGTGAATGGCCAGGACCACCAAATCTCGAAACTGAATTCCCTCAGGAGATGCTAATTGATTATGTGCGCGTGTATCAATTAGCAGAGTAAGTTCAAAATTTTCTAATCGATTACTGTGTGTTTGCTATATAGAAAAATGATTGTAGCTAAATTAGCTACAATAAAAGCAATAAAGCCTCTCCTATGGGGTTTTATTGCTTTAGACCTTACGTAGATTATGGTAGGATTATTAATCCTAAATACCGCTTGATTCCCAAAATTCAAACGAAATACCTCTATATTGAAGTAGGGATTAAATAGGTATATAGACCATTTATGTATGCAAATTACTGGATTTCAAACTAACATCTGTATGTGACAAAATCAGCCCATTTCCTTCATGGTCTTCTATTAGGTAACTCGGAACATCCTCATTTACTTCGACTACTTTTGTCTGTCCATCAAGAGTAACTTCGGTAGATGAGCGATAGACTTGTTGAATAATCCCTGTCGTCAACACATTATTTTCGTTCCACTTGACTTCTGTACCAATCACATAACCACTAATCATAATTATCCTTTCTAACTTCATAACAGATCAAAATTACGCTTAGACTTCTATCTAAATTCTTGTAAGTTATCACACTATATATCTGCGATTCTAACCTGCGCGTGTTTCCCCACCTAACAACGTTAAAACTTCTCCTGTGATATAACTTGAGTCCGCATTTGAAGCAAAGAAAACATAGGTTGGAGCAATTTCTTCAGGTTGTGCAGGACGTTTCATAGGTTGTTTCATTCCAAATTCTGAAACGGCTTCTGGTGATTTATCGGATGGGTTAAGGGGTGTCCAAACAGGTCCAGGGGCAACACAATTAACTCGAATGCCCTTATCTACAAGTTGACGAGCCAGTGTTTTGGTAAAGGCATGAATTGCACCTTTCGTAGACGAATAATCAAGTAGACCCTCACTCCCTTCCAAACCTGTTATCGATCCCGTATTGATAATGACACTCCCTTCTTTTAGATAAGGCAAAGCAACTTTAACCATATGGAAATAACCATATATATTTGTTTTGAAGGTAGTATCCCATTGCTCTAAACTCAAGTCTTCTACATCTTTTATCGTATTTTGATATGCAGCATTGTTTACCAGAATATCTAATTTCCCAAACTTATCGACCATTGCAGATACCGCTTTTTGGCAGTTCTTAATATCTCGTACATCACACGTTAATAACAGGGCTTTTCCACCCTCATCTTCTACTGCTTTCTTCGTGATTTCTGCATCAGATTGTTCACTTGGTAAATAAATAATACCGACATTAGCTCCCTCACGTGCATAAAGTATAGCAACCGCTCGCCCGATCCCTGAGTCTCCTCCTGTAATGAGAGCAACTTTGTTTTCTAACTTGCCTGACCCTCTGTATAGAGGTGCATGATAGCGAGGACTTGGTTCCACTTTTGATTCTAACCCCGGCTTTTCTTGATGTTGCTCTGGAAATGGTGGTTTTGGTTGTTGGTTCATTTGTTTATTTCCTACAGCAGATAGTCAATATGTCTTCTTAAAAGGACTTAACCTTGTTCTCTATTTCCATTTAATAACAAATGAGTTGTTAGCAAATTAATCACATATAAGATAGTTATTTGAAGAATTGAATATTCTCTAAAAAGGGTCTTTCGGCTCATGTATTTAAGCGCGGTGGATAGTTTAATAGAATTAAGGAAATAGATATTCTTAAGGATAGTTATGAAAGCCCAATGTGAAGTGTGCGGTAATTTTTACGATAAAGCATTTGAGATTAAGATAAATGGTGAGAAGCATATCTTCGATTCGTTTGAATGTGCTATTCATGCACTTGCCCCCACATGTGATAATTGTGGAGTAAGAATAATTGGACATGGTATCGAAACAGAATCTTCTTACTTTTGTTGCGCTCATTGTGCTGAAAAGCAAGGTGTAACTGAAGCAAAAGACAATGTTAGCACGCAATAAGGCTTCAATTCCATAATTTGATTAAAGTGTGTTTCTCTATATAGAATAGCAATTTTATATTGAAATCATGCTTCGGAGAACCAAACCAAATTCGCATCAAGTGAAGATGAGCCAGCAAACAACCATAACTATTTGAGATTTTTCGCTTGCTGGCAAGAATCACGTATTATGAGTTCTGTTGCCAGCGTAGTATGATTTGGGGTTCGATCAGGATTCGCAATTTGTTCGAGTAGTAATTGAACCCCAAATCGACCCATTTGTTCAAGAGGCTGGCGCACTGTTGTTAATTTCGGGTGAGTTGTTGATGCTTGCGGAATATCATCAAAGCCAACAACAGAAATATCACTCGGAATATCCAATCCACGTTCGCGAATCGCATTCATAGCGCCTAATGCCATCATATCATTTGAGGCAAAAATGGCTGTTGGCGGAGAGCTGGAATCGAGTAATTTGTGCATTTGTTCATATCCAGAAGATAAATTGAAGTTCCCTGATAAAATATATTCGTCTTTGACTTCGATATTGTGATCCTGCATTGCGTTCAAATAGCCTTGCAAACGCGCTCGACTACTATGCAATCCTGCCATACCTTTTATGAAGCCTATCGCAGTATGCCCTAGCTCTATTAAATAGCGAGTAGCATCATACGCCCCCTGAGTATTACTTGAATCAACTGAGTAGCTTTTTCCAGTCTCGTCGATTTCATCTATGAGAACATAAGGATATTGTAAATCACTCAAGGTTTTAAAGTATGCATGTGAGAGTAACGGAACAACTAATAGAAGACCTTCCGAAAGCCCGTTAGCAATGTATTGAAGGTAGCTAGCTTCGTTACTGCCACGCCGACGGGTTGTGTAAAGAAGCATCTCATACCCTGCTTGTGATAATTCGATATCTATACCGCGTATGATTTCTACTGTGTATGCTGTATCTAAGCCCGGTACGAGTAAGCCAATGATATTCGATTTGCCACCAGCTAATATTCTCGCCTGCAAATTAGCAATATATCCTAATCGACTTGCAGCTTCCAGAACACGCTCCCGTGTTGCCTCACGAACATTATCCTTATTATTGAAAACACGCGAAACTGTTGCATCTGATACACCAGCTTCACGGGCTACATCATAAATTGTTGGAACAGTTGGTTTCTTTCTCTCTTGCATAATCTCTCTTGCGTTTAAGTCTATAGACAGATTGCACTATTCTACACCAACTCCATGTTTTTCTTCCTTGATAACAACGATTCTTGAGAAAGCACTCTCATTGCCCATTATTTAGGGTTGGAAGTCACACTAGAAGTGCAAAGAAAAACTTGCTCATAGACTGGGGAATCCTCTACAATTTCAAGCGATGCTGAAACACGTATGTCGTCTGATGCACTACCTATCATAAATTTGACATCCCCACGTTCTACGACATATTTCATCTCTGGATTGTAGAACGCAAAATGGCGCATGTCAAAATTAAATGTTAGCGTCTTTGCCTCTCCCCTTGCCAGATAAATGCGTTTGAACCCTTTAAGCATTTTCACAGGGCGGGTTGCGGATGCAATGGGGTCAGCAATATAGAGTTGCACGACCTCTTCACCATCACAACTCCCTGTATTTGTTACAGTCACCGATATATCAATCACGTCATTCGCTGTTGCTTGCGATTGACTAAGCGTCATATTGGTATAGTCGAAGGTGCTATAGCTCAGTCCATATCCGAAAGCATAGAGGGGCTTCACGGACATATCAACATAATCGGTGTGCCAGTTACTTCGTCCCCCAGATGGCTTATGATTGTAAAAGACAGGTACTTGTCCAGTTGCTCTCGGAAAGGTCATGGGTAGCCTTCCAGCTGGATTTACGTCACCAAATAATACATCTGCTATAGCTAACCCACCTTCTTGAGCAGGTAACCAAGCATATAGAATCGCAGGAATATGTTCATCTGCCCATGTAATTGTATAGGGTCGTCCAGCAACGCATACCAGCACCACAGGTGTTCCTGTTTCATGAATTGCTTCTAGTAATGCCTGTTGATGCCCGGGCAAATTGAGGTCAGCCTTATCATTGGATTCTCCAACTGTGTTGCCTCGCCCCAAACCCGATTGATCACCTAGAACAACTATAGCCAGATCTGCTTTTTTCGCCTGTTCTACAGCTTCCTGAAAATTAGAATTGTCTGTATTGAGCGTATCACAGCCTTGGACATACGTTACCGTTGCATCCTTTGTCACCTGTTGAATTGCTTCATACACTGAAACCGTGGGAGGGAAATGGTCATCCCAAGTAAAATTATCCTTCGCTTGCTTCTGTCCTTGAGGCATCGGCGCATCAGCACTTAGGAATTGTTCAAATATATGCACCATATGTGCAGGATAATGATAGTCACCCTGCAAGCATCGAATATTATCTGCATTAGGACCAATGACAGCAATGTTCTTGAGATTCTTGCTTAGAGGTAACAGATTTCCGTCATTCTTGAGTAATGTTATAGTTTTCTGAGCGAGTTTTCGAGAAAGCGCCGTTTGATCAGGTTGATTAAATACCTCTAACACACGACCTTCATCAACGTAGGGATTATCGAATAGACCTAGTTCTATCTTCATTTTAAGAACACGAGAAACAGAAGTATCGACAAGCTCCATGCCAATTTCTCCAGCTTCAAGAGCCTCTCGGAGAGGGTCACCATAACAATCAGCAAATGGTAGTTCAACATCAATACCAGCATTCAGACCAAGTAAAGCTGCTTGTGCTTTATCTCGTGCAACATGATGATAATCAACAAGTGTCTTTAAGGTATAATAATCAGATACAACAACACCATCAAAACCTAGTTCATCGCGCAAAATATCAATCATCATGTCACGGGATGCACCAATTGGTACACCATCCCACTCATGATAGGCATTCATCATTGATGCAATATTGCCGAGTTTAATAGCAGCTTTAAATGGGGTTAGATAAATTTCATGCAGTTCACGTTGATTAATGTGAACTGGCGCCCAATTCAGACCACCTTCTGGCACACCATGCCCTGCGAAATGTTTCCCTGTTGCAACTACACCATCACGGATTGTCTCTGTTTGTAGCCCTTTAACATAAGCTAGCCCCATGCTTGTAATTAGAAAGGGGTCTTCACCGTAAGTTTCTTCAACACGTCCCCAACGAGCATCACGCACAACATCAAAGACAGGGGCAAGTGCATGATGCGCTCCAACGGCTCGCATTTGATCTTTGATTATATCTGCCATCTTCTCGATGAGTTCAGGCTCGAATGTCGCCGCCAAACCAATCGACTGTGGAAACGTTGTGGCATTACGAGCCATAAATCCAGCGCAACTTTCCTCGTGTATGATAGCAGGAATGCCAAGCCGAGTTTTTTCTAACAGATATTTCTGTACTTGATTTGCTAATTTTGCGGATACCTGTGGCGGAGAATAGATAGTTCCGCTGATGCGCGTAATATGACCTATCCCATTGGCAAGTTTATCCGTAGCATATGCTTCCACAAACTGGCGGTCATCATCAACCAAATCAGTAATCCACATGCCAACTATTTGGGCTATTTTTTCGTCAATTGTCATCTCTTTTAGCAGAGATTGTACTTGCTCATCGACTGATTGATATTTATTCAATTGAACGTTCTTTGTCATGTTTACAACTTTCTACGCTATTTGAGCGGTTCATCAAAATTATTCATCTTTGATAACACCTTGCAAATCAAGGTCTTCAGCGAAATGACACTTTGCACTACGACCTGTCCCAACTTCCCCAATACGCTTGGCATGGGGTTCATCTGTTGAACACAAATCTTTTGCATAGCCACATCGCGGATGAAAGTAACACCCTGATGGGGGATTAGATGGATCAGCAACTTCACCTTGTAATCGAATACGATTGCGCCGACCACGCATGTCAGGGTCAGTTATCGGAACTGCTGAGAGAAGTGCTTCGGTATAGGGATGTTTCGGCTTACGGAACAACACATCGCCTTCAGCTGTCTCGACTAATTTTCCGACGTACATCACAGCAATGCGATCACAAATGTGGCGGATAACACTTAAATCATGCGAAATGAACAAGTAAGTTAGCTCAAATTCCTCTTGTAGTTCCTTCATCAAATTGAGAATCTGCGCTCGGACAGAAACATCCAAGGCTGAAACTGCCTCGTCCGCAACGATTAAGCGCGGATTTGTAATCAGTGACCGTGCAATGACGATGCGTTGGCGCTCACCCCCACTAAAGGCATGTGGATACCGTGACATATATTCTGGGCGTAATCCCACACGACGCAACATCATCTCGACCCTATCTTGTATCTCACTACGTGCTAGCCCCTCAACACGCAGAGCTTCACCAATAATTTCAAATACGGTCATTCGAGGATTAAGCGACGCATAAGGGTCTTGAAAAATCATGCGGATTTCTTGACGCAAAGAGCGCAATTCATTGCCGTTAATTGCCGCTAGATCAACGACATTACCAGCTTTCGTCTTGTAAAGAATCGACCCTGCCGTCACATCATATGCACGAACAATAGAACGCCCGATTGTAGTCTTGCCACAGCCACTTTCCCCGACAAGCCCCAACGTCTCGCCTTTCTTAATTTCAAAGCTCACGTCATCAACCGCTTTTACAAAACCTGTTGTCTGAGAGAACAGACCTGCACGGATTGGAAAGTGCATTTTAAGATTTTGCACTTCAAGCATGTTTTGAGGGTTACTAAGAGTAAGTTGTTCTGATACTTGTGTGTCAATCATGCGATGCACCTGCCTGTTCTATCATTTGCTCATTCTCATACAATAAACAGCGCACAGTGTGATTTTCGCTTATATGCGTTTCTACTGGTACGATATGTTCGCACTGATCAATACGTTCACGACAACGGGGATGAAATGTGCATCCTGTGGGTCGCCTGAAAGGGCTTGGAACCATGCCTTTAATAGCTTTCAATTCACTCTTTTCAGCAGCAATACGTGGAATACTTTCCATCAGTGCCTTGGTGTATGGATGTTTAGGATTATGGAATATTGTGTGTACATCACTCTGTTCCACCACACGTCCCAGATACATCACAGCAACTTCGTCTGCAATCTCGGCGACTACCCCCAAATCATGGGTGATAAACAGTAACGCCATTTTGTATTCTTCCTGTAATGAACGCATGAGTTCCAGAATTTGTGCCTGTGTAGTCACATCCAATGCAGTTGTGGGTTCATCGGCAATAAGCAAGGTCGGATTACAGGATAATGCCATCGCTATCATCACCCGTTGGCGCATCCCACCACTGAGGCGGAAAGCATATTCATCAATTAGGCGTTCTGGCTTTGGGATTTCAACCAAGCGTAGTAACTCAATTGCTCGGTCACGCGCTTCCTTTTTGGTTGCATCTGTGTGCAAACGAATCATCTCAATAATTTGATTACCAACTGTGTGCATTACACTTATAGATGACATAGGTTCTTGAAAAATCATGGCAATTTCCTTGCCACGAATCTTGCGGATGGCATCACCTTTTTCATCCAGTTTTGCAATATCAATAGTACGGGTTGTGCCATCAGGCATTGGTTGATGATAGAGCATTTGTCCGTCTACTATTTTGCCGGGATTGTGAATAATTTTGAGAAATGAACGGCTTGTAACGCTTTTACCACATCCGCTTTCCCCAACTAAGCACAGTGTTTTACCCCGTTCAACCTTTAAATCAACGCCATTGACTGCTTTCACAACACCTTCATCAGTAAAAAAATGAATCTTTAGATTTTTTGCTTCAAGTAAAGTATTAGACATTTAAAGTCATTTCCTCAAAAATATTTATTTTGTAGCGTCTTAAAAGAACTCTATTCTCTTTGTGTATTGAGTAAACTTACATATTGTCGGATACCAATATTGGCATCCGACAATTCAAAATTGCATTAGTACAAGTTATCAATATGGGTCTGCGGCATCACGTAGCCCATCACCTAAAAAGTTAAATGCCAGCACAATGAGGATGACAGATAATGCTGGGAATAACATCCAAGGGTAATTTGATATGACATTGACCTGTTGAGCATCTTGTAGTTGAACACCCCAACTGACAACAGGAGGTCGCAAACCAACTCCCAAAAAGCTAAGGGCTGTTTCTGCAATAATCATGCCAGGTAATGCGAGTGTTAGTGATGCGATAATATGGCTGTAGAATGACGGTAGCATGTGCCTGAATATTAGACCCATAACCCCTACCCCATCTAAACGCGCCGCAAGTACAAAATCTTCTTCTCTTAAAGATAAGAACTTGCTTCGCACTACCCTCGCTAGTCCTGTCCACCCCGTAATCGCTAACAACAACACAATGATGGTATAGACACGTAGAACACTCCAGTCTATTGGGACAAGCGCCGCCACCGCAATGATGATAGGTAAAAGTGGAATCGACATTGTAATTTCTATCAGTCGTTGAATGAGATTATCAACGATACCACCCATCAAACCAGATAGTCCGCCGAGCAGAATGCCCATCACAAGGCTAATCGTTACACCAACCCAAGCAACACTCAGAGATACCCGACTACTGTGAATGGTTCTGCTCAAGACATCACGTCCGACAGCATCACCACCTAGCGGGTAAAATGGTTGTCCACTCTCTACCGTTCCAAATAAGTGTATGTCTGTTTCAAAGATGCCAAATAGCTTGTATGAGTCGCCATGCACAAACAACCCCAGTGGGACAATTGTCTCCTCGTCAATCGCAAATATCTTTTTGAATGATCTCGGGTCTCTTTCAAAGGTATAACCATAGACAAAGGGTGCAAAGCGTCCATCACGGAACAAATGGATTTGCTGAGGTGGCGCATACACATACTCTGCAATATAGGTTCTTGGTGATTGTGGCGCAAAGAAGTTAGCAAAAATTGCGACTACATAAAATATGATAACCACAATTAGCCCAAGAACAGCGAGGTAATGGCGACGGAACTTCAACCACATTAGTTGCCATTGTGAGGCAAGTTCAAGCTGAACTTCTGGTTCAGGCGTAACATATTCCGATGGAAGTGGCTTACCAGTAAGGCTTTCGGGGTTCTGTGTGATATTCATTAGGTTGCTCCCTTACTCTAGCCGAATGCGTGGGTCTAGAACTGCAAGTAAAACGTCAGATATGAATGTACCAACAACGGTTAAAGCACTCAAAACCAGAATAAATCCCGATGCCACATACATATCCTGTTCAAGCAAGGCATTAAAGAGAATAGGACCCGATGTAGGGAGATTGAGGACAATCGAGACAATGACCTCACCTGCTACCAGTCCGGGCAATGCCCACCCAATCGTGCTAACAAAGGGATTAAGCGCATAACGTACAGGATATTTCCATAGCAAGCGTGTTTCGGATAAGCCTTTGGCACGGGCGGCATCTACGTAGGGGCGGTTTAGTTCATCCAGCAGATTTGCTCGCATCGTTCGTATTAAGCCAGCAGTAAATGATGTGCCGATAATGATAATTGGAATAATCATGTGCTTCATCAAATCAAGAAACTTTGCAAAGCTCCAAGGCGCATCGACATATTCAGCCGAGAACAGACCAATTAAGGCTTGTCCACCATATTTATAGCTCAAATACATCAGAATGAGTGCAAATAGAAAATTTGGTGTTGCTAATCCTATAAAGCCTAAAAATGTCGCAATATAATCGCCGATAGAATATTTTCTAACAGCAGAATAGACCCCGATTGGCAAAGCAATCAGCCAGACAAATAACACAGTCGATAAGGTAACAAGGAATGTTAGAGGCAACCGCTCTAGAATAATCTCTCTGGCATCACGTTGAAACGCTAAGGAATAGCCAAAGTCCCCATCCAGAATGATATTACGCATCCATTTGAAATACTGAACGTACATCGGGTCGTTTAACCCGTATTGTTCTCGTAGTTGTTCGACAACGGCTGGGTCAATACTGTCCGTTCCTTGAGCCATCATCTCTGAAACAAGACTTGTGACATAGTCACCCGGGGGAAGCTGAATCACAATGAACGCGATGATTGTGATAACCCAAACGGTAATAATCATATATATTGCACGACGAATAAGAAATTTTTTCATCTCGACTAGCCTTAAATAAATTTATTTATTGTCTGATTAAGGGTATACCCAATCGAGTATACCCATTGACCAAATGTTTAGGAGGATGGCTATTGTCGAATGAACCATTGTTCAGGATAGGTAATCTTTTCTACACCTTGTCCCCAACCCTTGATGTAGTCATCAGGGTAGTTACCAAGACGCACATGGCGTGGTTGGAAACCGGGAGCAGGACGTGCAATACCGATATTCCAGAAGTTGTCAGCCGAAATGTTGAGGATTTCTGCCATCGCATCAATTTGTCCCTCTAACGTTGGCTGTTGACCGACGGCTTCATATAGTGCGCGAATATCCTGAATTTCTTGTGGCGGCTCAACCGTCACAGCCTCTTGTGCATCAGAGAACCAGTAGAACCAGCTTACAGCAAATAGGCTGTCAAAATCACCGGGTACATAGTAACGTGGCTGGATGATTGGCGTTATACCAGCGCCACCTTCACCTGTGTACATGGTTGCTTCGTAATTATTATTTTCACGACGTTCTGTCATGACATCAGCAGATTGTGGATCCAGAAGCACTTCTACGCCCACTGCCTCCCAATAACCAACGACCAACTCGCCAACATTGACCCAATTATTCTGCCATGATTCTGAATTCGGGAATGAGAAAACAATAGAGAGACGTTCGCCATCAGGGCGCAGACGATAGCCTTCACCATCGCGCTCTGGCACAACCATGTCAAGATATTCATTTGCTAAATCGACATCATATTCGATGTATTGGGTTGCGAGGCGTTCATTATAGAGTGGTGAGCTTTCCAGCGGTGATGCTTGTGCTGGTGTTCCCTGTCCTTGATGAACAATTTCGATAATTTCTTCACGGTTGATAGCGTGTGACATACCAATACGGAAGTTAATATCGTTGAAAATCTCTCTGAGAACCTCATCTTGTGTTTCCAAATTGAAGTGAATGGTATTCGTTGTACCGAAATCACTACTTGTCAGAGTAATTTCAATCGGCGCACCTGAATCCAATGCATCAAAGAAGAATTCGCGTCCGTTCGCATCTTTAATATAGTCCAAATCGCCGTTGACGAGTGCAAGGTTACGAGCTTCGTCGTCTTGGAAAGAAACACCGATAACTTCGTCAATGTATGGGAGTTGATTACCTTCTGTATCAACCTTCCAGTAATAAGGGTTACGCGCCATTGTCATCTGTGTGCTACCACCAAGAATTGAGGTTGGTACCCATGGGAAAAGCAACGGGCGATCCAAATTATTGAAGTAGTTATTAGTATCATCTGTCGGACCTGATGCCATCAAATTGAATAATCCAACCCAATCCTCAACACCATCCGTTTCTGCAACGATGTCATCTACATTTTCGTTGTAATCGGCATGGAATTGTGTTAAGTAGTGTTTTGGGAACCATGTAATATGACGACCATTCCATTGTGGGATAGTGTATAAGAATGTCCCGTATGGGTTAGCAAAAATGAATTTTACAGTGTAGTCATCAATTTTCTCTGCACGGAATTCTTCAGCACCTTCGCGTGGTAGCCAATCTGCACCCGGTCCAGCAGGGCTAATTTCTTCGTTGAAAAGAACATCTTCAATGTAAAATATGATGTCATCGGCAGTAAATGGTTCGCCGTCTGACCAGCGCATACCTTCACGCAAATGGAATGTATATTCACGAACATCATCACTGATTTCCCAGCTTTCTGCGATATTAGGAACTGGACCAGAGAAATCAGCCGACCATGATACTAGGTTCTCCCAACCTGTAACGTACCATAAGCCACCCCACCCTGGATTGTTACCCACAAAACCAACACGCATTGGACCACCATATTGACCAATTTCACTAACAGGTTCAATAACTCGTGGTGTAACTGGTAAACGTTCTTCAACTGGTGGCAAACTCCCCGCTTCAACCATACTCGCTAATACGGGTGACTCATTATATGAATCTTGTGCCACTACGGGAAAACTTAAAAGCGTGAGTAAAATTCCGAAAAAAATGCCAATATAAAGCTTACGCATTAGAGCCTCCATAAATCTAAAATCTATATTTGCTAAAATAATTTAGTACCCTACATAAATCTCCGTTTTTTCTTCCTCTGCAATCACCTCCTTAAATATTTTGCTATTCAGAAATAAGCATTGCTTCGATGTGTAGAAGCTATTTTGCAGAAATGTAGGCGCTTACATTTCATCACAAAATTTTTAGCCTACAAGTTGTGTGAATCGACTAATTTTTGCTTCCTGCAAATGTAGGCGCTTACATGACAATACGATTAAAACGAAAACTTGTCAAGGAATTTGTGCGAAATTCACAATCTCTATTCTTTTTACCCTTCATTCAGGAGCGTTCAATTAGCATTTGTAAAGATGTCACAATTGATACTCAACTAAGCAACAGTTAAGAATTTTGATTTTTATCACGGGCTTCACGATAGGCTTTTGCATCGAAACGTTCTCGTTCACCTTCAATCTGGAAATCAAGCCTTTCAACGCCTAGAGCATTTAAAATAACCTGTTCGACGGGAGAAAAATCATCAACATTTTCACGATTGAAATTCATGGGTTCATTCAAAGCAACTGGCGGATTAGTTATAAAGCGCACGTTACCAGAATGATTCTGTGATGAGGCATGGAGCATATAGGGGTGCATGATGACAACATCTCCTGCTTTCCCCGTTAATTCACGAAAATCTGAACATTGGTCGATGAATTTGCCAAAGCCACCTTCAAAAGGATGTAAGCCTTCACGATTACTATTCAGGTATTCGGCTATTGGTTTAATTGAATCGCAGGCAAGAAATGTGCCACCCCCTTGTGGTTCAATGTCGCGCCAAATGACGATGACCAGCAGACCTTGCTCTGGGCTATCCAGAAAGTGCCAGAAGAAATCACCATCTTTATGCCAGCCTCCTGCCTCT
The DNA here is from genome assembly GCA_965230145.1 of Phototrophicaceae bacterium. Lineage (GTDB taxonomy): Bacteria > Chloroflexota > Anaerolineae > Aggregatilineales > Phototrophicaceae > JAUZRW01. The sequence continues at coordinate 341,585 of CBDDKI010000003.1, forward strand.
GGGGAAGGAGAAACCCAATCTCTGTCGGCTCCTAGCCTAAAATTAATGATATAACCATCTCCCCATCTTACAGGCTGTTTAACACGTTCCTCTCCACCCAACAAATCACAAAATGCACCATAGACTTTAGGGGCAAAGTCCTTGACCAGCACATGATTTTCACTGGGCAAATGAACAATTTCTCGTTCCCAAGTGGTCGGGTCATCTTCACGATAACCAAGCCGTCCAAAAGCCTCAGCAGTTGATGTTTTAGCAAAATCGGTATCAAAGCAATCTGTTAAGTGGATGAAACCATAATCCAAAAAATGTTGAACCTGTTCTGATGTCAGAGTTGAGTATTCCATAATAAATTTCTCCTTACAATTTCAAAATATTTTTATTGATTTATGACTATTGAAGTTTTGCATGGATGATATGTGCTTCACTTGCCTCCAAAGATACGTTAATTTCCATCTTAAAAGTCAAACGATCATCATTAAACTGAAATGTTAAAGTATACACATAGGGTGTTTCATACAGGCGAACAAGCACAACATAAGTATCGACACTACGCCATGCCCCACTTGCAACATATGCTTGCTGACCAGTCAACCATATCTCATCAAAAATCGAGGCATGCCCTGCTTGCCATTGACCGTATGAGGCGGTAATCTGTGTATCCTCCTGCTCTGTTCCAATGCTGAATGTGCAGTCAGAATCCGTAAAATCTAGCCTCACACTTTGAAAACCCATTTCATTCGTTTCAGCAAGATAGGTTTTTCCTGAAACATTGCTTGCAATCGGAGACACCGTCTCACCACTGATTGGCTCTAAACGCAAACTATTGAATTTCTCCTCTAGTCGAGCATACATTTCTTGATTATCAGGCAAAGGGGATGTTTGGAATGCAGGCAATAAGGTATCCCAGACGATATTCATAACAGTCTGCATATCACTTGCGGCACTTGTCATCGCGAGAACCGCATCATATTCTTCCATCACGATACAAAATTGCCCAAAAGCACCATCAGCCCGATAAAAACCATGCTGACAACGCCAGAATTGATACCCGTACCCTTGAGTCCAATCACTATCAGGCGCATCCCCATTCGATACTTGTGCGGATGTCGCTGATTCAATCCATGAGTCGCTCAGGATACGTTGCCCATCCCATTCGCCCTTTTGTAAGTAAAGTTGTCCAAAACAAGCAATGTCTACCGTTGTCAGACTCAAACCGATACCACCTAGACTGACTCCAGTGGGCGATGCTAGCCATGTCACATTTTCAATTGCAAGCGGTTCAAACAATCTCGGTGTCAAGAAATCAATCAAGTTCATATTTGTTGTGCGCTGGATAATCTCAGACAACATATAAGTTGCCCCTGTGTTGTAAAGAAAATGCGTCCCCGGTGCATAGACAACAGGTGTTTCAAAAAATCCTTTTGCCCAATTTTGATCTGCGCGAGTATACATAAATGGAAACGGCTTGTCTTCATGTCCTGTAGACATTGTCAGCAGATGCTTTACTTGCATATCATGAATATAGCTATTTCCCGACTGAGATACTGTATTGGGGAAAAAGGAAAGTACAGGGTCATCTACCGATAAATACCCTTCATCAACAGCTATACCTACCGCAGTAGACGCAAAGCTCTTGCTCAAGGAAAATAGCGTATGGGGTATGTTTGGCGCATGGGGTGACCACCATCCTTCGGCAATAACAGACCCATGCCGTAGCAACATGAAACTATGAATTTCCTGCTCACTTTTATCTAGAGCCGTTATAAAATCTAGCAGGATACTAGGCGAGACCCCCTGTTCTTCAGGGCTTGTACGAGGAAGCCGTGCATCGCTCATTTTGGATACCATATAGCACTCATAATTCCATTCCTATGAATTAAAATCGACAATCTACTTTACTGGTCAATATCCCAGAATATCAATTCACCAAATACGGAGGGGTTCTGGAATGACTGATCATTTTCATCAAAGATAGACCAAATTAATTTTGAGTCTCGGTCATCTGATGATGAGCCGTTTACATGCACTTGAAAACCATAGCTTGCCAGATGACTAGGCTCGATGCTCCACACATCGCTCTCTAGTGGGACGGATGCCTCAATCAGATAGCCGTTATCTGTTTCAACGATGACCAAATCGACAGCTACATCACTGCTGTTTGCTCCGCCTACAATTGGCGTTTCAGGTTCTGTGATATTAACAAGCATCAGCCCCATTTGCACAACACCCGCCTCATATGCACTTATTTCAACATCACCCGTAGCATTGAGATAAAATTCAACCGAATCTTCTCGATACCATTCTGATGCTTCGTAATTACCATACGTCAGGTTTGGGTCAATGACATCCGCTAGATAATAGATATTGCTATCATCTGCTGTTACGGCAAAGCTGATGCTCGTCTCATAATTGGGGGATAAGTTATTACTCTCAATTGTTGCGCGCGGAACATTTTCCCAATCTGATGTTTCACCATCCAGTTCAATTGTTACAGGATACGGGGCATAGTAGACCACACCTTGCACACTATCAGGTGCTAGGTGTTGGGGGTCACTCCTAGTCGGTGCTTCAATTTCAGTTACCTGAGAAGTGATTTGCCCTAGCAGAGTAGCGAGTTCATCGTCACTTAATATCGGCTCTAAACCTGCTTCTCGCGCTAATAAATCAAGCAAAGCGAAATACGCGGGTTTTGGCTCATAATCATCATCAAACAATAAGGGAGCAACATCAGGATTGTTAAAGAATCCCAAATTAGACCCTCGTAACCAAGTGTAGCGGTCTGTTACGCCCCATACGATAAACGTCGTACAAGCCTCAACATCCAGACATATCTCAAGCAAAGTACGATAATCCTCTGCCTGTTGGGCGAAAATTTCATCAGTGGGTTCACCTGAGAAACGTACATCAATCTCTGTGAAGTGAACCTCTAATCCCAACTCGCCAAAGCGCTCAATATTCTGTGTGATACTACTCCGATTAATTGTACCCAATGAAAAATGCCCTTGCAGACCAATACCATGAATAGGAATACCACGTTCGACAAAATCCTGAGCCATTTCATAAACAGCATTAGATTTAGCATTGATGCCTTCAATACCATAGTCGTTATAGAGTAAGAGTGCATCAGGGTCAGCCTCATGAGCAAATTGGAAAGCCAGTTCTAAATAATCATCGCCAATTAAGCGATGCCAAGCATTATTTCGGATTGTAGCATCGTCATCAATACCCTCATTAATAACATCCCATACTGGAATGCGTCCTTGATAGCGCCCAACAACAGTCATGATATAGTCACGTAGATATTGAATCGCTTCATCTCTAGTAAAATCACCGTTTTCAATCCAGGTGGGTGTGCAGGAATGCCAAACCAGCGTATGACCATGCACACTCATATCGTTAGCTTCCGCAAAATCAACAATTTCATCCATAGGTTCAAAGTCAAATCGAGACCGCTGACTTTGAATCTCGCAGGGTTTAGCTTCCTGTTCATGAGTCAATACATTGAACTCCTGCCCAAGAATTTCGCCATGCGTAGCGTTATCAAGATGATAGGTGTAAACAGCCGCACCAATGTCAAGATTATTTAGGTCTGCTAGTTCTCTTAAAGAAGGAGGGTCGTCTTGTGCAGTAATGTGAGTAGTTCCGAGCAATAGCAAAAAGCAGAGGAGCAAACAAGATTTGAGGTTTTTCATAATATTTTCCTATTAATATACTAAATAAACGGTTTGCCAAAATGCAATGAGTCCATTTGAGTAGCCGATAGTTAAACACTCGGCTCAGGAAATATAAAATGTAAGCGCCTACATGACATTAAATCAAATGGTGAAATTTGTCAATCCTATTTGGATTTTTGTAAGGAGTTAACCTTGCCAAGAATATTTAAGCACAATATCACGTCTATTTTTTGAAAGGTAAGTTCAGACTGAGCAAAACAAGCTAGTCAAATCACTGAAAATTGAATTGAATCTAAGGTGTTATCCAAAGCAAAATTACAATTATCTGGGTTCGATTGTTGGGCATTGCTCGTTCGTATGATAAATCAGTGTAGCACTATCAAGTAGGCGTACAGCTACCATCCCTTCATCATTGAGGCAATCCATCTGAATGAGAGCCGTTTCCTCAGATGCAGGAAGTGCAGAATACACTTGATACTGAATATCGGTCTGTGGCATAAGCCTTGTATGGAGGACGAACTGCCCTGTTTCATCAGGCAATATTTGAAGTAAACGTCGCCCCATTCCTGTAAAATCACCTCGCAAATAAAGAATCTCAGGGCGATTATCAGCTGGTATATCAAAGACAAATTGAACATCAATGGGATACTCATAGGCATGGCTTAGAAACTGGATACCTTCCAACACTTCATTATCATTACGAAAATCGAAAAAAGTTGCATTTTCCCAGTGTGAACCTTGCCCCCAAAGTGTACGACACTCTGTAGAAATCCATGCAGGCTCCCAATATACAACCCCTAAACCACCTGCATTGAAAACTTGTTGCGTTAAATCAATCATGAAGTTACGTTGACCTTCTGGTGTAGCAGGATAACCATCTAGCAAGAAATCTGTATTCATGATATTCGAGGCAGATTCATTGTTTGAGGCAAATGTCCAAGGGTATCCTGTCTCAACGACGAGTATATCTTTACCAAAGCGATGCCTTAGTTGATTAATTACATTGCCAGCCGTATCAATCGTATGGCTTGACCAACCTGTGTAGTATGATAATCCAATGATGTCGAAATCGGTCACGCCTGCTTGCTCTGCCGCTCTCAACCAGCCTTCCACTTCTTCAGGTTGGGCAACATGAATAATGACGGCAACATCTGTTCCTGTCTCTATAGAAATATCGCGCACAGCCCGTATCCCTGAATTGATAAGATAAGCATTCCGCTCCCAGTCGATTGGAAATCCTGCACTCCCTTCTGGGCGCATAACTTCACTATTTATCTCATTACCAACCTGTACCATATCAGGCAATAATCCTTGTTGGTGCAAGTTGATTAAGGTGTTATAGGTATAGTTGTAGACTTCTGCGCCTAAATCTTCGAGATTATCAATATCTTCCCAAGCAGATGGAATATTTTGTCGAGATGGGTCTGCCCATGTATCTGAATAGTGAAAATCAAGTAAGGTCGATACGCCTTGTTCTTCGGCACGTTGTAATGAACGCACCACATCATCATAGGTGCTATAATCTGTCCAAGATGGATTGTGCCAGAGCCTCACACGGACTAAGTTCGCACCTGCTTCTGCAAATAAACTATAGGCATCGCGCACTTCCCCATTCGCTCGATACACTGCACCACAATCATCCATCTCATTCACGTATGACAAATCAACACCGAGGTAAAATTGTGTTGTCTCTATTTCTTCTTGTGCCACAGTCAACGATACTCCTAAAGCCAAAATTACGAGCAGAATACTCAAAAATCGCATTGCATTTCCTTATAATTTAATTGAACCAGCAGTTAGACCACCGATAATATAATTTTGCAGGAGCATATAGAGCGCAAGCACAGGCAGTGCCGCGATAATAGCCCCAGCTGTGAACACCCCCCAATTCTGGGCGTAATCAGCCGATTGAAATAAGTATAACCCGACCATTATTGTGAGCTTATCCGAGCTTTGTAACAGAACTCGAGGCAAGATAAAGTCGCCATAGATTGCCATAAATGTGAGAACACTAATCGTAACCAGTATCGGTTTGGCAAGCGGGAGCATAATAACTCGGAAAATTTGCCAATGTGTTGCCCCGTCAACCAATGCCGATTCATCTAATTCTATCGGGATGGTATCCATATAGCCTTTAACGAGAAAGACATTGATACTCATTGCGCCCGATGTATAAATCAGAATGAGCGACCAGTGCGAATCTAAGCCGAGAAACGGAACATGCACCCCTAATTGTTGCACGATGACATACAATGCAATCATCGACAAGACACCGGGGAAAATGTTAATTATGAGAATCGCGCGCATCAGATTTTGGCGACCATAGAAGCGAAAACGAGACAAAGCATAGGCTGAAACGGCTGTGCTGGTAACGCTGAGAGTGGTAGAGATAATAGCAATTTTGAAGGAATTGATAAACCATTTTACAAAGGGATAATATTGATGCTCAAGCAAGGTGCGATAATTATCAAAGCCTGCATTACGCGGAATAATCTCAGCACTGACCAATGAGCCAGATTGGTTAAGAGAGGCAGAAACAATCCAAATAACAGGTGTAAACGCAAAGACAATCAGCACAGCCGCAATCACATAGCGAACAGCATAACCTAAGAGTTCTTGTTGCTTCCAAGTTAAACCAGATTCTCGCTTTGGTTTTGAGAGTGTATCCGCCATTAGTCTTTATCCTCAAAAATACCTGTATAGTTAAATTGCAACCATGTGATAATGCCAACTAAGGCAAAGAGAACAATTGAAATCGCCGCTGCCAAGCCGTAATCCGCTAATGCAGATGTAAAGGCAAGTTTATAAACAAAAGAAATCAAAATATCAGTATGCCCTGCTGGGATTGGTGTCCCTGCAATCGGCGGATTCCCTTCATTGAAAATATAAATCAGATTGAAGTTATTGAAATTAAAAGCAAAAGATGCAACCAGTAAGGGGCTAACAATTCGTAATAAGAGCGGTAAAGTGATCTTCGAGAATTTCTGCCAGACATTTGCGCCATCAACAGCGGCAGCATCCAAAATCTCAGAGGGTAGCGCCTGTAATGCCCCGCTTGAAATAATATAAAAATAAGGGTACGACAACCACATATTCACGATAATAATGGCGAGTTTTGTCGCATTGGGGTCGGTAAGCCAATTTGGAGAGAATCCGAATAGTGTTTCCTGTAAGCGTACCAGTGCGCCAAAATCGGGGTTGAGCAAATTACGCCAGATGAGTATGGATACCAATGCAGGAATTGGGTAAGGAACAATCAATAAAGTACGGATAATTTTCTTACCGGGTAGTTTATCAAAAAGTAGGGCGATGAATAAACCCAATGCAAAACTGCTAACAACACTCAAAATCGCATAGCTAAAGTTCCAAGTGACAATGTTGACCAATGGTCCTCTCAGGGCAGAACTGGCAAAGAAACGTTCAAAATTTTCTAAGCCAATATTTACAAAGAAACCGGGTGTAAGTGTTTCATCTTCTGAGCGAAACGACCCACGTTCAGCAGTATAAACCGTGCCTGTTTGTAAATCGGTGATGGAATTTTGCTCTGCATCATAGCGATAGCGTTGCTGTGTGGTAGCGGCGCTATTTAAACCTGAGATACGAATGATTACATCAGGGTCACCAAAGTTAATTGTGGCAAATTGGTCAAGTTGGGCTAGTACATCCCGTGTTTCTAAGCGTTGATAGCCGTCAATATTTAGCGGTATACCGTCTTCGTCTAATTCACCAATGCCATCCTGCCCCGCCACAGCCGAAGTATCAACGTTGCCAACAGTTGCAAAGGCAGTCTCCCCTTCTTCATCAATGAGCCAAAGAGCAATACTTTCGTCGTCTGCGCGGAAAGCTGTCCATGAGAAGCGTTGTCCATTTTCAGGAATATATTGTACGCGCTCTAGGCGTTCAATAGCTTGTTGTGGCGTTAGAATATGACCAACACCCGTATTAGTGGTTGAGAGATAGATTGTGTAGACAACGGGGTATAGAACAAAAAGAGTCGCTAAACCAATACCGACTGACATCCAGCGAAAGGCTTTAAATCGTTCAACTGAGAAGACAAGCGTTATAAAAACAGTAATTAGTAACAAAACTGTCGCCAGTGGATACGCCCCATCAAGTACAAGTTGCATAATCAACCAAAGCAGACCTACATCAAAAATGGCGAGTCCGCCCCAACGTATAACCAGTGGTATCCAGTTGGTTGTCGCTTTATTCTTTTCTTTAATACTCATAAGATGAATAAACCTGATCAATTTTCAATAGATAATAATTTTGAGGGGATGACCAACGCCATCCCCGATATTTCAGGTCTTATATGTGATGATGACGCATCACTCGCTTTCTTCAATTTGGGTCACAATTTGTGATTGTGCATCCGTAAGTGCTTCTTCAGGTGTGAGTTCACCTTGTGCAGTTAATAAACCTGCGCTACCCCACGCATCCCAGACAAAACCCATTGCAGGAATAGCTGGCATAGCTTGACCATTTTCACCTGCGGCGGCGAAACCTTGCATATCTTCATCCTCTGTGGCTTCAAAAATAGATAACCAAGCAGATGGACGTGGGTCAGCATCGAAGATAAATTGTTGTGCTTCCTCAGTTGCGATGAATTCTGTCAAGAAGGTTTGAGCAATCAATAGGTTTTCACTATCTGGATTTACCATGAAACCTTGTACACCAATAAAGGGAGCGCCTGCTTCACCATCTTCAGTAGCTGATGGGAAAGCTGAAATCTCATAGGGGACTTCACCTGATTGGAAGCGTGCAACAGCCCAAGGACCTGTCATGATGAAAGGTGCTTGTCCGCTTTCAAAGAGAACGTGGGCGGCTTCCCAATCTAAATTTTCGCTGGCATAACCATCACGAATGAGTGCATCTGCCCATGCAAGACCATCAATCATGCCATCGCTACCCATTCCAACATCGTCTGCGAGGTAACTACCTGTCTCATCTTGAGCAAAAATATAGCCACCAAATGCGGTATATACAGGGAAATAATTGTAAGCAAGATCAGGCAAAGCAATAGCATACTCAACAAGTCCAGAATCAACCAGTTCGCTACCCACCTGTGCAACCTCATCCCATGTTGTCGGGGCATCAGGTACTAACTCTACATTGCGGAAGAAACCAATATTTTCAATTGCAAAAGGTACGCCATAAAGTTCACCATTATAAGTAAAAGCTTCGAGTGCATTGGGTAAGAAAAATTCTGCTTTGTCGCCGAGGTCAATCGGTGCGGCAGCGCCTGACTCAACCACACGCCCGATATTATCATGTGGCAAAATATAAATATCTGCCGCTTCACTCGTTCCCACGCCACGAATAAGCCCATCAATTGTATTCTCTGTGCCGACAGGTTCTACGACAACGTCAATACCAAATTCTTCGGTAAACATCGCCGCAAGTTCTGTAATCACTGGCAAACGTTGGTCATCTGTCCAGATTGTTAATTGAGGGGCTTGGGCAGATGCTAAGCTATAAACACCTAACATCAGCATCAATATAAAAATTTTAAAAATATGTCGCAACTGTTTCATTAAAATGTCCTCCAGTATAAATAATTTGTTAGCTAAATTCTTTTTATAAATGAGTTACAGACTATCAACACGTGTTGACTACTCATGTTGATGAGTATATACTCTGCATATTGTAAAAGTCAAGCAATTTTGCTCTTTACTTATTCGCCATAATAAATTTCTTCACTTTAGGATGACAGCGTATGCGTATTATTCAGAATTTCAACCAAGATTGGCTCTTTATACCTGAGCAAGTCGCTATGGATTACCCAGATAATGAATTTGAAGAAATCACCCTGCCACATAGTAATAAGATATTCACGCAACGCTTCGTCAACAATGAAGACTACCAATTCATTTCTACATATAGGAAGCATTTCGCAATTGATGAAAATTTAGACGACAAGCGTGTGTTCATCCAATTTGATGGCGCAATGTTAGAAACGAGCCTGTATCTCAATGGTGAACTACTTGGGGTGCATCAAGGTGGTTTTACGCCCTTCACTTTTGAGCTAACTGAATCACTAAGCTCAAATGACAACAAATTGACAGCTTATGTTGATTCTCGTGAACAAACACACATTCCGCCTTATGGTAATCTGGTAGACTTCCTCACTTTTGGGGGAATTTACAGAGATGTAAGCCTCATCATCGTCGATAACTGCTATATGACAGAGGTCATTGCCACACCAACACAGGTGATGACTAATCCACAACTTGATTGCTCTATTCAATTATCAGATTATTTACCAGATTTGGCGATTCATTTAACTTTGCTTGATGACAAAAATCAGACAATTTCTCAGATAGAACAGTCAGTCACATCTAGAGAAATATTCTTGACCTTAGCTAATTTAGATATTGAACGCTGGTCGCTGAATAACCCTAAACTCTATACCTTACAACTTAGTCTGCACCATCAGAACACAATTATCGATACCTATGAAACACGCATTGGTTTCCGTAAACCAGAATTCAGCGCGGATGGTCATTTTTACTTGAATAATGAGGTCGTCAAACTATTTGGTCTCAATCGTCATCAAACCTACCCCTTCATCGGTGCGGCGGCTCCCAAACGCTTACAAGAATTAGATGCAGATATTCTCAAGCACGAGTTAGGTTGCAATATCGTTCGCACATCACATTACGCCCAGTCACCGCATTTTCTAAATCGCTGTGATGAAATCGGATTGCTTGTTTTTGAAGAAATCGCAGGCTGGCAACATATTGGTGATGAAGCATGGCAAGCGCTTGTCTTGGATGACTTAAAAGCAATGATTGAACGCGACAGACATCATCCTTCCATTATTTTATGGGGTGTCCGTGTCAATGAATCGCCTGACTGTGAGACATTGTATAGCCAGACGAATGCCCTTGCTCATAAACTTGACCCCTCACGTCAAACAGGTGGTGTACGGAACTTCGCCGAAAGTCAGCAATTAGAAGATGTTTTCACGCTCAATGACTTTACAGATATTATTCAAACTCCTCGTCCTCCGCATCTGATTACCGAATTTGCGGGGCATATGTTCCCGACCAAGACGAATGACCATGAAGCTCGTCGCGTTGAACATGCGCTTAAACATGCACGTAAGCATAATCTTCAATTTGGACATGAAGATGTCGCTGGTGCAATTGCATGGTGTGCATTTGACTATCACACCCATAAGGAATTTGGCTCAGGTGACCGTATATGCCATCATGGGGTGATGGATATGTTTCGTTTACCGAAATATGCTGGATATTTCTACCGTAGCCAAAAGTCACCAGAAGATGAAATTGTCTTGTTTCCTGCCAGTAGCTGGACTATGGGTGACCGTGATGGAGGTGGTAATAATCCCCTAATTATTTTTAGTAATTGCGAAAGCATAGAAGTTCTGATTGGAGAAGAATCTCAGGGCTATTATGAACCTGATTATGCGAATTATCCTCATCTACCACACCCTCCCTTTACAGTAAAATGGGCAGAACCCTATAATCCTTGGGGAACTGAATTCAAAGATTTAAAAGTACGTGGTTATATTGATGGTCAGATAGTTAAAGAACATTGTGTTGCATCAGACCATTTACCACACAAATTAGTGTTATCGAGCCATACCACAACTCTTTGTGCTGATGGTAGTGATATGGCACGCATTGTTGTTCAAGTACTGGATAAATTTGGCAATGTATTACCCTATCAAAGCTCTGCTGTATTATGGTCATTAGATGGTAATGCCCAGCTTCTTGGAGAAAATCCAATGGTTTTACTTGGTGGACAAGGTGCTTGCTTTGTAAAAGCAGGGCATCAAGCTGGCAAAATCAAAATATCCGCCTCCGTACCTATGTTAAAAGCTAATACACTTGAGTTGGATATAATAAGCTAAACTGCACAACACACATTGAATGGTCAAAAATGATAGAAAAAAGTCGAATCAATCAGACTGACGTGGCAAAACGTGCTGGTGTCTCGCGCTCTGTTGTTTCTTATGTACTCAATGATGGACCCCGAAAAGTTGCTGAAGAAACTCGTGAACGGGTTCTGAAAGCTATCGAAGAATTGGGTTATCGCCCTAATGAACACGCCCAACGTCTCAAGCAAGGGACAGATGTTGCGACCAATTCGATAGGCATTGTAACAGGTGGAACAGGCTACCAACTTTTAGAGCGCCCTTACTATAACATTCTGATTTCTTCATTATATGAACATGCCTACCAGCAAAAGCAACAAATCAGCTTTCTAGCCTATTGGGATGCTCTAAAAGACCCAATTTTTTTCAATAAGCATATCCATAAGAATGAGATTTCATCTTTAATTTTTGTCTTGCCATCATTAATACCACAGACTAAATCAGACCAAACATTATTGAAGCAAGCCATTGATCGTATCCCTAATATTATCTGTCTTGAGGAAACGGTTTATGATTTACCTGCCGTTACGTTTGACCGTGCAGAATCAGCACGAATGGTAATGCAACACCTCATTTCACTTGGGCATCAGCGCATCGCCTATATCGGTGTCAATGATCAACGTTTAACAGGCTACAAACATAGTTTGTTTGAAAATGACATCAGCTATGATGGGCAATTAGTGGATTTTATTTCAGCAACCAAGCCCCCTGCCGAATCAGCCTATAAGATTGTTGCGCGCATGATTGAACAAGAGATGAAATTTAGCGCAATCTTCACCGCCACAGATGAAGCCGCTATTGGTGCTATGGCAGCACTTAAGGATTATGGTTTGCGAATACCTGATGACATAGCAATTGCATCCATTGATAATCTCGAAATATCGAGCATGTTACGTCCAGCACTAACAACTGTTGATATTCCAAAGCGAATGCTAGCCAAATTCGCAGTACAAGCAATTCAAAATCAAAAAGATAGCGAGATGGATCGATCAGTTTCAATGGTTGTGCCTACAAAACTGATTGTCCGCGATTCATGTGGTAGCCCCTAAGTTTTCATTGTCAGAACTATAAAACTCCCGTTGTTTATGGCATTTCCGTTTCAGAAGGCTCTGCTTCCAGATTATTATCTGTGCGGATTAAATCCTCTAGTAAGTCAAGTTGTTCGAGGGTCGCGCCCATGATGATATTCGCATTTGTGGCATCATTACGAGCTTCGGAAACTGTCTGGCTATTCAGTACACCACAAACGTAAAGCGGGTCTATCGACTCATTGAGCAAAAGAACACCTTCGTTAAAACGTGGCACATAACGATTAAGTTCAGGCAATTGTTGCACATCGCTAGCAGTAATCAGATACGTTTGCACAAATTCAGGTGGTTCACAGGGCATCACCTCACCTGTGAGAACATTCTCCCAGAATGGCACAAGTCGTGACGCGGTATCTTGGCTAGCAAGGACAAAGTTACGGAAGGTTTCCAACTGCCCTAGTTGGATTTCTGGTGGAATAATCAAAGCAGATAATTGAGCAACATCTTCATCAACAAAGGTCACATCAGGTAAGTCTAAGATATTCGCTGGACGACGAAACACACTGCTATTAAGCCAACCTTCTGTACCACGATAATTAACATACAGCCAAGACCCTGCGGCATCACGTCCCGTTGCGGGCAAAATTGCCCCCAAAGGCACAACGGCAACAATATCCGCCGTGCCAACGGGTTCAATTCGTAGGTTCGCTTCGGCTGTGATATACACCGCAAGATGCTCCTCTGCAATAGCTCTCTCACCAACAACGCCCGTTGTAAAGTCGGTCATTGGCAAGGTTTCAGGTTGGAAGTCTATATCGAGCAGGTCTGCACGCACCCAGCCCAAACTAAACTGGCGATTTATCCGACGCACTTCAAACCAGAGACCATCAATATTGCGCCCAATAATTTCCAATGTGTCGCGTTCAAAAACAGATGATACGGCTTCTGAATCACTATCAGGCAGTAGTCGCACAAAGGCACTTTCGACCTCGATTGTGCCACGTTCAGCAACAATCGTTTCGACAGCTTCCGTTGCTTCGGGTTGGGGTGTTTCCATTGTCGATTGCCCTAAAATCGGCTGTGACATCATCGACAAAGCCAATAAGAGCGCGAATAGTTTAAGGCGCATTGAAAACCACCCAATCATCTAAATTCCAAAATACATCGTCAGGATGAATCGTCACATTCTGAATATCCGCACGGATTGCTACTAAATCAGTTTCTGAATATAAAGCCATTAGTGGTAATTCAGCTTGCAAAATTCCTTGAACATCCGCGTAAATGCTCTGGCGTTCAGCCAAATCACATTGGGATACATGGTTCAAATTCTGGAGCAACGCCGTCACATTTGGATTGTTATACGACGTGAAATTAGCACCTTCATTCAAAACATCCGCTTCTGGTGTAAAGAGTAAGTCAAGGTTCGGAGATACAGGATTTCTTTCAAACCAACTCATAAGAATTAAGTCAAATCGTTGAGCAAAAACTTCGCTAAAATCACTTTGATAAATAGATAAATCAATGCCAATCCGTCGTAACTGTTGCTGAATAACAATCGCAGTGATAGCGTGATGAGGACGTGTCCCATACCCCAAGGATAATCTCAATGCTGTACCATCAGGTGCTGTGCCACAATTCACACATTCACGGATGCTGCGTCCGCCAACCCTTACCCAGCCAGCATCCTCTAGTAAACTTTCAGCCTCATCAGCATTAAAAATACTCATAGTTGCCGTGTCATCATAAATCCATGCTGTTGGTGAGAATAAAGATGCAATCGGTGTTGCTTGACCATGCAAGGCAATATCAATCACAGCTTGCTTATCAATCCCTAGCTCAATCGCTCGACGAACATCCAAATTACTCAGAATCGGATGCTCCCCTTGTTCTAGCGGATTGCCATCCTCATCAAAAGCGTTGTTTGGTTCACGAGGGTCAGCTAAGTTAAAGGCAATAAAATCCCAAGTTGAGGATTGTGTTTCAAGAACCCGTACATCAGGATTGCTGGTGAAATCGGCGAGGCGTTCAGGAGGAATAGACACAATATCCAACTCCCCCTGTAAGAAACGGTTAATCATCTCATCAGCATTAGCAACAGGCAATAGCTCTAGAGCAACATCACCACTTTGTAAGCGGATATGCTCGCGGTTATCCCAATCCACAAATTGAAAATTTGTACCTGAGATGAACGGTGCATCGTTAAACGCACTATCACGCATCAGCGATACATCATATGTCATTGCCTCTTCCCATGCTGACCATATCTCGCGCAGATTATCCCTCCGACCAGCAAAGAAATCCGCAGTTGTCTCAGCAAAATCTGTATCAAACACATGGCTCGGCACAAAGGGTAAGTCCACATAGGGCAAGGCATCACAGTTCGCCTCAGCAAAGATAATCGCTAATTCATTTTCACTCAGTGGCACAACCCCCTCAATCGTCTCAAGGGTAATCTCGCGCGAGATACTCAAGTTCGTTCTTGCGTCGTTATCGAGTGCCCAGTAACTATAGAAATAATCATAAGCTGTTATCGGGGTGCCATCACTCCAAAAAGCATCATCACGCAATTGAAAGGTGACGATGGTATTATCATCATTCCACGTCCAATCTGTCGCCATTGCATGGTTATCGCTTGTGCCTACTGCAAACCATCCTGTTTCATGGTCAGTGGCTAATAGTGTCGGAAAGAGCAAATCAGTTGTGATTTCACAGGCACTATCATTGCACAATAAGGGATTAAAAGAACTTATATTGGTATCTAAATTACTGATAACCCCTCGTCGGATAATGCCCTGCCCATCTTGTGCTTGCGCTGTCAGCAAGAGGCAAGTCATAATGACGGTTACTAAAATCAATCGTCGCATCATATCACCTCTACTGGGATGCTGTCTGTAAGGCAAGCCATGTATTGAACGTGCCTGTCTCGCGTTCAAGGGCTAAAGAGTCAATTACAATATCGGCATCGCCAGCAGGCAAACGCGCACCCTCGCCAACAATCGCGCGATAACTTTCGTACTGTTCGACAGCCAGCGCACTATAGACGACACCTAGCGAAGCATACGGCGCCGCATAAGTCGCATCGAGTGAAATCGCCATCTCAAAGTCCGCAATTGCGAAGTCATAATCCCCTTCCGCGGCATAGACAACCCCTCGATTGTTATAAGCGAGTACATTCTCAGGCTCAAGGCTGATAACAAGGTCAAAATCGGTCAATGCCAGACCAAAACGTCCTTGCTGTGTGTATAAAATGCCACGATTGATATAACCCGAAATCAGACTATCATCTAATTCGATTGCTTGGTTGTAATCGTCCAAAGCACTAGCTTGATTACCCAAGGCAGAGTATGAAAATCCACGCGCAACTAAAGCAGGTGCATAAGTCCCATCAACTTCCAACGCGCAACTATAGACAATAATCGCTTGGTTAAAATTGCCTTGCTGGTAATAGGCATTGCCCAAACCAACATAATAAGCGAGGTCATCGGTTGTCGGGTCAATTTCTTCACAACTGAGTTCAGTCTGTGCTAGCGAAACACTCACCAGCACACAACTCATCAGAACAAGTAAGATTAATCGCTTCATGAGCTTAACTATCCGCCAGATTAGCGAGCAAGAACCATGAGCCATCATCGAAACGCAGTTCAAATTCAAAGCGTGATTCTAATGCCCCTGCCGCACTTTGTATCCGCGCATCGACATTGCCACGCGCTAAATAGAGGTAATCATCATACGCCTCTAAAGCACGTTGTGAATGGATAATTCCGATTAACGCATAGGCTTGAACAGCATCCCGATTGTAGTCAGGTATCGGGGCTTCTGGGTCACGCTCAGGGTCTTGTAAATCCGCAATAACAGCTTCTAAGCCAGCAATATCAATCACAGTCTGGAAGTCATTCTCTGCGGATTCAAAATCATCCATAATCGTGCTGACCACCCCCCGATTGATAATGGCGTTGATATACTCACTTTCAATGGAGAGCGCACTAGAGAAATCTTCCAATGCCAAGTCATAATTTGCTTGGGCGGCATGAACCACACCACGATTGTTATATGCCTCAAAATAATTGCTATCACGAGCGATAACAGCCGTGTAATCTTCTAACGCAAGGTCAAATTCTCGCCGAGCCGTATACGCAGCCGCACGATTGTAGTAGGCATCAGCATAGCCCTCATCAATTTCATCAATGATGCAGGTATAGGAGCGAATGGCAGAACTATAATTACCACTCCGCATGAATGCCGCCCCTTCACCCATGTAGTAACTCGTGCGTTCATTATCAGAACCACTGCCAAATGAGGTACATATCTCGTCTTGTGCAAGGACAAAAATCGCTGGAATGGTCAGTATGACTGTAATAATGATGATGGATAGTTTCTTGAACATTTTTCTCTCCTAATTGGTTTATGAAATTATGTAAATAATCTTTTTGTTGCGGATTGCATATATGCCATCTCTACATAAATGTGTGGATTTTGTAGGGGAGTGCCTATGTGCGCTCCCAAATGGGCGACCACACAGGGTTCGCCCCTACACATATACGGTTCAATTTACAAATCCCCCAACAACGGGTCACGTCGTCCGAGAGATGCCAACAATGACGAAGCCACATTGAAATTTTGACGCGCCGCATCCACTTCGTCTAAGGCTAGGCGTACATCTTGCTGTGTGATGAAGGTCTCGCTACGGTTGCAGGCATCCTCAAATAGCGAAATTGCCGTATTCACATGCCCAATTGCGGTATCAAAAGCGATTCCGACGGATGCAAATTCAGGATAGGCGTTAATGTCGCTATCCGAGACTGTGCGTTGCGAGAGCAAACTCGGAATAGAGCTACAACTCACCACTGCGCCGGCTTGCAGACGAGTCCAGATATTTTCGATGCTACTGTTACGGTTACGTCCCTCAGAAATATCGCCCGAAAATTCGCTAACAAGGCGACTGTAGGCATTACGGTAGGAGTTATCGAGGACAGTGCGATATTGATAAGCACGCAAGTTCAAATTCCATGCACCAATCCAGTAAAATTCGCCGTTATAGGTAATTTGCACATTGAAATCTAAGTCATTTCGATACCCCAAACGCCCGACCACTTCAACAGCTGTGCCTGCGGGGATTGTGCCGACGAGCATCGAAGGGTCTACCCAAGTTTGGTAATACGGGGTCTCACGAACTGTTTCAGCATCAATCCACACACGACGGACATATTCTTCAAAATATTGCCCATCTACAGGCACAGTGATGATGTCCCCTGACCAAACCGTGAATTGAGTCGAAATCCAGCCCAATTGCCCCTCATAGACAACTTGCATCCAAGCTGTACTCGCTGTCCGTCCGATAACAGGGATAGTTTCTCCGCCCGGAATGATGTCAAGAATTTCCCAATTAAGACCGGGACCCTCCCTAAAGTTGAGGTCAAATTGTGTCGTGGCGTAAACATCCGTCTCGATTGTGGTCGGGTCAATCGCTGTCTCATCTTGAGCAAAAACAATCGAATGAGTTAGTAAGTAGATAATCAAAAGAACGATAAATTTGTAGGGGCGAACCCTATGTGGTCGTCCATTTGGGAGCGCACATAGGCACTCCCCTACAGTTATATATATAAACGCCCACTTATTTTGGAGGAGCAAAGCTAAATGTTTCATTGATATGCCTCCTCAACCCAGATGAGGATGTCACGCGCAATATCGCTGACTGTGGTAACGCTACCTGTTTCTGTATCGAGCAAGAATGTATAAACAGGGTTTCCGCTAAACTCTCTATCAGCTGGTAAGGTTGCTCTAAAGACAAGATAGCGGTTATCAGGCGACCAATACATCGTCGCTGAAATATCATCCAACTCAAAATCGGGGACACAATATTGACGACGTAAGCCCGTTTCACTATCCCAAATTTCAATATTGGGTACAGGTTCACCTGCTTCGATTAAGTCCTCACGCTCTTCACGGGGCAAGAAAATCGCATAGACTTTACTCTGTGCATCGCGTGACCATCTGCCATCAGGGACATCACCATAGACACTTAAAGTTTCTGTCTCAGGGAAAAAGGCATAAGTTTGTCGCTCATCAGGGTAACGATAGTAGAGGACATCACCCAATGGATGCCATTCAAAACCCATCTGACCATTATCAGTTGTATCCGCAACGCGACCAAAATAACGATAATCTTGTTCTTGACGGTCATAGATGAAGTAGCGGTATCCAATCCCTGCCGAGCTTGTGAAATCCACCGTCGCTACTTGATAACGATTGGTCTGCCCTGCTTGGTCGATGATGACATTAGTAGGTAGTCGGTTATAGTTATCCCGTGCTGGATACGTGGGCGCGCTGTCATGTGTTTGAGTTACAGGGTCATAACGCTCTGTGATTGTCGTTGCATTCCGACGCTCAGACGAAGGAGGCAAACTGAGGTTGTATTGGAGCAAATTACCACGCCACCCTACTGTCGTTACATTATCTAATTGATTTGCATTGAAAACTATTTGTGCTTGTGACCCATCAGGACGCGAGATAATCAATTCAGGCGTATCTGTAAAGTAGTACATCCACTCGCCATCAAAAGTGAAATTACAATCACCTGTTACATAACAGGGTGGTAATTCATCTCGGAACGTGTAGTCACCTGTTGTAAGGTCTAACACCCCATTATTGACAGTGATAATACGCCCATTCGCAGAAAAATCAGGTGGTGGATTATCCAACGTGAAGCGTGTATCAAAGGGGCAAATGCGCTCAGAAACCCCATCTTGCGCTAAATAATTCTCACCCTGCGGACGTGGTGGCGAAGTCGGCGTAACCGTTGGTGTAAATGTCGGACGTGGTTCACCCAAAAATTGGAAATCCTGTGTGGCAGTCGGTCTTAATGAGAGATAGGTTTCCTCTTCTTGTTGTTCCTCAACGATGGCAACTGTCGCCGTTGCATCCGCAGAATAGCTGGTATAGGGTGTGAGCAAACGATAAATCGTCAGTTGGTTACGCTGGTTTCTCACGGCATAAAAGTTCAAATTTGGACTCAATTCGCCATTTGGGGTAAAGCCATATTGACGACGAAAAGCAGTATTCACCAATTCCACATTAGCTGGCAGAGGCTCATCAACTTCGGGGATATATGCTCCCACTTCACGGCGACCTGTCTCGATGTTAATCACCATCACTTCAACATTATCGGTGATAATCCGTGCCTCGCCTTGTGGGGATTCACTGCCTGTTAAGTTCTCACAGAGCAATAATTCTAATTCTGCAACTTGGGCTTCGTCGCGTCCCTCTATGAGTTCTTGCCAAATAACTGCATAATCTCGTGCCTCAGATGGGAAACGATTAGTCAAGCAAGTCGGAACGCCTGCAATCGTTGACGGTGTCGCAGTCACAGGTAAACGTGTAGGCGTTGGACTCGGGAAGATAAAATCAATGACTACATCCCCCTCATTCGGCAAAATATCACAGGTCGCACGCGAGAGATGATTCAGGTCATCACTGGCTAAATTGCGGTTCAGACGCTCCCAGATTAATGACCACTCGCCAATTTCTTGTGGAAATGCCTCTGCAAGACACTGTGGAATACCTGATGGATGATAGTCTATTCCGTAGACCCGTTCAGGCGCAGATACACCCTCTTCGCTATAGATGAAAACACGCTCGTCATCTATCCAGCCGTATTGCCGATTGGTCATCGAGGGCAAATCATCACCAGCAATATGCCAGAGCAAACCAGCATCCAAGTTGTAAAGCATAATTTCATTGCCCGGTGCATGCTGACCATAGCTATTCACACTATAAATCACCAGATAATTCTCACCGTTCGGGCTGAAAATCACATTCTCAATCGTCACTTCGGGTAAATCATCAAAACTCAGGCGGATTCTGTCATCCATGCCGACTTCGACCATATCATAGGTCGTGCCGATGCCCAATTCATTTTGCTCTTCTAGCACCGAAATCAGGTAGCGTTCGCCATCATCACTTGTGCCGATGATAGTCTCACCCAGCGTCAATTGTTCACGACGCAGGACTTCCCCTGTGAAAATATCCCAGACCCACCAGCGATTACCTGTCACCGTTATCAGTTGCTCACTGCCCTCATTCCAGAAAAAATTGTCATAACCCTTGTTGTAGTGCAAATTCTCAAAGATGATTTCGCCTGTGGATACATCAAAGCGTTGGAAATCACTGGTGATAATCTCGCCAGTTGCATCAAAGCCGAAAACCCCTTCACGCGCGATTTCGGGCATCGTCGGCAAGAAGGTTTCACGCAGAATGCCTGTCTGCACATCATAGATTTCTATGCGCGCATCGGCTTTATCCCGACGAATAGCGATAGTGTTGCCGTCTTCTGTGAGGCTGAACCCCGTCGCAGGATAAAAATCAATCAGGTCAAAACGCCCAACTCCACGAGTCTCATCAAATATGTAGAGTAAAATTGCTACCTGATTGCCCGTATCAGGAGTCGCAGGTTCGAGATAATCAACAAGGGTGACAGTAATCGGATGATAAGCAAATTGTGCGCGGTAATCTGTGCCAAGTAAAAAGCGTAAGAGGCTATTCTCTTGAGTCGCTAGTGGTTCACCTATCATGCCCGATAAAGTGCTGAGTTGTAATCCGTCTAGGCTATCGAGATTATAGGCATTCATATCTCGCCCAATCGCTAAGCTGACAAGATTACCCGTTGCCGTATCAAGCTGAACAATTTCCGATGAATTACTATTCGGGCGCACATACATCATGTCATCACGCAAACTCTGCCAAACGAAAATGGGGTCTTGTTCAAAACGGCTTGAGGCAAGGTCGCCAATAACGTTTACCCCGTCAGGCGTAATATCGAGGATTTGCAAACGTTCAGGCAACCCAACAATCGCTTTATTATTCGCCCCATAAACAAAACCATTACGATAATCAAAGAAAGGAATCGCTCGCGCATTGGGTAAAATCGTCCGACGTTCGCCCAATTCTGCGGCAATATCCCAAACGTAAGGCAAATTTGTCGTATCGTTTTCACTACGGCGGATGGCTTGCGGTGCGCGTACCTGTAGATTAACTCCGAGAAGCGTATCATCATCAGACCAATACAATGTTCCCTCAGCGCGTAATGCGCCATCAGGTGCAAAGGTCAATAAGAGTTCGCCTGTGTTGGTATCATAAATTTCAAAGCGGGTATCAATGGCTAGCGCGAGGTAACGTCCGTTGTGGCTGAATTGATAGGCATTGTAGAACCCACTCGTGTAGAGCGTATGCTGAACTTCAAAACTACTGGCATCTACCAATTGTAAGCGTCCTAGCGCATCCACCCAGACAATGCGGTCAAAGTTGGAATCATATTGCATCCCTCGTGGACGTGCTTGCCCAATGCTTTGAATCTCTTCAAAATTAGCCTCTGCATTTTGAGCAAAAACTAAGCCTACAATTGTAAATATAGTAAAAAGTATGACCAGAAAAAATAGTTTTTTCATGGAGTTGTGTCTCTCTTGGTTTGTCCATATACGGCATTATGACATAGAAATTATTTCGCTTTGAAACGCCTTCCCTATGCCCACCCTACGTCCTCCCAACGCCCTTGACAGGGTCTCTCAGAAGTCATGCTATAGTTTGCGTATCGAGATTTTTCGAGATTATTTTTGAGGAATCATTCTTCTAAAATTGAGGACATTCATGAAATATTTTCATTATTGCTGGCTTGTATTATTCATCATCGTTCTGCCTGTCACTGCACAAGAAACCTGCACAGCAGATATTATCCGCGCCTTATCACGCGCAGGTTCAGCCTGTACAGACATCACACGCAATCATGTGTGCTATGGCAATGGGGATGTCATAGGGATTTTTGATGCCAGCAATCAAGATAACTTTGCCTTGGTTGGGGAACGCGCCAATACGGGTCTACTCCAGCAACTCATCGTCGACAGCACAAATAGTTATTCCGTTGCTGAGATGCAATTACAACTCTCGCTCATCAATACCCAACCTGGGCGGAATGTTTCGCTTTTAGCCTTTGGTAATGTGACCCTCACTAATCAAGTGCCTGTGCGCCCGACCATCCTCATTGAATCAACAGGCTTACTGACCATTCGTACCTTGCCCAGCAATGAAGCGGACATCATTGAGCAATATCCTCTGCGAACGACAGTCACAGCGAATGGTCTCTACAGTGAAGGTAGATGGTTGCGCGTTGAAGTGCCGAATACATCTTCAATTGGTTGGGTTTCCTTAGACATAATCAGCACAACCCAAGACATCAACAACCTCAATATTGTCGATGTGGATACACCCTTTTTACGCTCATTCCAAGTCATGACCATGCAAACTAGTCCAGCAAATGCGCTATGTAATGACGCGCCAAGTGGGGTTCTCATACAATCGCCAAATACCCTTGATAGCGTCGAAATGACGATTAATGGACTGGATATGCTATTAGCTGGCACAATATTTTTGGAAACTTCCGCCGATAATAGGCTCATTCTACGCCAAATAGATGGACAAACCTTATTACGTTTAGGCAACCAACGGCATTGGTTGGTCAGTGGTGGCGAAATATCTGTTGCATTGGATGCAACCTTGAGCGTCACGGGGGATTTATCGGAGATAAGACCTTACAACAGTGACGATTTACTAAATATTCCAGTTAATAATCTCAATTATCGGGTACGCATCCC
Organism: Phototrophicaceae bacterium; assembly: GCA_965230145.1. Classification (GTDB taxonomy): domain Bacteria; phylum Chloroflexota; class Anaerolineae; order Aggregatilineales; family Phototrophicaceae; genus JAUZRW01. The sequence goes on from CBDDKI010000003.1 coordinate 364,830, forward strand.
AAGCAATATTGCTCAAAGTGACCTCGACAATCTCATTGCTGAATTGACGGCTGAACCCTTGATGATAGCCGAAAGTAACGTCATGCGCCCTGAACGTTGCATCCGCACAGCACGCGGTAATCTCACATTGTATGCAGGTGCAGGCACATTCTACGAAGTCATCCGTGATATTCCATCAGGGACAACTCTATACCCCGCCTTACGCCTCGCAGATAGTGACGGTGTAACATGGTGGCAACTGAATAATGGGCATTGGATGCTCGCTAGCCGAGCAAATATTCAAGGTGATTGTGATGAAATTCCGATTATACAAATCATCGAAGCGCCAAGTTATAACACCTTAATTTTAGAAACTTGTGATACGACCAATGGACCCATTCGCGCAGGGCAATGGGTACAAATCGAATTCACACATGGTAGTTGGCGCACACTCGCCGAAGCCCAACAAGCTGTGCAGATAGATAGAGGGCGCATCACCATCAATCAGCAATATCTATGGGTAGATGCCACCCAACCGAGAGAAGTCTCGGAAGAACGTTTTTACCGTACTTTTTACGGAAGTTGGTACGCCGAAATAGGTACATACCGCGTCGTTGGTGGGCGTTTAACCTATAGTATCATCTGCGATATTACTGTTCCTGTCGGCTAAAAGCGAATCGATACAAGCGAAGTTGCAGTATTCTATGAATATGATTATCTCATTCAGAAATTGGAGTTTCTTATGCGTCGTTTTTTTATCTTATTATGTTTAACATTTTTCACCAGCGTATCATCAGCCCAAGAGATTGATACTACCTACGGCATTGTTACAGTCAATAATTCAATTGTGCGCGTAGGACCTGATTTCGCCTATGATGCCATTGGCAGTTTACCGATTAATGCCTCCGTCGTCATCACAGGGCGTTCGGGCGATTTCATCAGTCGTTGGGATGGTCGGCAATGGTTACGCCTAGACTCAGGAGGATGGATTTATGCACGTTTGGTGCGTACCAGTACCCCATTTAACTCTATCCCACCAACAGGTCGCTTACTGCCACGTGACCGTAACGGACGTGTTCCTGAAGGCTTTGATTTATCCAGCGAAGTCTGTTCCCAATGGGTTGGCGATTTCACCCAATCAGGCGATTTCTTTGCTGGCGATGAGGTCATTACAGTCACCTATCCTACCCTTCAAGGAACAAGTATTTATAGCGTGATTGTCATTGCACCTGATGGCTTCCGTACCCCATTCGATAGTGAAACAGGCAGTGCAGAAATTCGCTTAGACCGTTTGCCCAATCAAGGCGGAACATATACATGGCGCGTCGTCCCCTATTGGACAGTCACCGAACCACGCTACACATGGCAACAAATTTGTTTACTGCAAACAGGAGGCACGTTCGAGAAACCCGAAACAGAGTTTGACCGTGCTGGCTCAATCCATGAAGAAGACGATAACTAAGTGCTTATCCTGAGATGCAGATTGCATCAAATCCACTAAAGTAAATACCTTTAAGCCACATTCTTCGGCTGTAATTTCCTCATTAGTTTCATCATAACATTCGGTTCTGAGGTGCAAACCATACCTCAGAACCATACTTTAGTATCTACTCAGCAGTACCTCTACCGCGTTAAGCTAACCATATAGATAAACGCACACGATCAACTGGAAAGTAATAGAAATGCAAAATCGAACACTCAAAATCATTCGCAATAATATCATTCTCAGTGTCATTCTAATCATTTTGTTTATCGTAACCGGCGTGATGCCCTACTTCATTGGACTTGCAGGTGCTGCGCTCATGGGCGATACAGAAGCACTAATTACCTATGGTTTAAGCGCACCCGGCATCCTAGTGGCGTTTTTTGCTGGCATATTTGGCTTACTATTTGGACTATCCCCCCTATTGATTCCAGTTGGTATTGCTTACTGGATGTTCAAACAAAATAAGTCCTGAGATATCAACTACATAAATAAGAGGAGAAATAAAACTATGTTATCGATCTTAAAACGTTATCGTCGCAGTATATTGATAGGTCTCGGCGTGTTTGCTCTAATCTATCTGGGATTTGTACCAGCCATGATTTTCTGGCCACAATCTTCGTTATCTGCTATAGGACAAGAAGCATCTGATGAAGAATTAATTTCCAACGGCATCCGCATTGAAGCAATCTACGAGTATGAAGAGGCACAATTCACGATGCGTGATGGTACGATCTTGACTGCAAGCTATTTTGAAGGGAATTCACAACAGGTCATTTTGATGTTGCATGGTGTGACGGGTAATAGTCGCCTTTTCAATGAGCCAGCAGGCATGATTCGTGAGGCGACCAATGCCTCTGTGTATACTCTTGATTTACGAGGACATGGTAACTCTGGCGGTGACCGTGGCAACATAGATTACATCGGTCAATACGAGGACGACCTTGCTGATACCATTGCCATCATTCGTGCTAACCATCCTGACCACGCACTGACAGTACTCGGCTATTCGATGGGTGGTGCAATTGCTCTTCGCTTTGCTGCACAGAACAATGAAGCAGTAGATGGTTATGTGCTAGTCGCACCCAACTTAGGACAAGATGCACCGACAGCTAACACAGGTACAGCTCCTGAAGTCAATCCTGATGAAGAGCCATTTTTCAAAGTACATGTTCCACGCATCATTGGGATTGCTATGTACGAACAGATGGGTATTCGCGCTTTTAACGGGTTGCCAACGATGTTCTTCAATTTGCCTGAGCCATTTGTGAATAGCTATAGCTACAATGCTATGATGAATTCCACACCTGATGACTATGCTATGGCTTTTGAAGCAATAGATGTTCCATTGTTAGTGGTTGTAGGTGGTGATGATGAAACCATGCAAGCATCTGCTTTCCCCGACCTGATGAATGATGTCGCTCCGAATGGCGAACTCCAACTCATTGCAGGCGAAAACCACGGCAGTATTCGCTACAGCAGCGAATTCATTGAAGCTGTACAAGATTGGATGCCATCTATAACAAGCATGAATTAATAAAGAAGGCGCATTAGCTATCTACTAGCTTGCGCCTTTTCCCCACATAATGACTATCTACAGCGGAGTAACTGCCGTAAAAATTGAGAATAAGTAACCTTCACTCTCATTTCATTGCGGTGACGACCGACGATGGGTAAGATTATGGGATGTCATTACAAATTCTCACCACTAAACTTTACATTCCTACAACACGTTCAGAGACTGTATCACGCCCGAATCTGATTAAATACTTGAATCAGGGATTAAGTAAACGTCTCACATTAGTCTGCGCCCCCGCTGGTTTTGGTAAAACGACCATTATCAGCGAGTGGCTCAATCAATGTGAGCGTCCTACTGCATGGTTATCGCTTGATGAACACGATAACAATCCAACACGCTTCTTGATGTATCTTATTGCAACTTTGCAGACAATTGAACCAGATATTGGGAATGACTTACTGAAAACCTTGCAATCGCCACAACCGCCACCCATTGATACACTTTTGATTCCCTTAATAAACGCAGTCACAACAGTGTCGGAGAATTTCATCCTTGTTTTAGATGACTATCATGTACTTGATGCACAAGAAATTGATGCAACTTTAGCTTTTTTTCTTGAGAATTTGCCACCACAAATGCACCTTGTCATCACGACACGCGAAGATCCGCAATTACCATTAGCGCGTTTAAGAGCAAGAGGGTATCTCAATGAACTAAGAGCCAAAGACCTACGTTTCACTGCCGATGAATCCTCTGCATTTCTCAAACAAACTCTGAACTTATCTCTCTCGCCAGATCACATCTCAATCCTAGAAAAGCGTACAGAAGGATGGATTGCAGGTTTACAATTAGTATCGCTATCTATGCAGGGTCGTGATGATATTGATTTATTCCTTCAAACCTTCGCTGGTGATCATCGCTACATTTTCGATTATCTGGTTGAAGAAGTTCTGCAGCATCAACCGTCCCATATACAAGATTTCCTACTGCAAACATCAATTCTGGAACGTTTGACACCAGCATTGTGTACAGCAGTGACAAACCAAGCAAACGCTGAGAATTTGCTAGACACATTAGAACATGCCAACCTTTTCGTCATCCACTTAGACGATGAACGACAGTGGTATCGCTATCACCATCTTTTTGCAGATGTGTTATACACACGGCTAATAAAAGAACAATCTGAACAAATCCCTATGCTCCATCATAGAGCCAGTGAATGGTACGAGGAAAATGGCTTTGAGCTTGATGCCTTCCAACATGCAACAGCAGGGCATCATATTGAGCGTGCCATTAATATCATCCAAGAAGCAAATGTCCCACTCTTTTTTCGTGGGTTTGCATACCCTATTTTGGAGTGGCTTAAATCACTCTCAGACGAGATATTAAATACCTCCCCTACCTTATGGGTCATGTATGCTTGGAGCTTGATGATTAATTATCAGAATGTACAAGTGGAGTCAAAACTAGTTGCTGCTGAACTAGCGATGCGACAATCCGAGGTAGATGCTCACATCAGAGGAGAAATTGCCGCAATTCGTGCCATGCTCGCAGCCAATCATTATGAGACTGAGACTATTATCGAACAATCTCATTTAGCTTTAGAGTTGCTTGATGCCAACAGTTTATATTTACGTGCAGTGACCTTGCGATCCCTAGCAATTGCTTATCAGTATCAAGGTAAACGAGACTTAGCTGAGGAAACGTATCGTGATGCAATAGAAGCGAGTGAAGAATCAGACAATTTATTCATCAATATTCTCGCAACAACTGGACTAGGGATTATTCAGTTATCAAATAATCAACTACGTCAAGCAGAGAGAACTTTCAAGCATGTCCTTGAGCTAGTGGGGAAACCCCCAACCCCAATTGCTTGTGCGGCGTATCTCCGATTAGGGCGCATCTACTACGAATGGAATGATCTCGATAAAGCACAAAACTATGCTCAGATCGGTGTTGATTTAGCAAAACAAATCGACACGATAGATAGTGCTGTTGCTGGAGAAATATTTCTAGTGCGCCTAAAGATGGCTCAAGATAATTTATTCAATGGTGATGAACTTTTATCAATAATAGAGCAAACTATTCAAGAACATAAATTTGAGCAACAAATCCCCGCATTGATAGACGCGAAAATACGCCTCTATTTACAAAGGGGCGATATATCCGAAGCGTCACGCTTGGCTTTCTTGCATGAGCTACCTCTGAGTCAGGCACGGGTCTATCTGGCACAGAACAAGCCACAAGATGCTCTCGATATTTTAACTTATCAACTGAATGAAGAACTCGATTGGATTGATGCTCATCTGAGCGCGATGATTTTACAAGCACTCGCCTATGAAATGGCTAATCAAATAGATGATGCCTTACACATATTAAAGGATGTTCTCAGACGCACTAATATTGATGGATTTATTCGCCTGTTTGTTGATGAGGGAGAATCCATGCAACATCTACTTCATGAGCTACACCATCAAGGCTTCATACCTGATTATACACAGAAACTACTTGATGCCTTCGATACCCCAGTTGAGACGATGCAAATACCAGCCAATCAAGCATTAATTGAACCCCTCAGCGACCGCGAACTTGAAATCTTGCAACTTGTCGCCGATGGACTATCCAACCGTGAAATCAGTGAACTGCTGTATCTTGCCTTGAGTACAGTGAAAGGACACAATCGCAACATTTACGGCAAGTTAGGTGTCAGCCGTCGTACCGAAGCTGTTGCACTCGCCCGCGAATTAAATTTACTCCAACATTAAAACCATACCCCAAACCATACTTTGGTAGCTCTACAACCCTACCATGCTAGCGATATGCTATCTGTAACTTCAACAATTTGAGAGGAACAGATTATGCTTAAGAAAATCGCACTGTATGGTATCGGAAGTATTATTTTATTAGTGGTAATCGGTTATATCGGGATTACTGTACCCGTCCGTGCATCCATTCCCGATAGTGAGTTGAATATCGAGCAAATGCCTTATGCAATGCGCGGTAATCAAACGGTTGGGATGCAACAACTTGTCATTGATGATAATAATGCACTTTCGGCTGTTATGTGGTATCCAGCTCTTAACGACGCTAATCAAGATGAATCCATAACCTATGCTTATCCTGCAAAAATGGGAGAGAATTTTATGGTGCAATTCGCCACGTATGAGGGACAAGCTATTGTAGATGCACCATTTGACGAAGGAGAAAATCCTTATCCTTTAGTGATACTATCACCGGGCTTTGGTATGGGCGCAACAGCTTATGGATGGTTAGCAGAACATCTTGCATCCTATGGGTTCGTTGTCATCGCACCTGAACATCAAGAATTTTTCGATGGTGAACTCAATGGCTTGTGGCAATCTGTCATCACCAGACCCAATGATATTCTCACAGTATTAAATTATCTTGACATGGAAACTCTACCTGAAGGCATGTTTGAAGGGTTAATAGATTCGGAAACTGTTGCAGTCGTTGGACACTCCTATGGTGGTTATACCACGCTAGCAGCAGCAGGCGCACAAATTGATACATCGTATTTCCGTGAGCATTGTGAAACCGCACGTGCAGAGAATCACCCTGCGGCATGGCTATGTGACGAAATCGAACCCCATTTAGGCGAAATGGCAACATTAGCTGGCTTAGATTCTGTGCCAGAAGATCTATGGATGTTACCCGTTGACTCACGTATTGATGCTATTGTACCCATTGCAGGCGATGCTTACTTCTTTGGGGCAACAGGACTTGCTGAAATTACTGCACCTGTGATGGCTATCGGTGGCACAGCAGATATGGATAGTCCCTATGACTGGGCAACTCAACCCACGTTTGACTATGTCTCTAGCACACGCAGAATCTTGGTCGGCTTAGAAGGAGCAGAACATATGATATTTACTGCCCCCTGCGAAGCCATTCCGCTTTTGCTCCGTGTGATGTCTGGCGAATTTTGTGACGACGGTGACTGGAATCGCTATGATGCACACTATATCGTCAAACATTTTGCAACAGCATTTTTGCTGGCAGAATTACAAAGTGATGCGGATGCCCTAACTGCAATTCGTCCCGACACCGTATCTATTCCTGAAATCACATACGAGGTGAGCGGTTATTAATTGTCTAATGACTGCACCTGAAACAAGGTAATTTGCAAACCATCTGGCGATTCAATTCGCGCATTTAAGTCACCCCAAGGAGTTAAGATTGGTTCATGAACCAGTCTTGCTCCGTATTTAAGAGCATTTTCGATAGCAAGATGAAGGTCTGGAACCTGAAAAGCAAATCTAATTTGCCCAGACACGTCTTCCCCTACTTCAATTTGGTCAACATGCTGGCTGTGTTCTGTATCCAGAATCTCTATAGTCGCTTGCCCTGCATGCAATACCTGTCCTCGACCATGCTCAGTCCACATATCGCCTGTGTCTAAGCCTAATCCATCACGGTAAAAGCTAAGCAACTTATTATACTCATCTGCTGTGATTGCCACCCGTAATTCAAATACTGACATGATGCACTCCTTATTTTTTGTTATTTCCAACTGTAGCGCATAGACAATTTTTCATCAGTACTATTTTAAGACCATACCCCCAAACAATACTTTAGTAGCTCCACAACCATACCCCTATACCGATATGCTATAGCCAGATTGAACAACTAATGCAAAACATACGGAAAAGCAAAACTATGTCAAACACATCACATCACATGAATTTAGATGAACCCTTGAATTATGAAATCCGCATCAAGGGGCATCTCAATCAAGATTGGGAAGGTTGGTTTGATAATGTGACGATTAAGCAAACAGATGATGGCGAAACAATCATCACCTGTACCGTAAAAGATCAATCTGCATTACACGGTTTGCTAAGAAGAATTCGTGATTTGGGAATTCCACTTATCTCGATTGTGCGAATCAATCCTAGCAATGACGACGAATGAAGCAAGTTTTTCAACAGAATAATCAATTCATAAGGAGATATATCATGACTACAGCAACAGCCAATTTTGTAAAATCAAGCACTACTAACCGCTCTACCGTTTCATCATTGAATATGCTTGCTCGGTTTGCAGGTGTTCTCTATATAATCATCATTATCGCAGGTATGTTCGCAGATGGTTTTGCTCGTCCGAGCCTGATTGTAGCTGATGACGCAACAGCAACAGCAACCAATATCATCGCATCGGAAGGATTATTTCGCATGAGCATCGTTGCAGACCTTGTAATGATCATGAGTGATGTGGCAATCGGTCTGGTTTTCTACTTACTACTTCGTTCTATCAATCAGGGTTTGTCATTGCTTACTGCTTTCTTTCGACTAGCACAAGCAGCGACACTAGGTATTAACCTGCTCGTCCTCTTCATTGCGTTGCAATTCTTGAGCGGTGCCGATTATCTGACGACAGCCTTTACAAGTGACCAATTAAACGCAATAGCACTGGTCTTTCTCGGAGCGCATGGCATCGGCTATAAACTCGCGCTGGTATTCTTCGCCTTTAGCATCTTGATACAAGGTTACTTGCTCTATAAATCAGGATACGTACCGAAAATCCTCGCTATTCTAGTGGTGATTGCATCCTTCGGCTACTTCATCGACAATTTTGCAACTTTCATCATGACCAACTACGACGCTTATGCAGGCATCTTTGAAATGATTGTGGTTGTCTCAGCATTAACGGGTGAAACAGCATTGGGTCTCTGGTTGTTATTCCGTGGCATCAATACCAAAGAAATTAATGTTGATGGGCAACCGAGTGAAATATCGAATCAGGTATCTGCTTAATACTAGATACACAGCCAAAGGCAATGAAAATGTATTCATTGCCTTTTTACTATATTGAGGCATTAGAGGTAACGAGGAGTCACAGATGTTACAGGATTTCGGACTATTGATGACAATGGCACAGATAGCAGGCATTTTTGTTGGCTTCGGCGCTCTTATCAGCATCACTAGCAAAAGTACAATTGATGCGTCTCAGCTCGGGCAGATTCGTGCTGTGGTTACGATTGGTCTGGTTGTGATTGTAGCAGCACTGCTCCCTGTCGGGCTTGGGCATTATGGGCTTGAAGGTCACACGCTCTGGTTACTTTGTAGCCTCGTGTTTTTAAATCTTAGCTGGGCAGTCACCCTTTACTCTCTACAACGACCAGAAAATCGAGAATTCACATTGGCACGAGCACGCGCCAACCCTCTAATGGCTGTGTTTTTCTGGCTTCTTCTTGAAATCCCGATGCAACTCCCGTTAGTTCTCACAGTGCTGGGATGGTATCCTCAGCTAGAAGTCGCTTTTTATATTACAGCACTGGTTCTCAATGTCTTTCAGGCAGCATTCGTCTTAGCCCAATTCGTCTATTCACAACAACACATCGTTTCTACATGACACTCAAGAGGTTTAACTTATGCGATTACGACTGGAATTATTTGTAAAATCTGTGCCTGACTCAATGGATTTTTATACACGGGTACTAGGCTTCGAGACTATAAGCCACAATCCGAACGATTATTCCGTTTTTCGGTTAGGAAATATCCAAATAGCATTGCAATCGCAGTCACAGTTGCCAGATGACCATCCATTAAAACCGATGCACCATCCCGTAGGCTTAGGAATCGAAATTGTGCTGGAAGTAGAAAGTATTGACTTAGCATACGCACGAATACAAGAACAGAATTGGCAGTTAGCCGATACACTCGCACAACGGTCATGGGGATTACGAGACTTTCGTGTACTTGATCCTGATGGCTTCTATATCCGCATTACCGAATCAAAATAATCTAGAGAGAGACTTATCATGAATGCCATTATTTCCACAAAACACGGGTTACAACTCAAGCAAATCGAGAAACCAACCCCAAAATCCAATGAAATCCTCGTCAAAGTTTATGCCTCAACAGTGACAGCTGGGGATGTAGTCATGAAGAAAATACCAGCTATTGCTTTCCTCGCATTGCAATTTATGGGTATGAAACGCAAGCACACAACCGGACATGAGTTTTCTGGTGTTATTGAAGCAATTGGGCAAGATGTCACACACTTCAAGGTTGGTGATTCAGTATTTGGGACGACAACAGGCTTGAATGTAGGAGCAAATGCCGAATACCTATGTTTACCTGAAACCAGCAAAACGCATACCATTGCCTATAAGCCCGATAATATCAGCTTTCAACAGGCTGCCGCATTACCTGTCGGAGCGATGACTGCTTTACAAATTTTACAAAAAGCAGATATTCATCAAGGGAAAAAGGTCTTAGTCTATGGTGCATCTGGAAGTGTTGGAACCTATGCCGTACAACTTGCAAAATATTTTGGTGCCGACGTAACAGGTGTTTGTAGCACACGCAATGTTAAAATGGTTCAAGACATTGGTGCAAATGATGTCATTGATTACACACAGGAAGATTTCACTCAAAACGGTGTCACTTATGATGTCATTTTTGATGCGGTTGGTAAACTTAAAGAAGGTGATGTTAAGCAGTCGCTCACGCAAGATGGTCAATATCTTTCCACAAAGACAATGACACATGAAACCTCAGAGAATCTGACGTTGATTGCACAATTAGCAGAAAAAACAACGATTAAAGCAGTTATTGATCGTTGTTATGAACTAGCAGAAACAGAAGAAGCCTATCGCTATGTAGAAGCAGGGCGTAAAGTTGGCAATGTGGTAATCAAAGTAAGAGAATACGACCAAGGTAAAAATGGAAGCAAATCAATCTAAGCGACACAAGCTGACGCTGTCTCAATATGTAGAATACAGGAATGGCGTGCCTTTGGGCGCACCTAAGTCACTGGAAAATATGCTCAAGCGCTCATTAGGCGCAGGGTCATTTGCACAGTTCTGGCAATATTGGAATCCGATTTGGGGTTATGCACTAGGGCGTTATATTTACAGCCCATTGAATAGCATTTTGCCAGCATCACTCGCGCTAGTTCTCACATTTACAATTTCTGGTGTGATACATGACCTTGCAACAATGCTTGTACGAGGTGCGCCTGCTTTTTTGTTCACGCCCTGGTTCTTCTTGATGAGTCTATTGGTGTTGTTTGGCAGAGTAGCCAAGTTCAAATATAGTAACCGATCAATTGCCACACGAGTTTTCCTTAATCTTACTCAGATAATAGGATGCCTCATTGTGGCAATTTACATATCAAAGGCATTACTCAGTTCATGAAGGCGCAAATGTAATCAAGTAAATTATGCTTCAAATTACTTATTACGGCGCGTATTACTCACGATGAATAAGAGAAGGGTAACAGCAGCAATCAACGCAATTGACAAGGCAATGATATTTCCTTGTGTAATAAACTCTGTCGGTTCTTCTTCTACTGGTGGCGGTTGATTAACTCCTGTTGCTTCGTCGACTGAACTAGGCAAATCGGGATTAGTTTCAAATGGATTGCTCGTATCAACCGTGGTATTTCCTGTTGATGAGCCTGTCGAAGATGAATTGCCTGTATTATTTCCTGAGCCATTGCCAGAACTATTGCCTGTCGTATTGCCGACAACATTAACGCCTGTTGTATTGCCATCGCCTGACCCATTACCTGATGAACCCGAGTTATTATTATTCGGAATATCAATCGTGACAGAACCACCATCACCTGAGCCTGAGTTATTGTTGTTAGTGTTATTCCCTACAAATGGATTACGAACAGTTGGTAGGAAGGGTTGAATATTAATGTTGCTTAACTCAACTTCGACTGGTTCGCGTGGTTCTCCACTCGGTTGTAAATCGACGGAAATTGGGATAGTCGATTGTTGACCAGATTCCACTGTTTGCATACCGTCAGTTGTTTCTACTGTCGCTGACCCATTCACAACATTAACTGACATACCGTCTGTACTTTGTGGGTTCGCTTGAACAAAGGCTGTACCACCACCTTCATCTTCTTCATCGACCCGTTCTCCACCTGTTAGTTCAATGCTGACTTCATTAATGAGTAAGGAAATACGTGCCTCACCTTCAGGTGTTTGGATAATTAGACCATCTGATTCTAAGCTATCACAACCAATATCACTCGTGCCGTTTTCAAAATAAAAGGCTTGCATTGCACCATAGTATGGAGAACTCCCCTCTTGCACAGGTAGCAAGCCAAGACTACGAGATTCATCAACAAGATTTATACCAACGTTCTCGACCCATCCCACAATCCTTGTTACAGGGTCTTCAACCCGTAGCCAAGTTGAGTCCTCTAAACGTCCTACACCTGTGAGTAATGCACCTGCCTGCACAGTATGTAAGGTTTCTGCATCAGCATTTGGTTCACGATGCAATATTTTCTGGAAACTGCGTACTTGCAATTCAACATCATCAGTATCGGGAACAGCATTCTCAATATCGAAGCGCCCAAAAAGGAGCAAATTCACATCTTGCAAACCCGTTTCTGAGCCAATTTGCAAGCGCATCTGGGCAACGCCCCAAGTGTCAGCAGTTGTATTTACTGCATCCACCACCAAAGATTGAATATTATAAAGGTCAGCACGATCACCGGGATTTTCAAAGACAAAATCAATCGTATTGAGGCGTGGCGTTGCATTAACATCACGATTGCCATAGCAAACTTCATTTTCAGCAATGTCAGCACATTCTTCAGTCACACGGTTAATAACACTACTGATGTCAAAGGCACACTCGCCTTGTGCATGAACAGACCATACACTAAACATGAATAGGAAAGTTGTAGAAATAAATAGACGAATTCTGGTCATAAGATTTCCGAAATAATAACAAAAAGATAACCGACACCCTTTATTATACTTAAGTTTTTCATTCAAGCACGGTCTGTTATTAGTTTAATGTTATCCGTGTACAATCAAACTACAAATTTTTCAATTCAACTTATTGATTTATGCTATGATAATTTGAGTTTGGCAGACCAAATCAGCATTGAGGAGAAACATCGTTGCACAATAAAGACCCCCTGATTGGTAATATGATTGATGATTATAAGATTGAAGACTTGCTTGGTCATGGTGGTATGGCACGAGTCTACCGCGCCTTAGATGTAAAGCTCAATCGTTACGCAGCGCTGAAAGTCATGTCGCAACCCACTAAAAAGATAGTTGATTATGAGAAGCGTTTTTACCGCGAAGCCCAAGCAATTGCAAAGCTCAAACATCCTAATATTGTAGCGATATATCGTTTTAACGACACAGATAACATCTATTATATGGCGATGGAATACGTGGATGGTGCAGATTTGCGCTGGATATTGCGTGATTATGCTGCCGATGGTGAACTCATCGATTACACTACTCTACTCAACATCATTGAAAACATTAGCAAAGCTCTTGATTATGCTCATAAAAATGGGGTCATTCACCGTGATATTAAGCCCTCTAATATCATGATTTCACGCACAGGTCAGGCTGTTCTCACTGATTTTGGGCTGGCGCTGAATGTGCAAGATGGCACAGGTGGTGAAATTTTTGGCTCACCGCATTATATCGCCCCTGAGCAAGCTGTTAATTCTGCTCAGTCAGTTGCCCAAACAGACTTTTACTCATTAGGGGTTATCTTATATGAGATGCTAACGGGTAGTGTACCATATGATGTTGGGTCAGCTATTCAGATAGCTATGGCACATATTGGTGATACACTCCCTGACCCTCTCACAATTAATCCAGATTTGCATCCAGCCTTTATCCCTATTTTAGAAAAAACCTTGGCTAAAGACCCTAAAGACCGTTATGAGAATGGTGCAAAATTAGTCCTTGCGCTGAAAAATGCCATTCGGCAAGCAAGACAAGCAAAAAGTGAACCCGGTCAGAGTAGTTTGAATAAGCCGATAGACCGAATCGCCCAGCATCTGAGTCCTTTACCAAAGCCTGTTAAATCCTCTATCACTAAGCCTGACACGATGATGGCGCAAAATAGTTTTGAAGAAGCAAAGCTCCAAAACAAGGCGCTGATGCCAGCTACGATTGACATACCTTCACGGGTTCAGCGGGCAAACCAAGCTGTGGTGGATGCGACACAAGAAAATATAACGCCTCTGATTGTAGTTGCAATCTTGGCGCTTATGTTAATTGGATTTGTGATATTTCAGAACTTTTTCAGGGAATCCGTTCCTGAAGAGACTGCTGTTACTGAGACAGTCGTACAACAGACTGTTAATGCAATCATCGAAGGTGATGTGAGTGCGGTTGAGTTTGGTGAGGGTTATATCACCATGACGATTTATGGCGTAGATGTGCAAGTTAGTCGTGAGCATCCTTTATATAATCTAGCGGAAGTGGATGATAGTGTGCTGATTGAGGGACATACGATACAGATTGAGGACGTTTTACGCTTCGATAATATCCTGCGTGCAGAGCATGAGGGCAGGGAAATTGAGATTGCTGACGACATCGAATAGTTAGAAAAGTTTGTTTATTTTCCCTGTTTATCAGGCGGTAACAGAGAAAACAGGGGATTAACAGGCAATTAACAGGGATTTTGGGCGTGGCAAAACTAAGCAAAAACAGCGAAATTTTGAACATTATGTTTGTGTTTGGTTTGTGCAAGCACATCTCAAAATCTCTCCCCAATGCGCTCGCAAGCTCCTTTTTGGAGAAAGACTTTAATGATTATTCAATTGGTAAGGTGCTAAATAGAGTTTAGCACTTTAGCGTTGGAAAATGTTGTTGATATGACCGTTCATATCCCCGTTGATATACCCCATTTCATAGCCATCTTATTCCATTAAAATATCAGTTATATAGAATATTTGTTCTATTGTGTGGTGTGGAGTAGAATATCGGTATTGCATCCTATCAAGTTAAGAACAAATTTGAACCACCGAGGCACAAAGACTCAGAGAAAAGCAAGAAATGAGACACATTTTCACGGTCACAAAAAGACATTTTTACCAGCGTTTTACGTTAAGGGTTCAAAACTAAGGAGATGTAACTATGAAATTTCTACTCACGTCTGGTGGCGTTCAAAACGCTAGTATCCATAATGCTCTGCTCGACTTACTGGATAAACCAATTGCCGAGTGTGATGCGCTGTGCATTGCTACCCCAAACTATGCCATGAAAGGCGGTTTTCAGAGGGCATACGAGTTCATCAGTGGGAAAGCCAGTACGCCGATGTGTGACCTTGGGTGGAAATCGCTGGGTGTGCTAGAACTCACGGCACTACCGAGTATCGACAAAGCGTATTGGGTGAGTGCCGTGCAGGAGACTGATGTTCTGCTGGTGAATGGTGGCGACCCCATTTATCTATGCTACTGGATGCAACAATCTGGCTTGGCAGACATCTTGCTCTCACTTGATGTGGTTTATGTCGGGTTGAGTGCTGGCAGTATGATTATGGCTCCGCGTATCGGCGAAGAATTTGTCGGTTGGACTCCGCCTAGTGGTGGTGATGAAACGCTTGGGATAGTCGATTTTGCGATTTTCCCACACCTTGACCATGAGATGTTGCCCGAAAATACCATGGCTGACGCGGAAAAATGGGCAGAAAAGATGCCAATGCCAGCCTATGCAATGGACGACGAAACTGCCCTCACCGTGGTTGATGGTAAAGTAGAGGTTATCTCTGAGGGTCATTGGAAATTATTTACGCCTTAAAAGCAGTTTTGCTTTGGTACTAAAAGTCGTTTATGCTTGATATATAGTTCAGGAGATGAATCATGACAGTTGCAGAGATATTAGAACAAGCAG
This sequence comes from Phototrophicaceae bacterium, assembly GCA_965230145.1. Classification (GTDB taxonomy): domain Bacteria; phylum Chloroflexota; class Anaerolineae; order Aggregatilineales; family Phototrophicaceae; genus JAUZRW01. The sequence continues at coordinate 380,451 of CBDDKI010000003.1, forward strand.
AAGCTCTTTCCACAGAAGAGCGTAAGGAATTAGCCAAACGGCTGATTGATATGATTGATACGAACTTAAATGAAAAAATGCGTGATATTAAGACAGGTGAAAATTGGGGAGAATCTGTCACTAAATTAATATCCGAACTTGATGTTGGGTTGAAGTATCCTGAGATTGAAGACCCTGTTGAATGGGTCAAGCATTTACGTTCCGAGGAGCAAAAACGTCGTTTGGGGGATTGGGGTGATGCTGAATGATTGCTGGTATTGTTGACACAACAGTGATCTTGCATCTTATCCGAGAAGAAAGCACAGCAATTGATTAGATGAAGAAACAAACGGAACTTCTTGCTATAACTCCTATCACATGGATGGAAGTTATGATTGGTTCAAGTAATAGAGTGCGATTAGTCGCTAATAAGCAAATGTTGCAAAAGTTTAAAATTGAATATCTCACTATATCTGACCAGCAATGGGCGATGGAGAAACTGGAGCAATATCAACTCAGCCATAACATTGGCATGAATGATTGTCAGATTGCATCTGTTGCGTATCGTTTACAATTACCACTCTACACACATAATCTTAGAGATATGTCTATCTTAGTCGGTAGTCTCGCAGAGAAGCCCTATTAAGATTGCTTTTTCTGTTGCAATTGCTTTAATACCTGACTAGCATCTGTGGCATGTTCGTTCAATAATTTCTCTGTTTCATGTTCATAGTTGCGAATATCTTCACGGTGTTCGTAAAAATAAGCAAGCGCACTGTGTAATTGTGAACGAGAAATGTCGTATTGTGCTAGTAACCCCGCCTCAGATATACCGTGTTCATGAGCAATGCCAATAGGAATGATGTTTGTTTTAGTATCTGCAAGGATAGGCGTGCCATGTTCATTTTTGATGATGTACTTAAATTCAATATTTTCTGCCATATAGCATTTACCTCCTGCAAACATTGTATCATGATTATAAATAATTATTGTAATCATTCTATAACCAGAATAATTGATTTTTCACATCAGCGTCTATTGTGCCAATATCTTCTTCTATTAATGTTGCCATTTCTACGCACCAATTTACAATAGCACCGATTCCTAATGTACCTTGATATTTTGCCATCGGTGCATACAGTATCCCCCCATGCTCTCGACCTTGTTCCAACCAATCTGCATGTAATCGGGTCACATCATCATCCATTGAGACTAAAGTATAGTTGTGATTTGTTGCGTAAATGAGCAATTCCTCATCAGTTGCACTTTTCATACCTATATCCTCACAACGAACGACTGTGACTCCTTTCTTTCGCATTTCCAAAACAGTATCTTTTGAAATATGCTCATCCGTGAAAAACTTCATAAGAGACATCTTATTTTGCCTTTCCAATTATTAATGAAATAGATGTCTTTATGTGTATCATAGATTTTAACTTGTCGGTTGTGAACACATTATTGCCTGACTAAATAGTAATGCTATTGCTTTCTCAAAAACATTCATGCCGAGAGCAAAGCCACTAAGCCCGACTCTCGACATGCTGTCACTGCCCTTTCGTGTTGCCGTCGCCAAACTTTATTCTGATTAAATATGCCCCGAGCAAAGTTAATCAGCAAAACTCAAAAAACAACACAAAGCGCATTGACTGTCCCGAAAAATTCGACTGCCCATATAACTACGATGACCAGATAGCTAGCGCAAACACACTGAACGACCTGTTCAGATATGCGACGATTGGCTATACTGTTTTTGGCTTTGTCCTTGAATGGGCAGTCCTTGAGGGAAGCTGTTAGTGCAGTTTCCCTCTGCCAAATTCAGGATGTGATTAGTCTACCCCGTAATAGAGCTTTCTGCAAATCAACGCCTTCATATAAACATGAAGGCTAATTAAACAACATCGACACGAGGTCGACACCAAAACTCTCATCTTTAGTTAGACAATGTTCAAAGCCGAATCTAATCTTCGATATATTCTAGATAGGGTTCTATTGTGCCTGCTTCATGATGTATTTTCTGTTTTTCTATGTATTCAACAATATAGGGCAAAACTTTCTTGCCAAATGTATGCACACTATAACCTCGTTGCCATTTGAAGGTTTCCTCTAAATCAGAAAATTCGGAGTTTACATCATGTGCTGTTAAGCCTTTCACGTCGCGTACCCATTCCCAAATCGCCTTCGATGGTGGGATTGTTACAGCAATATGGATATGGTCTGCAACCATATTTATGGCATGAATGGGTGTTCTATGCTGATGTGCTTTTTGTTGAACGCTATTAATTAGGACTGGTTCAATTGCTGGTGTGATAAGGGCTTGTCTGTGCTTAGTTGCCCAAATGATGTGATAATAACAAACGTAGAATGTACCCATTTTAGCATTCCTTATGCCTTCATATAAACATGAAGGCTACTCAACAACATCAGCACAAGGCTGACATTAAAACCTGTCGTCTTTAGACGATGTCGGCAACTAGACGTTGATTTTAGTCAACGGCGTTCCTAATCTCGGATTATTGTTCTTTTCATTATCAGATAAATCTCATGTCTATCTAAAAACCTCACCGACCCAGCAAACAAATCGTACGCTCACCAAGTGAAGCTGGGCAATCTCGGCTAGTGCGTCCGTTGAGGCTATCATTGAGGGTGAAAATCTCTGACCAGAAAATCCCCTCTGCGCTAATCTCTTGCACAGCGATTTCATCACAGTCAAGGAGGCTGTCTTGTGTGGCATCAACTGTAAAACGCACACATTGGTTGGGCGCGAGGCGGTCTAAATCAGGGATACTGACTGTATCCCAATTGCGCTCGTTGGAAACATTCGGTAAGTCATTAATGACCACCTGCGATAAATCCATCCATTGAGTTTCGCTATTGTTATAGATTAGCCATTGTTCAGCGTCGTAAACGAGGTAGATATACGGGGCAAGGTCTTCGGCAATGGCTGTCGGTGAGACCCATAGTGTGCAGGTTCCCTCACTAGTTTGGCATGTGCCACGATGAATCCCATTTTGTGTAACGGTGAACTCGGGTTCATTGCGCCAAAACTGTTGGGAAGGCTGAGTTAAATTGAGGATGCCACCCTGCACATCTTCGCAATTAGGGATGCGATAGCCATCATTTTCAATGAATGTCCATGCTTGTACACACTGCCCTGCTCTTAAAACAGTCCCCCATGCTGATGTAGCAAAATCTCCCAATTGGATATTTCGCAAATCAATCGTCTCATCTGAGAGATTAACCATCGTGAATAGTTCGTCACCTTCTAAATCACCTAGAAATGTCGCTGTTTCCAAGTAGTCAGTAATATCCCAGACCAATTCAATATTTGCTTCGCGTGCAACGATTAGTGTCACGCTATCTAGCACAAGTTCGTAGTCAATCACGGTGTTCGGAGGAGCATCACTATCATAATCCATGACTAAAATAGGATTTAGGCGATACTCTAAGCTATTCAGAAATGCCTCGGCTTGTGGCAAGTTTAAGCCAATGACATCCCCGACTGATGGCTCGGGGGTTTCCTCTTGAGCGAGTACAGGGATAAATAAAAATAGTAGGCATAGGGTCAGGAGTGTTTGGCGCATTGGGTATCCTAGAAACGCAAGTATTTAAAGATATCAAGTGCCTAAAATATGAACCACGAAGGCACGAAGAACACAAAGAAAGCAAGAAAAAGGGCTAACATTTGAAGATAAGTCTACTACAGAATTGCCATCCGATTAAGATTTTTCGTTACGATGGAATGAATGCTCTTTAATAAATTAAGACAGAGAAAGATTTAGGTGTAAGGGCGCAGCATGCTGCGCCCCTACGTACAATTTCGTGTTTAATTTTAAAACTGTATGATGTCACTCTACAATTCTTGTTATTAAGGTAGGGGTGTGATCTATCGCATTCGCTAAAAATATATCTAAAGTTCAATACATTTAACCAACATCATAGCACGAATTAAGTATTTTATCCTAAGTAAGCGGATATAATGGCTTCATCATTGCGGAGTTCACTGGCAACGCCTTCTTGGACAATGACACCACGTTCGAGCACATAGGCATAATCGGCTATCTGTAAGGCTTTTCGGGCATTTTGTTCGACCAGCAAAATCGGAATATTTTGGGATTTAATTTCGGCAATCAGAGCAAACACCTCATTCACTAATAAAGGCGCAAGCCCCATACTGGGTTCATCCAGCATCAGCAGGCGTGGACGCATCATTAGCGCACGTCCGACAGCTAGCATCTGTTGCTCTCCGCCACTTAATGAGCCAGCTTTTTGCCGTTTACGTTCAGCGAGGCGTGGAAAGCGGGCGAAGATATTGTCTAAATCCGTATCGACTTTATCATTGCGGATGTGCGTGCCGATGGTGAGGTTTTCCATCACCGACATATTGGCGATAATTTGACGACCTTCTGGCACTTGAATGAGGTGCTTGCGGGTGACATCATGCGGATTCATGCCTGTGATGTTCTCACCCTCAAAGATGATTTCACCCTGTGTTGGTTTCAGTAAGCCACTAATGGTATTGAGGGTGGTACTTTTGCCTGCGCCATTCGCCCCAATGAGACTAACGACTTGCCCTTGCATAATCTTAAAGCTAATGCCTTTCAAAGCACGGATAGCGCCATAATTTGTATGCAGATTATTGACCTCTAAGAGTGGTTTGTCTTGCATTTAGGCATCCTCATCTGTGCCAAGATAGGCTTCTATGACCAATTGCATCTGACGAATTTCATCGGGAGAGCCATTGGCAATCATCCGACCAAAATTCAGGACGTAGACCTCATCACATACCTGATGAATAAGCGACATATCATGCTCAATGACTAAAATCGTCATACCTTCATCGCGTAATTGCAGAATTTGCTCCCCAACAGCCCGCGTTTCGGTATGGTTCATGCCTGCGGTGGGTTCATCCAGCAAAATTAGTTGCGGATTGGTGGCTAAAGCACGGGCAATCTCTAAGCGTCGTTGGTCACCATAAGGCAAATTATTGGCTTTCACATCAGCAACATGGCTCAGTTCAAAACGTTCTAATAAATCCTGCGCGCGATGATTGAGGTCTTTCTCCTGAGCAAAATGACGTGGTAGCATAAAGATGGACTCTAATAGGGTCGCATCACCACGCTTATGCTGACCAATGAGCAAATTTTCGTGGGCAGTCATCTCCCCAAAGAGGCGAATATTCTGATACGTACGGGCGATACCCATGCTGGTTATGGTATGGGGTTCTTCTTTATGTATAGCTTGAGCATCAAAGTAAATTTCGCCAGACGAGGGATGGTCTAAGCCCGTAATGTTGTTGATTGTGGTGGTTTTTCCTGCACCATTGGGTCCAATTAAGCCTACAATCTGTCCACGATGAACCGTCATATCCACATCTTCAAGGGCGGTTAAGCCCCCAAAATGTCGCGTAACTTTTTTGAGTTCGAGTAAGGGTTTAGACGACATCTGTTTCACCCTTCGCTTTACGCTCATCGCTTGATGACATAAATGACCCGAACAAGCCTTTCACGCCTTCGGGGTCAACCAGACCATTGGGCAGATAAACAATCGCCCCAAGCAACACTAAGCCGATAAATAGTCCGCGATACTGTTGCACTTGGCGTAAGACTTCGGGCAAGGCTTCGAGGACTAATCCGCCAACGATAGGTCCTGCTATTGTTTGTGTGCCACCTAAAACAGCATAGGCTAAAATATCAACCGTGCGGTCAAAGCCGTAAACACTCGGTTCGATGATACGGTTGAGATGCCCCTCGAATGCCCCTGCGGCGGCGGCAATCACTGCGCTCATGATGAAAACGACGTTTTTCACGTAGACCACATTGATGCCCATATTGGCGGCGGCTGTCTCATCTTGGCGAATGGCTGCCATTGCGCGACCAAATCGTGAGCGGTGCAAGCGTATGAGGAAGATAACTAAAATGATGATGAATAGGGTCAGCATCCAAGTTTCAGTGAGGACAGGAATACTCTTAATCCCGCGTGCGCCTTCTAACAACTCAAAAGTCACGCGCGTCCGATTGGTCAGTTCACGGATTTCTAACAATTCAGAGTTTTCGGCAAGGTTCATCAGCCAATTGGTGATACCTTCGTTATCGCGTGCCAGTAAATTCTCGACAATCGACACCACGATATTATCAAAATTAAGCATTAAAATCCGTACAACTTCGGCAAAACCGAGTGTCGCAATCGCTAGATAAATATCGGACAAGCGCAGGACAGGTAAGCCAATCGGGATAGCGACAATGCCTGCAACAATCATGGCGACTATCAATGACGGGAATAAGCCCCAGCCTGCTTGTTGTGTCAGTAGAACAGCGACGTATGCCCCAATCGACATGAACCCTGCATTGGCTAAGGCGAACATGCCTGTATAAAGTGTGAGGTAAATACTAATTGCCAAGATTGCGCCGATGAGCATCCCCTGTAGCACAGGTTCAGTGATGCCGATGGTACTCGTGAGGTCTAAGAATGTTTCATAGAATGCGCCCATAGTTATGCCCTATTCTGTTCTGGCTGACCAAACAAGCCCTGTGGACGTATCAGCAACATGATGAATAACAAGACAAAGACAATCGCATCTCGGTAACTGCTTCCACCAAAGGCGACGCTATAAGTTTGAATCAGCGCGACGATGAAGCCACCGACCAATGCGCCTTGAATACTGCCTAGTCCACCGAGAACAATCGCTGTTAAGCCGACGAGTGCAATGCTCTCACCGACGAAGGGCGTTACGGCAAGGAAGGTCACACCGAATAGCATCCCTGCGATGCCACCGAATGCTCCTGCTAAAAAGAAGGTGATGATATATACGCGCGAGACATCCACGCCAAGTAAGCTGGCAATACGTTCATTGAAAGCAACGGCGCGCATCTGCTGACCAATTTCGGTGCGTTGGACAAGATATTGCAAAATAATCATCAGCACCAAGGCAATCACTAAAATCACCATGCGAATGGGTACAATACGGAGTTCACCGAGCAGAATCGGGTCTGTGCCGATGCCTAAGAAGGAAATATCACGCGGATAATAGGCTTCGGTACGTCCATATACCCCTTGGAAAGCAAATTGAGCAACATTCACCAAGACCAATGCCGCACCGATACTGCTGATGAGTTGTGCCAGACGGTCTGCATTGCGTTCACGTAGGGGGCGGAAAGCTGTGAATTCTAAGGCAATGCTCAAGACACCGCCAGCAAAACAAGCTAATAACAAGGCAAGCAAGGGATTAATCGTCAAGGTTTCAGGGAATAAGGGCAGGATTTGTGCAAATATCTCACGCCCAATCAGTGCGAGAATTGTTATCCAGATAATACGGACTATCAAGGCGACGAGTTGCCTGAGTGCCGAAATTTTCACTCGGCGCATGGCTGGTTGGATGACTTTATACTCCGCGACTAAGCCAATCCCTGTTAGTGGGATAACGACGATTAAGAAACTCAGTAAAATCGGAGCTTTTTCTATATCTAGGGCGAGTAAACCAACGAATGCCCCCCACATGAAGATGGCACTATGCGCGAGGTTCAGTACACCCAAAATACTAAAGACCATCGCATAGCCTAAAGCAAAGAGCGCGTAGATTGCCCCTAATGAAATCGCATTAATATTTTGTTGTAGAAATAAATCCATAAAATAATCTTCATTCTAAATATAAAGATGGAGGTCATTATAACCCCCATCTCGACTTGCTTCCAATTATTTAGTGATTTCATGTATTACAATTTTAGGATGAAAATCGGACAACAAACATCCTCGTTCAAGTCAACTTTGTTTTCAGTAAACAGTTATCGGTTATCAGTAAGAACAATATGCTGGTTCATGTGTTTCGGATAACTGACAACCGACCTCTGATGACTCTATAAATGAAAACGTGTTTGAACCCAGGGTTTGTTTCACATCACCATATAAGTTGCAATATTTAAAAACCCTATGTTTATTCCGATTCTTCGGTGGCATCCATTTCTGGTTCTTCCATATCATCGTCCATATCCGCACCGAGGACACCGAATGCGCCCATTTCAACAACCTGTACGACAGGGTCATGGATTGGGTTGCGGTCTTCACCAAAGCTGAAATCGCCTAGTGGCGTAGCAAAATCTTGGATAGCAGCTAGTGCATCACGGATTGCAACGGGGTCGGTTGAATCTGCACAACGGATAGCAGTTGCCATCAACCATGCACCTGTATAGGCTTGGGTTGCAAATTGGTCAGGTAAGCTACCATAGGCTTCTTCAAATGCTGATACATATTGAACGCTGAGAGGATTATCCGAAACGCTATTCCATGCCGCACCAACAATCACGCCTTCGGAGGCTTCGCCGGTATTGTCGATTATTGCTGGAGAGTTAAAACCATTACCACCGATGATTGGACCATCATAGCCGAGGTCACGGGCTTGCCCAATAATCAGCACTGCTTCTTGCGCCAATGCCGAAACAATCAAGGCTTCGGGATTATCTGCTAGTAAGTTGCTAAGTTGGGCGTTGAAATCAACATCACCGCGTGCGAAAGTTTCTTCGCCTAAAATTTCGATGCCATTTTCGTCGAGTGCATCCACGAAAACTTCGTAACCACTCAGGGTGAAGTCATCATCATCACCATAGAGAACTCCAACGGTTGTATAGCCCAAAACTTCAGCAGATTGTGCGATTGTACCCGGAATAACATCACTTTCTGGCAAGCTATTACGGAAAACAAAGTCACCCATATCGGTGATGCCACTCGCGGTATTGCTGACACCCATAACAGGCACACTATTTTCTTGTGCGACAGGGTCAGCGGCGAAGGCTTGCGTTGAAAGTGTTGGACCTAAGACCGCAGGCACACCTGCTTCTTCAACGAGGCGTGTCATGGCATTAATAGCGTCATCGGCAGAAACAGCGTCTTCAAATTGAACTGCAAGCGTGACACCATCACCGAGATAACCTGACTCGTTAATCTCTTCAACGGCGAGGTTTACACCCTGTTGTTGGACACCACCATAAACTGAAATATCACCACTGAGACCAAAAATTGCGCCGATGGTCACAGTTTCAGGCAGATTTTCAGGGGTGGCGCAGGTTTCAAAGTCGCCCATCATCTCCATGTCATCATCTTGGGCGACAACGACGCTGGCGAATAGTGCGATGACTAACATTATTACTAATAAACGGATTTGTTTCATTAAAATTGCTCCTTCATAAATAGTATTTGAGATAAGGTTACAACTAACATTAAGTGTATCAAATCCACGCTAATGTGCAATGATGTGTAGAGCATTTTCCAAAACATTCGGTACGATAACCCTACGCCATAAACCTAAATATCCTCTCATGTTTTGTGTAAAGTAGAATATTCTTGATAACAGCAAGGATGTCTATGCACGTTAGATTACTGCAATTTCAAAATCAATATTTAGTCTTGATAATCTTGTTCTTCATGTTATTTATTGGATTATTAAATAGTCTAGCGAATTCAACTGAAGGTGATTTGCTAATATATAGAATTGAAGATGAGTACCCAGCAACATCCCTTTGGATGTATGACCCCTCAATTGACGAACATACACTATTGTATCAAGGTACAGGCTTAATTCACTTTACAGTCAGTTCGGTTGGGAAGATAGTGTTGACAGAATATCAGGAAAATCAGAATTTCTTTCTAATAGATACACGTTCTGACGATAAAACGGTGATTAATTTAGAGCAGGTATTAGGGATTATTGGTCATCCAATAGCATGGAGTAACGATGGTCAGTCTTTAGCTTTACGTGATTTTGACGGTAATTTATACGTTTGGGATGGTAATGAACTCACTGATATAACACCACGAGACATGGAAAGTCTGCCCGAAAGATTCGGTGCAACATGGAGTCCGAGTGGATTACTAGCAATTACAGCTTGGTTTGGTTGGGAACAAGATGCTTTGCAACCAGAAGTGTATGTATGGGATGGCATAAGAATAATTAATATTAGTCAAAATCCAACGGGGGAAGACCGTTCGCCAGCTTGGAACTCAAATGATGAATTAGCATTTCTCTCAGCGAGGGAAACTGGATATGAAATTGTTGTTTGGGATGGCGAAACACCAGAACAAAATGCAATCAATGACTATATTTCAGTAGCTGTTCCGTCTAAAATGACAAGATATTATTCATACCCCCAATGGACACCTGATAATCATATTGCATTTAACTCACTACAAAATAATGATAGAAATGCTCAAGTTTATGTATGGGATGGTGAAACAGCAACAAACATGAGCCAAATCCCAGACAACCATAACGGTGGAGAGCGTTGGGCTATTGATGGTTCATGGGCATTTGTAAATTACTTTTCATCCGAGCAACTTCTTCATGTGAGAGATGCAGATAATAATACTGTTCTCACAACTCTAGCGATATCCTCTCCAGCATGGAGTTCTAATAATGACTTGATTTTCTGTGACTTAGATACCGTAGGGTTATCCTTATGGGATGGCGAAAATGTTAAATCTATCGTTTCAGAATGGGAAATTGAAGCATATTGGCAAAGTGGGCAAGGTGTTTTTTGTTCTAATGGGTAGATTTAGAGTTAATATCCTCACGCGGGAAGTTTCCCCATAAATCTTTTCGTGCGTTGTTGATGTCTTCTGAGGAGAGGTCTTCCCCTTCCCATATACCTAGCAATGACTGTTTTGGTTGGGATGGTTCAGCTAATTCAGTCTGTAATTCTGCACTGAGTTCTGCCAATAAATGCGCTTTTTCCGCTAAGGTTAAACGTTGTGCGCCTGATAAAATGTCCTGATAAGTCAACATGATACTTTCTCCATCGCTTATATAGCCAGTATATCATGATTTATGTATCAATGATTGCCTTGCCAAAATAGGGTACTGTATCGAAAATGGTTGAAATTCAAAATCATCCTTATTTTTCTAGCGGACATCCCGTTGGATGTCCCTACCAGTCGGCATTGTAGGGAAGCGCAACGGCGCGTCCCAAAATTTCAATCGACATAGATACACAACTCCAAAGTTAGTCACACAGCAACTGAATAGCCTCATCCGACGTGAAGCGAACCCGTAGCTTGTTCCCATTCTGTTCAACGGTAAAGGGTGTGTCAGGTCGCTGTAGTTGAACCGTGAGATTCGGTAAAAGCCATTGATGCGACTGAATCATATCGTCATGAGGGTTCAGCACACGGATTTCAAAAACATAGGTAACAGCTTCTTTAGAGGATAATTGTAATTTACGAGGTTCGGCAGTCGCTTGAATGAGGTCATCACCGCATGAGCGTATCCAAGCAACAGTGCCATCAGGGGCTTGCCAGTGAATAGTGGCTGGATGAAATTGGTCAGTACGGGTTTCATTGAGATAGTCAGCTTCTGCACCCAGCATCAAATTCTCAGATAACCATGCTGTCGCGGTACGTTGTGGCTCGATGGTTCGTTCTAAGAAACGTTCTTCTTGGAATTTTTGTAAATGAGGCAAGACATCATCGGGAGGCATCGTCCCGACAATCGCAACCATCGGCATGAAAAAATAATCGCCAGCATGGTCGAATGCTTGCTCAACATCGGGCAGGGGCGCAAATTCTGGAGGCAAGGCTGTCGCAATCCATAAGGCAACGGCGGCAATGTAGTTGGTCATATCCATGCCATAGCTTCGGTCATAAGGTCCGCAGATATTTCGCATATCCGCATGATAAAATTGGGCTGTATCGCGCCACAATTCAGCTTCCATCTCCGCCCCCATAGCTTGATAAGCATCGGTTGAGCCGTATTCACGCCATAATGCGAGTGCGTAAAAATCGATTCCATAATAGGTCGGAGAATTATATTCGTTGAATGTCTGATAGCGATTGAACAAACGATAAATTTCTTCTGCTTGACTCAGCGCATAATCCACCCATTCAGGATTATCAAATTCGCGTCCAGCATAATCTAATAAAAAGGCACTCATCAGAGAGATATTGGTATATTCAGCCGTTACCTTACGCTCAAAACTACCTTGTGACGCTAATAAAATTGACTGTTGCATCTTCTGCTGTAAGGCATCAGGAATGAGAGTGTCATATTCTTTCAGCAAAATGATAAAAACGGTACAGATAAACTCACGCCAGTTAGGGTCATAATCGCGCCAGACAACAGGAGTTCCAACGGGAGTGGGTTCTTCTGGAAAGCGTTTGAACGTGCCATGATAAACTGTTTCAGGGGTATTATATTGGTATAGGAGCATCGCTTCAATAATGCTACATGCGCGGTCAATATCGCCTTTAGCTTGGCGCATCAACAAGCCTGTTGCATACCAGACCGAATTGCGTACCGAACAAACAATAGGTGGCTTATCAGAAGCCGATTTATTATCAAACTGCATCTGAACGAGTGAAAAATCAGCATTCCAGCGTTCGTCTGACCAAGTTAAGGTTTTATCTAACCAGTAACGACAATTGTCGTCTAATTGACTAAGGGTTTTCATGATGATTTTTCCTGTATGATAAGTTTAACTGCATAGCCTTCTAAGGTGATTTCGCCTGTAAATTCGCTGGTTTTGTTGCTGGCTAAATCGAGCAAATAGGCGTTATCTAAATCTATGTTGATAGTGATAGGTGTTTTTTCCTCATTGAAAAGGATGTGCCAATCTAAGCCTGCTTTTTGTAGATGCCGTACTCTTAAACCAGAAGCATGAAGATTTGCAAAAGGTGATGATGGCAGATGCGTTTTTAAGGTCTGAATATGCGATGCGGTGTTATCAGACCAATGAATGACAGGTATTTGCTCCGCGAATTGCTCAATTTGGGCTTGAGCAAATGGCGGTAAGTCACTATCGACAATCAAGACTGTATATTCTTGGTCGGCAATGGATAACATGCCATTGTCGATAGTACAGCGTTCAAAATCATCTATATCCAGATAATTAAAATCAATCTGATACTGGAAACAGGCTTTTGCGGCACGCCAAGGCAAACGATGATGCTCACCGATAATCGCTACATGGCAAATATGCTGACTGTCCGTATTGAGCCAGCTTAAACGACGAGAAGTTAGCGCAAATTCTTTAAATCCATCATCCCACCATGCGCTGTGTAAACCAACATCGGGTGGACGTTCATCCTTACGCGGAGCTCGCATCGAATAATAAAAGGCGTGGGGAATCAGTAAATTACAGCCCCGTATCAGCAACCAATTGGCAAGCCAACGCATTTCTTCAAAGGTCAGATTATGCCCGTATGCGCCACTAAATTCATTGGCATTGCGTCGTCGATGGGTATGCAACATCATAGATGAGGCGGCTTTGCCCTGTGTGGATTGACGACCTTCTAAGGCAGAGGCTGTGTCAGGTTCGATATAACGCCAGACAATATCTTGCCCTGGGATATGAAAATACCGTAAGTGACGGGTGGCATCAGGTTCAGCAGGATGCCCTGTGAGTGCAATACTGTGTTGCTCACACCAGTCATAGAGTTGTGTATAGTAGCTGGCTTCTAAGCGGTGTTCGATTGCGCGTTCAAACTCGGCAAAAATATCTTCGGGGACATTATCTTCCCATAGAGCAGGCAATTGAGGGCTAAAGTCATACCCTAGAAAATTATTGATATAGCTCAAAATGCCTCTGGTTGAGGGCATCACATCTTTTTCATTCGGGCGACCTAGTAGCATAGGTTCATCTGTGAAGATTTTAGTAATCGTCGTGCCGAAATAATCACTAAATTCGGTGTAGAAACGGTCATACACAAGTCGGATAAAGCAAGCAACAGCATCAGGATTGAGCAAATCAGTCGCAGGATGGCTCACTTCAGGTGATTCGCCTACCTCATCTGTGATACTTTCATCGAGATAATGCAAACCACGAATGACAGAGTTAATCGGGCGGTCAACGATAGCATAACGCTGATTGTTATAAGTGACTTCTGCTACCAGTGTCTGATTATCTGCTAAGACAACCTGCCCATTGGCATCAATCTGTACCCCTTGTTCAACTGTATTGGCTTGCACCGTATCGAGATTGATGCGTACCATACCGCGACATTGAAACTCAGGATTTTCAGCGACAACCTGCCCTGCTGATGAACCGCTCGGATACATGCCTTCATCATAGAGAATCACTTGCATCCCACGCGCTTGTGCCTGTTCTATGCCAAAGCGCATCTTATCGAGCAAAGCTTGGCTCATCCATGCGTAATGCTCTGGCAAGCCTAAACGCGGATGTAGCACAAAGGCATCCACCCCATGTGCTTGAAATTCATCCATCTGACGGGATAATTCCGCTTCGTCTAAATCATCATTCCAGAACCAAAACGGCGCTAAGGAAAATTCTACAGGTGGTTGATTCCATTCCGCAGGTAAATTGATGGTAGTCATGGTTATCCCATAGCGAGAGATTGTAGTTCGACTGCTTGCAATTCGGCTTGAAGCGCTAATTCAGATGCAAGAAAACAATGGGCTTGTGGCATGGCTGTTTCAGTTCGATTCAACACATCGTGTAGGAATTGTTCGCCGAATGGTAAATGAACATCTCGGCAATCGATATGTTGCATCTCTTCTTCATTGACTAGAAATAGATGATTATTGCCCTCACGACCCGTAATATCGGTATTCTTGCGGAGTTCGATATAACCTGCTGTACCTTGAATGAAAAGGCGCACATCACCCCATGTATCTAAACCTTGCGGTGTGAGCCAATCCACGCGCACATAACCTACTGCAGATGGGCTACGTACCACAACATCCCCGAAATCATGAATTTCAGGGTACTGTTGATGTCTGAAATTGCCAACATGCGCGGAAACAACTTCAGCTGAGGTGCTATCCGTAAAATACAAAAATTGGTCAATCTGATGGCTGGCTAAATCATTGATAACGCCCCCAAAATATTGACGGTCAAATGTCCAATCGGGGCGAAAACCATGATTCAAAAGACGATGAGGTCCAAAACCCACTGTTTGTACGACCTGACCAATTGCCCCACTCTTGACCAATTCACCTGCTTTTACAGTCGAGGGGTTATCAAGCCGTTCGCCATAAAAAACACTATAAATTTGTCTTGTCTCAGCTTGAACACGACGAGCTTCTGCCAAATCTTCAATATTAGTAAAAGACGGTTTAGCTGAAATGAAGTCTTTGCTATGTTGCATCGTTTTGATACCGAGTTTGGCACGTTTATCAGGGCGAGCCGCTGTAGCGACTACTTGAATTGTTTCATCATCTAAGATAGCTTGCACGGATTCGGCGCGTGGTGTATTCGGGAAACGCTCTAAAAATTCCGCTATACGGCTGTCATCTTCATCATAATAAGCGACTAAATTTGCGCCTGCTTCAATTAATCTTTTTGTGATACCAAAAATATGGTTATGTGCAAAACCAATCGCTGCAAAATTAACTGTTGTCATGCTTGAATAGAAACCTTAATCTAAAAATTCTTCCATCAGAGGAAGTGAGTCAAAATCTGGAATATCCACCAAATAGAGGTTGCCGTAACCACTCACGTCGCTGGTAAATAGAACTTGTGTGGCATCGGCATTAAAACGGGGATGGACGTGTAATTGTTGCATCTTAAAACTGCAATCATGACTGCATAATGCACGTCCTTGGTCATACCCTGTGCCATTCCAGCTAAACAGATTAACTGTCTTAGCAACGTCACTCACGACCATATCAATCGTATTCGAGTGGAAATGTTCAGGGCGTTTGAAGTTATATTCCTGAAATGGTACTTCAATGCGGTTCGTATTGTCGTAGCGGATATGCCCGAAAAATTCACTGCCATCGGCTTTGCGCCCATGATAGCCAATCAACTCTCCATCTGTATGCCAGTATTCATGCCCGACAACTTCGCCTTCTTCGCAGGGACGTATTTTCCAGACTTCGCCTGTATTAACATCAAGCCCCCACATGCGATTATCGACTAAGTTCCAAGGTCCTTCATGGCAGAATGTGAGTAAGTGAGGATGTTTTAACGAGGTATTACAATGACCAATCCAATATTTTTCTTCAAAGACGACCTTATCGCCACTACCATCGGTTGCCACCTGAATGATTTTACTGAGAGGCTTTGCTTCCCATGTTTCTTTGAAGCCCACATAGCCCCGCAGTAAATCAACGCGGAAACGGTCTGACATATCTTCCGAAATGCTTGAATAGACATACTTGCCATCAGCACTACAATTGCTCATCGAGACATCATAGCCATCAGGCATACGATAGATAGCCCGTTGTTCAAGTGTATTCAGGTCTAGGGCAATTAATTCATAACCGTACCAGAAATACGCCTCATCTTTTACAGGATTCAGGCAAGCCCTTAGGAACTCAACTTCTCTGGGCAAGGATAATGGCGTTAAATCCGTTAATTGCGTAATACGATAGTCACTCAGGTCGATACTGAATAAGTTGGTTGCGTTATCTCGGTCTGAGCTAAAAACCAGCTTATTTCCGTTATCATACCAGCCCGAATTGGTGAAATAAAAATGATGACTATGCGCCCGATATTGAGTCAATTGCTTGACTTCAACACCAGTGCGTGGGTCTTCATAACATTTGAGTTCAGATGGATATACTTTGCCAGCAGTCATCTTTAAATCATGTCCTGCTCAGGGATAAGCCAAGGTTTCATTGCTTCATTTTGCTCTGCAAGGTGGCTCGCATACAAGAAGCGATAGACATCATTGGCATAAAATTGTGGATACGATTTATCAGGCAAGGTATCCACAAAGCGTTCCATAATTGTATCGGCAAAATCTGCATTCATGCCACCATCGACTTCATAATCAAAATAAATGGCGAGGTCTTTATGCTCTTCCTCAATCACTTTAGATACGCCAAATTTTTCAGGGAAACGATGCGCTGGCGAATACCGTTCCATGAGGAATGTACCCATTGCCGCCGAGTGAACATGCGGTTTATGGTCATATAAGAAATTCACTGTTTCCTGTGCATCTTCTAGTGTTTCACCGGGAAAACCGAAGAAGAAAAAGGTGTGATTCCAGATACCAGCGGCAGAACTCTCTTTCAGGATACGGCTCATATGGCTGACTTCTGTACCTTTTACCATGCGTTCCATAATCGCTTCCGAGGCACTTTCCAGCCCAAAGAGAATCATACGGCATCCTGCATCATTGATATTCTCTAGCATCTCTTGCGAGACAACTTTTTCAAAGCGGACACAACCGCCCCAGTGAAATTCCGTATCGAGCGATTTCAAGACGGGGGGTAAGGCGCGTAAATTCTTGGGCGTAATCGCTTCATCCGAGAAGAAAATGTGTTTTACGCCATATTTTTCATGCAGAGCCATCATCTGGTCTGTGAGTTGTTCGGCACGTAATTGGCTGAATGATTCAGCTTCACCGTAACCTACATTGCAGAAAGCGCATTTACCAAAATAGCATCCACGCGCTGTTAGCAAAGGTAGGGCAAGAACAGGGGCTAGATAACGGTCTAAGGGTAATCCATCAAAATCTGGCAGAGGCAAATTGCCAATTTTTTCAGGTATTTTGCGGTCTGTTACTTTTATCTCATCGCCATCCCGATAAACGAGATTCGGAACAACAGATAAATCACCATCCTTTTCGAGAGCCTGTGTAAGATTCAACAGGGGAACTTCACCATCAAAGACGACGGCACTATCAATTAGTGTGAAAATTGCTGGGACTTTTGCCATTTCATCACGCAACATGCTGATATGAGGTCCGCCAACAGTTACATGGCAATCTAAACCTGCATCCTTGATTAGATATGCGAGGGTCATTCCTGCTAGCATTTGTGCCATTGACGGAATGGAAATGCCGACAACATCAGGTTTCTCGCGTTTGATTTCTTCAAGAATACCATTGCGGAAAATATCCAAGAAAATATTATGATTTTCGTCGCGCACACCCTCTAAAAGTGATGCACTACTATCAGTCGCATAGGCTGAAACATAACTTTGTAGGGTCAAGGATGCTGGATAATAAGGTAGTGAGGCTATTTCAAGACATTTGATAACTGTCTCAAATGCAGGTAAGCTCTTTTCACCTTCAAAGAAAGTCTCGCTTCGCATGATACTTTTGGCTTTTTTAACATCATTTGCCAGACGCGGACCTTCATGCAATGCCCATTGAATATGCTCTCGCGCAGGAATCGCCCGACGATTATTCGGATGATAACTGACATCTGCGCCATAATCCTCGCGCAATTTCGCCAGCGTTTCCATCATGAACTCGCGCGTCAAAATGGTATCAAAGGTTGTTGCGTTCAAGTCACGCTGAAGCACTTCAACACCATGTGACCGCAGGTATGCAGTCAGTGTTGGTAATGCAAGATGTGGCATACTCGGTGTCCAATTAGGTGGAAAGAGTAACATCACTTTCATAAAATTTTCCTGTATAAAGCTATAATTATCATCTTACAGTATTAGTTTGCAAATTCGATTTCTTCTGCAAAGTGGCAACTTGCCCAATGATTAGGCTTGACCTCTCGTAGAGGCGGTGTCTCGACTCGACAGCGGTCTTGTGCATATGGACAACGCGGATGGAAATAACAACCACTCGGTGGGTTTGATGGGTCAGGGACTTCGCCCATAAGTGGTTTCTGATTACGTTTTGCGCGTGGGTCAGGGGTTGGGGCAGAGCCGAGCAATGCCTCTGTATACGGATGTTGTCTATCAGTGAATAATTCTTCTGTCGATGCGATTTCGACGATACGACCCACATACATCACAACCACACGGTCACAGAGATGCCGCACAACGCTCAAATCGTGCGAGATAAAGAGATATGTTAGGTTCAATTGATTGCGTAAATCTTGGAGCAAATTTAGTATTTGTGCTTGCACGGATACATCGAGTGCTGAAACAGCTTCATCACAAATCACCAATTTAGGGTTCAAGGCGAGTGCGCGAGCAATGCCCACACGCTGACGTTGACCACCACTGAAAGCATGAGGATAACGGCTCATATATTCAGGGCGTAAACCGACCATTTCCAGCAATTCAGCGACCTTTTCTCGGTTACTGACTTTCAATTTGACGTTATAATTTTGTATTGGCTCAAGAATAATTTGCTCAAGAGTCATACGTGGATTGAGCGATGAATAGGGGTCTTGGAAGATAAGTTGAATATTGCGCCAAATGCGTTTAAGTTCATCGCGTGATAATTGGGCAAGGTCAACTTCGCCCATATCGTCATCCTGAAAGATTATCTCACCATCTGTTGGGTCTAATGCTCGTAAGATAACACGCCCAGTTGTCGTTTTACCGCAACCACTTTCTCCAACAAGACCCAAAACTTCGCCGCGTTCAATCGCAAAGCTCACGCCATCAACCGCGCGCACATGGTTGACGATTTTTCTATTAAAAATACCTTGCTTATAAATTGGAAAATGTTTCTTTAAATCTTTTACATTCAATAAAGGTTTCGTATTATTTTGCATAAGGTCATTACTCCGCTTGTGGGGTCGCGAGATGCTCATTAATCTCGTAGACCCGCGTGCATCGGACTTCTTGCTTATCCGAAATTTTCAATAAGGGTGGTGGTGTCAGACATTGTGAAGGATCAAAATGGCGACATCTCGGATGAAAGGCACACCCTTTGGGTTTCGAGGTTGGGTCAGGGACGCTACCTTCAATTGTCTCTAGCCGTTCCGTCTGAATATCGTGGCGCGGAATAGAGCGTAATAAGGATTGGGTATAGGGATGTCCTGAATTGTAGAAAATTGTATCGACATCAGCGACTTCGACTTCTTTACCGAGATACATTACAATCACGTCATCTGCCATTTCAGCGATAACCCCTAAATCATGCGTGATGAACATAATCGCCATTTTGTATTCATCTTGCAGGTCGCGCATCAAATCTAGAATTTGTGCTTGTGTGGTGACATCCAGTGCGGTTGTTGGTTCATCAGCAATCAGCAATTTTGGACTACAGGTGAGAGCCATTGCAATCATCACGCGCTGGCGCATTCCCCCACTGAGTTCATGGCGATAATTGCTAAGTAAACGTTCAGGGTAGGGTAGACCCACGCGCTTCATCAAATCAACGGCAACGGCTTCAGCATCGCTTTTACTCGCGCCTTTATGTAGGCGAATCGCTTCAATCATCTGATTGCCGATTGTATGTACGGGACTCATTGATGTCATTGGCTCTTGGAAAATCATGGCGATTTCATTCCAACGAATACTACGCAGTTGAGGGCTATCTTCGTCTAGCTTGGCAATATCAACCGGAACACCCGATTTTCCATAGTAGAGAATTTCGCCTTCATTGATTTTACCGGGATGCCTTACCATCCCTAAAATCGCACGCGCAGTTACACTCTTACCGCAACCACTCTCGCCAACAATGCCTAGTGTTTTTCCAGCTTCAATCTCAAAATTGACACCATCAACAGCCCGTACAGTGGATTGTGTCAGGTAAAAAGATACTTTGAGGTTCTTCACTTTGAGTAAAATGTCTCGTTGTGTCATCAATCAATCCTAACGTGAGAATGGGTCAGCCGCATCGCGCAGACCATCACCCAAGAAGTTAAAGGCTAGTACAGTAATAATTACAGCAACACCGGGGAGTAATAACCAAGGTGTTAGCGCGACAGTACGAATATTTTGGGCTTCTTGTAGCAAAACACCCCAGCTAATCGCAGGTTGGCGTAAGCCTAGACCAAGAAAACTCAAGGATGTTTCAGCGAGGATAATGCCCGGAATCGAGAGCGTCAGCGATGCGATGATATGGCTTGTAAATGATGGCACCATATGCCGTAGGATAATCCGCAAATCACTCGCGCCAGATAGCCGTGCAGCTAAGACGAAATCCTCTGTTCTTAGCGCGAGGAAACGCCCACGCACTTGTCGCCCTAATGATGTCCAACCAATTAAGGATAAAATAACTGTAATTCCAAAGTAACGAACTTCCTGTGGCAATCCGGGTGGCAGTGCTGCACTGAGTGCCATCCAAAGCGGTAAGGTGGGCAATGAACGGATAAACTCGATAACACGTTGAATGACATTATCAATCCAGCCACCGTAATAGCCAGAGATACCACCCAACACAACCCCTAAAATCAAACTCAGGAATACACTCACCAAACCAATTGAGAGTGAGACTTGTGCGCCATGTGTTATGCGTGAGAACATATCACGTCCCAGACGGTCAGACCCTAGTATGAAATATGGCAAGCCTCCAGCTTCTTCACCTAAGCCATATAAATGAATATCGGATTCAATAAGACCGAAAATCTTGTACGGTTCGCCTTTCACAAAGAAATGAAGCGGAAACCATGTCGATGTATCGGTGATATAGGTAATCCTGAGTGTTTCTGGGTCTCGTTCAATGAGAAGATCACGAACACCGGGTCGCCATGTGAAGTTGCCATCACCGTCGAAAAAAGTAATGCCCATTGGCGGCACGTTTTTATAACCTGCATCATAGCTGTTTGGGTCAACTGGACTCAAAAATCCGGCAAAAATTGCCATCAGATACAATACAACCAACACAACCGCACTAAAAACCGCTATTTTGTGCTTGCGGAATTTCCACCACATCAATTGGCGTGGAGTTGCAATTGAAGCACCTTCGATACCAATTTCGGCATCATCTATCTCAGGGTGTGGCACTTCAGGTGGGTTTAAAGTTAGATTACTCATGTGTCACACCTTTCATTCCAAGCGGATGCGTGGGTCAAGAATTGCCAGCAGAACATCTGACAACAACGTGCCGATAACTGTTAAGATACTTAATAGCAAAACGATTGCGCCTGCGAGGAACATATCTTGTGATAATAAGGCACGCAGTAGCAGAGGACCAATGGTCGGCAAATTCAATACAACGGCTGTGATGACAACACCACCAATCAGCGAAGGAATGGCATAACCGACTGTACTGACGAACGGATTCAAGGCGACTCGGACTGGGTATTTCCAGATGAGGCGCGTTTCGCTTAAGCCCTTGGCGCGTGCCGTTTCGACGTAGGGTTGGTTAATTTCATCGAGCATATTGGCGCGCATGGTACGAATGAGACCAGCCGTGCCAGCCGTACCCACCACAATCATCGGAATCCATAAGTGCTTGAGTAAATCAATAAATTTACCGACACTCCAAGGTGCCCCTTGATATTCGGGGGAGTATAAACCACCGACATCTTGCCCAAATTGAGAAAACGCAACCCACATGAGGACAAGTGCAAGCATGAAGTTCGGAATTGCTAGCCCTAAAAAGCCCAAGAAGGTCGAGATGTAATCGACTAAAGAATATTGATTCGTCGCCGAGTACACTCCGATAGGAATTGCGAGTGTCCAAACAAATAACACGGATGAAGCTCCAATGAGAACACTCATCGCTAAACGATTCCAGATGAGATCGGAAACAGGAACACCCCACTCAAGCGAGCGTCCAAAATCACCGACAACCACACCTTTCATCCATTTATAGTACTGGACGTAAATAGGTTGGTCTAAGCCATATGTTTCGCGCATGATGGCGACCTGTTGCTCAGAAACCGATGTCCCCATTTCTGATAGTTGCGCGACATACGAGGTCAGAAAATCGCCGGGAGGAAGTTGGATAATAATGAAGCTCATTATCGAAATTGCAAAAATAGTTACGATGGCGATTAATGTGCGACGAATAATAAATTGAAGCACGATTTTTTCCTCTAAAAATAATCTTAATTTGAAAAGGTAATGTACGAATTTCGACGCTGTAAACGACTACATCCGAATATTTATAGTGTCACATTATGTACTGATAAATTTGCTCATTGCTCATATGGATGAGTAGTAAACAACTCATCCATATTTTTTAGCTTTAGTATACTTTATTTAATGAGAAGTCTCTCTCGCTTTTTTACGGACTGCCTTAAACACGTTACTTTGGCTGTGCCGTAATGAACTACGAGAGTGACTTATAGTAAGTCTAGTAGATGGATTATCAAACTTCATCTATCGACTAGATAGTACGCAAGAACCATGTAGCTGGCATAAAGCCACCCGGTGAGCGCAGGGTATCATCCCAGATATGCCCAGCAATAATATTACCTACATTATTACTGGTAATAAATGGTACTGGAATATCGCCAACGGTACCAATCATATAAGGATGTTCTTTATGGATGTTGAGCATCTGTGTGAACAATTCGTTACGGGTTGCTTCATCTGGTTCGGAAGCCGCAGCTTCCCACAAGCGCCAGATTTCACGAATTGGATGGTCTTCTGGCGGCTCCTCTGAAGCACGCGGTTCATTCGCCCACCATGCGCCGTAGAGCGGTGCCCAAGGACCATCAGATTGTTGACCTGTATAACGTGAAGGGTCTGCAATAACGACTGAGTTACGATCAGCACCCCAAACACCTATATCAACATCTCCATTACCAACTCGTTCAGTGTAGAGCGAACGCTCTACTAATTCTTGGTTGATATTCAGCCCAATCGTTTCCCAGTATCCTTCAACCAAGTTTACTTCGTCTGCACGTTGATTTAGCCCACTTTGGAAGAGAATGGTGATAATTAGTGGTTCGCCATCTGGTCGTAGACGGAAGCCATCATCGCCGCGTTGGTCTAAGCCCATTTCATCTAGTAATTCATTTGCACGGTCTGGATTGAATTCAACCCAACGCGTCTCGAATTCAGGGTCGTAGTTAGGCGAACCATTCACAGGAGATGCTTGACGTGCAGTGAACAAACCATCGTAAATTAAGTTGTTGATTTCGTCGCGGTCAATCGAGATGGAGAGTGCTTCGCGGAAACGAGCATCATCAAAGATTTCACGCATTACGGGGTCTTTGTGAGAGATATTTGGGAAGAACGCATTCGTACTCGCTTCTCTCATGAGCAAGACGGAATAATTTCCTGCCTCTTCATTTTCCTTATAGAAAGTGAAATTGGATGGTGAAACATGACGCCCATGTGCATCAATCAAGCCTTGTGCAATCCAAAGATCAAAGACAGAGTTATCATCGAACCATGCGTGGTTCACCCTATCAACATAGGGTAATTGATTCCCCTCTGTATCGACTGCATGATAGTATGGATTACGTTCCATGATCCAAGGATCTGCCGTTGGATGATTAACAGGTCGCCAAGCATTAAGGATCGGACGTTCTGTATTTTCCCACCATGCCACAATCGGACCAAAGGTGAAGATACTGCCATCACCATGCAATTGTTGCCATGTTTCGACACCACTGTCAGCCATTGCAGCATCTATTAGACTTTCATCATCCGTTAGAGCTGGGATATATTGGCTTAGATAGTGTGCAGGTGCCGCCATTGTTGGACCACCCCAGATACCCAGAGTTAATTTCGCAATCGACAGAGGCAAGAGTGGATTTGGTACTGAGAACGTGACTCTCCATGTCAGTTCGTCAATGACTTCCAATTCCATTGGAACACCATTTGGTGTCAAGGTGACTTCTTGTGCTTGTAATTCACCCATATAGTAGTTGTCATACCAGAATTGAACATCTTCAGTAGTGAATAATTCACCGTCTGACCATCTCAACCCTTCGCGTAACGTAAAGGTAAATTCACTCGCATCGTCGTTTTGTTCCCAACCCGAAATATAATTAGCAACGAGACCAATATTTTCCGTGTCTGGAATATCCCACTCAATTGCCATTTCTTCATTGAGTTTGGTCGGTCCCCAACGGTCAGAAATGCCTTTGAAGGCACGCCGTAGTGTACCACCATATTGACCTACTTCTACCGGCGGCGTAATCACACGAGGATCAAGCGGAATCCGTTCGTTTACCGGCGGAAGTGATCCGTTTGCAACTAAATCGGCGAGCATCGGGGCTTCATTAAAAGCCATATCCTGAGCACTGACCGATAGAGGAGCAACGGTAGCTGTAATCGTCGCCACAGCACTTCCTGCCATAAGTTGCAGGAATCTACGGCGCGATAAGCCTTTATGTTCCATAAAGCGTCTCCTTATTAACTAATAAAATAAAAAGTATTACTAATTTTGCTAAGTCCAATTTTCACCAAGGACTAGCGCCTATAGAAAATATCCTATAGGATTGAGATATACTATAACCGAAAAAAGAATTTTCGCAAACGTATGAATAATCACAACTTCAAAAGCAAAAATCAAATCGTATATGAAATGATGCGCGATGCGATAATTTCAGGGAAATTTGAGCCGAAAAGTCGCATTGTGATTGATGACCTTGCCATACAATATGGCATTAGTCATAGTCCAATTCGGGAATGTCTACGCCTGTTAGAAGGTGATGGTCTTGTGACAATTCAGCCTTACATCGGTGTAACCGTTACCGAATTGAAGCCTGAACTCATCATGGAAGTCTTCACTTTGTTGGAATCCTTAGAGATTATCAGTAGTTGCCGTGCCAGCAACCGAGCAAGCGATAAGCAGTTAAATAAACTTGCAAAAATGATTGACGATATGCAACAATATACAGACTCATCTCACGATTGGTCTGTGCAAAATATTCGATTTCATATGAGAATTTGTGATATTGCGGATATGAGTATTACTAAGAATATGATGCGTCGAACGCTCTATCATTGGGATAGATTACGCCGATATTATCTAGAAGAAGTCTCGGCTCGACGTATTGAACAAGCCCAAGAAGAACATCGTGAATTACTCCAAGCGATACGGGCTGGCAATGAGCAGAGCATTGCTGATGTCATCCAAAAACATAATAAAGCAGCGATGGACGACTATTTAAACTACATCAAAGCAACACAAAAAATTGATTTAGTTGCAACATACCCCTATGGCTAATAAGCTATAGCTTCGTTTCTATCACTTCGCATAAGGAATACAAATGACAAAACAAATCTACTTAGACCCATCACGCACGATTGATGAACGTGTGGCTGATGTATTAGCTCAGATGACACTCGCTGAAAAAGTCGCGCAGTTGGGCAGTTTTTGGGTTCACCAAGTCATTGATGGCGTTGTATTTAACCCTTCAAAGGCAACTTCCTTAATGTCCGAAGGGATTGGTCAGGTAACACGAGTAGGTGGCGCAAGTAATGTTACACCCATTCAATCAGCAGAATTAAACAATACTATTCAAAAATGGTTGATAGATAACACACGATTAAAGATTCCTGCAGTTATCCATGAAGAGAGTTGTTCAGGGTATATGGCATATGGCGCGACAGTATTCCCACAAACAATTGGGGTGGCTAGCACCTGGGACTCAACTTTAGCAGAAATGATGGGCGATATTATCCGCCAGCAAATGCGTGCTGTAGGAGCGCATCACGCCCTAGCACCTGTATTGGATGTTACGCGTGATGCTCGATGGGGACGCGTTGAAGAAACCTTTGGTGAAGACCCTTACCTAGTGGCACGTATGGGTGGTGCTTACATTAAAGGCTTACAAGGCAAAGAAATAAACACAGGAATTATAGCAACAGGTAAACACTTCGTTGGTTATGGAACAACTGAAGGAGGCATGAACTGGTCACCAGCTCATATTCCTGAGCGTGAATTGCGTGAGGTTTATTTGTATCCATTCGAGGTGGCGATTAAAGCTTTTGGGCTTGCTTCGATTATGAATGGGTATCATGAGATTGATGGTGTTCCTTGTGGCGCAAATAAATATCTACTCACCGATATATTACGCGATGAATGGGGCTTTGATGGAACGGTTGTTTCCGATTATTTTTCAGTGAATATGTTAGAGTCTCATCATCACTTAACAGCTAACAAGATTGAATCCGCTCATTCAGCTTTAAAAGCTGGCATTGATATTGAATTACCAGCCACAGATTGCTTTGGCGACCCCTTAATTGAAGCAGTTGAAAATGGTCATATCAAGATAGAATTAGTTGATAAGGCAGCTGGACGCTTACTTCGGCAGAAGTTCGCACTGGGCATATTTGAAAATCCTTATGTAAATACAGACAGCATCGTATTCGATACACCTAGTGAGCGAGCTGTTGCACGAGAAATTGCACAAAAATCCATTGTTCTACTCAAGAATGACCAAGCCTTATTGCCCTTAACAAAAGAAATCGACTCAGTAGCGGTTATTGGTCCTAATGCGGATTCTGTTCGTAATTTGTTTGGCGATTACACCTATCCTGCTCATATCGAGACATTGGTTGCTAGCCAACAAGATAATCCTTTAGGAATGCCTGCCCCTCATGGCATCACGGTTGATAATCTAGAAGATTTCATCCCAGCGATTAGTATTCGCCAAGCAATTGAAGAAGTCGTGAGTGATGAAACCACAGTGATGTACGCCAAAGGCTGTGAAGTATTGGATCAGTCGCGTGAAGGATTTGCTGAGGCTGTCAATATTGCGAAAAAGGCATCAGTTGCTATTATGGTCATGGGAGATAAAGCTGGCTTGACCTTAGATGCTACATCAGGTGAAGCGCGTGACCGTGCCAGCCTCGATTTACCCGGTGTACAACAAGACCTCGTTCAGGCGATATATGAGACAGGTACACCGATAATCCTCGTCTTACTAACTGGTCGTCCTGTAACTTTAAATTGGATGGCAGACGACATCCCAGCGATTCTTGAAGCGTGGTTTCCATCTGAAGAAGGGGCTACTGCCGTCGCAGATGTCTTGTTTGGTGATGTAAACCCCAGTGGAAAGTTACCGATAACATTCCCTAGGTCAGTCGGGCAAATCCCTATCTTTTACGGTCATCGTCCATCAGGTGGCAAATCAATGTGGCTGACAGATTACGTAGAAACCAGCACCCAACCTCTCTACCCTTTCGGCTATGGGTTGAGTTATACAACCTTTAGCTATGATGACATTAAACTCTCAGCAGAAAAAAGTGCAAACAATGATGGACTCATCAAAGTTGATGTCACCGTGAGCAATACAGGAGAACGCGATGGCGATGAGATTGTTCAACTCTATACCCGCACTTTATCTGCTAGTGTCACACGCCCGATAAAAGAATTAAAAGGCTTTCAACGTGTCCCTCTAAAAGCAGGTGAATCGCGTACGATTACCTTTGAGATAAATCTAAAGCAATTAGCCTACTATGATATTGATATGCGCTACGTTATTCCAAAAGGCGAAATTGAAGTAATGGTCGGATCCTCAGCAACCGATTTGCCCCTGTGTGCGACGTTTATTATTGAAGGTGATGAAGTTGAGGTACAACACAAAATCTTCTTTTCGGACAGTATGATTCACTAACGCTAGTCACTATTCACACAAAATGATGACCTTTTTGGGTCATCTTTACTCATTTTTGTTATAGAGTGATAATCTTAACAAAACGCTTATATTTGCCCTATTGATTCGTACTCGAATAGGGTGTAAGATGCACCCATAACTACTTTTACAACAACATTATAGTCACCTCGTTTGTCATCAGCTCTGATGCAATCAATTTTTCCTTATTATGCCTAACTTAATAGTTTTCCATTCTTACAAATGGGCATCCAAATTGATTCATTAGCTAAAAACAGGGAAAACCCTGTGACGAAAGGAAGAAACATGAACGAGGTATTGGTCGATAATACATATGGTCGTGACCATGTACGCGAACTCATTGAAGAGGCGCAACAACAACGTTTTGCACGTCAATCGGAAAAAGTGACTGGTCGTAGCAATCGTTTACAACGCGCACAAAGCTTCATCACAAAAGCGTTGGTCACTATCATTAAATAAACAAAAAAACGCAGTCTACAATATGTAGGCTGCGTTTTGCTTTGCTCAATATTATAGAGGCAACTGGTCGGGCATTGTGCTATGGACTTTAATTGTCATCATAGCTTCATTGAACATCGGTAGCCAATAGTGATACTTTTCGATAGTCGCCCCTTGTGCTGTTACTGTAACTTGGCGTGTTCCATGATATAGCATCCGTACCCAGCGCTTCCGCATCTCACCATCTTCAAGGTAGCTATACTTAGCCTCAAGCTGAACTAATTTCCCTGTGACATTTGTCTTTTTGCTTTCGATTTTACTTTTAGGTAAGGCTTTAATTGCATCAAGAAAGCCCGTTTCTAAATAGGGTAAATCGTCTACTGTAACGGTTGTACCCAAGTCTTTAACTTCGACTGCAAATAGGGTATAGGCATCATCTTCAGAGGGAACATATAAAATCCCTTGACGCTCATCTTGCCATTCGAGCTTTTGCCAATCATTGGGGATAAAAAAGGAGAAATATTGTTCACGATGCCATGTTAGACCTTTAAAAACAGGTTTTTTTAGGTTGTTATTGTCGCTCATAATTACGTTAATCTTTCAATGCTTATTATTTAATATCAATTTTGGATAAGCTGTTGACCTATTATTTAATAATCTATTGTGCCATTTTCACATACTTCTGGCAAATACATCGGATGGATGAATGTTCCGTCCATACGTCCTATCGTCATCGTAATCCTAGCACGCGCATCCCAATATTGCATCATATAAAGTGGACACGAAAATTCCGCATATAGATTGGTCACACCACCGGGTATATCATAGGTAATCGTATACGCCAGATTACCACCCGGACGAAAACTAACTGCCCCCCTGTTGGTATCCCCAAGAACTGTTTGTAGAGAATACATCCGCATATGAGTGTGAATGGTTATCGTTTCAATAAGGCGATCTGATATTTGCTGGCGGTAGGTAAATTCATCCACCCAATAAAAGGTCATGCGCCCTTCTCGGCTTGCGTCTATCACACTGGGTTGTTCTCCGCTCCAATCCCACGCAATCCTAGAAAAGCCATTGCCGGGTGCAAATTGACGGACTTCACTCACCCAAGGATGCTCACGCAGATGGCTCATTGTCTCGCCAACGGTGGAAATACCAGGTTGCACACCGAGTAGACAATCGCCCCCACAATTTTCGGGAGCTGTCATGAATGCCTCAATGTCAGATGTATTATAGGGAAAGAGAATAATACCGAGTATCACTATTGAAGATAGCACAAGCGATACAATCATCCATTTGAAGAGCATCTGTGCCATAGAATACGTCGTTTCTTCCCCTATAAGAGCAGAAAATATTTTAGGTGTGTTGTGGTTCTACATCGTCGGTCAATTCGGGCAAGTCCTCAAAATCACCCACTTCTACCAGATACATATTAGAATAATCCGTCAAATCTGATGAATACAAGACATACTTGCCATCAGGCGTGAAACGTGGATGCGGATGAGCGTGTTGATTATTGAAGGTACTCCGATGATACGCTAGGATACGCGGTCCTTCATATGCTTCGCCGTTCCATTTGAATAATTGAATGAAGGGTCTTGCCACGCCTTGATGACTAAACACTGCCGCAGGTGAGCCATCACCAACAATGAGTTTTTCATCCGAACTTTGGAAATGCGTTGAACGGAAGGGAAATGTGACTTCGGTGTGTTCGGTATTATCCCATTTTAAATAACCAAATACGTGTTCACCACTGCTTGTTCGCTCATCACGCGGGAATCCATGATAGCCAATACGTTCGCCATCTTCAAACCAATATTCATGCCCAACAGCTAAACCTAAACCGTCGTCTTGTGGGCGTATTTTCCATGTTTCACCTGTTTCGATATTTAAGCCCCAAATACGTTGGTCTACCAGATACCAAGGACCTTCATGGCAATAGGTCATAATCGTTGGCAATTTCGGTGAAGTATTGATATGGGTAATGTAGCGATTCTCTTCCAGGATAACATCCATTTCCCCTGTTTCAACGTTCACACGAATAATCTGAGTGAGTGGTTTAGCATGAAACATCTCATGAAAACGAGAATAGGCAAATGAAATCGCTGGTTTATCTTTAGCAATATCTTCTCTCAGCGCACTAATTAAATACTTTCCGTCGGCGGTTGGATTGGGGCGACCACCTACTTTCATATTCGATTCCACTTCATAGATTAGGTTCTCTTCAAGGGTTTCAGGATTTAGACCATAGAGTTGCTTCTCACGCCAATAATATAATCGCTGGTTCGCTTCACTCCAAGATGCACGCGAATGCCCTCTCGTAGTGAAGTCTGTTAGTTGTGTGATTTTGCCATCGTCTATATCATATCGAAATAGATTGCTTTGGTTTTCACGGTCAGACATGAAGAAAAAAGATTTATTATCATTAAACCAGCTTGGGTCTGTAAAATAAAAATGATTGGAATGCCCTAAATAATCTGTTAATTGAATAATTTCCCGTCCGCTATAAGCATCTGTATAGCGAAATTGCTTATCCTCATAAATTCGTCCTTTTGACATGCGCTTACCTCCAGAATGTGTTAGTATTCATATATTATATATGATTATGTTACACACACACAGATTGGTTCCATATCCAATTTAGACGAATACGGTAAACTATAATTTTATGGACTTCTGGAGCAGTCTTTATGGTAAATAATTTATTCGATTTAACGGGCAAGGTCGCTGTTGTGACAGGCGCAACAGGTGTTCTTTGCTCAGAGATGTGTCTTGGTCTTGCGGATGCAGGCGCGAACATCGTGGCAATTGCACGAAATCAAGACAAAATTGATGTGCTTGTCGATGCTTTGAAACAAAAAAATGTTGAAGTCATAGGCATATCAGCCGATGTACTCGATAAATCAGCCTTACAAGATGCCTTAAAACAAGTGATGGATACCTTTGGCAAAGTCGATATTTTACTTAACGGTGCGGGAGGAAATCGTTCGGATGCTACCACTTTATCAGGTGAACGTAGTTTTTTTGATTTACCTCAAGAAGCATTGCAATGGGTATTTAATTTGAATTTTATCGGCGCGGTTTTAACGACACAGGTATTTGGTGAGGCATTAACACAACAAGGCTCAGGTGTTGTCCTCAACATATCGTCGATGGCATCCTACCAACCGATGACACGCGTCATTGCCTATTCAGCGGCGAAAGCAGCAATTAATAATTTTACACATTGGTTAGCAGTGTATATGGCACATGAACACAGCCATCAGATACGTGTTAATGCGATTGCACCTGGATTTTTCTTGGGCGAACAAAACCGCTACTTGCTGATTGATAAAGATACAGAAGAACTCACCCAACGCGGACAGCAAATCATTGACCACACCCCGATGGGTCGCTTCGGCAAGCCTGATGATTTAGTCGGCACAGTGTTATGGATGGTTAGTGATGCCTCACGCTTTGTGACGGGGATTGTTGTCCCAGTTGATGGTGGTTTTATGGCATATAAAGGGGTCTAACACATGAAAATGACTCTGCGCTGGTTTGGCGAAAATGACACAGTACAACTACAAGATATTGCCCAGATACCCATCGTGACGGGCATCGTTGGAACAATCGAAGGCAAATCCGCTAGTGAAGTCTGGACACAAAAGGACTTTGAAGCACTCAAGCAACAAGTCAATGCCAAAGGGCTAAGTCTGGATGTGATTGAGAGTATCCCCGTTGCTGAGGCTATTAAAAAAGGCACATCAGAACGTGATAGCTATATCGACATGTATTGCGAGAGTATCCGCAATATGGGACGAGCAGGTATTCCTGTCCTTTGTTATAACTTCATGCCTGTCTTTGATTGGATGCGGACAGATTTAAATGTTCGTCTAGCAGATGACTCGTTTGCTACAAAATACACACATCAAGAAATGCTCGATTATGACCTCTCACAAGGGATTGAAGCACGGGTTGCATGGGCGCGTGGATTTACAGGCGAGGAAATACAAGCCACCCTTAGCGAATATCAAGCGATTGATGAGGACGTTCTATTTGAAAATCTCGCTTACTTTTTGCGTCGGATTGTATCTGTCGCAGAAGAAGCAGGGGTCTACTTAGCCTTGCATCCCGATGACCCACCTTGGTCAATTTTTGGGCTACCGCGCATTGTCGGTGATGCAGAGCGTATTCAGCGTATTCTTGATGTCGTCGATAGCCCCTATAATGGCATAACTTTTTGTACGGGTTCGCTTGGCGCATCCGCAAAAAATGACTTGCTAGCGATGGTTAAGCAGTTTGCAGGACGCATTAACTTCGTCCACTTGCGGAATGTTGAACTCATTGGCGAGAAAAACTTCATAGAAGTTGCCCATACAGATACTAAGGGACATGTGGATATGAAGGCTGTTATTAGAGCCTTGATTGATATTGATTATCAAGGGGTGGTACGCCCTGACCATGGGCGGATGATTTGGGGCGAAACAGGTCGCATCGGTTATGGCTTATATGACCGCGCCTTAGCAGCAATGTATTTATATGGATTATGGCAAGGACAACAGAATTAAAGGCAAACACATGAAACCAAACATTCTAAAAAAAGACGAAGATGGTTACGAATTGTGGCTTCGCTATCATCTGATTGATAATCCAGAAGTCCTTCAACGTTATCGAGACAGCATCCAGCAAATTAAATTTAATACTGATTCACCTACGCTAGCGGTAGCTTATGCCGAATTAACTCGCGGATTGCAGGGTTTACTCGACATTGAAATGGCAGATAGCACACAAGATATACAAGATGGTGCAGTATTATGTGGAACAGCTAGTAGCTCCGAAATGATTGCAGAGTTAAACCTGAGTGACCTAGCAAATATCGGAGATGAAGGTTATGTCATTTTATCTCAAAACATCTCAGGTAAAGATGCGATTGTCATCTCAGCGAATACTGATATAGGTGTTTTATATGGCGTTTTTCACTTCTTGCGCCTCATCCAAACACACCAACCTCTTGAAAATTTATCGATTGTTAGCAAACCCAAATTAGCAATACGCATGTTGAATCATTGGGATAATCTCGATGGTACGATTGAGCGCGGTTATGCAGGGTATTCACTATGGGATTGGCACAAACTGCCCCATTACATCGAACCACGTTACACCGATTATGCCCGTGCGTGTGCCTCAATTGGCATGAATGCGGTCTCTTTAACCAATGTCAACGCCAACGCCCTCATCTTAACTGAACAATATCTGCATAAAGTATCCGCACTTGCTGATGTCTTTCGTCCTTATGGGGTACAGGTTTTCTTGACTGCGCGGTTTAGTGCGCCGATGGAAATTGGGAACTTAAAAACAGCTGACCCACTGGATAATGAGGTTCGTGCATGGTGGAACGAAAAAATCAAGCAAATTTATCAAATCATCCCTGACTTTGGAGGCTTTGTCGTCAAGGCAAATTCTGAGGGGCAACCAGGTCCACATGACTACAATCGGACACATGCGGATGGCGCGAATATGTTTGCTGATGCCTTAGAGAAGCATGGTGGTGTGGTGATTTGGCGTGCTTTTGTTTATGACGCGGATGCCTCAGAAGATAGAGCAAAACAAGCCAATACTCAACTTGTACCGCTTGATGGCACATTCCGAGACAATGCTATTTTGCAGGTCAAGAATGGTGCGATTGATTTCCAACCCCGCGAACCCTATCATCCATTATTTGGCGCAATGCCCGAAACACCCTTAATGCTTGAAGTTCAAGTTACGCAGGAATATCTCGGCTGTGCAACACATTTGGTGTATCTTGCCCCCTTATTCAAAGAGACATTGGATGCTGAAACCTACGCAAAGGGTGAAGGCTCTACCGTTTCCAAAATTATCGATGGTAGCCTTGATGGTCATTCACATTCAGGTATGGCAGGTGTAACCAACATCGGTGATGAGCGTAACTGGTGCGGACACCCCTTCGCCAGCGTGAATTGGTATAGCCTTGGGCGTTTAGCTTGGGATTATGATTTGTCATCAGAAGCCATTGCAGAAGAATGGGTACGGATGACCTTCAGCAATGACCCTGATTTCGTTGCGAATATTGTGCCGATGATGATAGCTTCACGCGAAGCTGTTGTTGATTATATGATGCCTCTAGGTTTGCATCATATCTTTGCTGTAGGACACCATTATGGTCCAGGTCCTTGGGTTGACCTAAAAGATGTCGGTGGGTCAAAACCAGAAGCACGCGCAGACTGGACAGCTGTATATTACCATCAAGCTGATTCACAGGGCATTGGCTTTGACCGCACAGCCAACGGTAGTGACGCGATTAGCCTCTACAATTCTCCGTATCGTGAACAACTCGAAAATATCGACACCTGCCCTGAAGAAGTTTTGCTGTGGTTTCATCATGTCGCGTGGGATTACACGATGCAATCTGGGCGCACACTCTGGGAAGAAATGTGTTATCGCTACAATCAAGGCGTAGAAACAGTTCGGCAGATGCAAACCACATGGGATGATATGCAAGCCACTGTCGATGATGCTCGTTTTACCCATGTCCAAAATCTACTTGCTATTCAAGAACGTGAGGCAGTCTGGTGGCGTGATGCTTGTTTGCTCTATTTCCAGACATTTTCTGGTGAGCCAATCCCTGAGCAATACGAACAACCTGCTGAAACATTAGAGCATTACATGAACATCAAACATTATTATGTGCCGGGCATCCCTGAGCGACGCTTCGGTTACCATTCAGTCTAGGATACGATTATGATACGTTTTGGCATTATAGGCACAGGATGGCGGTCTAAATTCTTTTTACGCATTGCCACTGCACGTCCTGATTTATTTGAAGTTGTGGGGATTGTCACCCGTGATAGTGCCTCCGCACAGGAATGGGTACAACCCTATTCAGCGAGATTTTTCAACTCACTGGATGACTTGCTGGCAGAGAATCCACTCTTTGTGGTAACGAGTCTGCCTTGGGACATTAATTCACAGATGCTGACTGAACTCGCCGAGCGAGGTATCCCTGCCCTATCAGAAACACCCCCTGCTCGGACAATTTCTGAGATGGAAGCTCTATTTCAACAAGTTCAAGACGGCGCAAAAATCGCTATCGCCGAGCAATATCATCTCCAACCACATCATGATGTGCGTATTCAAATTGCTCAAAGTGGACGATTGGGTACAGCAAGTTATGCGCGTGTATCGGTTGCTCATGGTTATCATGGGATTAGCCTCATCCGACGTTTACTAGGTATCGGCTATGAGAATGTGAGCATCACCGCCCATCGTTTTGTATCGCCCATTATTGAAGGTCTGCAACGAGGCGGATTACCTGAGCAAGAAAACATTAAAGACTCAGTACAGACTATTGCTTATTTTGATTGGGGTGATAAATCAGCTGTCTTTGATTTTACAGATGACCAATATCGTTCCTTCATCCGCAGTCGTCAGGTGTTAGTACGGGGCGAACGCGGTGAAATAGCGGATGATAAATTAGTTTATCTACAAGATTTTGCCACACCGATTGAACTGGACATCAAGCGCATCAACACAGGTGAACGCGGCAATCTCGAAGGCTACTTCTTCAAGGGGA
The DNA here is from genome assembly GCA_965230145.1 of Phototrophicaceae bacterium. Classification (GTDB taxonomy): domain Bacteria; phylum Chloroflexota; class Anaerolineae; order Aggregatilineales; family Phototrophicaceae; genus JAUZRW01. The sequence goes on from CBDDKI010000003.1 coordinate 416,516, forward strand.
TTCAATTGGGGTCAGAATGGATTTACAAGAACCCACTCGCGCCTGCCCCACTCAATGATGAGGACATTGCAATCGGGCAATGCTTACTCAAAATGGCGGATTATGTACAGGGGTCAGAGCCTTTCTATTCGCTGGCGGAAGCCTGTCAGGATAGGTATTTACATATGCTAATGGAAGAAGCCGTTGAAAGTGGCGAAACACAAACCAGCCACTCACAGATTTGGGCACACTAAATAATTTTAGGACATACAAACTATGACAACAGCTCTAAAACTCCCTGATACATTTAATCCCGAAACCTATCTCATTTCTAAACGAACGGAAAACGGTCTCTTTCATGAATCCAGAGCAGGCGCTTCGTTCGCTGAACAACTCTTGAGCAATGGCACTTCAGAAGATATAGACCTTGCACATCAAGTATTAGATGCCACACTCAATTGCCAAGAATTGCACCAAGACGACCCTCACTATGGCAATTTTACATGGATGGCAGAAGATGATGTGGTGGATGACCTCAACGCGGTTCAGTTCATCCTAGAGAAACTCATCCCAATGATGATACGTCACCGCAATCTCTTATCCGATGCCATGCAAAATCGTGTTCTGACTGCCATTCGTCTAGGACTCGATGAAATTCGTCGTTTGGATGTATCGGTAGCTTATTCCAATATTACGGCACTAGATATCGTCAATACTTGTTTAGGTGGTGAGTTATTACAGGATACTGACATCGCCAATCGAGGCTACCAGAAATTAATCGACTGGATGACATTCACTGACCAATATGGCACATTCCGTGAAGCCAATAGCCCGACCTATACCCGAGTCATTATCAATGCTCTCAAACGCATCATTGATTTAGTGGAGCATGACCCCACACGCATTCGCACCGAGACCCTAGTAGCACGTTTAGGCATTAGCGTGGCATTGCATATTCATCGTGGCACTGGACGTTGGGCAGGACCACATAGTCGCGCCTATCATCCAACCGTTGTCGCTGAAACAGCCCCAGAAATTGAGCTTATCCAAGAATGGTTAGCTGAGGGTCATCTGCCTAGTTGGGTGGCTGATTTACTAGAGTATCCCCAAGAACCGTTTGAAATTACAGAAACAGCCGATTCATCGGTACAAGGGGCGATAACAAGTTACCTGAGCGATTCGTTCTGTCTTGGCTTATCATCCAGAGAATACGGTGACCAATCCAATGCCCTAATAGCGCATTACGTTCGTGAAGGAGCTGAGCGTCCGGGTGTGATTTACACTCGCTACCTGATGAACGATAAGTGGTTGGGAGATTTTTACCATGCCACTGACCGCACAAAGTCGCGTAATCTCATTGAAGAAGGTAAATTTTATGGTATCCAACAAGGGGCGCGGGCGATTGCGCTTTATACACCGCAAAACATGCGACACTGCGCGAGTGCCAAAGCGGCATTCATTTTCACTCAACGCGAGTACATTGATGAAATTTGGATAGGCGAACAACGCATAAACTCGCTACCAGCCTCTATCAGTGAAGGTCAGACGGTTGTGATTGGCAGTGGCGACGTTTACATTGCTATTCGTCCTCTCACACGCACCGATAAAGGGCGCAATGCACCGATACGGTTGGTCGAGAAAGAAGATGACCTCGTACTAGAGATATACAATTATCTTGGTTCTGAAAAACGCTTCTGGGAGCTACAACCAGAGTGGTCTTTCTTTCAAGGGTATCCTCAATGTGGTGTGTATCTTGAAATTGCAAATCGTCAAGATTATGCCGATGGCAAAGCCTTCGTGGATACTATCAGCCAAGGGTCATTAACCGATTCGACTGAAGCCCCCTTCACGTATGACGGAAAATCGAAACGCCTCTGGACAATTGAATATGGACGGGATGGTCAAACAATTGGTATTGAGGTTGACCTCATGCGCTGGGAAATGCAACGCCGTTGGACACAAGAAGGTGACCTCGATTGGCATATGCTGGAATCGCCAATTGCAAAGCAAAATCGCTCAGGCGAAGTTCGCGTCGGTGATGCAACATTAACCTGTGGCAAAGAATCAGCGTGGCTCTATGCTAATCCTGATACAAAACGATGGGTAGCTGGCTATCATGGGCAAGAAGCCATGCCCCTAAAACTCAGCTTACCTGATGTAGACATTGAAATCGAAAAAATGGGAACTGGCACAATCCTATGGGATAAGGGCGAGTTAAGTATCAATGCGATTGGATTAGAAGGAGAACCCCGTATCACACCTAGATAATCACCAAATGAAATGTGAAATTTTCTTATTGAGGTAGGGGAGTGCCTAAGTGCGCTCCCGAATTGGCGACCACACAGGGTTCGCCCCTACAGATTTCAATTTACTTTCCGCAGGTACTAAAAGACGAGGAAATATGAAATTAGAAACAGGACAAACACTACTTTTTATAGGCGATTCAATTACCGATTGTGGACGCGCTCGCCCGATTGCCGCCGATAAAGATTTAGGCGATGGCTATGTGAATTTGGTTAATAGCCTGCTCTCCGTATGGTATCCTGAAAAGAGCATACGCATTATTAATACAGGCATCGGTGGTAATCGTGTGACGGATTTAGAGGCACGTTGGCAAACTGATTGCCTCGATCTAAAACCTGATTGGCTCTCTATCATGATAGGCATCAATGATGTTTGGCGACATTTTGACCGTTCTACTGACCCTAAGCAGGTTGATATTCAGAACTATGAAAGCACATATCGCAAGTTACTCGAACAAACACGTCCCAACCTCACAGGACTTGTCTTGATGACCCCCTTTTATATTGAAGCAAATCGAGATGACCCCATGCGTGCCATGATGGATAGCTATAGTGAGGTCGTTCAGAACTTAGCACAGGAATTTGATGCCGTATTTGTTGATGTACAAGGCGCATACGACCAATATTTAGTTCATCGCCCGACGCAATCACTATGTGGTGACCGAGTACATCCAAACCAAGCAGGACATTTAATCATTGCCAAAGCCTTCTTAACAGCAATGGGGTTTGAGTGGTAGGAAGCAATTATTGCAAATTAATTATCTTTAAAAGGAGAAATCACAATGGATTATGTAAAATTAGGACGCACTGGCTTACGGGTTAGCCCGCTTTGTCTTGGTACGATGAACTTTGGACCTCGTACTAGCGAAGCTGATAGCCATGCAATTATGGATGCTGCCCTCGATGCGGGAGTTAATTTTTTCGACACAGCCAATCGCTATGGCATCTGGCGTGATAGCGGTAGCCATCATGGGCATACAGAAGAAATTATGGGCAACTGGTTCGAGAACGATTCTTCCAAACGTGAGAAAGTCGTGCTGGCGACCAAACTTTATGGTCAGATGATGGATTGGCCCAATCATAGCCGATTATCCGCACTCAATATCCGACGCGCCTGTGAAAATAGCTTGAGGCGGCTCAAGACCGACTACATTGACATCTACCAAATGCACCATATTGATAGAGATACCCCTTGGGAAGAAATCTGGCAAGCGATGGAGCAATTGGTACAAGAAGGCAAGATTCTCTACGTAGGCAGTAGTAATTTCGCTGGCTGGCACATCGCAAAAGCCAACGAAATCGCCAAAAGACGTGAATTTCTCGGCTTAGTGAGTGAACAGTGCCATTATCATCTGGCTAATCGTATGCCTGAATTAGACTTACTACCTGCTTGTGAAGATTACGGTGTCGGCGTCATCCCTTGGAGTCCGCTCGGTGGCGGATTATTAGGTGGCGTGTTGAAAAAAGAGAACACAAGTCGGCGTACACATGAGGCAATGCAACAACGCATTGAGCAAAATCGCCCACAAATTGAAGCATGGGAAGCCTTCTGTGATGATATTAATGAAGAGCCTGCCGCTGTTGCCCTAGCATGGTTGTTACATCAGCCTGTCGTAACAGCCCCGATTATTGGTCCAAGAATTATGGAACAACTCACTGGCGCACCTATGCGTGCTTTAGAAATTAAGTTGAGTGCTGAACAATTGCAACGCTTGGATGAGATTTGGCCCGGCTACAAAACCGCTCCTGAGCATTTTGCGTGGTAGTTTCTGAAGGCACGATTGATTTACTTTATCGCTAAGTCAAAAGATTGATATAAAAAATCACCTCAGACCTTCTTGACTATAGCAAATAACATATTATAGGCATCTAACAAAATTTACTTGAGTTTATAACTTCATTTAAGTAGATTTAGATGTCTTTTTGATTTACATATTTTTTCTTTCTATTGTATAATATTAAGAAATGATCTGTATTATTACATATGGCTAAATGTTTCCCTTATAAGGAGAGTGCATTATCAAGATTAAAAAGCTCTCTATACTTAACGTGGTTAATACAGATGTATCATCTGATGTGTGAACGGGAGGAACAAATTAGCATAGCGAAGGTGAGCAAACCACATAAAATGGCTATGCTGAACGGCTTATTCACATCTTGAAAGAAGAGGGATTGACCAATCTTACTATAACAGTTTTGCTGATGCAAAGCACCGAATGGGTCAGTTTATCGAGAACGTCTATATGACCAAACGCATCCATTCATCAATGTGATACCTCACGCCTCAAGAGTTTGAGGATCGTCGCCGTGAACAGCAACTTGTTCACTAAGAAATCGTATTTTTGTGTCCAGTTCTATGGATTTACTACATGAATTATTTAAGGGGTCTTAAATATGAGTATCGCCCTATTTTTATTTTGGTTCTCAATCACCATTATTCTATATACTTATGTGCTATTCCCAATATTGTTGGTAATACGCGGTACATTCCAAGCAAAGAAACATCATCAAGAAGCCATTACACCGAGCGTAAGCCTAATTATTGCGGCATATAATGAAGCAGAAAGTATTGAATCAAAAATACAGAATATCCGTGAATTGGATTATCCTCGAGAAAATTTTGAGGCGATTATTGCCTCGGATGGCTCAGATGATGGCACAAATGACCTCGTTAAGCCCCATGTCGATGAAACAATCTCACTAATGGCATTACCACGACAAGGCAAGGCAGATACGCTCAATGAAGCAATCACCAAATCTACGGGTGAAATTCTGGTTTTTTCAGATGCCAATAGCCTCTATGCGCCAGATGCTATCAAACAGCTTATCAAACATTTTGCGGATGAAACAATTGGTGGTGTAGCAGGCAATCAATGCTATGTTAGCTCGAAAGCCACACAAGATAACGTTGGTGAAATGAGCTATTGGAGCTTCGATAGACAACTCAAAATCTGGGAAAGTGTTGCAGGCAATACGATTTCAGCTACAGGCGCGATTTATGCTATTCGGCGTAAGTTGTTTCAAGGTGTACCAACAGGTGTCTCAGACGATTTTGTGAACTCTGTATGTGTTATTACCCAAGGATACCGTTTAGTTTTTGAGCCTGATGCCATCGCTTACGAGACAGTTGCTAAAAATCAGAAAAAAGAATTTGGGCGCAAAGTCCGTGTGATGACTGGTGGGCTAATTGGAGTCCAGATGATGTCTGAGTTGCTCAATCCCTTCAAGTATGGCTTCTATGCCCTGCAATTATTCACACACAAGGTACTCCGCCGTTTACTCTATATTCCTCTTATCATTATCTTTTTCAGCAATATTCCCCTACTCACTCAAGGATGGATTTATCAAATTGCCTTTTTAGGGCAAGTTGCGTTATATGGTAGCGCACTAATTGGCGCAATTATGATTAGAATGGGAAAACCACTCCCTAAAATTATCTCTTTACCGACTTATGGGGTTATGGTGTATGTGGCGGCAATTTTTGCCAGCTGGAATGTTCTTAGAGGTAACAAAATCGTGCGTTGGTCCACCGATGCACGTTAAAATCAACACATATGTAAAGACTCCATCGCAATGATAGAGTCTTTATAATTCTTCACACTATCTGCCAATTCAATTATTGACTAACCACCCCATAGAAACGTGCGGTATAGTTATCATCCATCACTAACATATAACGACCGTCTGGGCTGAAATCAATATCGAGTACAGCAGTGTCATGAGCAACAAAGCTATGAAGAATCGAGTAGGTATTGATTTCTAGTAGGTAGACATTGCCATTAGGGTCGCCAATTGCTAATAACGAACCATCAGGACTAAATTCTAAGGCTGTTGTATCGAAGCTGACTTCAACTAGTACAGGCACTTGGGATAAATTATTCACAAAGTACAACCAAATTGCTGCATTTGCGGTGCTTGCATCAGCGATTGCAATCATCTGTCCATCAGCAGACCATGTAGCAATACCCAGTAAATTGCTCTCGATTTCACCCAACGGAAGTAATTCAGTTGCACTCAATGAATTGATTGTGTCTGTCGTAGCAGGCAAAGGTTGTGGAATAGGTTCTACAAAATATAGACCGTCTTGCCCTTGGTATGTCCACCCTTGTAGCCCATTGTATTCAACTTGCCACCAGTAATTACCTTGAGGTCCACATTCTGGTCCCCCAATGACAACAAATTCAGTCGATGGTGGGATTGTTCCAATATCTTCTGCATTTAAATCGGGCAAGCTACGAATATTACTGCCCAATTCAGGAGTGGTGCGCGCTACTTCGCCAACTGCAAGACGTGGCATCAAAGCATTGGTACACACATTATTATTAACGATAGCTGTTGGAGTCACTTGGATGACAGTCGGCTGTTCTGGTACAACCAATGTCGTATCTTGCGTACTACAGAGCAAAACAAGTTCTCCACCTGTTGTTACCCGATAATCATAGGTAACACCTTCATAAACAACAAAGATTTGATAGCCTGTTGCATTTAATGGGTCATATATTTGGGCAGGGTTCGGGCATCCCAAAGCAGTTGATGTAAATGTAACCTCACGCCACGAGACATCATCTATAACATCAGGTGTGACTTGTACACCTAATGCCGCACTGAGTGTTTGCAATACAACATTCACTTCGTCTGGCGATTCTTGTGCCAATGATGGTATCGCCATTGAAAAGATGACGACAAATATCGCTATTAATCTACGCATAGTCTCTCCTTAGTATAAATCTTAGGCTCTATGGTAGGTATTAGCTTTAATCAGAGAATAATTCCTTTGTATAAAGTTAGTAAGATATTCTTTTATCTTCTCAATTTTCCTTAATCTACTAGCACAGGGGCGTGTTTTCTTAGGGAGTATTCATCACGTAGTTATATCTTAGCAACAAAATCCAACTATAGTGGTGGTAACGCAAATAAACTTATGGAGCAGACAAATGTCAGATTTATCACGACGCAATATGCTTAAATTATTAGGGACAGGAGCAGCTAGTGTTGGTTTTTTAAGTATCGCACCTCATGTATCAGCCCAGACTAGCCCCAGCACTGATGAGGTGGTTGCTTACTTCCGTTTCAAAATTGGCGATTTTGATGCTATTGTCATTAGCGATAATGCCCTTGCTTTTCCCCCTGCCAATTTAAATGCACAAGGTGATGCAGAAGCAACCGCTACCTTCTTCAATGAACGTCGTCTTGTCAATGCCGAAGGTAATGTTCAAGCGTCAGTCAATAATCTAGTTCTCAACAATGGTGAGCAAACTATTCTCTTTGATACGGGCACAGGTAATCGCTTAGTAGCAAGTTTAGATGCGCTCGGTATCGGCGCAGATGGTATTGATACAATCATTTTCTCACATAGTCATTTCGATCATGTGAATGCACTGAGTTTTGATGGCAATCTTACCTTCCCTAATGCAACTGTTCATCTGCCAGAACCTGAAAATACCTTTATTAATGACGGTCCAGCAGAAGTTGTTGGTACGGCAAGGACAAAATTCGCGCCCGCATTTGATGCAGATATTGTCCAGCTTTATAATGATGGTGATGAAATCGTCAGTGGAGTCAGCGCAATTGCCACTCCTGGACACACACCAGGACATATGGCATTCCTAATCGAGTCCAATGGAAATCAACTCATCCATTTTAACGATGCAGTTGCCCATGCCGTAGCCTCCCCTGCTAATCCAGATTGGGTATTCGGCTTTGATTTTGAGCCTGAAATGGCTATCACATCGCGCCGTGCAATTCTCAGCCGTGCGACTGAAACAGGCGCACAGGTACTCGGCTATCACTTTAGCTTCCCGGGCTTAGGATATATTATCGCCGAGGATGATAGTTACCAGTTTATCCCGTCCGCATTCTAAGTTATCTCGTGGAAAATAGCTTATACCTTAAGAATAAGTGGGACTTTTGAAGTCCCATTTTTATTTTTTCTCTTTATGCTAAATACTGATTATTTTGCTGTTTGCGTTACAATAGACGCATTATTTAACCGTTTCAAAAATAATCGGATATTGAATGAAATCGCAAGAATGGCTTGACCAGCAAGCCCAACTCACAATTGACCGCCTCTTACCACGTTGCAATGATATTCTAGGCGACAATGATAATATCAATATTTTCAAAGCCCGTGTGCAGCAAGAATTCCCACGCCTTTTTGGTTTGCTCTACCAACTTTACGGTAATGACTACGATTTTTTCTATCATCTAGAGCAAATTTTAATGCAAGCAGCACAGATGTTTGCCCGTCGTCCGCTAGAACTCCGTGAACTTGACCAGCAACGTGAGGCAAACCCAACATGGTATCAATCTGAGAAAATGCTCGGGGCAGTCTGTTATGTGGATTTATTCGCTGGTGAACTCAGCCAAATGCACGCTAAAATCCCATATTTTAAAGAGATGGGCGTAACATATTTGCACCTAATGCCACTCTTCAATGTACCTGAAACCAACAACGATGGGGGTTATGCAATTAGTGATTACCGCACTGTCCGCCCTGACATCGGCACAATGCAACAATTAGCTGGGCTTGCTGCCGAATTACGTCGTGAGGGCATCAGCCTTGTCTTGGATTTTGTCTTTAATCACACATCAGATGAACATGAATGGGCAACAAAAGCGCTGGCTGGAGAAGAAAAATTCCAAAACTATTATTATATGTTCCCAGACCGCACCATGCCTGACCTGTATGAACGTACCTTACGTGAAATTTTCCCAGAGCAAGCCCCCGGTAATTTCACCTATCAAGCTGAAATAGATAAGTGGGTATGGACTTCATTCTACAATTTCCAGTGGGATCTAAATTATAAAAATGCCGAAGTGTTTAATGCCATGGCTGGTGAGATGTTGTTTTTAGCCAACCAAGGCGTAGAAGTTTTGCGCTTTGATGCACTTGCATTCATCTGGAAAGAACTTGGCACGGTGTCTGAGAGTTTGCCCCAAGCCCATATGGTTATTCAGGCTTATAACGCCTTGGTAAAAATAGTCGCGCCTGCCATGACCTTCAAATCAGAGGCAATTGTTCATCCTGACGATGTCGCAAGCTATATCTCTTGGGAAGAATGCCCTCTTTCTTACAATCCTACCTTGATGGCGCTTTTGTGGGATTCACTGGCAACGCGCAAAGTCGATTTGCTACAAACATCTATGGCAAAGCGATATGCCATCCCTGAAAAATGCACATGGGTCAATTATGTGCGTGTACATGATGATATTGGCTGGACATTCGCAGATGAAGAAGCTCGTGAACTTGGTATAAACGGGTATGACCATCGCAGATTCCTCAATCAATTTTATATCGGCGCATTTGAAGGCTCATTCGCAATCGGAGAACCTTTCGGCTTTAACCAAAAAACGGGCGATATGCGTATTTCAGGAACAGCTGCATCCTTAGCTGGTTTAGAACAAGCTATTCAAAAAGATGATGCGCTTCTGATTGATATGGCACTCAAACGTCTACTACTCATTCATAGTATTATCCTTAGTGCTGGCGGGATTCCGCTCATTTACATGGGAGATGAAATTGCCCAACTCAATGATTATAGCTGGCGTGATGACCCCGAAAAACGCGATGATAGTCGTTGGACACATCGGCAAAATCATAATTGGGACTTAGCCAAAAAACGGAACGACCCGAGCACACTTCAAGGGCAAATGTATCAGGGTTTAAATGACCTCATCAAAATCAGACAAAGTACACCTGCTCTTGGAGATGGTCTAAGCACTTTCTTCTCGACACAAAATATTCATGTTTTAGGTTATGTTCGGAGCAAGTCAGTTTTAATTTTGGCGAATTTTTCAGAGCAAAGTCAAATTGTGAGGCGAGAAATACTTTCAGCATATGCTGATTTAGATGATGAAGTCCAAGATTTACTTGCTAAAAAAACAATTAAAATTGCACCAGAAATCACTTTAGAACCTTATCAATTCATGTGGTTGCAATATAGACAACCGTGATTTTCCACAAGAATTAACATAATGAAGTCATGATAATCATGGAAAATTAACTAATCTACGCCCAAAACATAACATTGTAATACAAGTTTTTATAAATCTTGACAAAAAACTAACAAATCTTAATTCTAATTTGGATAAGTTTTGCTATACTAAGGGTAGTCCAATAAAGGACAAATCATTCATTTCATTTTTGGAGAAATTATCATGCTTTATCGCCCACAAAACGAAGAAGGTCAAGGTTTAGTAGAATATGCTTTAATCCTTGTATTGGTAGCAGTTGTTGTTATCGTCGTGCTACTTATCCTCGGACCAATCATTGGTAACGTATTCTCTGATGTTATTGGTGGTCTGCAACAAGGCTAAATCGAATACCCAGCTAACCTTAGAGCGACTCAATTCCGAGTCGCTCTTTCGTTTAATGCTAAAATTTCAAGGTCTAGTGGGTTGATATAGCCACGCATCAAAGAACTCACTCAAATCCTCACCGCTAACGTCTTCTGCTACTGCGATAAAATCATCCGTTTCAGCCACACTATCTGCATACTGTGTATGATAGGTTTGTAAAATTTCAAAGAACACCTCATCGCCGACACCCTCATGTAAACTCTTAAGCGTCCATGCCCCACCCCAATACACGGTTTGCGAGAATAAATTCTCTGCACCGGGGTCAGCAATGATAACGCCACTATCATCTATCGCTACAAATTGCTGATTCATCACACTTTCCATTACGGTTTGGTTGGTGCTTTCTGCCAGCCAGAGCATCGAGCCATAAGTTGCAAAGCCTTCGTTGAGCCAAATATCACGCCATGTTTTAGGACTAACACTATTGCCATACCAAGAATGCGCTAGTTCATGTGCCACAATAACTGGGTTAATCTGGTTGTTCTCAAGGATATTTGTCCCGAATAGTGAGATTGTTTGTGTTTCTAAGGCAAATGGCAGAGGTGCATCCACTACAACTGAGCCGTAAACATCAAAGGGATACGCGCCAAAAATATCATTGAATAAGAGCATCATTTCATCTTGGGTAGAAAATGTGCGTGCACCTTCAACAATATCATTTAGAGGGTAATAGTTTCGGATAGGCGTTTGAGGTAAACTATCAGCATCTTCACGTATGAATTGCCCGATATTAATCGTCACCAGATAACTTGCCATCAAATCCTCAGATTCCCATACAAAAGTATGGCTGGAATCATCATTGATAATCGTCTCTTGCAGAATGCCATTGGCAACAGCCGTATAATCTTGTGGAACAGTCACGCGAATACTATACGTTGCTTTATCACTAGGATGATCATTCACAGGAAACCATAGCGACGAGCCATCAGGTTCACTTGCCACATACGAGCCATTAGCAATCCAATTCCAGCCTCGCGCAAAGGGTAATTCACCAAAACCAATCCCTTGTCCGGGAACGCCACTGTAGATAACTGTCACCTCAAATAAAGTGTCTTGCTCAATTTGGTCTTTGGGTGTGATGATGAGTTCGCGCCCTTCGCGAGTAAATTCAGCAGTTACATCATCTACGGTCAGTGATTCGATTGTAAAACCACCAAAATCCAGATTAAAGCGAATAAGGGATTCTGTCGCACGGGCTGTCATCGTGACAATACCACTGATTTCTCGTGTGTCTAAATTAGGGGTAATATCTAGCGAATAATGTTGAGCATCATAGCCACCATTGCCCAAAGATGGAAAATACGGGTCGCCTACACCATCTGCACCAGCAACACCAATAGCTGCAGTCTCTTGAGCACAAGCACAACTCAACGCTACGACTAAACATAACATCATAGCGATAAATACAGTAGATTTTTTCATCAATTAATTCCTATTTTTTTCGTAAATATATAAAGTCTCGAAAGTTTTCAGAATTTGTTCAGGTCTTTTGTCACGGAAAGCATGCACGCTATCTCTACATGAAACCTAATTTTTAGGCAATAATAATGTAGATACCGTCTTGTTTGTCAAGTGAATTGTGCAAAATTAGGGTCGAAGGGTACACGAGATTTAAGAATAGCAAAAATCTGACGCACGAGTTTACGCATGACAGCAATGACAATAACTTTAGCATGTTTTTGTTTATCTTCTAAGCGTTGAGCGAAGGTACGACAAGGCAGATTCCAGCGTTTAGCAACAATGGCAGGCATGTACAAACCAGCCCGTAATCGGGCATTGCCTTGTTTAGAAATAGAAGCGCGTTTGTTGACAGATGTTCCGGATTGAAATTGCTGAGGTGTGATGCCAATGTAGGCGGCAAGCTGTGAGGCACAATCAAAATCAGCGATATTAATTTCAGCGAGAAGAAGGCTGGCAGTGGCATGCGCAATGCCTTTAATAGAACACAGAAGGCGATGCTGTTGAGCAAGGTCATCATCGTCCATAATCAGTTCATGAATGGCATCTTTGGTTTGTTGAATGAGGGTGTCAAAGTAAGCAATAGTTGCCTCAATCTGCTGGCAAGTGAAGCGGTCACTGAGACCTGATTTAGACCGATTAACTTCTTGTTGACGCATTTTCTTGAGCTGGTCTAAGCGTCTAGAACGCTGTTGTAAGCGTCGTTGCAGGTCCGAGTGCGGTTGATATAGCTCAGGTTTGAACAGAGAGCAATACTGAGCAATCAGCTTAGCATCTTGCTTATCGGTCTTATTGTAATGCAAGTGCATCTGGGCAAATTTGTGAACTTGTTTGGGGTTGAGATAGCTCACAGCGTAGTCATTCTCGACAAGAAAACGGGCTACATTTTCGCCATAACGACCACTGGCTTCCAAGGCGATCTGCTTAATTTGTCCTTGCTTTTGCAACCACTTTTTCAGGCGTTTATAGCCTGCCTCTGTGTTCGGAAGACAGGTGTGCTGTGAGCCACAATGGCTGGCGATGTCTAAGGTGGCTTTGGATACATCAATGCCAATAAAAACAGACATAAGAAAAACTTTCCGATATACTATGAATAGGGTTAAGGGCAGGTCGTGACCCATTTGGACTAACCTTGTAAATGCAAGATGAGGTACTGAAGATACCGTCCAGTCTCTGATGAGGTCAGCTAGAGCAGAGGGACTAATCTACATCACAGTCTTTCTCAACTGAGGGACAACACAGTCTCTCTCTGCTCTGACCTGTCCGTGACATTTAGTTTAACAAATATCACCTATTCATAAGATACAAGGGACAGCATGCATCGCGTCCGAAAACGAAAGTCACTACTTTTCTCTAATTTCTTACCAGACTCCACAATAATCATCTTAGACTAAAGTGCAGATATGAACTTTTCATGAAGTAAAGTATAGCCTTTTCTGTAATAGAATGTTCAGATTCCAGATTTAGTCTAATGTAGTCAGATGAAGATTGTTATAATCAGCCGAAGATAATTTTTGAGTCTATAGGAATATCATGGAAAACACTAATAACAACACACTTTTCTCCGCTCGTAACCTGAGTTTCATTGTGTTGTTTTTCGCAATTGCTGTCAGTGGTTATCTTAGTTATCTCAAACTTGTACCAAGCGCACACGCAGTTTGTGTACCCGGTGAGATATTTGATTGTGGTACAGTGCTGAATAGTGTGTACTCTGAAATTTTGGGTATACCGATTGCTTGGCTAGGTTTAGGGGTCAATTTACTGGTTTTAGCCTTATTAATCCTCGAACCGCGTATCGATTTTTTCGCTCAATACAGTGTTCCACTTGCATTTGGTCTACTGTTATTCGCCTTCTTATTCTCAGTCTATTTGGTTTACGTACAAGCTTTTCTCATCACCAAATATTGCCCGTGGTGTTTATCCCACGAAGCAATGGTGACAATCCTCTTTGGCTTATCTGTTCAAAGACTATTGAAATGGATGAATAGCTCAGAGGTCAAGCAAGTAAGCAATTAAATCCGCAAGTTCTTGGGCTGTCATGCTCGAATCATAAGTATTCGGCATGGCGTTCCCATAGCCTTCTGCAATATGTCGCGCAGGTTCAACAATAGCATAAAAAGTATATTCTCGCGCTGATTCCCCTTCAACTGTTGACCCAGCACGGTCAGCAAAATTAGCCAACTCGGGCGCACCAGTTGCCCCTTGCATGTGGCATGCAATACAACCTTGTGCTGTAAACAATAGTTCACCATTCACGCTATCACCAGTTTCAGGCAACGTATTATAAGCAATTTCACTCGCTGGGTTTGTTTCACATCCAGCTAAGAGCAGTAAAAATATCAATCCAATAATGAAATGTCGCATTGTTATCCTTAGTAGTAGAAATTATTTTTCTATTCTATGCCCATAAGCTGAAAACGCTAGATGTCATTTATCATGTTTTTTTGCTAACAATGAGGAATATGTGTCTTGATTTAGCTCAATTGGATTTAGGTATAATAAGTTCTCAAATTCATATAGGATGTTTAATTTATGAAACCATTAATAGATAGTGCATTAGATGCACTTTATGGCATATGGGTTGGAGATGCTTTTGGAGGTAATTTTGAATTTGAGCATGTTGACTGGAAAAGACCAGCACGCATGGCAGAAAAAAGAGAATTTCCACGCGGTACATGGCGTTATACAGATGATACCCAGATGGCATTATCTATATACGATACATTACGCCAAGAGGGTAAAATTATTCCTGATAAATTGGCGAAAAGTTTTGTAAACAACTTCGATATTTCAAGAGGATACGGTGTTGGTGCGGAACAATTGCTACAAGATATTCAAGATGGTGGTGATTGGCAGAATCTAGCATCAGCTATGTTTGATGGAACAGGCTCTTTTGGGAATGGTTCAGCAATGCGTGTTGCACCCATTGGAGCGTATTTTGCTTCCGATGTTGAGTTAGTCAAAGAAAATGCTATACATTCATCCATAATTACCCACACTCATCCTGATGCAGTATCTGGCGCTATAGCTGTAGCATTAGCATCTGCTCAAGCCGTTACATTTTCTCAATCCAATCAAAAAACCGATAAACACAGATTTTGGGATATTATTCTCGCCTATTTAGATGAAGGTAGGCTTAAAGAACAAGTCAAGAAAGCATCCACACTAAGTGAAAATTGTACCACTCAAGAAGCCTCGCATGTATTAGGCTCAGGTTGGGATATATCCGCAGTTGATACTGTACCATTTGCTTTATGGTGTGCGATTACTTATATGGAAGATTTTGAAGAAGCCTTATGGCAAGCAATTAGTGTCGGTGGAGATGCAGATACAGTAGGGGCAATTGTTGGAGGAATTGTTGCCTCTTATCATACGCGGCATTCATTACCTAATGATTGGATTGAGAGTTGTGAATCACTACCAACTTGGGTATTAGAATAGGATTTATCTACCAATTTTTTTAGCACGGTTTGGAATAGTAAAGCTGAATGTTGTGCCTGATTGTGGATCACTCTCTGCCCAAATTTTGCCACCATGTGCCTGTACGAACCCGCGTGCAATTGCTAATCCAAGACCCGTACCACGTTCGTCATCGGTTGTCGCGCGTGACTTCTCACCTCGATAGAAACTATCAAATAAATTCGGCAAATCTTCAGATACAATATGCACACCTGTGTTATGCACATCAATCCGCACCGAGGTATCATCGCAATGTTTAGCACTAATTATGACTTTTTCTCCAGCAGGGGTATATTTAATCGCATTATCAATCAGGTTTTTTAGCACCCGTTGAATTTTATCAGGTGCAACATACACTAAATCAATGCCTTCCTCGACCCCACCTTCCAGCGTAATACCTTTTTTCTGTGCCTTTGCCATCAAGCTACCCATCGTATCACTGATTAAATCAGCTATTGGTGTTGGGTGAATTTCAAGGTCAATATGCCCGACATCTAACTTTGCCATCTCAAATAAATCTGTCAGCATATGACTGAGATGCTGAATTTCCTTGAGCGTCGTTTGAATATAACGTTGCTCGGTTTCTTCATCTGTGATAACCCCATCAGCTAAGGCTTCAAGCATTACGCGCATAGAGGTAAGCGGTGTTCGTAAATCATGAGATACCCATGCCACAAGGTCACGTCGCGTTTGTTCGAGTTGTTGTTTCTGCGTTTCAATTTGCTCTAAATCCGCCGCCATCGCATTAAAGCTCTGCGCTAAATAGGCAATCTCATCATTACCGACAATCTCTAAACGGGTGCTAAAATCTCCCTGTGCAACCTTCCCTACTGCATCAGATAAAGTAAATAAGCGTTGGGTCATTGCGCGTGAGACAAAATAGCCAAATGAAATCGAGGACATCCCTGCAAAAAACATTGCCATCGTCATAAAAGAAAGATAAATTGAGTTTGAGAATAAGGCTTCTGATAACACCCACAAATAAAAAATAACTGTTCCAACAATTACAGCAACCATCAGTAACAGTAAAACACGTAAGCTACTTAGATAATGAAATGTGCCTGTTTTATATAAGACAAATGAAACAATTGTCAGCAAAATTCCAATTGTTGTCATCAAGAAAACAAGCGGTTGAATAATCATCCCTTTAATTGGGAATACGATTTCTGTAATTGCATAAACACCCAAAGCAAGCAACAAGAAACTCACAAATAGGACGAGGATAGGATGTCGAGAGTAGTTTCTGCTGGTAAGAATAGATTGCGTCATAAAAAATCTCGCAGAGTTGTATACTAATCTAGCAAATTATAGCGAATAGCCTCTAACGTCTGAGCGGATAACACTAAATAATGAAGGCAATAATTTTCAACAGAACCATATTTTTGCCGAACATAGTCCAATGTTTCTTGCATAAGGCGACCATCTGCGATTAGCAAATAGTCAAAATCTGCTTCATTCAGACCAAATACCTTGAGTTGTGCTAAATTTTTACGGGTACTCGCTTTGAAAAAGTCATAGTGATGATTGCTCAACGTGTAATCTGCAATAATAGTTTCATCAGGCACACCGAGCAGACTCAATAATAGCGCGATGCTAATGCCTGTACGGTCTTTGCCCGCAGCACAATGAATGACCATTGGCAAATTATTTTCTTCACTCATTTCCTGAAAAATACGCGCAAATACCTGTGGATTATCATCTACCATGACGCGCTGATATAAATCCAGCAATAAATTTTCTAGGAAACCCGCATGGAATAACAAGCGAAATACAGTCCGCAATACACTGTCATCCGATGAAGGTGGAGCACTAATCAGGTTAATACTATCAGGTAACTTGTCAGGGTCAGCGACTTGTTCTTCTTTGGTACGTACATCACAGACTAGCTTAACATTAAGTTCTTGCAAACGTTCGGCATCATGTTGTGAGAGGTTATCTAGGGCTGAGGCGCGGTAAACACGATTCCAGCGCACTGTCCGTCCATCTTTTGTAAGATAGCCCCCAATATCACGGAAATTTGGCACACTCGCAAAAGGCAACTCACGCTCAATTTGCTGTAGCTCTGTGCCATCCTCGAATTTCACGCTAACCTGATACCGTTTCTGCCTATCAATGCCCTGTAACATAGCGAATTGCTGATTTTCAACTGTGCTAACAGCTTTGCTGAGGATGTCTTTGCTAAATGCTTCGCTGAGGAAGATGTCAGCTTTTGTGCTTGGATTTGCCCATTGGATAGATAGCGTATCACCATCACGTTGTAGCGAAAGAGCTTCATTAGGGTTACTTATCAGGCTGGCTGGTAACGGTGCAGATAGACGATTTTTGCGTATCCGTCGCCATTGCCACCATGCTAAAAGCGAGACAATACCAACTCCAAATAACGACCCTAACATTAAACGTTTCAGCATCAATATATCCTAAATGGTAATAATGATTAATAGTTTGATACCCTATAACTCAGGTGCATCAAATTTGTAGCCAACGCCCCATACCGTTTGAATATAAGTTGGTTTGGCTGGGTCTGGCTCAATCTTTTCACGCAGACGACGCACATGCACCGTTACGGTACTTTCATCGCCGTAAAATTCGTATCCCCAAACGTTATCCAGCAATTGAGAACGGCTGAATACTTGCTGAGGATGACGCACCAAAAACCAGAGCAAATCAAATTCTTTAGCTGTTAATATGACGTTTTCGCTATTCACTGTCACAGTACGGCTACGAGGGTCTAAAGTGAGATGCTCGAATTCTACTGGGCTTTCTGCATTGCTTGCATTATTTGAGCTACGGCGCAATACGGCTTTTACTCGTGCAACCAACTCACGTGGGCTAAAAGGCTTGACCATATAATCATCGCCACCAACTTCAAAGCCTGTGATTCGGTCTATTTCTTCTGTACGAGCAGTTAAGAAAACAATCGGAATTTCACCGTTCACACTCAATTGTGCATATTCAGATGGATTGCGTAACCTGCGTGTAATCGCTAATCCATCAATACCGGGTAACATAATATCCAAGACAATTAAATCAGGATTTTCACGCGCGAGAATATCAAGAGCAAGAGGACCTGTATCCGCTTCAATGACATTGAACCCATCCAATTCTAAATAACGTCGCACCACCTCACGAATAGTTCGTTCATCGTCTACGACTAAAATGTTCTGTTGCTTGCCCATATCATTGCCTTTGTGTAGCTTGTCTCTACTCTAATTATAGATGAAACTACTCACAAATTATTACTTGCTGATGACGACATTAAAACAAAACACGCTCCGAGTAATCTCTCGAAGCGTGTAAATTATGCGATACTAAATATAATTTAGCGACGGATCATCCGCAAAATACCGAGGAAAATTACAGCACCGATGAATGCTGTACCGAAGCTGGCAAGGTTAAAGCCAGAAACTTCACCGCCGATACCTGCTAAATCAAGCACGAAACCGCCAATAAAGCCACCGATGATACCCACTGCAATATCAGCCAGTAAGCCTTGACTAGCATTGGTTTTCATCACAATACTTGCGACCCAACCTGCTAAACCACCTATGATAATCCATGCTAAAAAGCCCATGTCATTTCCTCCTATATGTTTATTGTGCTAATGATAACGGTTTGTGGAGAGCAAAGTCAAAGATTTTAGCTACAAACTAATTCAATTATAATTAAATAATTTACACTTAGCAACAAATGAGCAAAAATTACCCCTTTTGTATATCAAGTGTTAGCAAGATTAATATGAGATTAATGAAAATATTCTTTGCAGGACTATCAGCCTATGAGATATAGTTGAGTTTATTCATAATGGAGACATAAATGCCCAAGAAAAATGGTAAAATTGCATGGATTGAAACTATTCCTGAAGATATGGCGCAGGGTGACGTCGCACGCGCTTATAAAAGAAGTGCCGACCCCAAAAGTGGAAATGTAGACCATATCATGAAGATACACAGCCTGCATCCAAAATCATTGCTAGACCATTTGCACCTGTATAAAACACTCATGCACGCAGACTCCCCTCTCTCAAAAGCACAACGTGAGATGATAGGTGTGGTGGTATCGGCGATTAATCGCTGTGAATATTGACTGAAGCACCATGCGCGGAATCTCCGTCAGTTGACGGACAACACACAACTTGTAGAGCAACTTGAAACAGATTACACAAAAGCTGACTTATCGCCACAAGATAAAGCCATGCTCGATTACGCTGTCAAACTCACCCGTACCCCTTGGGATATGCAAGAGAGCGACGTGACCTTCTTATCCGAACTCGGCTTTAATGACCGTTCGATTTTAGATATTGCCCAAGTGACTGCCTATTATGCCTATGTCAATCGTATTGCTGATGGCTTAGGTGTATCACTAGAAGATTATTGGGCAGAGGGTAAAGAGGATTATGATTAAGTTTAACTCGGACTAGAAATTTGTATTAAGGATAGATTAGTCTTACACATCCTCGGAATGAGACATATTATTAAACCTTGCACCCATAAATTAAGACTAATTGTTTGAATATTTCGCAATAAACGAACATAATATAATTATAATCCGTTGATGACTTATTCCTAGATATTGAGGCACATTGTGGCACGATTTTTTGTTAGTTATTCTCGAAGTGATAAAGAGACAGTTAGAGAACTTATCGAGTTATTAAGATCGAGTCGACATGAAGTCTGGTGGGATGAAGACATACCCCCTCAATCGGATTGGTGGGCATCCATTCTAAATGGTATTGAGTGGTGTGAAGTTTTTTTGTTCATGGTTTCAGATGGTTCAACAAAATCTGATTACTGTATCGCCGAATTGCGCTATGCTATTGAATGTGATTTACCTATTTTGCCTGTATTTTTAGATAATCCAGAACAGTTAGTATTGCCAAGTGAATTGCAACGCGAACAATGGCTTATCTATGATGGAAATTTTTCCAATGTACTGAAATCTATTAACTTAGCTTATGAAAATATTGATTGGGATTTATACACCCCGATAAGAGCACAACGTCCACCAGAACCAAATTCTGGAGAAGCTAGCTTGCCTGAACGCTATCAACACGCACGTCGACTTGCAAATGATATGCAATATAAAGAAGCAAAGTCTATTTTGCTGAATATACGCAAGATTGATAAAGAGGAATGGGGGGAAGAATGCAATGAATGGCTTCAACGCCTCAAACAATACCCTAGAATTGTCATTCTTGCTAAAGACACCAGTACAATTGAACGTGCTCGTACTAAATGGGATAAATATGTAACACGGTTTGGTGATGAATTTGACCCTGCTAATTTGGCGGAAATACTTAACCCTAAAATAGAGCTAAGACCTGAGCCAGCAGAACCTATAGTTACACAAACCGATGAAATAATTAAAACTCCAGCTAAACCTATCAAAAAAACAAGTAAATCAAATTTTACAAATGGCGTAATCATCCCTGCTGGTGTGATAGGTTTTATTGCTCTTGTTGGCTTTTTCGCTTTCAATTCAGGCTTATTCTCATCAGGTAAGTCAGATGTATCTGAAACACCGATCATACCTATTGAAATTAATAATAATAGCCAATCTAACAATAATGGTGCAGGACCTGCTGGCATCGAAATTAATAATTCCAGTACACAATTACAGCCAACTAATACAGACATACCTCCTAGTCCTACAACTTTTGTAGAAACATCGCCAACAACTACAACAGAACCCAATATTATAAATAATAATCATTCAACTGATTTTGTTACTAGTAATAACCTCTGGACACCCATTGAAGAAACATTTAATAGTGTTGAAATGGTTTATGTTCCGCTAGGATGTTTTGAAATGGGTAGTCGTGACGCAGATGCAGACGCAAACGAGCAACCCACTGTTGAAGTTTGTATCGAAAACCCTTTTTGGATTGATAAATACGAAGTGACGAATGAGCAATTTCAGCGTTTTGGAGGCGTTTATACCAATAACAGTACAACTGTCGAGCCAAATTACCCAAGAAACAATATTTCATGGTATGAAGCTAATGATTATTGCCAACTCCGAGATGCAAGATTGCCAACTGAGGCAGAGTGGGAATATGCCGCAAGTGGACCCGATAATCTGATTTATCCTTGGGGTAATGAACCCACTGAAGCAAATTTAGTTTTCAGAAATAATTCAAATGGTGTTGCGCCTGTGGGTAGTGTAGCAACAACCTCATGGGTCGGCGCATATGATATGGCAGGTAATGTTGCTGAGTGGACAAGCACAGTTTATAGCTATGAAAGTGAGGGGCAGGGTGAACAAATATTCACATATCCTTACAGTCAAACAGACGCACGCAATACTATTCCTAATGGCGAAAGGATTTTTATGGTGTTGCGTGGTGGCAATTATGCAACAAACATATTCAAATCACGAACTTCTGCACGAGACCATAGACTAATTCTCAATGACCCCCATTGGGGCATACGATGTGTTAGAGATGCAGATTAATTAAAAACCACAAAGTACCCGCTTATGATACGGGTACTTTCCTTTGCGCGTTACAATTAGCTCATATTGATGTTCAATATTTAACGAGATTAATTGTATTCAAATCCACTTAGTTCGTAATAATTGGCAATTGGTCACAATCGCCTTCTATTGTTACTAGATCGGAGCGTACCCATGAGTTAGAAGTCAATCGATACCATACCTGACCATCGCTACCATTTGCTTGCCCTAAGGCTTCAATACGTGTACCAACATCAAGTGCTCCACGAACGGGAAAAGTAGTTCCTGGACCATCTCTCAAGTTTGCTGCAATATCAGAGGTATCAGTTCGTGTAACAATGCAATCCTCACGTACAACATCACTAATGAAACCATTATCTATTAAGAAACCACGCGCGACATCTTCGGGTGTTTCTCCTGCGGTTGTCGCAAAAACAAAACGTTGCATTGTTTGTGTTTCAATGAGTGCAAAAGCGGGTCGTAAAATCGTAATAATCTCAGGATTTTGACGTAGGATGTCATTACGAATTACAGGTGCAGGTTGGAAATAAGGTTGTGCACCATTCGTATCTTCAAGCATCACAAATTCACGTGCTAACAATTCCCCACTTGTACTATATGCCATCGCAACATTAACCCCTGCTTCCCCATTACGTAAAGCATTGAGCGTCAGTGTTGGGTCTTCTGAGCCAACAGTAAACCGATTATCTGCAGAAATGTTGAACTGATAAGTTTCACTATATGTCAGGAAAGCATCATTACGTATAAAGAAATCAGGCGTACCTGCGAGAACTACATCATTACCTGCGTTAATATAATTCGCAAGGTCTTCAATTGTCGTTATGCCGTTTGCTTCTGAAAATTCACTTGTTACGGCAAGTGCATACGAACTATTGCCCGGAGCAGGTACAAGCCATGAGAGATTATTATAGGCATTATCAAATGCTGTCACTGTAGAAATAGCTGAAGTTGGGTCATAGGCATCACTTTGTGCAACTAAGTCAGGAAACTGTTGTGCTAACAAATTTACACCTGTTGCCGTATACTCAGGATAAATGTCGATATTTCCAGCAAGTAATTCGCCACGAACAACACCTGTACTCCCTGTGTTTGTATTGTCGATAACAATATATCCCGCATCTTCTAGCAATAAACGCATGATTTGTGCCAGCACAATATTCTCATTGAAATCTTTTGAACCCACAATAATTACGTTAGACTGCGCGAAAACTGAAAATGGACTTATGAGAAGGCTTGTTATTAATGTAACAAACACAAAAATTACAAACGAACGTGAAGCCCAAGATTGAATGCTGTTCATTTTAACCCCTAAAATTCTGATGAGTAACAAATAGTCATTATGTGAATTGAATGACCTCTCTATTGTAACTTAAATCCTAGATAAAACCCATGAATTACCCGTGTTGAAATATGTAACTTACAAATTAACAATTGCAAATCACGCCTCTGGTACAAGCCAATAATAGCTATAAGGTGCAAGCGTAATATTGCCACTCATCGGTTCATAATCTGGGCGCAAAACATCCCGATAAACATTCGCTGTCATTGGCAAAGCAATCTCAGTATTTTCATCGCTGAGGTTATGAACTGCCAAGAATTTGCCTTCGATGGCATTACGCCAGAATGCTAATACATGCTCAGGATAGCCTTCTTCCCAATGCAATTCACCTGATACGAGCATGGGTTGTGTTTTAAAGGTACTAATCATATTGCGGACGGTATGAATCTGTGCCAAGGGGTCTTCGCGTTGTGCTTTGACATTGACATGCTTATAACCATATTCTGGGTCACTAATCGGTGGTGCATAGAGACTTTCAATCCGAGCATCACTGAATCCACCATGATTCGTGTCATCCCATTGCATCGGAGTCCGCACACCGTTACGGTCAAAGAGCGTGATATTATCGCCCATACCGATTTCATCCCCGTAGTATAAAACAGGCGTTCCCGGTAAGGTGAAGAGCATCGAATACATTAATTCAATCTTACGACGGTCATTACCCATTAACGGAGCTAAACGCCGACGAATACCCAAATTAATTCGTGCTTTCACATCAGGCGAATAATGCTCCCACATGAATTGCCGTTCTTCTTCGGTCACCATTTCAAGCGTGAGTTCATCATGATTACGCAAGAAAGTTGCCCATTGTGTGCCTTGTGGGATAGTAGGCGTATCATTCAATATTTCGATAATACTACTACGGTCTTTCTTAGCGAGTGCCATATAGAGACGTGGCATCACAGGAAAATGAAAACACATATGGAATTCATCATTATCACCAAAATAGGGCAATAAATCACGCGCCCATTGGTTTGCTTCGGCTAATAAAACAGCGTTCGGATAATGTGCATCGACCATTGCCCGCATCCGTTTGAGATAATCATGCGTTTCTGGCAGATTTTCATTAATTGTGCCTTCACGTTCAATCAAATATGGGACAGCATCAACACGAAACCCATCAATCCCCATATCGAGCCAGTATTTCATAATATCGAGCATGGCTTGCTGAACTTTAGGATTGTCGTAATTCAAATCGGGTTGGCTACTATAAAAGCGATGCCAATAATATTGCCCTGTACGTTCATCATATGCCCAGTTCGATTCTTCTGTATCGAGAAAGATAATGCGTGTTTCAGGGAACTTCTCATCATCATCGTTCCAGACGTAATAATCACGGAAGGTCGATTCTTTACTGCGACGCGCATCAACAAACCAAGGGTGTTGGTCACTCGTATGATTAACCACTAAATCGGTGATAATTTTGATACCCCGACGATGGAGTTCTTGTACCGTCATACGGAAATCTTCAAGCAAACCAAAATCAGGATGTATCCCATAAAAGCTAGAAATATCATAACCATCATCTTTGAGTGGTGAAGGATATGTCGGCATCAACCAGACGCAATCCACGCCGAGCCATTCTAAATAGTCCGCTTTTTCACGTAAGCCTAAAAAATCACCATGCCCATTACCATCGCCATCACGGAAGGCGCGTAAATAAACCTGATAAATAACACTATTCATGTACCATGTCATAAAGATAAATCCCCTAAAATTTCAATAATGCCAATATTGTAACGATTTTCAGCAAATAGCACAGACTGAGGTATGCTATTTCGCAATTATCACCTGCAACATTCATCTATAGATTGGCAAGGTCTTTTTTTTCGGATACGATGCGTACATAATTTCAACTAACCTGAAAGTAACCAATGCAGAAACACATAACACACACACTCCTATTTTTGACTTTTCTACTTAATATCAACATATTATCTGCCCAAGAGACATTCCCTACCCCAGAAGTAATCGTCAATGACCAAGTGATTGACAAAACCAGTGTCATCATTGATGAAGTAATTGCCGATACTTTCGGCTTTATCGTGATTCATGCTCAAGATAGCGAGGGCAATATCGGCGATGCAATCGGACTAGCTCTCATACATGCAGGGAGCAACCAAAATATCCGCGTCGAACTAGAAATGATTAACGTTACCCCTACTCTCTATGCGATGTTACATGTCGATACTGAACCCTATGGCAACTATCAATTTGGTGAAGTCGAAGGCGCGGATATGCCTGTGACAGTAAACGGCGAAACTGTAGTATCAGTATTTGAAGTTGGTGTTATCAGCATTCATGACCAATTCATAGACCCCGATAATTTCAACCGAATAGTGGTCGATACAGGCGCAAGTGCTGAGGATGCGTGGTTAGTCGCTCATGCCGAAAATACTGATGGTAGCGTCGGTGAGGTCTTAGGGTATACGTTCTTACCAGCAGGGGTTACCCAAAATATTCCGATTTTGCTCAGTGGCGATAGTACAGACAATATCTATATCATGCTTCATCAAGACACCTCCGCCTCCGAACGTTATGAATTTGGCGAAGTCGAAAATGCTGATTTGCCTTTACGCCTCAATGATGCAGTGGCGATGACTAACATCTCGACAGTGTCTCGTGTCCGCTTTGATAATCAACTCGCAATTGGTAGTGACCTCACCCGAAATGATGCCGATTTCATCCCTGTTGTAGTTGACAGTGTACTGAGTGAAAATGCTGGTTGGCTTGTCATTTACGCTGATAATGAAGATGATTTAGGCGATGTTCTTGGTTTTGCCCCTGTTCAAGCTGGTTTTAACGATAATGTGATTGTTGAAGTGCCACAAGCAGACATCACTCCGCATCTCTTTGCTGTATTGCATGAAGACACAGGGGAGGCACTCGTCTACGAATATAATGAGGTTGAGGATACTGATTTACCAGTTCAATATGAAGATACCCCCGTCATGGACTCAGGTGTGGTTGTTCCATATATCAGTGATATTGCTTCATTAAATGAAAATATCCTAACGATACAAGGCGCAACGATGGATGTAACAGGCTGGTTAGTCATCCATACAGATGATGGTGAAAGTAATGCTGGTGAGGTTATCGGATTCACCCCTCTCAATATTGGGCATAATGAGGATATTCAGATTGAAATTGACCCCACACGCATAACTAATACCCTCTTTGCCATGCTCCATTATGATTCGCGCCCTGTCGGAATTTACGAATTTGGTACAGTCGAAGGCGCAGATTTACCCGTCATTTTTGAAGACGAGCCTGTCCTTGTGCCTTTAACTTTAGTGCAGGATGATAACTGAGAGTACATTGGTGCTATATCTACGGTCATTTTTTGCCAAATTGGGTATAGTTAGCAGATAAGTTTTTAGACGAATAGGAATAAGGTGGCAAATGAGCCTAGCAGAGTACAAAGATGTTATTTTACCTCTACGTGAACAAGCTGAAGTCAAAAACCGTTGGCTAGAAGAACGCCTTGAAACTGTTATCCCAATGGTGATGAACCGCTCCGATTTTGATATGTGGTTGATTATTTGCAATGAATACAATGAAGACCCTGTTCTCATGTCGATGTTACCAGCGACGTCAATGGGCGCAAGACGACTCACAATTTTAGTTTTTGCTAAGAAAGACGACGGTACAGTTGAACGTTTTAGCGTAGACCGTTACGGGCAAGGTAAATTCTTCGAGACGCAATGGAATCCCGATAAAGAAGGGCAATGGGAATGTCTTACACGCCTTATTAAAGAACGCGACCCTCAGAAAATTGGAGTCAATTATTCAGACACCTTTGCCTTTGGGGATGGTCTCAGCTATGCGCTTGCCTCAAATTTGAATGAAGCACTCGGCGAAGAATATATGAAACGCTGTTCTAGCGCATCAGATTTAGCTGTAGGATGGCTCGAAACACGCACCGATAGTGAACTTGCCGCCTACCCTACTCTCGTTAAGATGGGACATGCCCTTATTGCAGAAGCCTTCTCTAATAAAGTTATTCAAGCAGGTGTTACCACGACAGATGATGTTATCTGGTATATGCGCCAGAAAATGCACGAGATGGGCTTAAAAGCATGGTTTCATCCAAGTTGCGAATTACAAGCACCTGGTCAAAGTTTTGAATTTCTACAAAAGCCTAAACGTAAACTCATCCAACCTGGTGATTTGCTCTGGTGTGATGTTGGCTTTTATTACCTTGGATTAGCCACCGACCAGCAACAACATGCCTATGTCCTCAAACCAAATGAAAAAGATGCTCCTGAAGGCTTAAAAGCTGCCTTGAGTGATACCAATCATCTGCAAGATATTCACCTCCGCCATATGAAAGTCGGCGATACAGGCAATGAAGTCTTAAAAAATACACTCAATGAAGCACAGATTTTTGGGATGAACGCTCAAATCTATAGCCATCCACTTGGCTTTCATGGTCATGCCGCAGGACCAACCATCGGCTTATGGGATCAACAAGGTGGTGTAAAAGGGCGCGGAGATTACCCAGTCTATGATAGCACTGTCTACTCAATTGAACTAAATTTACGCAAAGAAATCCCTGAATGGGATAACCAAACCGTACGAATTCAACTCGAAGAAGATGCCGTTATGAAAGATGGTAAAATAAATTGGCTGGATAGTCGCCTAGAGGGAAATTATCATTTAATAGGTTAAATACAACCTAAAAGTTTTGTCATCATTTTAAGCGGTTGAGGTCTCCACCCTACATGAATGCCTAAAAAATGAGGAGTTATGTAGGGATGGCATCATGCAGTTTAATAAATTAGGACGGAGATTATGGGATAGATATTTATTCTGAATTGTCTTCTCAACCCCTCCCCAAGTATCCCCTCCCCTCGGCACTCGCAAGCTCCCTTGCGGAGAGGGGACTCAACTGCTCCCTTTCTCCACAGGTGAGGAACGAGGCGCATGGGGAAAGGGTTGGGGATAGGGGTTAAAAAGTGAAAATAAACCTCTATTTATACTCCGTGTTTAATTGTAAAACTACATCCTTGCCATCCGCAAAATAAACATAAGAAGTAGTGGGATTGTACTTAATATAAAAAGTCGTAAAAATGCACAACTTTCTTGATGAACTCACGTATAGATAGTTAGAATGTTAAAAAGGCAGGAGTTAATCTCAATGAGTGAAAAACTAAAAGTTGGTATGGGTTACGAATTAGGTGATGTCGGTACACGTTTTGTGGCGATTGCAATTGATGGCATTATCCTCGGCATTATCACCAGTATCTTGTTCGGTGCAGGTGGCGAAGTCGGTGGTGGCATTAGCTTCTTGGTCGGTATTCTCTACAATTGGTATTTCTGGACACGCCAAGATGGGCAGACACCAGGCAAGAAAATTATGAACTTGCGTGTCGTCAAAGCCGACGGTAGCCAACTCAGTGACATTGACGCGCTCATTCGTGCAGTTGGATATTATGTCAGTGGTATGTTCTTTGCACTGGGTTACATCTGGGCATTATTCGATGATGAAAAACGTGCATGGCACGATATTTTCGCTGGTACACGAGTTATCAGCACAAAATAACAATCACCCTCTATCTAAATCTTTCTCCCTTGATGGGAGAAAGACTTTAAGGGTAGCTCAGTTCCCCTTCTCCACTGGTGGGAGAAGGGGCTAGAGGTAGAGGGGGAAAGCAAAATCAATATATACTAACCTTGATTTTCAATTTTAATTTCACATCCGAAATATCTCAGAAGCCTCTTCTTTATCAGGAGAGGTTTTTTGTTTCACCCTCTCAGTGATAACCACTAACTCGTATAATCCATTTTATGACAACGAAACTTTATGAGGAATAAAAATGCAAAATCTTAATGGCTCAACAATATTAGTCACAGGTGGAGCAGGGTTTATTGGTTCGATGCTTGTGCGCCTATTATTGGATGCAGGAGCATCTGTCCGTGTCGCCGACAATCTGGTCAACGGCAAGCGTGAAAATCTGGACGACCTGAGCGACAATCCAAACTTATCCTTAAACCGTGTCGATATTCGTGAAGCTGATTCAATGAAAGCACTTATGGAGGATATGGATATTGTCTTTCATTTGGCTTGCTTAGGAGTACGCCATTCACTCCATGCACCACTCGAAAATCATGAAGTCAATGCAACAGCGACCCTGAATTTATTACAATCTGCTCGTGAAGTCGGCGTTGGTCGTTTTGTCTATACGAGTACAAGTGAAGTCTATGGCACAGCAAAAACTGTCCCGATGACTGAGGAACACCCCACCTATCCTATGACAGTATATGGGGCATCAAAACTAGCAGGTGAATGCTACACCCGTGCATTTTATGAAAGCTACAATTATCCAACGGTAGTTGTCCGTCCTTTTAATGCCTTCGGACCCCGTAGCCATCATGAAGGCGATAGTGGCGAAGTGATACCGAAATTTTTATTGCGTTCAATGGCTGGCAAACCTATGGTCATCTTTGGGGATGGCACACAAACACGCGATTTCACCTATGTTGAAGATACGGCGCGCGGTATTTTGCTCGCTGGCACAAGTGATGATGCAATCGGTCAGACAGTGAATATTGGAAGCAACCACGAGATTACTGTCAATGAACTCGCTGAAACAATTAAAACAGTGGTTGGCAATCCTAATGCTGAAATCATCCATGATGCCCCCCGTCCGGGCGATGTTTTGCGCCTCTATGCAGATAGCTCAAAAGCTGGCGAACTATTGGGCTTTGAACCTCAAATCAGTATGGGTGAAGGCTTGCAACGCCTCAAAACTTGGTATGATAATCTCGAACAATCCCCTCAAGAATTACTCGAAACAGAGAAAGTCCGTAACTGGGAAGCCTAACTCGCAAAATGCTGACAAATGGTTTAGTCTTCTCATTTTAAATTCTCAAAGATACAAAGCAATAAAAATCTGTAAGGGTGAACCCTGTGTAGTCGCGCTCGTAGGGGCAGACCGTCGGTCAATACACGTCAGGATAAGGGATGATTAATTGAGAAGACATGATATGCTCAAGTTGAGAAAAAGAAAAGACGAGAGCGTATCATGTCTAAAGCAAAGTGTACCAAATTAGGGAAGCAATGGCAGGTCGTATTGAGTGAGTTAGTGCAAGAAGCAGAGCGATTAGTGCAAAGTAGCCAAAGACAGCGCAAACTGAGTGTTGAACAGTTGGTACAAAGTTTAGTGTTAGGCTGTTTAGAAAAGGGTAAAGTGAGTCTGTCAACATGGGTTGATGTGGCATACGATTTGGGCTGTGAAATCACAAAAAGTAGTTTGGATGAACGTTTAACAGGTCGTTTAGCGATGTTATTGTATGAGGTATTACAACAAAGCATCGCGCGTGGAATTGAAGTGGCTAGCTTACCCGCAACGAAGTTAGATGCTTTTGAGCGCGTGATTTTGTATGACAGTACCTATATCGCACTCAGTCCGATTTTCAAAGATTTATTTGCTGGCAGTCGTAAAGGACATAGCAGTATCAAAATCCAATTGGGTTATGAATATAAAACAGCACAATTTAGTCACCTAGCCCTGAGCAGTGGTAACAGTCCTGACCAGACTGATGCAGGTATTTTGTGTCAGGCAGAAACAAACACGCTCATCTGCTGTGATTTAGGCTACTTTAAGCAAGAACGTTTGCAACAAATGGATGAACGAGGTGCTTATTTTATCTTACCTTTGCACTCTCAGGTTGCTTTATATGATGGGCAAGCTGATGTCCGAGTTGACTTAGCTTCGCACTTGCTTAGCTCAAGGGTAGATTACTTTGAGGCTCACTTCGCTGTGGGTGGCAAAGTCCGTCATCCTTTGCGTGTCGTTGCCTTTCGTCTGCCAGAGCAAGTTGCTTCCTCCAAGAGACGTGCCTTGAAAAAACGTGCGAAAAAAGCTGGCTATACCCCTTCTCAACAATCTTTAATCTTGTGTGCGTGGCATGTTCTCATTGCCAACTTATCTGCTGACTGGACAGCAGATGACATCCGCCTACTCTTTGGTATTCGTTGGCAAATTGAACTCATCTTTAAGTCATGGAAATCCTATCTCAACATTGAAACAGGGGATTATTGGCGACGCGAACGGGTCTTCTGTCAACTCCTTGTCACACTCATTGGAGCTGTTTTATCTCAACAGTCTTTTGCACTACTTCGATGGCTTAACTCTTTAGAAACCAGTCTCTTTCGCACTATTGATAGGCTCCGTCGTCACCTGCAAGACTTATATCGCGTGATTCGACATGATTGGTATGGCTTAGATGCTTGGGCTACTCGGCTCAGGAAGGCACTTCTCAAACTCGCTCGACAACAAACCCTTGAGACCGCGCCTTCCACTCTTTATCGCTTAATTCATAAGGGCTTAACCTGATGGCAATTGACCGACGGTCTGCCCTTACCCCTCAATCTATTTCTAACTTATTTTATCAAAGATAATTTTCGTATCCGCGTAGCATAAAATTAACAAAATAACTGACTTTTTGCCGAAAACCCAATTGCTTCCTAACGCATAATCTAATGGTTTGCGCTTCCTCATCTTAATCACAACCACGAACCACCCTCTTATATTTTCTTAACATAATTTTTGCAATCATTTATTTTACAACTCAGCAAAATTAGTTTATAATTATGTTAAATAAAGATTAAATCTCTTAACATAAGAGTGCTGAAAATTTAAAGGAGACTGTGATGGTTGCAGTTAATTATCTCAAAACACGCAATGGTGTGGTCGAATACAAAGCTGGTGATGTCATTTTTAATAGTGGCGATATGGGTGACCATATGTATGGTGTCCTTGAAGGACGTGTACAAGTTGTTCACAAAGGTCTCACGCTCGATACCGTTGAAGCAGGTGGTATTTTAGGCGAAGATATTATGCTCGGTCATGAGGCATATACCACAACCGCGATTGCCATTACCGATTGCACCTTATCCGCAATGGATCGTCACCAATTTTTGTGGCTCGTTCAAGAAACCCCTACATTCGCGACTCAAGTAATGAGCGCAATGTCAGAACGGATTAAGAATGTATCCAACCTTCTTGATTAAGTGGACACAACATCTAAAGCTATAAAGAAAAGAGACTATTTTCGTAGTCTCTTTTTATTTTGGTAAAACTTGTGCCTAGGTTGTCTTGCTCACCAGCCAATCATGAATTTGACGCGCAATCTCCTCATGATTTTTCTCCATCATCACATTATGCCCTGCCCCTTCAACCGAGATGACATCCGCATCATAAAACTTAATCGAGCGTCGTTGCGTATACGGCGAAACAGCACCATCTCTTTCAGGCAGTATCCATAAGAGCGGTGTTTTCGGGTGGCGTAAAGGTTGCCATTGGAGCGGATTATATTGCAATAAAACCCACAATGACTCGCCATTTAATTGTGCATGTAATTCTTCAGCAGTCATTATGGCATTATCTGAAATCAACATCTGCTTGGCTACCTGCGGATTTCGCAATACATAGGATGATGCCGTTAAATCAGCGAGTCCATTCAGTAATCCAATTGGGTCACGCACGGCAGATGCCAATGAGGCACTTTGCATTTCGTGTGAATTCCACGAAGCCACGAGAACGATGGCAGGTAAATGGTCAGCGACTTTTTTCATATACCATTGTGCTAATGCCCCTCCCATACTATGCCCCATTAGTATTGGTAAAACAGGGTGACGCTCAATTTCTGCCCGTAAAAAATCAAGATAATAGCCCAAAGTACACCAGCGAATAGAGCGTTGTTCTGGAGATTTGCCGTGACCAGGAAGGCTATGAGCATGGCTTTCCCAGCCTAATTTTGCTAAAGTAATCTGCCATGTTTCCCAACTCCACGCACCATGCCACATCCCGTGTTGCATAACAATCGGCGTATCATAGCGTTTCTCATGTGGACGATAGACAACACGCTCAATGCCATCCTCTATTGTGTGAATAACCTCATAGGATTGCTCAGTCATAAACAATAATCCCCCGCCCGATTTTACCTGTTAGCATTTCCGCATATGCTTCATTGATGTCATCAAGACGATAGCGTTTGCCAATCAGTTCATCCAGTTTGAGCTTACCTTGCTCATACATCTCCAAAAATAGAGGAAAATCTCTTTGCGGACTCACCGAGCCATAATAACTGCCTTTGACTGTTTTCTCAGTCCGTGTGATGACTGCGCCCGGTAAATTCGTGCCTGTCCCCATTGCCGATAAGCCCACTAAAGTCAGCATCCCACCCGGACGCACCGCTTCTAAGGCAACTTCTTGAATAGCAGGTAAACCCACTGCCTCAAAAACATGCTCTGCCCCACGTCCGCCCGTTAAATTACGAATATTTTCCAGAGTATCATCCCCAGCTACAAGGAAATGAGTCGCGCCAAATTCACGCGCTAAGGCTTCTTTCTCAGGAGCAGTGTCGACCGCAATGATGCGTGTTGCACCCGCGAGAGCGACCCCTTGCAAGATATTCAAGCCGATACCTCCTATCCCATAAACCACCGCACTATCAGCTGGTTTAACATTTGCCGTATACATTGCCGCCCCAACACCTGTTGCCACAGCGCAACCGACCAATGCCGCCACTTCCAGCGAGATAGATTTATCAATCGGGATACAACTCTGTTCAGGCACAACCGTATACTCCCCGAATGTCCCTAAGCCACTATAAATGTAGACCATCTCGCCCTGCCATGTGACTCGGGATGTCCCATCTAATTGCACCCCCGCCCAAATCGGCTCGGTATAAGTCTCGCACAAATTCGGCTGATTTCGTCGGCAATAAAAACACTCACCACAATCAGGTGTCCAACTTAATGTAACGTGGTCGCCAACCTTAATGCGCGTCACCCCTTCCCCAATAGCCTGTACAATGCCTGCCCCTTCATGTCCCGTAATCACAGGCATAGGATGATTGGTCGTCCCAGTAGCAACATGCCAATCACTATGGCAAACCCCACTCGCCACCATCTTGATTAAGACCTCACCTTTTTTTGGCGGGGCTAGCTCGACTTCTTCAATTGTGAATTGACCATTTGGCTCAGTGAGTAGCGCGACACGCATTTTCATATACAATAACCTTTATCTTTATATATCCGCCTATTTTTAACGCAAAGATGATACCCGTGCGAAAATTGATTATACTGCTCATCTTATTCACCAGCATAACCATTCAAGCCCAAGACGACCTCCCTACCATCACTATAGACACGGTCAATAACCCCTCAGATGGGTATATCTATATCGCAACGCTCCGTCGAAATTTAGAAGAACCTAATCCAGCGCCCCGTCATTTGCTTCTGCTAGATAATGAAGGCAACTTTGTCTACCAAGAATCTATCGGACGGGTATTCAATTTCGGACGTGCGTCCAATGGCTTACGCTATTATTTCGCTTTCACTGAAAATGGTGCAGGACGTGGCGCATCCAATAACGGTATCTGGCGCATGGTTGATGACGAGGGCAATATCATCCGTGAATATACCGTTCAAGGTGAATTCCCAACCCAATCACACGAATTTCTCTATTTGGATAATGGACATGTGATGCTTCTCTCGCAACCACTCATCACCACAGATTTAAGTGAATACGGTGGCGATAGAGAAGCCTTAGTCTCCGAAGCGGTAATACAAGAACTCGATGAAAACGATAATATTGTCTGGGAATGGCGCAGTTGGGAGCATTTTGCCTATGATGATACAGTCAATCTCGATGAACTCACCAACACCCCACCTAATGCTGTCTCCTATAGCCACGTCAATGCCTTCACGGTAGATTTAGATGGAAACATCATTTTATCAGCACGACGCTTCAATGAAATTATCAAGATTGACTACGAAACAGGCGACATTATCTGGCGCATGGGTGGGCAAGGCTCACGTAACAATCAATTCACCTTCATTGATGACCCCTATGCAGGTTTTGTCGGGCAACATCATGTGCAGGTTTTAGAAAACAGCAATATTCTCTTATTCGATAATGGCAGTAATGCTCAAAATCATCCAGCCCGTGCCGTAGAGTATGAAGTCGATGAGGAAAATCTAACCGCTACTTTGGTCTGGTCATTCACTGACCCCGACGGACGAAGTGCAGGGGCAATGGGGTCTGTCCAACGCTTAGAGAATGGCAATACGCTCATTGGTTGGGGCAGTGCTAGCCCGAGTGGTTCAAATGTCACAGAGGTTACCGCCGACGGTGAAATTGCACTTGAGCTATCCTTACCACCCGAACTCATTGCATACCGCGTCTACAAGTTTGATGAGTGATGGTAGCTTATTAGAAGTTAAATATCTGCTTTTAATTTCTCTAAATCGTCAGGCGTGTTGATATTGCTCAATGCCAGACCCTGCTTATCAAGGGGAGCAATCGCTGTTTCATTCAGATACTTTACACGCAAATTGTCATAGATAGCACTCACTTTGAGTTTGCCTAATTCAAGGCGTTGACGAATAGAGGTTAAACAACTCTGGTTATATATAGCATGTAATCCCTGCGGATACCCCCCAACAGTCGGCACAACAGCATCATAATCCGCCCGATAAGATAGCATCAAGCGCAACACATCCGCCGATACAAAAGGCATATCACAGGCAATCACGACAGTATACGGAACGATACTATAATGAAGTGCCGTATAAATCCCCCCTAATGCGCCACAATCAGGTAGCACATCACTGACCATATCTAAGCCAAAGTCAGCGTAAACCTCTGGTGTATTCGTAACGAGAAGAGTTTGATATTGTCCTAAATCAGCCGTTCGTTCAATGATGCGCTCAAGTATCGTCTGCTGACCGATTTTGATGAGGGCTTTATTGCGTCCCATACGGGAACTTTTGCCACCTGCCATAATGGCGACTGTGAAATCACTCATGTTGCGCGTCAAAAATTTCTTGAATAGAAGCTAATAAGCGACGGTCATCAATCGGTTTTGCAAAATAACTATCGAAGCCCTCTTCCATCACCCGTTGCCGTAAACTAGGGGTATGAAAAGCTGTAATAGCGATACAGTGTAGGGCTTTTATAGCAGGATTGGCTCTAATTGCTTTGAGCAATGCAAAGCCATCCATACCGGGCAAAGCAAGGTCGATAACAGCAATCGCATGTTCCTGTAGCGAGATAATCTGTAAAGCATCTTCGGCGGTGCTGGTCAGTTCGACAGAAATATTGGCACGAAACAACATCCTCGCCAATAACTCTTGCCCATCGGGGTCATCTTCGACTATCAGCACTGACTTAGCCATGGTTTATATCTCCATCATCCTGCAAATTAAGGGGCAATTCGACCGTAAAAATAGTGTAATCATGAGGTTCACTCTTTAAAATCACACGCCCATTCATAAGGTCAGTCAAATTCTTCACAATCGACAAGCCTAATCCAACCCCCTGATTTTGTGCCTGCTTTTGCACTTGGGTAAAGTCTTCAAAAATCGCACTTTGCATCTCACTAGGTATGCCGATGCCTGTATCTGCAACTTCAATAATTAATTTATCAGCTACTTGTTTCAGGGCTAATTTAACCTG
Source organism: Phototrophicaceae bacterium (assembly GCA_965230145.1). Lineage (GTDB taxonomy): Bacteria > Chloroflexota > Anaerolineae > Aggregatilineales > Phototrophicaceae > JAUZRW01. Next base: position 453,355 of record CBDDKI010000003.1, read on the forward strand.
CCCTTCACTGGTATATTTAATCGCATTAACCAGTAAATTGGAAATAATTTGCGTCAGACGCTCTTCATCATGCTGTATCATTTTCGGCAACTTGGGGTCAATCTCTAGCTCAAATTGTAAGCCTTTTTCCTTCGCCTGAATTGACAAATCTTCGTGAATATAATGCCCCAATTCATTCAAGTCCACAGGCATAATGACCAATTCCAAGCTACCCACAGCCAAGCGCGATAAATCCAACACACTATTCACCATCAGGTTTAAGCGTTTACTATTGGCTAAACAGCGTTCTGCCATATGCGTATTATCAGGGTCAAGTTGTTGACTATACATCATCTCGCGCAGAAACCCGATAATCGCATTGAGTGGTGTCCGTAATTCATGGCTCATGTTCGCCAGAAAGAGGTCTTTCATTTTAGAGGCTGTTTCAGCAACCTGACGCGCTTCTTGCTCTTGGATAACTAATTTTTGCAATTGCTCTTCGGCATGTTTGCGTTCGGTAATATCGGTTGCAATCCCTAACAATTGCACACTGTCACCATCGCCTGAGATAAGTGGAACTTTTATTGTCTGATACCAACGTGTTGTGCCTTCTGCGCTGGATACAGGTTCTTCGGGGATAAATTTCGTCTTACGTTCGCGCACAACCTCCAAGTCATCACGTCTAAAATTTTCGGTTTCATGACGCTGAGAATTATAGTTTTCATCATATTTACCAACCATTTCCTCGGGTTTAGACCCATACCAATCGGCAAGGGCTTTATTGACCAATGTATATCGTCCATTAATGTCTTTAGCAAAAATAAAACTGGTATTAAGGTCAATGACCTGCCGTAAAAACCAACGCTCGGCTTGCAATTCATCACGGGCTTTTTTCTGCTCATTAATGATGCTGATATACATGATTAAGCCCCCGACAGACTCATCATCTCGATACCATGGGCGAATATCACGTCGCAACCAATCAATTGAGCCATCCAAGCGTTGGAAGGCGACTTCTTCATCGGTATGGCTTTCTCCAGCGAGGCACGCCTGATGGATTGCTTTCCAATCTTCGCTAATTTCAGGAAACACATCATAATGGTTTTTTCCAATCAAGGACTCCTGCCCAAGATGAAAATCCAACAACCAGCGTTCATTGGTGAAGATATAACGCAAATCACGGTCAAGAATTGCCACAGCCATCGGCAATTGTTGCGCGACCTGCTCAAATTGATGTTTGCTTTCTGCATCTGTAAATGTCGTCTGCATAAAGTATCTGCTATTCTATTGACAGTACAAAACTATAAAGTAGATAGAAGGGCAACTCTGTGGTCGCCCTGCATAGGAAAACAGTTAAAACCCTTGCTCGCACAAAAATCTATTTCCATCCTAATTTATTAAAGAGCATTACACCACAACTCCTTGAAGCATAATAGTCTTATTGTTTTAAGCTCCATCTCCCCTTTTTGTGTTATTTCACAATCACCATATTGCCCTATACCATGACCCAGATTAAGGAAGCAACATAGATATAGATTATGAAAGCTGTTTGTCTTCAATCCAATACCTCAAGATTGATATTGTCTAAACTTTAGTCTCGCCTGCTCTACCATCACGTCTTTCATACAATATTATTTCATGTTTTGACGAAACTTATATGTTTTTCACACCATATGAAAAGTGAAAATAATTTTCATATCAATGAACTTCTTGACAAAAATTTTCATAAATGGTTTAATTGTGAAAATAATTTTCATAAACGAGGTGAATTTGAAAATGGTGACCGATATTAATGAACATCGTGGTACTCTCTCCATCATTTCCAATGCACTCCCAACGCTAAAAGGCACAACCGAGAAGGTTGGGCGTTTTATTCTCAATTATCCAAAAGAGACTATCAATCACACCATCACGGAATTAGCAGAACGGATTGGTGTTAGTGAAGCGAGTATTGTCCGTTTTGCACAAGCACTCAGTTTTTCTGGATTTCATGCACTAAAAATCAGTCTGGCAGAAGATATTGTTTCGCCAATGTCAATTGTCCATGAAGATTTGAAACCCGAAGATGACCCTGCAACAGCCATACAAAAAGTTTTGACACTTGGTTTACGTTCTCTGGAAGATACCGTCAATATTTTAGATTTGTCTGTCTTAGAAGATACCGTGCAATTGTTGTGTAACAGTCGTCAGATTGTATTGTTCGCGGCAGGTAATGCCATTCCGATTGCGATGGATCTCGATTTTCGCTTAACTAAAATCGGGCTATTGAGTCGTTTTGCAATCGAACCCACGATGCAAGCGATGTATGCCTCACTTGTCACACCTGAGGATGTTGCAATAGGTATTTCACGGACTGGCAGTTCAAAAGATACAGTTCATGCCCTTAAGTTGGCGAAAGAACAAGGCGCTAAAACCGTTTGTCTCACCAATCATTCTGCATCACCTCTTACACGCCATAGTGATTATTGTTTAATCACGGCGATGCGTATCAGTCAATTCCGTGAAGAGCAGTTGGATTCACACCTTGCAATGTTGGCACTCGCGGAGGCTCTATTCGTGGGTATTTGCATAGAGCGTTCCGATGCAATGGTTCAAGCAGTCTCGAAAACATCACGAGCAACGAACCACCGTAAATATTAATTACACACAATATAAAGGAGGATTATCGATCACATTAGAGAGAAAAATCACATCAGACGGTTCTATTATTTCGCTTAGTTCAACCTATATATAATTTAAAGGATATTAAATTATGAGTAAAAAAATTACGAGTATATTGATAATTGTTTTTGTTTTTCTCATGTCTAACAGTGTCTTCATGGCACAATCAGATGTCACCCTTGAATTCGCACAGTGGTGGGAACCAGAACTTCCTGAAGGTGAGTTCAGGGCTTTGATGGATGAGTTTGAAGCGCAAAATCCGGGTATCACTGTTGAATTAATTAGTGGACCTTATTCTTCAACCCGTGACCAAACCGTTGCTGGTGCAGCAACTGGCACAATGGCAGATGTCGTTGGGCTTGATGGTGCTTGGGTGAATGATTTTGTTCAGCAAGGTTCTCTTGCTAGCTTAACCGATCTGATGAGTGAAGCAGGATATGATGATAGCGAGTTAGCAGCACAAATTCAGCTTGAAGGCGCAACCTATATGATTCCAGTGGTCAACTTCGTCTATCCTGTATTCGTGAACCTCGACCTCATGGAAGCCGCAGGTATTGAGAATCCACCTACCACACGTAGTGAATTCGCTGAAGCAGCAAACCTACTTACTACAAATACCGAGGACAATGTCTATGGTTGGGTACTTCCATTATCTATGGAGCAACCTAATGGTATTCAAAATGATGTCATGTCGTGGGTCTGGGCAAGTGGCGGCAGCATGATGGAAGATGGACTACCAAACCTCGTAGACAACGAAGATGTAACGAGTGCGATGGAATTCATCCAAACGATGTATGATGCTGGTGTGATTGCCCCCGGTAGTTTCTCGATGCGCGAACAAGATAAAGTTGAAGAGTTTACAAACGGACGTGTGGGTATGATGGTTGACTCACTTGCCCACATCAACTTGATTCGTGAACGTAACCCAGACTTGAACTTCGCAATTACTGCCTTACCTGCCGTTGATGGTTATGATGGTGCACGCGGTCTACCATACGCATCATGGGGTATTGGTGTTGCTGAAAATAGTGAACATCAAGCAGAAGCGTGGAAACTCATTGAATTTTTGATGAGTGCTGAAATAAATTCGCGCCTATCATCAATCGCAAATGCCTTCCCCGGTAATGTCAATTCTACACCAGACTTCGTTGAATCAGATGAGCTATTTGCAGATGCTTTTGAAGTCTTCTTAAATGGTTATCTTGCAAACGAATTCGTTGGTTTACCAGTGGCAGAAAACTTGATGCGTGAATTCGATGAGCAATTCCAGCTTTACTTAGATGGCGACCTTACTCTGGAAGAGTTCCTTGCTAATGCTCAAGAAGCATGGATGGATGACTTTGAGTAAGTGCTAGTTCTTGAACGTTTGAATATAAGCGTGATGGTTGCAAGGTATAATAGCCTTGCAACCGTCCTCATTAAGTACAAAAAAGGACTCTGCTCCAATGGCAAAAATTAAAAACCCAAGCGTGCAAAACAATTTCTGGCAACGAATAAGAAAACAAGCAACCCCATTTATTTATTTATCGCCAACACTTCTTTTATTAGCCTTATTATCTTTCATTCCAATCGTGACTGTTTTTTACTATTCGCTAATGGATAATGTTATCATCACACGCGATGCACCGTCGTTTGTAGGGTTGAGTAACTATATAGAAATTCTTACAGACAATGTGTTTCTAAAAGCCCTTACCAACACTCTTATCTTATCAATTGTAAGCGTTATTGGGCATTTTATTCTTGGCTTATCCTTTGCAATACTCCTGAATACGAAGCTCATCGACCCAATTACAAAGGCAATTTTTCGCGTAATTTATATTTTACCTTGGGTATTTACAGCATCAATTATCGCCATCCTTTGGCGACTACTTCTTAATCCAAACGGAGTCGTCAATTTTATATTACTTGAGTTAGGACTAGCTAGTACACAAATTGAATGGTTGAGTTCCCGACAACTCGCATTAGCATCAGTTACATTTATCAATATTTGGGCAGGGTATCCATTCTATATGGTTAGTTTCCTCGCAGGACTACAGGGGATTCCTGACGATCTATACAATGCTGGTAAAGTAGATGGCGCAAATAACTACCAACTTTTTCGGCATATCACACTACCACAACTAAAACCAATCATAATCAGTCTAGGCATGCTTGATTTTATATGGACTACCCATCAGTTCACCCTAATTTGGATGACTACGGGTGGCGGACCTATTCGTGCCACTGAGGTACTCAGTACATTTACTTATAAAACAGCTTTCAGTTCTAATCAATTTTCTCTGGCATCAACAATTGCAATAATCACATTACTTTTATCTAGTTTTGTTGCCGTATTTTATGTAAGAAATCAGAGGTCGGCAAATGAGTAAAATAATGAATTGGCTTCGCAAAATTGAATTTGCAAGAATAATAATTTATTTTGTTCTTATTATTGGCTCCCTATTTGCGGCTCTCCCTGTACTCTGGATGGTAGCATCTTCTTTCAAATCAAATACAGAAATTTTTGCATTCCCGCCACGTTTAGTTGATGAGACCTTCTCGCTAGACGCATATACAAAGGTTATTAGCAGTACACAACAACGGCGTTTCTTCTTCAATAGTTATCTAATATCTATTTTAGTGACGCTCTTTACCGTGTTCACAGGGATTCTCGCAGGCTACAGCTTCAGTAGATATGACTTCAAATTCAAGAATATACTAAATTTAATCATCATCGGTGTACAGTCTGTTCCACCCATTACACTGATGATTCCATATTTTGGGCTGATTGTTTGGCTTCAACTCTACAACACCTATTGGGCTCTGATTTTAACCTATATGGTGTTTACTCTGCCCTATGCTATCATCATGATGACAGGTTATTTCAATACCCTACCTCGCGAATTAGACGAAGCTGTCATGATTGATGGTGGAGGCAGTTTCACTACATTATGGAGAATACTCGTTCCTATTTCCCTACCCGGTATTGTTTCCGTCGGAGTATATACATTTATGCTCGCTTGGAATGAATTCTTGTTCGCGCTGACCTTAACCCGAACCAACGATATGCGAACTGTTCCTGTAGGTATTCAGTTGCTCATGGGGCAACATTCTTTTGAATGGAATCAAATGATGGCGATGAGTGTGCTTGGATCATTACCCGTCCTCATTCTCTTCCTACTTTTCCAACGGTACTTCATTGCTGGGATGTCGGCAGGAGCGATTAAAGGTTAAAAATAGCAGTTAAATCCAAGAGATTTATATCAATTTACTCAACCCATAACCAACCTTAAAGAATTGGAGACACCTATATGTTATTAAATATGAGAGACTTACTCGCTGTAGCCCATGAGCATCACTTCGCTGTACCTGCCTTCAACATTAGTAATAGTATGTTGCTACGTGGCGTGATAGAAGCCTCTCAAGAAACGAATTCCCCTGTTATATTTGCAATTCATCCAGACGAATTTGATTTTGTTCGCCCTGCTTTCATCACAGCCGCCATTGAGGAAGCAAACAATATGTCTGTGCCTGTTTGTATTCATCTTGACCACGGTGCGTCTATTAAACAAATTATGAAAGCGATTCGAGCTGGCTTTACATCTGTAATGATTGATGCCTCAACCAAACCACTTGAAGAAAATATCGCAATCAGCAAGCAAGCTGTTGACATTGCTCACACCGTTAATGTTTCCGTAGAGGGTGAACTCGGGACGATAGGAACAACAGGAGCAGATGCTGAAGCAGGTACAGAAGAAATTATCTATGTTAATCCTGATGATGTAGAAACTTTCGTCAATTCTACAGGGGTCGATACCTTAGCTGTTGCAGTAGGTACAGCACATGGAATTTATCCTAAAGATAAGAAACCTGAATTGAAACTCGATTTAATTGCAGAAATTGCTGAACGAGTTGATATTCCACTTGTATTACATGGTGGGTCTGCAAACCCTGATGAAGAAATTGCTCGCGCCGTGAAGCTAGGTATCAACAAAATCAATATTTCGAGTGACATTAAATCTGCGTTCTATATAAAGTGCCGTGAATTTTTAGCAGACCCTGAACGCTACGAACCTCTTACATTTTATCCTGCATGTGTCGATGCTATGAAAGAAGTTGCTCATCATAAAATCAAACTCTTTGATGCCGCAGGTAAAGCTGACCTCTATTAAACTGTAGTAACAATTAAGGGAGAGCGAAGTTTCTCCCTTAATTGATTTAGACTTATAATCAGGGAAATGATTGATGAACCCGAAGATTGCGTTGGGATTTGGCAATAATATTGATTACGAAATCAAATGGGATTCTGCGATTTTTGAGCATTTCATCAGCAAATATAACATCCAGCAAAATGAGTTGGATACGCATATCATCATTAATTCAGAGCGTGATTTGGTCGTTTCAATCTTGGCTTTCCTCCAAGACAGTAGTGGTGGCGAAAGATTTATCGTAGGCTCAACCGTTATTGAAGATTTTTCTCTGAATTTTGAAAATAAAGTTACGCTTGGTGGAACGCCTGTCCGTGCCGCTATCGTCATGCACAAATTCGGATACCGTGCCTCACAGCATCTCGTTACATTGAATGACCATGTTCGCCAACTCCTCCCCCCTGATAACCCCTATGTTTGTAGTAATAGCGAAGAGACTTCTTATCCTCATCTGATTGTGCAATTTGGTAAAGATACCTGCGTCAGAGCTAATGATATTGACATTTGCGCTAGTCAAGCCAACCGCTTAATTTATCATAGTGATACAGATAACATTCGCATGAAGCTCAATGAGGACTTCGCTGATTTAATGATAGATGCAGATGTTCTGTTGCTTTCTGGATTCAATGCGATGCAGGATGAAACACTCCTCATGCAGAGAATCGAATCGCTTTCGCGCATGATGGAACTTTTGCCAGAAGATGTGATTGTATTCTATGAAGATGCGGGCTATTTTATCTCCCATTTTAGTGAGTTGATTTACCAAAATCTAAGAGAAAAAATTGATATTTTCAGCCTCAATGAAGATGAACTGCAAGGGTATCTGAATAGGAAAATAAATTTATTGGACGCATCACAAGTCATAGGCGCACTGGATGAACTTGCAGTACAAATACCTATATCTACCATCGTTGTGCATACAAAGCATTGGGCATTAGCTTATGGAGACAATGCTAGTCGGTTTTCAAAGTCTCTTCGTGTGGGTACACGCCTTGCAACGACACGTTACTGCTTTGGGGATGACTTTACACTGCAAAATTATCAAGAAATTGATAGCTTATCTCCCTCTGAAGAGCATATGATATTTGCAGCTGAAATTAAAAGCCGACTTAATGACAGTATTGTTTGCGTACCTGTTGTACAAATTGAGCAAGCAAACACAACCACCGTTGGTCTTGGCGATGCCTTTGTTGGGGGATTTCTATTGGCACTTGCAGATGATTTCTCATAGAATCTATAATCAAAACTATCCCACATATTCATTTTGGCTGAGGCAAAAGGTTAAATAGAATGGTAATTCTGATAAGACTTTTAACGGCATTTATGGCTCATTCTGAACAGGAATTAGAGAACTGACCCACCTATTATACTGCATAATTAAAGTGAAATAGTTCTCATATTTAACCTGACTTGATACATTCTCTAATATGACCTAAATTATCAGAAAAGTTATTCAAATGGATTCTCTGCCCTCAAAAGTTCTGTTGGTGGAGTAGTATCAGGTACTTCCTGTCGTAGCCAATTAATCGGATACTTATCCGCTTATCCAAAATTGACCTTCTTATCATTACATAATCGCCGAAATAAGATACCGCTCATCCTGTACCTCCTTACCCCAATAATCAGGATTACCGCTCAAATGATGCACAGCCCCTGTCATACTAGAGGGCAAAATCCCCATAATATCATCAGCATGTAAACCAGCACCTGTATGCCAGAAGCCTTCAATCAATACAAACTGCCCTCTTGGTTTCAGTATTTTCTGCCAACGCTTCAACACATTTTCTGGCTCAGGCAATGCCCATAACACGTGCCGACAAACAATGACATCAAAGGATTCTGCCTCAAATTCGGGATAGCTTGCATCCATCTCATGATACGGGATGACATAGCCAGCTTGCTCTGACTTCTCTCGGGCAATGTCTAACATCTTTGGTGAGAAGTCTGCCCCTGTGACATAGTAACCTAATTCAGCCAATAACAAACTCAGTGAGCCTGTGCCACAGCCCAAATCTAAGATTCTTTCAGCACTGGGGATGATTGTTTCTTGTAAGAGTGTCTTCCATGCCTGACGAACATCTGGATGGCGCAAGCCATGATCAGCTTCATTATCAAATTGCGGAGCTTCTTTATCCCACTCCTCACGCGAGGCATTTAACTGTTTTTGGTAGTCATTCATGCAAATATCCTTTATCAGATTATAGACTCTCTTCTAGAATAATTTGGAGTAAATGCTGTTATCTCCTTAGTTGCGAGGCACAAATAAAATAATCAGACGCGAGAGTTTAGCATATGTACAGTAAATTGCACCATTACACTATTCAAAGTAATATCTAAGTGACTGCAAATTGCTATTAGATACGTTTGAGTGCTTGGAGATTATTTATGCAAAGACAACCTTTTGTTTCACGAACCAAAGAATTAAATCTCTTAGAAGATACGTTCAAACGTGCCAATCTAGGGATGCCGCAAATTGTCCTAATTCCAGGTATCAGTGGTCAAGGAAAAACAACCCTCTATAAACAATTCGCGCAAAAACTGAGAAAAGAATATAGAAGCCAAGTGATCATTGCAGAGGGAATAAGTTGGAGTTCTACAAAAGCTTTCCAAGTTTGGTATGATGCTTTTGCTTATGTGTTGAGAGCAGATAATTCCAGATTATCCCAAACAATTGCAGAAGAATGGTTTGCCACACTTCGTTATCGCACACCTCGTCTCTTAAGAAAGACAGTAACAGCATTTACTGGTGGATGGAGTGATGTTGTAGTAGAAGGCACTAAGACCTATGCAGACCTCATTGAAGCCATTCAGAAAAGACAAGAATTCCAAGTTTCAAGTTTTGATCTTTCGCTAAGTGAAGAGGACGATATAGATACAGAAATAAGTGAAAGCGATAATGACGAAATTAGTCGCTTTTTATTGGGACTTAATAATGAAAACCTTACATACTGTTTCTTCCTTGACGATTTACAGTTTGCTGATGCTTCATCAATCAATATTCTCAGATACTTATCTGAATATTTCGCAAACAATCCTAAATCAAAACATAAAATACTCTTTGTCTTAGCATATCGCAGTAACGAAGTACGTCAATTACATGACGGTATTTTACACCCCATGGGCAAAGTAGAACAAGAACTTATACTGCCCAAATATTCAGATTTTTCAACTCCACTATTTGGTATATCAAACGGTTTGCCAGATAATCCTCCAGGAATCTCAGTACAAGAATATATAGAGAACCGATTTAAAAGAAATAGATTCTCCGATGATCTAGCGGATAGAGTTCAGAAATGGACTAATGGCGAAGCACAATTTGTTCACGAACTTTTCAACCTGTGGTATGCAGACAGAACGATCCATAGACGAACACATGATAAATCTTTCGTCTTTGATGGAGAAATAAATAACAGATTTTTAGTAAACAAATCAGTTGTAATTGAACAACGAATTCGTACATTAGACATAGAAAAAAGATCTGTACTAAAACATGCAAGTGTGAATGCTTTCAAGGATGAAATATTTCTACAAGAAGTTATAAGAAAAACTTTGCAAGAGCAATCAGAAATACATCCTGACAAGTTAAGCGAATACATTCTTTCCCTCATCAAAGATGAGAAACTAATAACGCCTGCAATAGACACACTATATCAAACAATTAACGACTATCTAAATGTTTATCGTTTTGAACACGCTTTAATTAGGGAAGTCGTATATGATCGGTTTTTAGATAATTCGGCGAAGAAAATCCTCCATTTTCTAGTGGCACAACAGCTTGAAAATGTACTTTCTAGTAACGCCTCTTACTTTTATAACGAAATTGCCGCTCATTATATTCGTGGAGGTAAATTCAGACATGGTTTAAGACTGTACCTTAGATTACTCATCAACACGTTAGATGCACAACAAATTCAGGAAAGTGAGTCAATTATTGAAGAAATTCTATCGATCAATTCGGTAAATAGTGATGATCCTGATATTAGATTTGGAATTGTATTAGCCCAAGCCATATATGAAAGAATAAACAACGAAATAGATTCGAGTGCGAAATTTGAAGACTTAACGCTATTTGTAGACAATGGTCTCATAGAAGATCAAGAGTTTTTAGCCATCTATTTTGAGTACTACGATTCACATTGTTTTCAAACGGGGAAGCCCGAGAGAAAGAATCGTCTTAAAGCCATAAAGTATTATTGCGTCGCAGAAAGAGCTTACGAAGCACTCAAATTACTACGTGATGCTGTAAATGGCGCGAGAAGGTGGGGGCTTGTTGATGAAACTGAGGAAACAATTAAGTTTGTAAGAATTTGGCTTAATGAAAATGATTTAAGAAGATCATATGGTGTTCAATTACTTTTGATTGAAGCTAGGTTTGTCGCACCAAATAATCGGGAATTAGCTCTCACGAAGCGACAGGAAGCATTTAGGCTCGCCAATATAATTGGCAATTCCGAACAACGTTTTAAGTCATTAATTGACGTGAATATTTCTTACACTAATGAAGGTAAATTTGAAGAAGCTCTAGATAGCGCAACACAGGCATTCAATCTATCTAAGGAAGAAAAACGACAAGATTGGGAATATAGAGCGCTTACCAGAATAATCGCAGTACATCGGAAAAATGATGACTTTATTCAATGGCAAACTATGGCAGAAAAGCGCATAAATTTGGCTGATGATATTGGAATTCTTGCTAATAAATATGTTGCATGGAATGGTTATGGTTATGGTCTTAGCCATTTTGGTCACAAAAAGTCTGCATTGATAGCATATGAAAAAGCTAACGAAATTAATGAGGCACTTGGTCGTAGTGGGAAATTGACACCAACAAACAATAAAGCCGCTATTACTGCATTTTTAGGTAGATTTGATTTAGCGATTCCTATGTTCGATGAACTTCTAAATTTAGGAATCAAGACAAATGATCTTAAACGAGTCACTATTACATTACGACATTTGGGTAGAATTGCATATCGACAATGGCGTATTGATGATTCTATCAGTTTATTTCATCAAACAATCTCTTTATGCAAGGGAGAAAATGTAGGTGACATACAACCTGGAACATTTATACATGAATCACGTATACAGAGTACTTTGTTAGATTTAGCTATAGCTTACACTAGAAATAATGACTTTGAAAATGCCTTTGCGACAATTGACGAATACGATAGTCGCTATGCATCAAAACCAAGAAGAAAGACAAGCGTTAAGCCGAAACGAATAAAAGCATTCATAAGAGGTCTTATTTCTCCTACAGAAAATGAAATTACAACAATGAAGGATATAATTGTTCACTATCACAACGGAAATAGATTTCATTGGGAAAATCTTACAAAGACACAATTAGCAGAAATCTATAGGGTAAAAGGTGATTTAGATAATGCATTACATATATCACTTGATGCAACTCAATATGCAATTGATCAAGAATTTTTTTGGCGAGTCGATTCGTTAGTAACATTAGCTAACATATATATTTCGAGAGGAAATAATATTCTTGGATTAGAATGTTTAGAAAAAGCAAGAAGTGAAGCGTCAAAAATGCAAATATTGGGATTAGAGGAAAAGCTAGTGGCGCAAATTGCAATTCTAAATACGGATAATTAAAGAGATTGTCTCTAAAAAGATCCTTTCGAGAGGCTGTTAATAGTTTATTATTTGTTTAACACTATCAACGTTGATATAAACGGTCATATCAACAACATAGCATCATCAAAAAATGCTAGACTCTGTCTAGCACCTTAACAACTGAATATCATTATAAGGGTCTTTTTCACAAACCAGTTACAAACTTTGGCTGTGAAAATTTCCCTGTTATCTTCGGCTACCTCACGCCCAAAATTCCCTGTTTTCTCTGTTATGCCCTGTTAAACAGGAAAATTCAAAATCACTCATCGGCAATCAAATTTATAAATAGTCGTCGATTCATAAACTTCATGAGGCTCTAAAACTGTCGATGGAAAATCAGGCTTGTTCGGTGAATCAGGGAAATGTTGTGTTTCTAAAGCAAAGCCATCACTCTGCCGATAAAGCCTTCCGCTACTCCCCATCAGCGTCGCATCCAAGAAATTACCCGAGTAAAACTGAATGCCAATTTCCGTTGTCAATACCTCCATAATACGACCTGAATGAGGGTCATACATACGTGCCGCCAATTTGAGGGAGCTATCATCCTCATCACGATTTAGCACAAAATTATGGTCATAGCCCTGTGCAATCACAATTTGCTCATGCTTAGAGCGTTGCCCAAACCCAATCTGCTTAGGCAAACGAAAATCAAAAGGCGTATTCTCTACGGGCGCAAGCTCCCCTGTCGGAATCAATGTGGCATCAACTGGCGTATAGCTATCCGCATCCAGCATCAAAATATGCTCATAGATGCTCCCATTGCCCTCGCCTCGTAAATTAAAATACGCATGATTAGTCAGATTAACAATCGTAGTGGCATCCGTACGCGCAAAATAATCCATACGAATTTCATTGTCATCAGTCAGGAAGTAGCTCACACGCACATCCAAATTTCCTGGATAGCCTTCCTCACCATCAGGGCTTGTCCGTGATAACACCACCCCTGAAACACTATCGCGTGTAACGTCTTCCGCATCCCAGACCACTTTATCAAAGCCTTTTAAACCTCCATGCAAAGCATTCGGACCATCATTAACAGCCAAAGTATACTCTTTACCCTTGAGGGTGAATTTGCCTTCTGCAATACGATTGCCATAGCGCCCAATAATACTGCCGAAATAAGGGCTTTTATTTTCGTAATCTGCCAGATTATCAAAGCCGAGTGTCACATTATCGAGTGTTCCATCACGGTCAGGCACTCGGATAGATGTTAAGATGCCACCATAAGTTATGAGTTTAACCTCCATGCCCTGAGCGTTTGTCAGCGTATATTCATCCACTTGCTGACCATCCGAAGTCTTACCATACGATTGCTTCATAAATTATCTCCAAAGTTTAAGTTTTCTGAAATGTTTTAAGGCGACGCAATAAGAAAAATCCAATAACAGCAGGAATACCAAAAGAAATCGTCCGATAGACCGCTACGATAGCGAGTGCAGGTTCAAGCCCTATGCCAAATGATCTTAGCAAAAATGTTAGAACCCCTTCTACCAAACCCACCCCTTGCGGTACAACAGAAATCATGACGAGCAACATTGTAATTGAATACGATGTGAATAACATACCAATGGTAAGTGTTTGCCGTAATGCCATTACCACACAAAATAAGCTCGCCATATGCAGAGCATGAAGTAAAAACGCAATAGCGATTCCGCGTGTTAATGAAAGCGGATTATCAATTACCTGTTGCCCCAATGTGCGGACTGTACTTTGTCTATCTACAACCCAACTGTCTTTAAGTTGCCATTGCGGACGAATACGCCCTATCAATGGATTATAGAGGTTGTAAATACCCTCAAACAGCTTATGTAGTAAGCGAGGATGTTTTGCACCAATCCAAAGAAGAAGTATAGATACGGCGATAATCACAAATACAACACTCGAAGCGAATATTTCGTGCGCTTGTAGTTCATCTTCACGCTGTAACACATATAGCCCGACTGCTAACACGCTTGAAAAGGTCAACAAAAAGATAAACGTACCGAGAAGAACACCCATTGCCGTCTTAAAGCCAGATTTTTTGTGTTGCTTGGCATCATCAACATAGAGTGCCAAACCTGCCCCACCGAAAGGTGCAAGCAATGTCACAAATAGGGTCGTGAAGGTCAAGGGGAATAGATGCCTCCAATCAGCATCAACACCAACAAGCCGAAATATATTTTGATAGAGGAAAGCATACCCCAGAAAATAACTAAGCTGACATAAAATCCCTAACAATACCCAGTGCCAACGACTCGCCAAGATAATAAGAAATACATTCTGAATCTGAGCTAAGTTGGTAATGAATAACCACAAGCCCCCCAGTAGCAAGCCATAAAATAATAGTCTTTTCCACATAGAAAACTCTTTTTACATTAAATAGGGTGTGTACAAGTGATATGGGAATTTGATTCACTAAATTGACGTAATTGTATGCTTATCTCGCACAAAAAACCAAATATCAGCGGTCTACTCATAATATCCTTAGCATACAGTATCGGCATTGGTTACACTAATGACAATAACACAATTAGGAGTTCACAATGCCACCTACATTAAAGCAAATTCTCGGCGACAATCAGCACATCGAAGAAACACGTCTCTTTGGAAACGCACCCGAAGGCAAGCTCCCTATCACCGAAGATGACCTTCTCAATGAACCGAGTGGCAATCTCTTTGCGATGACGCAAAATGTCGGTATGGGCTGGAATCCCGCGGATTTGAATAAGCCAGACTTCCTGATTATCAGTACACAAGGAGGCTTACGCGCTGAAAATGGCGAGGCAATCGCGCTTGGCTACCATACAGGGCATTGGGAAATTGGTTTGTTAGTCCGTGCCGCCGCTGAAACCTTCCGTGCTAATGGAGCAATTCCCTTTTCAGCCACTGTTAGCGACCCCTGCGACGGACGTTCTCAAGGCACTACAGGCATGTTCGATAGTCTGCCTTATCGTAACGATGCCTCCATGACGATGCGTCGCCTCATTCGCTCACTCCCGACTCGTGTCGGTGTGATGGGTGTGGCTACTTGCGATAAAGGTCTACCAGCGACGATGCAAGCCCTCGCTGGCATGAGTCAATTACCAGCGATTATTGTTCCCGGTGGTGTTACTTTACCTGCCCTCGATGCAGAAGATGCTGGCACAGTCCAAACGATTGGCGCACGTTTCGCCCATGATATGATTTCGCTAGATTATGCCGCATCTATGGGATGCCGTGCTTGTGGGTCTGCTGGAGGTGGATGCCAATTCTTGGGGACAGCCGCAACGTCACAGGTAGTTGCTGAAGCCTTTGGCATGTCCTTACCGCATAGCGCACTCAGTCCATCAGGTGAACCCATCTGGCTCGATATGGCACAACGTTCGGCATTAGCTCTTTTACGTCTCGCCGCTGACGGCATCACTTTTGCAGACATTCTCACCCCTCATGCCCTTGAAAATGCGATGCTCCTACACGCCGCTTTCGGAGGCTCAACCAACCTGCTTTTGCACATCCCTGCGATTGCTCACTCTGCTGGGTTAGCCCAACCAACCATTGATGATTGGAATAGAATCAATCGCACCACACCGCGTTTAGTTGATGCTTTGCCAAATGGACCACGTAACCACCCGACAGTACAGGTCTTTATGGCAGGAGGCGTACCCGAAGTGATGTTGCATCTACGCGATATGGGTCTGCTCAATACGGATGTCCTTACAGCCACAGGTGAAACACTCGATACGGTCTTAGATTGGTGGCAAGATAGTGAACGTCGACAGTTAGTGCGTAAAAAACTCGCCAGTGCAGGACAAATTGACCCTGATAAAGTCATTATGTCAGCAGATGTTGCCCGTAAAGAGGGACTTAGTAGCACCGTCATTTTCCCAACGGGGAATATCGCTCCCGAAGGCTCAGTAATTAAGGCAACCGCCATCGACCCAAGCGTGATAGATGAGGACAATATCTATCGCCATAGGGGGCAAGCAAGAGTTTTCACCTCTGAGCGCGAGGCTATCCGTGCCATAAAAGGCTTGAGTGATAATCCTGTAAAAGCGCATGATGTCCTCGTTTTGATTGGTGGGGGTCCGCTTGGCACAGGTATGGAAGAAACCTACCAAGTCACAGCGGCGCTCAAATACATCAAATGGGGCAAAACAGTATCTGTGGTGACAGACGCTCGTTTTTCAGGTGTTTCCACAGGGGCATGTATCGGTCATGTTGGACCTGAAGCCTTAGCAGGAGGCGCAATCGGCAAAGTCCGTGACGGCGACACGATTGAAATCGAAATTGACCGCAATCAGCTCAAAGGCAAGATTAACATTGTAGAAACTGTGGACGATGTGAATTTTGCAGAGCGTCCACCCCATCCTGATTTACATCCACATCCTAAATTACCAGACGATACCCGTTTATGGGCGGCACTCCAACAAGCGAGTGGTGGCACTTGGGCAGGTGCAGTCTATGATGTTGATAAAATTGTAGAGGTCATCAATGCAGGCTTAGTTGCCATAAAGAAAAATGAATAGCTACACTCAGTTAGTTATTATGCCCAACATTTAAGCAATCATTAGCAGATTGGCAGTAAATTTATCCACAAGATTTAACACAATCCATCAAAATTTGTTAAAATTCTGGGTGTTAAATTCTGGGCGACACGCTAAAATGTGTGGCGTGCAAGTTTGTACAAATTATTAGGAGATAGAATCACTATGAAGTTAATACGCGGAATAGCTTTCGCACTCGTACTCGTCATGAGTATTTCTTTCGTATCAGCACAAGATGCTGACCTCGGTTCACCCGAAAATCCAATTCAAGTATTCTTTGTTCCATCCGCAGAAGCACAAACCCTCATCAGTGGTGGTGAAGTTCTTGCAGAAGCACTCACCGAAGCCACAGGACTCAGCTTTGAAGTTTCAGTACCAACAAGTTATGCCGCAACCATCGAAGCGATGTGTGCAGCTCCTGATTCCAGCATGGGTTTCATTCCTGCAGCGGGCTACGTTATCGGTAACAGCCGCTGTGGTTTAGAAGTTGAAGCTGCCGCTGTTCGGTTCGGTTGGCCCGTTTACTGGTCAGCTTACATTGTAGGTCGTGATAGCGACATTTACACCTATGGTGACCTCGAAGGTCGTAGTTGGGCTTACCCAGACAGTGGTTCAACCTCTGGTTTCATCGTACCATCCGTCGAATTACAAGCAGCTGGCATCAGCGCAGGTGAAAATATTGAAGCTGGTGGACATGGTCAAGCTGTTCTCGCTGTATACAATGGCGAAGCTGACTTTGCAACTGTATACTTCAGCCCACCACTTACACCAAACACAGGCTGGAACTACGGTGATTTGCCAGAACCTTATGACCTCACCGTAGATGAAGCATTTGTCACCGATGAAGGTCAATTATTCGTAGGCGACACCCGTATCCTTGATGCACGTTCAGCAGTTGCTGACCAAGCGCCTGATATTGTCGATGCTGTTCGTATTTTGCGTATTAGTGAAGCAATCCCGAACGATACAATGACATTTGGTCCTGACTTCCCTGCGGAACTCCGTACCCAAATCTACGATGCGCTTGTTGCTTACTCAGAAACAGATGGCTGGGCAGATAGCGCACTCGGCGCAGATGATGGCTATAGCTGGTCAACACTGGTTACAATTGACGACTCAACCTTTGACAGTGTTCGCCTTCAATTTGAAATTCTTGGTCTGACCGAAGACGATGTTTTCGCAGACGAGTAAGCCATAACACCGTCACACATGAACGGGCTAGGGGTCATCCCCTGCCCGTTTTTGTTGTCTGCATACAAAAATTGGTACAATATTGTTAATAAATATAATTGTAGGGGCGTAGCATGCTACGCCCTTACTAAAAACAAATAGTATTCTTAACGTAATCGCACCCGATAATTGACTGTTAGTCTAAAGGCTCAGTATGCTAATAATAGAAAATCTCACCAAAGTTTATGATAACGGCTTCAAAGCACTGGATAACGTCAGCTTTGAAGTGCCTGATGGGCAATTCGTAGCACTGATTGGCTTGAGTGGCTCAGGCAAATCGACCCTGTTGCGCTGTATCAATCGCCTAATTGAACCCACATCAGGGCGGATTATCTGGAATGGTCTAGATATTACGGCGATTAGTGATGAAGAAATCCGTTATTTGCGTCGTCGCATTGGCTTTATCTTCCAACAATTTAACCTCGTCAAACGCTCCTTAGTTATCAACAATGTTCTTGCTGGTCGCTTGGGTTACACCAATCCGATTTTTAGTCTATTAAACTATTTCCCTAATGAAGACCGCACAAGAGCAATCGCTAATTTGCAACGGGTTGGGATTGGTAATCAAGCCTTTAAACGTGCCAGCGAATTATCAGGTGGACAGCAACAACGGGTAGCTATTGCACGCGCATTAATGCAAGACCCTGAATTGATGCTTGCTGATGAACCTGTCGCCAGCCTTGACCCTGCGACATCGCATGGTGTGATGAAATATTTAGAGAACTTGAACACAGAAGATGGTCTGACGGTTCTTTGTAGCTTGCACTTCCTCAGCCTCGCACGCACTTATGCCGATCGCGTGATTGCGCTTAAAGACGGTAAACTGGAATTTGATGGTAGCCCTGCTGAAATTGATAATGAACGCTTTAAAGAAATTTATGGTGAAGATGCTGTTGAAGTCGGGATTTCTTAGGAGATAATTGCATGAGTGAGACTAAAAATACCCCACCAGAACAAGAAACTCGGAATGCCTTACAACGCCTGCTGATTGTATTAGTTGTTGTTATCGGCATCTTCATTTACTCTTATGGCTGGACAGTCACCGAGATAGATTTAAGTGAACCACAAGAAGAACAACGCCAAACGAATGTAACCCGTGCTTTGCGCGAGTTGCTATCGCCACGTCTCTTTGAGCAAGAGCGCGAAGTCACAGTGTACGAAGCTCCATTCTTGATGGATTGCACCACAGGTGATGCTCCTGCCCAAGCTACCGCAGATACTGCTGATGCGGTGGTCATTATCGAACCAGCCTGTGCCGAAGCCAATGAAATTATCAGCGTCCGCATCCTCAATAGCTCTGTCGGTGCAGATGCGCGTTTACGCTGGCTACCCCCTGCTGAAGAAGGTGAAGAAGTCCGTGAGCGTCCATTAGAAATTATTGAAACAGAGCGCGAAGATTTGGTACTTGATGCACGCGGTGGATTCTCAGGGACTGTCGAAGTGCCTCGTATTCGTGGCGGTGAGGGACAAATCCATACCTTGCGTGTCTTGGTAGCTATTCCTACAGGACCAATCGTTTTTAGCGAGACAGCCAACCTAGTTATTGAACGTATGATACAAACGATCTTCATGGCATTGGTCGCTACCACAGTCGCTATCCCAATTGCAGCCTTAATTAGTTTCTTTGCCGCACAAAACTTGATGAAACGTGTACGTCTTTCTGTTGGTAGCCTCTTGATGGCATTCATTCTGTTTGTTGTCGGCGTATGGCTAGGAAGTTCTCTCCTTAGTTTCATCGGTGAATGGGGATTAACTGTCGGACGTGGAGCAGTCTTTGAACCAATAGGCGCGTTACTAGCCTTCGTCATTCCGATTGCGGTGATAGCCATAACTATCTTTGTGTTAGCACGGCTCGATGTCAATGACCCCAAAGACAAACGTAATGACCACGCTAACCCTGTTTTACAAACTATCAATACGGTGATTACTGTCTTAGTAGCTATCTTTATCGTCGGAGCAATTGGTGGCTTAGGTATTCTCGGGGGTGAGCAAATCACAGCATTTGGTGATAGTTTGCGCCCACCTGCTGATGCCGCGTTTAGCCTCGGTTGGGTAACATCGAATGTCGTGGCAGTAGCAATATGGTCACTTGGTAACTTCTTGCTGATTTTAGGCACATTAATCGAATTATTCATGTCGATTATTTCAGGTGTGCTGGTCGGTTTCGCATTAGCTGGCATCGGCGCATCAGTATTAGGCAATGGCTTACGACGCATTCGTGGCACAACAAGCCATATTCTCGGCGCAATCTTAGGCGCAATCAGTGGTGCATTGCTTCTAGCGGGCTTGTCGTCCTTTGCTTTATGGGCGGCTCTGCTCGGTATTATCCCTCCAATTATCGCAGGCATAATGGGCGGTGCAATCTTGCAGATGCTCCTCGGTAGAGTGCTATATCGCAATCAGACCAGCCATATTCGGATTCGCAACCAATCACAACGTCTTGCCGAAATGGTAATTTTCGTTGTCGGTTTTGCTGTTATCTTTTTGATGATGTTCAACACCCTTAACATTGGGCGCTCAGTCGTAGATGGCACATTACCACCACAAACCTTAGCTACAGTCTTCGGGATTGAATTACCAATTACAGTTTATATGTTCAATACAGCCCTTTATGGGGCAATTTTGGGCGCAATCGGTGGTGGAATTGCTGGGTTACAGGGCGTTTTCCCATTGGGTAATATGCTGTATAACACATCCCGTACCACGCTCAATGTTGTGCGCTCAATTGAACCGCTTATCATGGGTTTGGTCTTTGTGATTTGGGTAGGAATTGGTCCATTTGCTGGTGTCTTGGCTCTGACCTTACACAGTATCGCGGCACTTGGTAAACTCTATAGTGAGCAAATCGAGAATATTGACCCCGGTCCAATCGAAGCCTTAGAATCAACTGGCGCGAACCAACTCCAGACGATTATCTATGCTGTCGTGCCACAAATTATCCCACCGTATATTGCTTTCACCATGTATCGTTGGGATATTAACGTGCGTATGTCGACGATTATCGGTTTCGTCGGGGGTGGTGGTATCGGCTTGCTCTTACAGCAACAAATCAACCTCTTGCGCTATCGTGATGCAGGGGTTGCCGTCTTAGCAATTGCTGTCGTGGTCTCGATTTTGGATTACGCCAGTGCCTATATCCGCGAACGCTTAACTTAGAAACAAAAAAGGTTTAGAGGCGCAGAATGCTGGTAGACGTAAGATAACGTAGACAGGTGTTTTCTCGTTGCGGACACTATTCATAGTGTCCCTACTGAACCCTGTTGACTTGTAGGGACGCAATGTATTGCGTCCGCCCTGATGATTTCTCGCCCTCCACGCTATTCTGAGGTGCTACCAGACAGCGAAAATGAACCTTTTTTCTTGATTTTCTTCGTGCTCTTTGCGTCTTCGTGGTGAACATTTTAGCTTACATAATGGCAATGTACTCTCGGTGTGACCCTACATTCTCATATGTTTACGTGCTTTAAGACGTAGTCATTTCACCTCTTCGTTTTAAAAACTTCAATAAAAACTTCGCTACCTGTGATAAAATGCCCGACGACATCACCGTAACATTAGAAGGCATTATGAACGCATTAAAATGGATACTCGTCATCATAGCGTTGGGTATACTCTCACTG
This sequence comes from Phototrophicaceae bacterium, assembly GCA_965230145.1. Classification (GTDB taxonomy): domain Bacteria; phylum Chloroflexota; class Anaerolineae; order Aggregatilineales; family Phototrophicaceae; genus JAUZRW01. Next base: position 475,165 of record CBDDKI010000003.1, read on the forward strand.
GTAAGCATCAGCCCCTTCTTGAGTGAAGGTCTGCCACTGACTGACGATGGCAACTTACACATCTACCGTTCAATTGTGCTGGATGATACTATTCAGAATGATGGCAGTTTGTATCCGCGTTATACGAGTGCCTTAGCCTATGGTTACGGGGCTTCTCTTTTCAATTATTTCCCTCCAACGAGCTATTACCCGACGGTAATTTTTCATGCTTTCGGTTTCGATTGGGTGATGGCATGGAAAGCTAGTCTCATCTTTTATGTGCTGTTAGCAGGAATTGGTGCATATCTCTGGGCAAGACAATGGCTAGATGACATCGGCGCATTCATCACGGCGACAGCCTATATCTATGCGCCGTATACTTTATTCGATACCGTGACGCGAGGCTCTAGCAATGAATTTGCAGGGATAGCATTGCTCCCCTTCGCCTTATGGGGATTCACTCGCCTCGCCCGTTTTGGACAATGCTCTGACTTCTTGATAACAGTCTTTAGCTATGCCCTCTTCATCATGGCACATAATGTGATGACCCTCTACGGTTCGCTACTCTTAGTCGCTTATTGTGGATTTTTACTGCTAACATCTGAGACAAAATTTCGAGTGTTTTGGCAAATGGCAAGCGCAGGCATCCTCGCTATATTGATAACTGCTTTTTTCTGGTTGCCAGCACTTACTGAAACAGACTTGGTGAAAATCAATGGTGTACTCGATAATCTGGATTTTATTGATGTCACCAATACACTACGTGATTTAGGCGCTGTCTTTGCATTGCCCCAATCTGCGGATGCTTCACAATTACAGGCAACTGTTCCAATTAGCTTTAGTTGGGTATTGCTGATTTTAGCCGTGATTGGTTTTTTTCTGCCACAGCCTGCCCAAAATGACCCTGCCCATCGCAAGCATATATTTGGATTGCACTTGTTATTATTCGCGGTGCTGGGGATTGTGACCTTCTCACAACTAACCGTATCTGCCGAATTTTGGCAATCTGTGCGACTACTACAGTATTCACAATTTGCATGGCGACCTATGAGCATTGGGTCATTGGTCTTGGCATTATTAGCTGGCATTGGTGGGAGTTATCTTCTGCGATTGCTACGAATACGGACAATCAAACTCGGAACACTTGCCATCATTTTAGCGACAATCATCCTCTACAGCGTGCCTTGGCTCTATCGTCCACAAATTGACCTCATGGCAGATACCGTCACCGATGCACAACATTATGAAGTTGCTTCCCGACAAATTACGTTATCGTCCTATGGCGAATATCTACCAGCCCAGACCGATGCCAAAGCATTGAACCCAGCCTATTTTGAAGGCGACGATTCCCGTATGCAGGAAAATGACCGTGTAGACATCGTATCCGCCGAAGAAAGAGGCACAGAATTTCTTGCCGAACTTACAGCTGATGCCGACACGACCCTCATTTTCAATTGGTTAGCTGTGGATGGTTGGCGTGCGCGTATTGATAATGAGATTGTAGAGGTGGAATCCATAGGAGATGCTGGCTATGTTGGCGTAGATATTCCGAGTGGAACACATGAGATACGAATCTGGTATGCAGGCACAAGCACTCAGCGCAATGCAACTATTTTAAGTATTTTGGCAGTCATCGGCACAGTAGGATTAGCGATTATTTATCCAAAGCCACGCCCAATTGCAGAGGGGATAACACAGTCTCCTTCATTAGAGATGATGATAACTGTCGCTCTAGTTGGATTAGCATTGTTTGGGATTAAAGCACAAGTGATTGACCGCATCGACAGCCCCTTGCGTGCAAGTCGTTACCAAAATGGGGTGATAAACAATGTGCAAATTCCGTTCTCGGTGAATTTTGGCAATCAAATCCAACTTTTAGGCGCAGAATTAGAGCCATCCGTCGCATCAGGAAGCATCAGCGAGATAACTCTATTCTGGACTTTGGTCGGAGAAGCAATTGAGACTGATTATTCCACGATGATAGAACTCGTTGATTCGCAGGGGATAGTGATAGCTGAGGCAAGTAATTTCTATCCTGGTGGATTAGCGACGCGCAACTGGCTACCTAATCATTATCTTGAGGATACCATCACGCTAGAAATCCCAGACTACACTCCACCGCTGGCGTATCAAGTGCGCGTGGGCGTATTCAATTCAGAGACAGGGCAACGCTTGGATGTGATTAACGCTGATGGCAACCCGATTGGCGTAGATAGTCTGATTAGCACAATTATAGTAGAGCACCCTGAAAACCCTGTATTAACAGAGGATTTGCCCTTACTGCTGAGGTCACAGGGGATGGATTTACTGGCTGTAGATGGTCTACCTGAGCAAGCGCAAGTTGGCGATGAAGTGATTTTCTCGTGGGTATGGCGTGGTGAAAATCCGCAAGTTAATTTATCAGCACAACTGACTTGGGGAAATTCGGCTGGGGTGGTCATTAGCCCCTTGGTTATAGACTACCCTGCGAGTGAATGGGTCGCTGGGGATGTCTGGCGTGGCTACCAGCGCATTTACGTACCTCCTACACTGGATGCTGGCACATACAACATGGCGATTACAGTCGGGGGGCAACGCGCTGAATTAAACCAGCAGATGAGCATTACTGTTCCTGATCGTGATTTTGACCTGCCTGACTTTGAATTTGAAGATGGTACGCTCTGGCAGAATGGGATTACCTTGCTTGGATATGACACCGATGAAGGAGGCATTACCCTCTATTGGCAGACCCAAGAGCTACTCGATGAGAATTTACGCCTGTTTGTGCAGGTCTTTGGAAGTGGGATGCAGATGCTCGCCATTGATGACGAAATCCCTGTCGATTTTCAGCGTCCGACAACGGGCTGGGTGACAGTGGAAATCATCAGCACTCGGCATGAGTTTGAGAATTTGGATGCTGGCAGTTATATCATGCTAATTGGTTGGTATGACATTTTGACAGATAGACGAGTTTTATTAGATACAGAAGATACTCCCGATGCGCTAGAGTTGGATTATTTTCCCTGATTAACAGGACATAACAGGGAAAACAGGAACATTAACAGGGATTTTGGGCGTACGCAAAAATCCGAATAACAGGGAATTTAGCGTTACTCGGTTTGTATTCGGTTAGCAAAAAACAGTGCTAAAAGCTATTCAGTTGGTAAGGTGCTCAATAGAGTTTAGCATGATGGGCTGAGGCAGTGTTGTGGATATGACCGTTCATATCCCCGTTGATATGAACAAGCCTTATGAGATAAAGGGTTATATACGAAAAAAGAGGGTCGCCTTGATTAAGAAGTGCCATCAGGTTAAGCGTTAATGATTGTTTTTTCGTCGCGGAAGGCATAATGCTTTTTGATAAATTAAGATGGAGATTGTAGGGACGCATCGGCGTATGCGTCCGCCCTAAATAACGGATGGATACGCTGATCCATCCCTACACCAATCTACAGTGGCTTGTAAATTGACTGGAATTTAACTCCCTGTTTAATTGTAAATCTGCATTATGCCTTCCCTACAACACAAGATTTTTTAATGTAGGGGTGCAATATATCGCATCCGCGAGTAGAAACTCAGTAAAAAAACTGTCTTTTTTGCTGACAATTAAAGCATTAATTCTTGACGTACATTGCCTTGATTAAGCGCCCCCTCTTTGTTTGGATAGCTTATTGTGGAATGATTAGCTGTTGCCCGACATAAATACGATAATCCGCACCGATGCCGTTAATCGGAGCTAATTGTTGATATGGTATGCCGTAGCGTAGACCGATTCGGAAGAGATTTTCCCCTGCTTGCACTGTATGAATGATACTACCATTGGCATTTATAATTGGCGGGTTTGAGGTAGTTGTCGTGTTAGTCATACTTGTTACAGTTGTTGGTGCTGTTTGATTCGCACTACCTACCAGAATGACGCTACCTGCTGTTGCAATATTGGTGCATGTCATACCGTTTTTGATAGCAGAAATTGAAATAGGCTGTGGTATACGTGGTGCGCCTGCGGCATCCATAAAAATAAGTGAGCCACTACCGAGTAAGCAGACTTCGACACTGCCTGCAAAGTTCCCCCAAATATCGACTCCATTTACAAAGCCTTGATTGAGTACCGATTGATTGCCGACACCTGATGGTGATAAGGTGGTGCAGTTCATCCCAGTTACGAAAGACACTTGAATTGAACCACCTGAGATTGAGCATTCATCAACCAAATTACTGGATGTTGTGGTCTGTGTAGATTGATTATTTGAGCTTGGTGCTGTGCCATTGCCTGATGTACTGGTGGTCGTAGTCGGCGCAGTCCCGCTACCTGAGGTACTTGTTGTGCTTCCACCTGAGGAGCTACCCGTCGTGCCTCCGCCTGTTGAACTGCCCGTTGTAGTTCCTCCTGTAGAGCTTCCTGTGGTTGTGCCACCCGTTGAGCTTCCTGTTGTTGTACCACCCGTTGAGCTTCCCGTTGTAGTTCCTCCTGTAGAGCTTCCCGTTGTAGTACCACCCGTTGAGCTTCCTGTGGTTGTGCCTCCTGTCGAACTACCTGTTGTTGTGCCTCCTGTTGAACTTCCCGTTGTGCTTCCACTACCGCAAGGGGCTGAACCGAAAGTATTCGTCCAGTAATTATTGACACGGCTTATGCCCACATAGGCAAAATTAGTGCTCAAAATATTATCTCGATGCCCTGTGCTAGCCATCCACCCTGCTACAACAGTTATGGGTGTTGTATATCCAGAGGCGATATTTTCACCAATAGCAGTGCTTGTCGGGTAGCCTGCATCTGTTAGGCGGTCTCGCAGAGAAGAACCATCTGAGCCTGTATGTGATAAAAATCCATTGGTAGACATATCATTGCTATGACGGGTTGCGCCACTTGCTAAGCAACTATCCCAAACAAATGGTGATAATCCTAGCAATACCCGTTCCTGATTGATAAGTGTCAGCACACTTTGTTCATCAGCAGATTGTGCAGTCGTTTGTTCAACAGGAAAGATGAAGACACAGGATAAAACGATAATAGCAAATAACATCCAAGACTTTAGTCGATACATAGCGCCCTCTATTACAATATAAATTACAGTTAATTTTAATAATTTTTGTAATAGGCTCAGATAGGCTGATATTCCCAAAGTGCGTTTGTTTAGGCTATTAATTTACTTACGGGTAACAAACCGTCGTTTAGCCTATGGGTCAGCAACGCTAAGTGGCAAAAGGTCTAGAAAGGGTATACAAACTATAATATATAAGGGGTTGGATTATTTAAGGACTTACTGATGCGCATTTATCTGATTATTCTACTGTGCTTTGTCTTTACGGGCTTGGTTTCTGCCCAAGAGGATGCGCTCACACCCTATGAAATTGCCTTAGAGCGCATCGCGGAAGCCGAGGCAAGTGGTGCAGTTGGATTAGATTTATCATCACTAGGTTTAGATGTATTAGTCCCTGAAATTGGAAATCTTAGTAATTTGCGTTGGCTTAATTTGGAAAACAATCAATTGAGTAATCTGCCACCTGAAATCGGCAATCTCGCCAACTTACACTATTTTTATTTGGATCATAATCAACTGACCAATCTACCACCTGAAATCGGCAACCTAGACAACTTGGATCATCTTTCTTTGGACTACAACCAACTAAGTAATCTGTCACCTGAAATCAGCAATCTCACTAACTTACGGGTGCTTAATTTGGAAAACAATCAACTGAGTAATCTATCGCCTGAAATTGGAAATCTCGACACCTTACAATATCTTTTTTTGAGAGATAATCAATTGAGTAATCTGCCACCTGAAATCGGTAATCTCAGCAATTTGCTATTTCTCAATTTATCCGACAATCAGCTAGTTAATCTACCGCCTGAAATTGGTCAACTTGAAGCATTATGTTTTCTCAATGTTAGGGGAAATCAATTGCGTTACCTTCCGCATCAATTGGGACAATTATCAGAGCTTCTATCTTCTAGGAATTGTCCAAATCAATCAGGAATAATTGTGTACGGCAACCCTCTAATCTCGCCACCAGAAGAAGTTCTTGCTCAAGGCACTGAGGCAATTGTGGCATATCTACGCCTTGAGGCATGGTGGTATCTACAACGGATGATTGTCTCAGTTGCTACTGGTGTTGGCTTATTCGTTATCGTTATTTTGGGCTTGCGCTGGCGTAATCGACGTGGAAAACGCAAGCGAAAGCCCGATGCCCTCTAATAAACAAAATGGATGCGAATATGCGTCCGTTTTTTATTTTCAGAGCAAATTTTGCGAATATGGAACGCGATTCGAGGGTGCGGTGTACAGTTAGTAAAAGCCGACAGCATTATTGGACGCATTCGTGACATCTGAGCTAGTCTCGCGAGCAAAGCAAGGTGACAAAGGAGCATTCAATACCCTCATCGAGAGCCATCGTGAGGTGCTATTTCGCTATGCCTATCTGATAGTGCGTGATGCGACGGTAGCGGAAGATGTGGTGCAAGAGGCTATTTTGAGAATCTATCGGGCTATTAATCGTTTTGATGAAGGGCGCGAATTTCGCCCTTGGGCATTGAGCATTACCCGTAATCTGGCACGCAATAACAATCGTGCATGGGGACGTTACAAGCATATGATTGTGCGTTTCTTGAACGGGCGTGAGACACAAAAGGTCGATATTGAAACCCTGACTCATCGGCAACAACAAGCCAGCCTATTGCATGAGGCAGTCAGTCAATTGCCCTCAGATTTTCAGGATGTGATTTATGCCCGATACTTCATGAATTTATCGGTAGAGGAATCGTCATCAGCACTCGGTATTGCGGAAGGCACAGTGAAATCGCGTTCGCATCGCGCATTGAAGCATCTACGTGCTTTGCTAGAGCGTGAGTATCCGCAGTTAGTTGAGGAATTTGACTATGAATGAGAGTTTTGAACATTTTGTTCAGAGTACCGCACAGGACTTGGTGTATCCGCCACTGCCTGCTCAAAAAATTAGCTATAACACATCGTTTAATCAACAGATTTTAGCGCGAGTAGCGATTGCAATTTTGGTCATTGGTCTAGCAGGGTTCGCTGTGCCTGATATTCGGGCGAAAGTGCTTGATTTCCTCAACATCGGTGCGGTGACAATCACCCTAGATAGTGTTGGCGCAGATGGTGAAGTGCTTCGTTTGGAGGATGTAGCAGGTGAAACCGATTTAGCATCGGCGCAAGCACAAGTTGACTTTGACATCCGCCTTCCACCTGACAATCAACCTGACCGAATTTATGTGCAGAATGAGTCACTGGTGATTTTTATCTGGCTGGATGGCAATGAGATTGAGCAGGCACTGTATCAAATTTGGGATAACGATTGGGGGATTTATAAAACAGCTGAGACCGTAACCGAAACAACGGTTAATGACGAAACAGCTTTGTGGCTCAATGCACACCATCCTGTGACATTTGTGAATGGGGAAACCGAAATGACTTACTTTGTACAAGGTAACGTGCTGATTTGGGAAGCAGACTCGGTGACATACCGCTTAGAAACACATTTAGACATGGAAACAGCAATAGAATTTGCAGAAGCATTGGAGGCTCATAATGATTAAAGATATTTTAACTCAAGACGAAACTATAGACGCTGAGAATAACATACTCAATAAAATAGGCTCATTTTTCAAGAAACATTGGCACAGTATGCTGATTACAGTGATTGCTAGTGTGATATTTTATCAAGAATATCAGGCAGTAAGTCCTTATAAACGCTGGATACCCTCTTCGATAGAAAATCCTTTTTTTATAGCAACTGGCACTTGGGGACTGCGCTTCCTCTTAGTTAGTTTGTTGATGTCGCCAATTTATACGCTAACAGGCTGGCGATTGCCTTTGAAATTTCGTAAACCACTCGGACTAGCAGCGTTTGCGATTGTGTCGGTGCATGTTGGGATACATCTTTTCACGAAATGGCAAGTAAAAGCGGAGATGACCTTGCTTCAACGCTTGGTAGAACCTTCTTTTGTGATTTACGGAGTCATTGCCTTTGTCATTCTGGCATTGATGGCAGTCACATCGGTTAAACCCACGATGAAATTGATGGGGCGCTATTGGAAACCTTTGCATCGTTTGGTGTATGTCGCTGGTCTATTGGTTATGGTGCATAGCATGACAGCTATCGCCATGAGCAAACGGGGTTTCATGCCCGAAGGTCAAGAAGCCTATGCCGAATTGCAAGTTTATCTTGGGATACTAATCTTTGCGCTGGTCATGCGGATACCGCTAGTAAAAGATGGTATTCAAGCGATTAATCCGTTGACACGCCGTAAACGTAAATCGAAGCCGAAACGTTCATGAATTTCAGGTTAAGATAGTTCAATTTTGGATGATCAGTTTTCATATAAAAATGTCTCTAAGAAGGTAAAATTTAAAGGTGAAAGGTTCTTCAAGATTTAGCTTTTACCCTGTACTTGCTGTGTTGCAAAGTTCAAAATTCGTTTTATCGACAGAGGCTAAAGCCATCTGTCTAGACGAAATGCGGACGCTAAAGCGTACTCAAAAAACTATCCCTAAAGTGTGCTTTAGCACCCGTGTTTCTGAGCCATCATGCTTTAGCATATGGCGACGAAATAACCTTGCACAGAGCAACACAAGGTCAGCAACAATTAATCCAATTTCTTGAAATACCACACACTGGGCAATGCGACAAAGCCCGATTTTTCGTAAGCACGTCGGGCTGGCGCATGAGAGTCATCGCCACCTGTGCCGACAATCGCCAGTTGCATCCCTGCCGAATGCATCTTGTCGAGGACAAAGTCGTTGAGTCGTGTGCCTACCCCGTCATTTTGATAGTCAGGATGCACAACAAGAAATTGTATTTCGCCTGATTTTTCTTCTTGATTAAGCGTATAAGTTATCAAGCCAACTGCCTTGCCTTCAACATCGGCAACCCATACTTCAATTTTTTCATCATCAAACATGCTCTGAACCAGATTGCGTTGCAAGGTACGCCAATCGGGATACGCCCGTGCGAAAATGTCTGCCCCTAATATCTGTGCAAAAGAAGCAAATATCGGTTCAAAGGCGTGTTCCGTTAAATCTTTGAGATGGTCTAAATCTGTATCTACTGCTTCGCGGATGGTAATCGTCATATATACCTTTTCATTGAACTTAATAACTCATATATAGTCGTATGAAGATAGTCTTAGAATGGTTTCTGTATTTCACTTGTAGAGTCATCAGTTGTCGGTTTTCAGTTATCCGAAGCTGTCTTTTGCTCTTACTGATAACTGTCAACTAAAAACTAAATTTACTATAACAAGATTTTTGCTACCAACATGTTACTGTTAAAACGGTAACTCATGACATCCGTTAATCTACTTGACAAGTACAGAACAAATATTCTAAAATTAAGTGTTGGTCTCATTCAATCAGCATCACTACTCAAAAAAAGGGGTTTGCTATGCAAAAAATTGTCCCATGTTTATGGTTTAATAATAACACCGAAGAAGCCATAAATTTTTATATTTCTGCCTTCTCCAAATTAAGTAACGTTGGCGACTCTCAAATTATCAGTATTGACCGATATCCTGACCCTGTTCCTCTCGACTTCATGAAGGGTATGGAAGGCAAGGTCATCACCGCGATATTTGAAGTAGCAGGTTTTCGTTTTATGGCATTGGACGGTGGTCCTCAGTTTAATATTACCCCTGCTATATCCTTCTTTATCAATTGTCATTCAGAAAGCGAACTAGACACTCTCTGGGAAACATTATTAGAGGGAGGCACAGCTTTAATGCCCCTCGGTAGCTATCCTTTCAGCGAGAAATATGGTTGGTTACAAGATAAATTTGGCGTGTCATGGCAACTTATATTAGAAGAAACCCCTACCGAGCAAACGATTGTGCCATCGCTGATGTTCGTTGGTGAGCAAGCTGGCAATGCCGAAGAAGCCATCAACCTCTACGCTGATTTATTGAACAATGCAAAGGTCGGCGATATTATGCGATATGGTGCAGAGCAAGCCCCCGATGAAGAAGGCACTGTGATGTTTGCCGAATTTTTCTTAGAAAATCAAAAGTTCACCGCGATGGATAGCGCACATGAGCATCATTTTAATTTCACCGAAGCTATCTCTTTTTATGTCGAATGCGCTGACCAAGCCGAAGTCAATCGCTTATGGGACGCGCTCACGGCTGTGCCTGAATCCGAACAATGTGGCTGGCTTAAAGATAAATATGGTGTGTCGTGGCAAATTATTCCGATACAGCTTGGTCAATTGATGAGTGACCCAGACCCTGTAAAATCAAGGCAGGTGATGGATGCCATGCTCCAGATGAAAAAGATAGATGTCGCGCAATTACAAGCGGCGTATGATGCTTAAAGCAACAAACTCCCTCAGCTTTTGGGGGAGTTTTTAATTTTGCGTCATCAGATAAACCTGATGCCTAATAATCAAAATCAACAAAAGTTGACAATAATAATTATTTTTCAAACGAGAACAAAGTTTAACTCTGCTATTAAAAATCATGATATACTATTAAAAAATATAATATATAGGTGAGACATGAAACTATTCAAACGTAGAAAATCAACTCTTAAAGGTACTTTTAATAAAGTTACAGGTATATCAAAAGCAAAGCGCAAAATGACAAAAATGACAGGTGGGCGTGCAGCTCGTAATCCAAAGGCAGCACTTCAAAATGCCAAACGTCGTGTTAAGCGCAAATCAGGTTATGACAATGAAGTAGTTAAGGCAGTACGTAATAGGAAAAAACCTATATATTTTTTTGGTTTTAAAATTTGGGGATAATGGCAATTGAAGTTTTCAAAAGATATTTTATGAGGGTGCTATTTCGATTTTCATGAGAATACACCCTCATTCCAATAAACTTCCTCACCATTTACTCTGCTTCTCACAATCTCTGCGTTACGGTTTTCATGCTTTACTCCACCAAATTATAACCAATCTTACAAAAGCAGGTCAGCCAAAACATTGGGGGTTTATTTTTGCCAGAGCGCGATAGTCTCTAAGAAAAATCTTGAGGAGAGTCTCGTATGCCTGTCATTGACCCAAAAAATATAGAGATTGAATGGCGCGGACGCGATAGAAATATCGAACATCGCACGCTGATTAGCTCTGAAAAATACGATTCTGGCATCTCACTTTGGGAGATTCATGCCCCACAATCTACAGGCGCACCGCCTCATGTGCATCCCCATGACGAGACAATTACCGTGTTATCAGGGGCGATTAAAGCGCAAATTGACCGCGAAGTAGTCGAGGTTCATTCAGGGCAAACTTTACTCATTCCAGCAAATGCAGGGCATAGTTTTGGAGTCATCAGTGAAGAAAACGCCCATCTACTGATTGCTTTCCCTGTCGGCGAACCAACTTGGGAGGGCATTGATTGGAAAACGTGGTTAGCGGATAAATAAAAAATGCCCCGTTGTTCGGGGCATAATGTGGTTTATTCTGTTGGTAGAGGCACGTTATTGGCATTGCGTATAGCTGATTCGTAGAATGTGCGTGAGCATTGCTCGAACTTTTGGTCACGTAAAGCCTTAGCTTCTGCATCATCCTGAGCAATAGCAACCTCAATATTTTGCATATTGGTCACTTTTGCGAAGTATTTAATTTTCATATGTCACCTTCTTCAGCGTATGTTAGCGATGTGTAATATTGTGTTACGGTAACTAAAATATCACGATTTCATCGCCAAAGATACTCATTTGTTAAATTTCGTTTAAATTTTACAGAGATGTGTAGGCAGTCTGCAAGAGAACAATGGCTATTAGCTATTAGAAAATCGTGATGAAAGCGTGAACAATTTCACAAAGTATTTCTTTTTCTGCTTCAGTGTTAGCAAGAATTTGGCTCATTCATTGTTTTCTTGGGTGGACAAAGCAGGCTTTGTCCCTACACTTGCTCTCTCAAGAGCGTAGTTTGTAGGGAATTGTCTATGCCACTCTCAGAAAATTATCGTCAACGTTTATATCCTCAGCTAGAAAAAATAGCCGAGCATTTCGGCACACCGTTTCATATTTATGATGAAATGGGTATCCGAAATACGATTCGGCGTTTAAACGCGATTTTAGGCGATTTCCGCTTTAAAGAATACTATGCTGCCAAAGCACTACCAAATCCGCGTGTGCTAGCGATTTTGCGCGAAGAAGGCTGTGGTTTCGATTGTAGCTCCCTCGCTGAAATTGTCCTTGCACGTCAAGTTGGGGCGCGTGGTGATGAGATTATGTTCACCAGCAACAATACTTCAGCCGAGGAATTTGCGTTTGCAATGGCAGATGGCGGCTGCATCCTCAATCTGGATGACATCAGCTTAATCGACAAACTCCCCCGTATGACAGAACGCATCAGTTTCCGACTCAACCCTAAGTTGGATATGGGCAATGCGATTATCGGCAAACCCGATGAAGCTAAATTCGGCATCCCACAAGACCGTATCATTCAAGCGTATCGTGTCGCAAAAGAACGCGGTGTGAAACGTTTTGGTCTGCATACAATGGTTGTCTCAAATGAGCGCAATGTGAAAATCCATCTGAAATCAATTGCTGGCTTATGCAAATTAGCGAATGAAATCCAAGACAGGCTCAATATCAAAATTGAGTTTATCAATATCGGTGGTGGCTTAGGTGTTGCCTATCATCCCGATGACCAGCCCCTCGACTTAGAGGCATTTGCAACAGGCATCCGCGATTTATGGCAAGCACATAACCTACAAGATGTGAAACTGTTCATGGAAGCTGGACGCTATATCACTGCTCCACATGGCGCACTGGTCACCCGTGTTATCAACCGCAAAGAGAGCTACCGCACCTATATCGGTGTCGATGCCAATATGTCTGCTTTGATGCGACCTGCGATGTATGGCGCGTATCATCACATTGATGTTTTAGGCAAAAGCGACACAACAGCAACCGAGCTTGTCGATGTAGTCGGCGCACTCTGCGAAAACAATGACAAATTTGCTATCGGACGCGAATTACCCATGATAAGTGTTAATGACTTAATGGTGATTCATGATACAGGCGCACATGGTCATGCAATGGGCTTTAACTACAACGGGCGCTTGCGTCCTCAAGAATTACTACTATGTGCGGATGGTTCCGTCGAGCGCATCCGCCGAGCAGAAACACTAGACGATTACTTTGCAACTTTAACATTCAATCCAGATACATGGAGAAACTCATGACAAAAATACAAGGCGAGAGAATCTATTTACGCCAACATGAAATGCGAGACAAAGACGCTGTACTAGCAGGAGCAAACGAACCTGTCGGCGCAAAGCTAACAGGCACACATGACACATTCACAATGGCACAAATCGAAGGCTATATTGAACGCAACCAAACCGAAGAAGACCGTTATGCTTGGGTCATCTGTTTAGACGATGATACTGTCGTGGGCGAAGTGGTCATCAACGAGGTTGATAGAGACAATCGCAGTGCTAGCATTCGCATTGCATTATTCGACTCACAATATTTTGGCAAAGGCTATGGCACAGAGGCGATGTCATTAGCTGTAGATTATGGTTTTACGCATGGCGATTTGCACCGTATTGAATTGGGAGTCTATGCTTTTAATCCGCGTGCGATTCACGTCTATGAAAAAGTGGGCTTTAAACTGGAAGGTACTCGTCGCGAAACACTTTTATGGGAGGGTGAGTATCATGACGAATATATCATGAGCATCCTCGAAACAGACTGGGACAAATAATTGCTCATCACCCTCTATCTAAATCTTTCTCCCATCAAGGGAGAAAGACTTCCTTGCCCCATCATGTTCCTCTTCTCCACTGGTGGGAGAAGGGGCTAGGGGTTGAGGGGGAAAAACAAGAAGCGACTCATTGCTGAGTCGCTTCTTGGCACTTAGGGGATGGAAAATTCTTAGTTCTCGTTGGTCAACATTTTATGACTGTTGACAGAAATCTGACGTGGTTTGGTTGCCTCGCTCTTTGCGATAGTCAACATTAGAACACCGTTCTCAAAATTCGCTTCGACCTTATCCGCATCTACGGTTTCTGGTAGACGAACACTGCGTTGGAAACGTCCATAACGACGTTCGCTAATCAACTGGCGTTCACCCTCTTGCAATTCCTCACGATTAATTTCAGCCGTCACGGTGAGAGTATTTTCGTGCAAGGTGACATCAATGTTGTCTGGGTCTATACCGGGCAGGTCTGTTTCGACGATATAGTTATCTTCATTTTCATGAATATCGAATGCCAACCAATTGCCCGTTTGTGTCCAATCGCTTTGAGTGAAGTTATTATTCATCTCATCAAAGACACGGTCTAGCTGACGTTGCATATCGACCATTTCGCGTAAAGGATTCCAACGAATGATTTTAGACATTTGAAAACCTCCTAATATATAAAATTTGATTTTTTATATTTGAAACTACACCCATAGAATAGAGAACTTCTGTATGAAATATTTATGAAAAATATCAGAAATTTATATATCAATATCAGAAAAATATAAACGCCACTATCAGCAACAAGATAGTGACGTTTTATAGTTTAGATAGAGGGTCTACAGCAACTTAGAAGATGTTCAATTTCACCAGAAGAACTGCGCCTAGAAAGGTCACTATGAACATTCCAATCATCCATCCAAGTTTATAAGAGTAGTTCTTTGGTTCGATGTTACCCGTTTCATCCATCTGACGGATTAAGGGGAATAAGCGCCAATAAAAGAGTGAGATAGCCAATCCCATCGTAATCGCCGTGAGGATTAACATATTATCATCCCCATGCAACAAAACCATAATCAATAGCAAGATAAAAATGAACTTTGTTCCTGCTACCCAATTGACAAGGTATTGCACTAAATTATGGATTTCAGGGTCTTGCTTGGATTTCTCCCATGCACGAAAAATCCCCATCGCATTGGCATACTTTGTATCTGGCATGAAGTACATTGCCAAAATATTTGACGTTTCTAGCAGAATAAAGGCAATTATCACAAGCCGAACGATGAACATAGCACTCTCAATATCTTTAGCCGATATGTATTCATCCAAGTATAGCAAACAACCAGTATGAGTAACCGTAAGATTAAATCCATCAGGAGGACATGATTGTTCATGCCCTCCTGAATAAATAAAACTTTTTTACCACGTAACAGGCGCGTTAATCACAGCCCCATTGGTTATCGAGATATAGCGTCCACGCACCCAACCAATTGTTCCGTTCACATTGACTTGATACCACTGTTGGTCATTGGTACGCCCGATAATATTTACAGTCGTATTCATGCGTATAGACGTAATCGGCGCATTGAAGAATGGGCTAGGTACGGTGCGAATGTTCAATGCCCCTGTGTTGACATAACCTTGCGCGTAAAACTGTGGTACTGGTGCAGGAACTTCTTCGGTGATAATCGGCAGGTCATTGATATTGCCACTGGTCACATTGACATAGGTACTGCGTACCCAACCTTGCACATTGCTACTGGTCGTGACCTTGTACCAGCTACTATCTGGGTTGCGTGCAAAAATTGTGAGCGTTGTATTGCGTGCCACATTGGTAATCGGCACATTATTATAAGGGCTTGGGAAACTACGAATATTCAATCTGCCTGTATTAACATATCCGCCTGCTACAACAGGTGCAGGAGTAACTGTATAGGTCACAGGAACAGTATGGGCATTGGTCACTGAAAGATAGTTACCGTGTACCCAACCAGACCCACCCGGAAGAATAATCTGATACCATGTTGAGGTATCATTCTTGCCGATGACCCCTGCTGTATATCCACGACTCACAGTTGTGATACGTTCAGCATTAGCAAAAGGTGAGGTACGAACATTCAAGTACCAAGCGGTGACAGTACCCTGAGCTACTGTGCTTTGTGCAAAACTGGTTGCTACTGGGACGAGTAGCAAGGCGAGAGAAAGAATAAATAATGTGATAAAACGTTTCATGTGAGACCTCTCCTACAAATAATCTGACTATGTTTCACTAATTAAAACACAACCAATGCAAGGGTCGTTCCTGTGCGTAGGTTTGCCGTAGGGATGTAGTAGGAAAAAGTGGATTTATTTACGCTACCGTAACCAAGGATACGGTATCAAAAAAGGACATAATTGCTCATGCCCTTTGATATTTTTTATGTAAATTACACTTATTGAGATTGAATGTCACCAAAGAAACTACCTGCGACACCGAGTGTTATGCCGAAAATCACATGTGACATAATCAGCGCATTTGTATAAGAAAGGGTTGAAATCTCATTCATAGGAGTTGGCGTTAGAAGCGGAATACCAATTACGGCAATTCCCCAAATAGCTACACCAAAGATGATGCCTGCAACGAACCAGAAACCGCGTGGCATCTTCGGCATGATGTAGGCAAAAATCGCTCCGTATATTGCACCAGAGAAAAGGTGCATGAGAGTACCTAATGTGATTGCGAAAATACCCATTGCTCCTGCTGACCATGCAGCATCACGCAAGATGACACTCGCAATGAAGCGAGGGGATAGCCAAATATCATATCCTGCTATGAGTGCTAAGATTGTAATTACCGCAATAATGCCAAACGCACCGATAATCCCTGCAATAATTCCTATACGAACAGGCAAGACACTAAAGTAATCTTTAGGAGTTTGAGCTTGTTCTTTACTGTTTGAAACAGCTTTTGATATTGATTCGCGATAACTCGCTTGGTTTAGTTCAGACATACAATAGACCTTTGACTAAATATAATAAATCTCACTTACAGTATAAGACTTTTTACACGCTAAAAGCTGATGTCTCATCTTATTTTAAATCCATCATTATCCTCTATTAACCCAGCACTATCTCTCACTCATACAAGCTAAACTCGCCTAATCCGCATACCAAAAAACCCCATCACAACTTGGATGAAGTTTCTAAAGGTGTTTAAGTTTGTGAACTTTATTGTTTACGATTCGTTCGTGCCGAAGAAACTGCCCGCTATACCGAGTGTAATCCCGAAGAGAATGTGTGAGATGATGAGTGCATTTGTATAGGCAAGGTCATTCATCATACTTGTCTGGGCAATTGTCGGCAAAATATAAGCGGCGATACCCCACAAGCCAATGCTATATATCAAGCCAGCAACGAACCAAAATGCGCGTGGCAAGCGTGGGATTGCAACAGCGAAAACTGCTCCATAAGTTGTTCCTAAGAACAAGTGAATGACTGTTCCTAATAGGATTGGGAATGTCCCTATGAATGCCGATTCGCCTAAGAAGACGCTGGCGATGAAACGGGGTGCAAGCCATAAATCCATCGAGGCAGGAAACGCGATAGCGCTCAGCGCGACAATAATCACAATTGCACCAATGAAGCCAGCAATTGCACCCGTTCTAACACTGAGGGTACTAAAATAATTCTCTGGTGTTTGTGCTTCTGCTTTGGATGACTGAGTTGCTTCCATCATCATTTCACGATAACCCTGTACTTCATTTGCTTCAGACATGAGACCCTCCTTCGTTTGATTTATTCCCAGACTAATTGCCAAATCTGTCATTCCCCTCTCGAAAATATGTCAAAAGCATATCAAGCTATAAAAAGGTGCAACAATATTCGCTAGTATCTACAGCACTTTGATGTAGTATTCTTCCAATAATCAGTACAGATAGAAGGTAATTATGCAAGATAATAAAGGCAAAAAAATCCCTCCAGCGCAGGGTGTGCGTCAAAAGTGGTCAGATATTCCCGAAAAAATTCGTAACCTAATTGAAGATTATTTAGGGTCAGAAGTTACACGAACAGAAACTCAAGTCGGTGGGTTCTCACCGGGTGTTGCAACTCGACTAACTACAGCCGATGGTCAATGTGTCTTTTTGAAGGCGATGGGCACAGATATTAATCCAACATCAATCAGCTTTCATCGGCGTGAAATTGACATTAATTCTAAATTTCCCAGCAATTCGATTGCCCCAAAATTATTATGGTCGGTTGATGATGCTGAGGATACAGAATGGATTGCCATGCTCTTTGACAATATTGAAGGTAGTAATCCCCAAACGCCTTGGCAAAAAGATGATTTACAGCATGTGATGCAAGCCATGAACGAACTATCTGATGTATTAACGCCATCCCCAATCACATCTGACAAAATTTCGAGTGCTAGTGATTATTTTTCAACGCGGATTTATGGTTGGCAAAAGATAGAGGCTAATAAAGCAACATACTTTGAGAAACTTGACGATTGGACAAAACGGCATTTCGACAAGCTCTGCGAATTAGAGAAGCAAGCGCCTCAAGCAGTCGTTGGTAATACCTTAGTTCACTTCGATATTCGTGCTGATAACATCGTCATGGATGATGATAATAATGTCTTGTTTGTGGATTGGCCTCATGCGTGTGTCGGCGCAAAATGGCTTGATGTTATTTTGTTTGCCCCTAGTGTTGCCATGCAAGGTGGCTTACTTCCAGAAGACCTCATTCAACTTAGTCCAGCTTGTCAATCAGCAGACGCTGATGCACTCACCGCTGCAATTGTTTCCATGGCTGGTATGTTGAGCTTCAATGGTATGCTCCCACCGCCACCAGGGTTACCTACATTGCATGAATTTCAAGCTGCACAGGGTGATATTGCACGCCAATGGATTGCCAAAAGAACAGGCTGGGAATAAATTTATAAATGATGTGTGATACCGTAACTAAGGATACGGTGTATATTTCTAAAAGGATTAAATTATGCAAAAAATTGGCACAGTCGCTTTTGTTCAGATACAACGCTACTCAATGAAAAAAGTAGTCAATGATGATTTACAATATGATACTAGCCCTTTATTAACTGTCCAAAAATTATGGCTCACTGATAATGGCATTGTCGGCATCACAGACAATAATACGGTCATTTTAGATGTGCATAGTATGACACATCCTGACTCAAAGTATCGTGGGGATAATAAAATTTCTGTAGGCTTTTTATCCAACTATGAAGCCATGCGTAAGCGATTCGGAGAACATTTAAAAGATGGTATCGCTGGTGAAAATATCCTCATCAATTTAGAGGCTAATACTACAGAGAATATTTTAGACAAACAGTGGTTTCTTAAAAATTCTGATGACGAATATATCCCCTTAGCATCGGTGATTGTCGCACCACCTTGCCGAGAGTTCAGTATCTTTTGTGCCAATAAAACCATCGCTGGCGCAGAGCTTAAAGATACGCTGCAGTTCTTACATAATGGACGACGAGGATACTATGCAGAACTTGCTCAATCTGATTTGGGTTGTTATATCCAAGCAGGTGATAGTCTATATATAAAATAACGTCAATTTTGTATAAGTGGTTGTTATATAAGAATGTCTCTATAGATAGAAACTAAACTCCCAGAAAGTAAAAAACTAAAGATTAAAGGTAAATCTCAAGAATATTTCACTTTTTACCTTGTATCTTTTTTGCAATGATTGCTTCAATTATCCTTATAGAAGCAATGCTATCAGATGCCTTAACCTCACGATACCGTAACCAAGGATACGGTAACAAAAAAGGACATGAGCAATCATGTCCTTCAGAACTTCCATTAGTGTAGTAACGCATCTTTTATTCTGCTCTGAGTGTCGTCAGCATTTCCTCAAGATAATCTATTGCACGTTCTTTATCTTTCTTCGGCATTTTTTGGATAAAACTATAGACCTTCTCACCAATGCCATCCGAGAAATTTTTGTAGGTGAATTTGTTAGGTTTTGACGATTTTGCTGATGCAGAATTTTCTAGTAAATGTTCCCATGCCGTAACCGAGGATACGGTATAGCCTTCTGCTATGGCATTCTTCACACCCAAGCGTAAAATGTCTTCCTCGTTATTACTTTCAGCTTTCGCCAGAATTTCCTTGCGGATGAAACTCTCTGTCCAGTTCAAATCATCTGCCCATTCCCAAACCGCCTGTGGCAGTCGGAGCAAAGCACGATATTGACGCAGTTGCACAGGATTTTCTAAGCCCATCGCATTCAGAATATCTTCACCACGACTTCGGGGGATACGATAACTTTCGCCATCTGATACCTGAGCATAATACTCTTGTTCATGCTCAAAGCTATCAAAAGGTTTAATATCCATATCGAGGACATCCATCAATAGCATAGAAAATAACCGAGCTAAGGCTATCGCATTTAAGGGTTCTTGATATTTATCTTTTGCTGGTTTCCAAAGGTCTATCTTTAATTTTTTATAAATGTCGTCTGACATTTTTCCTCAACTCCCGTTAGTGCACTAACGCATCTTTGTTTCGCCAACTTCCGTTAGTGCACTAACGCATCTCCATTTTAGGCATTACTTCTTAAATCATCCAAGAGATGTTCAAGATAAGCTATCGCTTGCATTTTATCTGATTTATTTAGCTTAAAAATTTGCTTCTCTAATTTTACCAATGTTGATTTTTGAATATCAGCGAATTTCAATTTAGGTTTATTCAGTTTTGCTTGTTTTTGCTTATCTAAGAGATAGCTGTATTCATCAAGCAAGTAATTAGGATAACGTTCTTTTTTGGCTTGTAAAACAGCTTTGATAATTGTTTCTGTATCATCCGTGCTAATGATATTCTTTTGGATGAAATTCTCTGACCAATTCAAATCATCTGCTACAGTCCATACAATTTGTGGCAATCTTAGTAAACGGCGTAAGTGACGCAATTGTCCAACATCACTAATACCCATCGCATTAATCAGTTGTTCACCCATGCCGTATGGCACATTGAACTTATTACCATCTGATACCTGAGCATAGTAGTCTTGTTCATGCTCAAAGGCATTGAAATCAGCAAATGAATCGCCTGATTTTTCGGCACGCACGTCCATCAGCAAGAGGGCAAATTGACGCGCCTTACCGATAGCATTTAAATCTGCACGCGCATTATTCTCAGTGGCTTGTCGCCAGATGCTCACACCATCGACTTGGCGAGCTGGTATCTTTTCCCACTCATCCCCTGCGATGCGCCAATTGAGCAAATGATAAGCTAGCCAACGCCGTTCACCTGTTTCAATTTCCCAGAGCAAGTCTTTTTGAGCGATTGAAATTGGGTTGATTAGTCCATCCCGACGGATGCTCGCCGCTAATTCAATAACTTGCATCAGAGCTTTTTCTTTTGCACCAATTTGCTTGTTATTGATTTGTTCTAGGTCTTCTTCTTTTTCGATGCCAGATGTGCGTGGTGTTTCTCTGCCATCTAAATAATCATCCAGTGGAAACAATTCAGGGATGCCCAAATCTTGGCGTTCTAATTCGATTTCATCTAACCAGCGTTTGAAGAATGTTGCCATTGATTCTAAATCTGATGAGCCTGACCAATATTGACGCACTGATGAGGGAATTGCCCGACGCGGTTGGGTAAGATTTGGTGAAATTGACTCGATTTGTGTTTGGTGAATTTTTTCTTTACCACGTCCAAGTTTGGCAAAAGGGTCATCATGCCCGATGCCACTACCATATCCAGCATCAGCAATATCCGACGTTGTGAGTCCAGAAAATGGTGAATCGTTGGATTCATTACTTCCTAATTCACCTAAAATATTATCTGGGTTTTCACCTCTGTCTCTACGATTACGCGCCATGTGCAACATTCTCCTTCACAGTACGAACGACTTTCCAAGCATCGGCAGCCGCAGGGTGGTCATAAGCATAACGGAAGATACTGCGCTTACGTGCCGTTGCTTCTTCCCAGACCACACTCATCGGCAATGGATTCCAGACCAAGTCACCAAACCCCTGCCGCAAAGATTTCAATTTTTCTTGATGCTCTAATGTCTTGCTACGGAACTTGGTAGGGATGATGCCTGTCAGTTTAATTTCACCCAGACCATATTCTTGTTTTTGTTTACTGTAGCCTGTCGTATTTTTAATGCTAGCTACCAGACCATCAAAGCTGAGGTAGGTCACTTCAGTTGGGTAGATGATATGGTCAGTGGCTAAGTAAATCATGGCGTGCAAAGTTGATGGTGTTGGGCTGGTATCAAAGATAACAAAGTCAACAATATCTGCTTGTGCGAGTTCCATCATGCGCGTGCGAATACCGAAAGGTTCGCCTTCCATTGCTTGTGCTACGAGCCGTGTTTCACGATTGCCCCGCACAATAAATAATTTACCTGTGTTGGGTGTTTTCGCATTTGGTAGCGCGTAGTTATCTGGGGAAATTGTTTCGACGATACCCTCTTGTGTGAACTCGGCATCACGGACTAATAAATCATAGAGTGAGTGTGCCTTTGGTAAACCATAACTAATTGTCAGGTGTCCTTGTGGGTCGGCATCAATCATCAAGACGCGGTAGCCCATAATGGCAAGACCTGCACCGATTGTACTGGCTAAAGTGGTCTTCCCTACGCCACCTTTTTCGTTCAAAAATGTAATAACTTTCATTGCATGATTCTCCATATCTCGTTTGTGGGATGCAGTTTAGACATTTCCATTGTACAAGATTTCATCCATTTTGTAGGGTTCAATCATCGTTTGTTTTTCGATGAAAGCAATACCCCGTCAGTGTGAATTTTTATCTGCCACCTCTTTTTTCTTCATACTATTTTACCACAAAATAGACTATTTTATCTATACGGTATAGATACAGTATTAATAATTTTATACTCTTTTAGACTCATCTCATGGGGTGGGGGAGGTGGGGGAACTCTCGCTGACGGGGTATGACAGGTAATTTTTATGACTCACAACTTATCAGAATCAAAACAATTAAACTTATCACTATTAATGAATATCAGTTCCGTCGCCACTTATCGTTAATGATTAAAGACCCTGTTGCTAGCCAGTCTATAGGAGGCTGTCATCTCAATTTCTTAATCCTGTAAAAGAGGATTTAAGAATAGAATTGATATTACCAACAATTGACAAACAATAAAGTATTTCTAATTTTTTCTAATAAAATCATCGTTAAATCAAGTGCATATCCACAAATAATATCTTTTGCAAAACATCCCAAATTGAATTGATATTCAGTGTTATTACTTCATGCTTTATTGTCTAAATCTCAGTGAGAAGGTCATTGATGAACAATAATTTAACTCAAGATAAATACGCTAAACGCTTTCATTATTTGTCTCTTATCTTAGCCAGTATCCCCATCCTTATTAGTGTTCTTGTCATTTTTGGTTGGCTATTTGACTATCAACGCATGACAACCCTCATGCCAGATTTAGCATCTATGAAGTTCAATACAGCTCTATTATTTTTGCTTGCCAGCATTAGCATTATTGTTTCGCATAAAAACCCAAAACTGAAAAGCCTACTTGCCCTGCTGATTTTGCTTATTTCTAGCTTGACATTGTTGCAATATATTTTTCAGATAAGTTTTGGCATTGACCAACTATTTATCAAGGATTTGAATGAAACGCCCTATCCCGGACGCATGTCAATTGCGACTGCAATTAATTTTATCTTGATAAGTGTTGGTCTGTTGTTTGTCAAATATAAAAGTAATCTATCAAATCTATTTGCAGGATTAGCGGGCTTATCTGCCCTTATTGCATTAAGTGGTTATATTCACAGTGTTGAAGTATTTTATGCCGTTTCAATTTTCTCCACTATGGCACTACATACTGCTATTGCATTTTTTGTATTAGCGGTTGCCACAATCTTAACGAGTGATGACGGGGAACTGATGCAAATAGCATCGGGGGATACAGCAGGCAGTAAATTAATTAGGGTTATGAATCCCACTATTGTTCTCTCATTCTTCATTATTACGATTATCTTCAATATTGGTAAAAATCTGAGCTTTTATCCAGCACAATTTTCATCTGTTCTTACAACAACAACCAGTCTAGTGCTTCTTTTGCTCACGGTATTTTATCTTGCACGGCGACTCCATCAAATAGATATACAACGTCAGGCTATCCAATCTGAATTATTTCTTGTTAATTCGAGTTTAGAAGAACGCGTTAAAGAGCGCACAAAAGCTCTTGAACATTCTAATGAGCAATTGCATGTTTATCATTCGGCAGTTGTATCATCTTCAGAAATGATCAGTGTTATCAATAAACAACATCGATATACGATGGCAAACGAGGTATATACTCAATTTTATCAACCGAGTCAGCAAAATCTTATTGGGCATCATATTCAAGATATTGTGGGTATAGAGGAATATAATTCACAAATCAAAGAACGTCTGAATCGTAGTTTAGAGGGCGAAGCACAAAATTTTGAATTGGCGATGTATGTTCCAGATAATGGTTTACGTCATTTATGGGTGAGCTATTCACCAATCAGAAATAGCTCTCACGATGTCACCGATGTTGTTATTGTGATGAGGGATATAACGGATCGTAAAGAGATGGAAAACAATTTAATTGAAGCAAAGGAAGCAGCGGATGCAGCAAACCGTGCAAAGAGTATCTTCCTTGCTAATATGAGCCATGAATTACGAACGCCACTAAATGCCATCATGGGATTTACACAGATATTAGGACACGCCGATAATTTAAATCCAGAACAAACTGAACAAACATTTATCATCACTAATAATGCAAAACACCTATTAACACTCATCAATAATATTCTCGAAATGTCACGGATTGAAGCAGATAAGCTGACACTCAATCTACAAGCGACAGATTTGCGCGAACTCATTTTAGATGTTCACAAAACAATGGATTTATTTGCCGAAAGCAAAGGTATTGTATTCGTGAGTAACTTAGATGAGTTAATACCTCAGCAGATTCAATTAGATACGTTAAAGCTACGCCAAGTTCTAATTAACCTTGTGAACAATGCAATAAAATTTACTCATGTGGGTGAGGTTTTATTATCAGTTCATACAGAAGCAGACAACTTATATTTTGAGATACAAGATTCTGGAGAGGGTATTGAAGCTGAAGCAATCTCAGACTTGTTTGAGATGTTCACACAGTCCACTAGTGGCTTGTCCGCCGAAGAAGGCGCAGGGCTAGGTTTGCCTATTAGTCAACGTCTAATCCAATCAATGGGAGGTGAAATTGAGATTAGTAGTGAAGTGAATACAGGTACGCTGGTTAGATTCAATATTCCCTATAATACACTTAGTCAACCATTCATGAATGAGCAAAACTCGCTCCAAACAGATTATGTACTTTCTCAAGAAAAGCTCGGAACGAATACGATCAGTAATCATCAATTCTTGGCAACATTAACAGATTTACCAAACGAAGTGCGGGCGCAACTTCTTGAGCATATACGTGCCTTAGACACTGATAACGTTTTAACCTTGCTAGAGGCTATTAAACCCAGTAATCCTGAATTAGCGAGCGAAATCGAATTATTGATTAATGATTTCCGCTTTGATGTTGTCCGACGTAAGCTAGAAAAACTCGCTTAATGCAAATGCTCATTATAAAATCTGGATGAAAATTCATTAAAATCTAACCTGAGCTTGTAGCACGTCTGAAAAAATTCCTACAGAAATTCGCCACTTGTTAGACGATTTCATTAGTCAAATTAATATAGAAAAACCAAACTTGTTGCATGGTGTTTATCTATATGGGTCTCTGGCACTTGGAGCATATACCCCACAAAAAAGTGGTGTCGATTTTATCGCTTTACTGACACGCCAATGCACAGTCGATGATTTATTGACATTGGAAAACTGGAGTTTTTGCATCCCTCAGAAAACCCAGAATATCTAATCATCAAGTTTTGGAATGTCTTTCAACTTTCCTGCATATTTGCTCCAGTTCTTTGAATCATACGACTTCAGTGCTTCCCTCTCTACATGTTTGTCCAAAAAATCAGCACCATCTTGAAACTGCATTCCAAATACATATCCGAGAGTTCCAGCCGCAGTTATTACTGTCAGCGCACCTGCCGTTTTACCTTGAAAGAGAAGGCTAATCGCCCACAGTACAAGACAAAAAGTCACAAAATACCCAATTGTTGCAACAATTTTAAATATTGACGAGCATCCAGACCACATAAGCTTCCTCCAAAATACTTTAGCTTTTAGTTTCTAGGTAATTATCGATATACACAAGCCAAAAATAGTCGATTTGTATAGGCGCGACTTTTGGACGCATTCGTTTCTTGTAAACATTGTTCTACAAGAACGACTGCCTGTTCCTCCATGCGTTCAAATCTGACTGTACAGGCACGTTTAGATGCTAAACTATCCCTCGTTAATATACAAGTTTGTTCGAGAATTTGTTGTGCTTCAGCGATCTCTGCTTCACTGAAAGATCGGGGTATTAGCTGAGCTAAGACAAAAACTATTACTACTAGAATCCAGAGCAAATTTACTGCCTTTTTCACAACATTCCCTTTGATTTATTACATGAATATGACAAGTTGTTAATGATCACTCTAATCCATGAAGTTGAAGTATAAATATTTCAGAATCAACAAAACTGTTATTTAAGTATACTATATTTTATAGTATAGGAATCATAGGAAAATCACATCTCATTTAATCAATTTCTTTATTTTAGCTGAATATTTTAGAGCATCTGAGACACAAAAGACCGAGTAAGTCATTATGATGTGAACTTGATTACATGGTGGACACTCAAGCATCATGGGATTTGTGTCTATGGGGATGCCTTAGATACTGAGGCAATTACTGTCGATTGGCAGACACTTATAGACGCAATGCACGTCAATCTTAATAGTTACTGGCAAGACTGGGCAAGTAACCCTGAGAAACATCAATTGCTAATTCTGGATGGTGCAATCGAGTGGGCAGTGCTGGGTGTTTTACGACAGTATTATTCTTTCAAAGAAGATAGCATTACATCGAAAATTGGTGCAGGAGACTACGCGCTAAGTCATCTTCCTGAAACATGGCACACCTTGGTCAAAGATGCTTTACTCATCCGCAAAAATGGGACATCATTTTATCATGATAAGCTAGACCGTCGGACACATGCAATAGAATTTCTGGAATTTACTATTCAACAATGCAATGATATTTATCACAGCAGGCAATCATAAACGTGAGATTGTTTAGAGTATAAATCCGATAGCAGTTACGCCGACGAGAGTAGTTGCGGTATCCATTATATGAAACAGCTTAAATTTAAAGATAAAATGAGCTTCGAGATTTACCTTATATTTTTACCCCTTGGAAGTTGCTATAGAGACATTTTTATATATTAAATCCTTATCCTAAAGTGACTTCATTATCCTCATTTTGAAACATTACGATATGCCTTAATTTTGATACTTTTCATATAAATAGCTCATTTACAGTTTAGATACTAACATTACGATTCACATAACGTAAAAATATCCTGAAAGAGGATGACCATGTTAGCACAACAAAAGCTCAGTTCAGTTGTCGAAGGAATGGAAGTCTACGATAGGGATGGTGCGCGTGTTGGTACTGTCAAAGCGTTTCGTTTAGGTGAAGGTACAATCAAAACAAGTGCCACTGACATTGTGACTATTTCAGAAACTCTGAAAGAAACCATCGGTGACAAAGATTTGCCAACAGTCATGTACTCAAGGCTCTTTGATGAGGGTTTTGCCTGTGTTGATCGTGGCTTCTTACGTGGTGACGGTATTGTTTTCCCAAGTCAAATTGACGAAATTAATGGCGATACAATTTACTTGACCGTCAATGAAGATGAATTGTTTAAATTATAAGTCATCTATCTTAAAAAATTGAATATGCCTATGTCGGGGACTACATTATTGAATGATGTAGTCTCCTTTAATTACCTGTATTTCTTATCCTCGCCGATACATTTCATACAAAGAAATCATGACATGCTCAGACAATAAAATTAAACTCCCATAAAACACTCCGCTTATTATAGAGAGATGATCAATGTTGGTACAACAAAAACTAAGTACAATTATCGAAGGTATGGAAATCTACGACAAGAATAATAAGCAAGTTGGTACGATTGAGACAATACGCCTCGGTAAAGGAAGCTCGAAAACCAGTGCTACTGATGTTGAAACAATTGAAGAAGCTCTGAAAAGAGTTATTGGAGATGCTGAATTACCAGAGACATTAAACTCACAGCTTTATGAACAAGGATTTCTCTACATTGAATGTGGATTTCTACGCGATAATGCGATTGTCTTTCCACAACAGATTGAAGATATTATCAACGATGCTCTTCATTTGAATGTTGATGAAAATGAACTCTTAAAAGTTTAATTTTTACAGAGCAAAATTTAATCGATTATAATAGAGATTAGATTGTTTACCCGTCTAATCTTTTTTGTATGATTGCTTTGACGAAAAAAAAGGCGAACATGATGCCCGCTTCAAATAAGGAATTATCTCATTTCGATACCGAAACGATTGAGCAACGGCGCATCAAATTGTTGACGCATCTTTATGATAAAGAACATCCTCTTAAAATTTTTCATCATCTAAAACAATCCGACACCTTTGCTTTTACCATTAATGATGACTCTGCATCAGCCATCCGAGCAGGCTTATCAAATCCTATTCGGCAAACAAATGAGAGTATTGCTCTTGCTACTGTGAAGATTGCAGGTCAAATTCCTGATACACATCATTTTGTTTTTCAGATTATTGTCTTTAATTTTGAAAATCTGGGTACTGCCGATAGCGTTTTGTCTTTATCGAGAGAACGATTTAACGCAGGCGAGATTGAAGTCCATAGCCATTTATATAGTAGCCCAGACTATCTCGGGCAAACCGATATAGGTGATTTGATTGCACTGCTTGAAGGTCCTGCTTGGGTACATCCGCAACCTGCTTATGTCACGACGGCTCAACGTATATTTGGCGTTCTCTCAATCTATGCCAACCATATCGCTGAGTTACAATTTTATCTCCACGATTTACGTGAATCACTGACGGCAAACAATCAATATGGACTCAAAAAACTTGGGATGCCTATTCGTCTGCCAAATGCGTATTAGATATATTAAATTAAATATTAAATCTTTTTGCGTCTATTCCCCCATGCGTGTTATTCTTAACAAAGACAAATTATTACCCTTGATAAGTACAGGTTTATTACATGACATCCCACGAAACAGCCTTCACAATGGATACTTCCAGCATCAAATATGGGGCAGGAACAACGCAGGAAGTCGGATTAGATATTGCTAAATACAATGCAAAACGTGTCATGCTGGTCACTGACCCTAATTTAAGTGATAGTAACCCTGTGAATATAGCGATGCAATCTTTAGCTGATGCAGATATTGATGCAGTCAAATTTGATGGTACAAGAATTGAACCCACTGATGTTTCTTTTAAAGAGGCTATAGACTTTGCAAAAGCTGGCAATTTTGATGCTTATATCGCTGTAGGCGGTGGGTCTTCAATCGACACAGCGAAAATTGCGAATTTATACGCGACGCATCCCACAGATGATTTTTTGGACTATGTGAATGTCCCACTAGGTAATGGCAAACCCATCCCGGGTGCGATTAAACCCTTGATTGCCATCCCGACAACAGCAGGGACAGGAAGTGAAACAACAGGGGTTGCTGTCTTTGATTTGCTAGAGAAGCACGTCAAAACGGGGATTTCACATCGAGCTTTACGTCCTGTGTTGGGTATCATAGACCCTCTGAATACGGCAACAATGCCTCCTTTAGTCGCAGCAAGTTCAGGTTTGGATGTTCTCAGCCATGCTATCGAATCATTAACGGCTATTCCTTATAATCAAAAACCTGCTGTAGACCATCCGAGCAAGCGTCCACCGTATCAGGGGTCGAACCCAATTAGTGATATATGGTCTGGGAATGCTATTCAAATCGTAGCGAATTATATTCGACGGGCTATGACGGATACAACGGATATAGAAGCACGCGGTCAGATGATGTTGGCGGCTTCGTATGCAGGGATTGGATTCGGCAATGCAGGGGTGCATTTGCCTCATGCGATGTCCTATCCTGTGGCAGGTTTAGTACGCGACTACCATCCAGCAGATTATGATGTAGAATGGGCAATGGTTCCACATGGCATCGCCGTTATAGTCAATGCTCCTGCTGTTTTCCGTTGGACAGCCCAAAGTGACCCACAACGTCATTTACACGCGGCGCACTTACTCGGCGCAGATATTTCTGGCATTGATGAGGCACAAGCAGGTGATGTCTTAGCGGATGCGCTGATTCAGGTGATGAAAGATACTGGTTCTCCAAACGGACTTCATGCTCTCGGTTTCACAGATGATGATATAGACGGCTTGGCTGAAGGTGCATATGCACAGCAACGCTTGACGAAACTTTCACCCCGTCCAGCAAGCATGGATGATTTAAGACAATTATTCCGTGACGCAATGCGTTATTGGTGACATATAAATAGATATTTTTCGTTAGGGCGTAGCATGCTACGCCCTAACATTCCAAAACTTACGAATTACGACAAACGAGGAAAGCACTATGGAATTACAGCCATTTGGCGATACAGATTTGAAAACAACCCGAATGGGCATCGGTTTAGCCTCATTAGGACGACCCGGTTATATTAACTTGCTTCATAGTAGCGACCTCAACAAGAATTATGATGTCGACGCAATGCGCGATAATGCTCATGCTGTTCTGGATGCAGCCTATGATAATGGGGTACGTTATTTTGATGTAGCACGGTCTTATGGCAAAGCCGAAGAATTTCTTGGCTCATGGTTAAAATCACGAGACTTAAAGCCTCAAGATGTTACTGTTGCTAGCAAATGGGGCTATACCTATACCGCCGATTGGCAAGTTCAAGCGACAACACACGAAGTGAAAGAACATTCACTTTCTATATTGAAGAAGCAATGGCAAGAGAGCAAAGCTATCTTAGGCGATTACCTGAGCATCTATCAAATCCACAGTGCCACCCTCGATACAGGCGTTTTACAGAATAAAGATATTCTATTGGAACTGGCAAAAATGAAAGAGGAAGGCATCAAAATTGGTGTCACCGTCAGTGGAGATAATCAACCTGCATTGATAGGCAAAGCGATTAATGTGCGTGTGGATGGGGTACGCCTATTTGATAGTGTCCAAGCGACATGGAATGTATTAGAGCAATCAAGTAGTGATGCGCTCTATGCGGCACATATCGCAGGGATGGCAGTCGTCATCAAGGAAGCCTTAGCCAATGGACGTTTAACCCAGAAAAATGTAAATCCTGATTTTATCCTCAAATTAGCATCTCTCAATGTGGAAGCCAACCGTCTAGAGACAACTGTTGATGCTTTGGTGCTAGCGGCTGTTCTCTCATTAGATTGGGTGACAGTTGTTCTCAGTGGGGCGAGCAATGTCGAGCAGATGGAGTCCAATATCAAAGCCTTTGATGTCGATTGGGATTATCTCGCCGCCGCCGCTTTATCACGCATGGCAGAGCATCCTACAAGGTACTGGGAAATGCGAAGCCAACTGAAGTGGAATTAGATGTCTTTTTTCATAAGAATGAACCCTTAATATAATCTGTTATAATAGTGACAAATCGCATTTTATTAGAAATGACTGAAAATGCGTGTTTTACCTTGTCACTATTGCCAAATAATGCACAAAGATTAGAGATAAAGGTTGCAAATTTTTCAAAATGAAGTACATTTTTGGCAATGAAATATACACATTCATTTCAAATCTCTTAAAGGGAGTATCCATGAAATATTCACGTAAATTTATTGTTTTGTTTGCACTGCTCGCAATGGCACTCAGCCTTGTTCCAGCAGTATCCGCTCAAGATGGCATTGAAAGCCTCTGCCTCGTAACCGATTTGGGTCGTGTAAATGATGGTACATTCAACCAATTCGCACACGAAGGTGCTGTAGCTGTTTCAGACGACTTTGAACTCGATTATGATTTCATTGAAACAGTTTCAGAAGCTGATTATGAAGCAAACATCCAAACCTGTGTTGATGATGGTGCTGACGCTGTTGTTACTGTTGGCTTCCTTATCCAAGATGCAACTGCTGCCGCAGCAGAAGCAAATCCAGATGTTTACTTCGTTGGTGTTGACCAATTCGTTGTTGATGGTCCAGAAAACTTCGTCGGTTTACAATTCCGCGAAGACCAAGCTGGTTTCCTCGTTGGCGCACTCGCCGCATTAGTCGCTAATGAAGCTGGTGAAGATACTATTGCTGGTGTTTATGGTATCGACGTTCCTGCAGTTGTCCGTTTCCGCAATGGTTACGAACAAGGCGCTCTCTACATTAACCCTGAATGGGAAACTGGCACAAATATCCTCGGCGCATATGCTGATAGCTTTGTTGACCAAGCACAAGGTATTTCACTTGCTAACCAATTCATCGGTGAAGGTGCATTCGTTATCTTCGGCGCTGGTGGTCCATTAGGTTCAGCTGCTATTGCTGAAGCTGCAAGCCAAGGCGTTTACGCAATCGGCGTTGACCAAGATGAATACAATACAACATTTGCTGGTGGCGAAACAGAAGGTGCTGAATACCTCATTTCCAGCGCATTAAAACGTGTTGATAATGGTGTATACGAAGCGATTTCATTCCTTGCAGAAGGTGATATGGACGCTTGGGGCGAATTTGCTGGTAGTAACTACCTCCTCGACGCATCCGTAGACGGTGTTGGTTTCGCTCCTGCACATGACGCAGAAGTTGATGAAGCACTTTACGACGAAGTAGCTCATATCCTTGACCTCTTAGTCGCTGAATGTATCAGCACAGGCGTAGATTCCGTCAGTGGTGAACTCATGAGCGAAGAAGACATGGAAATGATGGAAATGGGTGAAGACTGCGAAGATATGATGATGGAAGAAGAAGAATAAATTCTTCATCTAACAAATTAGCTTAAAGAAGTAGCTCTGCCCGATGGGTAGGGCTATTTTTAATTCAGTTAAATGGTTAAATGAAGAATAATTAAGATAAATAAAAACACATCTTACTATAGAATCTATTTAACTCTCACAAACCCTAAGGACTATCCGATGAAATTCTACTCTCTTTTAGCTAGTATGCTTTTTATTATTGCGGGCTGTGCAACAGCAGAAACTCCCACACCTGAACCCACAGCCGAAGTCACTGAAAGCCCTTATGATGTCATTGATACCATCTGTCTTGTAACCGATGTCGGCACAATCAGCGATGGCACATTCAACCAGTACGCTTATGAAGGCATGACTGCTCTCACAGAAGATTCTGCTGATATTGAGACTAGTTTTGTTGAAACTCTTGACCCTGAAAATTACCCAGTGAATATCCAAACTTGCCTTGATAACGAAGCTGATATCATCGTCACAGTAGGTTTTGCATTAGCTGAAGCAACACTCAATGCTGCGAATGACAATCCTCAAGTTTACTTTATCGGTGTTGACCAAGACGTTGCCTCTATCGACGGTGCGCCTGATAATTTCACAGGTATTCAAGCCGCAGAACATGAAGCTGGTTTCCTTGTAGGTGTCATTGCTGCGACACTCGCTAATGAAGTCGATGGTGATGTGATTGGTGGGGTATATGGGATTGACGTTCCTGCCGTTATACGTTTCCGTAATGGTTACGAACAAGGCGCTCTCTACATCAACCCTGATTGGGAAATTGGGACAAATATCCTCGGACAATATACGGATTCCTTTATAGATGAAGAACTCGGAGCAAGTATTGCTCAAGAATACATTGATGGTGGCGCAGTTGTTATTTTCGGCGCTGGTGGCTTAACAGGCTCAGGCGCAGTTGTAGCAGCTACAAGCCAAGGTGTCTATGGTATTGGCGTTGACCAAGACGAATATTTCACTACATTTGAAGGTGGCGAAAGAGATGGCGTTGAGTATCTCGTAACCAGTGCTATCAAACGAGTGGATAGAGGTGTTTACGATGTAGCTACACTTCTGATTAACGGGCAACTTGACCAATTTCCCGGTGGCGACAACTATGTCTTAGATGTTATCAGCAATGGTGTTGGATTTGCTCCTAGCCACGATGCAGACATCCCCGAAACAGTCTTTGAGACTGCAAGCGAAACTTTCGGTCTACTATTGCGTGGTGAACTTCAAACAGGTGTAGACCCTGTCACCGGTGAAATCTTACCAGAAATAGAAGCAACACAGGAAGCAACAGAAGAAAGCGAATAGTGACTCTTAAGCCTTGCCTACTTAGGTGAGGCTTTCTTCTTCATCTATAATTGTCAGGTAAAGTCGTACTTAATGCCGAATATCTCCCTCCATTCGCAAAACACCACCTAATTCTAGTCCCAATGCAATCAAAGGGTCATCCAATAAACGTTTAGCTTCGCTCTGATAGCTTAATTGTTCTGAGACAACTGCCATATATTGCTTACCTTCACGCTTGATACGCGCATTAAAGAGGATAACACCAGCAAAAACCTGACGTTCAGCACGATATTTTTCAGCACGAGCCGAACCTTTTCCCTCAACATGCTCGAAAACTGTCTCCAATTCGGGCAAAGTCATCTTAATTAGATACCAACCCTTATCCAGACGTTGCACTAATTCATGCTCTTTGAGTTTACGTAGGGCATAATTCACTTGATTCAGGGAGATACCCATCTCTTCTGACATATCAGATGGCATCATTGGTTGATGTAAGGTACGCATAAATTCATATACAAATAAAACAGAATGTCCTAATGCACCACGTTCCACAATATCCGAATTGAAAACAGACTCACTATATCTTAACCAATAGGGGGGGATACTTACTGTGTTCAGATTCAATTCTATTTGTTTTGCTATACTGATAATTTTATTGCTAAATCGCCATAAAGATGCTTGACTGTTATTATCATAACCAGCGTTAAAGATAACCAGCATATCCTGTAAACGTGCTAATCCCCGTTGAATAGTTGTTGTGCCTAAGCTGGATAATTCACTTAATTCACGAATACTTGCACGAAAAATATCATTTTCATTACTACTCACTCTTGCTCGTTCAATTAAAGCTATAAATAAAGCACGATCACTTCCTGCTGTACGGTTTTCCCAGTTATGGCGTGTCGCCCATAGTAAAGCGTATTTCCATGTTTGGTTTAAATGTGTTGTTTGTTTTTTACTGGGTGTTCTTTGTTGGCTATAGGCGCTTTTAATTGTTGCTTTGACTTCATAGGCTGGTAAACCGCTCATAATTGCAATAGGCGTTAAGATATTTTCAGCTTCATTGTAGCTATAGTGATTTCCCGATAAATCACAGGCAGCTTTGAACAAACGATTATTGCGGTTACCTTCTGATACACTTCCACCACTGTGTATATAGTCCTGTGTTTCTTTAGCTAGGTTTGATGCAGGTGAAATCACACATTTTGACCAGTTACCCGTTTTGCTGGTTGAGGGTGCATCAAATGTGAGTTGCACTTTTTCACCATTTCTGGTTTTTAGCCAATTGATTGTTTTGACATCCACTGTGGGTGGAGCATCGCCTTGTTGTGATATCCATTGATAAGCGACACCACTTGGATGAATCGAGGGTGGGGCAAGTACGTAGCCATTGCGTCCCTTAATTTCGGTATCTGCCAGAATACCAAGTTCGATATTGTGTACTTCGCCATTTTCAGCATAGAGGTAGATATGTCCGCCACGCGCTGTCTGGGCTGCCCAAATTGGAATGTTACGATCTACCATCTGTTGGAGATGATACAAAAAGCTGTCATTTGATTCGCAATCAATCACGAATAAATTATTGCTAGTAATACCACACATAATTGCAATATTGCAATCACCAGCAAATAGATTTCTCAAGCCATAATTCTTATCATTACGATTAAGCCGACTATATTGCAGACGCTTCCAAGGTAAACCCCCTTTTTGACCAATGGGTTGGGGGAACACATTGAGTCCTA
This sequence comes from Phototrophicaceae bacterium, assembly GCA_965230145.1. Classification (GTDB taxonomy): domain Bacteria; phylum Chloroflexota; class Anaerolineae; order Aggregatilineales; family Phototrophicaceae; genus JAUZRW01. Next base: position 510,719 of record CBDDKI010000003.1, read on the forward strand.
CATCATACAATTTGTACGCTTCTTGCTGTAATTGACTCAATCCAAAGGTTAGAATTTGGTGATTATTACAGAAAGTTTGAATTTCGTCAGTCTTTTTCGAGATACTGACTTGTACATTTATAGCATTATGGGTTATAATATCCATAAGTATTTGGGTTTTGAGTCATTGCGTTGGCGGACAAAAACAAAGTTTAGCGACTTGTTGTGAAGCTGAAGCAGACCAAATCCTAAAAGGGTTGTCCAAGCTCATTCGGGGTGCAGTTTGGACACCTTTTTTTAATTAATGGTGTCTCCGCAATTCCTCAGAGCATAGCTTCTTATTGCCTTACTATATAATATACCGCCCGCCAACGTGGAAAGACCCAAAGACCACTTATCCTTCCTACTAAACGATATACGATTGTTAAATACTGCCTGTGTTGCTGTCGCCTTACATACTTCTCGGGGTGCAAGCCGATTAACAACTCCGCATTAAAAATACCACATTAATGATGATTCAGGCAAGCGATTTTCTAACCCATTATGAATCAAAATGACTCATTGTGACTCATAATGAGTCATAACGGGGCAGGATTCTGTTTCTTGGGCTTTTGGGAGGTATTTCAGAAGGATTACTTATCCTATACCGAAATGTGATAATTTGCGAGAGGTTAGTGCTTTAATGCAAAATTTAAAGGGCGTAATCTACTACGCCCCTACAGATAATTTGCTACTCAACCCACGCATCAATCAGACTAATACCTGTCATTTCTTTGGGTTGTTCAATCCCGAGTAAATCTAAAACAGTCGGGGCAACATCTGCTAATCTTCCGCGCGGATGCAAGAGATAATAACCATCACCAATGACAAAGAGAGATACGGGGTTAATGGTATGGTAGGTGTGCGCTTCGCCTGTGCTGAGTTCAACCATACGCTCACAGTTGCCATGATCAGCCGTGACAATTGCTACACCGCCTTTAGCATTGATAGCCTCTACTAATCGTCCTGCACACTCATCTACGGTTTCGACAGCTTTAATAGCCGCTGAGAGTGAACCTGTATGACCGACCATATCAGGATTCGCAAAGTTGATGAGAATGAAATCATCGTCTTCGTTTTCAATTCGTTGGAGAGTGGTTTCAGTCAGTTCGTAAGCACTCATTTCAGGTTTCTGATCATAGGTAGCAACATCTCTTGGTGACTGAATAACCTGATGTGTTTCGCCTGCAAATGGTTTTTCACGTCCACCATTGAAGAAGAAGGTCACATGCGGATACTTCTCTGTTTCTGCTGTGTGATATTGTTGCTTTTCGGCTTTACTGAGTGTCTCTGCTAAGGTGTTTTCGAGGTTATCTTTATGGAATAGAACATCTACAGGGAGTCTATTCATATAGCTAGTCATTGTTGCAATATAGAGATTGTTGACAGTTTCATATTCTACGCCAAGAACATTCTCTGGTAAGGTGAACATCTGTGTAATCTGGCGCATACGGTCAGCACGGAAATTATAGAAGATAACTGAATCGCCTGCATTAATTGTCTTTCCATAGGCATCACCAATGACAGTTGGCAGAATAAATTCATCTGTTATGTCATTATCATATGATTTTTGTATCGCCGTTATGGCGGAATCTGCATGAGTATGCGCGATATGATTAACCATTGCCTGATAAGCACTATTGGTACGTTCCCAACGCTTATCCCTATCCATTGCATAATACCGTCCTGTAACCGATGCAATGACCCCGTGATTATGTTCTGAAATATAATTCTCAAGTTGTTGGACAAAACGAATGCCACTTTCAGTTGGGGTATCGCGCCCATCGGTGATGACATGAATAACAGGGGAAACACCTCTCGCACGGGTAATATCAAGAAGTGCCATCAAATGGTCAATATGGCTATGAACGCCACCATCACTGACAAGTCCAATTAAATGAAGTTTGCCACCGTCATGTGTGCGCTGAATAGCATTTTGTATACCATATAAATCTTTTAGCGTATTGGTTTCTATCGCATCATAAATACGGGTAATATCTTGAAAAACAACTCGTCCTGCGCCTAAATTCAGGTGACCGACTTCTGAATTACCCATTTGTCCCCGAATTAGCCCGACGGCTTTTTCTGAGGCATCAACGACTGTGCGCTCAAGTGTGCGATACCATTTATCGTAATTTGGTGTGTTAGCGAGTAAGACAGCATTGCCATCTTGCATTTCACGGATACCCCAGCCATCAAGGATGACCAGCATCACAGGTTTTTTCGTCATTGTATCCCTTTCATGAATGATTAGATTGATTTATCAATAGTCGAAGTTAAAGTGAATATACGACACGCTTATAGTCGTCTTTCTGAAGAAATATCAGTCTGCCCAAGACTATAACACAATGCTATGAGGCTCTTCTAGGCACTGCTTGGCATAAAAAGAGTATACAGAGGAACACCAAGTACAATGAGCATTTGTGCAGGACCATACAGTAGCCACACCACATCACCAATATATTTGAAATGGGCATTCTTGAATAATTGGATGGCGAGTAGCAAATCACTGATGAGAAACAAAATTGCGCCGAGCGTCACCAGTGTAAAAGTAGAATCAAGCCAGGCGAGACTCATCGTGAACCCGACTGTTGAGGCGAGTAACAGGGCATAGGGTAGAGAAATATAAATAAGTGTTGATTTATCGCTATTGCGGTAAACAACAAGATACCAAGCAACTATGGCAATTATCCACCACATGATCAGTGTAGGTATATCAGGGAAGGGGACGTTGTGAGGTAGGGCAACCATCCATGTGCCGATAATATACAAAATATGTCCAATGCCAAATGCGACCATGCCATAAAGTACGTGGGGTTCTATATTGAGTACCTTCGCCATAAAAATATCGCCGAGTAAGCCAAAGGTCATCCCGACAGCGACCCAACCAGCAAAGACATCAATCGGCGTACCTTGTGCAATGGCGAACCACATCCAAGCGGCGACAACGAGTGTAAAGGACGAGAGTAAGCGACCACGAGTGGGTATCTTATGAGTTTCCTCTTTATTTAGTGTGCCAAAGAAAAATCCGCCAAAGAGCAAAATACCCCAAATCCCTATTGCTCCTGTAAATAAAAGGGTTTCAATCACACTAATGGGGAGATTCAGCATAGGATACCTTCACATTATTTTTCTTAGATTAACTAAGCGTGTAATTTTAATAATTGTTCGAGATTATACCTCAAACGACGAATTATGAGTATATGGTTAATAGCAGGAAGGATTATCTGAAAGAGGTTTTCTTAATTGTAATGGTGATAAGATGAGGGTCTTATCATGTTACACTTAATTCTTTTGCAAGACCTTCATAGTATAACTTAATCGTTCCGTATAAAGGAATACGTATGCAAGAGTTTTCATTACGAAAGTTTCTTAGACGTTATCATTCTCAAGTTTTAGCAATGATGTTGTGGATTATCGTTGGCATTTCGGCAAACATCTATATGCAAGCAAGTGGCTTAACCTTGGTTGAATTTGCTTATGAGATGAGCCATTTACTAACCGATCACTGGTATAGCCCATTACTTTATCTTTTGGTCTATTTCTTACGACCCTTGACCTTCTTCCCCGGAACACCCATAACGATGTTAGCAGGGTATGTTTATGGCTTATGGTGGGGATTTTTCTATGCGATGATTGCAGGTTTACTCTCGGTGACAATACCCTATGTAACAGGACGTTGGTTCTCAGATGAAGACCGATTATCTGAATGGCTCAATAAAAATGATAGTCCCATGCTCTCGATGATTCGGACATTGCGTGATAACCCATTTCAGACAACTTTAACAGCTCGCTTCTTGTATTTGCCGTATGACCTCGTAAATTTTTCGGCTGGTAGCTTACATATCCCATTTATTCCGTTTATTGCTGCGACTGTAATTGGGAATGCGATAAATGTTTTTATCATGGTGAGCATCGGCACATCAATTGGTGCGAGTTTTACGCAAGGTAAATTTACCTTTGATCCAATCTTACTGATTTTTTCTGGTTTAATTTGGCTAATTAGTCATTTGATTACCTATTATCTGAAGCAACATACGAAGGAGATAAAAACAGCGTGAGCGAAGACTACAAAATGGTCGTCATTGGTGCAGGGTCAGCTGGTTTAACAGCAGCAGCATTTGCAGGCGAATTAGGGGCAAAAGTCGCCTTGATTGAGAAAGCAAAAATTGGTGGCGATTGTACATGGATGGGCTGTGTTCCGAGTAAAGCCTTGCTCAAAGTTTCCAAAATTGCCCATTCAATGCGTGTGGCTGATAAATATGGTATCGAAGCAGTTACGCCTAAAGTCGATATGAAGCAAGTCAAAGCCTTTGTCAAAGGGGCTGTTCTAAGAGTTTATGAGGACGAAACTCCCGAAAAGGTTAGTCAGCGCGGTGTAGAAGTCATAGAAGGTACAGCGACTTTCATTGATGCACATATGGTTGAAGTTAATGGTCGCCGCTTAAAATCTCAGAATTTCATCGTTGCAACAGGGGCTAAACCGCTCATCTTGCCGATTGAAGGCTTAGACAAAATTGATTACCACACGAACGAAACCTTTTTCGATAACGAACGCTTACCTGAGCATTTGGTCGTTATGGGGGCAGGGGCAATTGGTCTAGAGATGGCACAAGCCTATAGCCGATTAGGTGCAAAGGTGACTGTCATCGGTGCGGAAATTATGCCTCGTGACGATGAAGAGGCAGTCGAGGTCATCAAAACTGTTTTCGAGAATGAAGGCATTACCATCATTCAAGACTTTGTCGAGAAAGTTGAAAAAATTGATGATATACGCTTTAGAGCCATAACCAAAGCCAACGGTACTGTCGAAGGGGATATGATGCTCGTTGCCATCGGACGAGCGCCTTTAGTGGATGGTCTTGGCTTAGAGAACACAGGAGTCAAATACGATAAGCACGGTATCCCTGTCGATAAATATCTCCGCACGAATATCCCTCATATTTATGCAGTAGGGGATGTGACCACAGGACCTAAGCTGACACATTATGCTGGTTTTCAGGGCAGTATTGCTGGGCGAAACATCATGGTTCCTTTAGTGAACTTCAATGGGCATACTGATCTTTTCCCTTGGACAACCTTCACTGAGCCAGAAGTGGGTCAAGTCGGGATGACTGAGAAACAAGCCCGTGAGAAATTAGGCGATAAGGTGAAGGTCTATACGTTACCACTCACAGAAGGTGACCGTAGCCAAGCTGACCATGAACTTGAGGGCTTCATAAAGATTGTGTACAAGGGCAGTGGTGATATGTTAGGGGCAACAGTGGTTGCGCCACGCGCTGGTGAGATGATTCAAGAATATGCCAATGCGATGCAGAATGGCGGTGGCTTACGAAGCATCATGAATGCGATCCATGCCTATCCTACCTATAGTGATGTAGTCAAGAAAGCGGCTTCTAAACTCACGATTAAAGAGCTTTTAAGCGGTACAACAGGCAAGATGATAGACACAGCTGGCAACCTTCTCTGGAAATGAGCGCCTATATTCTCTACATAATGAAATTATGAGACTTGCACCATCTCATCTATTAAGTTGTCTTGTCGACGTTTTATACGGTATAAAGCCTAATCGGTCTTATTGAATGAGGATTGCTGATGTTAGATAAACAAATGCGACACGTCAAAGAACGTGTGATGCACCCGATGGCAGAATGGGTTGGGACGAATATCTCACCTACAGAAGTAACCCTAGTAGGGGGTGTTGTCGGTGTGATTGCAGCCGTTTGTGCATGGCAATGCTGGTACTTTGCAGGTTTAATGCTCTGGATTGCCAACCGTATTTTAGATGGCTTAGACGGTACACTCGCTCGCATGTTTGATAAGCAATCCGATTTTGGTGGGTATCTCGATATTATTGTAGATAATGTGATGTATGCAATTATTCCAATGGGTTTAGCTCTCTCTACCGGCGAAACCATTGTCTATATCGCCTTGCTGTTCTTACTCCTGACTTTTTATGTTAACTCAGCGTCATGGATGATTTTGTCATCCATTTTAGAGAAGCGTAATCACGGTGCTATAGCATCTGGCGAGATGACAACCATTACCATGGTAGATGGTCTAATGGAAGGCACAGAGACAATTGCCTTTTTTGTGTTGTTTTTCTTACTGCCTCAGTTTTTGGCGGCATTATTCATCATTATGGGTATTTTAGTCATTGTGACCATTCTCCAGCGTTTGTACTGGGCATATCACACCTTAAATTAAGCATCATCCAAAACAACACTTTTCTGCGTATGCTTTAATAGACGCTATATCATTCGACTAGATATAGTTGTCCTGACCCAAAGGGACGACTCTCCCTCGTCCCTTTTTAATTTCTTCAAAATCTCATTAAATGACACCTACCAAGCCATTATCAAATTGCGTATAAAGAACAAATGTACTATCATTATCAGTAGTGATTTTTGTTCATATGAACGGAGCATTTCTAATGAGTGATGCAATTAATGAGTATATAGAAAACATTGAAAAAGAATGGCAAGCCGAAATTTGTCGCAATCTTCATGCGCTTATTCAAAGTTCTATTCCAGAGGTCGAGTCCCGCATACAATATCGTAAACCGCATTATCTCAAAAATGGTAAGTATGCGGCAGTCGTTGGCACGGCAAAGGGCTGGGTTAGCTTTACGATTTTCAATGCGACAAGCCTCACACCACCAGCTGGCTTATTTGAAGTATCTGACAATGGCGACAGGATTACAATCAAAATTAAAGAGGGGCAAGAGGTTGATTATAGTCTCTTAGCTGATTTGACCAAGCAAGCGGCAGACACAATTGAATAACTAAATCATAGGCATCTGCTAGATACAAGGAGTTAGGTTATGGTGGTGACGTTTACGACGAAAGTCATACAAGCTGAGGGCAAAAATGCGACGGGCATCCGTGTCCCTGCTGACCTCATTGCACAATTGAATAGTGGCAAACGTCCGCGTGTTAAAGTGACGATTGCAGACTATACCTATCGCACTACAGTCGCAGCCTATGGTGATGTATTCATGATACCATTAAGTGCAGAACATCGTGCTGGGGCAGGGGTTCAGGCAAATGATGAGGTAGACGTAACGCTCGAACTCGATACAGAACCACGTACTGTTGATGTACCCGATGATTTAGCATCTGCTCTTGCAGAGAATAACCTAACAGACTTATTTGATGATTTATCGCATTCCAAACGCAAAGAATTTGTACGTCAGGTGGAATCGGCAAAAGCACAAGACACCCGTGAACGACGCATCAACAAAATTGTTACCCAGCTTGGCACGGATTAAATCGCATCATTAAAACATTCGTGCCAGACATCACGACAGTAATCAATGACATCTGGCACGCGAACAACGGACAGGGAGGTGAGCAAACTGCACCCCTGCGTTTTAACTACACCTCACACTGATCGGCGGACGATAAGAGTTGTTCTGTCCCGATTGGGCAAAATCATCCATCATACAAGACCACGACATGAGCCAGTCGCCAAAAACTCATGCCTATTGTGTATTGGGTAGCCGAAAACCACCTGAATAGCACACTTTCCCTACCCAGAGACTTCTTGCCACGTTATACTATTTTTGGATATTGTCCTGATGGATGATTTCAAAGAGGGGTGTTGTTACTGCAACGCCCCTCTTGCCATTTCAGGATGAGATGAGTCTAGCGTGTTTTGTTATTTTGTGCAAATGAAAGGTTTGGTTGTGTATCTATGTCGGTTTAAATTCTCGGACGCGCCGTTGCGCTTCCCTACAATGCCGACTGGTAGGGACATCCAACGGGATGTCCGACGAAAAAATAAGGAGACATCATGTTAATGCGACCCAATTTGCATTCGCGTTTCTGCTTTCCATAACAGCATGTAGTAAATTATCGCCCCGTAATTCAACATCTTTGCCTTGCAGTTTCTATCAAACTTTCTCTCATATTAAAAACGGTCATATCAACGGTCATATGACCAACATCCACATCCTAAAATATGTTAAGGTCTGTCTAAGCACAACTATGAAAGTTTTTATTGTCATTTTAAGCGGTTGAGACAGGTCTCAACCCTACATGAATGCCTAAAAAATGAGGATTGATGTAGATACCGTCTTGAATGTCAAGTGAATTGTGCAAAATTAGGGTCGAAGGGTACACGAGATTTAAGAATAGCAAAAATCTGACGCACGAGTTTACGCATGACAGCAATGACAATAACTTTAGCATGTTTTTGTTTATCTTCTAAGCGTTGAGCGAAGGTACGACAAGGCAGATTCCAGCGTTTAGCAACAATGGCAGGCATGTACAAACCAGCCCGTAATCGGGCATTGCCTTGTTTAGAAATAGAAGCGCGTTTGTTGACAGATGTTCCGGATTGAAATTGCTGAGGTGTGATGCCAATGTAGGCGGCAAGCTGTGAGGCACAATCAAAATCAGCGATATTAATTTCAGCGAGAAGAAGGCTGGCAGTGGCATGCGCAATGCCTTTAATAGAACACAGAAGGCGATGCTGTTGAGCAAGGTCATCATCGTCCATAATCAGTTCATGAATGGCATCTTTGGTTTGTTGAATGAGGGTGTCAAAGTAAGCAATAGTTGCCTCAATCTGCTGGCAAGTGAAGCGGTCACTGAGACCTGATTTAGACCGATTAACTTCTTGTTGACGCATTTTCTTGAGCTGGTCTAAGCGTCTAGAACGCTGTTGTAAGCGTCGTTGCAGGTCCGAGTGCGGTTGATATAGCTCAGGTTTGAACAGAGAGCAATACTGAGCAATCAGCTTAGCATCTTGCTTATCGGTCTTATTGTAATGCAAGTGCATCTGGGCAAATTTGTGAACTTGTTTGGGGTTGAGATAGCTCACAGCGTAGTCATTCTCGACAAGAAAACGGGCTACATTTTCGCCATAACGACCACTGGCTTCCAAGGCGATCTGCTTAATTTGTCCTTGCTTTTGCAACCACTTTTTCAGGCGTTTATAGCCTGCCTCTGTGTTCGGAAGACAGGTGTGCTGTGAGCCACAATGGCTGGCGATGTCTAAGGTGGCTTTGGATACATCAATGCCAATAAAAACAGACATAAGAAAAACTTTCCGATATACTATGAATAGGGTTAAGGGCAGGTCGTGACCCATTTGGACTAACCTTGTAAATGCAAGATGAGGTACTGAAGATACCGTCCAGTCTCTGATGAGGTCAGCTAGAGCAGAGGGACTAATCTACATCACAGTCTTTCTCAACTGAGGGACAACACAGTCTCTCTCTGCTCTGACCTGTCCGTGACATTTAGTTTAACAAATATCACCTATTCATAAGATACAAGGGATGGCATCTATGCCATCCGCAAAATAAACCTAAGAAGATTAGACTAAGCACCTTAACAACTACATAGCCTATTTCACAAGAAATTCACACGCAAATCGTCCAAACTATTTACAAACCAATTTGTGTAAATTTCTCTGTTATGCTACCTGTTATTCACGCCCAAAATTCCCTGTTTTCCCTGTTATGCCCTGATAAACAGGGAAAATCAGTCTGGAATTTAACGGCTGCCTTCGGTTTTATAGGGTTGCCCGATAGCTCGTGGTGGAATAGCACGTCCGACCAAGCCAGCCAGAACGATGAGCGTGACAATATAAGGCACCATCTGTAAGAATTGTGGTGGCAAGGCAACATTCTCAATCTGGAAGCGGAAACCCAATGCTTCCGAGAACCCGAATAACATCGACCCTCCAAACGAGCCAGCAGGTGTCCATTTGCCGAAAATCATCGCGGCAAGGGAGATAAAGCCCTTACCATCAGTCATGGCATCCGTGAAGCGACCCGTCGCCTCCAATGAGAACCACGCGCCTGCCAAACCAGCAATCATCCCACCAATAAAAACGTTAATCCAGCGCACCCGATTAACCTTGATGCCCAAGGTATCCGCTGCATGAGGATTTTCACCCACAGCAATCGTGCGTAAGCCCCAACGGGTGTTATAAAGCACCACATGCGTGAGGATAATCACCACAAACATCAGGTAAAAAATAGGTTGCGAGGCAAAAACAGGACCTATCACAGGCAATTGCGACAAAATCGGAATTTCAATCACAGGCAAACGATTGAGTCCTGCCTCACTCGATAGCAAAACTTCTGCGCGGAGGTAACTGGTTGAGCCTAGTGCCAAAATATTAATCACTGTCCCACTCACAATTTGGTCAGTGGCAAAGGTGATGGATAACCACGCATGAAGCAGGGAGACAATCCCACCTGCTAATACAGCAGCACTCACCCCCAAGACCATGTGGAATAAGAGCAAATCTTGGCTTGGATACCATGCTTGCAAGAGGAAAAGTGTTGTAAAGCCAATCGCCGCGCCAAAGAGCATCATGCCTTCGATGGCGATATTAATCACACCTGAGCGTTCACACCAGATACCAGCCATCGCACCGATTGCAATCGGGGTCGCTGTTCGCAGACTTTCGGTAATCATAGTTGTTGCGTTGGTGCGTCCCCCTGCAGCAGACCCCACCAGTAACATCAGGAAGATGAGGACACCAGCCAGTATCATCAGCCAGCCGATAGCGCGACGCAATTGAGGCAAATTCCAGATGCCCAATATACCAATCACGATGAAATAGACACTCGTGCTGACGATAAATAGCTGAGTCGGCACAGTGAGTTCCAGAGGTTGCGGATTTTCTGCAAAGCCACTCGGCGCAAAGGTTAAAATAGTGGTAATGTCACTCGATAGGGAAGTCAGGGCTTGGTACATTGCAAATGCACCAATGATGAGCAAGATTGCCGCTAAAAGTTGTTGACGTGTGAAGCGAATCGACTTAGCAAAATCACCAATAGCACGGGTGACAGGGTCAGATTCGCTACCCATGAAGCCTTGCGCGACGACGAATACACTTGCTAGAAGCCCCATCCAGAAACCATAACCGAGCATCTGAGCAAAGGCTGTCAACTCACTTTCAGATACTTGTAAAGGCACAGCGAAATATCCGAGAATAGCGAGTAATCCTGCTAGCATCAAAACATAGCGTGAAATTCTTGTCACTGCTGGGATAAACGATGTTGCTGTGGTGATAATTGCTACAATTACAGCAATAGTCAGTAAATTTACATTGGGAAGCGCATAGCCTACTTCGGGCGTATTATTGAGTGCAATTGACATTGCTGAGATAGATTCGCGGACGGTTTCGCCCTCATCTGTGATTACAAAACCATCACTACCTTCAGCAGTATCCAGCACAGGGGCATTGAGAATTGGCATCAGCATGAATGCCAAGCCTAAGATGATAGTCGCTATGACTGCCATAATACTTGCGGTACTTAAACGATTCATGGTTAGCCTCCCCAGCCAGTTGTAAACTGCATATCATCTGAATCTGCTCGTTCAGAAATACGCCAAATAAAGCGGATAATCTGGTCAGCCGCCACAAACATAATAATAAGAGCCTGTAAAATACGAATAAGGTCAAGCGAGACGATGGTGCGTACCTGCATCACATTCGAGGCATCGAGCAACCCACCCCAGAGCAAGCCAGCCCAAAGCATATTTTTCGGATTAGTGCGTGCCAACAATGCGACAGCAATCGCATCAAAGCCATAATTGGCAAATAGTAATGGGAACATCACATGGGCTGTGCCACTAATTTCGATTGCGCCAGCTAATCCTGCTAAACCACCACTGAGTGCCATCGCTAAAATCACATTGAATGAGACATTCATCCCAGCGTATTTAGCAGCATTCTGGTTCAAGCCGACGGTTCGTAATTCAAAGCCGACGGTTGTGCGTTCCAAGAACCAATCTGTGAGCCAAATCGCAAAGAGCATCATGATGAAGCCAACGTGTAAATTACCTTGTACGGTAATCGCTCTGATGAAGAAGCACATCACAACCGTTACAACACCCCAAACAGCAGGGCGAATGAGGTTTTCAGGAGTGTATTTTTTCTGTTGTGACCATGCCGCAATCGCAAAGACGACAATTCCAAAGACAATGAACCACAACCACGATAATTCATCAAAGGTTGGGAGCATCGCACTGGACATAATATCGGCTGTTTTCGGCGCGCTTGAGTTCGGGTCACCGAGCAAGACAGGGTCTTCTGCTTTGATGATGAAATCAATCAAAAAGAGGGCGATAAAGTTGAGCATAATCGTGGTGATAACTTCATGTGCGCCCGTATAGGCTTTGAGTGCGCCCGGTATCCCTCCCCATATCATGCCTCCTAACGCGCCGAAGGCAATTAAGAGGAAGATATGCAATAAAGGCGGTACATTGGTAACGCTAATGCCAATCCACACCGCAAGCATCCCACCAATGAATAACTGTCCTTCTGCACCGATATTGAACAAGCCAGCTTTGAACCCGAGTGCAACAGCTAGACCAGCAATTACATAAGGGATGGCTTTGACAATCGTATTTTCGAGTTGGAAGGGCAGGAATAAGAAGGCTGATCCACCAACTTTAGCATAGTAAATGGGGCGACCTTGTTCGTCATCAATACTGCCGATAAGGTTATTTTCGGTCGGGATGACGAGGATTGCCTCATCTGAACGGCGTAAGATGATATTATCTGCTAGTGCTGTCTCTAATTCTGTGGCAATTGCTTCATCGACGGTTTCGGCAGTGAGTAAATCAGCACTATAAAGGCTATTGATTAAGCGGAAATTCGCTGAAACTGACCCACGTTGATTGACTAAGTCTGCTGTTTCGAGCAAGTTCAAGGCAAAGACTGCATCTGCGCCACTGGTTGCTTCTAGCTCATTGAGTACATCAACAAACTCTTGGTCAAAGGGGTCAATATTTTCGGATGTAATTTCGCGTGCGCCCCGTAGATCGACCAATTCAAAATTGTATTCGTCAAATAAGGTTAGGTAGGAGAGCATCTCTGTAAGTTGCTCATCGCTCATATCAGCTATGAGGGGCAATAATTCAATAGCATCCTCAAGGTCATTTTCTGAGAATTGGGTCTCGCCTGCACCTAAATCGACTAAGTCATCAAAGACTGCCGCCCGTTCACGCCCATCCCGCCCACGCAAAATGAGGGATGGTTCACCAGCTAGTGCTGTGACGAACTCGCCATCCATGAAATTGCTGATGCTCGCTAATTGACTGAGAACAGCCTCGTTATCGAGGGCATCTGCCATGTTATTGATATTTGGCAAAATCTCAACGACATCATCAACCCCATTACTAAGTAAATTAGGGTATGGGTCAAGACTTTCTTGATAGCTTTGGACTGTCTCTAAACCAAGAGTGTTAATACGCTCGATTCCGAGTTGTTGCCGTCCAGGTTCGCCGATATCTATTGCTTCATCATAAGTAATTAAATGACGAAAATCGTTAATGTCAGCAACATCACTGACAGCAAGCCCTGTAAGCCCTTCGACTAAAGCGGCATAGGCTTGACCTGACACTTGTAAGCCACGTGCAGGGGTACTAATACCTACTGTGAGCATAATCAGGGGGATGCCAAAGAGAAAAGCTGTAATTACTGCTAAGAAAGGTACAAGGCTACTCGAAATATTATTCCAAAGTCGTGCAAACGCTGCAATCGGTGCAGGTACACGTAAATTGTTCTCTTCGGGAGCTTGTGGAGAAGGATTTTCGCTCATGCGTTGCTCCTATTGGGGCTATCCATACTACCTGCCATCCGTAAGCCAACGGTATCACGGTCAGCTTCTTCAATCGGCAGAACATCAATTATATGACCATCAAACATCACGGCGATACGGTCACTGAGGCTAAGGATTTCGTCTAATTCAGAGGATACTAATACCACAGCCGTGCCTTCGTCGCGCATCCGCACAATTTGCTTATGAATGAACTCAATTGAGCCGACATCTAAACCACGAGTCGGTTGTGCCGCAATCAGTAGTTTCACGGGGCGGCTGAATTCACGGGCAATAATCACTTTTTGCTGATTGCCCCCTGATAAACTGCTCATTGTATTGTGAATGAGGGGTGGGCGCACATCATATTGGTGGATAAGTCCCTCAGCATTTTCAGCAATTGCCTCGTCATCAACAACAATCCCGCGTGAGAAGGGTTCTTTGTGGTAGCTACTCAAGACCATATTGTGCATGACTTCAAAGGGTTTAATCATGCCCATGCGTTGACGGTCTTCGGGCACATGCCCTGTGCCGAGTTCAGTAATCTGGCGTGGGTTTGCTTGAGTAATATCTTCGCCGAGAAAGAGGAGTTTGCCACTGTCGATGCTTCGTAAGCCTGTGATGGCTTCGATGAGTTCTGTCTGACCATTACCTTGTACCCCTGCAACGCCCAGAATTTCACCTGCGAAAATGTCGAGTGATACGCCTTTAACGGCTGGAATATTGCGCTCATCCATGACGGTGACATCTTGTAATTGCATCACTTTTTCGAGTTGTTCGCCTCGGTCTTTTTCAATTTGGAGGACAACATCGCGCCCGACCATCAGCGATGCAAGCGATTGTTGGGTACTCTCTTTCGGGTCTGCATGTCCTGCGACTTTGCCCCGTCGGAGAACGGTAATATCATCACAAATTTCCAGCACTTCTTTGAGTTTGTGATTAATGAAAATGATGCTCACGCCGTCATCAAGCAGGGTGCGGATAATACGGAATAAGCCGTTAATCTCTTGAGGGGTGAGGACAGCTGTGGGTTCATCGAGGATAAGGATGTCTGCTTGGCGATACAATGCCTTGATAATCTCGACCCGTTGCTGGATGCCGACTGGTAAATCTTGCACAATGGCATCAGGATTGACATCCAGTCCATAAGCTTGCGAGATTTCGACGATGCGGTCACGGGCGGATTGTCTATCTAGGAACACACCCTTAACGCTTTCATTACCAAGCATCACATTTTCGGTAACGGTCAGTACATCCACCAATTGAAAGTGCTGATGCACCATGCCGATGCCTTTAGCAATCGCATCATTAGGACCATCAATCTCGACAGGGACACCATTAATGAGGATGTCACCTTCGTCGGGTTGGTATAGCCCGTAAATCATATTCATGAGTGTGCTTTTCCCTGCGCCATTTTCGCCCAGTAAGCCCAACACCCGACCTTTATACAGTTTAAGGTCTACATGGTCATTCGCAAGAACACCCGGAAAGCGTTTGGTTATGCCTCTAACTTCTAAGACCGGCGTTTCTTCAGCCACAAATAATCTCCACTGAATAACTATGGTTTCATGAGTAACACTAATTGGGCGGATTATACCGCATGAGGTGGATTTCTTGCACTGTTGGGCTGGGATCTTAATGATGGAGTGGGTTGTAAGAGTATAGTAGAAGATTTTGATACATTGGGAAATTAATCAGTAAGGTGAAAAAACGGGGATAAGATTGGATATTATGGAAGGAGAGGGTTCTAAACCTTCTCCTATAATTATTAAAAGAGTGGCGACATTGTCGCCACTCTATAGTGAAGCTTAGTTCGGCTGAGAGCCTACAACGAGGGAGCCATTCTGGTAGAGAGGAATGCTGGTCGTGGCTTGATAACTGGAGGCGAAACCACCTTGTTTCCACCAATCATTACTCGTGTTGATATTCTGCCAATTCGCCAGATGGATACTGCCTTGGAAAATCCATTCACCATTGGCTGGAAGGGCGGAGTTGATGGACACGGTGAAGTAGTAGACATTACCACTCGCCTGAGTTGGCGCACTGACCGTCGCATTGCCGAGCGAGTTCCAGTATTTATCGAGGCGATAATCACTGGCGCTATAGCCTTCATCGACAGTGAAGTAGAGTCGCCATGATAAACCTGATTGGGAACTTGACCCATTGTTTTGTACACGAATGCGGAACTGGGCTTGATTGTTGCTATCAGTTGACCCCAATAGC
Organism: Phototrophicaceae bacterium; assembly: GCA_965230145.1. Taxonomy (GTDB): domain Bacteria; phylum Chloroflexota; class Anaerolineae; order Aggregatilineales; family Phototrophicaceae; genus JAUZRW01. The sequence goes on from CBDDKI010000003.1 coordinate 526,530, forward strand.
TCAACATGAAGGGGGTTCGATGGATTGTTATTCCCGTTATTATTATTGCCATTATCGTTATTTTGTGGCGCATTGACAGTCCATGAGAATGCGCTAGAGCTAGTCTGATTATTGACATCACGAACAGCTACTGAGACGCTGTATTGCTGTGCATTGCCAGAGATTGTGCCAGAGATGACACCTGTCTGAGCATTGATAGATAAGCCAGATGGTAAGCCAGTGGCACTATAGCTCAATGCTTGTGACGTGTTTGTGCTGGCGACAATCGGCAAGGATACTGAAGCACCCACTGTGCTGGTTTGGTTCGCAATCGGCGCAATAGTCGGTGCGGCAGGTAACGGCATAGTTGTCGGATTAGGCACGGTTGTCGGATTCGGTACAGGTGGTGAGATAACCACACCGTCGCCGGGTTCAGACCCTGTGATGAGTGTATCATTCACATAAACAGGGATTGTCTGTGTTGTTTGGTAACCATTCGGGAAACCACCTTGTTTCCACCAATCATCACTTGTATTGATATCGCGCCAGTTCGCGAGATGGATACTACCTTGGAAAATCCAATCGGCATTTGGTGCAAGTGTACCTCTGTAGCTTAGCTCGAAATAGTAAATGTCATTACTATGTTGAGTCGGTGAACTGACCGTTACTGAGTTCGAGGAATCCCAGTATTTATCTAAGCGATAGTTGCTCACGGTGTTATTCGGCTCAACAGTGAAGTAGAGTCGCCATGAGAGATTGGATTGTGGTGTTGTCCCGTTATTGATCAGGCGCAGACGGAATTGTGCTTGATTATTGGCATCGGTTGCACCCCATAGTTCAGCTTGAATATTGCCTGATACTACAGGAACATCTGGATTGTCTTGTGGTGGCGCTGATGCGGTGATAATCCATTGGAAAGTTTCTTGTGCTGTTTGCCCAAAGTTATCCCGAACAGTGATGGTCACAGAGTAATCTCCCGCACTTTGTGCTGACAATGTTCCTGAGATAATCCCAATACCCTGGTTTACGCTCGTTCGTTGATTGGTACTTACGCCTTGGTTGATACTCATACCATCGGGCAAGCCGCTCGCCGAGAAGGTAAGGGTAGAGGCTGTCGAGTTTGCGATGACTTGCAGAGAGATTGCGTCGCCTGTTGTATTACTTTGTGTTGTTATCGGCAGAATAACAGGTGCATCTGGTGCTGGTTCTTCTGTAACGATAGGCGTTGGTGCAATTGTTGGTTCAAGTCCAGTGATGTTCCATTGGAAAGTTTCTTGCGTTAGTTGACTAAAGTTATCACGAACCGTAATTATTGCTGTGTAACTTCCAGCACTTTGCAACGACAATGTTCCTGAGATAATCCCATTACTCTGGTTCATGGTTATACCATCTGGTAAACCGCTCGCAAAATAAGTAAGGGTAGGCGCTGACGAGTTTGCGATAACTTGCAGAGAAATTGCGTCGCCTATTGTATTACTTTGTGTTGGTATCGGTACGATAACAGGTGCATCTGGTGCTGGTTCTTCTGTAACGATAGGCGTTGGTGCAATTGTTGGTTCAGGTTCTGTGACGACCCAATTGAAAGACTCTTCGTCAGTTTGGTCAAAGTCATCATGAACTGTGATCGTAACGGTGTAACTACCCGCACTTTGTAACGACAATGTCCCTGCGATAGTGCCACTATTCGGGTTGATACTCATACCGTTGGGCAAACCGCTCGCCGAGAAGGTAAGGGTAGAGGCGGTTGATTCTGTGATGACTTCCACAGAAGTTGTGTCGCCTACTAAATTGTTCTGTGCATTTATCGGCAGAATAACAGGTGCATCAGGTGCTGGTTCTTCTGTAACGATAGGTGTTGGTTCGATTGTTGGTTCAGGTTCTGTGACGACCCAATTGAAAGACTCTTCGTCAGTTTGGTCAAAGTCATCATGAACTGTGATGGTCACAGTGTAATCTCCTGCACTTTGAGATGACAAAGTCCCTGAGATAATCCCAATACTCTCATTGATACTCATCCCATCTGGTAAACCAGTCGCTGAGAAGGTAAGGGTAGAGGCGGTTGATTCTGTGATGACTTCTACAGAAGTTGTATCGCCTACTACATTGTTCTGTGCATCTATTGGCAGAATATCAGGTGCATCTGGTGTTGGTTCTTCTGTTATTTCAGGTTCTGTGACAATCCATTGGAAAGACTCTTCGTCAGTTTGGTCAAAGTCATCATGAACTGTGATGGTTACAGTGTAATCTCCTGCACTTTGAGATGACAAAGTCCCTGAGATAATCCCAATACTCTCGTTGATGCTCATCCCATCTGGTAAACCAGTCGCTGAGAAGGTAAGGGTAGGGGCAGTTGATTCTGTGATGACTTCCACAGAAGTTGTATCGCCTACTATATTGTTCTGTGTGTCAATCTCCAGAATATCAGGCGCATCTGGTGTTGGTTCAGGTGTTGGCGTAGTTGGTGCTTGTGTTGAGTGCATGTAGCCATAGGGTTCGCCATAGAGATATGCTGTAGTACCAAATTCCATCGGTGGCATTCCTGCTTCGTGTGCCCCGACATCTGGTCCGTTGCCTGTGATATAACCCTCACTGAAATTGGGTAATGGCAAGGCTTGATCATAACCCAGACTTTCTGGCGCTAGTGTGAAAATCCCTTGGAATGTAGACATGACAAAGCCATGATGAGCTGTGTAAATTGGTGTGCCATGAAAACCATTCGCTTCACCATTTGCTGGGTCGTTAATCCTGCCATTGTATAAATCATAGTCAAAATCGTTGGTTCTTGCGCCTCCAGCTACATCAATAGAATCGCAACGGTCACATAGTACATGGAAAATGTTGTTACGCGTGGTAGTGTCTCTCATTGGACCTGCTGTACCCATGCGTACACCTGTTGTTGTTTCCATGCTAGAGTCACCTGGCATTTGTAACAACGTGTTATGAAACACGAACACGCCGTTGTCATCACCATCTTCACCACCAGATTTTTGGAAGCTACCGCGCGGATCATCATCCCAATCGTAGAGTTCACGAGGGTAACGGTTACTTGAATTGTTAACATTACGCCAGATATATAGTGGACCAAGATTGGTATCACGGTTAGCGATAGCGTGGTATGTCAAATCAAAATAGTTACCCCAGATGCGGACGTTACGATTGCCACCCTCTGCTTCGATACCATTATCCCAGCAATGTGAAATATAGTTACCATAAATGTCAGAGTCACGATTTGGTGAACCAATGTCGCTGAAGTTCGCACCACCCCCAATACAATCATTGTATTGGTGATCTTCCGAAGAATAAATCGTGTTATAGCGGATAACATGGTTACCACCTGAGTTGTAAAGGTAGATCGCAGCAGGACCACCCGGATGGGTACCCCAAGATTGTGCTGAGACGTCAGGGCGGCTCTCACCCCAGCTATTTGTATCAGTACGAGGATGGTGGAACGTATTGCGCTGAATAATGAAGCGCTGGTTTCGTGAGCTAGTGGAAGAATATACACCACCATTATCTGATCTCCCGAATTGCGTGCCGTTAGCGAATCGACCCCAACCGCTGATGTCATTGTCTTCAATTACAATGTCGTGTGCGTCATTTCCTACGCGTATACCATGATCTCTCCCGCCGCGTAATGTTAGCCCACGAATGATGATATAGGATGCGTTAAGATTTATACTCGCGTTTTCATCATTTTGCACGTCAATCGTAGCCGATTTGCCGGGCTGGGTTGTATATAGGATGTACCCATCAGGGCTACCTGATTGGTTGATTCGTAACATATCGGTCGAAAATTCTGGTAGCTCTACTACGCGCGCAATGGGAAAGTCTTCACTCCATGTGGTCGCGTTGAATGTAATCGTTTCACCTGTGGCATCCAGTGTCAGCTGAATTTCATATTCTGTATTTGGTGCAAGATGCACGAGACTACTACGGTACTCGCGTGCGTCGCGGCTATACCACATTGGGTAGCCTTCATACCATGTATTGTAACTGGTAGGACGATATTGAACCGACACATTACGGTCGGCACTGCCGCCTGATGGCGACCAATAGAGACTAAGCGAGTGAAATGTAGAAACTACATTATAGTTACTACCTTGAGCAAGATTCGATGGAATGATCGCAAATATGGTTGCAAATGCGATTAAACCGATGAGAATGTGGAACGGATGTAAAATTTTGTGTTTAGTCATATCTATATCCTATTATCTTCTGTCCCATACAATGTGTATTACAAGACAACAGTTCTTTTGTTCTAATGCTGGTTGCAAATCAGCCCTATAGGTACATTTGTAAACCGATGAAATATTTTTTGTAATATTCCATGTCATACACTTTACCTGTAATATTTTTCGTAACAACCGTTACTTTATGACTAATACCATTCCCAAACTTAATGCAAACTTAAGGGTTTTTTGTGCTCAAAAACGATAAAAATCACATAATTCAGGGCGTCCAGCGGGTGCTTTAATTATTTATTAATAATAATATTTGACGAGAAATTAACTGAAAATAATCTAAAATAAGCCAGTACATCGTTACAAAAGAAATTGTTTTTTCGAAATTTTCTAGAATTATGAAGATGAAATCATAATATTATTGTTAAAAAGTTGTGGTAAAAGATATTTCGCAATAAATCTTAATTATTTATCACGTTAAGCTGTATTACAATGACAGTATTACAGTAAAAGAAGAACAGAAGGTCTCGTATGGGATACAATGTCAAATGGCTAATAGATAATGAAATAGTGTATGTAAAGTTTTGGGGGAATGGTGACGCGAATGAACTACGGTTGGCATTGACCGATATTACAACGCTACGGCGAAGTTCACCGCGCGATAGTGTTCATATAATCACAGATGTACAAGATGTAACGATACCTGTGCGTTTCCAAGATAGTATGAAAGTAATGAAAGAATTTGAGAGAGGTAGTGGCGACAGCTGGGAAATTGTCGTAGGAAAAATAGATAGACTCTTGAGATTGAGCTTATCAATTTCACGGTCTATTGTGCAAACAAAATCGATTAACTTTCACACTTTAGATGAGGCATTTAATCATCTGAAAAAGGAAGATAAATTACTGAGCTGGGAAAAGCTTAATCAGACAGTACTGGATAGCCGTTCTGAATCATAAGCCCCAGAAATTCCTAGTAGATAAATAAAATCTCTCCTAAATTTTAGGAGAGATTTTTATTTTTAAGGATTTTGTGCGTTGATAGTATGCCCATTCGAGACAAAGTTTGCTGTACTATCGCCTTGTAAGTACCAATCACCATCGGTTGCTAGCTTCATCCAGAAGTTGCCGCGATTTGCCAAACCCACAAAGCCTGTTTCCCTTGCTTGACGGTCATGTGAGCGTTTACGTAGTTGGATAATATACGTTACGAGTTGTTCTTCGCCCAAACCTGTCAGTGCAGGGTTAGAGCGCGAGGGTACACCAAGGTCACGTTCTGCAAGGCGCACAAAGCCATGATTGACTCCAAAATTCACACCCATATCAAAGAGTAATGCCCAAGTAAGCGGATATTTCAATTGCCGACTAACAATGTAACCATCAACCACTTGTTTCCAATAGCCGTCTGTGCCAATTTCATACTGAGCATCAATCATTTCTTGTTCATCGGCGGCATCTTGTAATAACTTGATGAAAGCATCATCATTACGGAGTAGTTCATCACGCGCTTCAATACGCGGTAATATCCCGCGCAATGCGTTAGCTGTTTCGCTCTGAGATTTGTTGAGATAGCTTTGAATGACGCTAATCAGTGAGCCACCTGCGAGTGTAAATTGTAAGAAACCATAGCTGACAATCCCACTATCGTAATTGTTGATTGCGGAAAATCCACCTTCCCATGAAGCGGTAAAACGAAAAGCGAGAGTCCGAACACGCTCAAGGTCATCTAGTGCATAGGGATGGTCGCCCCTTGCTAAGTTAGGTATCATCACAGGTTCAGTTGTTGGTCCAGGGGTGCGCCATACTGTACCGGTGACCTTTGTTTCATCAGGAGTAGGGGAGGCTACAACAGTTGTTTCTTCCACTACTGCGTCACCGTCTTCTTCACTCGTTTCAACAATTACGACTATATTGGGGTCACGTGTTAGGTCAAAAGCGAAAGTAAGTTCACTTAAATCTGGATACCCGTAAGGTGTGCAATTACCTTGAATTTCGAGTAAATCATCGCGTATCCAGCCCTCAGCGCCACCATCAAATTGGAGTTTGAACCATTCATAAACTTTGCCATCACGCTCAGCTTTGCCTGAATCAGTCTCAACGGCGAGAATACGTTGCCCACTCATTCCAACAGGAACTCTGAAGAGAAGCTCATTCGAGGTACTTGCGCCACTACGCACATTAACTTCCGTAATGGATGGAATATTGGGTAAACCGCGTACGCGTGCGAGTGCTTCTCCTGCCATATTATTGCTCCTGATATTAGTGCGTAATTTTCACTTAATCATACACGCTCTATAGGTTAAATGATAATTGAGAGTGGGAAAAACCTATAGCAAAGTCATAAAAATTATGGCAGTTTTTGCGCTATTGTGAAAATTTTCACGTATACTATAGCAAAGGTTAAATATGGAGGCACAACATGCGAATCTTATTATTGGGGTTTGGCTCACGGGGAGATGTACAGCCACTACTCGCTCTCAGTAGGGGATTACTTGATGCAGGCTATGATGTGACTTTAGCGGCTGGTAGTGATTTCAGAAATTTTGTAGAGGATGCAGGAATAAGTTATGCGCCGTTCACGACCAGCATGTTTGAGTTGATGAATTCAGATGAAGGTAAGGAGTGGACAGATAATAGTCGCAGTTCCTTAGATGAAGCCAAAAGTATGCGTAAAATGCTAGACCTTGCATCGGATGATGTTCACAAGGATATGCTTCATTTGGTGCAATCAGCGGATGTTGTCGTAAGTGGTTTGCCATTGTTCATGACAGCACAAGCTGTTGCCGAAAAATATAATAAACGTCATATCACCATTCAACTTGTGCCTTTTAATCCGACGCGTGAAGGACGTGCAACTATTCAGCCATTCTTCCCAACTAATCAAATTTGGCTAAATCGAATTGCTGGCTATATCGGGCAATATTTCACCTATTGGATTTTCAAAGACGTAGGCAATTCATTCCGTGAGCAATTGGGACTAGCGCCTATGTCGTTTGCGGATTATCGAAGAGCTTATCAAGAAGTTCCTGTCATTTATGGCTTGAGCAAGCACCTTATCACTGCACCTGATGATTGGGGTGAGAATATCTTCATCACAGGCTATTGGTATCAGGAAATGCCATCGGATTGGGAGGCATCTCCAGAATTATTGGAATTCTTAGCCAGTGATGATAAGCCGATTTATCTGGGGTTTGGTAGCATGTCCAACAAAAATCCAGAGGCAACGACACAATTAATGGTCGATGCACTAGCGCAGGCTGGCAAACGTGGCATCATTTATTCAGGATGGGCAGGTTTAAAAGCAGAGTCTCTAACAGAGTCGGTTTTCTTGCTGGATGGTGCGCCACATGATTGGCTATTCCCACAGATGGCAGGGGTGGTGCATCACGGTGGGGCAGGAACAACTGCTGTTGGTTTACGTGCAGGTGTGCCGACAACGATTGTTTCACATATGGCTGACCAACCGTATTGGGGGCGACGGGTGCATGAATTGGGTGTGGGGAGTGCGCCGATTGCTCGTAAAAACCTTACGGTAGAGCGTTTGGCAAAGGCTATCCGTGAGTTGACCGATAATCCGCAGATTCAGCAAAACGCCACAACCCTAAGCCAAAAAATCGCGCAAGAAGATGGGGTTGCCGAAGCGGTGCGTGTTTTTGATAAATTGTTGAAGTAATTCATAGGAGAGGTACAAATCCTCTCTAACGTTTCATTTCCAACAAATCTTACTTTTTCAGATATTTGATAGTCGGTTGAATGATGTATAGGAGGATTGCAAACAGTTGAAGTCGAAGCCTATTAAATGCCAGATACATATCAACAATAAATTTGGAAACGGCTTTGTTCTTGCTTATTGTGTCGTTTATTCTACTTTGCTCAGTCTCAATGGCATTGTCTATCATCAGTGCGAATTTTGAATAAGTATAATCGCCACTTAGATAGATGTCTTGATAGGCTTGGTCAACCATTGCTTGAATGTAATCATCGTCTTTGAGTTTCATGACAGCTTGGTCAACATCAGAAAAATCTGACTTTATTGGGATGTAATGTAGATTTGGCTTTAATACGCCCCCATAATCGCCCTCTACTAAGATTTGACAGGTTTTGACTTTTATTGCTTCAAAATGTCGCGGACTGAGGGCAAAAAATTTGTAGCTATCCCAATCTTTGGGCATTAGCTGGCTAACCTCATCGAACGTTGCAGAAGGATTCTCTTTGAGGATGGTTTTTAAAGCTTTCTGAATATCGCCAAGTTCATCTAATACACTTGAGCCACTCTCTGTACCAATTGTTGCTTTTCCTGATGCCATGAAATTGTACCACTCGCCACCTGTAATTGTATCTTTCGTATCCGTTGAAATGTCTGTGATTAAATTTTGGGCGGATGCGGCACGTTCGACAATGTCAGCAATTTCATGTTTTAACTGCCCATGACTACCAAACCAATAGGGGAGGTTGCTCGCCCGATAAATAATGTCGAGTTCTCGTTCACTAATGGGAAGCCAGTTATTAGAGTTATCATGGACTTCATCTATATAGCCTGTATAGCAGTAATAAAATGTCGCTTTTGTATGCATCGTTGGATACAAGATATGACGATATGTCTCATCAAAGTTGGTGAAAATGACTGACACGCCAAGGTCATTGAGCCATTCATCCAGCACTTTGGAATGGTCGTATTCATCTTGTGGAATAGCAATCTTGATGCTCGGCGTGTCTTTCACCCAAGCATAATTTTTCTCCCATTTCTTGAATGCCTTTGGCGACCAGCGCAAGCATAAAAGAGTTGTATGCAAAACAATAACATCAAAATGGACGAGGCTTGCTAAATTGGGTGAGCCGAAGTATGTATTCAGGTAGAAAATTTCATTGTTTTCATTACCTAAATCGAGTGTGTGCAGATGTTTATAAATTGCAATCCGCATTGTGCTATCTGTATTCGGATGCCAATACAGCACCAATATCATTTTACTCATATATTATTTCCAATTAGATATACTGCAAAATAGCATCACGGTATGCCTGAGATTGTATTTCCCAGTTGAAATCAGCTTTGGATGCCTGATAAGCGTTCTTTTTCATTTGCAACAGTTTATCAGGATGATTAATCAGCCTTTGAATGCTTTGCTTGAATTGCTCAGTATCATGAGGGTCATAGGATAGTCCACAATTGTATTCCTCAACTTTTTGCCCCACAAACTCAGTATCTTGGCAATACAAAATCGCTAAACCTGCTTGCATGTATTGTGATAACTTATTAGGGCAAGCATAGACATGATTAAAGTTGGGTGCTGTATAGGGAATAATGCCAATATCGGCTGTGCTTGCCGCACTAACTAGCTCATCTTCTGTGACGGCATCCGCAAAAATAAGTGAGCCATCTGGAACTTGTTGCTGATATTGTGTTTGTAAATATGTGTGATACGCACTTTCTGGCGCACGAATGATTAACACAGCGCGTTTATCCTCAAGCGTTGACCATAGTGTTAGCAGTTCTTCCACACCACGATGAGGCGTTACACGTCCTTGTAGTAAGAAACGAATCGGACTATGTAGCTTATCTAGTTGCAGGCTGTTATTTTCGGTAAAGGGTTCAGCGTTTGGCACTGAGAGTGGCATTTTAATATTATAATTTTTCTGGAGTAAGCCAGCAATCTGTGGATTAACCGTAATAACTGTATTCACTTGCTTAATGAGTTGCCCTTCACGAAATTGAATATAGTTCTTTAACCCAAATGCAGGGTTTAACTCCGCCTCCGCCCAATATTCGTGTGAGTCGTAGATTAAAGCGCATCCATAATGTTTTTTAAGACGGACTGCCGCAGGTAAGGCAAACAAATCATGACAGATTATCAATTGAGGTGTATTCGTGTTTTGTACAGCCGATTGATAGATTGCGGAACTATGTAGATTTGCTCCAATAATGAATTTCGGAACAGGCAATACGACTTCTTGTAGAAATTTATTAATACGCGAGATTAGACTTCTGAAAAAACTATTTGACTCAGCTAGCTGGTCGTTAGGCTCATTCTGAGAGATAGTGTTGATTTTTGAAGGTGATTTTTTAGTGAATAAACGAATTACACTAAAAATCATTCGGACGAGAAATAAATCACGAATGCAAATCCGCTTAATAATGATGTTTTGGGTATAATTTTCTATCTCTGGTTTTTGCGTCGGGTGAAAATTGGAACTAACAATCTGCACAGGAGCATATTCGGTACAGAGGTCTGTTACCCACTTCACACGGGGGTCTTGGAATGGTTCGTGTGGTGTGAGCATCAAAATATAATCTGTTTGATTGTTCTGTAATTGTTGATTCTTTTTCAGATTAGTTATCCTTTTTCATATTTCATATATAGTCTAATAAGAGATGAGGTGATGATAGGGGCGAAACTCATATAAGTCGCCTGTCGATTCAACCGAAACATCAATAGCACTCAAGTCAATTAAATTTTGAATATCCACATAAGCCATAATGCCATTGATTGCTAATGTTGGGGGAGGGATAGGGTTCGTTGGGGAATCAAAAAAATCTGTAAACGAATTAACCCCATTGTTAATGATTATCGAATCGATATTCCCATAGATAGCTGTGCCAAATAAGCCAATGCTCTGTGCATCAACACCATCAACATGAAGGATAATGTCTGCTGAGCGATTAAGGGTAATATGCGCGAGATTGACCCCTTGCTCTAAGGCTTGCACGCCTAAACCAAGCAGTGTTGTACCAGACCTTCTTTCAAGCACGGAGCTAAGCATGTAAGTTCTGTATTGATAAGAATATAAGGGAGCAAATCCTACTGGATAAATGATGATAACAGGTTCACCTGCATCTAAAACATCTTTAATCTCCGATGGAATTAAATCAGCACTTAGGGGATAAAGACTAGTTGTCATAAAGATGTGAATATTATCAGTTGAAGCATTTGATGGCGCTAGAATTAAGGCGCGAGACTGAAAACTACTCTCTAATTGTAGTATCGCAAATGTTACACTAACAGGAATACCATCGATTTGAAAAACGCGCTCTTCTAAAACGATAGGGCGTTTCGATTGCCATTCATTATCATTTAACAATAAGAGGTCTTGCAGAAATTGTCTTGGGTTTTCGCGTTCTGCAAACGGTAAAGTTGCCTGTTGTTGCTCAACACTATTTCTTGCACTTGCAACGAAAATATCGTGTAGTGTGACTTCTCCAAAATTTGGTGGCTCATTCTCTAAAACATCTCTACCGAGTAAGTCAGTTTCATGTTCATCTGCATCATCTGGTAAAGTCAATATAGGCTCTGCTTCAAGAATATCTATAAACCATTCAATAGCAAGTCTTCGACGTGAGGCGTTATAGTGATGTACCCCTTCAACAATATCTAAACGCGGTTGGGTGATTTCAGGATTGACTCTATATAAGTCTGCTAAATTATTGAAACCAATATTAACCGACGCAAGTGGTGTACCGGGGTCATCGTCTCCTATCACAAAATAAATTGGACGTGGATAAAATAAGTCAATTATTGAAAATGTTCCAAAATCAATTTCGTCTTGTGTATCAGCATCTCTAGCAATATGCCCACTTGTATCAAAAGAATCAGGATAAGGTGCAATATTGGTTGAATGTCGTACTTCAGTATAAATATTCGTGTCGGATACGCCGTTAAATAAGCCAGTGGCTACTATCGTCGTTGCATCAATTCGCGTGTCGAGAGCAGTTATTAAGGTGCTCATTCCACCACCATAAGAATAACCCGTGACTCCGATGCGACTACTATCTACATCCGTACGATTTTCTAATAAGTCAATCGCACGCATTAACATCATGACTCCAATTTGATAGGTTGTTAAACTACTGCCTCCAGCTAAAGCAAATTCATCGTAGCTTGTTGCATTCTCAAATTGCTCGCCCACTATACCTTGTCGGCATAATCCCGTTGGTACATTAAAAACAATAAATCCACTTAATGCGAAATTAGCGGCTCGGCGTTCTACACTAGTACCTGCATCGTGCCAAGCAATATGCACAGGACACCCTGTTGGAATAAGAATTGCAGGTAATTGTTCTTGGTTGGAATTGAGTGGCTTATAAATAGTGGAGGGTATATAGAAGTTAGGATAAGCCTCCCAGCTAAAAACTTCTATCTCGTATTCTGCACCATTGAAACTTTGTAAAATAGTGTCGTGTAATTCTATATTTAAGGGGGCATTTCTTTCAGAAGAATCTAAATTCAGGCTTGAGATAATAGAATTACGTCGATTATTTATTTCCTCATCTAGCTTATCCAGATTATAGGAAACATCCTCATGATAAATATCTGAATTAAGGCGTGAAAATTCTTCGGCTGATGCTGAATAGCCAATATCCGTATCCGCTAGATTATCACTAAGCCAAGTAGTTAGTTCGCTAGGAAATGTTAGTTCATCGCCATCACTAGAAACAACTTCGTCAGTGGGTAAAGGGCTTGGTTGTCTTGAAGACGGAAGTAAATTATTAAAATAATTAACGACATGCCCAAAACGATAGGAAGTGACATTCAGAAATATAACAAAACTCAGTAATATTCCTGCCATTATGCCAATAAAACCACCGACAAATAGATTTTTGTTAATCATTTTAATCCTATTTGCTGTCATAAACTCGGGTTGTTCTACTCTGGTCGTAACATATAAACACGACCAATACCAATGTGTTTAACTTTGCTTATCTATTTTCTTACAGAACTGTTTTGATCTACAAAAAACAGAATACATTGAGGTTTAGTTTGCGCCGAAATCGTAATAATATCTTCAATAAGATATTGGCTTCCAAGCATACACAGAAACTATATAAAAACGAGGTTTAGTTTCCTTATGATGTTAGCATTTACAAGCACGAAAAACTGTCTATATTGTGGTGAGACACACTATTTTTAGGAGATTTTTTGTGAAAAGTTATTATGTTAAAGATTATGATGCCTTTGTGCGTTACTTTGATATTGCAGGCGAAAATGATGGGGATGTACGTGTTTACTTGGCAGGACTAAGTTCACCCTCGACTGCGATTTGGCTTGATATTGCGACTCATCCCCTTGTGCGTGGGGGACGCTCCCTATTAATTGATTATATTGGCTCAGGTTTTAGCGATAAATCAACTAATTTCGACCATGCCATGGCACATCATGCCGAATATGTGGCAGAAATCCTCGACCACGAGGGGCTTTCAGGCTGTGAGATTCTAGGTCATAGTATGGGAGGCACTGTTGGGATTTACCTTGCTTTGCAACGTCCTGACCTCGTGAGTAAGCTCATCATGGCAGAGAGTAATCTCGCAGGGGGAGGCGGACCCGGTACACGTTATATTGCAAGTTTCAGCGAAGAAGCATGGCTCTATGATGAATATCCTGCTTATATGACCCTGCTCCGCAAAAAAGCGCGAGAGGGAGACACGAATGCCGCTATGAATGCTGGTGCTTGGGAAGCCTCAGACCCGTATGGCATTTATTGGCAATCACGCTCATTAGTTGCTTTATCTGATGAATTTACAGAGCAAGCCCTCAACTTAGATATTCCTACAGCCTTTATATATGGTGATAAAAACCTGCCTGAAAATAATGATGGCAAGATTTTCCCTGATTCGCCTGAGCCTGACACGTTGACTTCACGCGGTATTCACGTTGGCGTTGTGCCAAACTCAGGGCATATGATGATGGTTGATAATCTGGATGGTTTTGCCGAAGTCGTAGTCGAGGCTTTGAGTATATAGCTTGCTTGCAAGTCGCTTAAATATGTGTCACACTGTGCCTAATTGAATCTGGATTTAATTAATATTGTTACAAGGAGATTTGCGATGCGATTAGGATTAATGGCGGGGTATTCTGGGGCGAAAATTGAGCTTCCAATGGAGATGATTTTGGAAGCGGATAGGTTGGGTTATCACTCTGTATGGACATCAGAAGCCTATGGTAGTGATGCGATAACGCCCTTAGCTTGGATTGGTGCATTGACCAAAAATATTAAGTTAGGGTCAGCGATTATGCAGATGCCAGCCCGTACCCCTGCGATGACGGCGATGACTGCTATCACACTTGACCAACTCAGCAATGGGCGGATGTTATGTGGCTTGGGTTTATCAGGTCCACAAGTAGTTGAGGGTTGGCATGGCAAGTCCTATGGTAAGCCCTTAGGAAAAACACGCGAATATGTCGAGATTTTGCGGAAAATTTTTGCGCGTGAAGAACCGCTCACTCATGAGGGTCGACACTATGCCATTCCATACGAGGGAGAGGATGCCACAGGCTTAGGTAAACCGCTCAAGAGTATCATTCACGGTCGGGCTGACATCCCAATTTATATTGCTTCGATAGGTCCTAAAAATGTTGAGCTTACAGCAGAAATCGCTGATGGTTGGTTGCCGATTTTCTTCTCGCCAGAGCGTTATCCAGAGTATTTTCAAGAACAAGTAGAAGCTGGATTTGCAAAAGCTGGCAATGGCAAGTCAATTGCTAATTTCGATATTGCGCCTTCGGTTTATGTAGCGATGGATGATGATATTGAGATGGCACGTAATATGATTCGTCCAATGCTGGCATTATATGTGGGTGGTATGGGTGCAAAAGGCAAGAATTTTTATCATGATTTGGCTGTGCGCTATGGCTTTGAAGCAGAGGCGGATACGATACAAGATTTATTTTTATCAGGGAAAAAAGCCGAAGCAATGGTGGCAGTTCCCAATGAATTAATTGATGCTGTTGCGCTTGTTGGTTCGCGTGACCGCATTGCTGACCGTCTTCAGCTATGGAAAGATAGTGATGTGACAACGCTGAATATTCAGACGAATGATATAGAAGTCGTTCGGGCAATGGCAGAGATGGTTCTCTAATTGTTTCAGAGATTTCTTTGGGCAGGCTAACAGTCTGCCTTTTTATTTTATATATAATTTCGTATAGTCATTAATCAAATAAATATCATAAGGCATGAAGTCTGACAGCTATTCGCACTGTCTACGGGGTATAGATAACTCTTTTATTAAAGGACAATGCCTCTAGCTGTCAGACAAAAGAGTAAAAGAAGATAATCAAGTCGCTCGATATTATAATTATGCGCTATAGTAACATGATTATTTATTTGCAGTACGAAGGAAAAATGTTATGCCCCATTTTGATATGCCCCTTTATGAGCTTGAAGAATATTTGCCAGAGCGCAATGAACCTGATGATTTTGATGCTTTCTGGGGTAAGACTTTAGAAGAAACTCGTGCTTATCCACTCGATGCACGTTTTGATGAAGTTAATAATCATTTTGCAACGATTGAATCCTATGATGTGACCTTCAATGGTTTTGGAGGGCAAGCAATTAAAGGCTGGTTACTCTTGCCGAAGCAACGGAGCGAGCCAGTCCCATGTGTTGTTGAATATATTGGGTATGGTGGCGGACGTGGCTTCCCTCACAATTGGCTTACATGGTCGGCATTTGGATATGCTCATCTTGTGATGGATACACGCGGACAGGGCAGTCGCTGGCTTAATGGTGATACACCCGATAATGCTGAGAATGGTCAGACCCCACAACACCCCGGTTTTATGACTCGGGGGATTTTATCGCCTGAAAGTTACTACTATCGTCGTTTGATGACCGATGCTGTTCGTGCAGTTGAAACTGCTCAAGTGCATCCTGCTATAGATAGCGAGAAAATTATTATTACAGGCGGAAGTCAAGGGGGTGGGTTGACCTTAGCAGTTGCAGGCTTAGTTCAAGATGTTTTAATTGCGATGCCGAATGTTCCGTTTATGAGCCATTTTGAACGTGCTATTCGTATTATCGAAACTGATCCTTATAACGAGATTGCTCATTATCTCAAAATTCATCGGAATCATATTAATACAGTCATGCAGACACTCTCATATTTTGATTGCATGAATTTCTCGGCTCGTGCTACAGCACCAACATTATTCTCTGTAGGGTTGATGGATGATATTTGTCCACCATCGACTGTATTTGCATCCTATAATCATTATCAGGGACAAAAGCAAATTGAAATTTACGAATTCAACAATCATGAAGGTGGGGAAACTTTCCATACATTAAAACAAGTCGAATTTTTAAATGATACTCTTATAAACCAAGCATCGGATTAGGTTGTTCTTTGCGTAATATAGAGTGAATAACTTAATTATACTATCGTAGCATTAATATCTACTTGATATAATGTGTCTATGATTTCCATAGATTTACAATTGTGGGCGTGGTTTCCATAATTGGTTAAATCAGTAAAAGGAGTTTCCTCATGAATATCTTTGGCGTTGGCGGCGCAGAACTTGTTGTTATCATTATGATTATGCTCATTGTCGCAGGTCCAAAGCGTATGATTGGTTGGGCATTTGTGATTGGTCAATATGTTGGTAAGTTCCGTACTTTATGGTCACAGATGGTGGATGTTATGCAAGAGGAGGTGGATGCCGCAGGTTTGGATGTGAAACTACCGCGAGACATCCCCACAAAACAAAGCATTGCACAAACAGCAGGGCAGTTAATGAAACCCTATACTGCATCTCTGGAAAACACTTTAGAAGAAGTTGCAAAGCCCATTAAAGAGACGATTGATGAAACTGATAAGACTTTTAAAGAAGTGAAGAAAGAAGCAAAAACTTCTACTACCGTGAAGATGGGGTCATGGACAGATAAGAAATCGGTGGTCACTAAGCCCACTGAAGAACCACCCGCAGAGACAACACCCCCTGATACTACAGGATTCGGCGCATGGTCGAAGCCTACGTCATCAGCACAAGAAATTGAACGTGAGGCATAGATACTATGGCGAATAATTCTCAGACACAAACAATGGACGATGGACATGCTGCGCGGATGGCATTTTTAGAGCATCTACGCGAATTGCGAGACCGTTCTATTCGTGCATTTTTGGCAATTGCTGTTGGTACTATAATCGGTTTTTTCTTAGCTGAACCCGTCTTGAGAATTTTACAAGAACCGTTTTGCCGTATTGTAGGTGATCCACTAGATTGTCGTTTTCAAGTCCTTGACCCAACTGGCAATATCATGGTGTATTTTCGGGTAGCACTACTGGTGGGCGGTATTTTGTCTATTCCATTAGTGACCTATCAAGTCATGGCATTTGTCGTACCGGGTTTAACTAAGCGTGAACGGCGTATTATTTTCTTATCATTACCTGCAATTACGCTATTATTCGTATTGGGCGTTGTCTTTTCGTGGTATGTCTTAATTCCGCCAGCACTGACATTTTTGAACGGTTTCTTGTCTAATCTCTTTCAGCCCGAATGGACAGCAGATGGTTATCTAAGTTTCACTACATCGCTGATTTTCTGGATGGGCGTGGCATTTGAAGCTCCTTTAGTTTTCTTTGTACTTTCTGTGTTAGGTATCGTGACCCCTAGAGGGCTAATCAATAACTGGCGGTTGGCGATTGTAGGGACATCGGTTGCGGCGGCACTCATCACACCGACGATTGACCCTGTGAATATGTTCCTCGTGATGGGTCCTCTACTGACACTGTATCTCATCAGTATCCTGCTCACCTTTATTGGTATTCGCATTAATCGTGGTAAATCCGTCTCTGATAAGCCATAGCTTCCAATATAAATATCGTCTTAGCGCACTATCTAGGGCGATATTTCCCTTTTTTCTCTAAATCATTATAGAAAATGCCTCGCAAAAGAGAGCTAATCCGCATACAATTCAATAGACATGTAGGCTGTTATCAGCATAAAGGGAAACACGATGAAATACTCTGATAACTCTCAATTGTTGCGTCGATTATTGGAAATTGGTCGGCAAATGGCAGAGACGCGCGCACTAGAACCTCTGCTTGTTTATGCAGTGGATGTCGCCTTAGAGTTATTGAATGCACAATATGGTTTTATTGTGTTGAGCCAGCCTGATGGTCAACTTCATTTTCAGGTTGCCCGTGACCACAATGGTAATAAGATTACTGCCCCAGAAACGCAGGTGAGTCGTACAATTTTGTATCGAGCAATGGAGAGAGAACAGCATGTGCTAACTGCTAGTGCTGTATCGGATTCGAGTTTTGGTGGGGCGACCTCTGTTTCCATGTTGGAACTCAAATCGGTTTTATGTGTTCCACTTATCTCACAAGGGGATGTTATCGGAGCAATCTATCTTGAGAATCGGGCAGAGTTTGATTTATTTCAAGAGGATGATGTTGAACCTTTACAATATTTAGCCAGCCATGCGGCTGTTTGCATCCAGAATGCGATACTCAATGCTGAGATTGAGAGTTTATCCTTAGAACATATTCAGGAACTCGCTGAATTAACAGAGAATAATTTCGTTGCAAGAGAATCGATTGAGCAAATCGTTCAATTGGAACGTACGCGTATCCTTCGTAATTTTATCCAAAATGCCTCACATCAATTTCGCACGCCTTTATCGGTTATCAATACCTCTGTCGATATTTTACGGCGTAAAATAGATACTGAAAAATATGGAAATTACTTAGACCGTATTCGTACCCAGATTGTTACAATAGTACGCTTAGTTGATAACCTAAATTTACTCTCCAAATTAGATTCTGGAGATGGAAGCAATTACTCTCTTAAAGAGGAGAACCTCGTACTGGTTGTTCACGAGATGTTCCAAATAATGGTCAAACGGGCTCATCAGAAACAAATACGCTTCCAGCATTTATATAATGAGGAAGAAATCTATGTTGATATAGCGCAAGACTATGTGCGACAAGCAATTGCTCAAATTTTAGAAAATGCCTTTCAATATACAAACTCTAGTGGCTTGATTACAATTCAAGTTGTTGAGGATGATGACACAGTCAATATCGTCGTAAAAGATACGGGTATTGGTATTGCATCTGAGCATTTGCCACACTTAACCACTCGTTTCTTCCGTGTGGATGAAGCCGGTACAACCCGTGGACTCGGTTTGGGATTGACTATCACTGAGAAAATTATGCAATTACATGGCGGACGAATGCTCATTCAAAGTGAGATTGGGCAAGGCACACAAGTGGATTTGATATTTCCTAAAAAGTAAAGGCATCGTATGAACGCAGAAAAGGTCGCTTTTGGTGGCTGGGAAAATTGTCACCGTTTATATAATGAACATTTTGAGGCAATTATCACTACAGATGTAGGACCTCGTATTATTTACTTTGGGCTAATTGGTGGTGAGAATGTCTTTCACACTGTACCTGAGCAATTAGGCAAAACAGATGGTGATGAATGGTACGCCTATGGTGGTCATCGGCTATGGCACGCGCCTGAAGTGAAGCCACGTACTTATCAACCAGACAATGTTGAAGTCGAGCATTTTGAACTCGACAATGTTCATTATTTTGTACCTCCCGTAGAAGAGGCAACAGGTATTCAGAAGCAAATCAGCATATTTTTCAGAAATGATGTGATGGTCATTGACCATACCTTCACGAATACGGGTATGTGGACGGTCGAGTTAGCTCCTTGGGCAATCTCCGTGATGAAAGCAGGCGGTGTATCCATTATGCCTTTACCCCCACATAGTTCTCATGAACGCCATGTATTGCCAACCCATGCTATTACGCTTTGGGGATATACTTCTCTCAATGATTCTCGTCTGCATTTTGGTGATAAATATATTTGGATTGAACAACATCCTGATGCCGAATCTCCTTTAAAAATTGGCTTACAAGTCGAACCAGAATACCTGTGGTCAGTAGGGTGGTTGGCTTACATTAATAATCGCACGATGTTTGTGAAATCATTTCAACCTTTAGAAGATGAAGTTGCTTATCCTGATATGGGAACACAGGTTGAGGTTTTTACTAATAATCATATGATGGAATTAGAGACATTAGGTGGCTTACGCCAGTTACGTCCTGATGAAACGGTTAAGCATCGTGAATATTGGTCATTACATGCGGATGTGACAACCCCAGAAGATGATGTGCAGATTGGTGACGAAATATTGTCACTCGTGCGTCAAGCTCATCCCAATGTGGGTCGTCGACAAACGGGATTATTTCGTGCTTTGAGTTAAATCAATAGGAACTTTTGCTTAGGCAATTGCAAAGTCAGTATAATACGGCAACTATTTCACGCCGTTGACTAAAATCAACGTCTATGTATCAACATCGACACAAGGTCGACAAAGTATCCTGTCGGCTTTAGCCGATGTTGATTTACTAGCCATCATGTTTATATGATGGTGAATATCTTTTACCTTGTTTAATTTACTTGAGACGTTGCGAGATTAATCAATTAAAAATCAGGTTTATGTTAATCATTCACGATACCTACAATCAACATGAGTACAGGTGCAATACAGCAGATAACTTGTACCCAAATACCGCCTAAACCTGCAAAATCCCACATAGTACGGAAGGGCGATAACAGCGCATTGATGATATTCATCAGTGGATTATCACTCGATGTTGTGTCCTCATCAGCATTATCTGGTGTAGAAGGTACTGCGGTTAGGGTTGCTTCTATCCGTGCTGAGACTGTTGCTTGAATTGCTGTCGGGTCGGGCGTGCCTGTCTGCATGCTGACCTCGGTTAAGCCTTGATTCACGCCAGCTTGTACAGTTGCCTCAATCCGTTCTTCGTCCGTCGCGTTTGGATTACTCATCTTATAGATAACAGAAGATACGAGCATAAACAATAAGATTGCGAAGGCACTATAGCGTAAGACTTTTGACAGTGGAAATTTTTTTACAGGTGCTTTGTTCTCTTCACTCATTGTTCGCTCCGATTGCTTGCTGATTCTTTACCAGTATGCCACAAATACTTCTATTATCTAGTGAATTGAAAAGTTAGGTCGCATCTTATGCCGTTGGTTGCTATAGTCAAAGCCTAGTTTACACATGAGGAGATATAGGCATGGAGATAGGATTTTATGGCGCGGCACAGACTGTCACAGGGTCACAACACCTCATTCGCGTCAACGGTAATAACATTCTCTTAGATTGTGGCTTGTATCAAGGCAAGCGTGCGGAAAGCTATGAGCGTAATCTCAATTTTCCTTTTGACCCAACTACCATTGATGTTGTTGTACTGAGTCATGCCCATATCGACCACTCTGGTAACTTGCCTAATCTGGTGAAACAAGGGTTTCAAGGTGACATCATCTGCACATCTGCAACACGCGATTTAGCGGCGACGATGCTCCCTGATAGTGGATTTATCCAAGAGCGAGATGTCGAATACCTGAATAAGAAGCTAAGACGGCAGGGTAAAGAACTTGTCACTCCACTTTATACCCATGATGATGCCTTAGCGACCTTACAGCAATTTATCACACAAGGCTATCATCGCCGTAGAAGAATCGCTGAGGGGGTGTATCTTACATTTTATGAAGCAGGGCATATGCTCGGCAGTTGCATTGTTCAGCTAGATATTGAAGATACGAGTTCAGGTAAAAACCAGACTTTAGTATTCAGTGGTGATTTGGGACGCAAAGGTATTCCCATTATTCGTGACCCTGAACTCATTGATGGAGCAGACATCCTCATTATGGAATCGACCTATGGTAATCGTCTGCATGAACCGTATTTCGCTTCTGAAGATAAATTACGGCAGATTGTGAATGATACGGTTCAACGTGGTGGGTCAATTGTGATGCCTGCCTTTGCAGTCGGTCGGACGCAACAATTGGTACTCACACTACATCAATTGGCTGAAAGAGGGGAGATTCCGCGTTTGCCAATTTATGTGGATAGTCCTCTTGCTGTTAATGCGACCTCTGTTTTTCAATTACATCCTGAATGTTATGACATAGAAACACGCACATTCATGACAGAATATGGGGTACGCAATCCCTTTGGCTTTGATGATTTAACATACATTCGTAAGGTTGAGGATAGTAAAGCATTAAATACCATGCAAGCACCTCATATTGTTATCAGTGCGAGTGGCATGGCTGAGTTCGGACGTATTGTGCATCATATTAAGAATCGTATCAACAATCCTCAAAATACTATTCTGATTACAGGTTGGCAAGCACCACACACATTAGGTCGCCGTTTGGTAGATGGTGTTAGCCCTGTGCGAATTTTTGGCGAAGAATACGATGTTCACGCTCAAGTTGAGGTCTTAAATGGTTTTAGTGGTCATGCTGACCGTGATGAATTATTAGCATGGGTTTCTGGTATGAAAAAGAAGCCATCGCATACTTTTCTTGTGCATGGTGAACTTGAGAGTGCTTTTGCCTTTAGAGATACGCTGATAGATAATTTTGGGTTGAATGCCACTGTGCCAGAACGAGGTCAAACTGTGATGTTATGATTTAATCGTAACGACGTTCGGCAATTTCGATGGTTTGACGCAATTTGATAAGGGTATCTGGCGGATAATATCCCTTACTTAATGAAACAAGCGGATAGACCCACGTTCGCGCACCAATAACGCAACCCGGATTGGTGACACAGTTACAGCCTGTCTGAGCAGAATCACCTAAGATTGCACCGAATTTCGCTAAACCTGTATCGTAAATTTCGCCATTAATCTTGAGTTTGATGGTACTTCGTTTTCCTGTTTGGGGGTCTTTCTTAGAATTTACGGGGAAATTCGAGAGCTTTGTTCCTGCGCCGAGATTGGTATCCATACCAAGGATACTATCACCTAAGTAGGCAAAATGGGGTGCGTGAGCATTTTCTAGTAGGACAGTATTTTTCACTTCTGTGGTGTGTCCGACAACTGCGCCATCCCCTAAAAGTACATCGCTACGGATATATGCGCCTTGGCGAATGTCGCAATTTTTGCCGATGATTACAGGACCTTGAATATAAACATGCGGTGCAATGACTGTGCCTTCACCAATATGCACATCACCTTCAATCACCACAGATGGATGAAGGTCAATTTCATTACTATTGGGTGGATAGTCACTCGCGAGTAATTCTCGAACATAGTCGCCGATGTGTTTAATCGCGTCCCACACATAAGTGGTATCAGCAAAGAGGGCAGAATGTTGTGTTTTATCTAAATCAAAGAAATCACTGGCTGAGAGCATCTATTTTCACTTTCTATTTGGTGGACATATTATTCTGATGTTTAAAATCATCCAATGCGCTATACTGATAATCCTATTGTACCTGCTCATGTTTTACAAAAATATTTTACGAGGAGTTTTTATGTCTGCAAACTTATTAGAGCGTTATAACAATGTGATGTTCTCGGCGGCATCGCCTTATCATAAAGACAACCCGATTATCGTTGACCACGCCAAAGACCAATATATCTGGGATGTGGATGGCAAGCAATATTTAGATTTTTTCGGAGGTGTTCTGACCGTTTCAGTCGGGCATTGTAATGAAGAAATCACACAACGTACCATCGAACAATTGCAGAAAGTCCAGCATACAACCACCATTTATATTAATGAAATTATGGTGCGACTGGCTGAAAAAGTCGTTGAGATGACTCCTGCTGGCTTAGATAAAGTCTACTTTACTAACAGCGGTACAGAAGCCAACGAAACAGCCGTGATGGCAGCACGCATGTATACAGGTCGCCCAACCGTGATTACATTGCGACATGCCTATTCTGGACGCTCAATGCTAGCAATGAGTCTGACCGCACATGGCTCATGGCGTTTAGGTGGAGTCGTTGACCCCTATGTGAAGCATGTCCGTAACCCATACACTTACCGCGCACCCGAAGGCATGTCTGATGAAGATGTTGTGGATTTATGTGTGCAGGATTTGATTGAAACAATTGAAACGACCACGGATGGTTCAATCGCAGCATTTATGGCAGAACCGATTCAAGGTGTCGGTGGGTTTATTGTGCCACCAAAAGAGTATTTCAAGCGTGTGTTGCCGATTATTAAAGATGCTGGTGGCGTGTTTATTGCCGATGAAGTGCAGACGGGTTGGGGACGCACAGGTGGAAAGTGGTTTGGTATTGAGCAATGGGATGTGACCCCTGATATTATGACTTTTGCCAAGGGCATGGGCAATGGCTCACCAATTGGTTGCACTGTCACACGCTCGGATATTGCAGCGGCTGTACAAGGCGCAACTTTCTCAACCTTTGGTGGTAATCCCGTGACGATGGCAACAGCATTAGCGACACTTGAATATATGGAATCGCATAATGTGAAAGACAACGCGACTGTTATGGGCGCAAAATTGCGCGAAAAACTCGAAGAATTTCAGTCAGAATTTCCATTTATTGGGGATGTGCGTGGTATGGGGCTGATGCAAGCACTAGAAATTGTCACGCCGAATACGAAAGACCCCGATAGTGCTGTCGCAACGGCGATTATGGATAGAGCGAAAGATAATGGCTTGTTATTGGGCAAGGGTGGTTTGTATAATAATGTTGTGCGGATTTCACCTCATTTGAATGTTTCTGACGCTGATATGGAACAAGCGATGGATATTTTGGCTCAGACTTTGGTAGAGGTTTCTTCTTAAATAAATAGGTATATTTACTCTATGTAATAGGGACAGACCGTCGGTTTATTGCCATCAGGTTAAGCGTTAATTAGCGTTTTTTCGTCACGGAAGGCATATGTGCCTTCCCTACAACACAGGTTTTTTTGATGTAGGGATGCCATATATCGCATCCGCGAGTAGACACTCAGCAAAATATTGTCTTTTTGTTGAAAATCCAAGTATTAATCCTTATCCAGACGTATATTGACCGTCGGTTTGTCCCTAAGTGAGATAACAATATAGGAATTGTCTCGACACTAATTGTAAAGCTAGGGATTTTACTACCTCTTCCCGAAACGATGCCACTCTGTTTGATACGAAAGTCGTCATGATGCTTGTTGAACGTGAGGAGAGTTTAGAAAAGCTCAATCGAATAACCAAGGATGTCGCCTCTGAATTACAAACAGGGACAATTGTGCTTGTCACAGGTGAAGCAGGTATTGGTAAGACGTCACTCATTCGGCAATTTAGCGCCCTATATGAAAAACCTGTTTTATGGGGGCTATGTGACCCCTTATCGACTCCGCGCCCTTTAGCTCCACTGATAGATATAGTTGAACAATCTAAACTTCCGAACGATTTTGTCGTAGATGCCTCAGTTGACCGTTTTGCAATATTCTCAAATTTTCTGGATACTTTGAAAAAAATCACAAATGGCACAGTCATCGTTTTTGAAGATGTTCATTGGGCAGAGTCAGCAACTTTAGATTTACTCAAATACTTAGGGCGACGCATACAGCAAACTAGAGTTGTACTCATATTAAGCTATCGTGATGATGAAGTAACAAGTTCACATCCACTTCATAGTTTATTAGGTATCCTAGCACGGTCAGCAACTACTGAACGGCTTACTTTGCAACGCTTGTCGTTAGAGGGGGTAGCACGTTTAACAGAAAATGGTCAATTAGATTCAGATGCTATACATGACATCACGCAGGGCAATCCCTTTTTCGTCACGGAGATTGTGTCGGATAAGATGCAAAGTAACATCCCAACCACTATTCGAGATGCTGTTTTAGGGCGTAAAAGTCAGTTATCACCCGATGCACAATCTGTTTTAGACATGCTTGCCGTTATAGGAACACATTGCGAAGCACAACTACTGAAAGAACTTTTGAATAGTGATATGCAGAGATTGGATGAGTGCCTATCGTCTGGTATTTTACAAACAATCGATAATTTGATTATGTTCAGGCATGACTTGTCACGTCAAACTATCTTAAACGCTATTCCAACTTATCAAAAGCAAAATATCCATCAATCCGTTTTAGATGTTATGGAAAGATTGCCTCAATATAAGGCAAAGGTCGCTGAATTAGCGCATCATGCGGATGGAGCAGGGGATACAAATAAACTCAAGAAGTATGCGCTTCAAGCCGCCAAGGAAGCTAAACAAGCTGAAGCCTATCCTATTGTGAGGCAACAATATCAACGTATCTTGCAATCCAATCTGGAGTTAGAAGCTGAAGAAAAGGCGACTATCCTAGAGCAATATGCAAATGCCTGCCGTACCACAGGTTACTTTCAACAAGCGGTGATAGCCTGTAAGCAAGCCGTCGATATTTGGCGAGATTTGGACAATCAACTCATATTAGGGCAATGCCTCAGTACATTATCGACGATGTATTTCCCTTTTGGTGAGACTGAACTTGCAGAAGAAACTAGTATAGAAGCGATAAATATTCTCGAAGCTATAGAGCCATCGGCGGTATTGGGGGATGCCTACGTGCAACAAGCCTTCTTGAGAATGCTCAATCGGGATATTGAAGAAGCGATTGAATGGGGACAACGCGCTATCAACATTTCTACACGGTTTGAGGATACTTTAACCTTGAGCCGAGCGTATAATGCGGTGGGGTCATCTATGTTATTTGTTGCTCCTGATGTTGCACACGGCTTGCTAAATCGCAGTCTTGAGCTAAGTAAACAAATTAATTTCCGAGAAGGCGTATCAAGAGCTTATATTAACCTTACATCTGGTTTTGGTGAAATACATCAATTTAAGTTCGCTGAACCTTATGGACGGGTTGGTATTGCATTCACCCAAGAACATGATTTTGACCTTGATTATCATTATTTGCTTGCGTGGCAATCTTTGAATTATTTGTATTTAGGTGAATGGGAAAAAGCATCAGAACAGGCTTTAGAGGTTATTGATGGTGTTAATGTGAGTATTCCGAGTCATATTATGGCGTTGGTCACATTGGGACGTTTAGGCACACGTCGCGGTGAAGAAGATGCTTTAGAATTATTAGACGAAGCACTCAGTTTAGCCCTCTCTACAAACCACCTCCAACGCATTGCACCTGTTCGACTGGCGAGGGCAGAATGGGCATTTTATCAACATGATGTTGACCAGATCCTACACGAGGTTACAGCAAATTATGATATGGCACTCAAGTACCAGCATCCTTGGTTTGTCGGCGAAATGTTATATTGGCAATGGCGTAGCGGTGAAACGCCTGATTTGCCAAATTATATTCCTGAGACATTCAAAGCACAAATTGAAGGTAATTATGAAAAAGCATCCCACTTATGGGCAAAATTATCTTGTCCCTATGAGCAAGCCATAGCGCTCAGTGATAGCCAAAAACAAGAGGACTTACTACAATCCCTCGATATTTTGTTTGAGCTTCAAGCAACGCCTACAATTGCGCTTGTCAAACAAAAGTTGCGTGACATCAATGCAGATACTATTCCGCGTGGGCAACGACAATCAACTCGTGAAAATCCAGCTAACCTGACCAATCGGCAAATGGATGTTCTTATCGCGCTTGCCAAAGGTTTAACCAACAAAGAAATTGCCCGAAAATTATATATTTCTCCTAAAACAGTTGAACATCACGTTTCGACTATTCTCTCTAAACTTCATGTCTCATCACGGCAAGAAGCCACGAATTTTGCTTATGAAAACGACTTATGCGACCCAAAATAGGGGTGTCCTTAGCTTAATATAGGGGTTTATTTCCGATGTTTGTCCTGAGCATATGGCATATGCTTAAAGTGTCGTAGATTTTAACTTTTCAGGGTAGAAAAAGGACAAAATATCATGCCAAAGTATGTCATTGAACGTATTATTCCCGATGCAGGGAAATTATCAAGTGAAGAGCTACAAGGTATCTCACAAAAATCTTGTGATGTGCTGGGTGAAATGGGTACAGATATTCAGTGGATACAAAGCTACGTCACTGATAATCGGGTCTATTGCACCTATATTGCCTCGAATGAAGAGATGCTCCGCGAGCATGCGCGTCGTGGAGGCTTCCCAGCAGACCGCATTGAGAAAGTCAGTGCGATTATTGACCCCTCAACGGCGGAAGCAAGTTAAATAACTGAATAGCCTCATGAGTAAACAAGCCATTGTATTAGAATCAATGGCTTTTACTTTTAATGTTTCTGCATAGATTTAGAGAAATTCGATTGTCTATAGCCTGTTTAACTATAGTCCATTGTCAATTACACACGCTAGTATTAAGCTATGACCTAGTTGTTCAGAAGTCACTTTTATCGAGTTTTCAATGGATAATATGCGCTCAACAGTAAATTATTTTAGACACTCGCAGAATACGATGCTGGTTATTGTTGCTGTATTCGTTGGTTTGTGTACATCAGCAGTTGTTTTATTGTTCCGTCATGCAATTGAGTGGTTTCATTATCTTTTTACTGAGCTTATAGGTAGTGAAGGTATTATCGGTAATATTCTCGAAAGTGTGGGACTGAACCCTGCTTGGGCATTGATTTTAACCCTGAGTTTAGCTGGTTTCAGCGTTGGACTCATTATGCGCTATCTGGTTGGGCATGAGAAATATCATGGTTTGGCAAATATCATGGAATCCGTTGCTTTGGCTGGTGGACGTTTGCGCTATCGTTTGATGCCTTTCAAGGTGATTGCCTCAGCTATTTCTCTTGGTGCTGGCGCATCTGTAGGACCTGAAGATCCTAGCGTACAAATTGGCTCTAATCTCGGTTCCCTATTTGGGGCTAAATTAAATTTCTCAGATGATAACCGACGTTTACTGGTTTCAGCAGGGGCGGCGAGTGCCATCGCGGCAGCATTTAATGCACCGATTGCAGGCGTTTTCTTCGCATTAGAGGTTATCTTAGGCGAATTTTCGACAGCATCCTTTGGGGCTGTTGTGCTGGCGGCAGTCGTTTCCTCCGCATTTACGCAGAGCATTGAAGGCGCAAATCCTGTCTTTGGTGAGTTAGAGTATGTGCTTGGTAGTCCATTACAACTGCCATTTTATGTCATCCTTGGCATTATTTTGGCAGGAATTTCGGCGATAGCAATTCGATTTTTTCATTGGCAATCTGATTTCTGGCATCATAAAGTCAAGATGTGGTTACCTCTTGAAACAGCCATTACAGGGGCATTGGTCGGCTTAGTGGGTGTTTATTTCCCTCAAATTTTAGGTCCTAGCGAAGCCTTCATGCACGATGTTCTCACGGGACATTTTGAGGGCACAATCTTATTTTTGCTCTTTTTGTGTGCCTTGAAACTTATCATGACTGCTATTAGTCAAGGTGGTGGTTTTGTCGGTGGGGTTTTTGCGCCAACACTCTTTATGGGCATTGCCTTTGGGAGCGCCTATGGGCAATTCATCAATCGCTTTATCAATGGTGTTGAAATGGGTAATCCACAAGCCTATGCAATTGCAGGTATGGCGGGACTGTTAGCAGGTATTGTTCGTGCGCCAATTACTGCTATTTTGCTGGTCTTTGAATTGACCAATGACTACCGCCTCATTTTGCCCATTATGTTAACCGCTGTCGTCTGCACAATCATCATTGAACGAACAGGACCAGCAGGCATTTATTTATGGGCTTTAATTAAAGAGGGTGTGCATTTGGTGCAAGGGCGTGATGTGGATGTCATGCAAGGTATTTTAGTTAAACAGGCGATGTTATCCCCCGCACCGAGCATTTTAGCCAGTGAGTCCTTAGAGAATTTGCGCCATGCCTTTTATGAAAAAAATGCGCGCGCCTTATGTGTTACCGATGAGGAAAATCGTCTAGTGGGGATAGTGACCCTAGGTGATTTGCAACGCGCTTTTGAAAAGATAAAATCTCATGAAACCGTACAGGAAGAAATTCAAACGATTACGGTGCTAGATATTTGCACAAAAGAGGTACGAACGATTTCGCCTCAAGATGCTTTATGGCGAGCGATTCAACGGATGGGTAATGATGATATTGGGCGTTTACCTGTCCTCGATAGGGATTCAAAGTTGTTGGGTTTACTGCGTCGGCATGATGTGATGAAAGCCTACAATAAAGCCATTGCGCTCAAATTTCATGACCAACATTTTGCGGAGCAAATCCGACTCAATACCCTCACAGGCGCACATATTGCAGAATATCTTGTTGAGTCATCGTCGCCAATAGCGAATAAGCAAATTAAAGAGGTTGAGTGGCCTCATGAAGCGGTGGTGGCTTCGATTGTACGGCGCGGTAAACTACTCATTCCACATGGAGAAACATTTTTGCGCCCGAATGATAAAGTAACAATCGTTGTTGACCCCGAAGCTGAAGAGATACTAGAAAGCTTATTTTAAATTATGACCAAAGAAGCCTACCCTGAATGTACGCTCCACAAAATTTCTGAGCATGTTTGGTGGTTCACACCTGAATCCCATACAGATAGACCCTCACTCTGTGCTGTGGTTGGTAACAATGATGTGGTTATCTTAGATATTGGGGCATCGCCGCATCATACCCGACAATTTCTTGACGAATTATCAGCAAACAGGATTAATTTGCCGAGTTATGCCATCCTGACTCACTGGCATTGGGATCATGTTTTTGGGATGTCGGCACTTGATTGTCCTATTATTGCTCATGAAGAAACCTCTCAGAATATCCAACGCATGATGTCTCTCGATTATAGTGATGACAATCTCCCAAACTTGGTTGAAGAAGGGCATGAAGTCGAGTTCACTCGTGAGCATATGGTCATCGAGCTAAATGATACCCAACGACGCAATTTAACATTACACTCTCCAGACATAACCTTCACACAGTCACTTAAATTAAATCTTGGCGCTGTTACCTGTGATATTCAGCATGTAGGTGGCGACCACGCATCGGATGCAGTAGTAATCTATATTCCAGAAGACAAGATTTTGTTTTTGGGGGATTGCTTCTACTACACGGTCTACCAAGAACCCAATCACTATACCCAAGCAAAAGTCCTCAAATTGATACAAAAACTCCGCACATTTGATGCCGAAACCTATATTTTTGGTCATGCTAATGAGTTGCTCTCACACGAGGATATGGCAGAAGAGTTTGACCTTATTCACACAATTTACGACTTATTAGAGCAACACGGTACAGATAAAATCGACCTTATCAAAGCTGCGTTATACCAAAATTTTGATGAGGAATTTGTTAATGACACTTTAGAGCCTATCCTAGAAGGTCTCAAGCTATCCTAAAAATTCTTGCTCTTACTTTGATAGCGCGGTAATACGAATTGTTATATACTCGATTTTAACCTGACTAAGTAAAAGCGGACTTGTGATGCAGGACTTCATTGGGCAAACGATAGGGGATTATTTTCTTCTCGAACCGATAGAAGAGGGTGGTGTTGCAACCGTGTATCGTGCGAAATCTCAACGCACAGGTCAACTGGTTGCATTCAAAATTCTCAAGCCTGAGTCACTAACAACAGAGCAACTTAGCAGACGCTTTGTTCAAGAAACTGAAATTATGGTGGGTCTCAATCATCCACATATTATTGATGTGCTTGATTCGGGTAGCCATAATAAACAGCCCTATATGGTCTTGGAATATGCCAGTAATGGTAGCCTCGCTGAGCATACAGATAATCTAAGCCTTCATGACATCGCCAATATCCTTACTCAAGTGGCATCAGCTCTCGATTATGCCCATGTTCGTAATGTCATTCATCGTGATATTAAGCTCGAAAATATTTTGCTAGATGGCAAAGGCAACATCCGCTTGATTGACTTTGGTTTGGCTAAAAATCCAAATACGAAAGAATTAGAAACAGGTACAGGTATTATTCTCGGTACACCGTATTACCTCTCACCTGAGCAATGTCTCTTTAAGCCTGTTGATGGACGCTCGGATGTGTATTCGCTGGGCGTAACGATGTTTTATTTATTAACAGGGAAATTCCCATTTGATGGTCGAATGCCAGCGCAAATCATCATGCAACACGTTCATGACCCTGCGCCATTGGTAAATACAATTAAGCCTGAGTTGTCTCAAACTGTTGCGGATGTTATCAATAAAGCACTCGCTAAATCTCCTGAAGAGCGATATCAATCGGCAGGGGAGTTTGCAACGGCATTTTCGCAAGCCATTGGCACAAAAACAGAACATCATCCGCTGGGGGTATGGCTGAGTAGCTTACCACCGCTTGTTATTTTTGTGGCTATCATCATGATTGTGATGGTGATTGCTTTTGGTTTCGTCTCGATATTATCGACACTTCCTGCTTGATGTTGAGATATGTTGCTTTTCGTCAAAAATATTATTTGAGGATTGATCATGAATTTCTCTTCTTTTTTCAATTATCCCGTTCAAGATGATGGCGACGAGCCAGAAGATTATATTTTCTTGCAAGATTGGACAAATGAGGATTGGGGTAAGTTACTCAAGCATACTCAAACACTGCTTTTTAAAGCAGGGCAGACCATTATCCATGAAGGCGACGCTACTCAAGCCTTATTCATCGTTAGCTTCGGCACATTAGAAGTTATTGTTAGGCATGGAAGACAAAGCAAACGCATTGCCGTCATTCAAGCAGGTTCAGTGATGGGGGAACAATCCTTCTTGGATGGTAATCCACGTTCTGCTGACATTATCGCCTCAACGGAGTGCCAAATATTACAACTTAGCCGTGAACGATTTGATATTTTCGCCGCGCGCGAACCCACTCTCGCACGCGATTTCCTCTTTGATTTAGGGCGTATCTTATCCTTACGCTTACGCCATGCACATGACAATTTGCTTTAAAGGAAACCTTTAATGAGTACGCCGAATGTAGATTTTCCGAATTACACGCAAGTGCAAGACCCTGTCACACAAGATGTGTGGTATGTTGGAAGAATATTAACTGTTGGCATTGCCCTCGGCACAATTTTGACGCTGTTTGTTAGACCAGAAGTCGGGTTGTTCATCTTTTGGCGCATCATTGTCCCATTCTTACCGATTACTTTCTTCATTATGCCGGGTGTCTGGCGTAATATTTGCCCGATGGCAGCAGTTAATCAAACCCCACGCCTATTCAATTTTACACGCGCAATGACCTTGCCTAAATGGGCTAAAGAATATGCTTATGTCGTCGGTATTATTTTATTTTTTGTCATTGTGCCGACGCGCAAAGCCTTATTCAATAGCGATGGAACTGCTCTCGGATTATTATTAATTGCTGTGTTTACTACTGCTTTTGTCGGTGGATTTTTCTTCAAAGGTAAGAGTGGTTGGTGTAGCAGTATTTGTCCTTTACTGCCTGTTCAGCGATTGTATGGACAAACACCATTTGTCAATGTGCCGAACAATCATTGTAAGCCTTGCGTGGGATGTGCTAAAAATTGCTTTGATTTTAATCCGCATATCGCAAATATGGCTGACCAACATGACCCTGCGGAAGAATATCGTGGCTATCGTAAATTCTTTGCCGCTGCTTTTCCTGGTTTAGTTGCTGCCTTCTATCTCGTGCCTGATGCCTCACAAATTGGGCTTCTCCCAATGTACACACTTATCGCTCTGCTTATTTTGCTTAGTGCTGGTATTTATTACGCTTTAAATGTCTTCACACGCTTGTCTGCCCCGAAAATCTCAACCTTATTTGCGGCGGCGGCAATTAATCTCTATTATTTTTGGAATATTCCGTTGTTCTTGGGTGAGGGTGGTACAGTCAATGGATTGCTTGGTTTCAGTTTGCCTGTCATCCTTATTTACGCACTACACTTAACACTTTTAGCGATTACATTCTGGTGGATGTATCGTACTTTTGCTAAAGAACTGAAATTCCTCTCACAATCTGTCGCACCGCAAAAAAATATTAAAGCAAATGTGAGTTTGATGCAGTCGATTGCATTGCATAAAAGTCGTGTTACAGAAAATATCGAAGTTATATTTGAGCCATCAGGTAAACATATCCTTTCAGCTAAAGATAATGCTATCCTTGACCTTGCCGAAGCCAATCACTTGGAAATCGAGGCAGGGTGTCGCATGGGTGTCTGTGGTGCAGACCCTGTTGCTATTTTAGATGGCATGGAGAATCTATCGCCGATTTCAGGGGATGAAAAGACCACTTTGGAACGCTTAGGATTCGCAGATAATACTCGTATGGCATGTTGTGCGCGTATTCAAAAAGGGCATGTGCAAGTTGCGCTCAAACCAGAAAAAGCCTCTGTTAAGCAACTCAGCATTGTCGAGAATTTTGATTTCGATACCAGTGTTGAGAAGGTTGTGATTATCGGCAACGGCATTGCCGGTATGACGGTTGCTGACCATCTGCGTCGTCGACATCCTCATTGTGAAATTCACGTTATTGCTAAAGAAAGTCATCAACTTTATAACCGCATGGGGCTATCGCGTTTGATTTATGGTCATTCAGCAATGGATGGCTTGTATCTTTTAAGTGATGATTGGTTTGACCATTATGAGGTTGATATGTGGTTGAATACATTAGTTACTCAAATTGACCGCAACAATCAGAAAGTCATCCTTGCAGATGGGGAGACTATGGAATATGACCGCTTAGTTTTAGCAATGGGTAGTCGAGGACGTGTGCCTGATATTAATGGGATGGGTAAGCAAGGGACATTTGTACTCCGCGAAGCTGATGATGCGATTCATATACGTGCCTATGCCCAAGAATTTGCTTGCCAAAAAGCAGTCGTCGCTGGCGGTGGTTTGCTTGGATTAGAGGCAGCTTATGCTATCCACAAACTCGGGTTAGATGTTGTTGTACTTGAACGTGGTGCATGGCTCATGCGACGACAACTAGATAAACGTGGCGCAAGTTTCTTACGACAATACTTAAAAGGCATCGGTATTGAGGTATTACTACAAGCCGAAGTCGATACCATCATTGGTGAAGAGCGGGTTAAAAAAGTGAAATTGAAAGATGCTAAAGTGTTGAATACAGATATTTTCTTAGCCTGTGCTGGTATCATCCCCAATACAAAATTAGCAGAAGAAGCTGGTTTAAATATTAATCGTGGTGTTCTAGTTGACCCGATGTTACGGACGAATGACCCAAATATTTATGCGGTAGGGGATGTTGTCGAATTTGAGGGAATGGTCTATGGATTGTGGACAGTTGCCGTCGCACAAGGACAAGTTGTCGCGCATAATATCGCAGGGGGAGATGAAGAAACTTATACTCCTATTATCCCGAAGACCATGCTCAAAGTGGCTGGAATTGATCTCATGTCTGTCGGTGAATTTGACCCCCGCTCAGAAGAAGATACGGTGATTGTTATTGAAGATATTGACCATGATGAATATCGAAAATTGGTCATTTCAGATGGCAGAATAATTGGCGCAATTTTGATTGGCTTCCCACGTCTCGCACCAACCATCAGTGAGGCAATTATCGAAAAGGTCAATGTCTCAGGCGTGATGGATAAGTTATATGCTGGTAAATGGGATGTGCTGAAAGATATGAAGGTCATGGCTTAGAACTAAAGAAAGAGGCGAGATAATGCAATTACTCAGTACGATTTTAGTCGCTTTAGTAGCGATAGAGCATCTTTATATTTTGGTGTTGGAAATGTTCTTATGGACGAAACCACGAACGATGAAAACCTTTGGCATTAAAGCCGAAGATGCCGAAGTCATGAAAACCCTCGCCGCTAATCAAGGTTTATATAATGGCTTTCTCTCAGCAGGATTATTATATAGTCTCGTGGCAAGTCCAGCAGAAGTTGCTTTTCAATTTAAGTTATTTTTTCTGTTATGTGTTGTTGTTGCAGGCATTTATGGTGGTATGACCGTTAAACCACGTATTGCAGTTGTCCAAGCACTTCCTGCATTGATTGCATTGATTGTAACCATCATTGCGGGCATTCCTGCATAACAAAAAATCAGCCACTACATTTCTGTAATGGCTGATTAGACAAAATTGGGGTATCAAAGGGATTCTGCTAGGATGCGCCTCCAACAGCGACATTGCCTTGGCGATGTAGATTGGAATGTGTGGTTTTTTCCCAAGCAGATTGGTTGGTGATGAAATGGAAGATAGCACGCACAGCGGCAGCCGAGAGCAACAACTGGAATGGATAGAAGAAGAGCAACATCTTGGCACGGAACAAGAAGGGCAACTTCAAGCCATAGGCTTCAGTAAACTCACGGATGCCAACCATATTCAACATCAACTGGAAGACCAAGATGTAAATCGGTAAGTAAGACAAGAGCGCAACAGGCACACTGACTTGTTGGGTGAGTGCAATGAAGACACCAACTGGCAAGAAGAGCATAATCGCCGCTTGCAAGAGCGAATTGAGCAAGATGTAAACGGCGGTAATGCGTTGTTTGAGGGTTGGCAATTGCAACCACAGACCCTTGCGGAAGATTTGGTAGAAGCCATGATCCCAACGGGTACGTTGCTTGATAAATTGTTCAACACTATCAGGTGTTTCCTCACGGGTTGCCTGAATAGCATCGTACACAATCTGGATATTCGCCCCCATCTTGGTCAAGCGCAAACCAATATCGGCATCTTCGGTCAGCCCTTCTTCATCCCAAACACGGTAGCCTTTTTCAGTATCTTCCACAGCCAATTTATCGAGCCATGACTTTCTAATGAAGACGGTGTTGCCACCGAGTGGTGTTACATTTAAAGCATGGGTGTAGGCATGTAAACCTGATTTGAACCAGAAGAAGTATTCCAGCACATTGAAGGCACTGAACCACTTGGATTGGAAATTCATCAACTGCACACCAGATTGCACGACATCAGCATCATCACGGATCATGACGGTGTTGATGACATTATAAATTTCGTGATGTGGTTGGTCTTCGGCATCGAAGATACAAACCGTATCTTTGGTCGCTTCGCGGTAGCCACGATTAAGACCATTGGGTTTATTCTTCGGACCGGTCTTGAAAGTGACGAGCTTGATATTGTCAGGGTAGGCTTCACCACGGTCATGGTAACTCTGGCGAATATCGTTAATTGCACGGTGGGTCTCAGCAATGGTCTCATCATCATCTTCATCACGGATGAGGACGAGGGTCTCTTTGAGATGCTCAGGATAATCAATATTATTGACCGTCTGGATGGTATCGTAAATCACCGCTGCCTCTTTACGGGCAGGCACAAGTGCCGTGAAAGAGTGTTGTGGCTCATAGAATTCTTTCGGTGAGGCACTGTCTTCGACGCGTTGTGGATTAACCCAAGTATAGGTCATCCAGTAGATGGTGAAGAAACCTTGAGGCAAGAGAATGATAGTCATGAGGATAATGACAATCATCACCATGCGCGGACGCGGGATTAAGATGTAATCCAAAACGGGTTCAGGAATGAATTGTACTGGACGTGCGAGAATATCGCCTAAGGTCTGGTTCGCCATGGCATCTTCAGCACTGATGACAGGGGCTGCTAAGGACAAGCCATCGACCAAGCTGTATTCAAAGTTGAAAGGTTGTTCTTCGCCATTGATAGTCAAGGTGCGAGCGGCAACGGTTGGTGCGAGAGCTTGTTCTGCCTCAGCTTCAGCATCAACCTCGACTACACCAGCATTCTCAACCACACTATCGACCTCAATTGGCACAGCAGTCTCACTGACACTGACCTCAAAGGGAATGCGGTCAGCACTGATAATATCGGAACTGGTGCGGATTTCGACTGCCAGATTATACAACCCACTGCTCAAGAGCAGGGTATCTAAATCGAAGCTGAAAGGGGCTTCGGTGAAACGTGCAATCTCGAAGTTGTTAATCGAGACAATCGCACTTTCGACTTCAATGTCATCGGCAACGGTGATATTCACAGGCACGATGTTGCTAATGGGGTCAACCGCGACCTCTTCTAAGTCGGCAGGGTTAATCGTGCCATCGGCTGTCTCGATGCTTGTATTGACTACAGGGATATCGACGGCATCTTCAGCAGAGGCAGGTGGAATGTTCAGCCCTGCAATCTCACTGTTGAGCGGGTCAATTGCACTAGGCAAGACGCCACCGGCTAGTGGGAATTCAGGTTGCACAAACTCAGAGTCAATCGGCACTTGGGCTTCTTCACTGAGAGGGGCAATGGGCGCGCTATCGACAGCCTCTACGATTTCATTGGCAACAAAGCTCTGGCTCAAGTTGCTGTAAATCGTCAGCAGGTCTTCAGGGGTGCTGGCTTCAAACATCTCACCATTATTGACAGCTGCCAAATCTTGTAAGTAACTGCGGTCAACTGAGAAACCAAAAGCAATCGTATTGATTGTTACATTCTCAACACTGGCAATCAGGATGGCATCATCACGAGCAGCATCACTTTGTCCGCCGTATTCCCCTCCATCGCTGAGCAGAATGACGGTTGGGTTTTCTGCACCGCTTGCCGCTGCCAGTTCCACGGATGCTAAAGCACCATCGTAGAGGGCAGTCACACCAATGGGAGCTAAGTTGTTAATGGTCTGGAGTAAGAGTGCTTTGTCGGTGGTGAAATCCAAAATGACCTCAGCACGGTTGCTGAAGGTAATCAGGGCGATAGGCACATTGTCTTCGACTTCACGTACGAAGGTTTGTGCGGCTTCAATGGCAGCTGCCATCGGTGTCCCCCACATGCTCTGACTGACATCAATCGTCAAGACCACCGCACTGTCTTCGGCACGAATCTGGGTGACAGCGACGACTTCTTCGACAGGGCTTGTATCGCTATCTGTTTCGGTGGTGACCACTGTGTTGGCTGTGCTAGCTGTCTCAGCTGTTTCATCGCTTGCACCAGCACCATTCGGTTCGCCAGTTGGCAAGATGACGGGGTCGTTGACCGTTACCAAGTTGCCTCGCATGCTTGAACTCGGCGCAGTTTGCACGACCACATCCTCGGATACAGGGGTAGGGGCGAGAACGAGGTCACTCAATTGGTTGTAAATCTCGCTGACATTTTCCACATCTGGAGCTTCAAAGAATTGTCCATTGGTGCGTGAGGCGAGGTCTTCTAAGAAAGACCGGTCTGCGCCAAAGCCTAAGCCAATTGAGTAGACTTGAATGTTGGCTAATTCGGCACGTAAGAGGGCATCTGAACGGCTCATGGCACTTTGTCCGCCATATTCCGCACCATCACTGAGCAGAATGATAATGTTGTTGCTTGTGCCATGCTCTAAAGCATAGTCCACACCAATCGTCGTCCCATCGTATAGCGCTGTAACACCTCGTGGCGTAAGCTCTGAGATAGTCCGTAATAAACTTGATAAATCGGTTGTGTACTCTGTGAGGATTTGTGCATCGTTGCTGAAGGTTGCGATGGCAATGGGTACATCGCCTCCCAAGCTCACCACGAAGTTGCGCGCCGCATCTTTGACGCTATTCATTGGTGTCCCCCACATGCTCTCGCTGGTGTCGATCACCAACACCACTGAGGTCTCACTGGGCAACTCTTGGGCTTCAAGTAATGTTGGGTTTAGAAATACAATCCCAATGACGAATATGATTAATAAGAACATCCATGAACGCTTCATTAGTATATACCCCTGTACATAGCTGAATTTTGTCTATCTATTATCTTAATGTAATTTTTCGTAATTAAAAGTTACATTAAAAATTACAATACAATTTAATTATGAGTACGAGGTTATACATTATATTAGGGGGTTCATAAAGGTTCAAAAAATGTTTTTAGGGTTCTTTTTACAACTTTTTAACAATTGGCTTTAGTACTAAATCACTAGTAACATCCAATAAAGAAGATTATAGGAAGAATTGATCAGGAGTGGAATCTAACTTGATTCAATCTGTAAGACAATGTTATATTATTTTATTTTGCTTAAATCAACTCTATTCTAGGGAATAAATGAATGGTAACTTCGGATTACTTGCCACGTTGAATTTCTCAGAAAAATATTAGGATATTTTATCTATCTAGTAACTGTAGCTTTAGTGCCTTTGTAGCGGCTTCAGTTCTGCTAGCGACTCCTAGCTTTGCAATAATATTACTAACATGATTTTTAACTGTCGAGCTACTTATAAACAAGTCTTCTGCTATTTGCCTATTCGACATGCCGTGTGTTAATAATTTCAATACTTCAAGTTCACGTTCAGTTAAGTCAAAATCAGGAATTTGAGGATTATTCATTGAGCTGATGAGTACATTGGCAGCTTCTGGTGCTAGGGTAGATCTTCCGTGTACAGCATTGCGGATAGCAGATCCGAGTTCTTCAACAGAGACATTCTTCAATAGATACGACGTAGCACCGGCTTTCAGCGCCCCTTGAACCAGTTCGACATCTTTGAAATTGGTTAAAGCAATCACAACGGTATCTAGCGATTTTTGTCGAATTTGTTTAATAACTTCAATACCATTAATATCTGGCATCATTAAATCCAATAGTAATACATCGGGTTTTAGTTGCTCGCAACGTGCTACTGCTTCATGCCCTCTATTCGCATTTCCAATCACTTCTATATCATTGAAAGTAATTAAGGAAACTTCTAAACCTCTCAGAACGATATCGTGGTCATCGACAATAAGGACGCGTATTGTAGCTTGATCCTCAGTCATCAGTACCACCTTCAATTACATCCCACACAACACAAACCTTCGTTCCGCCTTGTTTATTGCTTGTCAGTTCAAATTTTGCCTCAATACCATTTGCGCGAGTAGCCATATTATTTAATCCTAAGCCTCGTTTCTGTTCATTTACATCAAAGCCAATCCCATCATCAACAATCTTCATTTCAGCGACCTCATTACTGCTGTGATAGTAGACATTGACGTTTTTTGCATAAGAGTGTTTACGAATATTATGCAAGGCTTCTTGTGCAATTCTGTAAAAAGCGACTTTAACACGCAAAGGTAGTTCAACAGCTTCATTCAAATGAATATCAATTGTCAACAATTTCCTGCTCCATAACGACTCTGCTAATTGACGTAGTAAATCAGGGAAATCAGTCTCTAGTAATTTCGTTGGTTTTAATTCCAACAAGAGCGTCCTTGTTTCACCCAAAGCTCCACGTGTTAATTGATGTAACTCCGTGAGTAACTCGCGCATATCCTCATCGACATTACTCCGAATAATTGCTTC
The DNA here is from genome assembly GCA_965230145.1 of Phototrophicaceae bacterium. Lineage (GTDB taxonomy): Bacteria > Chloroflexota > Anaerolineae > Aggregatilineales > Phototrophicaceae > JAUZRW01. The sequence goes on from CBDDKI010000003.1 coordinate 567,292, forward strand.
TGCAATCATACTGGCAGAGAATAATGTTTGAGTGACTGAATCATGAAAATCTCGCGCCAACCGTTGACGTTCTTCATACACAGCAACACTTTGAGCGCGGGCATATAATCTTGCATTGCGGATAGCGTAGGCTGCCTGCATAGCAAAGGCGCGTAAATAGCGTGAAATATTTTCCTTATCAGTGATGATTTCAGAATGTTCAAAAGTGATGAATCCTAGCATTTTATCATTGAGGTAAATTGGAGTCATTACATAAACTGCACTTGTCTCAAGACATGGTAATTGTAAGGTCGACAAATCTTCAAAATACACCGATTGATGTGTGCTTAACATCTCTTGCATAGAGGATAAATCAGTAATAGGTGTTTTGCTGAGTAATACTTGCGTTTTATTCAGCAATTCATCGGCATAACCATGGCTGTCGATAATGGTTGCATAACCATTCTCAATGAGGAAAATTGCGGCGGCATCTTGATGAATGATGCGGCTGATATGTTCTAAGATACGATGAAAAACCTCTTTGACATTGAGCGTACTGGTTAAGTTCATAGCACTATCCAGCAACACATCCGATAATATTTTTTGCTCATGCAGTGCAATGGATTGTTGGTGCATAGTTTCAGATAATTTGCGTGTTCTGAGCAAGACATCAATATGAGACTTGAGAATAATTTTCTTGGTAGGACTCTCTAAAACGTCGTCAACATAATTGCGTACACCATCTGTATAAAGGGTGGCTTGCATTTGATTGGTGAGTAATAAGACTGGGAAGAAAATAGGGTCAACACGATCTTTGCAATTTTGGATTTCCTCGCGCTTATCTTTGAGCGTCTTAGCATCAATGATTAACAAGCCTGTATCATCACGAATTATCTCATCTTTGCCGATGAGATAATCTGAAGACAACCACTGTTTGAGTAAACGTTGGTTCTCAGGATGATTCATGATAATTTGAATGCTTTGTTTTTTCATTTAATGAGCGGAATCGCCACTTTTCGTCCTCAATCATCGTTAAGATATTTAGGATTCAGGAAAACTATCTTCTTGTTCAACCCAATTTGGGCTTCCTGTTAAGAGACCTCGTAATGCTTTTAACGGCTTGCTTACACTTATACCATAAGAACTAAACTCAAATTTCCTCATTGACTTTTCAAAGTCACTAATACGCTTTTTCAACACGCCAATTGCGCGAAGTAACTCACCTTCTTGTTCAATATATCTCATGTAGATAATACTATCCATCAAGTAGCTAATCTCTGATTCGGTTGCTCGGATTGGGTCTGCTAATCGATGGACTTCATTTATCAAAATAACCGTAACGCCTTTCAGGCGTAAATACTTGGTTAAGATATGCAGATGTGTAAGTAAGTCATTTCCTTGCATCGATAATTTATAGCCCGCTATACTATCAATCATAACAATGTCTGTATTGTTATCGTCAACCTCTTGCCGTATCATGTGGACAAACTCATCTGCAGTTAATTGTAGAGGTTCAATTTGAATAATCTCTAAATTACCATTCTTAATCATCTCATATACAGGAATATTAATACCTTTACATCGTTGCAAAATAGTGAGATCATCTTCTTCGAAGCTGTAAATAACTGAGCGTTCGCCACGTCCTGCAGCTTCTTTCATAAATTGGATACCAAAGGTTGTTTTACCAATACCAGTTGGTCCCGTTATCAATGTAACTGTACTGCGTTCCAAACCACCATGTAGCATCTCATCTATCTCAGCAATTCCTGATGCTACAAATTCCAGTACAAAATTACGTTCTGAAACTGGAGGTTCTATCAACCGTGGATACACAACCATACCATTATCAGTTAAACGCATAGTGTGAAAATCACCTATAAAGTCTGACCCACGAAATTTGACAACCCGAATAGCACGTCTCCCCAATTCTTGCTTTAAATGAATAACACCATCGGCTATAAATTTTAAATCTTCATCCGCAACAGAAGCACTTTCTTTGGATGTGAATAAGATCGTTGTATCACGTTCCATCAAGTAACGCAGAAAAGAAAGAATATAACGACGAAAATCATAGCCATCTTTTGAGAGATATTGTAATTGTAATATGCCATCAATGAAAACACGGGCTGGATTTAACTCGTCTAATGTGTCAGTAATTGCCTTAGTGATGGGTTCGCGCTCAACTTCTGCCGATGTGAAAATATCATAAGATTTTAGTTCTGAAAAAAACGTAGATGCTGGACTTAAATCTAAAAAGTCTATGGCACTCACATCTATATTAATGGCTTCAGCGTTATCACGGATTTGCTGGGGCGATTCACCAAAAGTAATGAATAGATTCTTACGCTCTTTAGCATTTTCAGCCGTGAGAAAGTGCAATCCAAGTGTCGTTTTGCCAGTACCAGCTTGTCCACGAACCAAATAAGCCCGATTTTCGATAAAACCATCACATAAGATGACATCCAAACCATTAATCTCTGTTAGAATGCGCTTCATATTATTCACGGTATGAACCTTTATCATGTAATTGTTTTCACACGAAAATTATACCGTATCCGAGCGTAACTGCCTAATAAGGTTATCTAACCTTACAATAAATATAAAGATTTTAAGAGTGTATTAGGGGGTAGGTAGGCTAGGTCATTTGGGGGGATTTCAAGAAAATAGGTCGTATGACCTATAGAGGTATGCTCCAATGAATGATGATAGTAACTCACTATGAGCTTATTATAATAGTACACCTTATATGGCAATTAAAGCCAGTAAGCGACAAGATTGTATGTAAAAATCATTCTAAAAGTGTTGACTTCACATCCTATAAACGCTTGATTTTTACACTCATTAATTTTGTAAGAGGATGGCTTTCCCCACAGAGCCATCCATTTTTATATTTCACACTGACAAATTAGCATGTTAGGTTATTAACATGACATCTATAAAACGTTCGCTTACACAATCCAAACAAGTTGTTGCACTCAAGTATAAAATCGCGCAATTGGAGCATACTCTAAACGGTATGCGTCTTGCTGATGATGCTAAGAATAGATTTTTAGCAAATATTACTCATGAGCTTCGTACGCCTCTGAATACAATTATAGGCTTTACACAAATACTGTATCGTGGTGAGAACCTGAGTCCAGAACAAAGTGAGTATATGTCTTTAATTTTGCAAAGTAGTGAGCATTTACTAGGCTTAATTGAAGATATATTGCAATTTTCAAAGTTGGAATCAGGCAATATGGAGTTGAATGTTAGTGAATTTGACTTTTATGAATTGTTAGAGAGCCTTGATTCAATTTATTACGCTCAAGCCACAGAAAAAGGCTTAATCTTTGATTTACAAATTGCAGAGAATACTCCTCGTTATCTTTATGCGGATAAAAATAAAATTCGCCAGATATTAATAAATTTACTATCGAATGCTATGAAATTTACAGAAACTGGCACGATTACATTAGCTGTTAAACCTCATATTGATAAGCAATTAAATGGGATGTGTAAATTAGAAATGAAGGTTGCTGATACAGGCGTTGGTATTGCAAAAGATGAACTGCAACGATTATTTGAGCCATATCAGCAAACAGCAAGCGGTGAACAATCGAATACAGGCAGTGGTTTGGGCATGGTTATCACGCGCGAAATCGTGCAGTTGATGGATGGACAGATTGAGGTTCAAAGTGAATGGGGTAAAGGCACAACATTTGCTGTAACCATCAAAGCCAAAGAAGTTGAGAATAATATCAATAATAGTGAAGATAGTGGAAAGTATCATAGAGTAGTTGGCATAGCCCCTGAGCAAGAGACCAAACGTATTCTGGTGGTCGATGATAAATCTGAAAATCGTAGCTTGTTGCAAAATATTCTTGAGGATATTGGGCTAAAGGTACAATTAGCTGAAAATGGTCAGCAAGCGATTGATAAGTGTAAAGCTCATTTACCAGATTTGATATTCATGGATATGCGAATGCCTCTCATGGATGGTTATGAAACAACCCGTAAATTTCGGCAGATGTTTTACAATGAGGATACTGTTATTATCGCCTTAACAGCCAGTTCTTTCAAATATGAGATAGAGGCAATTGAAAAATTGGGTTGTGATGACTTGATATTTAAGCCATTCCGTAAGGAGGAATTATTCCGCAAATTGGAAAATCATCTTAATATTCGTTTTATTTATGATGAAGATGACATTGAAACACAAGAAGTTGAGCGTGTGGAAACAGTCATTTGTATTGATAATTTACCTCTTGATTTACAACAACGTTTATATTCTGCAGTAGCGAATTACAGCTTCAATCAAGCACAAGCAGTTATCACTGACTTTCCTCCTGAACAAGAAGCCTTAGCGAAAAATTTACAAATTAAGATTAACGATTTTGACTTTGTTGGTCTTCTAAATCTGTTCAACAAAAAAGAGCCTGTGTAAATTACACAAGCTCAATCAATTTTGCTATGTGTGCTAGCTAGTCTAGCACTTTACCATCGTTACCTGTCGCCATACGCCAAACAGTAATCAAAATCATTGCACCAACTGTTGCGATGACGAGATTAAAGGCAATTAATACGATTCCGCCCATTGGACTACTTAAGCCAAACAGACTAGCCAGTAAACCACCGATAATTGCACCAGCAATACCCAAAATGAAATCTGAGAATCCGTTGCGGTCAACTGAGTTAGTGAAGCGACGGGCTAATTCACCAGCGAACGCGCCGATGATAATCCAACCTATAACGATAAATGGAAACTTGATGATAAATTCAATTATATCTCCGATAAAACCCACAGTATATTCTCCTTTTTCCTTGATCTTATACCTCAACTTTAAGCAATGTACCTAAGTTTTTGAGATACTTTTGTGCTAGAAATTTGTTTGATGAATGAGTATTTAGTTAATTTAAAAAGCCTCTACGCTGTCTTGTAGAGGCTTATGGTGATATTGTGTTGTACATCTAACATTTACTCATTCCCATTTGCAATAGCAGTAACATCTAAGTGGCTATATAGCCACCAAAACTCATCGGGTGAATATAGTGTCTTTAAGACAGGTGACCATCTAAATTCTGCTTCTTTGACGAGTTGTTTTAATTCGGTATCTAAATCATTGAGTTTATTTCTCGTGGCATCCGCTTCCATATCAGACCGTTGCATCATATACAAAATCTCTTGAATAATCGTGCGACGCATCTGCTCTGGTTCAAATGAGAGGGTTGATAATTGTGGATTGTCTTTCGTCTCATCAATGAATTGCTGTATGCGCTTAATACGTGAATCTAACTCAGCACGTAATTTCTCCTCGTAATGCACGCGCCATTCATTATAAATCGCATCGTGTTCTGCAATCGCAGAGTCCAATTCTTGCTGACCCGATTTGCCCATGAGTTCTCTTAGGGCATTGAGTCGGCGTATGCGAATTAACAATCCACCGAGTGTTATTGCTGGTAAGCCTTCAATGAACATCCCTTGATTACCATAAACTTCATCAGACCGCAGATAAGTCTCAAGTCTCTCAACCATTGAACTGATAATTTCTAAATCTATTTTATAATCGTATTCTATTTGTCTTAGCATCTTTCTACTCTTTTATCTTTCATTTCCTACAAAAAAACCGACTTCCGTCGGCTATAAATGTTAAGCAGAGTCAGTCTGCCTTAGCTTGCTAATTTCTTAACGGTATCTTCTGCTTTATCAGCGAAGTCACCCATTGTATTACCTAATGTATGGCGCACTTCTGAGCCTTTTTCTGGTGCAAAGAGGAGCGCGACAACTGTACCGACTGTAAGACCTATTACCAAACATAATGTAGCAAGCAATGCACGTTCGGTATGTGCTTGGTTACGGGCATCTTCACTATAATATTTACGTGTAGCCATGAGATTTTCTTTCTTTACTATTTTGATTTGTATTTAGTCTATGAAATCTAATTAAGGATGAGGCATTTTCATCATAAGAATAGTATATGAAGCTATAAGGACTTTATGAGACATCTTTATAAATTTCTTATTCATGTAGTTTGATGCTTTTCTAACAAAATATGATGTATGTCACTCATTATAGACAGATATATTGGGGAAGAAGTTAGCTTCATTATCAGAGACATTTAGGAGGAACTTACATATGAATATGGAACAAGTAAAAGGTAAATGGAAGCAATTTACTGGTAGTGTACAAGAGCGTTGGGGTGAACTCACCAATGACGAAATTGAAAAAATTGAAGGTGAGCGTGAACAACTTGAAGGTAAAATTCAAGAACGTTACGGTAAAAGTAAAGAGGAAGCTCGTGAAGAAGTCAACGAGTGGTTAGACAGTCTCGACGACTAAGTAGATTATTCTGAATATGATTAAATACACACTGGCAGAGCTGGTGTGTATTTGTTTTAGTTACTCTCGAGAGGGTAGGTTATGTTACAACGTTTAAAAGAATCAGTCTTATGTGTGCGTGAAGGTTATATCGCCATAACGATTGTTTTCTTGCTGGCATTAGCAGGGTTTTTCCTTGTTGGGCGTGTTTATACGGATACACTAGCGCGAGGTCTTATTCAAGCAATGCTCCCAGCTATACAAACCTTATGCTTTGCGGTTATTACTTCAGCATCTACAGTCATAACCTTATTGATGGCTGTCTTAGGTTTTGCTCGGCGTATTGATAATGAATTTGATAGAGCCTTCTATATTCGCATCTGGTTCATTGCGACAATTGCGACTGTGTCTCTCGTTATGGGTGCAATGCTCCTCTTAATGGTTACTATTCCAATTATTGAGGCAGAGACTTTGCAAACGTGGTATCGTGTAGCTTACTGGGTAATTGTTGTGAGTGCCAGCACGATGATGTCGCTACTTGTAGGGATGATTGTCTCTTTATATCGTACTTTATTTGGTCTCATCAGCATAGCTTCACCAGCGTTTGAAGAGGATTGAGAGGCATTGCAAAGTAAAATGCCTCATCAACATTAACTATTGTGCAAGATATGCGCCATCTACTGGATAATATGTCCCAGTACAGAATGAAGCCCGACTACTACACAACCATGCAACTAATTCACCAACCTCATCCGATTGTCCTAAACGACCAATAGGATGCGCTCCAGTGATTTGTTCTAGAGCCTCGTCGGTCATCGCTTCATTTTCTGTGAGTAGGGGTGTTTCGATAAAGGCAGGTCCTACTACATTAACTCTAACGCCTTGGGCTGAATATTCTATTGCTGCAACTTTAGTCATACCAACTACAGCATGCTTCGCTGAGACATAAGCCACTGCATTGGCAAATCCCACATTACCTAAGATAGATGCAATATTGACAATCGAGCCACCTCCACTATTCAACATAGCTGGAATGCCGAATTTCATGCCATAAAAAACACTGCTTTGATTAACTGAAATGACTTTATCCCAATCATCTAAGCCGTAATCAGCAATAGGTGCAGACTCACCGCCAATACCAGCGTTATTGACCAAGGCATGAAGTCCGCCATAAGTATCAACTGCAAAGTTAATAAGCGCCTCAAACTCTTCTGGCTTTGTTACATCTGCATCTTTAAAGGTCGCTTCGCCATCATTATTCTTAATCATGTGAACGGTTTCTTTACCGCCCTCGGCATCAATGTCAGAGACGATTACTTTTGCGCCTTCGCGTGCCAAAATCATCGCGCATGAACGTCCAATCCCAGATGCTGACCCTGTGATAATAGCTACTTCATTATTATTAAAATAATTCATCATTTCTCCTATATCTATTTTCATCGAGCGTATGCTTCTCGTCTTATAAGGGTAAAAAATGTTCACTAATCTTAATTCAGTCCTAATCTTTGGACTTTCCAAATTGCTTGTTCAGTTAGCACAGCATATGTGCAATAGGCTGTAGTGGTAAGCTAAGTCGAAATTCCATCTTTGACATACTTACTTATCTGTAGCTTACGTCTGTTATTATGTTTTCGTAAGATGACAAATGGCATGTTTAAAATATTACAGGGGGAAAATATGATGCCAGATAAGCACTTGACACAGATTTACGTTAGTCGGATGCTCACGCTTCTCAATATTGACGTTCTTGTATTTCAACCACGATAACGGCAATATTATCCTTGCCACCTGCATCATTTGCTGATTTTATCAGTTCATCGCTGGCAATTTGTGGAGTATCAGCATGATGAATAATGTCCAAAATGGTAGCAGTCTCAACGAAGCCGTATAAACCGTCACTACAAAGTAAGAGATAATCACCTATCATGGCATTTTCTTGGTATAAATCACAGTTAATTTTATCCATCCCGACAGCTTGCGAGAGAACATTGATAAACGGACTCTTATCGACATCTACTTGTTCGATTGCCCCTTGGTCAGCGAGAGCTTGTGCGAAAGTATGGTCTTTTGTGATTTGACGCAAGTTGTCATCATGAATGAGATAAGCACGACTATCTCCGATATTCGCAATATAAATGTTATCTTCTATGACTGTCGCCATCACGAGTGTTGTCCCTTGTGAATCCTCGTCTTTTTTCTGGAGGCGAATAGTCAAATGTGCCATTTGTGCTGCTTCTTGTAACCACGCCATAATGTCTTCGGCATCATTTGCTTGATTAATATGCGACATCATTTCTTGCATGGCTGTTTGCACGGCGATTTTGCTGGCTTCGTCTCCTTTTGGCATACCACCAATACCATCAGCGATCATATATAGCCCAACGGAGCGTCGCGCACCTTCACTAATTAACTTAATTTTTGCCGCACCAAGGCTATCTTCATTTCTCTCACGTAGTCTACCTTTATCAAGTTGCCATCCAAAAGCATGCGTAATTTCGTTATCAGGCATCATGCGCCCCTAGCCATTATTAGGTGTATTTGGATAATTTGTCGGAACATTATTCATACGAATACGATCTACAACTTTTTGGCGTACACTATCTAAGCGTGATTTTGGAGCTTGGTTATTGACAGGTTCTTGCACATAATCAACACTCGACTGAGCATCGTAGAGATTATCTCTGTAGCGACGACTTAACAAGATATTCGCTGTTAAGAGCACGATACCGAAAGAAAGCATGAAAATACTAATCATCAAGCGCATGTCAGGGTCAGCTATAATCTGGAAGAAAATCGCAATAACCAGCATAGCAGTCACTGTTGCCGCACTTAGTGACTTTTGAATACGGTTATTGCGAAATAGATATGCCGCGCCTATCATCACAACACCTACAAATAGACCAAAAGTAGTGGACATCAAGACTTGCAAGAAATTCAATTCACCATCATATGCGCCAAATCGAAAAGATTGCGGTGGATTGAGCGAAGCATAAACGAAGATAAAGAATATTCCGATGAACCAGCCTAACATATAACCACGCGTCAATTGGCGACGTAAGACACGGCTAGAATAAGCAAAAAAGATAATAGCGAAGATAATAAGCTGAAACCATCCAGTCAGCAAAATATCATTAATAATCGACATCTAAGTCTTCCTTTCCTGAGCGTAAACACCGAATGCTCATACGAATATCGTTATGACTATAGTATGGCAATGATGCATAAGGTCGGTGCTAATTGTATTGTTAGAGTTTCATCATAGTTTTAGAAATAATCTCATGTTTTGCTCATAATTAATTAGTTTTGAGTAGGCATTTTACGCCCAAAAACAATCGGATTTAGGCTAAAAACCAGACTGCCTTTGTTAAGGTTTTGCAAAAGCAGGTATTGCTTATAACATTGCTAAAATGAGACTTATTTTTTCCTCATATACTTCATATCAAATAGATGGATTATGTCTGCCATCAAGTGTAATCGTACAGGACAATTCAATGCCTTCTGTAGAACAACTCCAAGAGCATATCCAACAACTTGAACTTGAAAATGCTATTTTAGATGAAATGTCTGATGGAGTATTAGCAGTTGATGCCACGAAACGTGTCTTACGCTACAACAAACGTTTCGCGCGTATGTGGGGATTGCCTCAGTTTAGCCGTGATGAGTATCTTGATTTTGAAAACCTCAAGCAACAGATGTTGTTAGCAGTTAATTCGGAGTTCTTAGACTATGATGATGTCGAAGCGCGATTACTTTCATTTGATGAAGACCTCGCCGATTTATTGGATATACCACTCAAAAATAATCACACTCTTGAGCAGACATTCTCTCGTGAATCTGATACAGCCAATTTAAAAGCCTATGTTTGGAGTTTCAGAAATGTAACTCGACAACGAGCAATCCGCACTGAATTGGATCTTAAAGAACAATTTTTGAGTCGTTTATTGAATAATGCGCCTTTGATCTTATTTTCAAGCGATATGGACGGGAATATCATCTTTTTGGATGGTCAAGAAAGTAATGTTTTTGGCGATGAAAAGCATAACTTTGTCGGTAAGAATATCTTTGAATTATCGTCGTTCATTTTAGAAGATGATCTCAAGCGAGCATTATCAGGTGAAACCATCCAACGGTCTGATATTTATAATGAACATTATGAACTTTACTCTAACCTGACCTATGCCCCTCTATATGATGAGGAAAATCACCAAATTGGCATTATAGGTACAATCCAGAATGTAACAAAAGCCCATGAAGCCGAACGCAAACGTAAGCAACAACAACAGATGCTCAATCGGATAATTTATAATGCCCCTGTCCTCCTCATCGCTACCGATAAAGACGGAAACATCACCTACTCACGCGGTAAATTGCTCAATCGCTATAAAATGAAACAAGCCCAAGATGAAGGCAAAAATTTCTACGAGCTATATGGCAATCATCCAGTTACAGATGATGTACGCTCGGCAATTAACGGAAAAGTCGTGCGAAACACACATGACTTCACTAATTTTGAATCCGGTGGTTATAGTGAAGTGACTTGTGCGCCTCTCAGAAACGAAGATGGTGAAATTACTGGGATGGTTTCGGTATCGGTAGATGTTACAGAGCAAACCCTCGCACAAATAGAAGTAAATCGTCAACGACAATACCTCGAACGATTACTCACCAATGCGCCACTTATGATGTTTGCCACAAATAAAGAAGGGGTAGTGACCTTCTCACGAGGAGCAGAATTAAGGCACTTCGGGTTGGCACAAAGCCAAGCTGTCGGCACAAATATATTTGAAGATGGCGAATATCATCTTTTCCAACGAGATGTGCGCCGTGCGTTGCGGGGCGAAACTATTCGCAATACGCGCGAAATAGATGATTTATATCTCGATATGTATTGCACTCCACTACTAGATCAAGACGCGAATATCAATGGCATGATTGGTATTGGTATTAACGTCACCGATTTGAAACGCGCTCAAGAAGCCCTTAATTATGCTCATGAGCTACGTAAAGCTAAAGAGGCGGCAGAAGCGGCGAATATCGCCAAGACGACCTTCATTTCCAATATGAGCCATGAACTCCGCACACCGCTCAATTCGATTATCGGCTTCTCACAATTTCTAGTCAAAGATAAATCGCTCAGTATTGACCAACAAGAATATCTTTCTTTAATCTCGCGTAGTAGTGAACACTTGCTTAGTCTCATCAATGACATCCTTGAGATGTCTAAAATTGAAACTGGCAAAATGGAATTGGTGGAAACAAATTTTGACTTATTTGAAATGCTAGAAAGTATCGACTCAATCTACCATGCCTTATCGGATGAAAAAGGACTGCGCTATGTATCAGAAATTTCAACTACTGTTCCACGATATTTGTATGGGGATAGACATAAATTACGTCAAATATTAGTTAATTTGCTGAGTAATGCAGTCAAATATACGGCAAATGGTAGCATCATCCTCCGGGTATGGATTGACGAACCCGAACGCCCTGATCAACTCAATCAATATCATTTATTCTTTGCTGTAGAAGATACAGGCTTAGGCATTGCAAAAGAGGAACTGAATTTACTGTTTGAGCCTTTTACCCAAACCTCAACAGGACAGCAATCGGCAGGTGGTTCAGGCTTAGGCTTGGTTATTACGAAACAATTTGCAGAACTGCTGGGGGGTGATATTCAGGTTGAGAGCCAAGATGATAAAGGTAGTCGTTTTGTTGTTGACATCTACATGGGAAATGCCAAAGAAATTCCAGATGCTGATTTCAATAATCATAAACAGGTTGTAGGCATTGCTGACGAAAAAGACCATAAGCTACTCGTTGTCGATGACAAATGGGAAAATCGTTTGATGCTCGTCCGAACCCTAGAAAGCGTTGGTTTCAAGGTGCGGGAAGCCAGTAATGGGCGCGAAGCGGTTGATGTTTGGCAAGAATGGCAACCTGATTTAATCTGGATGGACATGCGAATGCCTGTTATGAACGGCTATGAAGCTACTCGTAAAATTCGCCAAGAAGCTGATGAAACTGATGTTGTGATTATAGCCTTAACAGCCAGTGCTTTTGAACATGAACGGCGTGAAGTCCTCAAAGCAGGATGCAACGATTATATGTCAAAGCCATTTCGGAATGATGAATTATTTGCCAAGATGGAACAGTATCTCGATATTAATTTTGTCTTTGAAGAAGACGATAAAGATTATGATGAATTTGATGATACGCAAGTGAGCCTGAGCATGTCACTTTCTCTTTTGGAGGAGTCTTTGCAAAATCAATTAAGACAAGCGGCAACAGCTTATAGCTTAGAAAAAGTAACCTTTGTTGCTCAAGAAATAGCCCAACAAGATAAAAAACTTGCTGATACGATTATGCAACTCGCTAAGAATTTTGATTTCGCCAAAATCCAAAACGCATTAGACAATTAAAGGATGGAATATCTTGAACCCTTATAAATCAAACGCCAGCATCCTGATAGTGGATGATGAGCCGAACAATCTGAAAGTATTACATAACTTACTGACACAAAATAATTATGATGTGCGTGCCGCCCGTGATGGCAAAACTGCGATTGAAGCCACAAAAGCCACACATCCTGACTTAATCTTGATGGATATTAAGATGCCCAGCATGACAGGTTATGAAGCCTGCGAAATTCTTAAACAAGATGAGGACTTAGCGGATATACCCGTCATTTTCATCAGTGCTTTGAACAATGTCAATGACATCGTTAAAGCCTTTCAAGTAGGTGGGGTAGATTATGTTACAAAGCCATTCCAATTTGAGGAAGTCTTAGCCCGTGTCCATAATCATTTGACAATTGTGTATCAACAACGGCAGTTACGCTCACAACATGACCAAATCGAAGGGATGCGCCAACGTGACCAAGAGCGCTTCAACAAAATTAGCGAAGTACGCGAACAATTCATCCAAGCTGCTACCCATGACCTTAAAAATCCGCTTGCAATTGTAATGGGTTGTGCGGATTTGATGAGTCGTATGGATGAAGTGCGAGGACATCCTCATTTGCATGAGTGCATCGATAGCATCTTGCATGCGAGTAAGGAAATGATGAGCTTAGTTACAGGAATGCTAGATTTAGTGAAGATGCAATCGACTCTGACTCTCAACTTGCAACCTGTAGAATTGGGTAATTTCGTAGGCGAATTAGTATCAAGTGCGCGTATCAAAGCGATGGAACGCAATATTGATCTAAAACTCACAACACAAAATAGTGATATTCCAGTTCGGATTGATGCCCATTTAATACAGCGTGTGATGGATAATTTAATTTCAAATGCTATTAAATACAGTCCTGATGACACGACAGTGGAAATTATGACTGTTCAGGAAGAAAACAAAGCGGTGGTTCACATTACGGACCAAGGCTTTGGTATTGACCCTGACCATATTAAACATATTTTTGACCCCTTTTTCAGGGCAAAGAAGTATGATGGAGAACGTGAAATTGAAGGAACAGGCTTAGGTTTATCAGTGGTGAAGGAATTAATAGAGCAACATAATGGTCATATCAATGTTGTCAGTGAATTGGGTGAAGGAACAACATTTAGCATTTATTTGCGAGCAGATATTTAGCTCTGATCAAAATACGAGCGTACTCCTATCTATGTACGCTCTAGCAACCACCAACTTGCATCATCAAATGCCCTAATCGAAGAGAATCTCCATTGGCAAGACGTATTTCTTCTGAGCCTTGTAACTTAATGTTATTCACCCATGTACCGTTCGTACTATCTAAATCTTTCACGTAATAATGTCCATCACGATAAAAAATTTGCGCGTGTAAACGTGATACACCTAGTAAACTAGCATGATGGGCATTCAGATCAATTGTTGGCTGTGTTTTATTATAATTATCTGCTCGTCCTAAAGTTGCCACAGCAATGTTCCATAATTCAAGAGGCTCTGTTCCATCAGGCAAATAGAACATGATGCAAGGACCCTCTATGCTGTGTTGTTGCTCTGGAATATTCATCTTCAAGAATTCAGAATTAATTGGATTAAGGTGTCGTGTTTGTATTGCTTTGGGACGACGCATTGCCACATCATTTATATTTGGTACAAACTCAACCATGATCTTTTCCTTACTCCACTCCTTTAATAATATATATTGAATATGACACGGGTATCTGAGTTGCAATGCAGTTTCAGTTATAGATATGTGTTAGATATCAAGGTATCTCACTTATCTTGTACTCATATAGCGAAAATTTAAGTTTTACTCATGCAGATTTATATATTTCTGACACGATGTCACCATTCTGATTAAACAAGCTCATCCATACTAGGGACAATGATTTGATTTAGAAAAAAGGATTTACTCATGTTACGCATTGCTTTAGGTTTATTTGTAGTGGCACTAATAGCTGCTTTCTTCGGATTTGGTGGTGTATCAGGGATTGCGATGGAAGGTGCTGAATTGTTCTTCATTGGTTTCATTATCTTGGCAGTCTTAGGATTACTATTTGGTGGGCGTTTCTTTCGCCGATAACAATTCAATATAGCTATAAAATTAAATGCCTCAGAAATGGGGCATTTTTGTTTTAATGTCTTATAACGTAGGTATTTTGACCTAATTAGAAGGGGCAATTTGGCAAACATAGTTGATTAGTCTTACTCAGTGGGAGTTAGCTTTCGTTATATATAATTTAATAGTTGTAACAAAATTTAAATATGCAAAAGGGAGAACACAGATGTTAAGACTAGCTGTTGGATTATTGGTCGTAGCGATTATCGCTGCTTTACTCGGCTTCGGTGGCATCGCAGGTACAGCTGCTAATTTCGCACAACTTGCCTTCTTCATTTTCTTGGTATTGTTTGTTGTCGCGCTTATCTTCGGACGCACGTAATTAGTCGGTTGAAAGGAGCTAATAATGAGTCTTGCTTTACTTTCTTCGAGTAGTTTAGTGAATACCGATGTTAAAAATAATGAAAACCAAGATATAGGTACAATCACAGACTTGATGATAGACATCACACACGGAAAGATCGCATACGCAGTGCTTTCCTTTGGTGGATTTATGGGCTTAGGAGACAAATTATTTGCTATTCCTTGGCGTGCCCTCACTGTCGACACAGTGGATGAAAAGTTTGTCCTGAATATCTCTAAAGATATGCTCGAACAGGCTGAGGGATTTGATAATGATAACTGGCCCGATATGTCCGATGTTCAGTGGAATTACAATACATATGCCTATTATGGACATCCACCATATTGGGAATAAATTGAGGAGAAATAAATTATGGCAACTATTATACGAGATGAACCCGATGTAATTGTCCCTAATCACTTGAGTCGTCAACGACGCATCTCTTGGGGTGCAGTCATTGCAGGTGTATTGATGGCAATTATTATACAAATAATGATGAATATTTTAGGTCTAGCTGTTGGCGCAGCTATTGTTGACCCAGCGGAAGCGGTTAATCCTATTGGACCGACGTTTTCAACTGGTGCAGTTATCTGGATAGCTGCCAGTACTCTAATTGGTATTTTTACTGGTGGTTATATCGCCGCACACTTAGCTGGGAATCCTGATGAAACAGACAGTGTCTTACATGGTTTGCTCACATGGGCATTAGGGACGGTGGTTGTGTTTTTACTACTATCATCTACAGCCAGCAGTGTCATTTCTGGTGTTAGTACCTTAGTGAGTGATGGCATCGGTCTTATCGGTGCGAGTGTTGAAGAGGTCGCGCCAGAAGTTACAGAGGCTTTGGATGTACGTGATAGTGTTTTAGAGGCTATCCGTGAAGAAGCAGGAACTGTTGAAGGTATTGAAAATTCGAGTGCTAATTCACAACTTGTGATTGCTGTGACAAATTTAGCTCGTGCAGAAGCTGAAAGCGAAGAAGCCAATGAAGCGCGCCAAGTTGCTGTCAATCTTTTGGTGGATGAGGCAGGTTTAACACAAGCCGAAGCCGAAGCAACTGTTACTGACTGGGAACAACAATATCGTCAGACTGTTAGTGATGCAGAAGTGCTGGCTGAGGAAGCGGCTGTTAATCTGGCAGATGCTCTCGCAGCGACCAGTGGGGTATTGTTCGTGATATTGGTTGTTGGTGCGTTTGCTGGTGGTGCTGGTGGCTTTGTTGGACGACCCGACATTTTAGAAGCAGTCTAAAATTAAAAACATAAAGCAAAAACAGGGTATTTATGCCCTGTTTTTGATTCTACTGCCATAAATCTGACAATGCTTGAAGATAGTCATAATTATTCTCAAACATCTCATAATTCTTTTGCAATGTCGATGACACTTCGATAGGTAAAGATATTTTTAATGTTTCGTCTAAACGGTCTAAAATTTGCTTTTCAGATTTTGCAGAAACACTCAATAAATTACCGATATTAACTGGGTATTGTAACAAAGCATCAGGAGTCTTAGGCGCTTGCACATCATCATCAATATACGCTTTTAATTTTGTAGCAAATTCTTCATGATCGTAGATAAATGTCGTCACTTTTCGATGTAGTTCATCTTCATTAATAACATTAATCATCTGTTTAAATAAGCGTACTGTTCGTCGAATAGTGCTGATGATGACCAACAAATTGCTTTGATAATTACTTGGCATACTTTGTTAGCCCTTGGATTTTTACATCATATCAAATTGCTCTTCATTATAAGGCATAACTATAACTAAGAAATGAGCAGTTTGTAATATTCCTTATAGATTTAAGAGTATGAGACAACATACTCGTTAGACAATATTTTTTAAACTTTAAAATGTTCATACTCATTTTCAGCAGGGCGACCCCAGACAGCCCAGAAATCGCCAGTTGCTGGACGCATAATTGCCGCACCTGAACTCTCTACGTGGAAGGGCGGTGTAGACTGTACACAAATATGGTCGGCGCGAGTCATTTGCATGAGCGCTTCCACTGTCACAGGCGTTTCTTGCAAATGAGCATATCCCAAATCAAGACGTTTCTGCGAACGGGCTAATGATTCTGCTTCACGGTCACGTTCGACGGCACGAGTCATTTCTGATAAACAATGATTCGTATGGACAATGGAACTATCTGTGAGGGGAGTCACTTCCTTATATGTAGACATTGCTTCTACATTATAACCGTTACCATTTTTATCCATCAGCATGAAGTTATGTGCACCTGCGAGTTTTGCATCTGTGATACAAGCGAGGGCATCGTCTAGGTTATCTTGCATCAAAATTTTGCGTATCACAAATGTCCACGTCACACCGATTTGACCATCACCACCAGATAGATTATTAATCCCGACTGCAATTCCGTGTTCATTCATGCCAATCATGCCCACACAGCCAGTAATTGTAAACGCGAGAAAGTTCGGGGCATGAGCAGGGTTGCCCCGCAAGAGCATAACATGCGGCGTAGCTGTATCGTGCATATCCCATGTTTGACCATAAAAGCCCTGATTATTGGCGGAGATATTGTTGCTAACTAAGAATGCAGTGCAATCATCGGCGACTTGCTGAGGTAACTTGGCTTGATACTCATTGCCAAGCGCATAGACGACATCAATGAAATCTGTGAAACCATTATTGATGATGAGTTCACCTAAAGATAAGCCTGTTACGTCTGCCATACCACGCAATTCATCCATGAGTTCAGGTGTATAGGCTTCGTGTTCTGCTACACAAGCATCGGCTAAAGCTAAAACTGCCTCGCGTGAGATATTTCGTCCTGTCCATGTATCACCCATGCACAGTTTGATACGGTCTTCGGTAAACTCATGAATAGCATCTTGATACTTTTTCGCATGTTGCACACCCATATCATAGAAAGACCCTGACACCTCTAAAACCCGTAGTTTTTTCATTTTGTCTCCTAATTATTCACAAGGTTCAAGCCCATACTTTACACGATCAGCGCAAGATAGGGGGACTATTGCACGGTTTTCCTCTATCCAATTTAGGGCTTCATCAGCACTAAACATCTGCCATACTCGAATTTGACCATCTTCGTTACCTGTTGCCAAAATATCGCCAGTAGGGGAGAGTGCAACATTTGCTGTATTGCCGATATTATCGAGTTGGAATGTCACTGTCTCCGTTGCAGTATCCCAGACCATCAAACTACCACTTGTACCCGAAACAGCAAGTCGATTAACATCTGCAAGATACTCCATATCATTGACCTGATCCAAGAATCCAGTTAATTGTTGTGTCTCTTGCCATGTCTCTGTATCTATAAGATGAACAGTGTGTTCTGTATCAACATAAACAAAATGATTATCTGTGCTGAAAAGGTGCACTCGAACCACAAAGTCTGATGCTACATTATTAAAACGTGCGACTACTGTTTGGGTGCTGACCTCGTATACGAACAGAGTCGCTATATTTGTATCAGGGTCTGCGGATGTATAAGCAACATACTGACCGTTATTGCTAATAGACCCATTCCTGACGAACCCAATAATCGGTACAGTTCCAACTGCTTCTAAAGTATCAAGGTCATAGACAATTAGCTCTGCTGGGTCAAAATTTTCAGATGCAACATAACGTCCATTTTCGCTGACGCCACTAATGAAAGTCAAATCCTCTATAGTGCCAAGAGGGTTGTCAGCCTCATTCGTAATGCTGAAATTGTTGATAATACCATCGTCATTAATAAACCTCAGTGTATCAGGGTCACTACCGCGTAAAATCGGCAGTCCGATAATTCGATTACTATCAACACCAAAGAAAGTTCCTAAAAGATTACCCGTTTCAGTCGTATAAATCCGAATGGTATTGGGTGGAGCCATTCTCTGAGTTACGACAGATGAAACAACCAAATGCTGACCATCCGCAGTGAAAGCTAGATCTTGCACAAAGTCGAATGTTTCTGCTTGCCATGCGGAAGTAACATCTAAAGCATCCCAAACTGTGAGGGCATTGCTACCGTAGCGATAGAATAATAAGTAACGACCATCCTCGCTTATGGCTAGCAAATTGTAAGTATTATCAAATGTAGTAACACGCTGAACGACATCCCATGTGCTGGTATCCCAAATAAAATATTCAACCTCTCTACGAGTGAAATTAATCATTTGTTGGGTTGAGGCTTTTGTAATGAGATAACGCCCATCTTCTGTAAATTGCGCATTATCAATCACTAAATCATGGTCTGTATAAGTATTAACGATATTTGCCTCGGCATCATTGCTCCAAACGATGAGTCCGACACCTTCACGCCCCATTGCAACAATCGAGCCATCGGGGGAAATGTCATAGCCAACACCGAAGGTACTAAAGCTGTTATTTAGAATATCTTGAATATTATCCATTACATTGGGATGAATGAGACTATCATCACGACTTTCATTCGTGAATAATCTGAGGTTTGTCTGAATGCTGTCATCGTTATTGCGGATAGATAATTCTGTTGAGCTATCTTGTTGCAAATAGACATCATCATTGATTTGAATTTGAGTCCCAACATCGGCTGGGAGTGGTGGCGCACCATTACGGACATAGCGTGGGGCAGGCTGGAACGCAATTCTCTGTAGGATAGATTGAACAGCATCAGGAGGATTATCTAAAAATGTATTGGCATGGTAAATACGACTCACGGCAGTTAGTGGGTCACTCGCACTCAGGGCATTCAAGGCATCGTTGGCTATTAATACACTGAGGGTTTCATCGGCACGACGTGTTGCTACAAAGTATTGTTGTACAGCAATAATCAAAGCAATTACCGCAAATGCCAGTAAAATACCCGTTCCAACGAGTAAGCGTCGTTGCCTTTGTGCTTCCCCACGCCGACTAGCGAGGATAAATTCTGTATGGAGCGGTGCAGGTTCAGGGTCTTTGCCACTGGCTTGGCTCAACCATGTTTCTGCTTCTTTTAGTGCTTCACCACGTAGTAAAAAACCATTATTTTTATTGGCATGAGACCACTCAATGGCACGTTGTAAATGTCGAGTATGCGCTTGAGCATGGTCATAGTCTGTCTCAATCGCGTGGATTAGATTGTCAACGGCTGTATAAAAATCATTACTTTGACCTGCGTGAGGTATAAAGTAAATCCAATTAATCAGTTGCACAGCTTTAGGAATGGGGTTACCGTCGATTTTTTCATGTACAATCGGAATGATGCGCTTATTCAGTTTTGAGGCATGCTGTAATTCAGATAAGCAATGTTCTGATTGTAAATAATCTGGGCTGAGGACTGCTAAAAAGATGTGGGCGCTATCAATACCACGCTCGATTTCATTGGTGAAACTAGCAACCCCCGGAGGAATGTCATCCCAATCCACCCATAAGGATTTTCCTTGTGCTTCTAATGCCGAAACTAATTGTTTAACAAAATCGACATTCTTCCGTCGGTAAGATACAAAAATATCATTACTCATTGCGCCCACATATCTCTTTTAACCATTAACAAGCTATCTTAACTATATCCTGATTCTGGTTAACCTGCTTTCGACAACATGGCGAATGAATTAGATAGACTTAACGCTCATTAAATCCTTTGCCCTCAAATATTTGGGGAATACTTTTTTCGATACGCCTGACGCGCGTTGCTGATTGTTTGGCTGATGAAAAGTGAAGCAGGTATCCTCGCTTCCGACCGGGCGTTAGTGCCTCGAATGCTTCCGCAAAATCTGGATTATCCTCAAATATACTGATTAATTCATCAGGATAATCGTATTCTGATGTATCTTTATACTCAACTTCTAAACCTGCCTCTTCGACTTCGATTGCCTCTTCAAGATACGACTTGATGATGTGTTGCATCTCGACAATTTCATCAAGGTTTTTGAAGCGAAGTTGCCGTCCTGCCTGCACATTCTCTGTTTGTTGGATGAGTATATTCGCCTCATCTTTCAGTAGAACACCTTTAGTAAACAAAAGCGCACAATAGTCTTTAAAGCCATGAATGATAACGACGTTGTTGCCATTGTGTGTATAGCAGGGGTGCATCCACTTAAAATCTTCGGTTAAGCCTGTTTCAAGTACGATTGTCCTTAGTTTCTTGTATTCATCCTGCCATTGTTTGCCTTCATCAGTCTTATTGATAAACGCATCAACTTTTTGCTGATTAGTTGCCATGAGTGTCTCCTCCTTAGTTTCGTTTGTTGCTATTGTTCGCTTATGAGTTTTGTCTAAAACCAAGGACATTACCATTTGTATCTTTTACCTGTGCTATAAGCAATCCATTTCCAACATTATGAATATCCTTTACGATGTCAGCACCAATATCTTCCATTTCCTTGAGGCTGGCTTTTATATCTTCAACATCTGTATAAGTGATAGGTCCAACTTCAGAATTCGGGTCTAAACCGATTTCAAGCTCACCGACTTTATAGCCAACATAGTATGGACTATCGACATAAGGGGCTACACCTAGAAACTTGCTATAATATGTCTTTGCTTGGTCTATATCTTTTACAGGATATACCACTAATTTAATGCTTTTCATAAGATAGACTCCTATTGAAATTAGAACTTTTAGCTTTATAATCAAGATACTTTAAAATCGAGCAATTGTCAAGAGGTTTTAGAACATGGGTTCACTTAAAGATTTGCATAGACGTGTTTTGATGGCTTCCCGAGAGAATAACATTAGTTCTGTTTTGTTTCGCAATGCGGTACGAAGCAAACTAGGTCTGAACATCACTGATTCTGAATGTCTTAGTTTTTTATCTATAAACGGCGTTCTAACCCCAAAAGAAATCAGTCGGTACACAGGACTTACTACAGGGTCAACCACTACAATGCTTGATAGATTAGAAAAAGCAGAATTCATTACCCGCAAGCCGAACCCAAATGACAGGCGAGGGGCATTGATTGAAATTAATCCGAAATGGACAGAAACCGTTGCTCCTTTGGTAACAGGCGTTCAAAAGGCACAAGCCGAACTTATAGCTAATTATTCCGAGGCAGAACTTGAAATTATTGAAGATTTTATGACCCGATTCGCAAATAATGTGAAAGAACATACAAAGAAAATAGAATGAAATATTTTCTTAAATTTGCGTGAGTTGTTGGAGACGTTGCCTATCATGCGTGGGGCGTAGCATAGCAGGCGCACGACGCTTATCCATATCCATGTCACCGATATATCCTTGAGTGGTCTTTACATCGGCATGACCGAGGTTATCACGAATAGCGAGTAAATCCATGCCATTATCCCAGAGCAATTTTGCATAAGTTCGGCGTGTATCATGCGGACGCAACACTACTAGTTTACCATTTATATTGACAGGATAGGCTTTGAGAATATTCTGAACAGCACGAGGGGTTAGGCGTGGTGTTAAACGTTTTAGGATTTTTTGTGGCTCGTTTTTTTCAGGGGCATAATAGGGTGTGTATCTATCTTTAAAACCTCTAAACACAGCCCCTTGAGAAATGTTCGTCCGTGTGAGCCAAGCATCAACATAAATGAGACAATCACTTAATTCACCATAAGGAACAAAACGTTCTTTTGCTCCTTTACCTTCACGCACATGCACGCCGAGTTCACCGTTCACAGTTTGACGTAAATCGCCGACATTCAATGCACATAATTCAGCTTCACGCAGACCCGTTGCGAGTAAGAAGTAGAGTAGGGCAGTATCACGTAAACCCATAAGCGTTTTGATATTCGGCATAGCAATTAATCCTTCAGCCTGTCTTGCATTCAAACGAATATGTTCACTGTCTATGCTGTCTTGTTTACGTCTTCCTTTAATGAAGCGGGTCAACTCAGGATTGAGTGCATCCTGAATATCTTCTAAGACTGTTAAATATAATACACGACGGTCTGCTTCGCTTTTTTGAGGATAGGCTCTATCGGCTGTGGCACGCACACGTTGCTTAAACTCAGGATTTTGAATAAGGTCACGGTATCGCGCTCTAATAGTAGAAAGATGCGATTGAATACTACTCGCTGACAATCCACGCTCATCACTTTGTAGGTAGCGACTATATTCCACAAGGGCAGGGCTAGTCCAATGATGCCCACTATCATATAGCCACGCTACATATAGCGACAAACGGCTGATATGGTTTTTGTCACCCGAATCAGGAATTAGCCAATCATTGCCCATATTTGAGTCACGAAAGGCAAACTTTAGTGCATCTTGCCCTTGGTAGTTAGCTAGTTCGGCGCTTTGTTTCTGTATCTTGTAATCGTTTGGCATATCTTCCTGACTTATTCAAAAGCAACGTAATAGTATTTGTATTCTAAATGATTTTGTTTCTTATAACGACTTAACACCCGTTCTTAACTCTTATATTTTCCTCTTGTTAGAGACCAGTTAAAGCGCGGTTTTTGCCTACGTAATATAAATTAATAGCTGTTAAGACCCGTAAAAATTCCTTGTCCTCATAATAAATGTTTCTATAATGAATCGTATAGAAGGGGAGATAGCAAGATGAATTATGACTCTGATGCAGTCACTAAAGGCTTTGGTGCAAAGATAAACTTATCATTACCAGACCAAACCCTTTACCTCGTCATTGGGCAAGGACAAGCTCCCAATGCACTTATCTCCCAATTGAATGGGCAAATTTTATTCAATGTGCCTAATCATCCCGTTGTATTGGCTCTTCTACCTGTCACCGCTTACTTTGTTCTCAAGGTAGATTCGCGCATCAAACATATCGGTCCTGTCTCGATTGATTCAGGAACTTTCAATAAATTTCTTGAGTTGATTAAACAACAACAAGGAAACAACAACAGTTAATCACTGGTGCTAAGTCAGTCTGATTAAGCCGAGCAATCATACGAATCACACAAATATTAGGAGAAAATCATGCCAAGCGTAGGACAAGAACTTCTTGATGTGCCTCTTCCGGATATGGTAGCAAGCCTCGCAATGGGTATTGCGACAGCCCAAGCTGCTCTGGATGAGAATTCTGTAGAAACTGCCAAAGCCTTAGCCGATACTGAAATTGAACTCGTTTTGGCAATGACTCAAACTATCGCGGCAGATGGCTCAGTCACGTTTGAAAGTGCGCCACCTGTCGAGGTATCTTTATTGCAGATTGGTCTTTTACCAACATTTTATCAATTTGCAGAAGCCACCATTGAAGTCTCGATGGATATTAAAACCACAACCTCACGCGAGACAGAAGTTGGCGTGAATGCCAAGGCTAAAGTTGGTTTCGGCA
Source organism: Phototrophicaceae bacterium (assembly GCA_965230145.1). GTDB lineage: Bacteria > Chloroflexota > Anaerolineae > Aggregatilineales > Phototrophicaceae > JAUZRW01. The sequence continues at coordinate 591,641 of CBDDKI010000003.1, forward strand.
TGTGGAGTGCATCTGTTAATATTGACGTGAAACATAATCGTAAGTTCGGTAAGGAAGTACATGGTACGAGTCGTATGATTACGCGCCTTGTTCCTGTGCCACCACCACCACGTATTGCGCCAGAACTCGTTGTTGTCGATAACCGTCCAGCACCGGGTGACGCATAGGGGTCAATATGAGTTTTCCTGTAGCAAATTTACCTAATGTAAGCGAACTGAGAGCGTTTCGTTCACCGATAATTCCGCCAAAAGTACCTGTGCGTGAAACGCCCTCGACATCCTTTGCTGATTTGGTGCGAATGCTAGCGGAAAGCATCGCAGACGCACAAGCAAGCCTTGACCGTACCTCTGCGGAGTTGGTTAAGGAATTTGCTGAGACAACCGTCGAAATCATCCCGAATACGACGCAAACTATTCAGCCAGATGGGTCAATTACCTATGAAACGGGCGAACCACAAGAAGTTTCCCTGTTGAATCTAGGAGTTAGACCTACATTTTACCAATTTTCTGAGGCGACTGTCGAAGTTGTGATGGATATAGAAGTTGTTGAGACTCAAACAGAAGATGGTAAGCGGCTGATGAACTTATTTGCACAAACCTATAATGTCAAATATGAGCGTAAACTCAACCGCGATGTGAAAACAAGCTCTAAACTGACGGCAACGCTTGTTCCTGTCCCTATGCCTGTTGGTTTAGAACCACAAGCGGTGACGCTCTCAGCAGAGGGTACGAATGATGGCGGATAATCCTATCAATGAAACCGATTTGCAAGCATTTTTAGAGATGGCAGGGCGTTCGTTATCGGATGCCCAAAGCCAACTTGGCACAGGCTCAAATCTCAAAACGGATTTTGTGCTAGCCAATGCCGAGTTAGAAGCGCGGGTTGGTCTGCAAGCCCGTCAAGATGGTAGTTTTGCTGTACAACCCATTTCGTCAGCAGATATGGTGAAGTCCAATATCAATTCTGCCGCGATTTCTACAGTACGGATTAACTTCATTGCCACAGGCGCAGAGACAAATCCCAATGAATCGCCGAGCGCTCCTACTCGCACTAAGGATGATGTCGCTAATGAGATTTTGGCACGTCCTGATGTTGCACGCCTAGCAGAAATTGTTGGACCCTTAAACGTGAAAGCAACGTTTGAACCAACAAATCAGCGTTGGATAGTTGTCGCCGAAGATGAAAAAGGGCGTATCATCCGCGAAGCTCTTATAGCAGATAAGTAATTTTAACAGTAGGGCAGGTGGAATAGTACAAATCCATTTTAAGCGGTTGAGACAGGTCTCAACCATACATCAACGCCAAAAAGTGCAGATAGATGTAGGGATGGTATCCATGCCATACGCAAAATAGACATAAGAACTAATTAGATCGTGTAATATTATCTGCTCACATCAACCAAGTTTGAAACATACCTAAAGGAAAACGGACATGCCTGATGACACCAACAGAGGGCGCGACCCACAACCCAATTTAGAGCGACTCAGAAATCTTGAGAACGATTTGCTCGCTGTTCGTCGCCGTGCTGAAGAGACTGCAATAGAACGAAGTGAGCTTGAGAAAAGCCTCAAGGAAGCACAGGAACAGATTGCATCATTAGAAACGCAAGAAGAACGAACCCAAGAGCAAATTGAGACCGCACTCACAGCATTTAATCAACTTGTGGAAGATGGCGTTGTCCCGAAACGAATACAGCGTAAAACAGTCGCGTCATTTGCAGAGAATTTAGCAAGTCATGTCGTCTCGATGAATGAAAGGCTTGATGAATCAACTGATGACATCAACGTACTAAAAGCAAGAATTGAGGAGCAAGACGAACAGTTAAAAATGGCTGAAACAGCCCTCAAAACTGCGCTAGAACAAAGTGAATCTTTAAAAAATCAGATTAATGAACGCATTGCAGATTTTGAAGAAATACAGAAACAGCTAGAAGCGGATTTAGCCGAAGCTAGTAAAACCATTGATGCACTTGAAAACGAAAAAGATAGTGACACCGTCACCAGCTTAATTGAAGCCAATCGACAGATGTCTGATGAGATGGAACAGTTACGTAAAGATTTCTCACTGGTTGAAGAGACGGCTGAGGATGCTAAAGGTGCGCTCGAAAGTGCTAAGGTAGAAGCGGCAGAAGCAGTTCGGAAAGAATTGCAAAGCCAAATTAGTAATCTACAAAAAGAGAAAACGACTTTAGAATCACAATTAGGGTTAGCCAATAAGCAATTGCAGACAGATGGTAAGACACCTTATTTATCGCCAGATAGTGTTGCTGGCTTGCTTAACAACCTTGTTGACAATATGCAGTCGAACCTCAAAGGTGTTAGTGTTAGTCAAGGTGAATTTAAGCTCAAATTGGCTGTGGCTGGTGATGATAATTCAGTCGGCTTTGTTGTACCGACACCCGATGCTAGTCCTGAATTGAGCAACAACTTGCAAGAAGTTGTCTTACGTTTCGATAAATCGGCTACTTCGTCATTACGGTCAGATGCTTTAAATAAATGATTGTAAAAGGTCGAGAAATTGGTGTCTCGACCTTTTGATTTCGTATTAACCACACATATTTTCTTCGCATCAAAACCTTTAATATCTATAAATCAAATTGGTTTTTATCTCCCATGTTGTTTGCGGGCATCATGGTAGGTAAATTTAAGATCCCTAGCTGTTTCACTTGGCGTGAAGTATGTTGCTATGATATAGTAACGCTTTGATAATTTAATCTATATATAGACCAATTCAATTAGCTGTGTTCAATAAATCTCAGGCAAACAATGGACGGATAAGTATATCCGTCTCATTATTTTTCAGCTAATTTATCGGAAGCTGAGTCTAAATTTGAAAATAAAATCAGCAATATTTTAAAAACACGATATGATGTTTGATAAGCGTTGATTATGTAAACAGACAATCAGTGTCCAAGTAGTAATGGAGATACAAGGTGACGCAACAAAATAAAGTGATTGTTCTTGGTGGCTCTCACGGTGGATTAGCTTTAACCCGTTCGTTAACAAAATACAATATCCCAGTCCTAGTTCTAACTATGGATTCAAGCGAAAGTGGTTTGAAATCTAGGTTTATCAAAAATTGGCGAGTTTGTCCGCATCCACGTGATGAAGAGGCATTTATTGATTATCTCTTAAATCTTGAGGATGAATTGGATGGCGCATTGATTATGCCAACCAGCGATTATTTTGCGACGCCCGTTTCACGCCATAAGGAACGCTTGAGTTCACGTTTTATCGTCGCTGTTAGCGACTGGGAGCACACAAAAATTTTCCTTGAAAAGGATGCCACATATCGTCTAGCAAGCGAACTAGATGTACCACATCCTCATTTCACACAACCAACAACAATGGATGAACTCGACGCACAAATTGATCATATGAAATTACCGATCATGATTAAACCAGTTTATTCACACTCATTTTCATCAAAATTCAACACAAAACTATTTATTAATGACACCGTTGAGGAACTTCGCACCAATTTTCAAAAGGTTTTAGATGCGGGAGAAGAGGTTGTTGTTTCTGAAATTATCCCCGGAAATGATTATAAAACTTTAGAAACTGTACAAATATATATTGATAGTAATGGTGAAGTTGCTACGACATTTTGTTGTATCAAATTTCGACAGATGCCTCCTATGTATGGTGTTATTCGAGCAGGCTCTAGTATACCACCGTCACAAGATTTGATTGATCTTGGCTTAAAACTCTTGAAAGGCATTGATTACCGAGGCTACGCAAGCATCGAATTCAAGCGTGATCCGCGTGATAATCAACTCAAACTAATCGAGGTTAATATTCGTGCATTACAAATGAGCCAATTAGCAATTGCGAGTGGTATTAATTTCCCCTATATCATTTACCAAGATTTGGTTCACGACAATCAAATTCATGTGGATAGCTACAACACCGAAATGAATTATATTGATGTTAGTGCAGATTTTCCCGCGTATTTTATGCTAGATGATGATAAAAATTTATCCCGTTTTATTAAGCCATATACGGCAAAACATAAAACATTTCCATATTTTAGTTTCACTGATCCAATGCCACTTTTTGCGGATATCTGGAGACGTGCAACGAAATTGATTAGTAAAAAACGGAATAGCTAGCAGAGGTTCTACCTACTTAGGTTATTTAGCCTAAGCAGGTAGCCTGTTTAGAAGGAAAATCTCGGTTTTCTGACACCACTGACTTTTATCACAAAGCGTTCAAATGTATCGTTTTGTCCAATATAGATCCGCTGAATTGCAAATGGATTCTCGCGAATGCTCTTCAATGACGGAATTCCACTTACTAAGGAAAATGCAGTTGAGAAGCCACTATCACGAGCAATTTGTTCAATTGCTGGATTAAAGTCAGTGAATTGCCCATTGGGATAAGCAAAACTGCCTACGCTTGTATTCAATTCAGCTTCAATACGTTCTTTTGAACCTCTTAATTCATGTTCCACTTTATCTAAAGATACGCGAGTTAGAATAGGGTGGCTCATCGTATGTGCGCCCATATAAATTCCATTTTTGTGCATCTCTCGTACTTCATCCCATGTCAGGTGTAATTTAGAGAAAGCATCATTAGGAATGCTAACATTCAAAATCTCGGGTAAGCGTTGGATAGCGTCTTTCATCTCTTTGTGAGGTCGATATTTTAATTGATCTATCCAATTTTTGAGAACTAAATCTTTCTGTTTTTGGTCTTGCCATGATTGCTGACCCTCAAATGGCAAATCGGCGGAATCATATTTTGTGTGATAGAAGCAATATGCTGCTAAATCCCATGCGAACGGCACAGTTTCACCGATATAATCTGTAGCCAGGAAAATTACGGCAGGTATTTGTTTTTCTCGAAGGATGGGAAAAGCATTTAAGTAATTGTCCCGATAACCATCATCAAACGTGATTAAGGCTGGATAATCGGGTATATCTTGTTTGCCTGTGGTTAGCCATTCTGTAACTTGGTCAAGCGAAACTATATTGAAATGATTGTGAAGGTATTCTACCTGAGCAGTAAATCCTTCTACAGTCGCACTAACGTTGGGTTTAAAAGTTTGAAAATCAGGATGTGTTGTATCATCAATCCGATGATAACACAGAACAGTTAATTTGCTTTTATTAGCTAATTGCATTGCATTAAAAATGCCAGATTTTACTGCGAGTTTTAAAATTTTGTGTTTCATAAAGACTGTAGCGCAGAACTCCATTGATATGGTGGGGGAGGAAGAACGCTATACTCCTGTCCTACTCAAATTTAGTGATAAGCATAACTATAACCTGAGTTTTGCTAATCGACTTGAATTTGTCGTATCAAAATAGTTAATCTTTATGAAATTTGATAATATGAGACATAAAATGAGGCAAATTTTGTGTTGTTTTTGAAATCACACTTTATGAGATATAAACTGAAGAATTCAGTCTGTGCCTGACCTCGCTCAATAATGCCTCTGAAAAGACTGTACGAATAGTACATCCATTACAAAGTCACAGGTGATTTCCACTCGAATAGTGGAAGTTGACCTTATGACAATTACATTTCCATCCTAAAAACACTACCACGGATAGGACACAATAGCTTTGAAACTTTCAAACTGCTTTTTGCATCCTGTCCTAATTTGCGATGGATGGCTGAATAGGCACATTCATACTATTTTTTTGCTTTTGCAAGAACATTGCATAATGTAATAATGCAGATGACATGCCTAATATATACCACAATTGCTTAAACTGTTCACTACTGATGAAAATACTTGAAACACAATAGGCAATCAGAGCATATTCAAGTGCCTGTGCTGTTGCCCAAGCAAAAGTTCCTGGTTCAAGCAATGCAATAGCACGACGAAAATATCTCCATGCCAAAAATAACATCAGAGCGAAAGCTGATGTACCCAGTAATCCAACGCCAACAAATGTTTCGAGATAGACATTATGTGCAACACGATTAAGATCATGTTCATTTACGGGGTTATCAAAACGGATGAATTCAGATTCTGGATACAATATAACAAATGATCGATAACCCGCACCCTGAATAGGATTTTCTGCTATCAATCCCATCCCGAATTGTAAATAACTAAGCCGTCTCTCTGACGAGGCATCTGCTGATTCTTCTTGGCTTGATTTAAAATCCGAATCACTGCCAAAGCTAAAATATCTATCTTTCATATCTTGCGGAAGGAAGGGAAATGATAGGACAGCACCTAAAAGCCCCAATAGAATGAGTTGATTACGTCTCGGATGACGCAAAATAATAAGGGATATGACCACAGCGCCTGATAACATACCGCCACGAGAGCCACTATATATTAGACCCAATAGAACGATACCTATTGTTGCTACCCAAAATATTCGAGAAAACCAGTTTTTACTGACCATTAACAACTGGGAGCCAACCGCAAGTGCCATTACTGATGCAAAAGCAAAATTATTTGGATTCTCATTTATACCCGCTGCCCGTACTCTTTTTCCCCACTCAGTTGTTAAGGTAAAATAGTCATTGAGTCCCACTATAGAAGCATATGTACTGGTTAAAAAGAATGCAATCATTAGCCAACGCATCGTTGTAGAGGTTTTAACTAGATTTTTTACCGCAAAGTAGAAAGCAACTAAGCGAAGAACACGATCTACTTCGTCAATAATTTGATCAGTATGTAATGAAGTAATACTTGAAAAAACAATCGCCACGCAAAATGCCATAATCGCATAATCCAAGGCATCATCAAAGAATCGAAACTTTTCTTTTCTAAAAATAATATTGAAGATTAAAACCCCCAACAACAAGACCCCTAATATCTTGGGTATTGTCAAACCTCCAGGTAGATAGGAATCAAACCAAGTACCACCCTCCAGAGGAAAATAAGCCACGATTATGATGAGCAAAAGTTGAGGGCGCACAACTAATGTGATGCCGACTATTGCGCCAATTGGAGCAAGGAGTGCTAGTATAAAATACTCTTCTGGTACAAACATTGAAGCCATAAATGCAATGAAACTCATGCCTAAAATCATGAGTGCCAGAACTTTATTTGAGAAGAAATCACTTGTTGAGGGATTTCGAGACATTTCTAAAAGTTTGCTTGTCATATGCCTGTTTTCCAGTGGTTTTCCTACAAGTAGAACTGATTCAATCTAATCGGCGAAAGAGTTATCATAAAACCATCATAGCAAGAGAAATGTTGTGTAATCCTTAAGAAATTAGCAACTTCGACCACTTGCATACAGGATGCAAGTGTTTCAATATGTAATTGAAGATCTTGTATAATAGGATTTTGTATTCATAGTCATTACTGACTTTGAGCATATGTTGCTTGAATTGTCTATCTGCCCACAAATTAGTGAAGATATTACATTGATAAATTTTATGATACAAACTCATATTTGTCTTTAGTCTATTTTATACATAAATCCACGCTAATGACAGTTTACTTCTATTAACAAAATGGTATAGCTATAATTCTTAAAGACCAATTTCAAAATCATGGGCGAAATAATTCATCTCCCTATGGAATGTACTCTTTATTCCTAACCATAACTTCAATGATATACTATTCTCATAACTTCAAGCGAACGTCCCATTCTGATTGAATGAAAGGTAAAATAATGCGTCAAAAACTCTGCGTCACCATCCTTTTGATTTTGTTATCGAGTTTGAATATTCTAATTGTAAGCGCTCAGAATACTAATCAACATCCATCAATTGCGCCGTATAATCTCGAATATTTGGATGAAATCAGGACTATTGAACTCCCTAATGCAGGTTGGGCGACGGATTGGTCATCAGATGGACTGCTTATTGCCACAGGTGGTTATGGCATTAACATCTATACTGCCGATACATTTGAGTTATTGCTAAGTTTTGCCGAAGATGCAGATATTAGAGCCATTGCATGGTCATCTGATAATTCACAACTTATTTCAACAAGCAGTGATGGCATAATTCATGGCTGGAATGCTGAAACTGGAACAGAATTATTTACGATTGAAACAGATACCACGACGATAGATTTAATTGCACTATCACCTGAAAATTCAAAACTTGTTACCAGCCATGATTTTTATACGCTACGTGTTTGGGATACGCTAACTAGCGAATTATTATTTGAACTAGAACCTGCCGACAATTCTGTTACAGGGATATATTGGTCGCCTGATGGTTCAGAACTTTTTGCAACAGATCAGGACGGCAAGTTGTATTTTTGGGATGCCAGCTCGGGAAGTTTACTAGAAAAATATGAAAGAGCTTCTGACATCACCGCAATAGACCGCGGTTCACTTCGTCTTGTCAGACGCCAAAATAACACACATATCTTGAATCAAGAAACAGAGGATTTGATCCTTGTGGTAAGACATGAGGATGTTTCGGGTTTGAGCTTATCACCAGATGGTTCAAAGTATATCTCTAAAGAAAACAGTCAGATTTTTGTTCATGATGCGGACACACAGGCAATTCTATATGAGTTTAACACCAGTAGAACAACAAGATACTTTGTCTGGTCGCCTGATAGCTCACAATTGATTGCGAGTGGTGATGGTACTGTTCGTATATGGGACGTTACAACAGGTGAACAGTTACATATCATAGAAGGATACTTTATCCTACCGTTGTTGAATGAGTTGTCTCCAGACAATACATTATTTGCTTTTGGTGCTTCTGATAATACGGTTCGTGTTAGGGATTTAAATACAGGTGAACAAAGGCTTGTACTTTCAGGACATAATGACGAAATCACGAGCCTGAATTGGTCACCTAGTGGGGAATTTATTGCGTCAGGTAGTGTTGATGGTACTGTAAGAGTCTGGAATACCACGATTGGAGAGCTAGTACAGGTTATAGATCCAATGGGTAGAGTTAGTGTTGTTGCATGGTCACCCGATGGTAACTTACTTGCTACGAGTGTTACCGACCTAAACGATCTAACTTATCCATATCGTATTCGAATTTGGGATACAACGACTTGGGAACAACGGTATCAGTTGTTCCGTAATGACGGTACAGTAGAAAATATGGCGTGGACTCCTGATAGTTCGCGTGTTGTATCAACTTCTTCGCCGCGTGAATCCGAAGGTTATGTTTGGAATATTCGTACACAAACAAGGTTGCGCCGTTTCAGGCATGATCGGCATACAACACAAATGGCGTTATCTCCTGATGGCAGTACTGTGGCAATCGGTAGTGGCGATGATACCATCTACCTTTGGGAAGTTGATTCAGGCGCCCCTATAATTCAATTAGAAGGTGCTATTTATCCCACTAATGTTACTTGGTCACCACAAGGAACTTGGGTAGCGGCAGCGACAGGTAGTAGTTTTTTCATCTGGGATATTAAGAGTTTTGAGATTATTGATACGGTTTCCAGTAGCTCAATAGCTTGGTCTAGTGATGAGCAGCTATTAGCTTATATTAGCGGTACAAATATATTTTTCCGCGATATAGTCGATGCTCAAGATTTATTCATTCTCCAAAATGTTGTATCACAACAAGTCATTTTTGCAGACAACAATACAAAACTCCTTATCGTTGATACTGAAAATATCCAAATATTGGGTATCAATGATAATGGGGTTGACAGTGATAGTGACGGTTTCACAGATGGATATGATAGGTGTCCTCTTCTTGCTGGTCATTTCAATGGTTGTCCCGATAATGATGAAGATGGTGTATTAAATACAGTTGATGCTTGTCCAGAAGACCCAGGCATCGTTGAAATGTTAGGTTGCCCATTGCCCGGAACAACCTCAAACTTTGCTAATTTACGCGAAGGACCAGGAACAAATTTCGCGGTGGTTCGTTCACTCAGTCTCGATAGTCAAGTCGAAATTATTGGACGTAACGCAGTTGGTGATTGGTTACTCATTCGAGCTGATGATATTGAAGCCTGGATTGCAGTATTTCTGATCGAAGCTAATTTGGATACGGATAGAGTCCCAGTTATAGATTTATAATTCATTATCTTTGAGGTGAGTAGGGTAGTTTGAGCCAATCTATTTAACGGTTCATGACCTATTTCACCTCAATACTGCTGTTGCTTTGATTCCGGAGGGATACAGGCGTTTGCAGGATTTATACTTGTAGCGTTGACTGCCCGTAATAATTTGACCTACCTTGTTATATTTCGGTAATAAAAATATGTAATCATTTGTTGGTTATCGTAGCTAATAAGTAACTATACCCTTAGCTGAAATAAACTTGTAATGTATTGTAACTATGATATGATATGAAAAATTACGTAGAGAATGGGTGTATTAGAAAAGCGTTAACCCAATAGCCAAAACTAACACTAAGAAAAATTGAAGTAATAAATTTTCATTTTCCAGCTTTGTCGCACCGTAATGCTTATTCCAAAAACTTGGAGTAGGCCAAAACGTAAAGCCATTTAATCGTACTATAGAAAGGTCATTTGATGAATTATAGACGTTATTTAACCGTCATTATTGTCTTATTGTGGCTAGTATTTGTACCTTCAAACGACGTTTTAGGTTTAAACTCCTTCTATCTCCCTTCAATTGTACCAACTTTTCATTCAATGGGTATTACTCTCCAACACGTGCAAGCTGATGAAGATAACATTGTTTCTGTTCAGTTTCGACCATCAGACACAAGTAACTGGATTGATGGTATGCCCTTATGGTACAGTCCTGAAGATGATGAATACCGTGGTAGTCTGGTACATCTTACACCCGGAACTCAATATGAAATTAAGCTGACTCTTAGTGAAACTGGGGAAACAATAACAACGTCCGCTACTACATGGTCGGAAGAATTTCCGATTTCTCATGTTATTGAATTGCCAACACACTCTTCCGAACAGTTGACAATTGAAGATTCGGGTACGCCAGATGGCTATATCTTAGTTACAAGCAGACCAAATGATACTGCGACAATTGATGTTATGGGAGAAGAGGAACTTAATATCCATATCAAAGGTTCATATATCATCATTCGTGGTTTGACCCTCAGAAACGCTGGACGACATGGTATCTATTTGGATGAGGATGCTCACGATATTATTATTGAAAATAATGATATAAGTGGCTGGGGACGGATTGAATTTGAAGATACAGGCTTTGGTCTTGGGAGTGATGCAGCTATTTATGCTAATACATCTGGTGCAAATGGGCGTATTATCATCCAAAGAAATACTATTCATCATCCGCGCTCAGATACTAATAGCTGGGGTGAAAGTCGTCCTGATATCGAGGAAACAGAAAGTGGCTGGCATCCTAGTGGACCACAAGCAATTCATATGAAAAACCCAGCTGGTAATCTTGTCATTCGATATAATGAAATCTTCTCAGATAATGAACACCAATTTAATGATTGTATTGGTGGTTCAGAAAACTTCAGTAGCGAAGGATTTCCAAATAGAGATAGTGACATTTATGGCAATTACCTCACTCATTGCTGGGATAATTCAATAGAAGCTGAGGGAGGAAATAGAAACGTTCGTATTTGGGGTAATTATACAGAACTCACATATCATGCGATGGCTACTCGTGATACAAGTGTAGGTCCAATATATATTTGGCGGAATGTTATGGGATCAAGCAGAAGGTATCCGAGGGAATTATATAGCTGGGATGACGATCCTCGTGGTAGTTTTCATAAATCTGGTGGAGAATCCAGCCCAGATTGGGGAGTATTTGTATTTCACAATACTATTCTGCAACCCGATGGGGGAGGCGATCTAGAATATCCTATTGGTGCGCGTTTGGGGCTTAATGGAGATATGAATAATACAACCACGAGAAATAATATATTTGATGTATACTGCGAGAACGATGATGATTGTATAAGCATCGATGCTAGGGAAGATAGCAGTCTCAATGATTTCGATTTCGATCTCTTTAGCGGTGTTTTAAGTATTGAGAACATTGAACCGAACGGGATTGCTGGTAGACCCACCTATTTTAACCTATTCTATGATTATGACACCATGCAAGGTAATTTTACTTTGGACACATCCAGCTTAGGTTATGATCAGGGTGTGATTATTCCCAATTTTAATGCTCAAAATTATACGGGTGACGCACCAGATATTGGCGCTCACGAAGCAAACACAGCGGCAATGGAGTTTGGTGTATCTGCTTATACAAGTGGTGAGCCTTATTCAATTGAACTATGGGGTGAATCATAGTATCTCTTAGTTCAAGTCATATATTTAGTTAACTTATTTTTGTGAAATGTTGTGGGGAATAATGACACAAACAATACGTGTAGTAATGTTACTAATATCATATCATGCTGAAAATTATGGAGGGGCAGAAGTACAAGTTGCATCCTTGGCACCTTTGCTGAGAGAACGCGAGGTTGATCTTCATATCTTAGCACATGGTGAGCCAAGTTTACCTTCATATGAAGAGTTAAATGGTATTCCTGTATATCGTTCACCTAACACACCCTTAAAAGCTCTTACTTTTTCAGCTTATTGTGTGAACAAGATTAGGCAACTTCGTCCCGATGTGCTTCATGCACATAGCCTATTTTCTCCTACGCTCGCAGCAACTATGGCTGGTGGATTGTTCAATATTCCAGTGGTCTCCAAGATACTACGTGGTGGTATTCTCGGTGATGTTGATCGCATCAAAAACAAGACCTTGGGGGATTATCGTATGAACAATATGGCTAAAAACGTTGATGGCTTCATCATGATTTCAGAAGAAATTCGCAACGAATTAATTACTGAAGGTGTTGCTGAAGAAAAATGTCATTACATACCCAATGGTGTAGATATTGATCGTTTTCAAGCAGTCCCTGATGATAAAAAACAGGCACTGCGGCAGGAAATGAATGTTGATGATGTTCCAACTGCCATTTTTGTAGGACGTTTAGAGCCTGAAAAATGTGTTGATAACTTGATTAATAGTTGGAAGCAGGTTCATCGGAAATATCCTCAAGCACAATTGCTTCTAGTTGGAACTGGAGAGAATGAAGCCGAACTTAAAGAGCTAGCTGGAGATAATAATATCCGCTTTACTGGACGTGTTGATAATGTTGAACAGTGGTTACAGATAGCAGACTTATATATCTTACCGTCTTCAACAGAAGGCTTATCCAACTCGCTTCTTGAGGCAATGGCATCCGAATTACCTGTTATTGTTACAGGTGTTGGTGCCGCACCCGATTTGATTGAAACGCGAGACAATGGATGGTGTATTGCGCCTAATGATCAAACAGCTTTGACTGAAGCTCTCTTAGAGGCATTCCATATGTTTTTCAATAATTCCGAACAGATTAAACAACTAGGAAAAAATAATCGCGATCGTATTTTGCAGGATTTTCAGTTATCTGTTACAGCCGATAAGCTCTTGCATTTATATAAAGATGTTAGTTCATTTGCTAACTAGCTTACTTGTATGCTGAATCTTTAAGCAACTTACTTTTATCGCAATTTTATCAAAGTGCTGAGAAGGCGTATTCGCATACAAAGACAGTTATTCCCCAAAAGTAGGGAATTGGAAAATAATTGACAAATGCTATTGTGACTATTTGCTGAAGCAAATTTTAACATCATTATTCTATAAACTCGTCAATTCCTACTAGAGTTTTGACTTCGATACGACTTCTATTGCAGAAGAAAAAGCATAGAATGTACTTACTATCGAAGTCGAAACCTATTCTAATTAGGCGCAGTCACTCTCTATCGTCTATATTAGTAGTTGTAGGTGACTGTCCACTCACATTTATTTACGCTCAAAATGTCTTTATCTGATGATCATTATAAACATTTTTACAAAAGCGATCCGACGATTGCAATATGCTTGTTGGAGTTATAGCAGTTTCTAGTAACGAATGAACAGAAGAAGTGAAGTATAGTGAAGAGATGCCAAATGGATATAGGACTGACTTAAGAAAAGGTGTGTTGTCATATTGTGATGATAATCACAAGCAAAATGAGACCTGTGAGTGGTTCGGTATTATTAGCCTGAAGTAAAGCCTAATCAAGTATTTATTCTTGATAATGTACTTTTCATAAGTCTCTTAAAACGCAATAACTTATGCTGACGCAAAATGTCGCTTGCCTTTCTTGCCACCCTATTCGCCTAATTTCAACAAAATTGAACCTCAATGTGCTAATCCAAGCAGGGGGTTCGTGCTAATCAGAATTCAGATTTATCTCTTCATCAGAAACTTGATATTCAGCTCATTAAAATGTCCGAACCTTAACTGAAACTGCTAAATATGGTCATCCTTTTAGGATTACAAATCATATTTTATGGACTAGCGTTTACCGGCTCTGTTTTAGAACAGAGGAGCAGTTCACTAAAATTAGCGAACTTTGGATACTATCTTGTGTCTAGCAATATCGCAGCACTATTAGGTTTTTTGCGGTTTATGCGCCAAAATCAATCTGTGATGTGGGAAAAATCAATAGGCTAGTGCAAAGACTCTAAAAGCCAATATTATGTGTTTATTTCTAACCTGAGACTATAAGCTATTAAGAGTTAGTTTTATAAATTTGCCACGCTTTAGCATAAGCATCTAAGGTTGCTTGTACTTGCGCCTGCATACTGAATGATTCCTCAATATGGTTTTGGGCGTTTCGGGCAATTTTCTCTGAATAGTCTTCATCTGCGACCAATTTGGCTATCCCATTGGCAATAGCATCAATATCACTGACTTCGACGAGCAGGGCATGTTCATCGTGTGTAACCATTTCAGGAATGCCACCAGCTTTTGTAGCGAGTATCGGTTTCCCGAGTGCTGCGGCTTCTAATAGTGCGATTGGTGTTCCTTCGGAGCGCGAGGGCATTAGAAAAATATCACTTGTGTTGACAATTGATAAAACAGACTCGCGTTCAACGTAGCCAAGTAAACGTATTTGTTCTGTTAAATTGGTTTTGTTTAGTTGTTCAGTGATACTGTCATGTAATTCACCGTCACCAATTATAAGACAATAGAGATTTGGGAAACGCTCTTTAATTTGTTCAAATGCTTCAATTAAATCTTCAATCCCTTTCGCCCAGACTAATCGCCCAACTAAACATGCGACCTTCGCATCTTCAGGCAGATCATAAGTTTGAAGTAGCCACTTTCTATCCTTTTGTAATTTAGATGTATCAATCCCGATTGCATTGGGGATTAGCTCAATCTTATCTGATGGAATTCCAGCATCTATTAATTTGCCGTATACTGCTTGAGAAATACAAATACATAAACTTACGTTACGATTAGTGATTTCTTCGATAGTCTGGTAGAAATTACCTTTTAAACTACCACTGTGTTCATCTACATACCAACTGTTCAACGTGGAAACTAAAGCTACACCCGTCAACTTAACAGCGATACTAGCCCAGAACTTTGATTGTACGTTGGCTGTATCTACTACTTGGACATCAAATTGCTTAATCGCTTTAATCAAACGATATACAATGCGTGGGTCTGTTTTACGATTGCCAACAGGGAAGATCGGTATATTTAACTTTTTTGCTTCTTTCATTACTGGGCTATCTTCAAGGCTAGCTAAAGCGACCTGACCATCGGGGAAATGCTTCATCAAATTGATGACACGCGCACTTGCTCCACCAAACATATTGGATAAATCCACAATCAAAGTTTTCGGGTATTTCATCTAGTATCCTTGTAGCGCTCAACACGCTTCCATACATGAGATTGTCTGTTCATCATATAGCGATATAGCCCTATAAGAGTAGCAAAATTGCTATTGACTAGGAACGAAGGTATATAAAAAAGTTTACCTAATTTCCCATTTAGTTTGACATAATTCCCTAGAAATGCTACTCCATAAAAACTTATTTGTAAAATTAAGAAAATCCAATTAAATGGAAGTTGTAGACCAAGTAAAGCATTTCTCGAAGTCGTTGAAGGCGATAAAACAAGGATTAGATTCGTAGCAAGGGCAACAATCATAAAGAAGGGAATTAATGGGCGTAAGAACTTATGTGATATTACTTGCCAAACTATTTTGATGCGATTATAGGGTATCAGTTTGTAGGCTTGCAGCAAAAATTGATAACGACCAGCGACTATTCTGGAACGTCTAGTCATTTCGTCTTGTGCCGTAGCTGAGACATATTCAAAAGAACGTGCTTGAGGTATATACAAGATATTATACCCTCTTTTGATAATACTCATAGCAATGTAAAAATCGTCATTGATAATATTGGATGGTGGTAATTGAAATAACTCACGACGAACAGCGAAGATTTCTCCTGGAGCACCGATTACGCAACCTAGTCTAGTTTCCTGAATTTTGATAAAGGACTCATACCGCCAGTATAAACCTTCAGAAGCACTCAGATTGCGTTTATCCTGAAGAATGTGTTTTGCTCCGGTGACAGCACCAACATCAGAATCTTTAAAAGGAGCGATGAGATAACGGATAACTTTGTCATCGAATATATTATTTGCATCTGAGAAAACGATAAAGTCTCCTCTAACTTGAGATATTGCACGGTTGATGGCAGCCATCTTACCATTACGCTCTGGAATATGGCTGAGTTCAACTTGCTGATCCTCATAATTCCTCACAATTTCTGGGGTATCATCATCAGATCCATCTGTGACAATTAATATTTGCAATTTATCTTTTGGATAGTCTAACTCTAATGAGTTGACGATTTTCTCTTCTATAACAGATTCTTCATTGTATGCTGCGATCAACAATGTCACTGATGGAAATTCAGTATCAATTAATGATGCAAGATAGGGCGGTTTTATCCTAGAAATTAATGTTAATAGAATAGGATACCCGATATAACTATAGATAATTAATCCAACACATAACCAAAAAAGTATTGCCATCATGATTTTTCCTTACTCGAGACTGAGCAAGTTATTATAAAGTCAAAATATTTCTACAAGCTTACTTATACCTATGTTTTTACACCTCGTAGTAGCTTTCACAATAGCTACTTGTGAGCTTTTAATCTATATATGGGATTTAAACGGTAAGCATTTTTATCAACAACAATTATAGCTCTTATTTACATTAAGTGTGTGGTTCAAGCAATGATAATGTAGGTCTCCAATGTACTTAGTTGGATTGACTATCACAAACATTGTTTTTAGCCTATAGGATAGGCGTTGTAACTATCATATTTCTGAATCATTATTATAGAAATAATACTACCCTAAACCCTTGATTTTCCTACGATTACTAGCACTCATTCAGAACAATCGTACCTAAATAGCTTGAACACTGGCGGTATCCATTATCTATATCTGAGCTATAATTACACATAGATAATGGCTAAAAAATGAGTCTTTGCCAGATCATAATATTAACAGACAATTTGTGAACAAAGGTTCGGTTGAACTCTATTTTTTAATGTGTCGACTCGTATACCGATGATAAGCCCCGTATTTGAAGTTGGACTAGATATTTTCATAACTAGTTTGTAATAATTACGGATTATTGTTATTTTCACAGATAATGTAATATAATTTAATTTTCGATAAACACTCTTTTTCTTCCCGTAATTGATTTATGGTTTTTCAGTGGGAGAGAATCTAGTAAATTAGAAAGAAGAAAAGACTATGACAGAACAAAATGAGTGGCATGAAGAAAATTTGCCACATGGTAGAACAGGTAATGTACAAGAATTACTTAGCGGACTGTATGATAGTCTGGATGAAAGTAATGTAAATAAATTGGGACCAACCATATTGGCACTAATGCGTCAATATCAAGCTGAGAGAACGATTACGAAGCCTGAGCCAGTGTCTCAGTTATCAAGTGCTTACACGGATATTTTTCAGTTTTTGCGAGTTATTCTCAATAATTGGTGGGTAATCTTAATTGTTAGTATCATTGGCTCGGTAGCGGCATATTTTATTATTGAGGCGCAACCGTCAATTTATGAAGTAGAAACATCTATAGCAATTATGCCTACAATAGATGATGATGCTATTCCTCGTCCGCTTGATCAGATGGATATCGCACTAGGTACGTATGTACAAGTTTTACGAAGCCAGAATTTAATAACTAGAGCCGAATCAGAACTCCTTGAAAGCTTTGATGAGGACTTGGTCGATTCAGTTAAGGTACAAGTGCGTCCAGTTGAAAATAGTTCCATTATTGTTGTGATGATACAAGCCCGTAGTGCAGAATTGGCACTAGCTTATGCAGAGGCAATTACAAACCAACTCATTAATGAAAATCCTTTACCACGTTTTGAGTTAGCCTATCGCCCTGAAATATTAGATGCACCAGTCCTACCAGATACTCCGTCTCTTCCTAATAAGCTAGAGAATTTTGTGTTGGTATCTCTTGGGTTTTTTATAGTTGGGGTTCTATTAGCCTTTTTGAGAGATACTTATTTTAAAGCTTCTAGTGTTCGTACTGCTCACTAAGAAAATATCTAGTAGAAATACGGATTTCTCACATATGATTGGGGCACTATTTGGATTTTGCTTCAAGATATTCCGCTGTGCAATTCGGTTTTGGCTAGATGTAAGAATTGTTCCAATTAGTTCCCAACACGGCTCAAAGGTGTCTGATAGAAGGCTAGAGTTATAGCGAACCACTCATTCAGTAGACTGTAATATACCTACATCGCATATCTATTTTAATTTTAGATATGCGTGTTTTTAGATGGATATAGTGAGATAGTTGATAACCTTGAAAGGTATGTTTGATGGAGCAATCCGAAAAAGAGCAAACAAACGCTAAAAACGCTTCTTCAAAATTCCTTCGTGGTGGAGCTTTATTGCTAATAGGTCGTGTTTTTGCAATTGTCATCAAATTCGCTGTCCAACTAATGTTTATCCGCTATCTTCCTAAAGAGCAGTTTGGTGCATTTGCTTATGTAATTAGTATTGTTGATATGAGCCAGATATTGGTTCTAATCGCTTTAGATAAGACAGCTTCACGTTTTATCCCCATATATAGTGAGAATGATGACAAAAAATCAATTTTAGGCTTCTTATTGATATCAGTTTGGACGGTGCTAACGCTTAGTGCTATCATCCTACTGTTTGTTTTTACGCGTGGAGATTTCATTGTTTCCACTCTGATTAACGATCATATTTCATACGTGTTGTTGCTGTTTGTAATTACCCTCGTTCCTGCACAAGCTTTGGATAGTCTATTTCAAGGTGTGTTTGCTGCCTTTGGTGACGTGCGTTCGATTTTCTTTCGACGCTATGTTTTATGGCCTATCCTACAATTTGTAGTCATTCTTTTTATTATTCTATTACAATTCGATGTGTTTTTACTTGCCATAGGCTATGCGCTTAGTGGGGTATTGACTACGGCAACCTATGCCTTCATGTTAGTTGGTCTAATGCGTCGAGAAGGGCTGGTAGAGAACTTCAGTCTTCGTAATGGTATTAAATTCAAATTTGGCGAAATATACGGTTTTACACTCCCAATGTTTTTGACGGGGATTGTCTTAATCGTACGCTCTCAATTCATTATCATTTTTATGGAATTCTTCAATGGCGTTGTTGCTGTTGCAGAATACCGCGCAGTCGAGCCTGTTTTAAGGTTAATCACGATCGTTTATGACAGTTTTGTCTATCTGTATTTGCCGATGGTATCGCGATTGTTCGCAAGTAGTGATGATGAAGGGGTAGATGAATTGTACTGGCGTGCTACAGCATGGATGGCAATTATCACCTTCCCAGTTTTTTTAGTGACGTTCTCTTTATCGGATTCAGTGGTTGCTTTGCTTTTTCCTGATGAATATAGCAGTTCGAGTCTGATTATGGCTGTTATGGCAATTGGCGCATATGTAGATGTTGTTGCAGGTTTTAACAAAGATACATTACGAGCTTATAATAGAATAAAATATTTGATGTTTGTCGATATTTTAATTATGTTCATAGCACTTATTTCAATATTCCTATTTGTACCAAGTCTTGGAGCTTTGGGCGGGGGAATAGCATATGTGGTGGTGATTGTTTTCAATAATGTGTTGTATCACATCGGTTTAGTTCGCTTTACTAGTGTCAGATTATTTGACTTCTCATATCTATCTATCTACCTCACAATCATTATTAGTGCGATCGGATTAAAGCTGATACAAACATATTTTGCACTACCTTTGTTTATTACTCTGCCCATAGTCGCATTGATATCTGTTCTGATATTGCGAGCTAATGTTATGAAACTCAAAGTGGGTGAGACTTTCCCTGAACTATTGAAAGTACCGATTTTGAATAAGTTGCTCAAGGTCTAAAAGGCGTTAATTTGTACTTATCGTTAATAACGAGGGTAGGAATATGAAGCGAATCTTTACTCAGGTTTTGATTTAAGCAACGTATAATAGAACTGATTAAACATTTGGACAAAATGAAATCATAGTACAATTCAAAGCAGATTGTGAGCATTTAAAACTTAAATGAAAACGTCATATATTAGCACAATCGGCGTATTCAGATGCACAATCAAAATGACTAATTATATTGTTTATTAGAAATTGTTACGCTAATTTAGCAAAAAGATAAGATATTGGCATCATATTGAAAGGAACATCTTAATGATCGTAAATTCTATGAGACAAAAATTTACTGCGTTGTTATATTTTTTGGTTGCAGTTTTGGTATTTAATACAATCTTTCTGTCTTTTGCTCAAGATGCTGAAGATGAAGTTACCTTTGCTGACTGCACAACAATCATTGGCTTATCTAGCGATGAGTGTAATGGGTTGGTCGCTATTTATAATTCAATGGACGGCACAAACTGGATACAACAAGATGGTTGGCTGATTACGAATACCCCTTGTGATTGGTATGGAGTCGAATGTGAATCCAATACTATTGTAAGATTAATTTTACAAGTTGATCTTGGTGGTGAACTCCCTCCTGAAATAGGTAATTTTACAAATTTGAGAGAGATTGACTGTAGTGAACCCCTGAATTTGGACACAGGGCTAAATGAAGTAAACTGTGTTCACAAGGGAGTGTACCATGAGCAGAAGAAAGCGTCGGACGTTCAGTGCGGAGTTTAAAACTGAGCTAGTTCTATCGGTTCTTACAGGCGAAAAAAGCCAGGCGGAAGTCTGTCGTGAGCATCAACTGAGCGCACAACAGTTTGGCAACTGGAAACGCCAGTTTTTGGAGAATGCGTCTAGTGCGTTTGAGAAACCCGACACAAGCGAAGAAGACGCGCAAATTGCAGAGCTAGAGAGGATGGTAGGACGGCTAACCATGCAACTGGAAATTGCAAAAAAAGCCTCCAGCATCTTACGCTCGACCTCCAGCAAAAACGGGAAATTGTGATGGAATTACGCGTAGATTTCCCGGTGAAAGACTTGTGTGAGGTGCTGGAGTGCGCTCGTAGCAGTTTGTACTATCAGTCGAGCCATGCAGATGATCGTGAATTGAGGCAAGCCATTGAGCGACTGGCAACGCAGTGGGTGACTTACGGTTATCGTCGCATCACAAAAATGCTTCAGCGTGAGGGTTGGAGCATCAATCACAAGCGTGTGCGTCGTCTGATGGGCGAAATGGGCTTGTTGCAGACACGAAAACGGCGTAAGGTGCGAACCACAAACAGTCAGCACACCTTTGCCCGTTATCCAAATCGTGTGCAGTCATTGGACATCACAAACCCCGATCAGGTTTGGGTCGCAGACATTACCTATGTGCAGTTGGGACATGGGCATGTCTATCTGGCAGTCATCATGGATGTCTTTACACGAGCAATTCGCGGTTGGCAACTCAGTCGCAATCTGGATGCACAATCGCTGACTATTTCTGCTTTGAAGAAGGCGTTGAACACCCACTGTCCGACCATTCATCATTCGGATCAAGGCTGGCAATATGCCTGTTGGGATTATGTCAATCTGCTGCGTGACCGCGAAGTACAAATTAGCATGGCGAGTGTGGGTGAACCCCGTGAGAATGGCTATGCTGAACGGCTTATTCGCACCTTGAAAGAAGAGGAAATTGACTTGTCATTTTACGACAATTTTGCTGACGCGCAACAACGCATTGGTCAATTTATCGAGGATGTCTACATGACCAAACGCATCCATTCCTCATTGGGATATCTCACGCCACAAGAGTTTGAGGATCGTCGCCGTGAACAGCAATTTGTTCACTAAGAAATTGTATTTTTGTGTCCAGTTCTTTGGGTGCATTACAGACTTTTCAAATAATGATATTACAGGCAGTATTCCTGCTGAAGTGGGAAATTTACTAGAACTAGAGATTCTAAGTCTGAACAATAATCAGCTTACTGGTGTTTTACCACCTGAGTTGGCTAGTTTATCCAAATTAAGACAATTGGAGTTAACCAACAATGATATTGGAGGAATTATTCCTCCTGAATTAGGAGAATTGCCTCGCTTAGAGCGATTGGATCTGGGGGGCAATGATCTTGAGGGGGATATTCCAATTGCACTAAGTAATTTGCTAACTCTCACGGAATTGGGATTAGATAGTAACGAATTGACCGAAGCTATTCCTTCTGAATTGGAAAACCTTCAAAATCTTCGTATCTTGAATTTATCCCAAAATCGCTTTTCAGGTACGATACCAGCCTCACTGGGCAATTTAGTACATCTTGAAGGCTTATTTATGCAGGGATCTGGTATCAGCGGAAGTATTCCTTCCGAATTGGGTAATTTAGCAAACCTGAATTCGCTGGAATTGCAAGATAATGGGCTTACAGGCACAATTCCTAGTTCTCTGGGTGATTTAATTAATTTGACAGAGTTGCGTCTGGATGGTAATCAATTGAGTTCAGAAATTCCAGATGCGCTGGGTAATTTGGTGTTTCTAAACAGACTTGAACTGAGTAATAATTTGTTGAGCGGTAATATTCCAGAAACCCTTGGAGACTTAATAAATCTTCGTGAACTATCCTTACGCCAGAATCAGCTTACGGGGACTATACCGACTGCTTTAGGTAAGCTGACCAATTTAACAACACTCCGATTAGAACAGAATCAACTTAGTGGATCTTTACCTAATGAATTGGGGGATTTATTTGCTCTGAATGAGTTGATATTAAGTGAAAATCTTTTTGAGGGGGAAATTCCAGCGACATTGGGGAATCTTCAGTACATAGTTACATTGAGTGCTGAGGGTAACAATTTAAGTGGAATGATACCCGCAGCACTTAGTAATCTTTCTACTTTGGAGGAGTTAAATTTAAGGAACAATGCGCTGGAAGGTGAAATTCCTGTAGAATTTGGCAATTTAGACAGTCTCGTTGAATTGCGTTTAGATAATAATTTTTTGACAGGGACAATTCCGGAGACTTTCATAAATCTAGATAATCTTGAATACTTGAGACTTGATGGGAATTTTCTGAGTGGCACCTTACCACCTTTCTTGGGAGATTTAGAACAGTTAACCAGAATTAATTTATCTGAGAATTCATTTGTCGGTGAAATTCCTCCTTCGCTTTACACATTACAATTTATTAGTGAGGTGGAAATTAGTTCAAACCTTTTGAATGGAACGTTATCTCCAGAAATAGGTAATCTCACCAATTTAACAATTCTGGACTTGAGTAATAACAGTTTGAGTGGCACGCTTCCTTCTGAAATAGCTAATCTTACAAACTTAAGCATCTTGGACTTGAGTAACAATAGCCTGAGTGGCACGCTTCCTTCTGAAATAGGTAATTTGACACAACTTACACAATTTGGATTGACTAACAATAGGATTGAAGGTGAAATTCCGCCTAGTTTATATGACCTGAGTTTTCTTATCGGTTTGGAATTAGGAAATAATATGTTGACAGGAGAAATTTCTCCGAGGATCGGTGTTATGGATGGATTAAGAACTCTTGACCTCTCTTACAATGAGTTTAACGGCAATTTACCACTAACAATTGGCAATTTGAATAGGCTTGAGACTTTGATTCTCACTCAAAACTCTTTCAGCGGTGATATACCGTCTACTCTAATGGGCTTACCTTTTCTTGTTCTTGAAATTGAAGATATTGCATTCAATTGTTTTACCGTCTCTGATCCAGATTTACTTATTTATCTAAATAATATGGTGCCTGGTTGGGATGTGACCCAGAATACTGTTTGTGACTAAGATTAGTGAAAATAAAAGTAATGAGAGATGTTAGTGTTTTGTCACTAAACTCTTGTGCTGTGCCTATACAAGCTTTTATTCATGAGGTTTAATTCAGTCAGATATAATATGATGCCACCAGCCAAGACCATGTGATATTTCTAAATCATAAACTGTCTTATCTGTCTCGCAAGAGGTAGGTGGGGCAGTTTTTTATGATACTCGTCAACGGTATCTTGTCGATGAGATACTTTATTTGAAACGCACGATGGCGAAGGACTAATCTCAGAGACAGAAATCGGTGCATATTAATCTAAAGATGGTAGTGCAAAATAGATGCTTGCTCGATTTATCAATTAATATTCTATTTGTGACATCGCCTTCGCCTTAAGCATATTGCTCTCGGGAAAGTGCAGACAACAAAACGGAAAATATGTATCAGCAGGATTCAATCACTCAAAAAGTTTTAAATGTTTGTTGGAAAATTATTAAGTGGTCGAGAGTGAGCGTCTTGTGCAGTGCGACGAAGAATAAAGGAATAACGGGTATGGTCATAAAAGTGCGGAAGATCCTAATTATTTGGGTACTATGATGAATACATCATAATTGAAACGGAAGACATTAGACCGTCGTGCGCTATTATATAGTATGAGTGGTATTTTTATTCTGAACTGATGTTAAGCAAAATGTTCACATCGGGTCAATACAGCTAACTATTGAGCATTAGCACTAAGTACAAAAAACGCTTGTTGAAGACTTTCTGCACCCTAGTGGATCTGGCTTAAAATAAACTGCGTAACATAAGTTGTGAAATTGAAAATATAAGTGATAATGACATTTCTCGCATGGAAAAAATTCAGATTACCTTATTTAGTGACCCCCGCTTAAGTGTGGGATCGCAAGAAATATCTCTCCGTCGCCGAAAATCTTTAGCGGTCATGGCGTACCTCGCTATGACGCGCCAAGCCATTAGCCGCGACAAATTGGCTGAATTGTTGTGGACAGATACACCACTAAATAAATCAAGAGCGTCGTTAAGAACAGCTCTATACGAACTCACATCAGAGTTTGATGTGGACTGGCTCATCATTGAACAGGACTACATAAGCATCAATCATGAAATGGTTGAACTTGATGTTGATTTATTCAAATACTATGTGACACAAGCACGTCAGCATCGGCATGAAGACGATATTCTGTGTGAGCATTGTCTGATAGCACTCCAAAACGCCGAACAACTCTATAAGAATCGTTTTCTCGGAGATTTTTATGTACCTAGTAGCCCCGAATTTGGACACTGGCAATCGGTACAAACTGATATTCTTCAACGCGAGTATGAGAGTTTCCTAGCGCGTCTTGCTCATCATTATCATAAGAGCGCGACTGTTGGCATCGATAAGGCAATTACCTACACTATACGCTGGTTACAATCCGACGTATTACATGAACCAGCACACCGCTTGCTAATGCAAATTTATGCAGAAAACGGACAGCGAAGTAAAGCTCTTCAGCAATATCAACAATGTGTTGAAATTCTTGATCAAGAATTAGCAACACCACCTGAAGAAGCAACTACGCGCTTGTTTGAGGCGATCCGAGATGGTGAACCTGTAACTACGCCAGCACATGAGAATACTGGCACATTCTACAGTGCATTACCACCGCTACCTGCTCTCATCATTGGTCGTGGACAGGCAATGCAAGATGTGAAAAGTCGGTTGGGCATCAGTGGCAAACAGCGTTCAACCATGGTGATACAAGGCTTGCCTGGGGTAGGCAAAAGCACACTTGTGGCGACCCTCGCTCATGACGAAGGCTTGCGTAATCAGTTCCCAGATGGGATTTTGTGGACATCTTTAGGCGAAGAACCCGACATCACATCAAAGTTACAAGCATGGTCGAATGCACTCAACATCAATCTGAATCAATCAGAAAGCAACCAAGACCTAAGCACACGTATTACGGCTGTGGTACAAAATAAGCGCATGTTGCTGATTGTTGATGATGTCTGGCAGGTAGATCATAGTCAGTTCTTCCGAGTGAATGGCACGGCAACCTCAATAATCTTCACGACTCGTTTGAACGATGTGGCACTGGCACTCGCACCCTCTCAACTAGATTTATACAACCTCTCTGTTCTAACAGATGATGATGCGTTAAAACTATTGCATAAACTCACACCCGATACTGTCAACGAACATCCTGAAGAAGCCCGTGAATTGGTATATGATTTAGAAGGGCTACCTCTGGCAATTCAGGTGGCGGGACGCTTACTCCACGCAGAAGCACGCTTAGGATGGGGCGTTGCTGATCTCTTGCAAGAACTACGGGATGGAGCAAAACTCTTAGATGCCCCTGCGCCTAGCGATATGCTTCATCAGGATACGAAGCCAACGATTGCCGCTTTGCTCAAGCGCAGTACGGATATTCTAAATGCTAACACCCGTGAGCGGTTCGCATTGTTAGGTTTATTAGTACCAAAACCTGCTACTTTCGATCTTGGTGTCATGCAAGCCATCTGGGATACAGATAATCCCAAAGCAACAGCCCGTGAATTGGTTAATCGAGGTTTGCTAGAACCTGTTGGTGGCGGGCGTTTCCAGATGCACGCATTACTTGTTTTACATGCGAAATCATTACTGAGTATGCCATCATGATACCAGCACCTGTAAAAGTCCTTGATGCCCAAAAGCGGATGGCACGTTACTATATTCAACGTCTACGTACAATGAATAGCTTGCATGAATTAGACGGCAACAACATTCGCGTTGCACTCGACCAATATGACACCGAGAGTAGTCAGATTGAGCAAGTACTCCGCTGGTTAGATACCCATAGCGATGACGACGTGGATGCTGAGAGACTACTCTTGGAGATTATGATTGCTGGTCGCTTGATTTTGCAGGAACGCCTCGACATACAGCTCCTATTTAGCTTGTACGAAAAAGGTTTGTCTAGTGCGAAAGTCCAAGAAGATATACTCGCACAATTAATCTGCACAGATATGATCGGTAGACTGTATCAGCAGGTGCAGAATTTGTCGCAGGCACTCCAATATTACGAAGATGCTTATAGTCTAGCACAACAACTCGGTGATGCTGAACACCTCTCCCTAGCCTTACACAGATTAGGTGCTATAAGTACAGACATGGGACAAAATACGCCTGCTCTGGATTGGCTTAAGCAGGCACTCGCAATGTCACAAAAAATTAAGAATGAACTTCGCATCTCGAAGGACGTTTTGGCTTTAGTGAATATTCTCTTATATTTAGGTGAATGGGAACAAGCGCAAAACTATGTGGATTATGCTCGTGACCTTATCGGGGAAAATAAGCATCAACAAGACTATGTTAGATTGCTAAGAACAATGGGCGATTTGGAAGAACAAAAGGGGCAACCGTTACAGGCGATTGTGTATTTAGAAGAGGCAAATAATATAGCGAAAGCGTTGAATATTGCTACATGGAATATAGAAACGATGTTTACGCTTGCAATTAGTTATGACAATATCGCCGATTTTGAATCTGCTCTTCATTATTACTATGAGGCACTAGAACTGGCAATACAGACGGGTCACTATGTATACCGTAACTCGATTGTCAGTAGTTTGGGGTATTCGTATTATCTGCAAGGCAATTATGAAAAAGCACTTGAATATTCAGAACTTGGTTTGACCTACCTCCAAGAAGCACAACGTCCAGTGGGCATGTGTTTAGGTTTAGCTAATTTGGTGGCTATCAACATTGCTTTGGGGCATTTGGAAGAAGCACAAAGCCGTTTACTTGAAGGTCTATCAGTAGCTACAGAACTGGATAATGTTCGTATTCAATTAGTATTGATAGTTGCTGGCATCCAATATCTTGTTGCATTGGCAAAAGCCACAAGCATAGATACAGCACAAACAGTGATGTCTGTAGCGACTCAATGGTCAGGATTTGTTCACAATACATCTTATGCCGAATACGAAGTGCTTCTCGAATTAGATAAGTTACGTCCTGATATGGTTGCTATACTGGGAGACACACAAGTGGAACAGTTGATGATAGAAGGCGAGGCACTCGCACTCGAAGGCATCATCGACCATATACTCAATCGCTTATAAATAACTATAGGGTGATACTTCCTGCCCCTAATCTCACTATTCTGTATGAAAAAACAAATTACCCCTTATTTTCCTCTGTGTGACGTTGCTGTGACGTTGCTGTGATGCCTCGCTCCTAATATTAAAAATGAAGCGAATAACACACAATTTCAAACAAATACAATACAGCATAAGGATACCCAATGACAAAACGATGTATTATTTTCATAGGCTTGACCCTGTTGCTTGCCATACCTGTCCTCGCACAAGATGTGACTGGTGCTATGTTAGGCTTGGTTAATGCCGAGCGTATTGCTAATGGTGTATCGCCTCTAAATTATAATCCTCAATTAGCGCTTGCCGCCCAAAATCATTCCAATGATATGGCCCAAATGAATAATCTTAACCATCAGGGATCAGATGGAAGTTTTGTACGATCCCGAATGTTAGTTGCTAACTATGATGGTGGTGACTTCGCTGAAAATATTGCTGTTCAAAATAATGATGATGTCTTTAGAGCGTATGAACAATGGTTTGGTAGCGAGGGGCATCGTAATAATATGATGAGTCCGCGCTTCACAGATGTTGGTATTGCAATGGCAGTATCAGCAACCGGTGACTATTACTTCACAATGGTTCTCGGCACACCTAAGCCAGCATTAGAGGATCTGATTTTTACCCCGACTGAAGAAGTCGAACAACCGACTGAAGAAGTCGCACAACCGACTGAAGAAGTCGCACAACCGACTGAAGAAGTCACACAACCGACTGAAGAAGTTGTACAGCCAACCGAAGAAGTCGTACAACCGACTGAAGAAGTCGTACAACCGACTGAAGAAGTCGTACAACCGACTGAAGAAGTTGTACAGCCAACCGAAGAAGTCGTACAACCCACTGAAGAAATTGTACAGCCAACCGAAGAAGTCGTACAATCAGAACCTAATCTTGACCGACCATTCTCCGCTACTTTTAGTGCGGAACCCCTACCCGGCACGCAAGTCACATTGAGTACAGGACCTTTTCAACCCAATCCTTTTACAAGCGTTCGCTTTGAGGTCAGCTACGCTGATGTGATCGTTGCAAGCCTTGATGCTACACCTGATATTGATGGGGTTGCCCGCGTACCCTTTGTCGGTACAGAAGAGGTAGGAACGTATACGGTTCAAGCATTCCTGACTTCACAAACAGTGACAAATCAATTGATCTCAAGCGGACAATTTGTGGTTCGTGAAGAAATCACAGACCAAGATAATACTGATGAGGGTGTAATCGATGATACTCAGCCTCTAACATCTGCATTTGATGGGCTTGATTTACAACTCACACTCCCTGAACCTGCAATTGAAGGCTCGCTTGTTTCGATGTCTATGGGGCCATTCCCGACAGCTAATGTTCCTTTTGTTGAATTCATTGTGTCCTATGAAGGTCAAGCGATTGCACAAATCATTGGTGATATAGATGATATAGGCGTAGCGACTGCTAATTTTTGGGATACAGCCCTCGCAGGCAATTACGCTGTTCAGGTTTGGTTCAGCGATGATGTACGAGATACCGAGCGCAGTGGTTTCTATTCATTCGTGATTGTTTCCGAGGAGACTCCACAAGATACCACTACCGAACAAGAAACCACCACTGAAAATAATGGGACAGATGTCAACGAGGCACAAACAGCAACATTTAGATCATTAGATATTTCCGCACCATTCTTTGATCTGGTGAATGAGATTCGTGCCGAAGCAGGTGTACGTCCTGTCGGTTACGATGCACGCTTGCTCAGTGCCGCACAGCAACATAATGATGACATGATTATCAATGGAAACTTTAGCCACACTGGGTCTGATGGTTCAGATGTTTCTCTACGTGTTGAGCAACACAATTACCAATGGGGTGCTGTTGCCGAAAATATCTTAATTCGCTCAGACCTCAGCGTACAAGGTGCGTTCGATCAATGGTTTAACAGTGCAGGTCATCGTGCCAATATGCTGAATGGTGATAATGTCCATATGGCAGTTGCTTATGGTCAAGCAGATGATGGATCGTACTATTTTACGATGGTACTCGGACGACCGATTGATTACGTTGCCCCTGTTGCGCCTGTAGCACCACCAGTTGTGACCGTTGATGATGAACCGCTAGCAACTGAAGAAGCAGTCGATGAAGAGCCAGTAGCAACTGAGGAAACTGTTGATGTTGTACCAACCTTAAATGCCATTTTTGTAAATGATAGGTTGACATTTTCGGCATCTAATGTCCCGCATGAACGAGTGCAATTTGAAATACTCTGTCAAGGTAATGTCTTATATCAAGACGGCTGGTTTAATATTGAAAATCAACGTTCATGGACGATGGATTTCATAATCGCACGTCGGGCTTTATATAAAAATCAGGGGTGTGAGCTAGAGATACGATTGTTACCATATCCTCACTCAGAAGAAATCATTGCGCGAACGAATGTGACTGTACCCACATGGGACTCATTATTTTACAATTTGCCTACCTTCAACATTGTATCGCCTGAGGAACCTGAAGATTATCAAGGGTGGTATACGCTTGCATTTGTTGGCAACACAATCACTATCAATGCCGATTATCTTGTCCCCAATGATCTATACACCCTGCATTACCAATATGTATTTAGTGAAGATACGTCAGTTGAATTCAATCCAGATGCTGGATTCAGAGAAGTAGTGAGTGCAAACAACAACGGAGAAATCCATCAGCAACATACAATTGTAGAAGCTCTAACATCTCCCGGAATTGAATCCATGGATTTTGGTGGCGTAATTGCTATCTTCATTTTGGATTCAAGCGGTAACCCAATAACCCGCGATTCTGCTAGTTTGTTCGGTGGTCGTGTTTTACTTGGGGGATATATTCTTGTAATCACTCAGGAAATATGGGATCAACAAACAGAAACCGCAGAACCTGTCGCACCAGAAATCGCTATGAATCTTACACTCGATAGTGATACTGGCGAAATTCAAGCACAGGTTGATTTCTTGGATGAAGCGCGTAACGGTGAAACCCTAGTCGCCACAATCTCTTGCGAGGGAGAAGCACTCGGCGAGGTACAATTGCCTCAACGATCTGCGTCAGAAACCTTCACTGCATCACCTGAGTTTGTTTTCATTGACAATGTTGGCTGTGACCTTGAAGTGAGTGTCGCTTATGCCAATGACCGAGATACGATTCTGGCAACCGCAACCGCAACTGTTGAACATTTGTCATATACACCCTACATTGGTCTTGCTATCGCAGAGCTTTCAGACACCATTGTTTCACGCGGAGATACCCTTGAAGTAATCCTACGTGATCTCGCTCCAAATGAAACGATCAATATGGTATTAGAAAGTGGTAATGACCCAGATACAGCCACAAGATTCAATCTAGAAAGCGTAACGGCTGATGCAGAGGGTTTTGCTACTTGGACTGTCACAATCCCACAAGATGTGCTGGATGGTACTTTACTTGTATTGGGGTCTAATGCAACGGATGTGATTATCAATGACCAAGTTCTCGTCGAACCCTCACCAAACGACATCCTTGATGATGAAGCAGAAGATGATGAAGTTCTCGAAGATGGCGAACTGACGCTAGAGATACAACTTAATAACTTAACGGGTCGAATGGAAGTTACAGTTGTCGGTTTTGCCCCTGATGATGAAGAAGATAGAGATATTGTCATCAGTGTTAGTTGTGAAGATCAGATTGTTCGCCAATATAATGAAATGAAACATAACGGAGCAATTGATATTGAAGAGCTTTATGATATGTCTCTCTTTGAGGATCATGCAGGTTGCCAAGCAACGTTTACTGTTGCGTATACAGATGCACCGGATGTCGTGATTGCTGAGACACAAGCCTTAATCAATCAGCCTAACTTCATGCAAGGAACACGAGTAACTGTAGAGCCTCAAGTTGTTATTGCTGGTGAATCAATTACTGTAAGTGTTATGGATCGTTTCGGAGATATGAGCCGTATCGCAGTCTCATACATCTTTAACGAAATCTATGGCGAAAATGCTCAAGCTGACGGAAATAATCAATTCACTTGGACGACTACAATTCCAGAAGATTTCGCACCGGGTTCGTATAACATCATTGCATTGGATGAAGACGATGAATTCTTGTTTGGTGCAAACTTCACAGTCTTAGCACCACCTGTAATCGTAGGCGAAGCACCGCAACCTGTAGCTGATGGATTGCCTGATGATGTAGACCTTGATGGCGAGAGAGCCAACGATGTTCAAATCACAGTCTCCCCGACTCAAGTCACACGCGGAGGAATGGTTGATCTGATGGCTAGCAACTTGATACCCGGACAACTGATCTCGACTCAGTTGATATTCGGTGATGAAGTCGTTGCTACTGCACCACCAGCACCTGCTGACGTGAATGGTGTCTTACGACAAGTTGCAGAAATGTTGGAAACTGATCCCTTTGGCGAATATCTGGTTGTTTTGCTTGACGAAAATGAATTTCCAATAGCAGTGGCTTCTTTTGAGCTAGTCGAAGGTGCGCTACCAACAGGTGATGCAGATAACACCCTTACAACAACTGATGAAAACACAGATACGGGCAATAATACAAACACTAACAACACAGTCGATGCTGAATTGCCTCAACCAGTGGCGGCGGTACGCAGTAATTCGGCTTCAGAATCTCAAGAAATTGAAGGTGTCAATGTGATTGTAGTGACACAACCTCCTCGCGTTGGAAGTCTTCCAATTCAAGTGCCTGCAAATCAAGTTGTTGTACCAATCGCACCTATTGACCCTTCCTTACCACCTCCTGATATCGAATTGTATTGGGATGTGTCCAGCTTTACACTGTTTAACGTCGCAAATCGTACCCTCGATATTTCTGAGTTATCGTTTACAAGTGAGCTTGGCAATCTAAATATTGACCGTTGGGATGTGGATGGTCTCTCATCAGCGCTTGAGACATTTGCGTCAGCTGGCTGTTTGCAAGCTTTCCCTCTATCACAATCATTCTTGCCAGAAGCGCCTGAGTACTGTCAACAACGCCATGGATGGTTATTGGTTGGTGAGCAGAACCAATTCTGGAATCCGCTACGAGAATTTACTGTTTTGCTGGGACAGAATGAAATCGCAGTTTGTACAATTAGTCCATGTCGAATTCGCTTAACAGATGATCTTGTTAACGATGTACCATCTGTGTCAACACCTCATCCCGTCGCCACTGGTGCGAATGTTCGCTTAACTTATGATGATACTAACTTCCTCATTCGGAATATCGCGGATACACCTATAATTTTGGCAGGTATTGTTTTCCAATCTGATACAGTATCATTCTCAATTTCTGAATGGGAAACAGAATTCATGCGTGCGGACTTGTTTGCTTTTCCGTCACAGGATTGTTTACAAACTTGGGATATAAATATTTTCGAGTTGCCGACACCTGAACTCTGCAACTTCCGCCAAGGATGGATCACGGTTAACCCAAATGAAAAATTCTGGACAACAGCAAATGAGTTTACAGTCTTCCAGTATGGGACACCCATTGCCACATGTTCCGTCATTGCTGGTGTCTGTAATATCACTGTAGATAATTAATATTGATCACTGTTCTCTGTATTCAGAGAACAGTGTCTTTATAATAATCATATTAAGGTGCGATTCTTTACCCGAATATGTTGAGGTATAAAACCTATGTTACGCTATATGTAAATTAGATAATTGCTATTATGAGCAAAATTAGCTTGATGACTAGTCGTTTTTATAGCTTTCAGCAACTCAGCGAATAGCGTTTCAGCTAAAACCAGAAGATATTGTCTCGAAATGGTTCATTTGATGACAGCATCAATGTGCAAATTGGGGTAGGGGGAGTTGGTTACGATGAACTCTATAAAGTTTCTTAACCTTTAATTACATTTTAACACCTATTTATAACTACAGCAAATCTTCATTTAGGAGTTTCGGTTCATAAGATTTCGCTCAATCATTTACGATACGGTGATCCCTCAAGCCTTCATTATTATGTACAAACTCGGAAATTACTGAAAGAAGTCAAGGCACTCAATACCTCTCAGCAAAAGCGTCTCTCTTAATTGACTGTAATGTCTTTTTCAACATGCTACACCCTTTTTACACAAAAAATAAAGGAATTAATCAATTTCTATCAATCGTCCGAAAACAACAACACCCATCAAAGAGAACCACGGTGTGAAGTAGAATGCAACCGCACCCCGAACAAGCGTCGTTGCAAGATAATGAATTGCACCTGAGATTGTGAATGTCAAAATGAGCGCAAGTGTCGCAGGTAGAAAACGGTTTAATGGTTGATAGATATAGCGCCCCAACGCATAGCCCCAAATCGGATTCCAGTATTACCAGAACTTTGCAAATGTCCCTGCTCCAAGGGAGCGAACAAGCATATTCTACAACGAGCCTGAAGCACCCAATGGGACACCATTTCGATATTGCACATAATTCCTCAAGGATATCTGTCTGCGTGTGTTTGTCTATATGTTATTCATAATTTCTCCTTCATCTTGATGACCCTTGAATTTTCTTATCACTGACATTGCGTGCTAGTGACCTTGATTAATTCCTAAACGGAAACCTATAAAACTGCTGTGTTAAATTGGCAAAGTTGTTTGTGTAGAAATTCAATGCCAATTGTCTTTCCCTTCTAATATCATGTTGAGGTTCGAGACTCTATGTCAGATAGCGACATACAGTCTCTCGATAGTATTGGATTCTCAAGTCACTGTGATATAGTAAGCTTACTCATCATTGTCGAGGTTAATCTGGCTCATCGCTGCACCGAATACAACCGCTAACCCAACGTCGAGTGCGACATTGCTGAGTGCAACACCCACCCCAACACCGATAGCTATCCCTGCTGCTGCTTTTATCATTTGATTCTGTTTCATGTTTCAATCTCCTTATATGGGTATGGGGTTTTTACTGATTAACGATATTGATAACAACATTGCCTTTTTTACGTCCAGTATCAACGTAGGCATGTGCCTCACTGATTTGCTCCAGTGGATAACACCGATCAATCACGGGTTTGATAATTCCTGCTTCCATGAGTTCCTTGAGAAGTTGCAAGTCTTTAGCTTTTTCATGAGGAGGTCGCAGTCCTGTAGCAGCGATTTTCGCTTTTTTGCTACCGACAACAGATGTCCAGATCACATGACGGAGAATATCTAAATCCATCCCTGCCTCAAGGAATATGCCGTCTGAATTGAGTGACTTTTTCGACTGAGAAAACGTAATTTTACCGACAGTATCAAAGATAATGTCATACCTTTGCCCATTTTGTGTGAAATCTTCGCTGGTGTAATCAATGACATGATCTGCACCTAATGACTTTACTAGATCTATATTCCGAGTACTACAAACACCAGTGACTTCTGCGCCAAAATATTTCGCAATTTGTACCGCAGCAGAACCAACGCTCCCCGATGCACCGTTGATAAGCACTTTCTGTCCGCTACGGATATTGCCTTCATCGCGCAGGAATGGAAGTGCAGTTAAGAAGCCATCCACGCTACCAGCCGCTTCCTGATAGGATAATTGCTCTGGCATGAGTGCTAGCACTTCATCAGATGGAACACTCAGATACTCCACATTGGCACCAAAATTAGGTCCAGCAATACCGAATACCCGATCCCCTACATTGAAATTCGTCACATCTTTACCGACTGCGACAATTTCTCCTGCTAGCTCCTCACCCAATGTCTTGATTTTAGGTTTCGTAAGCCCTGTGAATAGGCGTGAGAAATATGGTTTGCCCTGACGAAAAACGGCTTCGGTAGCTGTTACTGTCGTCGCATGAATTTTCACGAGCACTTCGTTGTCTGCCCAGCTTGGCTTTTCTACTTCGACAACTTGTAGAACATCGGGCGCCCCATATTGCGTTTGGATAATGGCTTTCATTTCTTCCTCTTTAAAGTTCTAAGATTCGCTACGAAGCAGAGCGATACCCATCCAGATAAACCATGCAATCATGCCAAAGCCAAAGATTGCACCCACATCAGTCAGTTGCGGAATCAGTGTGACAATACCTGCGACACCTGCAATCATGCCTAAGATGTTCAGAGCGCGTGAAAATAGCCCTGTACGCAATGCAACCCAACTAATTATCGCTACCCAGAGACCACCAACAATCTCATTACCACCACCTAAGCCAACCCCCACGGTATTCACTGCTTGCCAGATTGTGCCTGCTTGGGTGGGGTCAGTTTGATAGATATCAATCACAGTTGCGGCTCCGATATTGGAAACCATACCACTAGCAATCACTAAGCCTGCCCAGATCAAGCCCAATGTTGTCGAGATTTGTGCGCTGGCAGGTGCAACGGCTTTTAGGCGTTCATTGATTGCCAGACTAGCAACGGCTAACATGATGCCGAATAGCACGTAAATCACCAGATTCCAGATGTAAATCAAGAGTTGGTTAGCTTCAATGAATGCGACAGTTTCAACTGCGTCTAATTCACCAGTGGCGAGTGGCATCAGTACCGTCAGGAAGAGTACAAAACCGAAGATAAAGGTTAAGCCGGCGACGATGGATGACCATCCGCCCATCATTTGCAAACGATTGGTCTGGCTTTCACTATGGTTGAAAGTATTAGTTGGTGCTTGTGTAAGTGTTGTCATGATAATTTCTCCTTATTGATTTGAATTTGATTTTCGACAGCGATAGGATTTGGATACAGATACAACATTTGTGTGCAGTACCTGACCATGTCTGATAGAACGAATATCAGTAGTAAGCAATTTGCCATTTGCCTCTTCATTACTTGACTTGACTTGAATTTGCTATATGCCGTCTGCTTCATTGATGAGGTTCACTGAAATCAATTCTGCGCCGACATCACGAATACGCTTAAGCAAGCCATACAACTGTGCTTGATCGACCACAATACCGCTTAGTATTGTGTTGCCTGTTTCATCGTGACTGATACTGAGTCCACCAAACCAATCTGTCCAATCATCACCTAGATAACCTTTGATTTTGATCTGATACATCTGTGATGATTTTGATTGCTTCATTTCGTTATTTGGCATGAAAGACTGCCTACACTGTTCATTTAATCTGTAAACAGTGTAGATTTAAATGTGGGGTGATGTAACGACACTAAAGTGTAGTTATGGGTATTGTTTCTTAATTTGCGGAGTGTTATTGTTCAGATCAAGCCGAGTTCACGGGCACGAGCAACGGCTTCAGTCCGTCGATTTACGCCAAGTTTCTGGAAGATGATACGGTTATGACCTTTTACGGTATTTAGTGTGATGAATAATTTTTGGCTAATCTCGCGATTCGATAATCCATCTGCAACGAGGGTAAGGACTTCTAATTCACGGTCACTAAGCGGATCAATCAGGGGTTGATTTGCTGATAACGCGGGCGGTGTAGTGTCTGTATCAAAGACATTAAGTAATTTCTGAACATAGTCAGACATAATACCTTGCTCGTATAGTGCAGAAAGTAGCTGTATTATGGGTGTTCCTTCATCAACAAACAGGCGAATAAAAGCACCTGATTCTGCCATAGCAAGAGCATCAGCCAGTATAGCTAGGGCCTCGTCAGTTTTATCACTAGCATGGACAGCAATGGACTGTAACACCATAATTTTCAAACATTCATCTGCCCAATTCTTGTTCTCCATTTTCTGGCGCAGAGACTCTAATAATTGGTATGCCACTTTCGGTTTATTCTGAGCAATCAGTACTCGTGCCTCACTCAAAGGAATATCATAAGTTTGCACAAGATAGCTTGCTGATTCGAGTTGCTCCAGTCGTAAGAATGTATGTACCTGTAAATGGGCAATCTCTGGGACTTTATGCGCCAAGTTTTGCTGATGAGCAACACTACTCGCTTCTGTCAAAATCTCGTGTGCATCGTTTATACTATCGCGTGCAATGTGTAAACGTGCCTGAAAGACTAAGCCATCAATTAAGCGGTCATATTTTTGTGATTTTTTGGCAAGTTGAATACATTGTTCGATATGGTCTTGGGCAGTTTCAAGCTCATTCCATTGATAGTGTATTTGTGCTAGACCAATATGCGCTACTCCGGCATCCGCCACAGGAGTATCCCCAAACAGTTGCAGTACTTCATGATAGGTTTCAGCCGCCTGATAAAGCTGATTATCAACTTCTTGTAAATATCCAATACCAAGCTTTGCCAATCGTGTGAATACCTTATTGCCTGAGCGTTGCCCTATAGGAATAACCTCTTGATACGCTCGGCGGGCTTCTGCCCGTTTGCCTTGAAGGTCATAAGCATAGGCTAATTTCCATGCCGTAGATGTGCGAAAAGCTATATTGTCAGGGTGCAAGTATTCGAGAGCATGATGTGAATGGCTAATAATGGCTTCTACATTTTGCTGTGCAGCAAATCTCGTAGCACGGATTGCGGAAATACGTCCAATTGTATCGCGGGTATGAATATCCTCTGTGACATTTTGTAATGCTAGTTCCGCATGGTGCAGTTTGGTCTCAGCCATATCTAACTTACCTTGCCCTAATAATATGGAAGCATAGCTTGTCCATAACTGGGGGTAGGTATCTAATACCGTTTTAGGTTGAGCTTTCAACCACGCCTGCACAACTCTGCCCTGTCCTCGAAAGTGCATTGGCATTCCATCACCTTCAATGAGGCGCATCACATGAGGAATATCATTTGCTTTTGCCGCATGATGAAAGGCATCAAGTTCAAAGCCTTGTTGCTCATACCATAGGCTTGCACGTTGATGTAATTGGCTAATATCTGACAACTGTGTTTGTAAATGTTGGCGTAACAATTCCCTAAACAAATGATGATAGCGGAACCATTTTCGTTCATGATCTAATGGGATAAGGAATAGATTGGCACGCGATAGATAACTTATTATCTCCTGACTATTCTCATGATCGGTTATCGCATCGCATACATCTGCACAGAATCGTTCGAGGATTGATGTTTCAAGCAAGAAATTCTGGATACGTTCAGATTGATTCTGCAATACTTCTTCGACAAGATAATCCAATATATACTGATGATTGCCGCTGAAATTCTTGATGAAAGTGATCTTATCAGCCTGATTTTGCATTGAGATGGCAGCCAACTGTAAGCCGACAATCCAACCTTCGGTACGTTGTTCAAGGGCTAGAATATGCTCATGAGACAGTGCCAATTCCATGCTTGCATTCAGAAATCGTGTTGATTCCTCTTCTGTAAATCGCAAGTCCGCCGCACGTAACTCCGTCAATTGTCCGCGCCCACGTAAACGTGCCAATGGCAAGTTCGGGTCTTCACGGGTTGTGATAATGATATGTATCTGAGGCGAACTATGATTGAGCAAAAAGTTTATTGCTTCGTCTATTGCAGGTGAGTCGATCGTGTGATAATCATCTAGGACAAGCATGAAATCATCTGGGATTTGTGCAAGATCATTTACCAGTTGAGTCAGTATCAGATCCATTGAAGGGGATTGTGGTGATGTGAGTGCAGGTAGAATCTCTTGACCAATGCTCGAATCGACAGTTTGCAATGCCGAAATCAAGTACAGCATGAAGCGTGAAACATCACTATCATTTTCATCAAGTGCAAGCCATACAACGGCGTGGTCAATCATATCAAGCCATGAGGTAATGAGTGTCGTTTTGCCGAAGCCAGCCGATGCTGAAACGAGGATCAGTTTGTGATCAAGCCCCTTATCCAGTGTTTCAAAGAGGCGTACGCGTTGTATCACATTGGATGATGAACTCGGAATATGTAATTTTGTCGTGAGGATGGGTGTCATCATGCACCAATGATACCCATTGTTCCTCACTACTGCAATTTACATATCTAACCTACAATGGAAACTTTCCATGAGTAGTGTTCCCCCGATAAAACAGAGTAAGAGTATCGCAAAAATAGTATACTCAAGAGTCAATGAAGGAGAACACTAACGGGTAGACCAATCCAAAGATCATCTACAGATATATAGAGAACGCTACGATAGTTATTCTGGATTGATGGATGCCAACAGCCGTATATGTAATTTCTGCAAAGTCCATAGTAGATGGATCAAGCAGGGTGGCGGCGTTCATATCATCTTTGAGCTGTGTCATAAAGAAAGCAGTGGAAAAATGCTGAATTAGATCATGAGCGCGGACAATCGCGCCATTGTAACTGTCCACATAGATGTCATGCCCTGCATCTTCAATGAGAACGAGTGCACCTGTCTCGCTACTTACATTGTCGAATGCCATGACACCATTGTATTCTGGCGGAGCGGCTGTATCCGCTGTACCTGCAATAACCATCAGTGGCATGGTCACACTCACCAAGCCGTCCGCGCCTAGGATATCGACACAACAAGGTGCAAGTGATACGATTGCCTTGATACGTTCATCAACAGCACTTTGCCACAAGCCCTGCGGAATAGCATCCAGCCCGATTGTCTCAGCAAGTAGTTGCTGATAGCTTGGATCACAAAGCGCATTCTGCTCTGTTGATACACCTTCGCAAGCAATGGTCATTGCTGCGCTATCTATGACCGCTCCACCTGCTCGTAGTGCAGTGTAGCCACCAAACGAAAAACCTGTAACACCGATGGCTGTCATATCTAGTAACCCAGCGAATTCACCGTCTGCGTTGATTGCTTCTGCATAGTCGATAAGCCGTGAAATATCTTGTGGACGATAACCGAAACTCTGTACAATGTCATCAGAGCTAGTCGTATCAAAAAATGTACTACCAGCGTGATCTGCTGCAATGACAACAAAGCCCCATGAGGCAAGATGCTCTAGGTAATGGGTACTTTCAAAGCGTGAACCAAATAACCCATGTGAATAGATAATGAGTGGGTATGGTTCATCGCCAATCTCTGGTAGCGCATCATGTATTGCTTGCCCAGTCATAACCAATCCGTTAAGGTCATAAGTATAACTTTCTTCTATCTCGTTGCTATTCAACGCTGGATACCAAATCGTTCCATTAAGGTTATAGTCCTCTTGTTCAATAATGAAATCTACTATGCCAACGCTGTGTACACCACGTAGTCCATACGTAGGCGTTTCATCTGACTGTGCCTGAATGTTTAGGCTCAATGCTGTAAAAAGCACAAAAGCAATTATGAGGGTCGATGTTGATTTAAAATTTAACATGCCGATACTTCCTTGCTCCTTAGATTTATCTGATTTTCTTGCTGATTGTGTTTGGACTTTTTCATGCGTTTATCCTTTGAGTTTAATTTGACATATGCGTGCTAATTTGGATTGCGTCCTTTTATCTTCTGGTATGAAAATCTGCCTACTCCGCTCACTTAACTTGTAAACAGTGTAGGCGCTAAGGGGTGTTGTTGTACGGATCATAACGGCGGTGATTATCCCAATGATGAGCATGATTTCCCTGACAGTCTCGTAGCCGCCGTTAAAAGTCCAATTTGTTGTTATGCGGAGCGCCGATAATAGAAAAGCTGTGAACCATAGTTTGTGATTTCCGCCAATAGAAAGGCTAGCAGTAAAACACTACCCATCTCGAAGGGAGTAAATTGGGCGAACATGCTGGCAAATGTGGCAAATACACCCACAGCCATCACGCGATAAGCATTACGGGATGCTTTTGTGGCGACAATATCGTCACGCTGTGACCGCTCCTCGATACGTCCTGCGCCGACGAACAGGGCAATTTGTAATGCTACTTCTACAGCGATAATCAGGATGATGGCGGTAATTGCTAGGCTTAATGCGCCATCCGGGACGAGTTCATCACTTGGTAACAGGGTGAATACGTTAGCGAAGTAATACATGCCGATCATTGAGATTGCAACAAGAGATACTCCTGCACTTTTAGCGCGAAATGGCGCGTTGATCTCTTGCTGATTGCTACGTTTCATGGTTTGCTGTGACATAATTTTTCCTCTTTTGTGATTAGTTTTCGATACAATTGACCGAGAGCAAAGGAAAACTCAATTCGCAGACCTATCGTAGCAGTCTATGAGTACTGCTTGGTCTACTATCTGGTAGATAAAGCAGTTTTGTGCCGTCGTTTGCTCGTCTCGCTCAATATG
Source organism: Phototrophicaceae bacterium (assembly GCA_965230145.1). GTDB lineage: Bacteria > Chloroflexota > Anaerolineae > Aggregatilineales > Phototrophicaceae > JAUZRW01. The sequence continues at coordinate 633,675 of CBDDKI010000003.1, forward strand.
AGACAAGCATATGCGATAGATGGTATTGTTGTGACGACACGAAAGTATGGTTACGGGTGTTGTTTCTGGGGAAGAAGGTATTATATAAGCCCAAGCTCACGCAACCGCGAAGCAGCCTTAGTCCGACGACGCACTTGCAATGTCTGATAGATGATGCGGTTATGTCTTTTGACAGTATCCATTGCAATAAACAGGCATTCTTATAAACCATCCGCAAAGAGGGTAAGCACTTATAACTCACATTCACTGAACGCATCCAGTAAACCAGTTAGTTGTTTCTTTTTTCGGTAGTTTATACGTCTGAGTGAATCACAAGCAAATGTCTAGCATAGGCATGATTTGACTGTCGTAATAATGACTTCAACTGCTCCCTTCTATAGCAAATGGAAAAACACATCCCTGTGGTGCTGCTATATCGAGTGCTTGATTGAGTATCGACAAAGCAGATTCTAAATCGCCTGATAATGCGGCTAGTTCTGCCTGAAGAATCAATATTTCAATCACACTACGAACTCTTGCGCCTGATTCTGCTTCACATAGTAATTGCGTTAACAATGTTCTGCCTTGATTATATTAATCATATACTTCTTTTGTCGATATTGAGCAAGATAGTATCGGGCAAGGGCAATATGCTCATATTCTCTCAAATAATGATAATCAGCCTGTACTATATCCAACTTTCTACTTCATCCAGCCGATCCTGTTTGATCGAGACGCGAGCCTTTTGCGCTGGAATCGATGTAATATCCATATAGGTCTGCAATAAGGCATATCAAATGTGAGTGGCACGCTTCAAAATTTCCTGTTATTAGCTTATGAAAGCCACGTATCAAATACCTAAAGGATCTAATTTGGTACGTGGTGTCAATCTGAGTTTCTCGGGCCATTCCAGCACAAACCCCATCTTATCGGTGAGTAAGGTTTGGAAATCACGTAATAGAGCATCTGTATTCCGCACCTGCCGTGGGGTGACGTTGTGTTTTAGGCAATAGGCAGTCAATGCGCCAACCGCTTCACCGATGTTCCATTCAATCGGGTGCAGACGATAACATCCGTTCGTAATATGCGTTGTACCAATATTTTTGCATGCTGGTAGCAAATTTTCAACGCGTTGCGGAAGCAAAGCACCAAGCGGAATCTGATGAGGCCAGTTCGTAATGTCCAGATAGCTACGACGATAACTGGGATGTAAATCAATCCGATAGCTACCAATTCCGACGGTATCTTTGAATACTTCAGCACCTTTTAAATCGCCGCGTGCTTCAACACCCACATGCTGTTCTAGTATTGTGAATTCCGCTTTGATACGTCGACTTTCACGAATATAGGGTGCTTGTGCAAGCATATCACAAGACCCTAGAAGATCCCCACGCGCACGTAGTCCCGAATAGCCATAACCACCGCCTGGCTTGGGTGCTTCTGTTTGCATCCAGTAAAGCAAACTTAGACTCAGTTGACGCGCTTCATAGATTGCTTGTTCTTGTGTTTTCGCATCAACACCAATCAGCGGTTGAAGCCAGTAATCAATCTGAGGCCAATTCACAGCGATAACATCACTCTTATAAAATCCATCTGGATAAAAGCGACGGTATAATACGCGACGGTAGTGCCATAAATCATCGGCATGAGGTGCATCGGTATCGCCTTTAAACAAGGGGCGTGTCACGGGTTCGAGTGTCTCAGGGTCAGCAATTGTCCAACTGAGTTGTTTTGCGGGCCAAAAGTCTGCTTTATATCCGTTCCAGAAATCGTACATTGCAGGTTTATCAATAGTAAAATCTTGATCGGGATGATATTCAAGTAAAAAACACCATGAGAATGATTGCTGATCCATGGGGTCGGAGTCACCAGCAAGTGCGTTTAATTCACCTGTTTGTGATTGACTCTCTGCTCCAATAACATGTTCAACATCAGCTAATTCAAGCAAGTTCCCGATTTCAGTCGCATCAATGATGTATGGTGCAGTGATTGTGATGTGTTCTGATGTCTCTATATTCTCTAACGTAACAGCAATCACACGATCCCCATCGGTTTCAGCACTTGTAGGACGATGTCGCAAAAGGGTAGTTAAGTGTTCTGTCGCGCGATAAGGTGCAAGCATACCTTCCAATACAGCTAGTGAAACATGCGCTTCATGGCATAATGGGGACACATTTCCCATGCCTGGATTGAGAGTCGGATTCATACGGGGTTCATCATTGAGCGGATAATAACGGCGATAATAGTCGCGAACACTATCACGAAATGCACGATACGATGCTGTACAACCAGTCTGATGGCTATCAATCCACGGGTTTTCATCGGGTGGTGTCCCTTGGGAGGTCAGTTGCCCACCAATCCAAGACGTTTCTTCTGATAGAATAACGCGATATCCCATGCTTAATGCTGCCAAGGTTGCAGCAACGCCCCCTGTGCTAGCTCCTACAATAAGAATGTCTGTTGTTTTTTCTGCCATGATTAACCTTTAGTGCCACTGAAGGCGAAACTTTCGACAACATGCTGTTGTGCGAAAACGTAAATAATTAAAACGGGTATCACTGAGAGCGTCGTCGCTGCCAGTTGCTCACCCCATAAGGGTTGTCCATAAGGATCGGTATATCCACGTAAGGCAAGGGGCAAGGTAAATAAATTTTCATCACTAATTAAAACGAGCGGTTCTAAAAATAGATTCCAACTATGCAAAAAAGTCAGAATTGCTACTGCAGTCAGTGCGGGACGTGCTAAAGGAAGTGCCATTCGATAGTAAATTCCCCAGCGTGTTAGCCCATCAATCAATGCTGCTTCTTCGATTTCTTTAGGCAAACCGAGAAAATATTGGCGCATCATAAAAGTTGCCACGATACCAGCACTACCAAATGTGGGTAAAACAATGAGTGGAAGATGATTGTTATCTAAGCCCAGTTGTTGAATAAATTGGAATAGAGGAATAATGGTCACTTCAGAAGGCATCATTATCGCGCTTAATATTAAGATGAAAATCAACCCATTGCCACGAAATTTAATCCGCGCAAAGGCATATCCAGCTAGCGATGAGAAAAACATCACGAGTACTGTAACAGCCGATGCAATGTATAAACTATTCCAGAATTGCTGTGCAAATGGTTGTAACTCGAAAACATGCGTGTAATTTTCAACAACCCATTTTTCAGGTAAAAAAGTCGGTGGATAAGCGAAAATTTCTTCAAATGGCTTAAATGAGCTGGTAATCATCCACCAGAACGGATATATGAATGGGATACAACAGACGATCAGAACAAGATACATCAAGAGGACACTCTGATTACGTCGCAAGAAATCTTCAATTTGGGCTATATTAGATTGTTTAGTCTTCATTATAGACAAACCTCCGTCGGACAAGCCACTGAGCAATTGTCAAAATGAAAGTAATTGAAAACAAGATCACTGCTAGCGCGCTTGCGTAACCTGTCTGGAAAATTTTAAATGCTTGAAAATAGATATAGTAAACGAGCACATTAGTCGCGTTCGCAGGACCACCACCTGTCATTAATAGAATGTGATCAAAAGCTTTCAGTGACCCGATAATCGTAATCAAGACAACCAAGACAATAGTTGGGGATAATAGGGGAATGGTAATATACTGCACCCGTTGCAATAGATTACTACCATCGACTTTTGCGGCATCATAATAATCTTGTGGGACATTCTGCAAGGCTGCCATGAAAATAATCATATTCAGCCCGACATTTTTTAATACACGCGTAATCACAACCGTGAACATTGCCCAATTTGGATCTCGCAACCAATTTGGACCTTGAAAGCCGATTAAATCTAGCATTGCATTAATACCACTATTCTCCTGTAATAAGAAACGCCAGACGACAGCCCATGCCACAGCAGATGTCACCACAGGCGCAAAAAACAATGTGCGGAAGAATGTGATACCACGTATTTTCTGATTCAACATAATGGCTAAAAATAGTGCTAGAGTGACATTTATAGGGACGAGCAATGTCGTAAAAACCAAGCTGTTTCGCAGGACTGTCCAGAAAAAGGGGTCACTATTGAGCATAGACACAAAGTTTTCCCCACCAACCTGTGTAATTGCACCTGATAGTAAATTTCGTTCTTGTGTACTAAATAAGAAGACAGCCATTAAGGGCAAAAAAACAACGAGAATGAATCCGATAAATTGTGGTGCGATGAATAAATAACCGTATAGAGCATCGCGCTGTGATGATCGTATGCGGTTGCTATGTTTATTCTTCTCTCGCCTAGTAAAATTAGATTTACTCAGTGTCATTTTTGAACTCATTTACACTCATATTCACGATTCTTTATAGGAAGGGTACAAACTTACTTGTACCCTTTAGATTCTACAGGTTTCAGATGCTTACTCGCTTTCTAAGAATGGCGAGATGGTCTGACAATAAAGGGCTAAAGCGGACGCAACATCTGCATCAGGCATCCAGAGTGTATCGAGTGCAACCGCACCTGTGAGTTCAATTTCAGGGAAACGTGGATGAGAGGTTAAAACTGTACCGTTAGCAATAGCAGGTACAATCACATTTGCCATGTCCTCTTCACTAACGCGTGAATTGCCTGTTAAGAATGCCTCTGATTCCAGTACCGATAAACGAGCTGGTGGGAAGAATGGTGACATCTGTGTAACGCCATCTTGTGAAGTTAAGAAACGGACGAAATCAGCAGCAATTTCTTGATTTTCATTGTTCGGTCCATCAAACACAGTGATAGCTGCTTGTCCGATAATGGGACTTTCGCCAGCAGGACCCGCGGGCATTGGTGCGATACCCCAATCGAATTCTGCATCATCCAAATTCGATAACCGACTAATCTGACCAAATGTAACCCCAACATCACCTGTCCAGAACACTGTTTCATCTCCTGGTGGAACGGTACTCATATCTTCAAAAACCATGCTATGCAGCAAACTCACTGCTTCGACTGCTTCTGGTGAATTAATAACACAAGAATTATCTGCAAGAATATCTGTCCCGTAGGCACGCAACAATGGCACTAGGGTAGCGAAACGTTGCGTTCGATACATACCGTCTCCACCATCTGTGCCAACAAAACCCCAAGCATCGGTCTCCGTAGCAATTGTATTAGCCGCTTCACGAAGTGCTTCCCATGTCCATTCGCCGTTCGCATACATCACATCAGGTGTATCTAAACCTGCTGCTTCAAACAGACTTGCATTGTAAATCGTAATGAATGGGGATGTTGAGAAGGGGATACCATACACAGCGTCGCCATCAAGCCATTGTGAAGATGCTGCTTCGGAGAAGTCTGCATAGTCATATGCGTCATCGGCACGAAGTGATTCACCCATGTCGTATAAAACACCTGAGTCAATGAAAGCAGGTCCACTACGTTCGACTATCCAACCAGCATCAGGTGCATCACTGCCTGATAAACGGGTGGCGATAGTGGTTTCATAATCCCCGAAGGGGATAAATTCATAATTGATAGTGACATTAGGATTCTCTGCTGTATAGGCTTCCGCAATTGGATTCAAGACCGTTTCCGCAATGACGTGGTCAGTTGGAATCCAAAATGTAAAGGTAATCTCTACATCTTCTTGTGCGGAAATAGTGAGAACAACACTCAATGCTGATAAACATACAATACTTAAAAGCTGAAAAAATCTTTTCATGATATGTCTCCTGATAACTAAAAAATTTTAAGAATTATTTGACCAAAATCGAGAATTTCTATAAACACCTCCTGCTGATAAAACGCTTTATCATTTTGATAAAAAAATAGCCATCACAGAGGATGTACTGTTTTTCCAGATTGAAATGTACATGCAAGTTCCTTTCTCAGTGATAGTGTTTTTGAGGCATCATCTGATTGGTTCAAGCGTTTGAGCAATAATTTAAAGGCTTCGCGTCCCATCTCGCGACGGGGAATATTAAAGCTCATCCAATCAGGTACATCAATCATCGGATTTAGGGGATTACCCAATACTGCTAATGAAAAGTCTTCGGGACAACGCAAACCCGATTTATCCGCTACGCTGAGTAAGCAATATCCTAGTTCATCATCTTCTGCAACAAACGCAGTATAGCCTTGCTCCAGATATAGGTTTATCTTATCGGATACTATATCGTCTGGTGTTGTTTGCCACAGCCAATCGCCAACTTGAGACTTACCAAGACCTTCTAACATGCCAGCCTCACGATCTGAACTCGCCTCAGTATTTCTTGCTGAACGTACATAGACTATATTCTGATGCCCATTTTGTTGAAGATATTCGACAATCTGTATCGTCGCCGACTTATAATCGGCACTAACATATGAGATCTTATCTTCTTTAGAAGCACGCCTCCCTACAAATACGAAGGGGTAGTCGTCTTTCAATAAGCGTTCAACTTCCTCACGATCGCCATGCCCAAGTAAAATCGCGCCATCTGCACGTTGCAAGCGATTAACATTATTCTGATATATGCGTCTTGTACTACTATCTGTTCCTGCTGACCCTGTAACCAGTAAGAGGTCATACCCTTGCACGTCAGCTTCTTCTTCAATGCCAATCAAAAAGGGATAGTAAAAACTGCGCGAATCAATTGGAAATATGGACTCGAATGTGAAGACAGCCACGATACGATTCTGACCACCTGCAAGACTTTGTGCCATAGGATTAGCCACATAACCCAGTTCGCGCACTGCATTCCAAATTTTTTGTTGGGTTGTTTCGCTCACGCGGACATTTTCGCCAACGCGATTATTAAGGACAACAGAAACTGTACCCTCAGATACTCCCGCTAGTTTGGCAACATCTACAATGCGTGGTCGCTTTGATGACGGCATTTATTTATCTCCTTAGAATACATGATAAACCGCTTTATCATCTGTGTCAAGAAAGTCAAACAAATCTATCTTTAGTGGGATGTGAGATATTGCTATGCCAGATGATATTTATCATATTTTTAGAATAGCTCAGGTGTGAGTGGTGGTAGTCTTAGCAGATTCATCTTGTCTATAAGGATTGCCAACTCAATTTGGCGAGCGATAGCATTATTTTTTCGCATAGGTTTGGTTGAGTATGCATATCGTATTCGTACATTTCCATCTTATCTGTAACTTTCATAATAAAGACAACCCTATCACTTATATCACCCATGGGAGAGTTTGCAGAACCAGTTCCGATTATCCAGTCTCCAATGTTTGCTCGCCTTCTTAGTGCGGGTTTACAGATAACAAGCGATAAAACGCCCCAAAAGGGATTGGGTGCTGCTCCAGTATCGTGTCTGACTCGATAAGAATACAATTCTGGCATAATTAACATACCTTTTTGACCACAATTTATAAGAAAATAACTTGAGAGCATTCTATCGCAATGCTATATGAAACTATACATATATTCCACGTCCTTCAGCCTTCAGCGATGCCATATATGATTTTTTGTTGCGGTTGAGCGCCTTTTCTTAAGTGATTTACAAGTGACCATAAAAAACACATTCATCAAAGATTGGGCATTATAGCAAGATAGGGTTTTGGTAGTGTATTAAAGTCGTAATATGGTCTATTTTGGATTGGTGTATAATTATTACATAATAACTTATGTGACTAAGAAGTATCATGCGTGTACAAAATCTAGCCTATTAATGCTTTAAATTTTGCTGTATAGTGGTTATGTAAATAAACATTTTCGTAACTACTAGGGTATCCTCATGAACCATGATCTAAATACCTCCATCGCCCTTCGGAACAGTTCCGAAACTCTTGCACAAGGGATTGAACTCGTCATGCGCGGTTTATCCGCCTCTTCACAACGCATCTATCAACATAGTTACAATAAGTGGCTTATATATTGCCAGCAACAGCGTTTGCATCCGCTGCACGATTTGACCTTTCAATCCGTGGGCGCTTTCCTTGATGCCAACCCGGGTACCAAGGCAACCCAGCAAAGGCGCTTATCAGCATTACGCCGTTTGGTCGAGACGATTGCGATAATTGATTATGAAAACCCCAAATGGGATGCCATGCACGCTGCGCTCAAACGGTTTAAAATCACTAACAGCATCTCAACGACCAGTACACGCAAACTGAGTGCCTTATCGCCACGTGAGGTTTATGCGGCTTTCGATGTCTGGATAGGTGACAAGCTGGTACAGGTACGGAATCGGGCGTTGTTAGCCGTCGCCTTTTATGCTGGATTACGACGCAGTGAGATTGTAGCCTTGCAGTGGGATGATCTTGATCTGGAACAAAGTTTGGTGACCGTGCGTGAAGGCAAAGGTGATAAAGCACGCACGATCCCTTTCGCCAGTGATGAGGCGCTTCCTTATATAAACGAGTGGAAGATGCAACAGTCACAACAGTCACAGTCTAACCGAAGGTACATTTTCTGCGGGATACGCAATCGCGGGGACGGTGAGTTGCGCGCCGACAAGCCGATGTCGACGACGGCAGTCTACAAGGTGCTGCGGAAATCGGGCGATATTGCACCACACGATGCGCGGCGGACACTCTTGACCGATATTCTGAATAATGGTGGCTCGGTCTCAGATGCCCAATTCATCGCTGGGCATAGCAATCCACAGACGACTCTACGTTATGCTAAGGTGAGTGATGCCAAAGAGATTAAGGGGCGGATTAAGACGAGTTATTAAATACCCGCGTTAAGTAGTCTCAAGTGAAAGGTCTTTTCGCCAGAATAATGCGGAAATACTCATGACAATTCTTAAAATTCTTTAGAGTAATTTAAAGACCCTTTCTTCTTGATCATAGACGCAATAGAATGATTTGGATTTTGTAGGATAGTATTTTCTAATCCTAATGTGAGTTTTGCTTTAGATGACAGCAATTTGGCGTAGAAAGCGTAGATCCAAAGATGGTTTCTTGGGCTGTTGGCAATAAGCAACCAATCCAGCCAGCAAATTGACGATGAAGCCAGTTGTACTGCGGTGGCGAGTAGGCTCAATTTGAGAAATATTCTTGAGTTGGTCATAAATGCTCTCCACAATAGCGCGTTTACGGAGAAAATATTTATCCATTTCATTCATGAGCTTGTTTTTCATGTTTTTACGAACCTTAGTGAGCAATTGGAGCATATGGTTCTCTAGCAAATCCTGTGTCAACGTCGCTGAGATATAGCCTTTATCAGCAAATAGCTTCCCAAAGCAGTTCTGAATCTGGCTGACTATTTTCGGGACAGGCTGGCGGTCATCCGTGTTGCCAGGAGTCACACAACAACTCAGGATTTCACCGCAATCGTTGACGATGATGTGCAGTTTAAATCCGAAGAACAGGTCGACAGAGTTGCGCCCGCACTCTGGAACTACTTCAAACACATGGTGTTGCTTAAGGCGGCGGTTATGGCAAACGGCTAAGGCAGTTGAATCGACAAAGGATAAGCCTGTGCAAGTGCCATAACAGTGCTGTAGATAAGCGCAAAGAGCCACCCCAATGCGGGGCATGAGTTGGACAAACCGATTGTAACTCAGCAGCGTTGGAAACTCGCCGTTTAAGTGTTTCATCACATAATCTGTGTAATAAGTTTTGAAATTTCGATAGCGTTTGTGGTGAAAATGAACCACGATAGTCATCATCTCACTCATACTCATACGGCTGGCTCGACGGCGATGAGCTTGCCCACTTTCCCGCAGTGTCTGATGCCAGATCGGTTCATATAATTGCCAGAAATTGTCGATAGAACACAATAATTGGAGTAAACTCATGATGGGACTCGCTTTGGTTTAGGTTTTGTCACCTTGAAGCTTAACGCTTCTTGCAAAGCTGTCCCACCTTATCCAAAACTCACGTTAAAATAATGAAAATCGACTCACCAAGGGTAGCCCAAATGGAACTGTATTAGTTTGTGAAGTTGATGTGAAGCCAGTATTAGCTGGCTTGCACCATATTTACGAGAGAAAACGAGGATCATAACCTGCGGATATACAAAGTATCCACCACAGACACCATATTCAAAAAATGTGATATCAAAGGTCGATTGGCTGATGAGATGGATTTTCAATCTTATTTGCTCGCTTTGAAACAAGAAGCTCGCAGAATTGAATAGCATCGGCTTCTAGCACTCTTGTCGAAAATAGACAATCCAAGTAGCGAGGATTAATTTGCGGATTGTTTCATTAATATCTGGCTCTTCTTTTTAGAAAACTTCCTGATGCAATACGAATTGACGAGGACTGCCAATGATAATAGCGTTATCGTTTTAGGTATGGGCTTGATGTCGCTGGCGTGCAGACTGATGTTCTGCTAAGAAGTAACTACCAGTGACAAAAATTGCCGCACCGACCTGTGCTAGAATACCTTCCCATGTCGGATAAACACCGAACCATTGTCCCCACCAATATGGGAAGCTAAGTCCGTCTATTGGATGAACGGGTATCCATGCGACGACCTGCATCACACGTACTGTATTTCCGACTAACATGATGAGAACGGCTCCAATCAAGATACCTGTAACGACCATCATCTTCATATAAGGCAGTCGTGTTTGCATTCTGAACGTGATATATCCCACAATGCTCACACCCAGTAAACCCAAGAGCACACCCTGCAACACAATCGCGATACCAGCATCTAATACCAGAGCTTGTAAAAAGAGGACAGTTTCAAAACCTTCACGGTAAATACTGGTGAAGCCTAAGATAATTAGACCTAGATATTTACCAGCTTCTCCTCGTAATAATTGCCCTTTGCGTTGATGAAAAGTAGCGAGATGGTCTGTCCAATACACTTTATGAAAGAACCAATTGGTTATCAATAGCAATACGCCGAGCGCAATAAGTGATACCACAGCTTCAAGACGTTCACCGTAATCACGGAATAAAGATAAGAATGCGTCTGCTATGAACCATGTGAAACCCGTTGCCACAAAAGCAATAAACGCACCAATAAATAAAGGTCGCCGATAACTGGTATTCACGCGCACCATACCAGCCGATAAAGCCGCAATGATAACCACCGCTTCTAAACCCTCACGAAAGACGATGATGGCACTATTGACAATAATCGTAATCGGTTGCGTGGTTGCGCCTAAAATAATTTGTGCTTCTTCTAATGAGTCATCTAATTGACTACGAACAGAACGAAAATCTTCTACAGAACCTCGCGTCGCAATCACCCGTGCCAAACCACCATGATTACCATCCCCATGCCAAAACAACGCATCAATTTGGAATGCAAGGTCGGGTGCGAATGCAAGTAAACGTTGTTCTGGACCAAAATCGAAAAGAGCGTAGGCTTGTAAACGCGTATTCTCAGCATCTCGGTAACGCTCATCGGCGATAGATACTTCAACATCGTTGAGCAGTGTTTCAACAATTGTAAATGCCGCTGAGGTGGTATTTTCTAAATCGAGGGGCAAGGTATTGCTGACAAGCGATTTACCTTCGTCAACCAGTTCCCGTACAAAGCTAACCTCCCCCAAAACATCAAGTGCGTCTTGTAGCTCTATCAAAATAGCATCAAGACGTTCAGCACTATCAGCATTTGTAAACGCAATGGTAGGACGTAGTTCGTCAAAGGTGCTACGGGCTTGCGCTAAAAAAGTGTTCGCTTCTTGATACTCAATCGGAATCGTAATTTCACCGTTACGGACACCGTCTTTATACTCGATATAGACCAAATCCGTAAAAATATAGAGCAATTGACCCCGTTCTGCGATTTGGTCATCAGTAAGCGTAACAGGCTGATACTCTGTTAGGGATGCGCGAAAGTTCATTACTGCCGTGAGAGCCGTATTGCTGTCTTCACTAGATAGTGCCGTTTCGAGCGTCTCTAGTGATGTGAGAGGTATATCTGTACCCACTTGACTAAGATAATCTTCAGCAAAAATATTAAAGTAACCGTCTATCTGCCCTAACCATTCAGCCGACCGAATGAAGAAACCTGTCTCTAAAGCATCTTCTAATTCACTAAGAGCCTGCCTCAAACGGAAATAATAGGCATCGCGCAAATCACGCTGAATAATCGTATACGCTTCGTCAACCATCAATGTGCCATCTCTGAGTTCAGAAAGTGCCTGTGCAGATGGACTGAGGATAATTGTCACACGGGTTGCTTGGCGGTACTCGCGCAGACTTAACCAAGCCTCTGCTGTATCCATATCGTTTTGGCTCAACGCACCGAGTGTGGTCTCGTAGCTAGCATGAAGCAAGCCTGTCCAAATGCGTCCACGCGCTAAGGCTAAACCAACTCCATCCCCCGTTTCTGCTGTTGCTTGCGCTGTTGAAAAAGCAGATGAAATAAAGTCATCGCCACCATCTGCGAAATTTTGAATATCTGCCTGTAAGACATTTTGATACAGTACAAACGCTGTACTGATATGCTCAGATGCACTTTGATAATTGAGGTCGGGATTATCTGAACGACGCGCCGCGAACAAGTCACGCTGTGCATCCAATAACAAAGCACGAATGTCATCTGCCGCTTGCCAAATAGGGGTATTGACCTCTTGTGCAGATACGAGAGACAGCGACACACTCACTGTGAAAATCGCAAATAGTACGATACGTAAAATTACGATATAGGCATTTTTCGTAGAAGATATCATGTCATTAACTCATGTTCGCTTGACGGGAAAAACTCCCGCAAATTATTCACGAGAGTTAAAAATTTACTAGTTAGTAGACTAGACAGTGTTATTCGAGTTCTAGCTCAATCCCAAGTTCATCAGCCGCTTGTGCGACCAATGCGGCTAAGGCTTCAGCACGGTCTTGTGCATCTGTGCCGAGTAGGTCAACTTCTTCAGCATCAAAGATAGCACCATCTAGCTCTTCTTGGTAGAGACCATCCACATAACTTTGGAGATCATCAAAACCTTCTGTAATTTGAGTATCCAAATCAGCATTGCTTTCTTGAACGAGCGGTGACACATTTTCATAGGTCACCCGTAAACCTGTGAGGATATTGGTGATATCAAACAGGCGGCTGGTTGCAACAAAGCTGGCTTCTGAGGCATCTTCCCCAGCGATGAATGCTGATTCTTTCCATTGCCCGAAGTATTCGCTCATCGTTGGAATCATAACGACGAGTGCGGTGAACGCATCACTTTCGGTCGGTTCCCATTCATCAATGGCGGTCACCATATTTTGCGTTTCTTCATCTAAGCGTTGGACAACACCCAGTAAGAAATTCGCATCGGGCAAGGCTTCCGTTGCGCCAACTTCACCATCACCATCTAAATCAACGCGTGCTCCCACGTAATCATCAAGCGTGCCATACAAAGCAGGTTCAGCCAAGCTATGGAAGAGGTTTCCCGGGCTTTCTAATTCTGTCCCATCAGGCAGTGTCAACGTCCATTCGAGTGCTTCCTCTGGGTCATCCTCTGCTGATGCACCAGCATCAATGAGGACATCGTAATATGCTAGAGAAGGCGTACCTGCGACGATACCCTCATCCAATTCGTAGTATAAACTCGTTTGTAGCCAATTCTCGCGAGCTTCAAATACGAGTTCAGCGAGTGTTTCGCCATCCGCTTCAAAGGCAGCTTCATAATCAAAATCCGCTTCAGAAATAATGTCGTAGTATGCTTGGGTCGTTTCGAGGAAAAGCGCGGAATTTTCTGCCATTAAGTCCGCATTTTCCGCCGCATATTCTTTGATACCACTGAGGTCAACTTCCATATCATCTTGCGCGAAAGTTGGAAAGATAACGAGCAACAAAGCCAGTAAAACTATGATGAAACGATTCATCAATATACCTCCTAAAGGTTTAATTATTTTGCATGGCAACCGTAGTATCCCGACTACCCTGCCAGCGACTGTAAGTGAACGTTAGCACGATAAGTGCTGTGAATATCACCTGAGCTAGAACAGTCTCAAGTGTTGGGAACAAACCAAATAACTCCATCAAGAGTAAGTTTTCAGGAAACCATGTGAGTAGGGTTGTACTCACAACACCAGCTTCCTGTAATTCACGAATACCCGACCCCGTGAAGCTGAACGCTAGAATGAGTAATAAAATTGTTGTTACGGTGAACATCGGTTTGAGTGGTAAGCGTTTGCTCAGACGCAAAATTGCGTAGGCAACAGCCAAAATGAAAACAAGTCCTACTAGAAAACCGAATAAAACAGGCGAAGAGTCTGCATCAAATAATAAGGCTTGATAAAACAAGACTGTTTCTAAGCCTTCACGGTAAACGACGGTGAAGCCTAATGCGGCTAAACCAAGTGCGCGTCCATCATTAAGTGCTTTGTCTGTTTGCTCACGCACGAATTTCATCCAATCAACCACATAAGCTTTGTGGAATAACCAATTCGTCACATAGAACAGGACAGCAACCGCAATCAGGCTCGTAATGCCCTCTATCAATTCGCGCTGAACAGGTGTGATTGTCAATATGGTTTCAGCGGCGAACCATGTCGCAACACTGAGGGCAATAGCGGCAACAACGCCAATAAAAACCCAGCCAATAAAACGTCTCTTAACACCTGTTTTAAACATATACGCTAAAATCGCGCCGACGATGAGAACAGCTTCCAAACCCTCACGGATGATAATAATCGCGCTGTTGATAGCCGCTAAAGGTGTTGTCAATGAGGCACTTAAGAATGTTTCGGCTTCACCTAGTTTTGTGCGTACTGCTTCTATCGTTGTAACGATTGCCTCATTACCAGCTTCTTGGTTTAGTAAGGTATATAATCCCGGTAAACCACCACTACCTTCCCAGAATAAGCCTTCAATTTCTCGGCTCAGAACTGGGGCACGATTCGCTAAGCGCAGTTCAGGACCGCTTTCAAATAAACCATAGGCTTCAATGCGTGTACGCTCAGCTTCGGTATAACGTCCTTCTTCGACAGCAACTAGAACTTCATCTAGCAAAGTATCCACAACCGTAAATGTCGCTGAATCATCACTTGTGCTGACATCTACTGCTAAAGTGGTTTCGACAATCTCTAACCCTTCCGTAACAGCATCCTCTATCACTGATGAGTCACCGAGTTCGAGCATGATTGTGTCAATTTGTTGCAATAATTCATCAAGCCGTTGGGTTGCAGGTTCATCTGAGGCAATCATGACAGGTCGCAATTCTTCGTAGATGCTACGCGCTTGTGCTAAGAATGTCGTCGCTTCTTGGTATTCAATCGGTATGACGATTTCACCATTCCGCACCCCATCACGATATTCAATGTAAACTAAATCGAGGAACAAGTAGAGCAAACGTCCACGTTCAGCAATGAGTTCAGGTGATAACTCAACGGGTTGATAATCCGCTAATAAGTTACGAACAGTCGCTAATCCCGATTGCACTGCAAGCCAGTCCTCGCTTAAGACAGCCTCTTCCAATTGGTTCAAGGCTTGGCTAACTTCACTCGCAGACGTTGATGTCAGTTTGTCACTAAAATCGGAGACTAAGATAGAGAAGTACCCGCGTGCTTGCCCTGCCCACTCTGCGGCGCGTGTCGTGTAATTTTCTGTGCTGGCGATTTCTAGTTCAGCAAGGGCATCACGTAAACGAAAATAGTAAGCATCGCGCAAATCATTCCCGACAATAATGCTTGCTTCTTCCGCAGAAAAATCTCCAGTTTCGGTATCGCGCAACACTCTGGCGGCGGCACTCTCCACAATCGTGACGCTTGTCGCTTGACGATATGCACGTAATGGCAACCACGCTTGGGCAGTCGCTATGTCATCAGATAACAAGGCACTTTGCACTACATCATGGCTAACCCAAAGGATTGCCGTCCAGATACGTCCACGCGCACTAGCAAAGGCGATAGCATCTTCGTTTTCTAATGCAGTCTGCGCGTCAGCTAATGCCTCCAGTACAAAAGAATTGGCTTCGCTTGCATAATCTAAGGCAGTTGTTTCTAATTGCTGAAGATATTCAGCTTCTGCTTGCTCGGTGAGTGCTTGTGCTTCTTCATAAATTTCAGAGGGATTATCGGCACGATTCACACTAAATAAGAGTCTTTGTGCATCGAACAAATGACTGCGAATGGTTTCGCCTGTCTGCCAAATGCTCACGTCTTGAGCATCCGTTACTGTAGAAATGAATAAAACACTGAGGAAAACCAAGAAAAATTTACGATACATCCACGCAATAACCCACACAACCTATAATTATCAGTCACGATAGTAGCATGGGTATTTTGTGCAAGTCTACACGACGGGTTAAGGCAATTATGATACATAGATGTGGTCGATTGTATTTATGTACAGTGTTTTTATATAACGTTGGTTAATAGAATATTTTTGCCAACCTAATATTTTGTCGTTTCGATGAAATCAACACGCTAGGCAGACCCCATTGAAGCTACCAGAAAACAAATTTAACATCAGTTAATCTATAGTATTTAGTCTAACGATGTGAATTTTATCTCGTTTACGCTTCTGAATTTCAATCAAATCCTCTTAATCATACATCGGTCAAACTATACATTAACTCGTTTTGTAGAAATTGCATTTGCCATCCTGTAGCATCTAATTCAACGTATCACGATTACTACTAGATGAAGAGCAATTACTCTCTAGGGTTAGTAATTGAGCAATTTTATTACAACGAAAGAACTATGAAATGACTAATCTCAAAAAGAAGAATGCTGTAAACGATACTATTCTCAGTGTTCAGCATCTTAAGAAATACTTTCCTATTACGTCCGGTTTCATCCTTCAACGTGAGGTTGGCGCGATTCGCGCTGTCGATGATGTTTCATTTGATATTATACGCGGTGAAACATTCGGACTTGTTGGAGAATCCGGAAGTGGGAAAAGCACAACCGGTCGTACAATCTTACAATTATACGACCCCACCGATGGAAAAGTTTATTTTGAAGGTGAAGACTTAACGACGACATCTCATAATCGCCTACGAGAGTTGCGTCGTGAAATGCAAATTATCTTTCAAGATCCGTATGCCAGCTTAAATCCACGTATGACTGTAGGTACTATCGTTGCAGAACCCTTGCAAATTCACAAGCTATACCCTAATAAAGTTGAACGCCAAGAATATGTCGAGAGTTTACTTGAACGGGTGGGATTAAACCCCTATTTTATCAATCGCTACCCCCATGAATTTTCTGGTGGACAACGGCAACGCATCGGTATTGCACGAGCATTAGCCCTAAACCCAAGTTTTATTGTTGCAGACGAACCTATATCTGCGTTAGATGTTTCAATTCAAGCGCAGGTGGTCAATTTGATGGAAGAACTGCAGGATGATCTTGGATTGACCTACCTATTCATTGCACATGATTTGTCTATGGTACGCCATATTTGCGACCGCGTAGCTGTCATGTATCAGGGTAAAATCGTGGAATTAGGTAATACAGATGATATTTACGAAAACCCTCTACATCCGTATACACAAGTGTTGCTTTCAGCCGTACCAATCCCTGACCCCGTCATTGAGCAAACACGAGAACGCATGATTAAAGACCCTACATATGATTATGGAGAATCTAGCTCAGAGATGACTGAAGTACAAAAGGGTCATTGGGTAGCGGCGAGCCGTGTCTAAAAGCAATGAATTGTCACCGTAAAGGTTAATTACTGTCAATGAAAGATGTGCTATCAGGTCATACTATAAAAGAGCTTAATAGCACCGAATCTATTGAAGATGGAAAGAGTTCACATGTTAGCAAATATATCAGATGACATTCCAAATAGTGCTATTGGTCGCTTACCGCTCTATTTACGTGCTTTAAAATACTTACAAGAAGAAAATCGTGACATTACGTCTTCATATGAACTTAGCGAATGTGTAGGTATTGGGTCAGCACAAATTCGCAAAGATCTATCTTACTTTGGTGGTTTCGGCAAACAAGGTGTGGGCTACAATGTTGAATTTTTAGTTCAGAAATTACGGGATGTCTTACGACTCAACAATGAATGGGAGGTTGCCCTCATTGGTGCTGGTGACTTAGGAAGCGCAATTTCACATTACGATGGTTTCACCAAACGAGGCTTTCGCATTTGCTGGTTATTTGACAATAACCCACAACTCGTTGGAAAACGCTTAAGCGATTTAACAATATTAGAGATGGAAAAACTCGACATCACATTGCGTCAAAATTGCGTGCAAATCGTTATGCTTGCGGTTCCTGCTGAAAATGCACAAGCCGTTGCTGAAACTGTCATTGCATGTGGAGTCCGTGCCATCATCAATTATGCACCTATCAGCTTGATAGTGCCTGAGCATGTCATGGTGCAATATATTGATCCAATAGTTCATCTCCAGCACATGACCTACTATTTGCGAAGTGAAGCACAAGTTAAATAACAAGCATGACAATTTTACTTAAGGAGAATAAAAATGCCCAAAATTGGTCTTTTCTATGGTAGCAACACAGGTACGACCGAAGCAGTCGCATACGAAATGAAAGAAGCATTTGATGAAGTTATGCCAGATTCTATTGAAGTGCATAACATTGGGGCATCAACCCCAGAAACTATTCTAAAATACAACTACCTAATTTTTGGAATTCCAACATGGAATACGGGTGAACTACAAGATGATTGGGATGCGTTCTTACCTAATTTTGAAACACTCAATTTGGAGGGTAAAAAGCTGGCTATTTTTGGCTTGGGTGACCAAAATGGCTATGGCTTCAATTTCTTAGATGCTGTTGGAATTTTAGCACATGCGGCAATGTATGCTGGCGCAGAATTGTGGGGTTTATGGCCCGATAAAGACTATGAATATGAAGCATCAAAGGCAACTATCGAAGACCATTTCCTTGGATTAGGTATTGATGAAGACGGACAAGATGAGAAAACAAGTGAGCGTATTCGCGCTTGGGTAGACGAGGTACGCTGGGAATTTGATATATGAAATATCAATTATTAGAAAACTGGCAATCAATTTGATGGTCTACTGTTAGTTTGAAGCAGTCGGGCAAGTGATTGGCACGACCTTTTTTACCCATTATACGCAACATCTCTAAACCATCTGTGAGAAGTTTCTTGAACTCAACACTCTCAGTTGATGATAAGCGCAATCCTATATCTTGTATCCAAATTTGGAACCCATCATCGAGCGTACCATATGCTTTAAATCCAACTGCCTCACGCTTAAAATCACCATCTAAAAAGTCAACAAGATAAATCAAACCTGTTACATTGATGCGGATTGTTACGTGTTTCCAGATAATATGTATCATATCATCTTCAGTGATGTGAATAGACTTATTTGTAGATTGCTTAGACAGCAAGTTATAGTTTTGCAACGTTTTTCTCCGATTTAAATTACTGCTCAATCAGCATATCGTGTGTCATTATCGCGTAATTTGTATAGATGTGTCTACAATATTGATTAACCTTTAGTTATACACTTCGCTAGCAATTCATATGCATGGCGCAATCCGTATATTCGTCTGATGATAAACATTAGAAAACTATGATTACAATTAAATTTAACCTGTGTTTATCTAAAAATTTTGCTATGATAATAATTATCGAAAAGTAAGTAAAACTATGAGGAAAAACACTCTATGAACCCAACAACACGCACTTATAAGACCTCGATAGATATTGACGTGGCAGTTCGTGGTGAGATGATCGGCGTACTCAATCAACAATTAGCTGATAGCCTTGATCTATATAGCCAAACAAAACAGGCACATTGGAATGTAAAAGGTATGAACTTTATTGCCTTGCATAAACTCTTTGACGATGTTGCAGAAGCAGTTGAAGCAATGGTTGATACTATTGCAGAGCGAGTAACAGCTTTAGGTGCAGATGCACGCGGTACAGTTCGCATGTCTGCTACGAACTCGACTCTACCCGAATTCCCAGATAATCTAGAAGGCGGTGAGGCTTATATCCATGCAATGGTTGAACGGGTTAGCATATACGCTAATAGTAGCCGTCGCGCCGCCAGTACCGCGCTTAATGCGGGCGATGAAGTAACAGCAGATGTATTCATCGAGGTTACACGCGAAATGGATAAAATGCTGTACTTCTTAGAAGCGCATATCCAATAATTTTACCTCCCAAATTAACCATACTCAAAACAGATATAACCAAAAGTTATATCTGTTTTTATTTTATATAAAAAGTCTAGTCTACGAACTACCAACTCGGCTTTAACCCATCGTGTAGATTGTATCTGACCAATATGGCACTCTTTTAATACCTAATAAGTATGACTATCTGTGAGAAGAGACTATCGCTTGGACGAAATTACAAATCTACAGCTTGATTATTTAGATGCCATATACCACATAAGCCGTTACCAAAATGAACATGATGAACTTGTAAAATCTGCAGATATAGCTAAACATCTATTTGTAAGTCAATCAAATGCGAATCGTATGATTGAGCGTCTGTATAAATCAGAATTGATTAATTACGAACGATACAATGGTGTCCGTTTAACGACAACAGGTCAACAAGTCGTTCAAAAACTCCTTCGCAAACAAGCCATCATCGAATCGTTTTTAGTTCAAGTAATGAATTTTAAATGGCACAAAATTTATGAAGAAGCCTTTCGTTTGCGACATAATGTCAACAATATTGTTTTGGAGCGTATGTGGCAACTTTCAGGCAAACCTGCGCGTGGTCCTTTTGGTGATTGGATTGTACTTGAAAATCAAAATTATGATCAAGAAATTACTCTAGTTGATGGTGACATTGGACAAGATTATGAGATTGCTTGTATCTTGACACGACATGTAGACCGCCTGCAATATCTTGAAGCCCTGCAATTACAACCCGAAGCAAAACTGCGCTTATTTCATAAAGCCCCTTTCAATGGACCTATTCAAATTCAACTTGAAAAAGAATATCGTATCTTGGGTTACGAGTTATCCAAATTGATAACAGTTCGTCCGATTGCGTAGCTATAAAACTATTTTCTTATATGGTTAAATCTCATATCAACATCAATTAATCCATTTTATGTACACAATATATTTTGTATCTGCACACAAAATAATTACAAGTTGAATGAGTTCAAAGCAATCTACTTTATTAGAAATTTCAGACAGCATCACACATAAAATATCTGATTAACTCACCTTGTAGACTTGAACTCCTGCTATCTGGTATTAATTGCGTAACAATAACATTCTACAAGGATAGATTATATGAAACATCGTTTATGGATAATCCTGATTGGTATTTTTGTGTTCGGCTTACCGTTTGCTGTAGCACAAGATGACGAAGCTGTTAGTGTTACCGATGCCTTTGGTGAGGACATTGTAATTGAAGATACCTCACGAATTGTCACGATTGGCGGATCGGTGACTGAAATTGTTTTCGCATTAGGCGCTGGCGAACAAGTTGTCGCACGGGATGATTCTAGCTTATATCCACTGGCTGTAAATGACCTCGAATCAGTCGGCTATGTACGCACGCTTTCGGCTGAACCCGTTCTCGCCCTCGAACCTACCTTGATTATCACTAACGAAGATGCAGGACCGCCGGAAGCAATTGAACAACTGCAAGCTGCAGGTGTAACACTTCTAATTGTTCCAACGGAAGATTCAATCGCTGGTGTTATCACAATTGTCGAAATCATTGCTCAAGCATTGAGTTTGGAAGATGCAGGAGCTGAAATTATCGCCGATATTGAAAGTGACTATGCCGAAGCGCAATCACTGTTAGAAACTGTCGATGATACGCCGCGTGTGATGTTCATTTATGCGCGTGGTGCTGGTGCAATGAGTGTTGCTGGCACAGGCACAAGTGCTGAAACCATGATTCAATTAGCAGGTGCTGAAAACGCAATTACCGAGTTTGAAGGCTTTCAACCACTGACGGCTGAAGCAGTCGTTACTGCGGCTCCAGATATTATTCTAATGATGACTCGCGGACTTGAGAGTCTTGGTGGTGTTGAAGGCTTACTGGAACAACCTGGTGTTGCTCAAACCCCTGCTGGCGAAAATAGTCGTGTTGTCGTGATGGATGATTTATATCTGCTTGGTTTTAGCACCCGTACAGGGACAGCTGTATTAGACCTTAGCTACCTTCTACACGAAGAATTAGAGCCAACCTTAATAACGATTCTGAGAGCGGACGGACGCTTCAATACGCTATTGGATGCTGTGGAAGCAGTTGGTCAAACTGGCTTACTGAGTTCACCTGGTCCATTTACAGTTTTCGCACCCACCGATGAGGCTTTCGCCGCCTTACCGCTGGGAATGATGGATGGTTTGATGAGTAGTACCATCTCATTGCAAGCTGTCCTTGCTTATCATGTAGTGGATGATAGCGTTGTTGCAGAAGAAGTGGTCGCATTGGATGGTGAAATGGTGCCAACACTCTATTCAGACGGTTCACTGCTCATTAGCGTCACAGATGAGGGTGTTGTCCTGAATGACACTGTGAATGTAATTGAAACAGATCATTTGGCTGTAAATGGAGTTGTCCATGTCATTGATGCGGTTTTGTTACCAGAACGTCCACAATGATAACTTTAAAGACTAGGGAAGATGCCTCCAAAGGGGAGGTATCTTCTTTACCAAACGCATTACAATCATCCATTGTATTGCCTCTCTTATTCATACTGCTCATTGTTATTGCATTGCTAGGCGTTGGTATTGGTGCTGTGCAAATTTCGCCATTACAAGTCATTGCCATTCTGCTGAGCAAACTAGGGATTGAAAGTGGAATTGATTTTGAGGCACGTCAACAAGCTGTTCTGATGGTCATTCGTCTACCGCGTGTCGTGATGGGTCTTTTAATTGGTGCATCACTCGCTGTATCTGGTGCTGCTATACAGGGGCTATTCCGTAATCCTTTGGCTGACCCCGGACTTATTGGAATTTCCAGTGGTGCCGCCTTAGCCGCCGCCTTAATGATTGTATTGGGCAATTCAGTGTTAAGTGGTTTTGTAGCAATATTTGGGAGCTTCGCCTTACCTATTGCCGCTTTTGGAGGGGGTGTATTGACAACACTGCTCATTTACCGTTTAGCGAGTGTAGGTGGACAAACAAGAGTTGCGACGATGCTCCTAGCAGGAATTGCGGTCAATGCGATTGCAGGGGCTGGCATCGGCATGATGGTATTTATCGCCACTGATGACCAATTGCGAGATATTACCTTCTGGAGTTTAGGTAGTTTGGGACGTGCAAGTTGGGATACAGTCCTCAGCATGTTGCCTTTCTTATTAATTGCTTTATTACCTGTCCCTTTCTTATCACGCTCGCTTAACGCCCTGCTATTAGGTGAAGCTGAGGCAGGACACTTAGGCGTAAATGTTGAACGCATCAAGACTGTTGTAATCATTACTGTTGCCTTAGCCGTTGGTGCTGGTGTTGCTGTTACAGGAATCATTGGTTTTGTAGGATTGGTTGTGCCTCATTTAATGCGCTTGTTCGCAGGTCCAGACCATCGGATTGTTCTGCCGGGTTCAGCTTTATTAGGTGCGTCTCTATTAGTCGGTGCAGATTTATTAGCTCGCACGATTGCTGTACCTGCTGAAATTCCAATAGGCATAGTGACTGCTCTGGTCGGTGGTCCGTTTTTCTTATACCTACTCTTACGTGACCGCGCACGAGGACAACTATTATGACAATCTCTGCTAAAAATCTGAGCGTACAAATTGGAACAGCAAAATTAATCGAGTCAATTAATATGCAACTAAAAGCAGGGGAGATTATTGCTGTAGTGGGTCCAAATGGTGCTGGTAAATCAACCTTACTCAAAGCACTTGCTGGAGAGATACCCTACAGTGGCAACATAACTATCCATGACTGTCCAATGTCACAGTGGAACAGACGTGACTTGGCAACAATTCGAGCCGTCCTTCCACAGAGTTCTAATTTGACATTTAGTTTCACAGTGCGCGAGGTCGTTTTGATGGGACGTACACCGCATATTCGTGGTGCAGAAACTCAAAATGATTACGACATTGTCACAGAAGCGATGCACTTAACGCTCACATCGCACCTAGCGAATCGGATTTACACAACGCTTTCAGGCGGCGAGAAACAAAGAGTGCAATTGGCGCGGGTCTTGGCACAAATTTGGGAAGAAGATACACAACGTTACTTGTTACTAGATGAGCCAACCAATAACCTTGATTTGTCTCATCAACATCGAACTTTATCCCTAGGACGTGAGTTTGCAGGGCAAAATGTCGGTGTTCTCACAGTCCTGCATGACCTTAATCTCGCAGCCCAATATGCTGATCGTATCCTTGTGATGCAAAATGGACAAATTGTTGCCGAAGGCACGCCACATGCTGTTTTGACACCAGCCGTAATTGAGCAAACCTTCAATTTACCGGCTATTGTGCAAGAACATCCCTATCATGATTGCCCATTGGTAATCCCATTGCCACAGAGCCAAAGTTATAATAATAGTGCAGTTATATATAAAAATCTTGAGGAGAAAATTTCATGATTGTAGTTTGTAATCGAATTCCAGTTAATCCTGACCATGCCGAAGCCTTTGAAGAACGATTTGCGAACCGAGCAAGTCTTGTTGATGGGATGCCAGGTTTCATCTCATTTCAGTTGTTACGCCCCAAGAAAGCAGATGATCCCTATGTTGTGATGACCTTTTGGGAAACACATGAACATTTCATAGGTTGGACAGAATCAGATGCGTTCAAAGAAGGTCATGCTCGTTCTGGCACATTGCCACCAGAAACCTTCTTGGGACATCCCAAAATTGAGATGTTTGAAGTCGTCCAAAGTACAGTGAAAATTGAGCGCATTAACGATTAATTTGTGAACACAGCATCAAGGAAAGAAGCTCATGTGCCAGCAATTGACGGTATTAGAAAGAAATGAATTCAAACAAGCTATTTTCATCTGCGAACACGACACCATTCATCTTGTGTGCCAGTATACAACAATGGTCATGACACGCCATGCTTTTTATAAGTTGAATCAATTTTTGCAATCACGTTGTTCAAACAAGGAGCAAGGCGCACTGTGTTGCAAAATGTCGTCTGATAACAATGTAGAGCTATGGATTGGTAAGGGTGCATTTCGTCTGATACCTGCTGAGTTAATTAGCTTGGCGACACTCATCGAAAAAACAACGAGGCGTTTAAAAGATGTTCCACTTGAGGAGCTACTCGCTAAGGCAGAACCGAAATTATCTAAACCTATGGATATTGATTTCTCGCAGAACTGAATGACTAATAGGTTTTTATGATTCAAACTAGGAAAATCAATTGTTTTGTTTGTCATGAAAAACGTCCCTTTAAATCCTTGCCGACAAAATGTAACTGGTGGTACGGATTCTCGCATGAGGTTGAAGCATTCATTCACTCTTATAAGGTTGGGAAAAGTGGTATTTGTGCTATCAAACCACATATCAATCAGCTAGCCGGTGGAATTGAGTATCTGTATCGCCATCTTCCTACGTTATATGTCGATGATTTGACAAACGAATTAGTAGAAGCTCTGCTAGTAAACCAAGCCTGCCATTTGGATATTACCTTGCGCCGTTACTTTAAAGTTATTAAGTATGGCTCTTATCGTCAATGCGATCGCTCGCGTCGGGGTTTAGAGAATCAGTTACAGCTTGCGCGCTATCGATTTCTGAATTGCTCGCATCTGCCTGAACTAGCTTACGCTCATTACATCGAATTAGAGGCATTACGTCAGCACCCGATTTGCTGGGAGTTACGCAAGACACTTCACGAAACATTCTCGTTATTAGAATAAACAAATGAGGCTTTATGACAAACCAGTATTTACTCATTGCTCATGCAGATGAACCCTATGTGACACTATTTGATGCAGAGACATTGAAATCTATTCGTAGCTTTGAATTGCCCGGGCGTATTGCTGTATTGGGCAAAAGCAGCAATTCACTTTACGGTTTTGCAATTCACCGTGATGATGATTGTGTTACCGTGATTAATGCTGAACAAGAGCTTGTATTGGCAATCACAGCTACGGGCAAGCAACCCACACATTTTCATGCTCATGGTGGACGGAGTATCATTTTCAATGATGGCAGTGGTGATGTTGCTGTTTTTGATGAGGAGGCAATGCCTGACTTCACGAAATATCGAGCCAAACAACCTGATCATGGCTCGGCTTTATTCATTGATGACTATATGCTAGTTGGTTATCTAAGGCTTGGTAGTATAGAAATCTATAAGCAAAATGAAGATATGCCTTGTCAAACATTTGATTGTTGCCCTGTCTTACACGGCGCAACCCAAGTTGATAATATGGCTCTCTTTGGCTGTAGTGATGGTGTTCTGCTACTGAAACCTGATGCAGACGGTTTCATAATGACGAAGCTCAACAATCCAGAGAACACACTCGAAAAAGTTCGCGTTGGGATGTTTGCTACAAGTCAAAAAAGTTCACTCGTTCTGGGAAATCTCGGGCATGGACTGGTGGTTATTGACCCATATCGTGATACGATGACAGAAATTGTCTTGCCTGAATATCCTCTCAAATTTAGCTTTGATACATTCGGAAACTTGATATTAGTCCTCACTGCCGATGGGAATTTACAACGTTTAAACATGAATGGTACGCTTGATGAGCTAAAGAATGTTGCAACTGACGTAAAAGCACCAAAAGGTCCTGATAAAAAAGCTCGACCTACTTTCGGGATAGGCAAGGATAAGTTATATTTGATTGATCCTGATAAACAGACACTTGATGAATTTTTACAATATGACTTCAAGCAGAATCGTCATACTTCTTTGGATTTCAAACCATCCGCCGTTGTTTTCTTAGGTGAATAATGTTACCTATTTCAAGAATTTTGACCCAGTTAGACCCTTTCATGATACGTCTGTTGTCTGCTCAGCCAAAATCAGTGACACATGCCTCTACAAAAGGTGCAAAACAAGCGGTACGCTTATCCTTATTATTTTCTGGGACACGTTGTATCCTGCAATATCTCATTTTGCCCTTTGCATTACCTTTCATCGGGATTGCTGCTGATGCGACAATTCCTATATTACTCATATTCAATGGGGTAGCAGTTGTTTCACTGATCGCAAGTTTACGTCGATTTTGGCAAGTAGGGTATAAATATAGATGGCACTATTTATCCCTCGCGATTTTCGTTTTTTCTTTACTAATTCTCTTTACTTTCTTAGACATCCGAGTCCTTTTACATTAACAAACCCAACCGTATTAGCTACTCAGCTTTGAACAATAAATGAATGAAATCTTTAGGAGGATACATGTTATCAGATGCAATGTCAGATGGTTTAAACAAACAAATTAATATGGAAATGCAAGCCTACTATACGTATCTGTCAATGTCTGCTTATTTTGAAGATAAGGCATTGAAAGGTTTTGCAAGTTGGATGTTTCATCATTCAGAAGAAGAAATGATGCACGCCATGAAAATCTACGATTTCATCCATAGTCGTCGTGGGCGTGTGAAACTCTCGGCATTAACTGAACCTCCTTACGACTGGTCAACACCTGTTGAAGCAGTCCAGAGTGCGTTGGAGCACGAACAAAAAGTTACGAAATCGATTCATCAACTCGTCAAACTGGCACGCGAAGAAGGTGACTACGCCACTGACAGTTTCTTACAATGGTTTGTCGATGAACAAGTGGAGGAAGAAGAAGTTGTAGATGATCTCCTACAAAAATTAATGCTCATCGGCGATTTTTCGCCCGGTCTCTATTTACTAGACCGTGAACTTTGTGAAGATGATAGTCATGGACATGAAAACGAAGGTGAATAAAGCTACAAAATTATTGTGCTAAGCAATGAGAGCTATCAACCAGTCACAGATAGCTCTCACCTACAGATTTCTATAGTTTTATATACTTTTAACTGAGATTAATTTATTTTTCTTGAACACTGTTAAATAGGTTTATATCAATACATTTATATTTATCTATACCTCAATTTGAAAGCATCCTCGCGGTCAATCCCTGAATTAATCGACAACGTAGAAATACCTCATAGCTTTCGCTAGTATCACATTTATTGTGCATTACTTCACTAATAAAAGGAGAGCTATGAAATTTCGATTTGATGAAACAGACCCACAATTACTGGTGATTTTCTCTGGCGATGAACCCGATACAGACGATTATGAAGTGTTCTTAAAGCGTTGGGCAAGTCGATTTGAAACAGAGGGACGTTTTGGTGTCATTTTGGTCAGTGAGCCACATGAACATCATCATAATGAAGACGACCACGAACGCCACGAAGAGGAAGAAGCTCGCTTCGTTAAACTCGTCAAAGACTTTCGTCGTGATTACCGCACTCAATCAAACGAAAAGACTATCGCTTTTGCCACCGTTTATGACCCTAACGAAGACTGGATTAAAGAACGTGGTGAAGAAGGCTGGGAAAAATTCCAAGAGCAAGCGGCGATGCGTGCCAATTATATTTTTGGAATACGCGGACGCAATTTTACAAATCTCAATGAGGCGAAGAATTGGGTGAAAGAACTAGCGTCTTTACCTCCCCTAGAGATAGATGACACGCCCACGCCACAGCCAAATGCTAATCAAAAAGTTGGCTTGTTCTATGGCAGTACAACAGGTGTAACAGAAGATATTGCCTATGAAATACAAGAAGTTTGGAATAATGAACATAGCGAGGCAATTGAACCTATCAATATTGGTCATGTCAAAAACTTAAATGAGTTATTGGCTTACGACAAACTCATTTTAGGTGTTCCGACATGGAATATCGGTCAATTACAAGATGATTGGGACATCGCATTTCCTGATTTATCCAAGATGGACTTCACAGGTAAACAGGTCGCGCTTTTTGGTATTGGTGACCAATACGGTTATCCAGATAACTTCCTCGATGCGATTGGCATTTTAGGCAAGCAACTCCGCGATTGTGGCGCAACGTTAGTTGGCTTTACGAATACACAAGGCTACGAATTTGCAGAGTCCGTCGGTGTGGAAGATGAACAATTCATGGGACTCGGCATTGATGAAATTAGCCAACAAGACTTAACCCCTGAGCGCATTGAAGCATGGGTCGCACAAATCTCAAAAGAATTTACTTTACAAGCGATAGTATAGGGAAATTATGAAAATACAGATTATACGTTTAACACTTGTTCTGAGCATAATGGCTTTCACATTACCGCTCGTTATTGCACAAGACACGACTGAATGTGAAGACGGTTTCCGTCTATTTGAAGACGAGAATATTGTCGGGTCACTCTGCGTGCCAGAAACCGCCGAACGGATTATCACACTTGATCCATTCTATTCCTTGCAAATGAGCCTTGAAATGGGTCTACTCGTCATTGGCACGACCAGCTACAGTGGCGAAAATGATTTTCCAGCATCGCTCGTAGAGGATGACCTTGAGGGCGTTGACGTAGTTGGCGCATTCGAGACACCCAACTTAGAAGCCATCACAACCTTAGAGCCTGACCTCATCATTGGTGATGCTTTTTTCCTCTCAGAGCATTTTGACTTGTTCAATGAAATCGCCCCGACGGTCTTAATTAATACGGCAAATTGGAAAGACTGGTATCGTATCATCGGCACAGCGGCTGGCGTTCCAGAACGTGCAGAAACCGCTTTTGCAGAATACAATGTGCGCATTGCTGACTTACAGGCTTTGATACCTGATGATACAACCATCTCATTCCTGCGTGTCGTCCCTGATGGCTTCCAACTCTACCGTGAAGCACCGAATGCCTACGCGCCAGTAGCCGTGATGACCGAAGCTGGCGTAACTCGTCCAGACTTTGAGAGTGGAACAGATGATGAAAGTTTCGCACGCTTGGATTTTGAAGGGCTTGCCAACATTGAGGGCGATATTCTGCTCTATGTTATCAGTGGCGAAAGCGATAGCGCATCTCAATTAGAAGAAGAAACTGTTAGTAACTCTATCTGGCAATTACTGCCTGCTGTAGAAGCAGGGCAATCCTACCGAGTTGATGCCACTCATTGGATGAACTTTGGAGGCTTGAGTTCAGCCCATGCCGTGCTGGATGACCTCTTTATCTATGTAGCAGGTGTTGACCCACAAGAAGTCTCACCGAATCCTTTCTTAGCGGAAGAAACCAACCAAGCCTCAGCAAATACCTGTGAAGCAGGATTCTATCCAGTTGAACATGCCTTGGGTGAGGTTTGTGTATCAGATACAGTCGAACGGGTCGTATCACTCGAATGGTCTTATACCGAAATGTTGCTTTCTTTAGGTGTGCAACCTGTCGGTGTGGCAGATATTGAGGGCTATGGTAATTGGGTCAGTGTTCCCGTCACCTTAGATGCCGATATGATTGATGTAGGCAGTCGACAAGAACCCAACCTCGAAGTCATTGCTGGGCTTGCGCCAGACCTCATCCTTGTGCCAGCATTTCGTGCAGCAGAAAATTATGATGAGTTAAGTGCCATTGCGCCTACACTCACATTCGACCACTATCCACCTGATGGTGCGTCACATTATCAATCCATGATTGATGCCTTCAATGTCATTGCTACTGCTATTGACCGCGAAGCAGAAGCCGAAACTGTTCTGAATGACTTGCAGGCAGTCTATGATCAAGCGGCTGAAATCGTAGCGGAAGCAGGGATGGCAGACGAAGGCTTTATTCTGTCACAAAGCTATCTCAGTAGTGAGACACCAACATTCAGATTATTCACCGATAATGCAATGGCTGTCGAAATTATTGAGCAAATCGGACTGCAAAACGCATGGGAAGATGTTCCAGGGCAATACGGATTCTCTACGGTTGATTTTGAAGGGTTTGCTTCAATAGGCGATGTGCAATTCTTATATATTGCCCAACCCGAAGACAATGAGATTATCACCGATGCACCAGTATGGAGCGCACTACCTTTTGTTCAGTCCGAACAGGCGTATTGGCTAGGGGGCGATGTCTGGTTATTTGGTGGACCTCTCTCAGCAATTACCTTAATTGAAACTGTGATTGATGCACTTGGACTAGAAATACCGTCTGCGAGTGGGTAGTAGAAAAGATATTAAAGCATCTGCTAAGAAGTAACATGATTTTGCAGTCCATGTATATCAGTGGACTGTATATACCATTGAAAACAATCCAATATACGGAGAAATTGATGACATATCGTAATCTAAGCATTTTATTGCTACTGGCTCTGTTATTCGTAGGTGTTGTTCCTCTTACTGCACAGGACGACACAGAAGAACTCCCAGTGGTACAAGCAGGCTTCCCAGAGCTTGACCCAGCAGAAGTTACCAATTTTGAGATTATTGATGAGACAGAAGATACCATTACTGTTCGGCATTTGTATGGCGAAACGACCTTTCCCCGTAATCCACAGCGAATCGTAACGGAAATGAATACAGCAGAAATATTAATTTCATTAGGTATCATCCCAGTCGGTTATATGGCTTTGGAAGATCAAGGAATCTCGCCTGTTATCGCTGAAGTTGCACCTGATATGGTCTTACTTTCAGTGAGTGAAGGTCCCAATTATGAACAAATTCTAGAATTAGAGCCTGATTTAATCATAGGTTCACTTTGGATGGGGACAGGTGCTGATGAAAGCGAATATGAGCTAATGAGTTCAATCGCACCAACGCTTCCTTTTACCATGTGGCCCGGCTTAATATGGAAAGATGCTACCCGAGAAGTTGCTGAACTATTTGACCGAGAGGAGCAAGCTGAAGCTGTCATTGCTGATTATGATGATCGCGTTGCCGAAGCTCGTGAACAAATAGCTCCCGTATTTGGTGATGAAACAATCAGCCAACTTCTGTTTTTTGGTCCGACTGCATGGCTCTATAGCCCATTTGAAGAATTTGAAGGTCACATATACTCCGAAGACTCGATTGGTTGGCTTTATTATGAATTGGGATTAACACCGGGTCCGGGCGTAATCAATCTTTTGGGTGGTAACACAGAGGAATTCATACCTTGGGTTGAAATTACGGGCGAACAACTGCCCGAAATTCTGGCACAACACATCGTTGTGTTTCCCAACGGCTATAGTGGTGC
The DNA here is from genome assembly GCA_965230145.1 of Phototrophicaceae bacterium. GTDB lineage: Bacteria > Chloroflexota > Anaerolineae > Aggregatilineales > Phototrophicaceae > JAUZRW01. Next base: position 665,428 of record CBDDKI010000003.1, read on the forward strand.
AGAAGGCATTAGCGAAGGCTATACGGAGTATATCAATAGTACAATCTGGCAAGCCTTACCTGCCGTTCAAGCCAATAACGTATACGTCATTACGGGTGTGAATAAAGCTCGTGGTTACTATACCAAACTCGATAATATCGAAATATTTGTCGAGATCGTTACGGCAAATCTTGAAGAAACTTCCGAAAACTAAGAATACAGTGAATTACCAAAAAAGGGGTGAAAATTGATGACATATCGTAATCTGAGCGTTTTGATTCTACTCGCTTTACTATTGGTAATCATCAATCCTCTTACAGCACAAGAAACAGGTGAATGTGGCGAGTGAGCTGCTTTGGGGGCATGTCTTTGCGCTAACTTTTATAGACATGCCTACAGGGCATTATTGGGCATATCTGGACAAAGAGTCGGCTGAAAAAATCATCTACCGTGAAGCGGTTGTAGCAACGCTGAGTGGAAACTATCGTGGTTGGGCTAGTGTAGCATATAGATTTCAGCAAACAACGGGATATGCGCTGTGGCAGGAGTATGGCTGAGACTGGTTCAATATGCCACGTAGTGCTGAAACCCTCGACCAAGATAGCAATAAAGATAATCCTAAATGGGCAGATATATATAAAGAATACTCTTATCCATAATATCGCATCGTAGAAGCGGAGATACCTAGCTATGATTAACATTGATTCCCTTTCCCTGACTTATGATAGCAAAACAGTCATCGTCCACGAATTAGATCTCAAAATCAAAGCAGGTACAATTACTGCCCTTGTTGGTTCTAATGGGTGCGGAAAATCAACATTACTCCGTGGTATTTCGCGTTTGCTCAAGCCGATGACAGGTAATGTTTACCTCAATGGACAAGATGTTCACCAGATGAAAGCCAAAGACCTTGCCAAACAATTAGGGATTTTGCCACAATCCCCCACAGCCCCAGAAGGTCTTACTGTCCATGAACTTGTCGCTCAGGGACGGTATCCACATCAGAGTTGGTTTCAGCAATGGAGTCGTGAAGATGAGCAAATCGTTCAAGAAGCACTCACGACGACTAATCTGACGATGTTTGCGGATAGACCTGTCGATACACTTAGTGGTGGGCAACGGCAACGCGCTTGGATTGCGATGGCACTCGCACAACAGACGGATATTCTCTTGCTTGATGAACCCACAACCTATTTGGATTTAGCTTATCAGATTAATGTACTAGATTTGCTTCAAGACCTCAATGACAAGGGGCGCACAATTATCTTAGTCTTACATGACCTTAATCAAGCGGCACGCTATGCAGATACGATTATAGCGTTACGGGGTGGGCAAATTGTCGCACAGGGAAATCCTCAAGAGGTAATGACGTCACGAAATGTTTTACAAGTATTTGGTTTACAAGCCCAGATTATGCCTGACCCCATTACAGGTACGCCGATGTGCATCCCAATTGGTAGACGTTTTCAAGAAAACCAAGAGTCCTCTTCATCAGAATCCGATGAAGATGTTAGCGCTTTTGCTGAGGTACTCGTATGAATTTAAGCAGACATAATCCTATTATTGAGATTAGTCCAGCGACAGCGACAAATGATATTTTATTGCGGATTAATCCCTTATCAACCTGTATAGGACTATTGGTTGTTGGTGAAGATAACCCAATTGATTGCCGACTTGTTTTACAGATGATTTCTTTGCCGTGTGCAGGCATCGCCTTTGTCAGTAAAACGCGCTTACGTTTTAGCAGACGTTTGACAGCGAGTATGAGTTTATCACGGCAATATGGATGTTCTTGTCAACTATTCCATAATCTTGAACCTGCACGACAATGGTTAGAGCGTCGCTTAGACAATTGGGAACGTCATTTCTAAATCGACAGCTTATTCATATTACGATATTCTTCCTGCTCATGAGTTCTGATTGAAAATCTCATCATTGAAATTCTAAACTTAAACGAAGCGAAGTTTACTTTTTATCGCATGTAAAACTTCATTTAGATTCCATTCAAGTTTAATTTAATTATTGAGGTGGAAACATCTTTTCACTTTGTGGCATACTCAATCCACACTTTAGTAAATGAGGGCATTGGTGAAAAAATATTCACGTCATATTCTCTTCTGTACTGGTAGCGACTGTGATGGTAAAGACTTGATGAAAGAAGCGCGTAAACTACTTGGTAAAGACTCTGTGCGTATCAAACGTTCTAAAGTAGGATGCCTCGGCACTTGTAAACTAGGACCGATGCTCATTGTTTATCCTGATGGCATTTGGTATCGCTGTCCGAGCAAGAAAGCCTTACGACGTATTATCGAAGAACATATTAAAGGTGGGCAACCCGTAGAGAAATATGCCCTACATACAATGGAGGCAGTTATATCCTGAAAACAATAAAGTATTGAATATTAGAAAGATCATAGTGAGATTTCTTATCAAGAATAAGACAATGACCATAAGTCGGTTATTTTAGATTTAGACCTTAGAAACTAGACGACCTTAAAAAGTGCTGAGGATTAGATTAAATCGGGTAATGTGTATTGCAACGACGTATAGAACATCTCACAAGCATTCATGCTCCTCATTGCTAATGGATAATCTGCTATTAACAGTGAGTTTTGCTTTAGATGACAGCAATTTGGCGTAGAAAGCGTAGATCCAAAGATGGTTTCCTGGGCTGGTGGCAATAAGCAACCAATCCAGCGAGCAAATTGACGATGAAGCCAGTTGTACTGGGGTGGCGAGTATGCTCAATTTGAGAAATATTCTTGAGTTGGTCATAAATGCTCTCCACAATAGCGCGTTTACGGAGAAAATATTTATCCATACCGTATGATTGGGTCGAAGAATTGGGCTTTCTGACCGCTCTCAAGAACACTGTCTACGCTTCTATGCGTTCCTGAGCCTTTTTTAAAACATTTCAACATTCACCCATATAAAAATAACCCGTGATTATCTTTCACGGGCTACTTAAAATGCCAAAGACTAGGTTGGGAGACAACTGCCTCCTAATCTGTTTAGTATTCATCTCTTCTTCTGAACGAACACCCTCTACTGCCATCTTAAACCACCCATTTTGCCACTATTTCAGCATATTTGCTGTAGTTATAAGAAACTCTTTTGTGCATTTATATCTTGGATACTAGAACATCTCGTGTCATTAATGCCGATTAAAGATGGAACAAGTCGTTTTTCAATTGAAGGCTAGAGGCTTCCCATCCTGCATCGATACGAGATACTGTTGCATCCCAAGTCTTTAGCCCACTACTGGCATCATGCGCCTCTACATTACATGCCCCGACAGCACACATCACGCGCATTGCAGAGTCAGCATCTAAGCCACGTATCAATGCTGCGAGAAAACCTCCATAAGCAGAATCGCCAGCACCTGTCGTACCCACAACTTGAACATCATATGCAGGCTGCCACGTATCTATCCCTTGCCATTTATTAATATCCAGCCCAATTTTTCTGAAACGTTCAAGTTTGTTTACATCCAAAGTCGTAGACAGGTAAGAACCGAGTTCACCTAACTTAAAGCCGACAATTGTTGCGCCCATTTCTAATAAGTCTTGAGCAAGTGAATGGAGATATTCGCGTGTTAATTGTGGCAAAATATCACCTTTCCATTGGTCGTAATCTGAACGGCGCATCATGAAAACAACTTCTTCTATACTCGGCAAGAAAATATCAACGTAAGGTAGTAGATTTTGTAAAACATCGTTCCAATTAACTTGCCCACTCAGCCCCTGAGGGTCAGGATGTGCCATATCAAGCGAGGTCAAAACACCTGATTCGTAAATTGTACGGAAAATAGAAATCAAGGACTCGGCGTTGTTGGCATAAAGTTTGGGCAGTAGTGGCGGATACCCGAGATGAAATATCTTTGCTTGGCTGACGATATCGAAATCAATGTCATCAGCATCGAAATGATCATTATTTCCTGTGCAATGTAAAATGATTCGGTCTGCATTTTCTGGTGACAATATAATTGAGTAGGAACTCGCTTCGTCCTGACGTACCGCAATCATAGCTCCTAATTTTGGTTCACGGTCTTTCAGTTTAGCAATGATTACTCGTCCTAATAAGTCATCCCCGACGGTGGTCATCAAGCCGACATTGATACCTAATGTGTGCAATGCAATTCCTGTATTAGAAACTGAGCCACCTGTTGCTATATTAAGAGCATCAACTTCATACAATTTGCCAGGATTAGCTAAAGCTTGTAATGGTAAATTAGATGTGTCGGGTATTAAATCTGCACATAGATGACCACTGACGATAATATCGTAGACCATTTAGTCAGCCTCATCATCCACGATTTCTGGCATGCGTTGTATATCAGGGTCTGTGAAAATATCGGCTTCATCTACACTACGGGTACTAAATTCACTCACCACAGCGCCATCTGGTCCACCTTGAAACCAATGCCAAGTCTGAGGTGGAATGGTGTATTGTGCGCCCGGTGTGAGGATAATTTCATGCCACACAGTATAGGTTTCGGCACGTTTTTCAGGTGGACGCGCTTTCGGGTTTTCAGTTGGCTCACCTTCAACATAGAGATAAACTTCGCCCCAACGACAACGAAAGGTCTCTTGCTTACCGTTATATTCTAGCTCAGGAATACGGGGATGCTTATGCTGGGGGCAAGTCTGTTGTGGTAAGAGGATAAGTTCTTTGGCACAATATTTCTCATCATTATAATAGGTAATGAGGGCTAATCCTGTTTCTTCAAATTCTCCAAGCCCTAAATCAGCAATTTCTAAATTAGTATATTCTTCATCAGTTAGGATAATGCCTGCCCTATCAAGATAGTTTTTAGCGACAGTCTGCCATCTTTCATGTTCTTCGCGTGTTAATGCCATCCTTTGCCTCCTTATAACAAATTAATCAGTGTATTTTCTTTTTGTGATTGTAGTGCGGCGGTCAATATCGTATGATGCTGTGCTGTTTCTTGAGGCGTTGCACAGTAAAAATCTTGTGTCATACCCTCACGTCCGTGACTCAATTCATCACAAAAAGATGCCCACATTTGTAAAATACTATCGGGCAAGCCAAACTCAAAAATCCCGCCTGAGATTGTCGGGTATGCACTCTTATAGCCAAGGCTCTCCTCACTCCAACTTTGCTTTCCACCAGCTTCATACGACATAGAATAAAGTGATTTCGGATAGCGTGTTGAATACTGAATGCTGAAACTTGTCCCAAGGATTTTAATATACCATGTATTGGTTTCCCCTGGTGCAATGCGATAGGTTTTAAGAGACATCGGAAAGTTTCCGTATTCTTCGCTTTCAACTTCACAGGCTAGGAAAGCATTATCCCATGTCTCGCAGGGGACTTTTTCACCGTCTTGGTTAAAGCGTTCGGTCATGATGTTCGTCAATAAGGAACGCACATTCTTCGGCATCCATCCAAAACGCAAAGGAATATGCAAAACGTGTAAGCCGAGATCTCCCATACACCCATATTCCCCGTTAATCTCAATCATCCGCTTCCAGTTAATTGCTTTATTGGGGTTCATATCGCTACTGTGTAAGAAGCCCGCTTCGACCTCAATGATTTTGCTAAAAGGGTTACGACGAATTGTATCGATAACCTCTTGTGCGCCGGGATAAAAAGGAAATTCTGAGGAACAACGTACAAATACATCAGGATGCTCTTTGATAACATGCAAGATAGCATCATTCGCTTCTTTATTAATACCGAAGGGCTTTTCACCTAATAAATGTTTACCAGCCTGAATAATGTCGATATAGAATTGCTGATGTAGATTATGAGGTACAGCGCAATAAATTGCATCAATTTGTTGATTGTCTAATAAATCTTGATAGTTGCTGGTTTTGATAATAATTGAGTCGAAATTATCAGTAAACCAGTCAAATAAAGAAGGATTTACGTCACAAATTCCCGTTATAACTGGGGTGAAATCAAGGTCTAGCAGGTGCATCCAACGGGCGACTGCACTAGCGAACTCACGCCCCATCAAACCAAGCCCAATGATGCCAAAACGTATCTCTTTTTTAGCCATGAGTTGTTTCCTCAATGTGCTTTATAGCTTGTTCAGGTGTGGCGTTATCATGAACGACTGCCATTAGAGCTTTAGTCATGCTTGCTGGTTTATGGTGATGAATGACATTTCGACCATAGACGATGCCTTTCGCTCCTTGTTGCATCAGGTCATAAGTCCGTTGCAATATTTCCTCGTCTGATACCTTGCCACCGCCACGCACGAGCACAGGTTTACCACCTGCCACCTCAATGACTCGATGATATTCACTAACGTCATCGCAGGGGTCAGCTTTGATAATGTCTGCGCCCAATTCGACTGCTTGACGGACGAGAGGCATAATTTTATCTATATCACCGTCTACCATATATCCGCCACGCTCATCATTGCCTTTCATCACAAGCGGTTCAACCATCAAGGGCATACTATAACGCTCACACAGGGGCTTTAAAATCATGATATTTTGTACACATTGATCCCAAACTTCGGGTTGATTCGGCAACATGAATAAATTCGCTACCACACAACTTGCATCCAAACGTATCGCTTGTTCTAGAGGTTCTTGAATGATACGGCTATATAATTTGCTTGGTAACTGGCTACCATATAAATTTGCGATGTCTGTTCGTAAGACGAGGGCTGGTTTACTTTTGCCAGATACCCCTTGTAATAAAGGGGCTTGTCCAATACTCAATTGAATTGCATCAGGATTGGCATCCAGCAAAATATCAATGACTGTGTGCATGTCTTCAATCCCTGTAAGGAAGCGCGTTTCGCCAAAGAAACCATGATCGACAGCGACATCAAAGCACTTTCCGTCAGGGGCAAATAAGCGATTTAGACGATATTCAACCGACATAAATTCTCCTAGATATTGTTATATATGGGTAGTTCGCAATTGCTGATGGGTTCACCATGTTCTCGCAGATGTTTAATGTTGTTTTGGCTTCGATTGATATCATCTTCACCATCTAATATCTCAATAAACAACTCAAATTGTTGCTTTTCTTGCGGTTCTAGTACACACAAGCGACCAGCTTCACGCGCAGAATTCTGCCCTTCGGGGATGCAATTCCCAGGTTCAATCCCACAAACATAGATGCCCTGTCGTGTGTTTTTCCATTGTGTGAGATACGGCATCGTTTTTGTATCCCATGAAAACTCTAGACCTATATCCTTGTTGATTAGTGCGACTGTTGCAAAGTCACGATGACCCGTCAACATTTTACTATGGTGGAAAAAGACCTGCTCAGCGTAACCGACAGTGGCACTCTCATAAGTTTGCCAATTTGATAATCCTGCTTGGGCATCCGCATCACGCGGATAGACCTCACTAGCCGTGATAAGTTCTGTTCCTGAACGCACCATCGGATAACCGAGATTACAATGATAGAGCATCATGAACGGCACTGGTTCATCACCGATATTCTGTACTTCGTCGTAGATATGAATGCGTGGTTTAGTGAGTGTGAGATTATAGGTGCGTTTGAGTAAGAGTTGTTCCCCGAAAAGAGAGGATTGGTATATTGAGCCAGTTAGGCGGATGACTTGTGCATGTTGCTCTGTTTTGAGGTCAGTTGCTCGTAAGCGCGTGTAATTCCCGTGAATATCTCGCTTGCCTTCAGGTGGTCCTACATGGGTTAATCCACATGTTGTGAGCAAGCCCCCATTGAAAAGTTCAAGCCAACTGCGTCCAAAATCTGGTAAATGAGGAGAAGCTGGTGCAATCCATGTTAGAGGCATGCCTTTATAATGAGCGCTCCAAATATCCATGCCTCTATCGGGCAAAATGGTGAAGGTCAGCCCACTACTATTATAGACATCTATGATTCGCATTCCATTGGCTAAGGTCGATTCACGAAAGCCCATAAATTGACGCATATCAAGGCTATGAGTTCTGATGAGGTCAGTATCTAGCCATGATTTATCCATACCTTGCCACCCTGATATTATTGGCTATGATTAGTTTGCGAGGTTTTCATACGCGATAAAGATTTACGCCAACTTGCGTAATAGAGTCTGCGTCATCATCACTGAGTTGATTATCGGTGATAATGGCATTGACATCTGCTAACGATACAACATTTAATGAATGAGTACGCCCATATTTGCTACTATCAGCAGTCACTATAATTTTTTTGGCTTGCTTGACCATCGCTCGTTTAACTTCAACTTCAAGGATGTTACCCGTTGTTACACCATTTTCAACACTGAAACCACCCGTTCCCAAGAAAACCATATCGGCATTGAATAATTCTAATGAGCGTGTTGTTTGTGCTCCAATCAGTGACCGTGTTAGATTACGAAGAACACCGCCGGGCATGATAAGTTCAATGTAAGGATAGTAAGTCGTCGCAACGGCTACATTCAACGCCGGTGTAATCACCCGTAAATAATCGAGGTCACGCGGTAAATGATGCACAAGCTCAACCGTTGTTGTGCCTGCATCAATGAAGATTGTTTGCCCTTCTTCGACAAATTGGGATGCTTTATTGCCGATGCGTTGTTTCGATGCTTGATTTAACTCAGTCCGTCTTTGCAATAGAGCTTCTTGGTCTGAAGGCGGTGTTTTTGAGACTGCCCCACCCCAGATTAACTCACACTCCCCCTCTTTCTCAAGCTCGCGTAAATCCGAGCGAATAGTCATAGCAGATACATTGAGCATCTCCGCTAATTCTGCTGTTCTTACTGTGCCCTCGCGTTGCAGGACAGCTAGTATTCGAGATTTTCTTTCTACTGCCAATAAAGTGCCATCATTATTCATAATTGAGAAGGAATTCTATAGTCAAATTTCATAATGCCTCAAGCATAGCTATTTTCATTTATTTTGTCAAATTTTAGATTATTTGCAAATTTTTTGAAAGTGATATAGTATTTTAGAAAATATTAGCAAGTAAATGATTAATAAAAATATAAATCATTGAAATTTCAACATCGTAGAGAACAATTATTGAGAGGAAGATTTGTGCAAGACATCGACCAGATTGTTACACAAGATGCAATTGATTTTTACCAATCAGAAGGATATTGGATTGGTCCAAAAGTGTTGAGCGACGATGAGTTAGAAGCCATTCGTCAGCATCATGCTAAAGTAGTAGCTGGTGAGTATGAAACAGGTCGCTCGCCCCATAGTCGTAGTCTTGAGGCTGGCGCTCCAATAGACTCCATCGTAAAAATAGATAATAGCCACTGGTCAGATTCAGTTTTAGCAAAATTAGCTCTGAACCCTACTATTGGCGCAATTGCCGCAAAGTTAGCAGGCGTGTCTGGCATCCGTTTATGGCACGACCAACTCCTCCATAAACCACCTCAAACTGATACACAAGCTGGCGCAGTGGGTTGGCATCAAGATTGGTATTATTGGCAATGTGCCGAACCTGCTGAAATGCTTACCGCATGGATTGCCTTAGTCGATGTCGATGAGCAGAACGGCTGTGTAGAATTTGTACCCGAAAGTCACAAATGGGGCTTACAAGACGGGAGTGATTTCTTCGCCCAAGATTTAGAGAAACTACAAAAATCTATTGAAAAAAGTTCAGGCAAACCCTTTGAAACAGTCCCTGCTATTTTGCCAGCGGGTTCTGTGAGTTTTCATCATTGCTTAACGATTCACGGTAGTCGTCCTAACCTCAGTAATAGCCCAAGATTATCGCTTGTGTTGCATTTACTTCCTGATGGCACACGGTATCAGGCGGGCACACCTGCTGATGCTCACAATAGTGTGCGCTTATTAAGTGGTCAAGATGGCGACGCATTTGCTGGTCCTTACTTCCCTATGCTTTATAAAGAAAATCAGCGCGCAAACCCTTGGGATACAGATTAATTCATCGCGCTTATTGAGTAGATACGAAGGAGGTCTATGGCAGGACGCATCTGTAACTAAACTATTTTGTTCAATAAATTTATGGAGTCATAGAATGTTTAAACTCAGAACTATTCTTAATTTAACTATCAGCATAGCATTGTTCCTCACCTTAGCTGGAACTGCTCTCACCCAAGACGATAATACACTTACGATTTCTTTCCCGGGCGACCCACGCTCAGAAACAGTCAATGCCCTCATTGAAGAATTTGTTGCGATGAAGGCAGAAGAAGGTATCACAGTTGAAGTCACAATCAATGAGCCAACGGAAGGTTACAATGACCAGTTGCTACTCGATTTCAGTGCTGATGTAGGTCCTGATGTCTTTTCCATTAGCTCAGAATCAATTCCTGAATTTGTAGAAGCAGAACTCATCATGTCATTAGATGAATTAGTTGCTGATTGGGAAGATTGGGCGAATTTCCCACAAGGGATGCAAGACATGCCATCTATGAACGGCTCGGTCTATGCGATTATGTATAACACCGATACCCGTGTGTTGTTCTATCGTAGTGATATTTTAGAAGCCGCAGGTATTGAAATGCCATTTGCACCCACTAGCTGGGATGAGATTTTCGCAGCGGCAGAAGCAATTCAAGCCAATGTACCTGATGTAATTCCGATGGAAGTTGAATCGGGCACGATTTGGGGCGAAGGCACAACGATGGATGGTTTCTTCATGCTCTTTAGAGGCGCAGGGGGTACCCTATTTGACGCAAGCGATGGCATGTGGGTCGTAGAAAGTCCTGCTTTGTTAGAAGCCTTCACATTCTACGAAACCATGTTCGGCGAAGATTATTCTCTAGCCGAACCCTTTATGGAACCTGAACCTTGGGTTTTCTGGTTGCAAGAGGGTTTATCTAATGGTGATGTTGGTATGGCTGTTGCTGTCAATGTCGTTTGGGGGCTTTATGCGCCAGATGGTCCTTGGGGCATTGAAAACCGTGACGAGGTACTCGCGTGGACACCAATGCCTGCGCGTGAACCTGGTGCTGGCATGGATGGAAATGACTTCGTTGGTATGGGTGGTGGTTGGGGTTGGGCAATTTCCAGCACAACCGACAATCCAGAACTCGCATGGGAATTTGTCCAATTTATGAGCAGTGCAGAATCAATTTCGACGTATACAGAAGGCGTTGGTGGTATTCCAACACGCTTAGATGCGTCAGCAGATGATGACCATGTAGCGGCAATTACAGAACAAGTGATGCCCTATCAGTCATTCCGCCCACTCAGTTCAGACTATAATCGCGTTTCTGAGCAAATTCAAATTGCAACCGAACGGATTATGCTAGGCGAAGCAACGGCTGAAGAAGCGATGGCACTCTTTGCAGAGGCAGTCGAAGGTATTGTGGGTTCAGATAATGTGAAACGTATTACTGAATAGTATAAAGAGCTACATAAATAAGTAATGCTTTATTTGTAGGGGAGGGTTCATGCTCTTTAAGAAAATAATTCGATAAGAAATAAAACGGTCGAGATAGATCTCGACCCTACACCAACGCCCTAAAAATGGCGATTCATGTAGGGATGGCATCTATGCCATCCGCCGAAAAATCTTGTTCAATTAAATTCTTAATCTGCATAAATCCTTCCCTATGCCAAGTATATAGGAAATACAATCTCTCCTTATGTACAAGACAAAGCCAACATTATTCGGATGCAAAAATTAGGAATGAAATGCTGTTATGCAATCCGACGCACAGTACATTTATTTTCTCAATCGTCGCATTAGCCGACGACGAATTAATGAATTATCGTTACTCATTTTTATCTTACCTGCCCTCATCTTAGTGGGTGTATTCGTATTATTTCCTGCGGCTTGGGCAATTGTTGTAAGTTTTACAAACCAAAGTTTGCTCGGACCGAATGCAAGAAATCCTTCATATATCGGGCTTGAGAATTATGTTCGCTTAATAGCTGACCCGCAATTCTGGAATTCACTACAAGTAAGTTTCGTTTTTGTCTTTGGTTCAGCGTTTGTCGGTCAATTTCTGATTGGGTTTGCATTAGCTCTTTTACTCAAAAATGCAGGTATCGTCAATCAAGGCTTGATTGGTGGTAGTGTCTTATTGGCATGGGTCATCCCAGAGATTGTTGCCGTTTATATATGGGCAAGTATCTTGAATTTCCAGTCTGGTTCGGCAAATCAAATTCTGCTTGCTTTCGGTTTAGAACAGCATCGTTGGTTAATTGATTCCCCGCTACTCTCAATTATCATTGTGAATATCTGGCGTGGTACAGCTTTTACCATGTTGCTCTTTTCCTCAGCATTAGAAGCTATCCCAACAGTATTATATGATGCGGCTTCAGTTGATGGTGCATCGCGCTGGGAGAAATTTCGCTTCATCACCTTGCCGCTAATCCGCTATACAATATTGCTCGATTTTATTCTCATTACGATGGGGTCGTTTTCAGTCTTTGGCATCGTTTTCGCTATGACAGGCGGAGGACCTTTAGGGCGCTCAGAAGTTATTGGTGTTTATATCTATCGCAACGCCTTTGAATATCGCGAGATTGGCTATGGCTCTGCTGCGTCTGTGATTATGTTATTGATTAATCTCGTGCTTGCCTTGATATATCTTCGCTTCATCAAGGTGGATTGGGCAGAGGAGAATTAAATGTCACAAAGAATTGGACGTTATCTCTTCTATCTCATCATTTTTCTGTTCTTCTTTGGACCCATTTCTTGGCTACTTATTGCGTCAATCAACAGTGAGCCGAGTTCTTCTTGGGAGATACCTCAACAAGCCACACTTATTCATTACACACAACTCTTTCAAGAAGGCGATATTGTCTTGTGGTTACGAAATAGCTTCATCTTGGCGATTGGCACAATGCTTTTAACCACTTTCTTAGCCACGCTTGCATCGTATCCCTTATCACGTGTGGCGTTCCCGGGTAAAGGTATCTTCATGTATTCTTTACTGTTGGCAAGGGTGATGCCAATTACGGCTGTTATCGTTCCGATATTCAGTATTTCAGTTCGGCTTGACCTCGTAAACCGTTTTGAAGGCGCAATTCTGATTGTATCGGCAATGCAATTACCGATTTCCTTGTGGATTATGAAAGGCTTTATCGACGGCATCCCGATAGAACTCGAGGAATCCGCTTGGTTAGATGGTTGTACCCGCCTCGGTGGATTAATCCGCATCATCTTCCCTTTAACAGGACCGGGCATTGCTGTTACGGGCTTATTTGCTTTTCTAGCGGCTTGGGGCGACTTTTTGATTCCGCTCATCATTTTGCGCTCACCTGATACCTTCCCAATTGCGATGGGCTTATATCGAGCATTTGGGAATGTCGGCAGTGTGGATTTCGGTTTCTTGACTGCTCTCTCGGTCATTTATAGTGCGCCATCAATCTTACTTTATATCGTTGCAAGGCGTTATCTCGTGAGGGGCATGACGGCTGGCAGTGTCAAAATGTAGAGGTTATTTATGATGTTATATGATTCAATTATCGCTTGTTTTGGCTCACGCTTTACTGTTCTGATGCACCCAAATGCCAAACAATATCGTGCTTTTCCGTTAGGAACATTTCATTATTTTGATTGGCAAAAATCAGACGATATTGGAATCAGCATTAGTACATGCCCACAAATTATCAGTAGCGAAACCGCGAAGATTGGCATCAAAGTTGAGGATGTAGAGCGTATCTTGCCCTTTAGCGAGGGCACTATCTTCGATACGCTCCAGCAACACATTACTCCACTCATGACTGTATTTGATAGCTATGATTCACAACTTGATTTAGAAGCAAAATTCACCTTTCGCTCGACATTTTATCCGCAAAATTTTGAGTATAGTTGTGCCCCAGCCTATTGTATTGATATTGAGGTTCACAACCCGACAGCCAATACCATAAATGCAGAAATTTTCATTGAATTGCCATTGCCAAATAGTGAGCAGATACCGAATGGGGTTCGGTCTATAACTGATATTGTATTTCCTGATGGCATCGACCATGACGGTATCGACAATCTGACATTTGAGCAGATAGTGGCTGGCGATGATGTACAAGTGGATGATAACGGCAGACTGAGTAAGGTTATCTCTCTAAATTCAGGTGCAAGTGATAGTGTTCGCTTCTATCATGTCGGGTATATTCCTCAAGCAACTTTAAACCAAAAAGGACGAAAACTTAAATTTGGCTATACCACGCTCTGGGATGATGCCAAGGCTGTGCTGACATGGTGGAAAAATAATAACGAGGCGATTGCTCGTAAGGGGCAACTATTTGAAGCAACGATATTAGAAGCAAGTGTCGCACCTGAATTAAAGGATATTTTGTCGTCATCCTTCAAAGGTATTGCCTCAAACGCATGGTGGGCAGAAGATGACTGGTTCTCGATGATGGAAATTGGGGCTTATCATTCGACCCTCGATGTTGATTACCAATTGTGCTTATTTTTCTTTCAATATTGGACAGACTTAGTCAAGCGGATGCTCAGCCAATGGGCAGATTACTATATCTCTCAAAGTGGCTATATGGCACATGATGTTGGTCAACATTTGGAAGCAACAGGCAATCGCTACGGTGGCGATACGAGTGCCATGAAGGTCGAGGAAAATTGTAATTATTTGCTCTTATTGCATCATTATTGGCGCACGACTGGCGATGATAGCATCTTAGCTGAAAATCAACAAATCATCCAAGAACTCGTTGAATTTCTCATTGATGCGGATACGACTGGCAGTGGGCTACCGAATAAATTTGCTGATAACACCAACGATTGGGGCAGTGGATTGATTACAGCCTCAGAAGAACAATCGTATCATGGTGTACGTTTAATAGCCACGTATAGTGCCGTTCGGCAAATCGCAGATTATCTACAAGAGTCTAGCTTAGGCAATAAATGTAGCATTCAAATTGAGCGCATTAATCAGACTTTAGAAGCAGGCTGGCTTGGCGACCATTATCCGATTTCGTTTGCTGATGCGTCGTCCTTTCATCATTATTCGATGTGGACAACACACGGACTACTCTACCCTCTTCGCAGTAACATGGATATGGACATTAATTTAGACAAACTGCGGATTGATTTAATTAGTAGTACACGACGTACGATGCGTGAACATGGATGTGTGCATAGTACAGTTGATATACGTGGTTGGTTGACTCAAAATTTATGGCGTGATTGTATTGCAGCTTATTTGGGCATTGATATGAGTGACCATGTGAAGCGTTATCTTGGGCATGGTGAATATGTCAGCTATGAAGATACCACCATCTTAGAAGTTGCCAATGAATTGATGGTCGTGGGAGGCGCAATTGCTGACCATACCTATGCTGGCGAAACGCACTCCTACCCAATGGTCGATGGACATCCACGCCCTGCTTGTGGTTTCGGTTTATTATATGCCCTTGCTGGACTTAGCTATGATGCGCTTACAAAAACTATCCAGTGTGCGCCTGTCACTTTCCCCTTAAAAATCGCCCTAACGCATCTTGCCGATTGGGAGAACGAAGTCATCCCCACGATTCGTTTTTCACGCAGTACAGCAAATTGGGATAATGGGGTTCAACCAACAACGATTACTTATCAAGTAGATAATGATTATTTATTAACCAATTGGACAATTACATTAAAAGATGAAAAATTATGACTGAGAAATATCAAGTATTTGTTATCCCACACACCCATTGGGATAGAGAATGGTATGGGTCATTTCAGCTTTTTCGAGTTCGTCTAGTCCGTTTGATGAACAAACTCCTCACTATCTTAGATTCTAACCCCGATTACAAAACTTTTAATCTGGATGGTCAAACGATTATTGTAGAAGATTATCTGGAAATTCACCCAGAAATGCGCGAAACACTCATGAAGCATGTTAAGTCGGGTCGCCTCATGGTTGGACCTTGGTACATATTACCTGATGAATTTTTGACCAGTGCTGAAAGTTTAGTCCGTAATTTACTTTTAGGTGATAGGATGTCATCAGAATACGGACATCGGATGGAGGTTGGATATATCCCTGATACCTTTGGGCATATTGCTCAGTTACCACAGATACTTCAAGGCTTTGGACTTGATAATTGTATGAATTTCCGTGGGCTAGATTCAGGTAATCGACAAAGCGAATTATGGTGGGAATCCCCTGATGGCTCACGCATTTTATTGCATCATATGTCGACTGAAATCGGCTATAGTGATTTAGGCGCAATGGCAGATGACCCTCAGCGAGGGGCGTATGATTTACGTGCGACAGCGTATTACAAAGCCGAACGTGCAACAGCTAAGGTATTGCTAGCAATGCAAGGCGTAGACCATGTTGAAGCCCGCGCAGACCTGCCGATGACTATCAATATTGCCAATGACACCTTTGATGATATGGAATTTACTCATGCCTCGCTTGAGGAGTTTTGGTCAGCTTTAAAACAATCCGTCGAAGGCAAAGATTTAGAAACAGTTTATGGCGAATTGCGTGATGTGCCTCGTACCGAAGGGAGTATGAATTTTCTACTCTACAACGTGCTATCGTCGCGTGTTGATAACAAAATTCATAATGCCCAGACCTTAAACTCACTTGAAAATTGGGCAGAACCTTGGGCAACCTTAGCATGGATACAAGGTGTTGCTGATTATCCTCAAGGACATTTATGGACAGCTTGGAAATGGTTACTGAAAAATCACCCTCATGATTCTATTGGCGGATGCTCTGTTGATGAAGTACATCGTCAAATGACAACACGCTTTGAATGGGCGCAAGAAATTGCAGATTACCTCACCGAAGAACGTTTTCACCTCTATGCAGAACAGATTGATTATGCTGTGGATGAGGACGAGATTGCGGTTACTGTGTTCAACGCAATTCCTTGGGAGCGTGATGAGGTTATCACGATTGATATTGACTTGCCTGACTATTGGCTCAAGCAACAAGCTCTCGCAGGTCTTAAACCAGCACCCGAAATTACCATGGATTCACATTATCTTGATGTTAAAGATGTCAACACCCGCGCTGATTGGCTCTATGGGATGCCAAATTTGCCTGAAATCACTTTTAGAGGCGTTCATATTCGCTCGCATGAGGGTGATGCAATTCCTCTACAAGTCCATAATATCCAAAAGACAACATCAGCTATCGCATTGGCATCAGGACCACGCGGTGTAATCGATATTCATCGGGTACGCGCTAGTTTCCGCGCTAGAATCCCTGCCTATGGTTACGCCTCCTATTATGTAAAAACAGACCCTAAGCCAACCCATTGGGGACAACCTCAACTTGTGGATAAGCATGTCTTGCAAAATGACCATTTGAAAGTGACTGTGCAAGCAAATGGCACGTTTGATATGTATGTCAAAGCACAGGACACAAACTATAGAGGGCTGGGTTTGCTGGAAGATAGTGGCGATAACGGTGATGGCTATACATTTTCACCACCTCCATTCAACCGTACCTATACGAGTCATGGACTACAAGCAAGGATTTCACGTATGGGTAATGATGTGGCTCTGCAACACATTCGCATTGAATATGACTTTGCCCTACCTGTTGGCTTAGATGATGCACGCGAAAAACGGCGCGATGAGCTTGTGATTTGTCCGATTTGCATTGATTTGATTTTGCGTGATGGCAGCAAATGCCTCGAAATCAATGTGAAGGTCGATAATCGTGCCAAAGACCATCGTTTGCGGATGCGTTTCCCTGTGCCATCCAATACACATGTAGCGACAAGTGCCATGCAGTTTGATGCGCTAACTCGTCCTATTAAGCCAAAGCCTGTCGAACAAGGTGATTGGTGGGTCGAAGATGCGCCAGACGTATTCCCGATGCACGGTTGGGCAGATGTTAGCACAAGCGAATCAGGCGGTTTGACGGTCATAGCTGAAGGTTTGTATGAATTTGCAGTTGACCGACGCGAATATCAACGGGATATTGCTGTGACCCTCTTGCGTTCAGTTGGATATTTAGGCGCAAGAACCGACCCAACAACAATTATTGGCGGTGCAGGTCCCGGTATCCCCACGCCAGAAGCCCAGTTACAAAAAGAATTAACATTCAGCTTATGCCTTTACCCACACCATAGTACATGGGATGAAGCTGAAGTTTGGCATGAAGCACAACAATTCTTAAGTGGTGTTCGAGCTATTACAGTAGTTCCGACCAATGAGAATAATAGACCTGCACAGGTTGAAGGCATACGTGTCGAAGGCAAAAATGCCGTTTTGAGTAGCATTAAGCAATCGGAAGATGGCTCTGCGATAATCTTACGCCTATATAATCCATCTGATGAGGCGACGGAAGCGACAATCTATTTTCCTATTTCATTAGCTGAGGCGCACTTAGCTGATTTACGAGAAAATTCTTTAGAAGCGTTACCGATTGAAGCTCAGTCTATCCAAATTACGTTGTCGAAAAAGAAAATAGTCACACTTAAAGTCATGATTAGAGCAGAAAATGATGGCTGATAGTCTCTCAATCTAGGTTATATCGCTGTGTTGACCCGCGCACCATTAATTGTGTTGGTAATATAATATGTTGATGGTCTTTATCACGGTATTCTAAGCGTTCAATCAATAATTTCCCTACCTTATAACCAGTCTCTACCGTAACGGGGCAATTTCACCAATGAAACGACAAAGGCTACCTGATAATGAACCACCCACTTTCATCGGTGCACCGACTCAATCTCAAAGAAGAACCGCAAGAACAACTCATTTTAGATGATACCGGACAAGTGAAACTCGATGTCTACCCCAATCAAATCGTAACAATCGGTTTAATCTTTACTGGATAAATAGTAAGGATGTAATTGATTTTCAATATAATAAAAATTATTAATTTTTTTGAATGTCTTAAAAGTGTAGAATACTTGCAGACTATCATAGCAAAGATAATCAAACAAAGGTTGAACAACTATATCCTTGTTTATTTTGAAGCATCACCGACATCTGGCATACAATAGCAGACTGGCAACTTTGAAGGCTATAAACACAATTTTGAGAATTATATTGTCAAACTCAGTTTATCCTGTTATTTTAGGTAATAAGCGTGAACCAAAGCGTAGCCAACCAATACTACCATTGGTATTACGTAGAATATCAATAGTTGCACCTTCGCTCATACCATCTTTAATTAATAGTGTATTATCTTTTAGCTCCAGCGTCATCGGTGGTTGTGGCGTAGCAAGAGGCGTGTTTTCGCTAGGGAAAGCCTGCTTTGGAGTGATAAAGCCAACTAACTTCTCTCCAACTAAGCCAATTTCTAAATCAAGAAATGGACGACTATAGAGTCCGACAAATTCAAGCAGATCTACTTCTGATTGCTCAATATTTTGCGCTTCGCTTTCTGCCTGTGTTTCTATTCCAAGAAATAAGCTGAAGGCTTCTTTTTGTACTGCACTATAAACTAAACTTCCTTGATCACTGTTAGTTACGGCAGCAAAAGCAAAATTATGCTCAGGAATAAGTGTTAATAAGGCAAGTTGTCCTACAGTACCGCCATTGTGCCACACCGTCTTACTTCCAGATACCTCGCCAAGCACCCATGATAATCCAATATTAAAACCTTTTTTAACATTGACTTGAGGCGTGTGCATTTTTGCTATACTTTCTACTTGAAGTAAGCGGTCACCTTTATCCGTTATACCACCATTCAAGTAAAAACGAGCATAGCGTAGCATATCACCCACATTGCAAAGCACACCACCCATCGGGTTAACTGCTCGCGGCATGGCGTAAGGGCGCTTAACACTTGTTGTATTATTCTTCGTTTCATGTCCGACTGCAAAACGATGTGTCATTGCTACTGTTGGGTCATACGTTGCACTTGTCATTCCTAGCGGATCAAAGAGCATGTCTTGCATAATGGTTTCAAACACGCCACCAGTCACAACTTCAATGATGCGACCAAGCAGTGCATAACTAGAATTGCTGTAAGAGAAAAATTCTCCTAAAGGTGCTAATTGCGGCAGGCTAGCCATATCTTCTACATAGCGTTTAAGATTATCATCACCACGCCCTGTCTCATGGAAATAATCCCCCGTCCAACCGCCTGTATGAGTAAACAGATTGCGAATAGTTACTTTTTCGGATGCGTCCTTATCTTGAACTTTGAAATCAGGAATGTAATCTCTAACATTGCCATCGAGTTCGAGTTTTTTTTGCTCAATCAAACACATGGCAACAGTTCCGGTCATTGTCTTCGAGATTGAACCAATCTGAAAAAGTGTATCAGCTGTCACATCTAGCGGATGATCGACGCTGGTTATACCTAACCCAGCTGCTTGGATTTTATCTTCATGAAGAACGGCTAAACCCATGCCCGGTAAATCTTTCTGCGCCATTAACTGTTCTGATAAATTACATAATTGTTCAAATTTGTTCATCTTACTTTTCTCCAATATGGCATAATACTATTTTCGGAAAACTTTAGGGTCAAGTGCATCACGAAGTCCATCTCCTACAACATTTGCGGCTAATACAACTAGGGTAATTGTCATGCCCGGGAAAAAAGCAATCCACCATGCATTACGTAGATAACCTCGTCCATCTGCAAGCATAGCACCCCATTCAGGAGTAGGAGGGCGAACCCCCAATCCTAGAAAACTTAAACTGGCACCGGTAATAATTGCCCCTGAGATACTAAGGGTCGTTAAAACAATCACAGGAGCTATTGCATTTGGTAAGATATGTTGAAACAAAATTCTAATTGAACTGGCGCCAACGCTTTTCGCAGCCAGAACATATTCAATTTCTCTTAGAGATAAAGCCGTTCCACGAATAAGCCGTGTATAAGTTGGTACGAAGAAGAATGCAATTGCAAGTATAAGCATTGTAATGCTAGAGCCTAAAACTGCTACCAACCAGATGATGAGTACCAGACCGGGAAATGCTAAAATGACATCCATAACACGCATAATGATGTTATCAGCCATACCTCCGAAATAGCCTGCTATTAGACCTAGAGGGATACCAACCAATGCAGATGCAAAGATGGAAAAGAAACCGACTTTTAATGAAACACGACCACCGTGTAGCACCCGACTCAATATGTCGCGTCCCAGAGCGTCTGTACCCATGGGGTGATTCCAAGAGGGTGCAGAGAGACGTGCAGGGGTATCGCGTTGTAAGGGATCATAAGGTGTAAGCTGTGATGCAAAAATAGTGGAAAATAAGATGATAATAAGCACCATCAAGCCGACGACAGAAACAGGATTGCTAATGAATTGTTGCACCCCTTGATAATAGAGATTGCGATGGTGTTTTAGTTCAGCAGGTATAGCTGGCGATTTAGGTTCTGGCATATTTAAATTACTCCTCAAACCGTAATTTCTAAATAACTCACTTGTAGGTGATAGATTTTTTAGAGCTAGGTATAACGAATGCGAGGATCAATAAAGGCATACAGTATATCCACAACCAGATTTACAAAAATAAAGGTTATAGCAACAAGCAATACTGTTCCTTGGATCATTGGATAATCTCTGTTCAGAATGGCATCAATTGCTAAACTACCAACTCCTGGTAAGCCGAAAATAGTTTCGGTGATAATAGCCCCACCTAATAACGCCCCAAATGACAGACCAACAATTGTTACAATGGGGATCAAAACATTTTTTAGAGTGTGGCGAAAAATAACCAAATATTCAGGCAATCCCTTAGAGCGTGCAGTACGAACATGATCTGCATTAAGGACTTCAATCATGCCAGACCGAGTAAGTCGGGCAATAAGAGCAATCTGCCCGACTGCGAGATTTAAGGTTGGTAGAATAAAGTGCTGAAATGTACCTGCACCTTGAACTGGTAATAGGCGGAGATTTACTGAAAAGACTAGAATTAACATCAGCCCCAGCCAGAAGGTCGGAACCGAATATAAAAACACAACTAGGACTGTGGCTAGGTTATCGATCCAAGTCCCGCGCTTCAAGGCAGTAATAACCCCAACGAAAATCCCGATAATCGTACCGATCGAAATGCTACTTAACGTTAAAATGATGGTAAATGGAAATGCCTTTAAAATCACATCGAGAACAGGTTCTCGGAATTTTACCGAACGACCTAAATCACCTTGCATTGCATTCCCTAAAAAGATGAAATACTGTTCATAGATCGGGCGATCAAGTCCCAAGTTCTTGCGAACCTGTTCAATTAATTCGGGTGTAGCACGATCTCCAGCCATGATTTGAGCAGGATCACCCGGCAAGCCAATGCGGAGCATCAAGAATACAATGGTTACGACAGTTAATATGAGGGGTATTGCTATCACAATACGTTGCATGATGTATTTAGTCATCATTTTCCTCCAACTAAAAAGCCCCTCCAATATCATAATGCCTACACAAAATAGCTTTATGTTATTTGACAGGGGCAATGGTATATTTTTAGGAAAGAGATTCTACATTAGATCCTAACAGGAATCTCTCTTGAGAACCTATTAATAGGCTTATTCATCTACCTCAAAATAAGCATCAGTCCAGTAAAGGAAACTACCATCGGGGTGAAATTCCCAGCCTTGTAACTCAGACCGAACACCACTAATTGCATTGGGAACAAGCAAGTAAACCCAAGGTGATTCATCGATTAGGTACTGGCTGATTTCTGTAATAGTCTGATAGCGAGTTTCTTGGTTCATATCCGAATCAGCGGCAGCTAACAGTGCACTTAGTTCCTCTGTAGAATACCAGGCGCGATTACTACCACCTTTACGTTCAGGATCAAAGAAGTAGGTCAGAATTAACGGATCTTGATAGCCATAGAGAGACAAGAATACATCATGTTCACCCGTTGTTGTCAATTCCAACATTGATCCAAAGTCCATCAATTCAATCTCCACTGGAATTCCAATATCACTCCACTGTGATTCTAGTACCTCAGCCATTCTGCGCCATTCATCATCTGAACCCGTAGTAAAGGGTACGACCCATGGGCTACCATCTGGTTGTTCGCGCACACCGTCGCCGTCGACATCGACATAACCCAATTCGTCTAACAACGCCATTGCGGTTTCTGGATCATAATGAGGAGCATCTGCATCAAGCTCAGGATTATGCCCCCAGATTGTCGGCGGTAGTGGCTGATAGAGTGCAACAGCCTCATCATCGTATGCTAGCGTGACCAACTCAACGCGGTTTGTGGCATAAGCAAAAAGCACGACGTAGGTCTACATTATCCCATGGTGCCTTAGATGTATTGAAACCCACATAACGGATTTGATCCATCATTTGTGAGTTAATCATTATATCTGAATTGTCTTGAGCAGCACCAAGGTTTTGAGTGGGTACACCTGCAACAGTGATTTCACCTGTTTCCAGTGCCGCATAAATAGTCTGTTCTTCTCCCAAGAAGAGAATTTGCAACTCATCTAAATAAGCTGGTCCTGGATTCTCGTAAATTTCTTCAGGAGCCCAAGTGTAATCTGGGTTTCTTTCAAGGAGAAGATAGTTGCCTGTATTTAGTTCTTTGAATAGGAAAGGTCCACCGCCGACTGGATTCAGACCAAATTCATCAGGTCCCATTGCCTCATAGGCTGTTGGCGATACGATTTCAATTCCAGAAAGAAGGAAGACCAAAGGAGCGAAGGGTGCATTCAGATTAATCGTGAGACTATATTCGTCGTTCACGACCACTTCTGTCAACAATCCAACAAGGTCTGCACCTTGCGATGCACCAACTTCTGGATCTGCATAACGCTCGAGATTCCACTTGATAGCTTCAGCGT